>NZ_STFG01000001.1 GCF_004833285.1 Lampropedia puyangensis
TGCGTCTGGGCTTTGGGCAAGCTCGACCATCGGTTCATTTATGCAACAAAGCCCAGGGGGGGCGTCAGTCACTCTGATACGTCGGCGCCGTTTAAAAAAAGTAGAAAAAAATTTGCGGCAACACAAGGCCAAAAAGATCAACGCAGTGATGCTGGCAGTTTTTCCATTCATACGGAATCACCTCAGGCATCAATATGCCATTGCCGCAATGGGGGCACCCTCCTCACGTTGCGCACATTGCATGAGCAGGCGCGCTGCGCCCGCAAGCGCGATCTCATGGCCAGGGCGAACCACCAACTGCAAACCCAATGGCAAACCTTGTGCATCTTCACCTAAAGGCACATGCACGGCAGGCCAGCCCAGCAACGAAACCATCGAGCAAAAGATGGGGCTCCCAGTGCTGCTCAAACCTTCAGGTGCTGCGCCAGGTGTGCTGGGCATGAGCAGCACATCACATGGTTCTAACAACTGCGCGATGCGTTGCGCCAGCGGCTCACGTGCGCGTAACGCATCCAGATACGCCACGGCGGTGGTGGCTGCACCTGCATCCATCAATTCGCACAGCGCATGGCTCAGTGGCTGGTGATCGCTGGCGATTTCGCGCTCATGCGCCAGCGCCTGCGCCATTTCTGCCTGCATGATGGTGCGGTGGTGTTGATTGGCGAGGCCGTGCAATGTATCTAAAGAGACCGTTGTGACCGCGCGCACGTGCTGGTGCAGTTGTTCCTGCGTGGCCTCCAGCAAGGCCAAAATGGCTGGGCTGGCATGGGCGAGCAGATCGGATTGCAGTACCCCTATCCGCAATGCAGACATCGGCAAAGAGGTGTTCACGGGCAACGCAGGGTTCAAGCAGTGGGCAAGCCACTCCAGATCATCGACTGTGCGCGCAAAAAAGCCCACTTGGTCGAGCGTGTGTGACGTATCCAAAATCCCTTCGCGGGGGATCAAACCAGCAGCAGGCTTGTAGCCCAACACACCACAAAAAGCTGCAGGGCGGATGACCGAGCCATTGGTCTGCGTGCCAAGTGTCAAGGGCACCATCCCTGCTGCCACTGCTGCCGCCGATCCGCTGGAGGATCCGCCGGGCGTGTGACAGATTCGATGCGGATTGCGTGTGGCACCCGGGGTGAAATAGGCAAACTCGGTACACACGGTTTTACCCAGAATGATGGCACCTTCGGCTCGCAGCATGGCCACGACAGTCGCATCGCGTTGCGGCTGGTGGTTGGCATACAGCGCACTGCCATAAGTGGTGGGCATGTCGGCCGTGTCCATATTGTCTTTAATGGCGATGGGCAAGCCATGCAATTTACCGATGGCTTGCCCTGCTGCGCGGGCAGCATCGCTGGCACGTGCGGCACGCAAGGCAGCCTGTGCATCCCAATACTGCCAAGCTTGTATGTGAGGTTCATATTGCTGGATCTGATCGATACAAGCCTGTACCAGCGCCTCACTGGTGATGTGGCGAGCGGTCAGGAGAGAAAGCGCTTCGGTCGCGCTGAGCGTGTGAAGGGGCTTCATACCAAGCAGAACAAAGAAAAAAAGACAGCACCAAAGCTGCGAGACGTGTCAATGACCTATGCACACGAGCAATCGCACAGGCCGGGCCATGCATCTGCCAGCAAGGCTACTGGAGCGCTAGCTGGCAGATGCTGCGAGGCATCAACGGCGACGGAAATCGCGGTTGAAGCGGTCAATCAACTCCTGACGTTGCGCTGCGATGCTGACCCAGTCCAAACCATGACCGGTAAGCAGCTCTGACTGGTCTTTGGCGACTTTGGCCATGGCACCGGTGAAGGCCACTTCGTTATTGCTTGGCACGCTGAAGTACGGCTCCTGCGCGAGTTGCTCTTGCACCTGTGTGTCCAGTAATGCATTCACATACGCAGCGGCATGTTCCATATTGCGCGTGCCTTTGGTGATGTGCACGATGTTGGAGACCACGCCCCACCCAGTTTCTGGCTTGGCAATCGCTACATCAACACCACGCAAACGCAGTGGCTCAACCACACTGAGAAAGCTCAAGGCAATATCGGCCTGGCCTTGCTGGAATAGCGGGCCGACTGCGCCCGGATTGGCTGGGATGGTGGCGAGATTGGGGCGCAGCTTTTCCAGCATCTTCCATGCGGGTTCGAGATTGGTTTCGCTGCCGCCGTGCATTTTGGCCAACTCAACCATCCACGTTAAGCCAATCGTGGTGTCGGGTCCGCTGATCAAAACACGCCCTTTATAGGACGGGCTCCACAACTCATCCCATGTTTTGGGTGGAGTTGTGATGGTTTTCGCGTTATAGGCGATGCCAAACACCTGCATGGCAGACATCACACCCATACCATCGGCACCAATCAGCGATGACGGCACTTTGCTCAAATTTGGGATCAGGTCTTTCGGCAAAGTGGCCAGCAGATCTTGCGCTTTGGCATTGATCTGCGCTGGCTCATCCATCATCACAACATCATACGGTGGGTTGCCTTTAGAGGCACTGAGCTTGGCCAGTGCTTCCACAATCAGCGCAGGGCTGATTGTCACATCAGCGCCTGTGGCTTTCTTAAAGGCGGGCGCCACGACGGAGCGCGCTGAGCGCTCCCACGTACCGGGAATGGCCATTGCCACCAGTCTTTCAGACGATTGCGCTTGCGCCCATTGTGGCATCAGCAAACCCGCGCCAACAGCGCTTGCACCAGCAAGAAAATGGCGGCGAGAAAAAGAAGTGTGATCAGAGGCGGGCATGGCGTTCCTTTTGATGGTGGTAAGAGATTAGAGGGAGGAGTGAAGGAGAGATGGGGGCGTCTCAGCGCGTGCCGCATGGGCATCGTGGGCGTGGTGTGGGTGAGGCATTTGTTGGCGACACAAGCGCGCGATTTCTAAGCGCGACGCCACCCAGACGCTGTCGCCCAAGCGCTCCAGCAGTTGCAACACACGTTCAAATGCCGCAAAGCGCCCGGGTCGACCTGTAATACGCAAGTGGTAGCCGATGTTGAGCAGCTTGGGTGTGCCGCGCTCACCTTCGGCGATCAACACATCCAGTGCATCGCTGACATATGTGACCATTTCGTCGGCGCATGCAAAGCCATTGGGATGAAAAAACTTCATGTCATTCGAATCCAAGGCATAGGGCATGACCAGCATCGGCGCTGGCAAGCTGGTATCGAAATACGGCAAGTCATCGTCCAAACCATTGCTGGCATATTCAAAGTCCAGTTCTTGCAAGAGCGCGCGCGTCCAGCGGCTTTCGCTGCCGCGACAAAAGAAACCCCATGGCCTTTGGCCGGTGGCCTGTTGGGTGACTTCGATGCAGCGTTGCAAATCAGCCCGTTCACGCGCAGGATGGTCGTAATCGGCATGCGGTCGCCAACGCCAGCCGTGGCAGGCCGCTTCATGGCCTTGCGCGACGATCTGTGCGGCAATATGCGGGCTGCGTTCTACCGCTTGACCGCACATATAAAAAGTCGCGGTACGGTTGTGACGGCGCAATGCATCCAGAAAACGCCACACACCCGCGCGCATGCCATAGGCAAACTGCTGCTCCGTGCCCTGATCCCATACACCCGCAGGCACCACACTGTGGACTTCAGCCACGCGTTCTGTGGTGGGGTCGCCATCGGCAATAGACCATTCGGCACCTTCTTCAAAATTAATCACAAGCGAAACCGCCACCTTGGCCTGATGGGGTAGTTGCAAGGTGGGTGGCGTAGCGCCCCAGCCGTGGAGGTTGCGGGAGCTAATCCCTTGAGATGAACTGGTCGTCATGGTGGCAAAAAGTGCATTGATGACAATCATCTGTGCACAATGTGTGCCACATTTTTGGCAAGTTTCTTGTTATAGCCGTTGCGCCTGTTATTGCTCTATAGAGAAGGATCCTTCGGCTCAGAAAAGCCTTCTGCTCTGCGTGAGTCTCATAAAAAAAGTGGCCAATAGCCACAAAAAATTGAACAAATATGGTGCGCAACGCACTACTTTTATGCGCACATGCACCATAAAATGTGCACATTTAATAAATATATGTGCTCATTTAATTAATGGGTGTGCATAAAACTGGCATGGTGATTGCATGAGTGATTGGCGCCGTCGCATTGCGTTGGCGACCGACTCCACTATTCAATGCGATTTTTTATGTCCCACTCACATACGGCTCTCAAGCTTTCACAAATCATGGTGTCCTACGGCGCAATGCGTGCCGTCAATGGGGTGGATCTGGAAACCCACTCGGGCGAGTTGGTGGCTTTGCTGGGTCCCAGCGGTTGCGGCAAAACCACCTTGCTGCGGGTGATTGCAGGCTTTACACGTTGCGACAGTGGCACCGTCTTGCTTGGCAATCAAGACATCACTGCATTGCCGCCAGAGTTGCGCCGCATGGGGATGGTGTTTCAAAACTACGCGCTGTTTCCCCATTTGAGTGTGGAGGCCAATATTGCCTATGGTCTCAAAGCGCATGGCGCTTCACGCGATGAGGCCACCCGCAAAACCCGCGAAATGCTGGAGGTGGTTCGCATGGCTGGCTTTGGCGCACGTTTGCCGCGTGAATTGTCTGGCGGGCAACAGCAGCGGGTGGCGTTGGCGCGGGCACTGGCGATATCGCCACGCTTGTTGCTGCTCGATGAGCCGCTGGGCGCATTGGACAAAAACCTGCGCGAAGAAATGCAAAGCGAGTTGCTGCGCATTCAGCGTGAGTTGGGCATCACCACCTTGATGGTGACGCACGATCAGGAAGAAGCCATGTCGATGGCCGATCGCATTGCCGTGCTGAACAAGGGCTCCATCATGCAACTGGGTACCCCCAGTGAGATTTACGACGCACCACAAAATGAATTTGTCAGCAGTTTCATGGGCAGCTCAACGGTGTTGGATGGGCAGCTCACGCGGCTCGCGCAGGATCGGTGGCGCATGCAAATGCCCAGTGGTGTGCATTTTGAATTCCACTGCATTGGCCCCTGCACGCGCAATGGCCCCGCGCGACTGGCCTTGCGCCCAGAGCAATTAGAGCTCAGCGATGTGGGTGAGGCTGCGCAAGTGGTGTCGGCCAGACCGATGGGGCAAATCACACGCCTGCAAGTGCGCGTGCGCGACGGGACTTTGCTGCACCTGTCTGCCGAACGCAGTGCCCATAGCGATCATCTGGCTGCAGGTACTGCGGTGCAGGTGCGGGTGCGTCCGCAAGCGCATTGCTCGGTGTTTGTGCCGCCCGTTGTGGCGCAATGAAGAGGAGACAGGACGATGCAAAAAACCTCTGCTTCTGGCGCATTGAGTGGCCCTTGGTTGGCGACTCCCTTGCTGGTGTATTTTTTGATTTTTGTACTGGCGCCGCAAATCGTTTTGGTGGTGATGAGTTTTCGTGGTCTGGAAGGCGCGCTCACACTCACGCATTTCGCGCGTGTGCTGACTGACCCGATGACTTACGACGTGCTGATCGGCACCTTGCGACTCGGGCTGCTGACCACGCTGCTGACCTTGGTGATTGGCTACCCCTATGCCTTGGGTATGGTGTACGCGGGTCCGCGTCTGAAATCCTTATTACTGCTATTGGTGGTGCTACCGCTGTTGGTCAGTGGGGTGGTGCGCACATTCGGCTGGATGGTGGCGCTTGGCAACCAAGGCCCCATCAATGAGCTGCTGCTGTGGCTGGGCATCATTGAGCAGCCGTTGAAGCTGCTCTTCACCGAAAAAGCCGTCGTGATCGGCCTCACACAAATTGAAATGCCGATGATGGTGCTGGCGCTCTACACCGTGCTGGGGCGTATGGATGCGAGCTTGCTTTTGGCTTCGCGTTCGCTGGGGGCCGGGCATTGGAAGACCTTGGTGCAAGTCATTCTGCCTTTGAGCATTCCCGGTCTGATTGCAGGTTGTTCCTTGGTGTTTGCCTCTGCCGTGGGCAGCTTTGTCGCGCAAACCGTATTGGGCGGCGGCGGGCTTTTGTATATGCCGATGTACATCTACCAGCAGTCGATTCTTTCGCAAGAGTGGGCGTTTGCCGCGGCTTTGGCGGTGGTTTTGATGGTAGCGGTCAGCAGCATTGTGTTTGCAGGCAATGCCTTGGCACGCAAATCGAAAGGGTACATCTATGGCTGATGGACAAACATCAACAAGCCGGGCTCAGCGCGTGCGTGCACGGCTCAGTGCTGGCAGCTGGTATGCAGCACTGGCTTTGATTGTGGCTTTGGGATGCACTATCTTGATCGTGCCAACTTTCTTTGCCTTGGCCACATCATTCAACGGCGGCGAAACGCTGCGTTTTCCTCCGCAAGATCTGTCGCTTCGTTGGTTTGTTGCCTTGTGGACAGAGTCCGACGATCTCTGGGAGGCTGTCTCCGTCAGTTTCCGCGTCTCAGTGTTGGCCGTGAGTGTTGCTGCCGTATTGGCCACAGGTGCGGCCATGTACCTTGCACGGCAGCAGTCGATGTGGGCGCGTGCATTGGAGACATTTTTCCAGTCCCCCATGATGCTGCCGGGTATCAGTCTGGGATTGGCTACGCTGATTTGGCTGCAAATGCTGGGTATGCAACTGTCGTATTGGTCTTTGGTGATCGGCCATATTGCCATCTCTACCCCATACATCTTGCGCACTGCCTTGATTGGGTTGGGGCAAATTGACCCCAGCATCATCGATGCCTCGCGTAGCCTAGGCGCTAGTCAGTGGCGCACGTTTTTGCGCATCGTCCTGCCACTTGCGGCACCGGCGATTTTTGCAGGCAGTTTCATTGCTTTCATGTTCTCGTTCGACAACGTGCCCGTTTCGATGTTCTTGTCTGATGCGCGCAGTGAAGTGCTGCCCATTCGCCTGCTGCACCTGATCGAGAGCTTGTTGGATGTGCGCGCCGCTGCGGTGGCCAGTGTTCTGATTCTTTTTACCGTCGTTTTTTCGCTGCTCATGGAGCGGCTGCTTGGAGTGTCCCGTTATGTTCGCTGAAACCACCATTGCACCGACTTGTTCTCTCGCACAAGACATCACCCCGGAAATCACGCTGGCCAGCCAATGGTTTGACACATTGCGTGAGCGCTCGCGCAGTGCCTTGGGCGTGACGCGTGCCTCATTTGGCGAGGGCGAGCAAATGGCACATGACTTGATGGCCGAACAAGCCACCCGCTTGGGTTTAGAGCAGCGCGTGGATGCAGCAGGCAATTTGTACTTGACCTTGCCTGGGCGCGATCGCAGCTTACCGGCAATCATGACCGGCTCGCATATGGATACCGTGCCCGATGGCGGTAATTTTGATGGCGCTGCCGGCGTGGTGGCGGGGATGGCGATGCTGGCGCGCTGGGTGCGTGCAGGCCTAGTGCCGCAACGCGACATCACCGTCATGGCGGTGCGTGCGGAGGAGTTGTCTTGGTTTCCCGCGCCTTACGCAGGCAGTCGCGCTGCATTTGGCTTGCTGCAATCGCATGAGCTCGACGACTGCTTGCGCCCCGATACGGGCTTGTCGTTGTTCCATCACATGCAAGCGGCTGGTTTCGCGCCCGAGCGCGTGCGGGCAGGCGAGAAGCAACTGGACCCGGCTCGCATCCACTGTTTTTTAGAGTTGCATATTGAGCAGGGACCATTTCTGGTGCAAGAGGGGTTGCCGGTGGGTATTGTGACGGGCATTCGTGGCAATCTGCGCTATAAGCACAGCCGGATTTTGGGGCAATACGCCCACGCGGGTGCTGAGCCACGCCGCTCACGCCATGATGCGGTGATGGCTGGGGCAGAGTTTGTGCAACGCCTGGAGGCGCTGTGGCTCGAGTTGGAGCAGGAAGGCAAAGATCTGGTGTGCACGGTTGGGCAGTTTTATACCGATGCCAAAGTCCACACCATGACCAAAGTGCCGGGTGAGTTGCGCTTCACGATGGATATTCGCAGCCAAGACAATGCGCTGCTGCTGGAGATCGATCAGCGCCTGCGCGTGATAGCGCAAGACATCAGTGCGCGGCGTGGTGTTGTCATTGACTTGGGCGACTTTACCAACGCACGTCCTGGCCTGATTCATGCTGGTCTGCATGCACAGCTGCTATCTTGCGCAGCGGCGCTGAAAATTCCTCATGTGGCCATGGCCAGCGGTGCGGGGCATGATTCGGCAGTATTCAGCCAACAGGGCATTCCGACCGCCATGGTGTTCGTGCGCAACGAGCATGGCAGTCACAACCCAGACGAAGCAATGGAGATCGCAGACTTTGCAGAAGGTCTGCGGGTGCTGATCGCTGCAGTGGAGCATATTGATGAGCAAGGATGAGCAACTGATAGACGGGGCTGATGCAGACGCCTTGGTGTACCAACGCATTCGGCGGGCGATTTTGTCAGGCCTACTGCGCCCAGGCATGAAGCTGCAGGAGCCGCGTTTGGCCAAATTGCTGGGATGTACGCGTGAGCGCGTGCGCAAAGCTTTGCACCACCTCGCCCATGAAAAGTGGCTGGACATTATCCCCAACAAAGGGGTGTTTATTCCGGTTCCTAGTGTGCAGGAGCTGCATGCCATTTTTGAAGCAAGGCGCCTGATTGAGTTGGGCGTAACGCGCCAGCTGGCTGAGCGCAGCCATATTCTGGATATGCAGCCCTTTTTCGATCATGTACGAAAAGAGCGGGAGGCCGCCGAGGAAAACGACCGCTCAACGGTGGCACGTTTAGCCGCTGAGTTCCACTTCTTATTGGTGGAGAGTTTGCACAACCCGCTGATCACCGACATGCACCGCGGGCTGATGTTGCGCTCATCGCTGCACTTTTCTTTGTACGCCCCGATGAATTTGCAAGCAGGGGCAGGCAATGGTTGCGCCGGTCCGCATGAGCATGAGGCGATTGTGCAAGCCCTGCTCGATGGCAATGGCGCGCGTGTTGAAAAACTCATGCAGCGGCATTTAAGCCAGTTGGAAGTGCTGTTGTCGGCACGTCAGCCCAAAACCGAGTTCTTGCCGTTGGAGGAAGTGTTTGCCTCAATCGGCCAGAACGTAGGTGGTACAGCCACGGCTGGCGATGAAGTGCTATTGGGCACGGATTCATGCTGTGCCGATTAACGCGGCCTGTTGTCGCCGTAACGGTGTGAACCGGGCGTTGGCCTCGTACTTTTTATTCATCTCTCTATTCGTGAAAAATGGCTATGTTTGACTCTATTTCTCAACGCTTATCTGAACTGGGTTTGGTTCTGCCCGAGTTGCCGCGACCGCAAGCCAACTACCTGCCGTATAAGCGGTTTGGCAACCTTGTGTTTCTGGCAGGCCAAACCAGCATTGGCCAAGTGCTCTACCAAGGCACGTTGAGCAAAGCCGAAGATGTTGAGGCCGGTTATGCGGCGGCCCGCCAATGTGGTGTGCACTTGATTGCAGCGCTGAAAATGGCTTGTGATGGCGACCTCAGCCGTGTGCAGGCCTGTCTCAAAGTCAACGGTTATGTGCAAGCCGCTGCTGGGTTTGATTCGGTGCCAGCGGTCATTAACGGCACATCAGACCTATTTGTTGAAGTCTTTGGTGAGGCAGGCACCCATGCGCGTACAGCGATTGGCGTTTCCGTCTTGCCACGCGATGCCAGTGTGGAGGTGGAGGCGGTGTTTGCTGTGCGCGAGCACTGACTCATCAAGATCCATCTGCATCGCCCGGTACCTATGCTGGCGTTAGCGCTTGTTCTAGGGATAGGGCCTGGCGCTGCAGCGTAAAGCGGCTGCTCAGCCCCTGTTTTCTTTTCTTGTTTTCTGCCATTGATTGACACCTCGCATCGCGTCAGAGGTGGGCGTCAGCCTGTGCTTTGTGCAGCAGCAATGGCTTTTCTCTTGTCTTTTTTCTTTCTCATCACGAGGTGCATCATGCAAATCAATAAACCTGAAATCGTTGAAGAAGTCACACATGCTTTTATGCGCTATGAGCGCGCGCTCACCAGCAACGACGTCGAGGTGCTGGACGAATTGTTTTGGAATAGCGAGCACACGGTGCGCTTTGGCGCGACAGAACACCTGTACGGCTTTGCCGAGATTCAGGCATTCCGTGCGGGGCGTCCGTCACAAGGGTTGGATCGCGATATGCTCAAAACCCAAATCACCACTTTTGGCGATGATCTCGCCACCGCGCACTTGGAATTCCAACGCATTGGCTCCGACAAAGTTGGGCGTCAAACGCAAACGTGGGTGCGCCTGCCGCAAGGCTGGCGCGTGGTGTCCGCTCACGTCAGCATGCTGGCCTGATTTCGGCTGCTTCACTACTTCAGGGCAGTGAGTGGCATGGCCATGCACGGAGTCGCGGTACCAACCTAAGTGCGTTGGTTGACCACGAGCCCCTCATTTTTTACTAACAAGCCATGCCCGTTATGCCCCTATATCAGACAGTGGCTGGAGCACCTTTGCCTTGCAATAATTTATGAAAATCATTCGCTGGTTGCCCGATACGTTTGTGCTGTTGATTCTGGCTGCGGTGCTGCTGGCATCGCTGCTGCCAGTTGCTGGCCAAGCTGCACAATGGTTTGGCTATTTCACACAAGCGGCCATTGCGCTGCTGTTTTTTATGCATGGCGCCAAGCTGTCGGCGCAGCAGGTGCGTGCTGGCTTGGGACAGTGGCGTTTACATCTCGCAGTGTTTGCCTGCACGTTTGCGCTTTTTCCACTGCTGGGGTGGCTATTGCGCCCGGTGTTTTCTGCGGTGGTCGGACAAGAGCTGACTCTCGGGCTGTTGTTTCTCTGCGCTTTGCCTTCTACCGTTCAGTCCTCGATCGCTTTTACTGCCATGGCTGGCGGCAATGTGGCCGCGGCGGTGTGCAGTGCCGCCACATCCAGTTTGTTGGGCGTTTTTGTCACCCCTTTGTTGGTCGTGCTCATGTTTGGTGTACATGGCGACTTTGCGTTGGGGCCTGCGGTGTTGCAAGTGGCATTGCAACTGCTGTTGCCTTTTGCGCTGGGGCAATGGGCGCGCCGCTGGATTGGTGCGTGGGTGCAGCGCCATCGCAGTTGGCTCAAGCAGGTGGATAACAGCTCGATTTTGCTGGTGGTCTATGGTTCGTTTTCGGCTGCTGTGGTGGGCGGTATTTGGCAACGTGTCGATGCTTGGCATCTTGCACTCTTGCTGGTGCTGTGTGTGATGTTGCTGGCCTTGGTGTTTGCCATCACGCTGGGGTTGGGGCAACTCTGCGGTTTTGCGTGGGAAGACAGAAAGACACTGTTTTTTTGTGGTTCCAAGAAAAGCCTGACCACGGGCATTCCATTGGCGAATGTGTTGTTCCCAGCAGTCAGCGTTGGCCTGATGATTTTGCCCACCATGTTGTTTCACCAAATCCAATTGCTGGCATGCGCCTATGTGGCGCGGCGCTGGGGGCATGCTGGTAGTCAAAGTCAAGCCCATTAAGACGCATTTTTTTTATGCCCCGCTCATTCTGATAAAGCGGTCGATTGTATGGGCTTTGTTGCATAAATAAACCGATGGTAGAGCTTGCCCAAAGCCCAGACGCAGTTATCCCGCGGCGACCGTTCTGGGGCAGCCCAATTGGGCGAATCGATTCAAGATGGCCGCTCGCACATTGAGCTCCACGACCTGTCTCTCAAAGGTCTTGGCCTTGACTTTTTCTCCGAGCTTTTTAAAGCAATTCATCTTCACCCAAGAACTTCATCCCCGTCGAATCGACGAGCAGATACAGTCCCTCTTTACTGGGTATGTAATGCACCTGTACATCCAAGTCTCTTTGCCTGCGACAGACTGTGCTGAAGTCAGGAGCCTTCCATGGCAGGCCTGACAACTTGATGAGCGATTCGACCAAGCCAATGGTCTGGCGTAGCGCCAAATTGAACAGCCCTTTGAGGGTCAGGCAACACTGAATGGCTGCGTCCGAATAGCTTTGCCTGCGGCCTCGCTTGCCGCTCGCTGGAGGCTGCCACTGCATGTCTGGCTCAAACCACACGGTGAGCGAACCTCGCGCCTTCATTGCCTGGTTGTACTCTTTCTAGTTCTTTGTTCGGTATTTACGCGTTGACCAGCTTGATTCACGCATGCTCAGAGACTACTACTGTTTACGGCTCGGTTTGTGCAACAAAGTCTCGAAAATGCGCAATGCGGCGTTGCCTGCTTTGCGCATACAGACGTATGCGCTGCAACAGTTGCCTTGCATGGCCTTTTTTGTTTTGAGCCTTGCGCGACCGTGTGGAGCTCCTAAGCACGTTCTTAATGCACGAGTTGCGCGTGTACGTTGATTGCCCCAAATGGGCTCCCTAAAAAAGATTAGTGCCAGATAACTGCGTCTCAATTTTAGAGGGCCTGTTTTTTTGTTGAATGCAAAAAACGTGTTGTAGGTGTTGAAACATGCCTGAACGCTGGCGTTTTGTTTCAAGGGGCTTGGTTGGTCTAACTGCCAATCAACCACTGCGTGACGCTGAAAATGGCCAAGCCCACCAAACCACCAACGAGTGTGCCGTTGATGCGGATGTACTGCAGGTCTTTACTCAAATGCGATTCGACTTCGTCAATCAGCTCACGGGTATCCCATTCACCCACGCGATCGCTGATGTGGCGACGGATGGCGGGGCGGTAATAGTCCACCACTTGTGGCCCAAGTTCTTGAATTTGCGTGTTAACCCAGGCTTGCATGTCGGGGTTGTGCGCGAGCTCGCGCCCCATGTGAGTAATGCCTGCTTCCAAGCGCAATGTTAGGGGGGAGTCACTACTGCGCAAATCCTGTGACAGCCAACGCAGTAGGTCTGCCCAGACGTGCTCCAGGTAGGTGTTCAATTGCGGATGCTCGAGAATTTGGTCGCGCAGTTGGTTGGCCTTGGCTTGGAGTTCTGGGTCTGCCTTGAGCCGCATGATCCAGTTTTGCACAGCTTGATCCAGCCGCTGGCGCATGGGATGGTCAGCAGACTCGCCCATGTCTTTAAGGTTACGCGCAATGGCATTGATGATCTTGCGTGTGGTCAGGCGCGCGGCAGCCTGGTCGAGCGCCAAATAGCGTAAAGCACGCAGCTCTTTGGCAATGGCTTGTGTGATGTGTTGTTGTGTGCTTTCACTTTCCACCGCCCTGGCCAGTTGTGCGGTCAGGTCATCGAGCAGTTCTTGGTGGCGCCCTTGCGCGGTTAGGGAGTCGAGCACGGCCGCACTGCTGTTGGAGACATCCATTTGTTGCAAGGCTGAACGCACATTGCGCGTGAAAAAGGCCCGTACTTTGGTGTCGTCCATTGCTTCTAAACCAAAGCGGGTCGTGGCCAGCAAGGGCTGCAGAAGTCGCTGCGCATTGCCGGGCGACTGCAGCCATTGGGCGAGCCAGTGCGCAGCATCCCACTGTGCTAATTTATTGCGGATGTAGTTCAGGCTCAGGAAATTGCGGTCAATGAAGTCGGCCAGACCTTGGCCCAGTCGCTGCTGGTTTTTGGCCAGTACGGCTGTGTGGGGAATGGGGATGCCCATCGGGTGGCGGAACATGGCCACCACGGCGAACCAGTCGGCAAGCGCGCCCACCATGCCTGCTTCAGCGAAGGCGGCGACATAAGGCCAGAGTGGATGCTGGTGGCGTAATGCGGTTGCGACCGCATACAAGGCGGTGACGACAATCAAGAGAAAAAGGGCAAGGGGGTGGCGCATGGTGCAGACATTCCGTGTCGAAGGGCTGATGTGCAAGAGAATGGGCTACTATCAAAACTTTCGGTAAAGTAGGGTGCGCTGGGCCATGGATGCTTGGGCTTTGCTGCCAGACGCTTTATGAAGCATAACGGCGCAAGATGACTTTGAACCGATAAGACGTTGCTGGGTGGGAATATTTATGAAACTGATTGATTCTATTGTGGCCAAGGCGGAGGCGATCGAGGCGATTCGCAAAGACATTCATGCGCACCCTGAGTTGTGTTTTGAAGAACACCGCACTGCCGATGTGGTGGCCAATTTGTTAACGCAGTGGGACATTCCTGCTCATCGTGGCTTGGGCACGACCGGTGTGGTCGGCATCGTGCATGGCCGTGATGGCGGCGCCAGTGGTAAGGCCATTGGTTTGCGTGCAGACATGGATGCCTTGCCAATGCAAGAGCGCAATACCTTTGCCCATGCCAGTACGGTTGAAGGCAAGATGCATGCTTGCGGCCATGATGGCCATACCGCGATGCTTTTGGGGGCTGCGCAGTACTGGGCGCAAGGGAAAAATCGTGATTTTGATGGCACTGTCTATCTGATTTTTCAACCTGCAGAAGAGGGCGGCGGTGGCGCCCGCGAGATGATTCAGGACGGCTTGTTCAAACAGTTTCCGATGGATGCAGTATTTGGCATGCACAACTGGCCGGGCATGCGCGCTGGAACGATGGCGTCAAGCGCAGGGCCCGTCATGGCCTCGTCCAATGAATTTCTCATTACTGTCAAAGGCAAGGGCGGCCATGCTGCTATGCCACATATGGTGGTGGACCCTATGCCGGTGGCATGCCAGATGGTGTTGGGTTTTCAGACCATTGTGAGTCGCAATGTCAAGCCCATTGATACGGCAGTGGTGTCGGTCACCATGATTCACGGAGGAGATGCCACCAACGTGGTGCCACAGAGTTGTGAGTTACAAGGCACGGTGCGTACCTTCAATGTCCAAACGCTGGATTTAGTGGAGGCGCGCATGCGCACCATTGCGAACGACATGGCCAGTGCTTTTGGCTGCGAGGTCGACTTTGAATTTCATCGCAATTACCCTGCGACGGTGAATACTGCTGCTGAAGCCGATTTGGCCTTTCGCGTTATGCAGGAGGTGGTGGGCGTGGAGAATGCTTTGCCACAAGAGCCGTCTATGGGCGCAGAGGACTTTTCTTTCATGCTGCTGGAAAAGCCCGGTGCATATTGTTTTATCGCCAATGGCGATGGCGACCACCGGGCGGCAGGCCATGGTGGAGGCCCCTGCACGCTGCACAACGCCAGTTACGACTTCAATGATGCCTTGCTCCCATTAGGGGCTACCTATTGGGTGAAGTTGGCGCAACGTTGGTTTGCGGAGCATTGAATAGCAGGTAGGCGCACCATCGTGCTGAGCCAAAAGGAGGGTATCCCTCCTTTTTTTATAATTTGTTGACGCTCAAGCGTCACTAATCCTGCTTTTTATCGGTGGTTTGAGGCGTTCGCTTACAGTCAAAATCGTGCAGCAATGTCAGAATATGCCCCCATGATTGAGACCTCTTTATTTGACCGCTACTTGACCAGAAAGTCTCTCGCGTATCGGCGAACAGGCTATGCAGCGCTGTTGCTGCTGACGCTTGGCTTGCAGGGCTGCGGAGTGTTGGGTGGTACTAAAACACAAAGTGAAGAACAGGATGCTGCCCAAGAAGCTGGTGCTGTTGCTGCCACAGAAGGGGATGTGGCTTTTGATGTGCAAGTCCATAGTGATGACCGCAGTATCGCCAGCCATTTGGAGCAGCATCTCGATGTGCAGCGCTACACCCGATTCCCTGATCTGCAAGAGAGTGAATTCAATCGCTTGTTGATTGAGGCAGATGCTAATGCGCGTGATTTGTTGGCGGCTTTGGGCTACTTCAACCCTGAGTTGACCCTGACAGTGCAGAATAATCCAGAAGGTAAGGGTGTGCCGCGCTCGATTGTGGTGCAAGTGCAGCCTGGCGTGCAAACCGTGGTGCAAAGCCACCAGGTCACATTCGCAGAGCCGATGGCCAGTAACCCTGAGGCCCAGGCGCAACGCCGACGGATTGAGCGCCGCTGGAGTTTGCAAGACGGCGATCCGTTTACCGAGACCGATTGGAGTGCAGCCAAAAGTGCAGGCTTGCGTGAGCTGCAAAAATACCGTTACCCCACTGCGCAGATTGCCAATAGCCAGGCACGCGTCGATGCGGATGCCAACAAAGCGGATGTCAGCGTAGAGTACGACGCTGGCCCGGCGTATCGGTTTGGTGAGGTCAAGCTGACCGGGGTGGAGCGCTACGATGCGCAAGGCATTCGCAACATCGCCCGCATTCCTACGGGGGCAGACTACAGCGAAGAAGAACTGTTGGATGCGCAGCAACGATTGGCTGCCAGTGGGTATTTTGATTCTGCATTTTTAATGCTGGATACAGAAAACAGTGCGCCAGACCATGCGACTGTGGTGGCCCAGTTGCGCGAAGCCAAATACCAGAAGGTGGTGTTTGGCGTGGGTGTCTCTACTGATGCAGGGCCTCGGCTGTCGATTGACCATACGCACAACAAGCTGTGGCCTTTGGGGTGGCGCACGGTCAGCCAGTTGGCTCTGGACAGCAAAAACCAGAAGATCTCCAGCCAGGCCACGGCGATGCCCAATGAGAAGGGGTGGGCTTGGTTCATGGGTGGCAAGCTCGAACGTGCTGACGTGGGGGATGTGAAAGCCAACAGTGTGTCCCTGGTCGGTGGCCGCTCCAAATCGGTCGGTCATATTGATCGCCGTTACTTCCTGCAGTACGACATCAGCCGGGTGATGGGCGGCAGTGAACTTAGCGGCAGTGCTTCTTCGATCATGGCCAATTACGATTGGACCGGGCGTTACTTTGACAGCAAAAGCAATCCTTCTTCAGGGTACGGCTTGGGGGCAGAGGTCGGGGTGGGCTATACCTTGACACCGCAGCAAGATCCTTTTTTGCGTACGCACCTGCGTGCTTTGCAGTTCATTCCTTTTGGGGCGCGTAATGAGGTCGGACGCAGAAGCCGTTTGGCTGTGCGCGGCGATCTCGGGGCCGTGGTGGCTGACAGTGGTGTCAAAGTGCCTGCGTCTTTGTTGTTCCTGACTGGTGGCGACACTACTGTGCGCGGCTACGGCTTTGAAAGTATCGGCTCCAGAGCGCAAGGCGATGACCTCTATGGTGGCCGTTACATGGCTGTAGGCAGTGTGGAATGGCAGCGCCCCGTCACGCTGTTTGGCAATGCGACGGATTGGGGGCACGCAATGTTTGTGGATGCAGGTGCCGTGTCTGATGAAACATCCCAAATGCGCGTCTATACCGGTGTGGGGACGGGCATTCGCTGGAACAGCCCGGTTGGCCCTATGCAGGCGGATGTGGCTTACGGCGTGCAAAAGCAGCAAGTGCGCGTGCATTTGCGCATGGGTTTTTCATTCTGATGGGCTCGCATGGCTTTGCATGGTGCAAAGCTGCACGGTGTGTTTGAGCAGCGTTTCTTGAATAGCGCCCCAGATGGTGCCTTGGCCCCGTGTTTTGCCCTGCACGGTAGCGCTGTGCAACCCGGCGATGGCGCTGGGTCGGCTGTGAATCTGGTGTGCGTACCAATAAGAAAAGGTTTTGATTTGTATGGCTGATCGTCATTCGGACTCTGATACGGCTCCTGTTGCAGTCGCTGCTGGCCGGCGTTGGTTGCGGCGCGTGCTGTGGTTGTTACTGGCGCTGGTGCTGTTGGTAGTAGTGGCTTTTGGGGCTTTGCTGGCATGGGCCAGCAGTGCTGATTCTCTACCGCGTACCTTGCAGTTGGCACAAAAATATTTGCCGCAAGAGCAGTCCTTGCTCTATGCAGGGGCCCAAGGTTCTATCACTGGGGGGGGGGGCAGTCGAGCAACTGCAATGGTCAATGCCAGGTGTGGCCGTTGAGGTGGAGCAATTCAAGCTCGATTGGAGCCTGTCGCAGCTGTTCTCCCGCGCACTGGATGTTCGGGCATTGCAGGCTGATCGTATCCACGTCCGGTTAACACCCACGCCGCAGCAACCTGAACCACCTCAAGAACCCTTTGTGATGCCAGAGCGCATTACCTTGCCTATTCATGTGAGCGTGCCATTGCAGGTGGGCCGTCTGGAGGTGGAGTCCGTGGCTGACGATGGCAGTAGTCAAACACAAACGATTGAGCACTTGGCCGCGCAATACCGCTATGACGGCCAGCAGCATGCGCTGCAATTAAATAGTCTGCAGTATGGAGATAGCCGCGTACAAGCCCAACTGAATGTGGGTGCAAATGATCTCTCTGTGCATGGTGTTGTAGGGGCTTGGTTGCACCAATTGG
Organism: Lampropedia puyangensis; assembly: GCF_004833285.1. Classification (GTDB taxonomy): domain Bacteria; phylum Pseudomonadota; class Gammaproteobacteria; order Burkholderiales; family Burkholderiaceae_C; genus Lampropedia; species Lampropedia puyangensis. Next base: position 17,855 of record NZ_STFG01000001.1, read on the forward strand.
TGCCAGATGTGCCATTGACTATGCATGCCTTATTGACGGCCGATGGCAGTCTCGCTGGTGGTGATGCTGCTTTGCTGCGCATTCAACTGGACGGGCAGGAGCAAGGCCAGAGTTTGCCAGTGAGCGAGGCGACAGATTTGCTAAAACCTATGCGTGCGGCGCAATCAGAAGCACAAACCGCCACGCCGGGCGCTCAAATTGCACTCCATGCTGAAATCGCCCCTTGGCGCAAGCAACCCGTGCAAACTGCGCTGTTGCAATTGCAGCAGTTGAATGCACATGCATTCCATGCGGCGGCACCGCAAACCCAATTGCAAGGCACTGTACGTATAGAGCCCGATGCGTCTGGCACAACTGCAGCTGCTGACTTGGCATCTTCCATGTGGAAAGTCGTGGTGCAACTGGATAACGCCACGCCCGGTGCATGGGATCAGGCGCAGCTACCGGTACGCAGCATTGCTGCGCAGTTGCACTATGCCCCCACACAATTGACGATCGAGCAAGCCCGCGTCGATCTGCAAGGCGAGCAGGCCGCTGGCCATGTGCAGCTCAAAGGCAGCGCAACGCCACAGCAATGGGGCGACGCCCAAGTGATCTTGGAGCTTGATGAAGTCAACCTGCAGCCTTTGATGGCGTCATTGCCACAAACAGCCTTTACAGGCCAAGCCACGATTGCACCATTGGCGGCAAATGGTGGCGGGGCAGCCACTGATATCACCCAGGCGCAATGGGCTATTGCAACCGACATCCGTAATACCAGCGCGGGGTTGGTTGACCAGCAACGTGTGCCCTTAACGCGTTTGGTGGCACAAGCCCAAATGACGCCACAGCGTTGGATTGTGGAGACTGCGCAAGCCCATGTCGGAGATGGGCAAGTGCAGTTGAGCGGTTTTTTTGATCCGGCATCCCAGCAGTTGGATGTGCGTGGCCAAGTTCAGCAATTGCCTTTGGTGCAAATCCATAGTGAATTGGCCGCAGAGCAAGCACCTGCACTCAATGGGCAATTGTCGGTTGTGGGGGCATTGGATTCTCAGGTCGATTTTGATGTGGACATCCACAACGCGCAAGCCGCAGGTACTAAGGCTAGGACGAGCCGCTGGAACGTACGGGCCCTGCAGGCCAAAGGGCAATGGAGCCCCAGCTTGTTAACGGTAGAGCGTGTGCATCTTGATGCATTGGCTGCTAAGGTCGATGCCAATGCCGTTCGTGTGGCTTTGCCCCAAGCCGACCAAATTGAAGCGACCATCAAAGCCGCAGCACCGGGCCTGAGCATGGATGCGGATACGCACATGCAACTCAATACAGGTTCTGGGAAACTTGCGCTGAATGTGGTTTCGGCGCAAGAGCTGGTGCAATGGCTCACAACCTTGCCTGTGGTCGGCAGTCAATTGCCGACGATGAAAGCATCGGGCCAGTTGCGACTGGATGCCGACTGGAAAGGGGGCTGGCAGCAATGGCTCAATGAAATGCAAAAACCGGTGGCAGCATCGCAAGTGCAGCTTCAGGCGAAGGTGCAGAGCCAAGGGCTCAAGCTGGAATTGGCATCTTCAGCGCCTACAGAGCAACAGGACAAAGGACAGTCTCGTGCAGGTGGCAGTAGCGGAGCAGTTGCCGCCAAAGCCACGCAACTCGATGTGCGCCAGTTGGACTTGCAGTTGCAGGGCGACCCCTCTTCTGCCACGTTGGCGTTGACTGGCGATGTATTAGCCAATGGTGCGCAAGCGCAATGGGAAACGCAGGCCAAACTGTCGCAGACCACATCGGCTGGCACCGCTGCCTGGACCGTGCTGGTGGATCAATTGTCTGCAGCCGCGACATTGCCAGAACAAAAGCAGCCCTGGCGCTTGCAATTGGTCGATCCGCTGCAGGTCACGGCCAAGCCGGGTAGCACCTTGCAGGTCAATACATCAGCAGGGCAGATGCGTTTAACACCGCCTGCAGACGTAGCTAAAGAGGGCGAGCAGCTCAGCCTGCAATGGCAACCCGTTGCCTTTACGCAGCGGGCTAATGGTGCCTTCACGCTGCAAACCCAAGGCCAACTCCAAGGGTTGGTGCTGGCATGGGCAGACGGTTTGGTGCCGCAAAACCCACCATTGCAGGGTGCGGGCATTCATTCGAGCTTGGTATTGAGCGGGGGCTGGAATGTGCGCGTGGCCGATACATTGGATATTCAGGCCTTCTTGACACGCGATCGCGGTGACTTGTGGCTGGGTGATCCGGTGGTTGAGGAAATCAAAACCACCAACGAAGCACAAGACAAAATTGTGCAAACCATGCAGAAACCACACAACAAAGGGGTCGCTGCAGGTATCAAAACTTTGGAGGTGCGCGTGCAATCGCAAGGCGATGCCATTGCGACCACTTTGAACTGGGACACTGAGCGGGCCGGTGTGGTGCAAGCCAATGCGCAGACCACATTGCGTAAACAAGCCGGTGCCTGGACACTGGCAAACAATGCGCCCTTGAGTGGGCGGGTACAAGCCAGCATGCAAGATTTGGGTGTGTGGGCTGGTTTGGCTCCATTGGGCTGGCGCATTACAGGGGCGTTCAATGCAGACGTGAACTTGGCTGGCACGCTCAATGCGCCGCAATTGCAGGGGCAAATTCAGGCTGATGGACTGAATTTGCGCTCCGTTCTTGACGGGGTGGATTTACATAATGGCCGTTTACGCGCGGCTTTGGCAGGTGATCAGCTCACCATCAATGAGTTGGTTTTTCAAGGCGGCACTGGCAGCCACGCCTATGTGCGTGGTATGAGCGGCAACCGCACCCAAGCGCCGGTCGAGCGCGGGCAACTGACAGCCAGCGGCACCATTGACTGGGGGCAGGCGGCGACGGCAGACAACTCCGGTATTGCGATGGACATCAAAGCGCGCTTGGAGGCCATGCAGGTTTTGGTGCGCAGTGACCGGCAGATCAGCCTCAGTGGTGACTTGGCTGCAGGATTGAACAATGGGCAAATGCGGGTGCGTGGTGATATCAAGGTTGATCGTGCTTCTATCACCTTGCCTTCTTCTGGTGCGCCGACATTGGGCAGTGATGTGGTGGTTGTGCGTAGCAGCGATGTGCAGGACGACGCACAGATGGTGTCGGGCCAGCTGCAAACGGCCAAGCCAATGGACATGGAAGTGAAGCTGGATCTGGGGCGCGACTTTGCGCTGGAAGGCTATGGCATCACGACCCGCCTTGAAGGCGAACTGGCCATCCGCAGTACCACACGTGGCAACGACCCGGTTGCGATCGTAGGCGAGATTCGGACCGATGAAGGCCGCTATCGCGCCTGGGGGCAAGCGCTTAACGTGCAAACTGGGGTTGTCATGTTCAACGGCCCTTACGCCAATCCATCCATCAACATGCTGGCTGTGCGCCCCAATATTGACGTGACGGCTGGCGTTCGTGTGACAGGAACGGCGCAAGCTCCGCGTGTGCAACTGTATTCGGAGCCGACCTTGCCTGACTCTGAGACTTTGTCTTGGGTGTTGCTGGGGCGCGCACCTAATGCGGGAAGCGGCGATGGCAACGCCATGCAGCAGGCGGCATTGGGGTTGGTTGCCAACAGTGTGGGCAGTGGTTTGGCGCAAGGTCTGGGCTTTGATACGGTGGGCTTGAGCCAGAATGGTGTTGAAATTGGCAAACGCCTGTCTGACCAGTTGTATGTCACCTACCAAGCGGGCTTGGCGGGGGCGTCGAGCATGTTTTATGTGTTTTATGACATCACTCGTCGCATTACCCTGCGTGGCCAGACGGGTGAGGCCAGTGCCGTCGATCTGATCTATACCTTCTCCTATGACTGATGTAGGCAGTGGTTTTTTAGAGCGTGTTTAGAGCAGCTAACACAACCCTTGATACGTCGTAAGCAAAACCTTGTCGTACTACTTGTACTGCCTGCGGTTTTGCGCCTAGTTTCAACCGCAAACCTTCAGTTTACTGGGTTGTGTTAGCCGCTCTTAGCCAGTTATGCTGGACAACGGGGGGCATTTGCCCCCTTTTCTCTTTCTATTTGAATTTTGATTTCTTTATGCAATTTTCTGCCGCGCTGCAATTGGCAGCATTGATCACCGCAGGTTTTCTGGCGCAGTGGCTGGCTTGGCGTGTGCGCTTGCCAGCCATTGTGTTCTTGCTGCTCATCGGACTCATTTTGGGGCCTGCCTTGGGCTGGCTCAATCCTGAGGCTGTTTTGGGCGAATTGTTCTTTCCGGTGATCTCGCTGGGTGTTGCCATCATCTTGTTTGAAGGTGCCGCCACCTTGCGTTTTCGTGAGGTGCGTGGCCTGCAAGGAACCGTGCTGCGCCTGGTAACCGTGGGCGCCGTTGTGACCATGGGGCTGCTGGCAGTGGCAGCGCACTATATAGCGGGGCTATCGTGGGGCTTAGCCGCTTTGTTTGGTGCGCTGACTTGTGTGACGGGCCCCACCGTGATTGCCCCGATTTTGCGTAGCGTGCGACCCAACATACGCATTGCCAATGTGCTGCGCTGGGAGGGGATTGTGATTGACCCTATTGGCGCTTTGTTGGCCGTGTTGGTTTACGAAATTGTGCGCAACGGGCAGGGTGGCCATTCATGGATGGTCTTTGGCGAAACCGTGTTGGTTGGCTCTGTGGTGGGGGCAGTCAGTGCGTTGGTGTTGGCGGTGTTGCTGCGCAGGCATTTGATCCCTGAGTTTTTGCAAACGTATGGCACCTTGGCTTTGGTGTTGCTGACGTTTTCAGGTTCGAACCAAATGGCAGAAGAGTCAGGCTTATTGGCGGTGACTGTGATGGGCATGATTTTGGCCAATATCAAAGGTCTGGCGATTGAAGAAATTGTTTCGTTCAAGGAGCATCTCAGTACGCTGTTGATCAGCGGTTTGTTCATCATGCTGGCCGCGCGCATGCCTTGGCCATTGCCGCCAGGTGCTTGGTGGATGGGCTTGGCCATCTTGCTGATTGCCCAGCTGATTGTGCGCCCAGTGGCGGTGTGGGTCAGTACTGTGGGCGGTGGTTTGAACTGGCGTGAGCGTGCTTTGATTGCCTGGATTGCGCCGCGCGGCATTGTGGCGGCGGCCGTTTCTGCTTTGTTTGCGCTGAAGCTGGACCAGCAAAATCTGGATGGCAGTGATTATTTGGTGCCACTGACCTTCGCATTGATTATTGGCACTGTGGTGCTGCAAAGCTTTACTGCAGGGCCGATTGCGCGCCGCCTGAATGTGTTGGCCCCTAAACCTCGTGGCGTGCTGCTGGTTGGAGCGAATGAGCCCGCGCGAGAAATAGCCAAAGCGCTGATCGCTCAAGGATTTCCTGTGCGACTGGCAGATGATGATTGGTTTGATGTTCGGGCCGCCCGCATGGATAATTTGCCTACTTGGTATGGCGATCCGGTCAGCGAACGGGCTGTGGACTCACTCGACTTGAGTGGTATTGGCCAACTTTTTGCCATGTCGTCGCGGCGAGAGTTGAATAACTTGGCTTGTGTGTATTACCGCAGTGAATTTGGTCGCAATGCCGTGTATGAGCTGGCCATTCGCGAGCCGGGCGAAGGCACTGCTGCTGCGGAGGCCGCTGAAGGCATCAAGGCCCCTTACCTCTTTGGCGCAAGCACTTCGATTGCTTTGCTGCATGAGCGCTTGCAACAGGGCTGGCGTATCAAGGCGACGCGCATGGCGGAGGCTTTTGGAAAGGACGATTTCTTTGCCCTGTATGGCCAGGAGGCCATCGCTTTGTTCTCTGTAGATGAACAGGAGCGCCTGCGGGTGGTTGCCCAAGGCCGGCCTTTGGTGGTTAAAACGGGCTGGACCATTGTGGCGCTGGTGCCGCCAAAAGAGAGAGATATTCTGCCTTTTGTAGGCTGAACATAGCCCGTACGTGAACAGGTGGTGAGATTGGTAAACACATTCTTAGAGTGTGCAATCAAAAGCCTCGCAGTTGCAGCCACTCTTGCGGTGCGGCGCGGTCGGCACGCCACTGATTGATGGGGGCTGACATATCGGCGTATCCAAGCGACACACCAAAGGCCACCATATACGCATCGGGCAAGTTGAGAAAAGGCTTGAGGCCACTTTGGTAGCGGCGCCAAAAGCCTTGTGGGCATGTGGCCAGACCATGCTCGGTAGCCAGCAACATCAACGATTGAAGGTAGATACCCAAGTCAGCCCATTGCGCGTTGCCCATGCGATGGTCGACACAAATGAGCAGCCCCACTGGTGCGCCGAAGAAGCTGAAGTTCTTGGCCAATTGTTCCAGCCGTGCGGGCTTGTTGTCGCGGCCAATCTGGAGACTGGCGTAAAGGTCTTCGCCATTTTTGTAGCGGCGGCTGCGGTATGGATCCCACAGGTTGGCGGGATAGGATTGTGTGTTGTCGTTATCGTCCGCTGGGCTTTGGCGAACCGCAGTGACCAATTCCTCCAGTGCGCTGCCGCGTAAGGCAATGACCTGCCATGGTTGCAAGTTGCCGCCAGAAGCAGCTTGTGCAGCCTGCACCAGGATGCGTTGCACCAACGCTGCATCAGGTTCTTGGGCTGTGAAGGCGCGGGCAGAAAAGCGGGCCTGCAAGGCAGATTCGACGGACATGCGAACAATCCTTTGTAAATGAAGTGGTACAGATTTAGCTGCGCTCTGCTGGTCTATGCGTGCCTGTCAGGTGCTGTGCAGTGCCGCTGAGCGGCCTGTCAATGTGGCTATTTTTGCTGGCAAGTCACCCATATGGGTGATGAAGTGTTGCACACCCAATGCACGCATGCCTGGCACATAGTCGCCCAGCTTGTCATAGCCAATGACGGTGGCGCCCGCTGCCATACCCGCGGTGCTGCCAGGGATGGAGTCTTCAACCACAAAGCAGTGCGCGGGGGCAATCCCCAGTGATTTCGCCGCTGCGAGGTACACATCAGGATGCGGTTTGTTGCGGGGTAGAACCTGACCGCTGAAAATGCGGCCTTCAAAGTAGCTGTACAAGCCCACACGCTTGAGTTGCAATTCCAGCTTCAATGGATCGCCTCCAGAAGCGCAGGCAATGCGGCCACCGAACTGGTGGTGAAGGGCTTTGATGGCATCAATGGCGCCAGGCTCGGCTTCGAGCTCTGTGCTCAGGCGCGCGTTGCGTCTGGCGTAGAAGTCGGCCATCCATGCTTCTGTCAAGGGTTTGCCGGTTTCGGCCTCAATGCGCTGGCGTTGGTCGCGCACTGCAATGCCGTGGAAGATGGCATAGCATTCGTCATAGCGCAAAGCCCAGCCTGCTTCGTTGAACATTTGGCAGAGCACCTGGTTGGTGATGCCTTCGCTGTCGACTAACACGCCGTCGCAATCGAACAAGACAGCTTGGTAGGCGCAATTGGGGGAAATGGCAGTCATGGCAATAGAGATAAAAAGAATGCGGTAGTGAGATTGAGGTGGGTTTTGCGCAGAACTCCCGCTAGGGGTGCTGTGCAAACGCAAGAAGTGCGCCTTATAAACCCCTCATGAGACAGCTTGATGACGCAGCTGAACAGGTGCATCGTCTGCGTGCAGTGCTGTCAGGCGTTTGTGTGAGATCGTGAGCACGTACTAAAGGCCGGGTATTCAATGCGCTTGCTCCCAATTGCTGCCTATACCCAATTCTGCCAATAGCGGCACTTTGAGCTCAGCGACTTGGGCCATGGCCACAGGAATGTGCTGGCGTAGCCAGTCGATCTCGCTCTCTGGCACTTCAAAGACCAATTCATCGTGCACCTGCATGATCATCTGGATGCGTGGGTTGTCCTTGTCGATCAAGGCTTGCACAGCGACCATGGCCTTTTTGATCAAGTCAGCGGCAGTGCCTTGCATTGGGGCGTTGATGGCTGCGCGTTCAGCCCCTGCGCGGCGTGGTCCGTTGGGGGAGTTGATCTCTGGCAGATAGAGCCTGCGCCCGAAAACGGTTTCCACATAGCCTTGCGCCTTGGCCTGGGCTTTGGTTTCGTCCATGTAGCGGCGCACGCCAGGGTAGCGCTCGAAGTAGCGTTCGATGAAGTTGCCTGCGGCGGTGTTGTCTATGCCAAGATTTTTGGCTAAGCCAAAACGTCCCATGCCATAAATCAAGCCGAAGTTGATGACTTTGGCGTAGCGGCGCTGCTCGCTGCTGACGTCCTCGCGGGCAACTCCAAACACTTCTGAGGCCGTGGCGCGGTGGATGTCTTCGCCATGCGAGAAGGCATTGAGCAAAGCCTCGTCACCGCTGAGGTGGGCCATGATACGCAGCTCAATCTGGCTGTAATCGGCACTTGCAATGCGATTGCCAGATGCGGCGACAAAGGCCTCGCGAATGCGCCGCCCTTCAGCCGTGCGCACGGGAATGTTTTGCAGGTTCGGGTCTGTGCTCGATAGGCGCCCGGTGATGGCGACTGCTTGGGCGTAATGGGTGTGCACTCGGCCAGTCGAAGGCAGGGCCATCTGGCCTAGCTTATCGGTATAGGTGCTTTTGAGTTTGATGAGACCGCGGTGCTCCAGAATGCGGGCGGGCAAGGGGTAGTCTTCGGCCAGTTTTTCCAGTACTTCTTCGTTGGTGCTGCGCGCGCCCGTAGCGGTTTTTTTCACCACGGGCATGCCGAGTTTGTCGAAGAAGATTTCGGCCAATTGTTTAGGGCTGCCTAGATTGAAGGGTTGACCGGCCAGTGCGTAGGCTTGCTCTTCCAGTTCTACGATGCGCGTGCCCAAGGCTTGGCTTTGCTGGGCCAGCAGTGGCGCATCGACGAGCACGCCCAGGCGCTCCATGCGAAACAACACTTCACTGGTGGCCACTTCCAGCTCGTAAATGCTGCGTAAATTCGCGTTCGCTTGCAGTTGTGGCCATAGGGCCAAATGCACATCTAAAGTTTGGTCTGCATCTTCGCAGGCATAGTGGCTGGCGGTTTCCACGTCGACTTGGCTGAATGGAATTTGCGAGGCACCTTTGCCGCACAGCGCTTCGTAGCTGGTGCCTTGTCGGCCGGTGTGGCGCAGCGCCAGGCTTTCCAGCCCATGCGGTTTGTGGGCTTCAAGCACATAGCTTTGCAGCATGGTGTCATGCGTGTAGCCGTGGACTTGAATGCCGTGGTTGGCAAACACATGGCGGTCGTATTTGATGTGCTGACCCAATTTGGCGTGTGCGGCATCTTCCAGCCATGGCTTGAGCTTGTTCAATACAGCATCGCGAGGCAGTTGCTCCGGGGCGCCGGGGTAGTCATGGGCCAGAGGAATATAGGCTGCTTGACCCGGTGTGAGCGAGACGCTGATGCCAACAATTTCGGCACGCATTTGGTCGAGAGAGGTGGTCTCTGTATCAATAGCGACTAAATCGGAAGCCATCCATTGGGCGAGCGATGCTTCCAGTTCATCCCAGGTCAGGATGGTGCGGTATTGGACTTCGCCTTGGAATCCGGTGGTGGTGCCACCATCGGGAGCATCTACTGGAGCATATATTGGCGTTTGTGCCTGTGTTCCTACAGATACGGTGGCGGAAAACAGATCCAACGTGTGCGATGCGTTTGCTGCCGCTGCTGCACTGGGGGCCTCACCTTGGGGCGCGGCGGAGTCGCCCAGATTGCGCAACAAGCCTTTGAAGCCATAGTGCTGGTATAGCGTAGCCAAGGTGGCTGTGTCTGCTGAGCGCATGGCCAGATCTGCCAAAGGGGGCAGGTCTGGCACATCGCGCTTCATGGTCACCAGTTGAGTGGCGGTCGGCAGCCAGTCGCGCGCATCGCGCAGGTTCTGGCCTGCTACCCCTTTGATGGCGTCGGCATGGTCGAGCAGGTTGGCCAGACTGCCATATTCCTGCAGCCATTTTGCTGCGGTTTTGGGGCCGACTTTGGTCACCCCCGGCACGTTGTCCACGGTGTCGCCCACCAAAGTTTGGTAGTCCACCATCAAACTCGGCGGTACGCCAAACTCGGCCAGAACACCTGCTTCGTCGCGGCGTTTTCCGCTCATGGTGTCGTAGATCACAATCTGTGGTGTGACCAGTTGGGCCAAATCCTTGTCGCCACTAGAAATCAATACCTGCATGCCTTGCGCAGCCGCTTGGCTGGCCAGTGTGGCAATTACATCATCGGCCTCAACCCCTTCAATAGCCAAGAGGGGCCAACCCATGGCCTGCACGGTTTGATGAATCGGCGCAATCTGTGCGCGCAAGTCGTCGGGCATGGGGGAGCGGTTGGCTTTGTAAGCCGGGTAGATGTCGTCGCGGAAGGTCTTGCCGCTGGCATCGAATACACATACGGCATAGGCCGATGGCACCTCTTTACGTAAAGCCTGCAGCATGTTGATCATGCCGCGCAGAGCGCCGGTGGCGGGGCTGTCGGGGTTGCCTGGATCGGCCCGAAGATCGGGCATGGCATGGTAGGCGCGGTAGAGGTAGCTGGAGCCATCTACCAGGACCAAAGTGTTTTGAGCTGTCATGGCGCGTATTGTGCACGGTGCGCCATACGCTTGTCTGGTACGTGCTGAGAATTGCTGCGTTGTTACAAGGCGACTGCGCCTGTCAGGCCAACGGCAGAGGTCTTGATAAAGTCGCCACGCTGGCGCTGAGCAAATTACAATGCATGCATGACCTCAATTCTTACCTCTTCCAAGCCGCTGAATGTGGCGTTTCGACTGGCATCGCGCCAGGTGGTGATGGCTGTGTTTCTGGCTGCTGCCGTGGGCAGTGCGGCCGCAGAGCAAACGGGGGGTGAGGCTGCAGCTAAAGCAGCCCCGGTTGTGTCTGAGAGGGTGGTATCGGGTCAGGCAACGCAGTCAGAAAAAGCAGCGTCCGTACAAGGGGCAGAGTTATTGCCAAAAGGCCAGCCTGAAGCCGAGCGCAGCCCTGTGCGCAGCTACCAACAAGATGCAGGCTCACGCATTGAAGAGTTGCGTGTGCATGGGCAAACTCGTGAGATCACGGTAACACCAGCCGGTACGATGCCCTCTTACGAGGTCGTTCCGGGGAGCAGCCGACACAATGCCATTAGCACGGGCCGCAGCAATGACGGCACCAATGGCCCTCGGCGCTGGAAAGTGGGTGAATTCTGAGGCTTTTGGCACGGCGTGTGCCATTGCTCCAACGGGGCGACACAGCAAAGCGGCGCAAGCCGCTTTTTTCATGCCTGAATGATTGTGTTGCCAATGTGTATATGGATAAGCGTATTGCTTTAATTAACTGATTGGTGAAAACCCGCTGAATGATTTGAAATGTTTGCGTTGTAATGCATTTAATTCACTGAAAGGTGAATTGAGCGATTGACCAAATACAACAGGAGACATTCATGAAATTCGCATTGATGGCGGCATGGGCTGCGGCGCTATGTGCAGCAACAAGCACTGTTCAGGCGCAAGACAACTACCCCAATAAACCGATTCGGGTGGTGGTGCCATTTGCTGCAGGCAGTACCACGGATCTGATCGCCAGAGCGATTGGGGACAAGGTTGGGCAGAGCCTCGGGCAGACCATGGTGATTGAGAACCGTGGAGGGGCCAGTGGCACGATTGGGCAGATGGCCGTTGCTGGGGCTCAGCCTGATGGCTACACCATCATGATCCACAGCTCATCGCACACGGTAAGCCCTTCAACCTTTGCTAAGCTGCCGTTTGATACGGAAAAAGATTTCATGGGCATCACGCCAATCGTGACATCGCCAAATGTGCTGGTGGTATCGCCGGATAAGGGCATGAAAACTCTTTCGGACTTGGTGGCCTACGGCAAGGCCCACCCGGGTCAATTGAACTTTGCTTCTGCTGGGCAAGGAAGTGCCACACACTTGAATGCAGAAAAATTCAAGCTGGCAGCTGGGTTGGATGCGCTCAACATTCCTTTCAAAGGCTCTGCTGAGGCGGTGGGCGAAGTGATGACCGGGCGTGTGGATTACTACTTCTCACCGATAGCTCCGGTTGTGGGGCATATCAAAGATGGTCGTTTGTTGCCGTTGGCCGTGGGCTCTCCCAAGCGTGCCTCTGTGCTGCCTGATGTGCCTACAACGGCCGAGGCGGGGGTGCCAGGCTCTGAATTTGTCTTCTGGATCGGCATGCTGGCGCCAGCCGGAACACCTGAGCCGATTGTTCAGCGTTTGCACGATGAGGTGGTCAAAGCCGTTAATAACCCAGATGTGCAGATCCGATTCACAGCGCTTGGCGTGGAGCCCTGGACCTTGGAGCCCAAGGCCTTTGACCGCTACATCCACGACGAAATCCAAAGTTACTCAGCATTGGTCAAAGCCGCAGGCATTCCACTCAACTGAAGGGTGGGCTGATTGGCCGCACCTGTTTCTTTTTCCTTCTCTCTCCTACTCAACGTATAGCAAGAACCAATATGAGCACACAAAGACTTGGCCTCATCATGCACGGTGTCACTGGCCGCATGGGCATGAACCAACACCTGATTCGATCCATCGTAGCCATTCGTGCACAAGGTGGGGTGCTGCTGTCCAACGGCGACCGGGTAATGCCGGATCCCATCTTGGTGGGGCGTAATGCCGAGAAAATGGAAAAACTCGCTGCAGCGCACGGCATTGAACGTTGGGGCACGGATTTGGATGCCGCTTTGGCCAACCCTGATGACACCGTGTTTTTTGATGCCGGAACGACGCAAATGCGTCCACAGTTATTGGCCAAAGCCATCCGTGCTGGCAAGCATGTGTATTGCGAAAAGCCGATTGCTACCAACCTCAATGAAGCTGTGGAAATTGCCCGTTTGGCAGAACAAGCGCGCAAAGACAGCGGTTTGAAAAGTGGTGCAGTGCAGGACAAATTGTTTCTGCCAGGCCTGCGCAAACTCGATATGCTGCGCCGCGCTGGTTTTTTTGGACAAATGCTCAGCGTCCGCTTGGAGTTTGGCTATTGGGTGTTTGAAGGCGACTTACAGCCTATCCAACGGCCTAGCTGGAATTACCGCAGTGAAGATGGTGGCGGCATGATCTTGGACATGATGTGCCATTGGCGCTATGTGCTCGATAACCTGTTTGGGCAAGTGCAATCTATCTCGTGCTTGGGTGCGACGCACATTCCCAAGCGCTGGGATGAGGCAGGCAAAGAATATGTGGCAACCGCAGACGATGCTGCATACGCAACAGCAGAACTCAAAGGCCACAACGGCGAGCACGTGATTGCGCAAATGAATATGAGCTGGGCCACACGTGTGCGCCGCGATGACTTGGTGACCTTTCATGTAGATGGCACGCATGGCTCTGCCGTGGCCGGTTTGCAGGAATGCCGTGCACAGTCCCGTGTGGCTACGCCACGCCCGGTCTGGAATCCTGACGTCAAGCAGACCATGAATTTCAATGACCAGTGGCAAGAAATTCCTGACACCGACACCTACGACAACGGTTTCAAAATCCAGTGGGAACACTTCATCCGTCACATTGTGGAAGACGCACCGTATCGCTGGACTTTGCCTGAAGGCGCCAAGGGCGTGCAATTGGTGGAAGCGGCACTGCAATCTTGGAAAGAACGCCGCTGGATTGATGTTCCTGAGCTCAAAGTCTAAGAGGCCGATATGACCCACAGCATTGTTTTACCTACGGCTGATCGCAGCCTGCAAACCTACACCGTCAGCGGCACGCCCTTGAACGCCAAGCCTGCGGCAGGTGCATTTAATCGCATCGCATACTCGGCTGCCCATGTGGTGGCTGATCCGCTGGCCTTGAACGATCCATGGTTGAGCAGTGCTGTGGATTGGGACAAAACCATTGCCTACCGCCAATACCTGTGGTCATTGGGGCTGGGGGTGGCCGAAGCAATGGACACGGCTCAGCGTGGCATGGGGCTGGATTGGCCTACCTCACTGGAACTGATCAGGCGCAGCCTTGATGCGGCCAAGGACGTTCCCGGTGCCATGGTGGCCTCGGGTTGTGGCACAGACCATTTGGATCTGGACCGCGTCACCAGCGTTGACGAGGTCATTGCGGCCTACGACTTGCAAATGGAGGCGATAGAAGCCTTGGGGGGCAAACTGATCGTCATGGCCAGTCGTGCTTTGGCGCGTGTTGCCAAAGGGCCCCGAGACTATGTACGCGTGTATGACCATATTCTGAGCCAGGCTGCTCAGCCTGTGGTGCTGCATTGGTTGGGCGATATGTTCGACCCGGCCTTGGCGGGGTACTGGGGGCGTGCGCAAGTTGATGAGGCCATGGATGTGGCATTGGATGTGATTGCTGCACACGTAGACAAGGTTGATGGCATCAAAATTTCTTTGCTTGATAAAGACAAAGAAATTGCCATGCGCAGACGCCTGCCCGCGGGCGTACGCATGTATACGGGTGATGACTTCAACTATGCCGAGTTGATTGCAGGAGATGGTTTTGGCGATGAAGCCAACCACGGCAAAAGCGATGCCCTGCTTGGTATTTTTGACGCTATTGCGCCCGCTGCCAGCCAAGCCTTGCAAGCCTTAGCGCAAGGCGATCAGGCGCGATTCCATGCCATCTTGGCACCCACTGTGCCGCTGTCCCGCCATATCTTTCAAGCGCCTACGCGTTTTTACAAAACTGGGGTGGTGTTTATGGCTTGGCTCAACGGGCACCAAGACCACTTTGCCATGGTCGGCGGGCAACAAAGTGCGCGCTCGTTGCAGCACTTTGCTGAGTTGTTCCGCCTGGCAGACCAGGCTCAGGTCTTGGTCAAGCCTGATCTTGCGGTTCAGCGCATGCGAACTTTGATGGCCATGCACGGCATCACTTCCGTATAAAGGTGGGGCAGCGATGCGTGATTTTTCTCAAGACATTGACTGGCTGTCGATCAACACCGCCACCATACGCAAACAGCATGGGCAAGAGGTTGCGCTGAACACTTTGCTGGATCAATGCGCCAGCGCAGGTATTCGCGCTGTCAGCCCGTGGCGAGACCAAGTGGCTGCTGTCGGATTGAACTCCATTGCTGCACAAATTCGTGCGCATGGCATGGCCTTGTCTGGCTATTGCCGTGGCGGGTTCTTCCCTGCTGCTGATGCCGCTGGACTGCGTGCGGCGCTAGACGATAACCGCCGCGCGATTGATGAAGCCAAGATTTTGGATGCGCCTTGCCTGGTTATGGTGGTTGGAGCGTTACCTGGAGCATTGGATGGGCAGGCCCATTACCACGACATTGCCAGAGCCCGACAAGAGGTATTGGATGGGCTGGCCGCTTCGCTTGAGTATGCGCGCGAGGTAGGCATGCCACTGGCGATTGAGCCTTTGCACCCCATGCAAGCTGCAGATCGTGCCTGCATCAACACCTTGGAGCATGCGCTGGATATGTGCGATGCCTTGGATCCTGATGCTACCGGTGCATTGGGGGTGGCATTGGATGTTTATCATGTTTGGTGGGATCCCAAACTGCAACAGCAAATCGTACGTGCAGGTGCCAAGCGCTTGCTCGCCTACCATGTGTGCGACTGGCTTACGCCCACCCGCGACCTCCTGTTGGACAGAGGTATGATGGGCGACGGAGTGGTGGAGCTCAAGAAAATACGCCAATGGGTTGAGGCCGCAGGGTTTAGAGGCTACAGCGAAGTAGAGATTTTTTCTGAGCGCAATTGGTGGCAATGCAGTGGTGAGCAGACCTTGCAGGTATGTAAGCAGCGCCACCAAACCGTGGTCTAGCTGTGCAGCAACAAGGGGTTGTGCGCAGGCGGCCTATACATACCTAGAAAAGAGAGAAATTGGTGAGCAAGCTGCGCAAATCCAGTATTGAGGACAAACAACGTGACGCCGAACGTTCGCGCAACACCATCTTGGTGGCAGCCAAGCAAGAATTTGCACTGGCCGGATTCGATGGTGCGCGAATCGACCGGATTGCCGAGCGGGCAGCGCTGAACAAGCGTTTGATTTACTACTATTTCACCGACAAAGAAGCGTTGTTCCAAGCCGTGCTGGAGGAAGCTTATGCCGACATTCGCCAGGCAGAACAAGCCCTGGAGTTGGCCAGCATGCAGCCCCCGCAGGCCATTGCCAAGCTGGTCGAATTCACTTGGCATTACTACTTAGCCAACCCTGAGTTTCTCAGCATTCTCAACAGTGCCAACCTGCACAAAGGCCGCCATCTTGAAGAAGAGGGGCGCGTCAAACGCTTGAACTCCCCCTTAATGCAACTGCTGCGCGAGGTGTTGCACAAAGGGCAGCAGCAAGGCGCTTTCCGTGCCGATGCCGATCCCATTCAGCTCTACATCACCATTGCAGGCATGGCCTATTTTTATTTAGCCAACAACTACACGCTCTCTGCAGTGTTCGGCGCAGACCTCAGTACCACCCATGCGCAGGATGAGCGCTTGGTACATATGTGCGATGTGGTATTGGGTTACTTAAAGGTCTGAATGGTGCAGCGCAGAGGCACTGCGCCCCGCTTGCTCAAACGTGTTCTTGGCCCAAGAATCCTCCGCTTTGGTGTTGCCACAAGCGTGCGTACACGCCGTTTTGTGCCAGCAGCTCTTGGTGGCTGCCTTGTTCGATGATCTGGCCTTTGTCCATCACGATGAGGCGATCCATCGCCGCAATGGTGGAGAGGCGGTGTGCAATCGCAATCACGGTTTTGCCTTCCATCATGGTGTTGAGGCTGTCTTGAATCGCCACTTCCACTTCTGAATCCAAGGCGCTGGTGGCTTCATCGAGCAGCAAAATCGGGGCGTTTTTCAGCATCACGCGGGCAATGGCAATGCGCTGGCGCTGCCCGCCGGAGAGCTTTACGCCGCGCTCGCCCACCATGGTGTCTAAACCGCTGCGGCCTTCAGGGTCCGTCAGTTCTTCGATAAAGGGCAGGGCTTGCGCGCGCTCTGCTGCTTGGCGAATCTCCGCCTCTGTCGCATCGGGTTTGCCGTAGGCAATGTTGTCGCGGATGGAGCGGTGCAGCAAAGACGTATCTTGCGTCACCATGCCAATGGCTTGGCGCACGCTGTCTTGCGTGACGGTGCGAATATCCTGCCCATCAATGCGAATGGTGCCGCTGTCCACATCGTAAAAACGCAGCAGCAGGTTAACCAAGGTCGACTTGCCCGCACCGGAGCGGCCGACAAGGCCAATTTTTTCGCCCGGTTTGACGTTCAAGTTCAAGCCATCCAGCACGGTTTTCTCGTGGTTGTAGGTAAAGCCCACTTGCTCAAACGCAATCGCCCCTTGTGTGACTTGCAGGGCAGGGGCGCCTGCTGCATCTTGCACTTGCGCGCGCTTGGTTAGTGTTGCAATGCCATCTTGCACCGTGCCAATGTTTTCAAACAGCATGGCCATTTGCCACATAATCCAGTGCGACATGCCGTTGACCCGCAATGCCATCGCAATCACCGCTGCGACCGCGCCTGTGCCAATTTCTTGGCCGTGCCACAGCGCCAAACTCCAGCCACCGGCGGCCATAATCAAAGCCACCACCAGTATTTGGTTGACGACCTCAAACTGGCTGATGAGCCGCATCTGGCGGTAGCCGGTTTCCATGAAATCGGCCATCGCCGCGCGGGCAAAATGTGCCTCGCGTTTGGTGTGGGCAAACAGCTTTACGGTAGTGATGTTGGTATAGGCATCGGTCACGCGGCCCGTCATCGAAGAACGTGCATGCGCCTGCTCTTTGCCCACCCGCCCCAAGCGCGGTACAAAGTACGCCATGGCTGCGCTATACAACACAATCCAGCCAATAAAGGGCAGCATCAAGCGCCAATCAAAACTCGCCGCCAGCGCCATGATGGTGATGAAATACACCCCAATGCCCAGCACAATCTCGGCAAACGTCATCAGCACTTCGCGCACCGCCAAGGCCGTTTGCATCACCTTGGTGGTAACGCGGCCCGCAAACTCATCGGCAAAAAAGGCCATGCTTTGGCGCAGCATCAAGCGGTGGAAATTCCAGCGCAGGCGCAGCGGCAGGTTGATCGCCAGCGTTTGGTGCTGCACCAAAGTGCGCAGCGCCACCAGCACAATGCTTAGCAGCATCACGGTGGCAATGCCCCAAAGCACGCGGCGTTCATGGGCTGTGGCCTCACCGCCCACTTGCCAGGCGCTGAGCAAATCCACCACTTGGCCTAAAAAGGCAAACAGCCACGCCTCGTAAATGGACACGCTGGCGCTGAGCACGGCCAGCAAAGCCACATAGCCGCGCGCACCGCGTGTACTCGCCCAAATAAATGAAAACAGCCTCGTCGGCGGGAGCTGTGGTTCTTGCGTGGGGAAGGGGGGAAGTCGTCGTTCAAACCAGCGAAGCACAAAGCCTCCAAATCAATAACCAATAGCGTACAAAACGCAAAATCCACTAATAAAGCACAAACAGCGCAGCCATCATGCGGCAGTCGCACCAGAGTCGCGATGTCGTCACGCACCAAAGCACAGAGCAGGCATACGTACTCTCCCATGCGTAGTGGGGGCGCCTATTTCAGCGCAGGCGTTTAAGCGCGCAAAAGTACCATTATCGTCGGATGTGCTGTTACAGGTTGGTGCATGCATTGGCATGCCCACAGTTGTATGGGTCCAAATTTTGATGGTGCATTATTCACTCCTGAATAGAGGGTGGCGCTATGGGACAAGTTCTACACGCAAGCGCCATGACGACAGAGGCAGTTCGCCGAGCGATACAAAATAGTCAAGAGAGCCTAAGAGCGCTTGCCAAGCGCTACAGCATCTATCCAAAGACCGTTGCCAAGTGGAAGAGGCCGCTATCGTGGCCTTTCGCAAACATACGTTGCTACCCCTTGATGATTGTCTTTATGCGCTGCAGCCAACGGTTCCAAGCTTGACTCGTTCATCCCTGCACCGCTGCCTGCAGCGTCACTCGATTTCAAGATTGCCTGAAGTTGAGGGCAGCAAGCCGATCAAGAAGAAGTTCAAAAGTTATCCGATTGGCTACTTTCACATCGACATTGCAGAGGTACAAACGGCTCAAGGCAGGCTTTACCTCTTTGTGGCAATCGATAGAACCTCCAAGTTTGCATTCACTGAACTGCACCCCAAAGCCGGCAAACTGATATTACGACGATCACGCTCAGCTGCGACAACACCTGGCGAGCCAGATCGATTCAAGATAGGCCTGACCCATCAAATACCGGGACTAAACACTCTAATGCCAGTCCCGCCCTATTCGCCATCGCAGAAAGCTTTAACCTGGCGTTGGCAAGAAAGCAATACGCGTTTTATCAACCAATTCTTGGTATGTGATGGGCTTGAGCGGTTGCCCCCCTGCTTGGTTCTGCTGCCAGTGTGCCCACGCGCGACCGGTTGATGCGTCATAGACCAGTTTGAAAACATGGCTTGGTACTGCTACCCGCGATGACCCTATATACGCAGGTACTGCGTTTTTATAGGCAGGGCCGGTGAATACGAACACATCTGCGCGTGCACGCATGGCGTACTTGCGCGTGTCTTGTTCAATTTTGTTCCAGGCCCCGCTGTTGTGACTTTGGTTTTGCGGCACCATATTGGCCAAGCTGAAGCTCTGCGCCATCGCCTGTGGACTGGGCATATCGCCTGCAGGGGCCATGTGCCCGCGCGAATAGCCAGAGCCTCGGTAATCGTCCAATTGTGCTCGGGCATGGCTGGGGAGTCTGGCCTCTGCATAAAACCGATCGGTTCGGTTAATTGCCTGTGCTGCTTGTAAGCTGTCGCGATTAAGCCGTTCGACCACGTAAGCTGGGGTCTTGGTGTCGGCGTTATACAAAATGGCGAATGCATCAAAGCACAGTGCATAGCTTTGCCTTGGCGCTTGCAACAATACGGGCACCTGCTGGGCAGGGAACAATCCTCGGCACTCCGCAAAATCTGTTGTATTGTGGGAATGCATGGCTGTGCCATCTGCACTTGGGCGCAGTCCTTGCGGTAGCGGCTCTTGCCAGATCGCATGCAGCCAGGCGCTGATCCATTGTGCGGGTTCCTGCAGAGCTTGTGCTTCGTGCTCAATGCGTTGCAGCCAAGGCAACTTCAATGCACAGCTTGCTGCGGAGAAAGAAGCAAATGTCGAGAGCAACAAGCTCTTCCAGAATCGCGTTCCTAGCTGGTGAACGGAACGGTTTTTAGCTGCGCCCTTGCGGCGAATTGACTGACTTTTTTTTCGACTTGCTGACATGCCCTGACTAACGACTCCAACCCCATTTTTGGCCGATGCGGTATGGCCAAAGGGCTGGGAGTATGCCAGTAATCAAGCCGAGAAATGGGTATCAGGGTAACAAATAATTGACTTCCTGTGATCGCGTTGTAAGGACTCAGCAACCGCTTGCGCAGGTGTTGTCGCGAAAGAAAAGAAGCGATGAGCACCCCAATGAAGGGGGTAATTAAATGCTGAACAATCAAGTTCAAGCGGATACTGAACGTGGCCAAACCTTTCTTGCTGAGATGATGGGTTTGTATTCACCTGCAGCACCTATATTGCACAGGGCAAAAGCTTTGGCTTGCAGCAGGCATTCAGTCCCCTGGAGCCCGGAGAAAGCGGCATGCACGAGCGCGTGAACTGCACGTTCTGCGACCCTACAATTGGCGTAGCTAAAGAGATTCCTGAAAATTTTTAGAATTCCGTCACCAGGGTGGCATCACGCTTGAAGTCAAAGGTGGACGTGAAGCCTATTTGGTCTGCTGTGCGGCGAATTTCAGGGGTGAAATAGCCGAAAGGACCTGCGGCATACACAATCGCTTCTGCAATGCGATCTAACGAGAGATTGCCGGAGCTGCGCTGTATGTCTACTTCCAGAATGCTACCGTCAAAGTTGATCAGAACGGTTACGACCAATTGGCCATAGAGCTTTTTGCCATTTTGCTCGGGGAAGCGGGTTGTGCCGCGTTCCTCAATGGCGCGGCGCACATTGTCGAGGTACAGCGCGGATGGGGAGTCTTGTGTGGCTGGGCTAACATAGCGTTTCTTCGGCCGTTCGTTTTCGAGCTTGACTAATTTTTCCATCTCGGCCAACTGCTGCACCAAAAGCAGACGCTTTTCTTCTTGGGCGATTTCGTCTGGGCTGAGATTTTCTTTGCGCGGGTCCGGCAATGGGTACTCCGCTACCACTTTGCGCAGTTCAGCCAGCGTACGGTTTTGCTTCTCGCGAGGGGTTTCCTCACGCTGCTGCGCATCTTCTGAATCACTGCCAATGCGTGTGAGTGCTGAGTATGGCGTGGGGCTGGTGGCGCGCCCACTGTCGGCATCGCCACCACCGGCCATTGCGACCTGGGCCAGGGCTTTGCTTTCTTCTGGTTTTTCGTCAGTTTGTGCATTCACCAAGATAATCTCAAGGGGCTGCGCATTGAGCAAACGATCAAACGTTTGCGGACTGACAAAGCGAATGGTCAGCAAAACGGCGTGCACAGTCAGAGAGACGATCAAGGCGATGGCAAAGACCGAAGGTTTTTTTTTGAAGAAAGAATGGGCGTTTCACGGGTGCAGATTATCCAGTGGATGTGCTTGTGGTCGCATCAGCTTCAGGGGTCAGATCAACAGCAATCGTTAACGATTCTGAGAGTGGCGTATCGTCGTCTTCATCCATGTCATTGGTGCTGTGGTCGGCAGCGCTATCGAGGCGGGCAATGACGGTGGCATTGACATCCAGAGCCAGCAGATCAATTTGACCGAGCTTGATCCGTACACGCGCGCCGCGAGCGAGGTCGTTTGCCCCCATAACGCGCACTACCAGCGGTAGGCTATCGGCACGGACTACGGCGGCTTCGCCACCTTGGGCATCTTTAATGATGGCCGCATCCAATTCGTGGATGTCGTTTTGCTCCAGATAGCGCAACGTCCAGTACCGCTCCATATCGTTTTGATAGCGGTTGTAGGCCGTGTAAGCGGCATCAAAGCCACTGATGATGGAAAACAGCTCTGCATCCTTAGGTTTGAATGGGGCAACCAAAGCGGCGGTTTGGCTATGTTGGACCGCTGCAATGATTTGCCACTGGTTGACCAAGTCCACATACCGGCGCAGTGGTGACGTGGCCCAGGTGTAGCTGGCCACACCCATACCTGCATGGGGTAGCGCTTTGGTGCCCATGCGCACTTTCATGCCGGGCGCCAAACTGTGCTGGCTGCGGTAGATGGCTGGCACACCAAAACCAGCTAACCAGCCACCCCAGTGGCTGTTGGCCACGATCATGGCTTCAGCCACCATCAAATCCAGTGGCGCACCCCGTTTGCGGGTGGTGATTTCCACGATTTCTGAACCTGTAGGGAAGTCGCTTTCTTGTTCCCGCAGGCGGAAGGTGTAGTCGGGACGGTTGAAGGTTTCTGGCTTGCCTCGAATCACTTCGCGGCGGCTCTTGAGCACTTGTGCCAAGCGGAACAAAAACGCCAATTGAGGCTGCAGTGCGATTAATTCTTCCGGCACAGGCACTTGCTCGCCTGCGGGGGCTTCGGTGGCGGGGGCGCCGGTCAGCCATTCTTGCGTGACGATATGGTCAATTTTGTCGTGACGGAGATTGTGGGCCGTATTGACTTGCTCAAGCTTGGTTTCGTAGTGCAGTGGCTCCAGCGTAGTTTCATCAAAGCGCACATACAGTGAGACCGCTGGATTGGCGCGACCTGCATCCAATGTATAGGTTTGGACCACTTCGTTGGGAAGCATGGTCAGCTTGGCACCAGGCATGTAGACAGTGGAGAAACGAGCGCGGGCAATGTGGTCTAGTTCGCCATCCTTTTGAATGGCCAGGGCGGGGGCGGCGATATGGATACCCAAAGTCACTTCACCACTGCCCAAGCCCTGCACCGACAAAGCATCGTCAATTTCTGAGGTGCTGGAATCGTCAATAGAGAAGGCCTGTACGGGCGCCAAGGGCAAGTCAGCAGGGGGTGGGGGTGCTTGCACCGCCCCAAAGCGAAAGCCTTTGGGAAATTGGTCGAACAAAAAGCGCTGCCAATGGAATTCGTAATCGGAGCGAATGGCGCCAGCATTTTGCAGCAAAGTCAGCGGTGGCAATTGGGTGTTGCGAGCAGCTTCCACCACCGCTTTGTATTCTGCAGCGTTCTTATCTGGTTTGAAGAGGATTTTGTAGAGTTGCTGTGCAATCGGTTCTGGTGTGCGGCCTTGTGCCAATTCAGTCGCCCAACTTTCGATTTGCAGTTGAAGCTGGCGTTTCTTTTCAATGGCAGCGAGCGCTTGCTGCAGCACCTCTTGTGGGGCTTTTTTGAAGCGGCCTTTGCCTGCGCGGCGGAAGTAGTGTGGGGCTTCATAAAGACGAAACAATGCCGCAACTTGATGAGCCGTGTCGGCATCAGCACTGAAATAGTCTTTGGCGAATTCGGCAAAGCCAAATTCGTCCTCGGGTGCAAATTCCCATGCCAACTCCAGTTCGATTTCCGGCGCTATTGCTTGAGCGCTTGCGATCAGGGTTTGGGGTGTGGGTTTATCAAAAGCCAACAAGGCGTTGGCTTTTTTGACCTTGACGCGTTTACCGCTGTCGAGTTCAACCTGGGTGGAGGCATCGGCCTCGGCGAGGATACGGCCAGCGAGAAATTTGCCAGCCTCTTCAAACAATAAGTACATCAGCCTATTTTCGCATGGGTGCGCACAATTGCATGCAAGACGGAGGGCTTGACCAGATAGTTATTGTTTGAGCTTGGTTGTTGTTATGCAAAAGGCACTGAAAGTGCAGGGCTACTCGCAGCCTTATGGCCGCACAACAATATGGTTTTTGACGGTGCGCACATTTAGCGTGTCTGCGGCGACTTTGGCGGCACTTTCTTTTTCCAGTTCTGACTTAGCAAAACCAGACAGCTGCACTTCACCATTGAGGGTTTCCACGCTGATGGCAATCGCCGATGTCAGCGGGTTGTCGGCAAGCCGCGCTTTGACAGCGATAGTGATACCTGCGTCGTCAATGTATTCGCCAACAGATTGCTGATCGCGTGCAACGGCACATCCTGTGACGCTGGCGATGGCCGCGCCAAGGGAAATGGTCAGCACCAAGGCTTGTGCCAGACGGGACGCGACAAACACACTGGTGTTCATGGAGTTTCCTTTTGAGGTGTCCATTGATACTGAATCTGAAAAAATAGAAGGAAGAAGCATTGACGGTAGGCATGGACGCTTTGCTTACTTCAGCTTCTAACAGATCGGTGTTGGGGGGAGCCACAAAAATCGTAGCTCTCACTTTTAGGTTTAACGGCCACGACGACCCAGCAACAACGCTGAGAGAGTGGCGCCAACGGCAGCAGCGATCAACAAGGATTTTCCTGGTTTTTCAACCACATAGCGGTTAGTTGTTTGACACAGATCTGTCATGCGCTGGCGTGTGCGTTCGCTGGTGTCTGCAACCAAGTTGATGCACTGTGTGGCCACATCCAACGCTTTGTGCGCAACGTCGTCAATTTTTGGGTCTGCGTGTGCATTGAGGTCTCTGACTGTGCGTTCCGCTTTTGATAGGCCTTTATCGACCACTTTGCGCGTGCTTTCAATGGCATCTTCTGCACCATCTAAGGCTTTGCCTGCAGCTTTGTGTGCAACTTCAGCCGCTTTATCGACCCCTTTTTCTACCTTTTCGATGCTTTTGTCAGCAGCTTTGCGAATTGTCTCGTCCACTGCCTCAGCAGCATCGGCTACAGTTTTTTCCGCATTGTTTTTGGTGCTCATGTGTTGACTCCAATCAGTTGGTTGAATGGTGACTCACCCATGCCAAGGGCTAGGTGAAACGGCTGGTAAGCGTTCTGGACGCTCGCGGCTCCTGCTGTGAGGAACCCAATTCCATTATGACCCTGCTAACCATGGTGAGTTCCTGAAACACCGATAGCAAGCCTGTGATTTGCATCATGACCCATTGTGCAGGTCTACGCAAAGAAAAGCCCTACTGGCTAGTTGAGATGGGGTTTCTGTAGAGTGTTATGCAATGCGGCGCACCGTCAATTGGTTTATGCAGGTGTTTTTTTATGGGGCGTAGCCTTGAATTAAGCAAAAAAAACGCTATCTGCGAAGAACGCATGTGCGTCTTAGGGGACGCAAGCACTTAATTAATGAAAAGGATGTGGACTTGAACAACTTCTTGGCAACTTTGCTGAGCGCCATCTTGCTGATCATGGGCTTAATGGCAGGGGCGGCGTTGTTTTTTGTGTTGATGTTTGTTTTGGTTGTTGTTTGGGCAACTTTCAAATTGCGGCAAATGTGGGCGCGTTTGACAGGCAAGCCGCTGGTACAACCATTTTCTGCCGGGCGATTTGATCCGCGTTATGGGTTTCAACAGGCTTACAGCACGGTGCGCAAAGGCCGGGGGCAACCAGCTTCTACTACAGCACGCGCTCAGCTTGATGATGTGACCGATGTGGTGCCTCGCACACCATCGCAGCCAGACTGAATGCGCGCATCGCCTGTGAATGACACTTCGAGAATGCCTTTGGCCTTAGTGGTAGCTGCAGCACGCCTCGGTATCCGCCTGGATTGAGATGTATGTGGCAGGCATGGCTTGATGCGCTTTTGACCGCTTTGGCATTGCCTGAGTTTGGTCTCTCTACGGTGTTTGTCGTGGCGTTTTTGTCTGCCACGTTGCTTCCTTTGGGCTCTGAGCCGGCTGTGTTTGGCTTAATTCAGCTGAACCCTAGCTTATTTTGGCCGACCATTGGCGTGGCTACATTGGGGAATACTTTGGGCGGCATGGTCAGTTGGTGGATGGGCGCTGCTGCACACCGCGCTGTCGATGCTCGTAGCCACAAAAAGCCTACCACTAACCCGCGTGCCTTGCTATGGCTGGAACGATTTGGCGCTAAGGCCTGTTTTTTAAGTTTTCTGCCCGTGGTCGGAGACCCTTTGTGCGCCGTTGCCGGTTGGCTGCGTTTGCCTTTAGCGCAATGCGCTGCGTATATGGCATTGGGCAAGTTCTTGCGGTATGTGGTGATGACGTGGCTGCTGATGCAGGCAGCGGAAACGGGACAGCATTGGTTGCATGGCGGTTGATGCAATTTTCTATAACGCTGCGTATCTCCCATAAACGCAAAAGACCGCAATCAACTTAGAGTCAATTGCGGTCTTTTAGGGTGGCCATCTTATCTATTATCTCTAAAGATAAGATGGCCACGCAATGGCCATGACGTGGCGTTTATGCTGCTTTGGCTGCTTGGTAGCGTCGTTCCACTTCCGCCCAGTTCACCACGTTAAAGAATGCGGCAATGTAGTCAGGGCGGCGGTTTTGGTACTTCAGGTAGTAGGCGTGTTCCCACACGTCCAGACCCAGAACTGGGGTGTTGCCTGAACCGATGCCTGTCATTAATGGATTGTCTTGGTTCGCGCTGCTTTCTACCAACAGTTTTCCGCTTTTGTCAGTAGACAACCAAGCCCAGCCGCTGCCAAAGCGTGTCAGGGCAGCTTTGGTGAAGGCTTCTTTGAATGCGTCAAAACCACCTAGGTCGCGCTCAATAGCGGCGGCGACATCACCTGTTGGCTTGTTATCGGCTTTGGCTGGAGTCATCACGGTCCAGAACAGGCTGTGGTTGGCGTGACCGCCGGCGTTGTTGCGCACAGCGCCACGAATGCCTTCTGGTAGCTTGCTCAGATCCACGATCAACTCTTCAGCCGATTTGCCATCAAACTCAGTGCCCTTGACGGCAGTGATGAGGTTGTTGATGTAGGTTTGGTGGTGCTTGGTGTGATGGATTTCCATGGTTTGCGCATCAATATGCGGCTCCAGGGCATCGTAAGCGTAGGGAAGCGATGGAAGGGTATAGCTCATGGGAATCCTCTCGAAAATGGAGTGGTAAATGGGCGAGGCAAAACCGTTGCCCCGCATGTGGCGCCAAACCTTAGAACATGTTCTTGAAAGCTTGATCAGCACACGAGTGTCTCGCGCAGCATTTTAGCGAGCATCTGGAACTGACGATGCGAGTAGGGCAATAGTGCTGGCGATGCCGATCAAGCCTAGGTTAGGACATGTCTTGCGCGTTGCTGTGCCGGGTAGGTTATGGCGCAAGGAGTGTGGTTGCATCTGGGGCATTCCAGTTGCCTCCCAAAGCAGCAAACAGTTGCATGTTGGCTTGCAGGCGTTGGGCTTGCACATCGAGCAGGTTGCGCCTGTTGGTGAGTTCTTGGTTTTGCACCAGTGCGACATCCAGGTAGCTCACCAGACCTGATTGGTATTGGTTTTGCATGACGCGTAAATTTTCTTGCGCGAGCTTGACCATTTCGGTTTGTTGCTCGTGTTGTTGCAGCAACCATGCAGAGGTGGCCAGCGCGTCTTCGACTTCTTTGATGGCCTGGAGCACTTGTCCACGCCAAGCGGCAGCCTGACCGTCGATTTGTGCTTGTACCTGTGCTTGCTCGGCCTGCCTTGCTCCGCCATCAAGCACACTGGCTGCCAGTGCCGGACCAAGGGACCAGATCCTGAGTGGTGCGTTGATGAATTCACTCCAGCTTGCCGCTTGCAAAGCGGCTGATGCGTTGAGATTTAAGTCTGGCAGCCATGCCTTCTGTGCGACCCCCATTCGGGCATGTGCAGCCGTGAGAAGATGCTGCGCTGCAGCCACGTCTGGGCGCTGCAGCAACAATGCAGAGGGCAATTGCGCGGGCTGTGCCGGAGGCTCAGGCAGGGCTTGCCAGTGCGAGGCAGGTAAATTCAGCGTGGCAGGTACCTGGCCAGTTAATGCTGCAATGGCATTGCGTGTGAGGGCATATTGGCGTTCATTGCTGGTTAGCTGGGTGCGCACCGATTGCAATTGGCTCTGGGCTTGAATGACGTCAGCGCGTGCGACGAAGCCTGATTCATATTGGTTGGTGGTTAATTCGAGTGCGCGTTGGTAGGCTTGTTGGGTTTCTTGTAGCAACGTGCGTTGTAGTTCCAGTGTTCGCAGTTGCACGTAGTTCTCTGCTGTGCTCAGTTGCAGCGCCAAACGGGCGGCGGCAACGTCAGCGTGTGCAGCTTGGGCGGAGGCTTGGGCCGCTTGCACACGCAACGCATTGCGCCCCCACAGATCAGGTAGCCAGTTGATGGTCAGACCTGTTCTGAGTTGGTTGCTAGTGGCGCTGGTGGATGTGCCTGCACGGGTTGCTGCGGCGTTGGCTGCAATCTGAGGACTGTCAATAGCACGCATATTGGCTATATTGGCTTGGGCTTCCCGCCAGCGCGCTTGGGCTTGCTCGAGTGTGGGGTTGTTTTTGTTGATGGCATGCATTAACTGGTTTAACGCCTCGTCGCCATAGAGCTCCCACCAATGCATGCGATTGGTATCCGTTGGTATAGCCTGGTTTGCAGTAGCCAGCCAGCCATCTTGATGCAGAAATGGTGTTGAGACAGCGGCCTCCAGGTTGGCAGGCAGAACTGGCGGCTCAACGGTGCTGCATGCTGACAACAGCAGAGCTGCTCCCAAGATGCCTAAGCCGCGAACAGCGAGTGCATAGGGTGGGGAAATAGGACGGGAGGAGGCGCGTGACAAAAAAGAGAGTGCAGGCATGAGGAGCAAGGCGGTAGGCCATTGTCAATGGGAAGCAGAAGACGGAGCCGATGGCATGGAAGGGGCGACGTTGCTATGGGGTGCAGAGGTCTGGGCTGCAAGCTTGCGGCTTGCACCTGGCGACCACCATTGCCGCAGGCGTTCCAAATACAAATACAGCACAGGGGTGGTGTACAGCGTGAGCAATTGACTGATGGCCAGTCCGCCGATGATGGCAATCCCCTGTGGGCGACGCAGTTCTGCCCCCTCGCCAAAGCCCAAGACAAGTGGCATGGCGCCAAGCAAAGCAGCGAAGTTGGTCATCAGGATGGGGCGTAAGCGTTGCTGCGCGGCTTGTGCGATGGCCGTTTGTGCAGGTAAGCCCAGTCTGCGCTGCGCATCAAGCGCAAAGTCAATCATCAAGATGGCATTTTTCATCACCACCCCAATCAGTAAAAACAGGCCCAGCAAGGCAATCAAACTAAATGGTGTGCCTGAGAGTTGTAGTGCAAGCAACGCGCCAATGCTAGCGCAGGGCAGGGTAGAGAGGATGGTCAGTGGGTGCAATGTGCTTTCGTAGAGCATGCCCAGCACCAGATACACCGCAATCAGAACCCCGAGAATCAACCATGGTTGGCGCTTGACCGTGGCCTCAATGCTGATGGTGTCTGCTGTGCGCTCGCCAGTGTATATATTGGCTGGCAGCATCAGGCTGGTTAAGGCCTGTTCAATGGCCGCTTTGGCTTGCAGTTCTGTAGTGCCGGTGGCGAGTCCATATTCAATCCCTAGAGCGGCAAATTGGCTGTCATGAAAGACTCGGTCTTGCGAGAGTCCATAGCGCCAGGTTGAGAAGGCTGACATGGGCACCCTAAGCCCTTGCGTGTTGATGATGTAGACCTG
The DNA here is from genome assembly GCF_004833285.1 of Lampropedia puyangensis. GTDB lineage: Bacteria > Pseudomonadota > Gammaproteobacteria > Burkholderiales > Burkholderiaceae_C > Lampropedia > Lampropedia puyangensis. The sequence goes on from NZ_STFG01000001.1 coordinate 46,954, forward strand.
CTCCAGTGCTGCGGGTTCGCTGCCAAACAGCGGGTCTAATTCCATCACAACTTTGTATTGGTTGAGGTTGTCATACAGCGTGGCAACTTGGCGCTGCGAGAACGCATTATTCAGGGCAGACGCGATGGCGTTCATGCCCACGCCAAGCCGCTGAGCCGCTTCGCGGTCGATCGTCAGCTCGACCTGTTGTGCATCTTCTGAGCCGGGCACATTGACGTTGACCAGCTCTGGCAAGGCTTCCAGTGCATCGCCAATAGGGCGGGCCCACTGGCGCAGGGTACTGGTGGAATCTGAACGCAGTGCCAGAAAATATTCGCCTTCTCCACCGTGCTGGCCCGTTTGCAAACGGATGTCTTGCTCCACATTCACAATCAACATGGCGCCTGGCAATGAAGGTGCGGAAGCGCGCAGGCGGGCGGCCACTTCAGCTGCGCTTACACGCCGCTCAGCCAATGGTTTGAGGCGAATGCGAAACCATGAATTGCTGATACCACCTCGCCCGCCACTGGTACCAGTGACATCCGCCACAGCCGGGTCCGCCAGAATATGCTGGCGGAATGCTTCGACTTTGGGTTGCATGACCTGAAAGGAAAAACCATCGTCACCACGGACAAAACCGCTGAGTTGCCCTGTGTCTTGCGTGGGTAGCATGCTTTTGGGCAGATGTGTGTACAGCCAGGCGTTGGCCGCAATCAGTCCCGCCATCAGCAGCACAATCAGCCAGCTGTGGCGTAGAACCCATGCCAAGGTCAGGGCGTACATGGCTTTGAAATCTGCGAAGAGTGCCTGGCCATGCAGCACGAAAGGATGGCTGCTTGCGTGATTACGAGGCGATAAGGTGTGCGCGCACAGTGCTGGTGTGAGGCTAATTGAAACCAAAAGCGATAGAACAATGGCAGCCACCAATGTGATGGAGAACTCCCGGAACAGCTTCTCGACCACGCCACCCATGAACAGAATGGCGATGAAGACCACTACCAAAGCCGCATTCATCGCGATCAATGTTGGGCCTACTTCCGAGGCGCCCCGCAAGGCGGCGCGCCATACGCCAAAACGGCTTCTACTTTTATTGTGGGGTAGGTTGGCGTGCGAGTATGGCGGTGTGTGCGGCAATACAGGCCGGTACTTGTGCAAATGCCGTTGCACATTTTCCAGCACAACCACAGCGTCATCGACCACCAAACCAGCGGCGACAATCAATGCCATGAGTGAGAGGTTGTTGAGGGAAAAGCCTTGCCACCACATGATGATGAATGCACCTATCAGTGAAATTGGCAGGGCAACCGCAGGGATTAAGGCGCTGCGCAAGCTGCCTAAAAATGCCCACACGACAGCTACCACCAGCAAGCAGGTTAAGACCAGTGTCCATTGCGCTTCGCTCAAAGTTGCGCGAATGCCGGGTGAGCGGTCCATGACGACCGATAAGTTGGTATCAGCAGGCAGGAGTGCCTGCAACTGCGGCATGGCGGCATGAATAGCATCAATCGTTTGGACGATGTTGGCATCTTGCCGGCGACTGATCAGCAAGATCACTGCTGCATTGCGGTTGTGGTAGCCAGCGGTATAGCGGTTTTCTACGGAGTCGCTCACCACCGCCACATCGCGTAGGCGCACAACTGCCCCTGCGTTTTGGTGCACGATCAATTGCTCGAAATCTTCTGCCGTACGCATGCCTGATGACAGTGCCAGTTGCCAGCGTTGACTGCCAGTTTCTACTTGCCCCAGTGGGCGCCATGCATTGGCGCCATTGATGGCGCGGCGCACATCCTCCATCGACAATCCCTTGTGGATTAAGGCTGCTGCGTCTAGCTGCACGCGCACTGCAGGCAAGGAAGATCCATCGACCGTGACCTCCCCTACGCCGGTGATTTGTGCGATTTTTTGCGCCAAAATGGTCGATGCATTGTCATAGAGCGCAGCTGCTGGCAGCGATGTCGAACTCAAGGCCAGCGCCATGATCGGCGCCTGTGAGGGATTGACCTTGGTGTAGGTGGGGTTGCCTGACATGCCTGCAGGGAGTTGACTGCGCGAAGCATTGATGGCCGCTTGTACTTCGCGTGCGGCCTCGTTGATGTTGCGATCGAAGGCAAATTCCAAAGTCACGCGGGCCGAGCCTTGATTGCTGTTGGATTGAATTTTGGTTACGCCCGCAATGGCGCCAAGGGCTCGCTCAAGTGGCGCCGCAACGGTGCTGGCCATGCTTTCCGGGCTGGCTCCAGGCAGGTTGGCTCGGACCTCAATGACAGGGAAGTCGACCTGCGGCAAAGGGGCCACGGCAAGCATGCGCCAAGCCAGTAAGCCTGCGAGGACCATGGCAATGGCCAGCATGACGCAGGCAATGGGGCGACGGATAAAGAAACGGGCGATGGAGTGCATGGAGCGAATGCCAGAGATGCAGTCCGATCAGAAGTGAAGGCTGCGCAGCAGCGGCATCTTAAAACAGAATGAGTTGCATTTGTATGGCTGAGAGGTAAAGCCGTACGTGTGCAACCCATGCAAGTGAAGGAGGCGGTATGTGGAAATGGTTAATGGGGCAAGGTGCAAGTGAAAAGCAAGTGCGGCGTGTGCAATCGCAGATCGACGATTCGCTTTGGAATGATTTGTGGCGCAGTATGCCTTTCTTGCATGGTTTGACGTCTCAAGAGCAAGCTGCGCTTAAACGCAAAAGCGCTTGGTTTTTAGCCAGTAAAACGTGGGATGGTGTTGGTGGTCTACAAGTGACCGATGCCATGGCGTTGTGCATTTCGATGCAGGCTTCATTGCCCATTTTGTACTTGGGAGAGCAGTGGTATGAAGGCTGGAGCGGGGTGCTTGTTTACCCGCACGCCTTTATTACTGCACATAGCCATGTTGATGGCAGTGGGGTGGTGCATCGACAGCGAGCGGTGACTTATGGAGAAACTTGGGAGGGCGGGCCGATCATTTTGTCTTGGGAGGCTGTGCAGCCCGTTCCTGAGCCTGAACAGGCTCAGGAACGGGCGTTACACAGTAATGTCGTGATTCATGAATTTGCCCACAAGCTGGATATGGCCCACGGGGCTGCGGATGGTATGCCCTATTTGAGGGGAACAGGAATTGATCCTGAACAATGGCTCCATACGTTGGAGGCTGCTTGGCAGCGCTTTGCAAGAACCGTGGAGTTGCTCGATGCCGCTATAGGGCTGGACGTCGATCCTGACTCAGCGCAAGGGCAGGCGGTCTACCAGGGGCTACCACTTGATGCCTACGCAGCAGAAGACACGGTGGAATTTTTTGCGGTCAGTTCTGAGGCGTTTTTCATCGATCCGCTACCTTTGCAGCAATGGCATCCTGCATGGTATTCGCTGTTGTCGCGCTTTTACCGTCAGGATCCCGCTGCGCGTATCACTATTAACGCGAGACGCGGTTTTCAGGCTACCCTTGATTAAGCTTGACCACCCTAACGGATGCGATGCAGCTTATTGTGGCTGTCTATTGGCGGGGCTTGGGGCGGCAGCAATTGAAAGCGCTGCTTCCAATCAGCAAGCATTTTCTCCACAGCTTCGGCAGGCATGGCTGGACTGAACAGGAAGCCTTGGCCAACTTCGCAACCTACAGTCAGCAGCGCGTTGCATTGCTGGCGCGTTTCAACGCCTTCGGCAATGATTTGTAAATTCAATGCGGGGCCGAGTTGGCATACGGCTTTCACAATGGCGGCAATCACCGTTTCGTCTTGCATACGGTGAATGAAATCGCGGTCGATCTTGATGCAGTCGACCGGATAATCGCGCAAGTTGGCAAAAGAGGAGTGGCCTGTGCCAAAGTCATCCAGCGCAATGCGAACCCCAGCTTTTTTCAATACGTTCAAGGATCTGCCGACGTACTCGGCATTGCGTTCAGTCAGGCTGTGTTCGGTGACTTCGATCTCCACCAGCGTTGGCGGTAAGCCAAATTGCTGAATGCTATGGAGCAAACGTTCGGCGTAATCATCACGTAAAAATTCTACCGGTGCTGCATTGAGCGAGATAGGCAGTAAGGGCAATCCTTGTTGGTACCAGCGGGCCATATCAGAGAAGACTTTTTGGCGCATTTGTTCGCTGATTTTTGTGGCTGCGTCGTAGTTTTTGAACGCCTCCTCTACACCGCGTGGGTAGTGCAGGCCGGATGCGTCGCGCCATCGCAACAATGCTTCAAAGCCAATGACGCGGTCATCGGCCAGCGTGACTTTGGGCTGGTAATGCGGCTCAATGGCTTTGTCTCTCACAATTTGGCGAGAACGTTCAAGTTGATCAGCCGCTCGGATGGCCGATTGCATCATCTTGATGCTGTACATCTGCACACCGCCGCGCCCACCGGCCTTGATGTCGTTGAGTGCGGTATCTGCAGCTTTTAATAAGCCAGAAAGGTCTTGCGCATCGCGTGGATATAGTGCGCAACCAATACTCATGCCGCCGTTGATTAGTTTTCCTGCATAGGTGACAGGGGCGTCAATCTGATGATGAACATGGCGCGCCAACTCCAGGAACTCACGGATATGGGTAAATCCTGAGTACACGATGGCGAATTCATCCCCCCCTAATCGGGCGATAAAGGCACTATCCGGAAGGCATGCCTGCAGGCGTTTGGAGAGTGCACGTAGCAAATGGTCTCCAGCTACATGCCCTAACGTATCGTTAACGTGCTTGAAATGGTCCAGATCCAGCAGCATCAAGCCTACGAACTGGCGGCTGTCGTTGTGTTTGCGCAGGCTCCGCGTCAGCTGTGCCTGTAACACTCGGCGATTGGGCAAGCCTGTTAAAGCGTCGACTTCGCTGGCAATACGCAGCCGCTTTTCGGCTTGTCGCTGCAACGTGACATCCCGAGACAGGCAAAAGATGGCCGTGATTTCTCCTTGTGCATTGACAACCGGAGACAGTGCGTTGTCCCAATATTGGGTTTTCCCACCCGAGACGCTCATGCCAGCGAATTGCGTCTTTTTGCCTTGGCGAGCGGCACGGTTCAACGCGCGAAGGCCCGCTGCACGGACTTCCTGAGGTAAAAGATCCAGCCATCGCTGACCAAACCCTTCTGATTCGCTTACCCCTAACGCGCGGCAACCGGCCGCATTCATGTGCAGTACCCGCCCTTCGGGGCTGAGCATTTTGATGCAGTCGACGCTGGCATCGAGCATGTTTCGGTAATTTTGCAGCTCTTGCGTCAAGGACTGTACGTCGTCGTTCCTGGCTTGTACTGGGGTTGCCGTTATTTGCCAGGCGTTTTGGGCAATTTGGGCTGGCAAGGCAATGCTGCACATCCAATGCCATTGCCAACCCGCAGGTGTCGAGAGTCTGCATTTGATATGCAGGGGGGCGTTCTTTTGTGTTGCTGCAATCCAGGCGGCTTGAGCCTGGTCGATGTCTTCAGGATGCAGGATTGTTAGCCAGTGGGTATTTTGCTTTGCTCCAGCTATTTCGGGAGCCTCGAAACTTTGCCATGTCTGATTGATAAAGATGACAGTGCCGTCGGCATAGCCCATCCATGTGCCCGGTTCAACGGCAAACGCATGATCGTGCTTATCGGTTCTCGATAAGTCAGGAGGATCAAGTAAATCGTGTTTGCTGAGTTTGGCACTCATGTAGGACATCCTTTGCCACGAGGCAGTCGCCAACTCCGGCGTTGCATCATATGAAACGAGATTAACACAAAATTGACAAACATAAGTGACTATTGGTCTGATTCGTTATGTTCCAGCGCATCTTGTTCGCAAGAGGCGCCAAACAGGTTTTGATGAAAACAACAGTTGGCATTGGCATGGTATTGCGTTTAGTGCGTTCGTGGTTGTAGGCACTTGAATGCCATTAAGGCCAATTCGTAAACACTAGATTCACAGTTAGCGTCTTGATTAAAGGAAAAAACAGTCTCTGCGTTTGTTTTTCTAGTCAATCTCAATACCTCAGCGTTATTGCCGTGTTCTTGCTGCTGAGGCGTTTTTAGCATTGACCAGAGGAATTGGCTATCCCTGAAATTGGTGAATTTCACGTGTTTTTATCCATGTGATATTCCACGCAACAAGCGTTTGCTAGCCTCTTGTGGGCATGGTCACAGGCGATAGGGAATACGACGCAAGGCGTGCGTGAATACGAAAAGAGCCAATCAACATTCGCAATGCGGGGTATGCGCTGCGAATGTTGATTGGCTCTGGATTCGGTGTGCGAAGAGTGGCCCACCCGTGGCCCTTGACACGCCCACCCATGAAATTAAGCAGGGGCGCGCTGCAAGCGCTACAAAGCGAGCAGGTGTTGTTGTGCCACTGAGCAAATACGCACGGGCAAGCAAAATGTTAAGGCATGCGTTCAATTGGCTGCTTTGAATGCAGTCCAATCAAACACATGTCAGGAGGGGTATTAGGCAATATGCCGCACTTCACCTGAACCGTACAGGTTGCTGATGGCGCGGGCTGATAGCTCAGGATGCTCGGTATCTTGCCCAACTGTTTCGCTGTAGTGCCATGTCATTGCGCATTTTTTGCCAGGCGCAAGGGCAACTGCCACGGACAGGGCTTGGCCAGGTACGACTTGGGCTTGCGAGGTGATGAACACGTATTTGAGGTCTTCGCCCAAGCTGGTCAGTAGTTCATAGTCCGTAGGCGTAGCCGTGATGGTGATGGCTGCTTGCAGTGATGAGCCTAGATGGCCCTCTGTGCGCACCGCTTCAATTTCCTTGTTGGCCACATCACGGATGGCGCGGATGCGCTCCCATTTCTCGCACAGCCCGTCTGCGTTCGCTGTGGTTGGGATGTGGTAAAAAGTTTCGATGAAAATACTCTCGCTTTGGCCTGGCGCAAAGATGGGCCAAGCCTCTTCAGCGGTGAAGGACAGGAATGGTGCCATCCAGCGCAGCATGGCGTGGGTGATGTGCCAAAGCGCTGTTTGGGCACTGCGTCGCGCAAGGCTGTTTTCCTGCGTCACGTAGAGACGGTCTTTGAGCGCATCCAGATAGAACGCGCCCAAGTCTTCTGAGCAATACACCTGTAATTTGGCTACGACTGGGTGAAATTCATAGACTTTGTAGTGCGCCAAAATGTCTTCTTGCAAGGCGGCGGCACGTGCCAGTGCATACTGGTCGATTTCAAGCAACTGCTCTAGTGGCACGGCGTCTGTGGCTGGGTTGAAGTCGCTGGTGTTGGCCAGCAAAAAGCGCAAGGTGTTGCGAATGCGGCGGTATGAATCCACGACGCGGGCCAGCACTTTGTCATCGCCTGCGATGTCGCCTGAGTAGTCACTTGAAGCGATCCACAAGCGAATGATTTCTGCGCCGAGCTTTTTACTGACGGCATCAGGCTCAATGCCGTTACCCAGCGATTTGCTCATTTTTCGGCCTTGGCTGTCTACGGTGAACCCGTGTGTCAATAAGCCTTTATAGGGTGCGCGACCATTCAATGCAGACGATAGCAGCAAAGAACTGTGGAACCAGCCACGGTGCTGGTCATGGCCTTCTAAATAGAGATCGGCCTCTTGGCCATGTGGGTGGCCATACGCAGCGTGTGTGCCATGCAGTACGTGTGAGAAGGTTGAGCCTGAGTCAAACCACACATCCAGAATGTCATTGACTTTGTTGTATTGCGCCGCTTCTTCGGCGCCCAGAATGTCTTCAGGCGTGGTGCGGCTCCAAGCCTCAACGCCGCCTTCTTCCACAATGGCAATGGCTTTGTCAAAAAGCTCTAAGGTACGTGGGTGCAGTTGTTCTGTTTCTTTGTGCAGAAAGAACGGCAGGGGCACCCCCCAGTTGCGCTGGCGTGAAATGCCCCAGTCTGGCCGGTTGGCGATCATGTCGTGCAAACGCGCTTTGCCGTTGGCCGGGTAGAAGTTGGTTTGCTCAATGGCCGCTAAGGCTGTAGCGCGCAACGATATGGCAGGCTTTTCCTTGGCGAACAGGCCTTCGCCTTCGTCCATGCGGACAAACCATTGCGCTGTTGCACGGTAGATCACGGGTGTTTTATGGCGCCAGCAATGTGGGTAGCTGTGCGAGATGGTTTGGGTTGCCATCAAGCGACCAGCCAGTTTGAGCGCATCAAGAATGACGGGAACGGCTTTCCAGATGTACTGGCCGCCAAATAGCGGGAGATCGGCTGCATAGACACCGTTCGATTGCACGGGTGTCAAGATCTCAGTGTGTTTGAAGCCATAGCCCATGCAGGAGTTGAAGTCATCGACCCCATAGGCTGGCGCAGAGTGCACGATACCGGTACCGTCGTCTGCAGTGGCGTAGTCGGCCAAGATTACTGGCGCTAAGCGGCGGTAGCCTGCATCTACCTCGTAGAGGGGGTGCTGAAATTGCAAGTTGGCCAGTTGCTTGCCTGCTACGGTTGCCACGATGCTGCCTTCAAGGGCGAAACGCTCAAGGCACTTTTCTACGAGGGGCAGTGCCAGCAGTAAATAGCCCTTGGCTGTATCGACCAGTGCATAGTCGATTTCAGGGTTTAAGTTCAGGGCCTGATTGGCTGGAATGGTCCACGCTGTTGTTGTCCAGATCACGACAAAGGCATCTTTAGCGGCGTCTGGCAAGGTCGGTAAGCCAAAGGCACTTGCCAAGGCTTGTGGATCGTTGGCTTTGAAGGCCACGTCCAACGTATCGGATTTCTTGTCTGCGTATTCAATCTCGAACTCAGCCAAGGATGACTGGCAGTCAAAGCACCAGTAGACGGGCTTGAGGCCACGGTACAGAAACCCTTTTTCCATGACCTTTTTCAGCACGCGCAACTCGCCAGCTTCGTTGGCAAAGTTCATCGTTTTGTAGGGGTTGTCCCAATCGCCCAAAACACCAAGGCGTTTGAAGCCAGCCATTTGCTGGTCAATTTGCTCCTGCGCGAATGCGCGCGCTTTGGCTTGCATGTCATCGCGGCTGAGGTTGCGTCCATGCAGCTTTTCGATGGCATTTTCAATGGGCAGCCCATGGCAGTCCCAGCCAGGAATGTAGGCCGCGTCAAAACCATCGAGCTGGCGGGATTTGACGATCATGTCCTTGAGGATTTTGTTGACAGCATGGCCCATATGGATTTGTCCATTCGCATAGGGGGGGCCGTCGTGCAGCACAAACAAGGGCTGGCCTTTGCGCGCTGCGCGTAACTTCTGGTACAGCCCTTGTTCTTCCCACTTGGCAATCCATGCTGGTTCGCGCTTGGGCAGGTCACCACGCATGGGAAATGGGGTGTCGGGCAGATTCAGTTTGCTGCGGTAATCGTTAGCTGTAGCAGGGCTTTTTTCGTTAGACATGGCGGTTCAATCAGGCTCAAGCATGGCACGCTGGTGCTGGTGTTCAGCACACGAGGCGCAAAAGGTGTTCATTGGTGTGGCAGTGCAGGGCTGCCGCAGTGAGTGTCGGCGCTGACGCTGCGTGCAAGGAATCAGATCGGCTGGCTGGAGGATTGACTGAGGGGAATCTCAGCTTTTGGTTACCAGTGCCAAAAAGGGGAGCAGCGTTATGGCGCCATCAAATTCGATCGCGCGTAGTCTGCCGCCGGGTTTGGGCGAATTGTGTTTCTGCATCAAGCCGCTGAGCCTGCACCCACGCAGTGGCCTGCGGCAAATCCACCGGACAGGCCAGAGCGAAGGAAACAAAGAAGGTGCAGCGCATGAAAAACGGAGCAGGCGTAAAAAAGAAGTGTGATAACGGGGCAACTGGCGTGGCGGTTGCCTAGCGAGTGCCCACTGGGCACGATAGAGCCAAACGTGCATTCTACCCGCTGTTACTCAAGGCTGAGTGAGGTGGAGCAGCCGTGCGCGATAGGATGTTTTTGTCTTTTATCGCGATGAACGGCTAAAATAGCGCGTTTTGCATCGTTTGTTCGGGCGCAGATGAAAGGCTTTTTGCCTTGGCTTGCGGCTAGATGGGGTGCATCGACCGTGTTTGCGCGCCAGAGAAGGCGTTGCATCTTTTAGAAGCTTTGGGGACGCGCAATGGCTGCGTTTGCTGGCTTCTTTCCTCTCAAAACTGACACTTTTTATGAAAATCGCACAAGAAATCCGTGCGGGTAATGTCATCATGCATGGCAAGGACCCAATGATCGTATTGAAGACTGAGTACGCACGTGGCGGCCGTGGCGCAGCAACTGTGCGTATGAAGCTCAAGGCGTTGCTGTCCAATATGGGCACCGAAGTTGTGTTCAAAGCGGATGACAAAATTGACAACGTGATCTTGGAAAAGAAAGAGTGCACCTACTCTTACTTTGCTGATCCGATGTATGTTTGGATGGACGCTGAGTACAACCAGTACGAAGTGGAAGCAGGCAACATGGAAGATGCGTTGAACTACTTGGAAGAAGGCATGACAGCCGAAGTGGTTTTCTATGATGGAAAAGCCATTTCTGTGGAATTGCCAACCGGTGTTGAGCGTGAAATCACTTGGACTGAGCCCGCTGTTAAAGGCGACACATCAGGCAAGGTGCTCAAACCAGCCAAAATCGCGACAGGTTTTGAAGTGGCCGTGCCTTTGTTCGTGAACCAAGGCGATCGCATCGAAATCGATACGCGCACTGGCGAATACCGCAAACGCGTCTAAGTGCCGCGTTTGTGCCAAGCCAGTTATACGGGCTTGGCAAACCACCTTGAGTAGCCGGTTCCATGACGGCGAGTGCTACCGCATTTGCCACCGCAGCCAGCCCAAAAAGCTCCGCACAAAGGGGCTTTTTTATCGGCGTCAATCAGCCAGAGACAGGTGAAACCTATAGGGCGTGCCGCGCCAGTTTGAATGAGACAAGGCACGTATTGCAACTGAAAAAACAACCAACAAAGGAAATTCCTATGTCCGATCTGTCCATGCAGCAGTTTCTTGACCATGTTGCCGCGCGCAACCCGCTCCAACCTGAATTCCATCAAGCGGTCACGGAGGTGTTTGAAAGCCTGTGGCCTTTCATTGCCAGCAATCAGAAATATGCGGGTCAGGGGTTGCTTGAGCGTTTGGTTGAACCAGAGCGCATCATCATTTTCCGAGTCAGCTGGGTGGATGACAAAGGCCAGGTACAGGTCAATCGCGGCTTCCGCATCCAACACAGCATGGCCATTGGCCCGTACAAAGGCGGTTTGCGTTTCCACCCTTCGGTGAATTTGTCGGTGTTGAAATTCCTGGCATTTGAGCAAACGTTCAAAAATGCGCTGACTACTTTGCCCATGGGCGGCGCAAAGGGCGGTTCTGACTTCGATCCTAAAGGCAAAAGCCAAGGCGAGATCATGCGTTTTTGCCAGGCATTTGCGTCTGAACTGGTACGCCATGTCGGCGCTGATACGGACGTACCTGCAGGCGATATTGGTGTGGGCGCACGCGAAATTGGCTTCATGACCGGTTACATCAAAAAACTCACCAATCGGGCCGATTGCGTGTTCACTGGTAAACCATTGCATTTGGGCGGTTCGTTGATTCGCCCAGAAGCTACAGGCTATGGCACAGTGTATTTCGCAGAGGAAATGCTCAACGAGTCCAAAAAATCGTTCCAGGGCATGAAAGTGTCGGTGTCTGGCTCAGGCAATGTGGCGCAGTACGCCATCGAAAAAGCCATGGCCTTGGGTGCAGATGTTGTGACATGCTCAGACTCTGCAGGGACTGTGTATGACCCTGAAGGCTTTACACCTGAGAAGCTGGCGATCTTGATGGAAATCAAGAATGAGCAGTATGGCCGGGTGAAGGACTATGCCGAAAAAGTCGGCGCGCAGTATCTGGAGGGCAAACGCCCTTGGCATGTGCCGGTCGAAGTGGCACTGCCATGTGCAACGCAAAACGAGCTTGATGAAAATGACGCCAAGACATTGATCGCCAACGGCGTGGTGTGTGTGGCGGAAGGCGCGAATATGCCTTCGACCATTGAAGCGGCCAAAGCATTCGAAGCGGCACGTGTGTTGTTTGCGCCAGGCAAGGCCAGCAACGCGGGTGGGGTGGCAACATCGGGTCTGGAAATGAGCCAGAATGCAGCCCGCCTAGCTTGGCCACGCCAGGAGGTGGATCAACGCTTGTTTGAAATCATGCGTGGCATTCATCAGGCTTGCCTGGAGTATGGCCGTCGTGACGATGGCACCGTAAGCTACATTCAAGGGGCAAATATTGCGGGCTTTGTGAAAGTGGCTGACGCCATGTTGGCGCAAGGCGTGGTGTAAATCGGCGCAAGCGAAAAAGCAGGATGTCTAACTCTTTGACTTCCCCAGAAAACGGCTTGCTCAGCAAGCCGTTTTTTGTCTTGACAGGCCCTACCGCGTGCGGCAAATCGGCTCTGGCACTGGAGCTGGCCAAGGCATTGCAAGCCGACTCTGCGGTGGAACTGATCAGTGTGGACTCTGCACTGGTGTACAAAGGGATGGACATCGGCACGGCCAAGCCCACAGCGCAAGAGCTGGCACAAGTTCCGCACCATTTGATTGATATCCGCGAGCCTGATCAACCGTATAGCGCTGCAAATTTTGTGCGCGATTGCGAGCTCGCGGTGGATGGTATTTTGGCCCGTGGTGCTTTCCCGATTCTGGTGGGCGGCACGATGCTGTATTTGCATGCCATGCTCAACGGGCTTGATCCGTTGCCGCAAGCCGATGCGCCAGTGCGTGCGCAGCTGGAGGCGCGTGCGCAGCAACAAGGCTGGCCGGCTATGCATGCTTGGTTGGCTGAGGTGGATCCTGAAACGGCACAGCGTCTGGCACCGCGTGATGCGCAGCGTATCCAGCGAGCGCTGGAAGTGTGGCTGGTCAGTGGTGAGCCTTTGTCGCAATTACAGCAGCGCTCGCAACGCGACTTGTCATGGCAAAACGAATGGATTGCCCAACGCCTGCTCTCGCTGGAGCCAAACGAACGCAGCTGGCTGCATGCGCGTACCGACCAGCGTTTTGATGCGATGGTGCGAGACGGTTTTTTGGCCGAGGTGGACCGGTTGCGCGCCAACCCAAAACTGCATGCGCAGTTGCCCGCGATTCGCGCAGTAGGCTACCGCCAAGCATGGCAAATGCGTGACGGCGTTGTGCCTGAACATGAATGGATTGCGCAAGCGCAGGCGGCTACGCGGCAACTGGCCAAGCGTCAGATCACGTGGCTGCGCAGTATGCCCACACGCCAGGTGCTCGCTTGTGACTGCTTGACCTTGCCTCAATTAGTCGATCGGGCGTTACCAATGGTGCGGCAGATCATGGCAACGGGCTGACTTTTTCCAGTCTCTCATCAGACCAGTTGGTATTGCGCTGCTAGCGTGAGAAATGCCGTGGTGTCGACGGGATGGTCCAGTTCTTCTGCGAGGATTTCGGCGACACGTGGTGCGGCCTGTATGGCTTGTGCCGCATCCAGAAACAACAGCCGCGAGCGGCGTCCCAGCACGTCTTCAACCGTGCGGGCATATTCATGGCGTGCTGCAAAACGCACCATCGCTTCAGTCAACGTGGTTTTGCAATGTACGCGTTGGTCAGCGCCAGGCAATGCCTGCACGATGGCGGCTTCTTGCCCATATTGCGCCAAACCCGGAGGTTGTTGGAGAGTGTGCGTCCGATCAGCACTTACGGAGGCTCCTGGGCTGCCGACAAGCGGCAAACGGGTTGTTTGGCAAGAAGGCAATTTCACCGGGATCAGGTTGGCCATCTGGCATTGGCGTATCACATCTTCGGCCATGGCGCGGTAGGTCGTCCACTTTCCACCGGTCACACTGACTAGGCCATGTGCCGAAATGTGTACAGTGTGTTCGCGACTCAGGCTTTTCGTATTGCCTTGAGATGTGGCTTGCACAGGGCGCACTAAAGGGCGCAAACCTGCCCACTGGCTACGCACATCCGCTTTGGTTGGCGGGTGCGCCAGATAGCGTGCGGCTTCTTGCAGAATAAAACCAGCGTCTGCTGGCGTAGGCATTGGATCGATTGGACTATCTGTGCGGGGATGGTCAGTGGTGCCCAAAATCACATGGCCTAGCCATGGCACAGCAAACAGCACACGGCCATCACTTGTTTTTGGCACCAGCAACGCATTGTTACCAGGCCAGAAATGGCGCTCAACCACCAGGTGTGAACCTTGGCTTGGAGAGACCATGGGGGTGACCGCAGCCTCCGCATCTCTTTCGTCAAATTGGCGAATGTGGTCAACCCACACACCGGTGGCATTGATGGTACAGCGCGCTTGTAGCGTGAACTGCTGGCCGGTTTCGGCGTCTCTCACGTGGGCGCCAGCCACTAGCCCTTGGCTGTTGTGCAACAGGTCGGTGACGGCCATGTAATTGATGGCCAATGCCCCGTGTTGCGCGGCTGTGCGGGCCAGAGCAATTGCCAAGCGTGCGTCATCAAACTGCGCATCCCAGTAGCGGATGCCGCCGCGTAGCCCGGCACGGTTCACGTTGGGCAAAAGGTCTTCTGTCTGTGCTTTGCTTAACGATTCGGTTGGCGGCAGGCGGTCGCTTGCCGCCAGTGCGTCGTACATGCGCAAACCAGTGCCATACATGGCCGACTCCCAGAAATGGTAGGTCGGCATTACAAAGGGAACTGGTTGAACCAAATGAGGCGCATTGGCGAGCAGCACAGCACGTTCGTGCAGGGCTTCTTTGACCAAAGCGATATGGCCTTGCGCTAAGTAGCGCACGCCGCCGTGCACGAGTTTAGTCGCCTTCGATGAGGTTCCTTTGGCAAAGTCATGTGCTTCGACCAACGCTACTTTCAGGCCTCGACTGGCTGCATCCAGGGCAATACCCAAGCCAGTTGCGCCGCCGCCAATAACCAGTACATCCCATGTTGTGTCTTGGGCCAGCGCTGCCAAGTTGCGGGCACGGTCTGATATCGCCGGTGTACCATTGGTGCGGCCTGATGAGGGAGGTAAATCAAGCATGGCTGGACGCGGCTCCTAAAAGGTTTAAGAACGTGTTTACGATCTCCACGCAGACCGCGTTGGAGTACAAAAGCATGCGATGCTGGGAAAATCCTGAGTCGGGCCATCTGCCCGGCGAGGATTTTTAACACAACAGCACGTCTTTTGGGCTCCAGACCGATCGGCAAGGCCCCAAAAAACGCATTGCGGTGGTAGGGATTAGCTTGACTGGCTGATGGATTGGTAACGCTCTTGAAGCTCTTGACGCAGTTGACGCCGTTGCTGCGCCTGGTGATAACGGCGCACTTCGTCCGGGGTCTGTGGCGAGAGTGTGGGCACTGGTGTGGGTTTGCCGTCATCGCCCATGGCCACCATCGTGAAGAAGCAACTGTTGGTGTGGCGCACGCTGCGTTCGCGCACGTTTTCGGTCACAACCTTGATGCCGATTTCCATGGATGTCCGTCCTGCGTAGTTGACTGACGCCAGGAATGTCACCAATTCCCCTACGTGAATAGGCTGGCGAAAGACCACTTGATCAACCGACATGGTCACTGCATAGGTGCCTGCGTATCGGCTGGCGCAGGCGTAGGCGACTTCGTCAAGCAGCTTCAGAATCTGGCCGCCGTGAACATTGCCTGAAAAATTGGCCATATCGGGCATCATCAACACGGTCATGGTGAGCTGATGATTACCGGGCTCCATTGTGGGCATGGATTTTCCTTTATCGTGGTGCGCAAAAGGCGCTATTGTCTGTGCTTTGCATGGTGTGTGCCGTTAACCTCAGGAGAAACCCGTGACCATTGACAGTGTTGTTCAAGTTGCCCCCCAGTTCCCTTTACGTGATTTTTTTCGCAACCCTGAACAAGCGGCCTTTCGTCTTTCAGACGATGGCAAAACTCTTGGCTTCATGAAGCCTGCCAGCGTGGATGGACAGCCTCCACGAATGAACATTTTTGTGCAGGCTTTGGAGGGCAGCGCCGTGGTGGGGCAACCCCGCCAACTGACACAGGAAAGCGCGCGTGATATTGCGGGTTACTTTTTTAAAGGCAGTGATGTGGTGCTCTACCAAAAAGATTTTGGTGGCGATGAGAATTTTCATGTCCTGGCGGTGAATGTGCACACTGGAAAAGTGACCGATCTGACGCCGTTTGCACAAGTGCGTGCAGGTATTGAGGATGACTTGGAAGATGACCCCGATCATGTGCTCATTGGCCACAACCACCGCAATCCTGAAGTGTTTGATGTGTACCGTATCAACATCCATACGGGTGACGCGGTGCGCGTGGCCGAGAATCCCGGCAATATTGTGGGCTGGGCAACAGACCATGCAGGGCGCGTGCGCGCTGCGACAACCACCGATGGTTTAAGCACCAGTTTGCTTTACCGTGATCGGGAGGATGAGGATTTCCGCCCGCTGATTACGACCGATTACCGCACGAGTGTGAGCCCTGCTTTTTTCAGCTTTGACAACCAGCAGTTGTATTTGATGAGCAACCGCGGTCGCGACAAGGTCGCTTTTGTGTGCATTGATCCTGCCCGACCTGATGCTGAGGAATATGTGTTTGGCGTTGATGCCGTGGATTTGGCCAGCGTAGGCTACTCCAGCAAACGCAAAGTCATGACTGTGGCGGCCTATGAAACCGACAAGGTCCAATTGCATTTCTTTGACGAGGCCAGCCGCACTCTCTACGAAAAACTCAAAGCCCAATTGCCAGGCTACGAGGTGAGTCTGCAATCGCACAACAAAGACGAGACCTTGTTTGTGGTGGCTGCCCACAATGACCGCACGGCTGGTGCTCGCTATCTGTACGATGCAGCCGCAGACGTGCTGACCAAGCTGGCAGAAATCAATCCGTTGATTCCTGAGACGGAGATGGCGCACATGCAGTCCATCCAATTCACCAGTCGCGATGGCTTGACGATTCACGGCTACCTCACCTTGCCTAAAGGTGCAGAAGGCAAGAATCTGCCCATCATCGTCAATCCGCATGGTGGCCCCTGGGCGCGCGACAGTTGGGGTTACAACCCTGAAGTGCAGTTTCTGGCCAACCGTGGTTATGGCGTATTGCAGATCAACTTCCGCAGCTCCACTGGTTACGGTCGTGCATTTTGGGAGGCTGGGTTTGGCCAATGGGGCTTGGCCATGCAAGACGACATCACGGATGGCGTGCAGTGGTTGATCGCCCAAGGCATTGCAGACCCTCAACGCATTGCCATTTATGGCGCCAGCTATGGTGGGTATGCGACTTTGGCTGGCATTACCTTCACGCCAGACTTGTATGCTGCAGCCGTCGATTACGTGGGCGTGTCGAATTTGTTCACCTTCATGGGCACCATTCCACCTTATTGGAAGCCGATGCTGACCATGATGCAAGACATGGTCGGTGACCCCGTGAAAGACAAAGACCGCTTGACTGCAACATCGCCTGCGCTGCATGTTGACAAGATCAAGACGCCATTGTTCATCGCGCAAGGCGCGCAAGACCCGCGTGTCAACAAAGCTGAAAGCGATCAGGTAGTGCAAGCACTGCGCGAACGCGGCGTGGAGGTCGAGTACATGGTTAAAGACAACGAAGGCCATGGTTTTCATAACGATGAAAACAAGTTCGAGTTCTATGAAGCCATGGAGCACTTTTTGGCGCAGCATCTCACTGCCCGTTGATGTTGCCAGGTGCGTGGCCAGATAGTCAGGTTATCGGGGGGGCACTGGCGTGGTATTCTGCGCACCCTTTGGCCACGCACGGCTTGGGCTGTGCTGGCAATCCGTAACGGATTTTTGAGCGGACGTTTCTACCATGTGCCCATTGCCAACGCCGACCACCTCTTGCGATTCAGTGCCCAGTGCCACTTTGCCGACTTTGGCATGTGATGTGGCCATCATGGGCGGCGGCCCTGCCGGTTTGATGGTGGCTGAGCAGTTGGCGCAATCGGGTTTGTCGGTGCATGTGTTCGAGAGCAAACCATCGGTGGCACGCAAGTTCTTGATGGCAGGTAAAGGCGGCTTGAATCTGACACACTCGGAAGATTTTGAGCATTTTGTCAGCCGTTATGCCGCCCGTAGCAAGCAATTGCAGCCGTGGTTGCAGCAATGGGGCGCTCCGGAATTGATGGCATGGGTCAAGGGGTTAGGGTTCGATACCTTTGTCGGTTCGTCAGGGCGCGTGTTCCCTACCGACATGAAGGCGGCCCCCTTGCTGCGGGCTTGGTTGGCGCGACTGAAAGCGCAGTCTGTCGTTTTCCATATGCGCCACCGCTGGGGTGGCTGGGATGCTGACGGACGCCCTCTCATTGACAATGAGCAAGGTCGACAGGTTGTGCATTGCCAGGCGCTGGTATTGGCCACTGGCGGTGGCAGTTGGGCCAAACTGGGTTCTGATGGCGCTTGGGTGCCATGGTTGCAAGCACGTGGTGTGGAGGTGGCGCCTTTGCAGCCAGCCAATTGCGGCTTTGATCTTGGTTGGCTCGATGGTCGTCAACAGGGCTGGAGTCCTGTGTTTGCCGAGCGCTTTGCAGGCGGCGCATTCAAGTCGATTGCGCTGACGTATGCGAATGAGCAAGGTGTGTTGTTTTCCCGTCAAGGTGAATTTGTGGCCACGCAAACAGGCGTTGAAGGTAGCTTGATTTATGCCGTTTCGGCATTGCTGCGCGAACGCATCAACACGCATGGGCATGCACAGTTTTACCTTGATTTGCTGCCACAGTGGAGTGCCGAGCGTGTGCAGCAGGAATTGTTCAAGCCACGCGGCTCACGCAGTTTGAGTAGCCACCTCAAAGGGCGGCTGGGTCTTGATGGCATCAAAGCCAGTTTGCTGTATGAGGTGCTGGGCAAGGATGGGGTGAGTGATATGCATGTGCTGGCGAAAACCATCAAAGCTACGCCGCTGAATGTGGTGGCACCCCGGCCGATAGATGAGGCCATCAGCACGGCAGGTGGGGTCCGTTTTGAAGCGTTGGATGCACAAGGCATGTGCAACGCCATACCGGGTGTATTTTTTGCCGGCGAGATGCTCGATTGGGAAGCCCCAACCGGCGGTTATTTGTTGACCGCCTGCCTCTCATCTGGTGTGCAGGCTGCGCGTGGCGTGCTGAGCTATCTAAGGCGCGTGCAGCATTAAAAGCTGGAGCGCTGCGTTGTTTACATGAGCGTACCGATGTTTTAGGTCTGGCGTTTGAATAGGGCTGATGCACCGCTGGCGCGGGAAACCTGCTGCGCAGTCGCTTGAATGACGGGCCCTAAGGTGCGCATGCGCTCAGGTGTCAGTCGTACAGCGGGGCCTGCAATGGTGATGACTCCAAGGGTATGGCCATCGGTGCCCACAACCGGGGCGGCCATGGCTGTCATGCCGGGGGCAAACACCTCGTCAATCATACTGAACCCCTGCAGGCGTGCTGCTGCGACATAGTCCATGACTTCTTTGATGCTGGTGGGCGCTCGTGGGCCAAAGCGCTCAGGCGCTCCAAGCCCTTGTTTGGCGATTAGTGACAGAGCTTGGTCTTCCGACAAGGTTGACAGCCATGCATGGCCTGCAGCACTGCACGAAAGGGTGACCGACAACCCCATGTCGGGGTCGTATCGCAGGCCATGCGTGGCTCCCTGAGATTTGGCCACGAAGGTCAGGTCATCCCCATCCACGACGGCCAAACGCACCAATTCTCCAGAGGTTTGTGCCAATTCGTCCAGCAGCGGTTGCGCAACATCCACGATGCCTGAATTGCTCAGGAAAGTCAGTCCAAGCGATACCAGTTTGATTGTGAGCAGGTAATGCCCGTCACGTTCGTTTTGCCGGACATAGCCGCAGCGCACCAATTCGCTGAGCAAACGGTGTGAGGCGGATAAAGGTATACCAAGGTCTGCGGCCAAGGCAGACAGGGGGCGCCCATGTGGGTGCGAAACCAGGTGTTCCAACACCTGCAAGCTGCGCTCTATAACAGCACTCATAACTTCTCCAACATCTGCAGCGGTGAGCCGTTGTACGGTTTTGTGTGCTGCACGACCATCACTGTATCAAACAATAAAATAAATTCCATTTTGAATTAAATTTCCATTTTGGAAAATCTTTCCATTTGTGTATGATGCGGCTGTGTCGATGCGCATGCAACCCGGTGCGAAGGCATCGACCCATTATCAATAACTTGGAGACACCCCATGAATATCTTGCGCACACTCGCAACTGCTGGTATTTGCTTGGCTCTGGCCGTTCCGGCATGGGCACAAAAAGAACGCACTATCCGGTTTGGCCATTTGAACAACACCGATCACCCGGTCAGTTTTGGCGTCAAACGTTTTGCTGAAATCCTGTCTGCCAAGAGCGACGGGAAAATGAAAGTGCAGGAATTCCCTTCCAACCAGTTGGGCAACGAGCAACAGCAGCAATCGGCATTGCAAGGTGGGGTGCAGCAAATGTATGCGCCAGCTACCACGTCGCTGGCTGGGATTGTGAAGGAATTCGGTCTGGTTGATTTCCCTTTTGCTGTCAGTAGTTTCGAGCAGGCCGATGCCCTGCTCGATGGCCCGCTTGGCCAAACGCTGATCAGCAAATTGCCGGAAAAGGGATTGGTCGCTTTGGGGTACTGGGATTTGGGCTTTCGCAACGTGACCAATAGCCGTCACCCCATCACCAAACCGGAAGATTTGGCCGGCCTGAAAATCCGCGTGATTCCCAACCCTGTTTTCTTGGAGACGTTCCAGTCCTTCAAAGCCAACCCTGTGCCATTGCCCTTTGCAGAGTTGTACGGCGCTTTGGAGAGCAAAGCTGTGGACGGTCAGGAAAATCCGTTTGCAGTGATCTTGTCTAACAAGTTCTATGAAGTGCAAAAGTACGTCAGTGCAACCAACCACGTGTATGCAGCCAATATTGTGTTGGTCAGTAAAAAATTCTGGGATCAGTTGACACCGCAAGAGCAGCAATGGATGCATGAGGCAGCCGATGAAGCGCGTGCTTACCAGCGCCAAGTCAGCCGTGAGGCCGCGAGTACAGCAGTGCAAGAGCTCAAAAAACGTGGCGCTGAATTCAATGAAATCAGCGCGCAGGAAGTCTCGCGCATGCGTGAAATCGTCAAGCCGGTGGTGGATAAGTTTGCCAGCCAGTACGACCCAGCTATCGTGAAGCTATACAACGATGAGTTGCAACGCATTCGCGGCCAACAATAACAAAACCAGTGAATCACAACATGAAAATACTTGTTCTGCATGGCCCCAATTTGAATCTGTTTGGGCGTCGGGAGCCGCATATCTACGGCACCACTACGCTCGCAGAAATAGACGCGCGCATTGCCAAGCTGGCCGCTGAATTGAATGTGGAAGTGGCCAGTATCCAGTCTAACCACGAGGGTGCGTTGATTGATTTTCTGCACCAGAATATTGATTCTGCGCAGGGGGCATTGGTCAACCCTGCTGGTTTGACCCAGCATGGCGTTCCACTGCATGACGCGATCAAGGCCATGCCTTTTCCGGTGATTGAAGTGCATATGTCCAATATCGCCGCACGCGAGACTTGGCGCGCGCATTCCATCATTTCCCCAGCCGTGCGCGGCACTATTCAGGGCTTGGGGCCACAGTCGTACTTAGCCGCATTGCGTGCGGTTACTGAAATGGTGCGGGCTGTATAAGGCAAGGCTGACGCATCGCGAGAGCTATTTGGGTTTTAAGGAGGCATTGTTTTTCAAAGCAGTGCCTCCTGAGTTGTGCATGGCCTATGCAAAGGAAAAACCGCGTGGCTGTTTGGCGCCGCAGAGCGCTTGGTAAGGAGACAAACAGATGAATAAATGGATCGACGGGGTCTGTCGAATCATTGATGGACTGATCGCCCTCATGCTGGCGATTATGGTGGTGTTGGTATTCGGCAATGTGGTGCTGCGCTATGGTTTCAATTCCGGGATCATGATTTCAGAGGAAGTCTCGCGCTGGCTTTTCATCTGGATTACTTTTTTAGGTGCTGTGGTCGCCTTGCGCGAGAGGGCGCATTTGGGGGTGGACATGCTGGTCGTGCGTTTGCCCTTGGCCGCGCGAAAACTGTGCCTGCTGCTTAGCTATTCGCTGATGCTCTACATCGTGTGGCTGGTGTTTGAGGGCAGTGTGGTGCAAACACGGATCAACTGGGATGTTCAGGCCCCTGTGACTGGTGCCTCTTTGGCTATCGTCTATGCGGCAGGTATTGCCTTTGCCGTTGGCGCAGCACTGCTTCTGACGGTTGACTTGCTGCGCTTGCTGTGTGGAAACATGACAGAAGGCGAGTTGGTCGCGATCCAGGAAACGGAGGATGCCGCCGCGCTTTCGCATGCATTGCATGCACAAGAGCACCCACCAATCTCAACACAATCTGGGAGCGAGACCAAATGATCATCGCTGTATTTCTGGGCACATTGTTGTTGGCGATGGCCATCGGTATGCCCATTTCATTTGCTTTGCTGTTAAGTGGCGTGGCGCTGATGTGGCAACTGGACTTGTTTGACGCGCAAATCCTGACTCAAAACTTGATTGGTGGTGCGGACAGTTTCCCATTACTGGCCATTCCATTTTTCATGCTTGCTGGCGAGATCATGAATGCGGGTGGATTGTCGCGCCGGATAGTCAATTTGGCGCTGACTTTGGTAGGGCATGTGCGTGGTGGATTGGGTTATGTGACCATTATGGCGGGCTGTCTGCTGGCCGCATTGTCGGGCTCTGCCGTAGCTGATGCGGCTGCGTTATCGGCATTGTTGTTGCCCATGATGGTTTCGGCGGGGCATGACAAAGCGCGCTCTGGCGGTTTGATTGCAGCAGCAGGCATTATTGCGCCTGTGCTCCCTCCCAGTATTGGCTTGGTAATCTTTGGGGTTGCTGCGAATGTCTCCATCTCTAAGCTCTTTATGGCTGCCATCGTTCCGGGCATGTTGATTGGTGGCGCACTGTGGGTGACTTGGGCTTGGTTGGTTCGCCGGGAGACGATTCAGCCACCGCCGCGTAAGTCGAAACGCGAAATCTGGTTGGCTGCGCGTGAAGCGGTTTGGGCCCTGATGTTGCCGGTCATCATTTTGGTTGGACTGCGCATGGGTGTTTTTACACCGACGGAAGCTGCAGTGGCGGCAGCGGTTTATGCCTTTTGCATTTCGGCATTCGTCTATAAAGAGCTGAGTGTGCGCCAACTCTATGCAGTGTTTGTTAGCGCAGCCAAGATCAGTGCTGTAGTGATGTTTTTGATTGCAGCAGCGATGGTCAGCGCGTGGCTCATTACAGTAGCGGGCTTGCCTTCTATGGTCGTGGCCTTGGTGGAGCCATTCATGGGCAACAAGATATTGCTGATGATTGCGCTGATGATGTTGGTAATGGCTGTGGGCACCGTGATGGATATGACGCCGACTATTTTGATCCTGACGCCTGTATTGATGCCCGTGGTGTATGCCGCAGGAATTGACCCAGTGTATTTTGGTGTGATGTTCATCATCAACAACTCCATCGGCCTGATCACTCCGCCAGTTGGCGTGGTACTTAATGTGGTTGCTGGGGTTGGCAAGATGAAGATGGATGAAGTCACTCGAGGGGTATTACCCTTCATGCTCGCAGAGTTTGGGGTGATGTTCCTGATGGTGCTGTTTCCGCAATTGGTTACAGTGCCAGCCAAGTGGTTTGGAGGTTAATGACCGCTGGAGATAACCAGAGAGAAGAACGTATAGCGGCTGCACCTAATTGGGTGCAGCCGCTATATTTTTACTTCACAAATACTGGCGCTTCAAACGCAAAGACATGGGGTGTAGCGCCAGTAGTCGCACTATTTGGAGTCAAATGCCAGTGACAGGCCGGCTGCTGCTTCATCGGCATCAGGCCAGCGTTGCGAAACCGTTTTGATTTTGGTGTAAAAACGCGCAGCATCTGGGCCGAACATATGCCCATCGCCAAATTTTGAGCGGCGAAGCCCCCCAAAATTGAAATAACCAACTGGCAACGGCACAGGAACGTTGATGCCGATCATGCCCGCTTCCACTTGGTTTGAAAAACTGTGCGCGGATTTTCCATCGCGAGTGAACAGAACTGCGCCATTGCCGTAGTCGTTGGCATTGGTGATGGCAATGGCCTCTTGCAAGCTGCTGGTGCGAATGATGCCCCGCACCGGGCCAAAAATTTCTTCTTTGTACAACTGCATGTTGGTGGTGACATGGTCAAACAAGGTGGGGCCTAAGTAGAAGCCGTTTTCGTAACCCGCTACCTTGAGGCCGCGACCATCAAGCACAAGTTGGCCGCCCTCATCAACGCATCTGGCAATGGCTTGCTCGACAGCTACTTTGGATTGTGCAGACACCACCGGACCAAAATCCACTTGCGCATCGCTATAGGGGCCCACTTTCAATGATTGCAGCTTGGGGACGATCAATGCCAGCAATTTCTCAGCAGTCTGTTGCCCCACTGGCAGCAGCAGTGAAACGGCCATGCAGCGCTGGCTGGCAGAGCCATACCCTGCGGAGACAAACGCTGTGGCTGCGGCTTCCAGATCGGCATCAGGCATGACAACCATGTGGTTTTTGCCGCCCGTGAAACTGGCTACGCGCTTATTGTGCGCGGTGCCCTTGTGGTAGATGTACTCCCCTACGGCGGTGGAACCCACAAAGTTAATGCCAGCGATACCCGGGTGTTCGAGCATGTGGTCAACCAGTGCCTTGTCACCATGCAGCACATTGAATACCCCGTCGGGCAGGCCTGCTTGTTTCCATAACTGTGCCAGCATCACCTCAGCACTTGGCACTTTCTCTGACGGTTTCAGAATCACCGCATTGCCTACCGCAACGGCCATGGTGGTCATCACAACGGGCACCATCACGGGGAAGTTGAAGGGCGTAATGCAGCCCACAACCCCAATCGGAACGCGCTGCGAATACACATCAATGCCGCCTCCCACATTCGTGGCAAATTCGCCTTTGGTGACATGAGGGGCATTGCAGGCGAATTCCACACCTTCAATCGCACGTCCGATCTCACCTTTGGCATCCGGTGCATTTTTGCCATGCTCTTTGCCAATCAGCTCCAGCAAAGCATCGGTATGCTGAATCAGGAGTTCACGAAATTTGAACACCACGGCTTGTCGTGCCGCATGTGAGCTTTGGCCCCATGCGTGCCCCGCTTGCGTTGCAATGGCCACGGTTTTGTTGAGTGTCGCTGCGTCCGCGAATGTCAGGCGTGCGCTTTCTTGCCCGGTGGAGGGGTTCACAATGGGGTGGGTTTGCGCGTGGACGTCGATTTCAATCTGGCCGTTGATGAAGTGGCCAATCAGGTTGTTCATAAATACATGTCTCCATGGATGGTGCAAGAGCCTCCGCATCCGTAGATGGGGTGCCTTGTGTTGTAATTTGCATAGCCAATGCAATCCTACAAGGCATAACAAGCCAGCGGTTAGCCTAAAATTGCATTCTTTTCATGTAATTTTGCATAGCCGATGCAAGGCTGGCAGCTTGCTTGGTTGTGCGACCAAAGGTTCGCATGGCGCAATTTGATTGGGATAGTTTGCGATTTTTTTTGGCCGTGGCACGCGAGAAATCAGCGCTCAAGGCGTCGCATCGCTTGGACGTGAACCAATCGACGGTGTCGCGCCATGTGCATCGACTGGAGCAAGACATGGGGGCGCAGTTGTTTCAGCGCCATTCGCAAGGGCATATCCTGACCAGCGTTGGTCAGCGCTTACTGGAGCAAGTAGAAAAAGTCGAGGCCATTCTTAATACCACCCAGCAGGATGTGCGCGGCGGTATCTCTTCATTGACCGGGGAAATTCGCTTAGGCGCTACTGAAGGGTTTGGCAGCTTCTTTCTGGCACCGCATTTGGCACGGTTTTCTCGCTTGCATCCGGGGTTGACAGTAGAGCTGTTGCCTATGCCGCGGCATATCAACCTCTCCAAACGCGAAGCTGATTTTTCCATTAGTTTGGAGCGGCCCTCGATAGAGAGTCTGATCGTCAGTAAATTGACAGATTACCGATTGATGCCCTATGCCAGCCAAGCCTATTTGGATGAAGTTGGGCCCATCCAGGGGCCTGAAGATCTTCGGCATTTGCGCTGGATCGATTACGTCGACGACTTGCTGTTTACCAAGGAGCAGTTTTCACTCAAGCAGTGGATGCCATCGCTCACCCCTTTTTTTAAAAGCACCAGCATCATTGCGCAATACCAAGCCGTATGCTCAGGCTTGGGTATTGCCATCCTTCCTTGTTTTATGGGGCAACTGCATCCCCAGTTGGTTCCCGTTTTGGCTGAGCAAGTGGACATTCGCCGCAGTTTTTGGCTCACCAGCACCCCCGACCAACGTGACTTGTCCAGAGTCCGTGCGCTGTGGGATTATCTTCGCCACGTCATGGCGCTGAATGCCGATGTTCTGATGGGCAAGGCCCACCAGATGCAATGGTTGGATGAATGGGGGCCGAATGATCAGTAGGCAAGGGAGCAATGCGGCCCTTCCACAGACAGGCCATGGTGCATCGAGGCACCATACATTCCACGCTCTCTGATCGCCGCTGTGAGAATGGCGTTGCATCCAAACAGCGGCATCGCTGCGCAGCGCCTTTAATCCTTAGGCATTATTTCTTGAGCAATGGGCAAGTCGATGTTTCAAGTGGCTGGAAAGCATCTTGAGCGGCAATAGTGCTGACAAGTTTGTAGTAATCCCATGGCCCTTTGGACTCTTGCGGCGTTTTTACCTCAAACATATACATGTCGTGGATAACGCGCCCGTCATCACGGATGGATGCATTGCGCATGATGGGGTCCTCAATCGGCAATTCGCGCATTTTCTCTGCGACGACTTTCCAGTCATCGGTCCCTGCAGCAGCGACTGATTTGAGGTAATGCAGCGTGCTGGAATACACCCCTGCTTGCACCATAGTGGGTTTGTTGCCGCGGTGCAATTTGGCAAAGCGCTCAGAGAATGCCCGCGTCTGTTCGTCCATGTCCCAGTAAAAACCTTCCGAGAATTTCAACCCTTTGGCAGTCTCCAGCCCCATGGAGTGCACGTCGGTGAGGAAGACCAGCATCGCCAGAATTTGTTGCTTGCCGCCACCAATCCCGAATTCTTGCACTGCTTTCATCGCGTTGACGGTGTCTTGTGCGCCGTTGGCCAATGCAATGGCATCAGCGCCAGAGGATTGTGCTTGCAGCAAGAAGGAAGAGAAGTCACTGGCATTGAGCGGGTGCTTGACTGAACCCACCACTTCACCATGGTTGGCTTTGACCACGGCAGTAGCGTCTTTTTCGAAAGAGTGGCCAAAAGCGTAATCCACTGTCACAAAAAACCACTTTTTCGCACCCTGTTGTGTCATCGCGGCCACCGGCGAAGCGGCAAGCGAATAGGTGTCAAACATCCAGTGGAAACCATTGCGTGCGCAATCGTCATTGGTCAAGCGCGTGGTGGCAGGGCCTGAATACATGGCAATACCGCCACGCTCTTTGATGATTTGCTGAATCGCCAATGCTCCTGCTGAATTGGTCAGATCCACCAAGGCATCTACTTTCTGCACATCCAACCACTCGCGCGCACGTGAGGCAGCAATATCGGCTTTGTTTTGGTTGTCAGCACTGACCAGTTCAATGTTCATGCCTTTGCATTCAGCCTTCAAGCAGTCATCAATTGCCATACGCGCCGCAACGACAGAGCCTGGCCCACCCATGCCGGAATAGGGGCCCGCCATATCGGTTAACACACCGATTTTGACCAGATCATCAGTCAGGGTGAGGGCTTGTGCAGAAGGCACAAGCAAAGTTGATAGCGCCCATGCGCTCGCACAGGCGAGCAGCGAACGCGCTGCAAATGTTCGGTTTGGTGTATTCATGATTGTCTCCTGCTGTTATAGGCCGCACCTTATTGTCGGTGTCCGATTTTTACTATGCGAGGGCATGAAGGCAAAGCATCGGGTTGATGCTTGAGCAGACTGCAGGCCACTGTATGTGAACGCAAACGATGGTCATGTGTTCTGGTTCGGCCAGTGCAGTTGCTACTGCTTGCTTTGTACTCATGCCACAACAAGCCCATCTGCCTCATCGCTTATAGAGCATAGCGGCTAACAGAGGGGCGAGACAATGGTGAAAAATGCATAGCCCCTATGCAGGAGCACAGGCGGCATGGGGTGAATGCGGCTGCCTCAGTCGAGAACCATGTCTGGTGGAGATGACGATCTGTGCGCTTGCACAGCGTGCCAAGTAAACGGGGCTCTTTGAGAGACGAACACAAACCTTGATACGTCGAAAGCAAAACCTTGTCGTACTACTCGTACTGCCTGCGGTTTTGCGCCTAGTCTCAATCGCAAACCTTCGGTTTGCTGGGGTGTTTTTGCCGCTCTTAATGGTGGCGCTTGAGACGGTCGTGAGTGGTCACTCACAGGTGCTTGACCAGCACTTTACTCTTGCGGCTCCAGTTGTATTTGTCTTTGCGCGCTTGAGGGAGCCACTCTGGGTCGACCACTTCAAAGCCGCGCTTGATGAACCAGTGCATGGTGCGGGTGGTGAGCACGAAGATGCTGGTCATGCCCATGGCACGAGCGCGTTGTTCGATGCGTTTGAGCAGCTTTTCGCCATCGCCCTGGCCTTGCGAGTGCGGCGAGACGGTGACTGCGGCCATTTCGCCGGTGCTTTTCTCCAGGTATGGGTACAGCGCGGCGCAGCCAAAAATAACACCATCATGTTCAACGATGGTGTAGTTGTTGATGTCGCGCTCAATCTCAGTGCGGCTGCGCTTGACCAGTGTGCCGTCATTCTCGAACGGTTCAATCAACTGCAGGATGCCGCCCACATCATCGGCTGTGGCTTGGCGCACTTCTTCCAGGCGCTCGTCAACCACCATGGTGCCAATGCCATCGTGAACATAGATTTCTAATAGCAATGAGCCATCAACGGCAAAGGGGATGATGTGGCTGCGTTCAACACCGCCTTCACACGCTTTGATGCAGTACTTGAGGTAAAAGCCTGTGTCGGTGGGCTCCTCGGCTTCAGGCGCGTTCTTGAAGATGGTCTTGGCGTCGGCCAAGTTCATTTCAGTGATGATCGGGTTGTCTTCGCTGGCTGGCGCTTCCGAGTTCTTGCGGATGCCGGGGACCTCTCCGACATAGATGAGCTTGTCAGCTTTCAGGGAGATGGCAATGGAGCTGGCGACTTCTTCCATAGAGAGGTTAAAGGCTTCTCCCGTTGGCGAGGAACCAAATGGTGAGAGCAAGACGACCGAATCCATCTCTAGGGCATGGCGAATACCATCGGCATCGACTTTGCGCACTTTGCCGGTGTGCTGAAAGTCCACGCCATCCAAGATGCCCATAGGCCGTGCTGTGATGAAGTTGCCGGAAATAACGCGAATTTTCGAGCCAGCCATTGGCGTGTTGGGCAAGCCTTGGCTAAAGCAGGCTTCTATTTCAAAGCGCAGTTGGCCTGCCGCTTCCTGCGCAGCATCCAAAGCGGCAGGGTCGGTGATGCGATTGCCTTTGTAGTACTGGGGCTGGTGGCCTTTGGCCAGTAGCTGCTCATTGACCTGAGGGCGAAAGCCATGCACCAGAACAATCTTGACGCCCATGCTGTGCACCAGAGCCAAGTCTTGCACTAAGTTTTCGAGTTTGCCCGCGGCAATGGCTTCGCCACAAATACCCACCACAAAGGTTTGATGCCTGAATTTGTGGATGTAAGGCGCAACCGAACGAAACCACGGAACAAAGGTGAAGTTGAAAACGGCAGACATGGCGGTGAGGTAGGTGTGCAATGCAATCGACTGCGCAGGCATGCAATGGCGCGCGCAGGTTCGATGCGGATTGTCAGGGATTTAGGGCGCTTTCAACAAGTGCCCATGCAGGGACTCTTTTGAAAACGTTTGTGTCTTTGTCTGGTTGGGAGCGCCTTAGAGCGTCAACACGTTCTAAGGCATTCAGGTCAGACTGGTATCCACTACGCGTTTTTCCAGTGCGAGGTATTCCTGCGACTGCATTTCATTCAGGCGCGAGACCGTACGCGGAAACTCATGCGCCAATGGGCCTTGCAGATAGAGCTGTTCAGGTGGCACTTGCGCGGAGATGATGAGCTTGACGCAGCGGTCATACAGCACGTCCACCAACCAGGTAAAGCGTCGCGCTTCTGAGGCGAGATTGACCGACATTTGTGGCACATCAGAAAGCATGACGGTGTGAAACTGGTTGGCAATTTCCAGATAGTCGTTCTGTGAGCGAGGACCGCGGCACAGGTCATCGAAACTGAACCAGATCACCCCTCCTGCACGGCGTTGGGCAGGAATGCGGCGTGATTCGATACGCATCACGGCTTCTTCATCGGCCGCTTCTGCCAAGCTGTTGAAGGCTTCGGTCATGGCCGCATCTGCTTGGGGGCCGTTGGGGCAATGGTAGAGCTCAACATGGTGCAGGGTGCGGCGGCGGTAGTCAGTGCCATTGTCTACATTGATGACTTCCATGCGCTCGTTGAGCAGGGCGATGGCTGGCAAGATCCGGTCGCGGTGCAGGCCATTGGGGTAGAGTTCGTCGGGCTTGAAGTTGGAAGTGGTAATAAAACCTACACCGTTATCGAACAGTGCCACCAACAAGCGGTAGAGAATCATTGCATCGGTGATGTCGGCCACATGAAACTCATCAAAACAGATGAGCTTGTAGCGTTTAGCAATTTGTGCGCCCAATTTATCAAGGGGGTCGCGTGTGCCTTGCAAAGCATGCAGTTCGCGGTGCACCTCACGCATGAATTCGTGAAAATGCAGGCGCACTTTTCGCTCAATGGGGACTTCTTTGTAGAAGCACTGCATCAAGAAACTCTTACCGCGTCCCACGCCCCCATACATATACACGCCTTTAGGGATGTCGGGGTGGTTGACCAGTTTTTTCAGGCGGCTGGAGCGTTTGCTTTTGTACACGCTCCATTCGTCAGCACAGCGCTGCAATGCGCTCACAGCACGCAATTGCGCAGGGTCTGCGGTGTAGCCTTTTTCTGCTAAGACTGCCTGATAGGCGGTTTCCACGCTCATGCCAAATCTCATTTCTGCCTGGTGGCGTTGATGGTGCGCTGTGCGCATCTTGTGGGGAAAAGTTGCTGCTCGGGGCAGACGCTGTGTTCGTGAAGGGGGATCAAAAGTCCCAGGCGAAGTGCCAGTGCAAGCGCGCGGCTTGGGCTTTTTCCAAGACATGAAGAAAGTCGCCCATGTCGCTCAATACGCCTTCAGCGTCGTCCAGTGCGTCTGGATTTTCTTCGATCAGTTCCATCACGCCTTGCAACCAGGCTACGCCTTCTGCTGCATCCCACCACTGACCACCTGTTGGTGTTTCGTCATCCCAACGGTTGTCGTCCTCCGGATCATCGCTCTCGTGCGCGAAGCCGTCGAGCTCTTCTTCACTTTGGCCTACGAACGAATCGAGAAGCGGCAAACCAGCCTCTTCACAGAGTGCGTCCACTTCATCGGTAGCACTGGCCAGAGCCTTACCATCGACAAAAGTATCAAATCCGGGCTCCGGATCGTTCAGCACGATATACAAAGCCAATGACATGCGCGGTGCTCCTGATGAAATAGATAAAGGCAATGGGCCAAGAAAGGCTTGGTTTCTGTATGCGGTAAGGGCGCTATTGTCCCATAGCTGCCTAGCCAGTCATGCGGTCAGAAAAGTTGGATGTGTTGAGGCTTAGGTGTTCAAAATTATTGTCCATCAGCGGACTCTGAGAGATGGCCCAGCTCGGCTTGCAGCGCATGTGTAAAGCTGGCGATCAAGGCATTAGGCGGCCCTTTGCGCCAAATGGCAAGACTGGTCGAGAGTGGGTGACGCCCCACCAAAGGCCGAAATACGGTGCCAGGCAGGCGGGTGCGGCTCATCGCATGGGGCACCAGCGCCACTCCAATCCCGCGAGAGACTAGCGCCACCACGGTGAGCCAATGGCGCACCTCATGCACGTGGGCGGGCTCCACGCCGCTGCCGCGCAACAGGCCCAGTACTTGCTCATGGTACGCCGGGGACGCCTGGCGCGAAAACAAAATCAGCTGCTCACCTGCCAAGTTGGCCAGGTCAATCGATGGATGCTGGCTCAAGGAATGGGTGACGGGCAGGCAGCAGACAAAGGATTCTTTTTCCAGCACGCAACTTTGCAAGTTGCTAGGCAGGGGGCTGGCATGGATCAACCCCATGTCCAGGCGGCCGGCAGACACCGCTGTGACTTGTTCGCTGGTATTGAGCTCGGTGATGTCGAGCTGGACTTTGGGTAAGGATGCTTGAAACCGCAAAATTGCTTGGGGTAAGCCCCTGTATATGGACGAAGCCACGAACCCTACGCGTAAATGCCCGCCTTGGCCAATGGCCACGTTGTGGACTTGCGCAGCCAATTGGCGCGAATCTTCAAGCAGTTGACGGGCGCGGGGCAGCAAATGTTCGCCCGCAGGCGTTAAGCGCACTTCCTTGCTGCTGCGCATAAAGAGTTGGGCGTTGAGCGCTTGCTCAAGTTGGCGAATGGCCACGGACAGCGGTGGTTGCGAAATAGCCAGACGCTGCGCTGCCCGGCCAAAGTGCACCTCTTCTGCCAATGCAATGAAGTAGCGTAACAGTCTTAAATCCATGGTCGTGGCTTGGGCGTACGAGGTGGAGATAGGGCTAACCCGGGAAATCAATACTTATTAAGTATTGATGAAGATATAAACGATATTGGACATGAATTGCGCGGTGCGCACAATGCCCGTGTAGTGAGGCCACACAGTCGTGGCCACTGCACAAGGACAAGAGGAGTTGCTTGCATGTTGGATTCCACCACCCACCCGGTTCCTGATCGCCACGGGCGCAGCCTTTACGCTGACGACTTGCAACTGCAGCGATTGCTGCAGTTGTATTTGCCCAAAACCGTTTTTGAGCACCTCCAACCGTATTTCCAACGCATGGGCGAACTGGCCGGTGGTCGGTTGGATGAACTGGCAGGCATTGCCGATAAAAACCCGCCAGAGCTCCAATACCGCAGCCGAGTGGGAGTGGACGAACAGCGCGTGCTCAAGCACCCAGCGTATGTGGAGATGGAGCACATTGCTTGGAATCAGTTTGGTTTGTCGGTGATTTCACACCGAGACGATGTGCTGGGCTGGCAAGGGCGATTGCCCCCGCTGGTCAAATACGCTTTGACCTATTTGTTCGTGCAGGCGGAATTTGGTTTGTGCTGCCCCCTGTCGATGACCGACTCGCTTACCCGCACGTTAAAGAAATTTGGTGATGCTGCGTTGATTGAACGCTATTTGCCACGCTTGATTGAAACCGACGTGGCCGAGATGGCGCAAGGGGCTATGTTCATGACGGAGCAGGCCGCAGGCTCTGACATTGCCAATACCCTCACGTTGGCCAAGCCGGATGCAGAGGGGGCCTGGCGTTTGTACGGTGATAAGTGGTTTTGCTCGAACCCAGACGCAGAATTTGCCATGGTTCTCGCCCGTATGGATGGTGCTGCGCCTGGTATGAAAGGGGTTTCGTTGTTTTTGTTGCCGCGCGATCTGGATGATGGCAGCCACAACCATTACCGCATTATTAGGTTGAAAGACAAGTTGGGCACACGCTCCATGGCTAGCGGGGAAATTCGTCTCGAAGGCGCCGTGGCGTATTTGGTTGGGGAGCCTGGCCGTGGCTTTGTGCAAATGGCAGACATGGTCAACAACTCGCGCTTATCGAATGGTGTGCGCTCATCGGGCATGATGCGCCGCGCTGTGGCTGAGGCCGAATACATTGCACGTGAGCGCCGCGCTTTTGGCAAAGCCTTGCAAGATATGCCCTTGATGCAGCGCCAGCTTGACAAGTTGCGCGTGCCTGCGGAACAGGCGCGCACGATGGTGTTCCAGACGGCGCGGGCTTTGCAACGCTCTGATGCAGGGGAAGAGGGCGCTTATGCCTTGCTGCGCATTTTGACGCCGATGATCAAGTTTCGCGCCTGTCGTGATGCGCGCAAAGTCACTGGTGATGCGATGGAGGTTCGTGGAGGGTGTGGTTACATCGAAGAGTGGAGCGATCCGCGTTTGGTTCGGGATGCGCACCTGGGCTCCATCTGGGAAGGCACCAGCAATATCGTTGCTTTGGATGTCATGCGGGCGATCAAGCGTGAAAACTCGCTTCCAGTCTTGCTGCAGCACTGTACTGCGTTATTGGACGATACGCCTGCTGCAGCGGCATTGAAAGCAGCACTGCAGCAGGCATTGCAAAAAGCAGCCGTTTTTGCAGAAAAAGCAGCACATGACGCCGATGAAAAGCTGGCGCGTCAAGCGGCTTCAGCCCTCTACCACTGCACCAGCGCGATTGCTATGGCGTGGGAGGGCAGTCAGATGGGCGGGTCCGCCGGACATGAGCGCTTGCGTCTGGCGCAATTGGTGTTGCTCCATCGGGTGCTGCCGCGAGATCCGCTGTCAGACCCTCTCACTCCGCAAGACTGGTCTATGCCTGTGCCATCCGAAAAGGCTGCAGCGCTGTAAGCGCTGGCCTGTGCGGATAGAGGAATTTTTCAGGTCTGCGTTTGCATTCCAAAAGTAAGAGTTCATAAGCAAGAGGCTGCTGCAACCAAGCCGCCCATTACAGGAGACAAAACATGTTTATTTCTATTTTTAAGACACAGTTTTTAGTGCAGCGCATTGTGGCCTTGGCTTGTGCAGTGGGGGCGGCGACTTGTGTGCCGGTGGGGACTGCATGGGCTCAAACAGATTCCTTTCCAGACAAAACAATCACTTTTGTCGTGCCGTTTCCGCCCGGAGGCCCGACAGATGCCATGGCCCGTTTGTTGGCCAGTGAGGTGGGGACTGTGTTGGGGCAAACCGTGGTGGTGGACAACAAGACAGGTGCTGGTGGCAATATTGGCGCTTCGGCCGTGGCACGTTCCGCCCCGGATGGCTACACCATCATGTTCGGTACATCAGGGCCGCTGGCTATTAACCACAGTTTGTATTCCAAGATCGACTACGACCCTCGCACCAGTTTTGCACCTATTTTGTACGTGGGCTACCTGCCTAATGTATTGGTGGTGCGCAAGGATTTGCCAGTTAGCAATGTACAAGAGCTGATTGCGCTGGACAAGAAAGACCCAGGCAAGCTGAGCTACGCATCTTCAGGCAATGGCGCTTCATCACATCTGGCAGGCGTGTTGTTCAATGGGATGGCAGGAACGAATTTGCTGCATGTGCCCTACCGTGGCACTGGGCCTGCATTGGCCGATTTATTGGGCAGTCAGGTTGATATGACCTTCACTGATATTTTGACTGCCCTGCCATATATCCAGTCAGACAAGGTCAAAGCCTTGGGTGTGGCGACAAAAAACAAGTCGCAAGCAGCACCGACCATCCCGACGATTGCTGAGCAAGGTTTACCAGCCTATGACGTGAGTGTTTTCTTTGGCGTAGTGGCCCCCAAAGGTGTACCACAAGCGCGCCTTGACAAACTCAATGCGGCTTTCAGTCAAGTGCTCTTCAGCCCCAAGGTGCAGCAAAGTCTGAGTGCGCAAGGCCTGGAGATTGCGCAAAACCACAGTCCGCAGTACTTGGCAAGCTTCATCGCTTCTGAGCTGGAGAAGTGGCGCGTAGTGGTAGAGCAAGCCGGTGCCAAGCTCGATTGAGTTTGGTGTGGCACGGGTGGGAGAGACAACAACAAGCGCCATGAACCTTAAGAGCGACTAACACAACCCTTGATACGTCGAAAGCAAAACCTTGTCGTACTACTCGTACTGCTTGCGGTTTTGCGCCTAGTCTGAACCGCAAACCTTTGGTTTGCTGGGTTGTGTTAGCCGCTCTAAGTGGTTCTTGAAGGCGCAGGCATGATCAACAACAGGAGACAACATGAACAATGCATTTGAACGTCTTGGCAAGGCCAAACTGGTAGCTTGGGGCATAGGATTGACGCTGGTCGCCATGGGCAGCACTGCGGCATGGGGGCAGAGTTTCCCGAATAAACCCATTCAATTGATCGTGCCTTATGGCGCGGGAGGCCCCACCGATACGCATATGCGGGTGGTTGCCGAACGTGCCAGTCAACTGCTGGGCCAGAACATCGTGATTGAAAACAAGCCAGGCGCCAATGGTACTTTTGGTGCAGCCATGCTTGCGCGCGCTCAACCTGATGGCTATACCTTGTCGATGATTCCTGCCAGCGTATACCGGGAGCCGTTTCTTAATAAGGTGCAGTTCGACCCGGCCAAATTTTCCTACATCATCAACCTGACTGACTACACCTTCGGACTGGCTGTTCCCGCCAATGCTCCTTGGCAGAATTGGGGCGATTACCTCAAGGATGTGAAGGCGCATCCCGGAAAAATTTCGTTGGGTGCAGCCGGGCCATTGGCAACACCTGCGATCGTGGCTTCGGAGATGGCCGATGCACAGGGCATTTCACTCAACGTTGTTCCGTACAAAGGGGACGCTGACCAGGCCAATGATCTGCTGGGCGGACACGTGGATTCAGGGGTGCTTTCAGGCGTGGCGTCTCAGCACATCAAATCAGGCCGATTACGCTATTTGGCAATGTTCACGGCCGAGCGTGTAGCGCAGTTTCCTGATGTGCCCACCTTGCGTGAGTTGGGGGTGGATGCAGTGGTTGAATCACCCTATGGTATTGCAGGGCCTGAAGGCATGGACCCCAAAGTGATGGCTGTATTGCATGATGCATTCAAGGCTGCCAATGCCTCAGACGCGTCGGTCAAGGTGTTGGGTAACTTGAATCAACCGGTCAATTACCGAGACTCCCAAGCATTCAGACAGTACGCTTTGGATGCCTTGCAACGCGAAGAAAAACGTGTTGCGCAATTGCGTGCCAAAGGCTTGGTCAAATGATGGCGGCTATTGAAAAAGAGACTCTGGGCACTACGGTTTCTGCTCCTTTGCAGGGTATTAAGGTGCTCGATCTCAGTCGAGTACTGGCCGGCCCATTTTGTGCACAGCTATTGGGAGATTTAGGGGCTGATGTTGTCAAAGTTGAGGTGCCTGGCACGGGCGATGATGCACGGCAACTAGGCTCAGCGGTGGTGTCACCCTCAACGCCTGAAGGGGCAGGGCGGCAATCCAATTTTTTCCTTGCATGTAACCGCAATAAGCGCTCCGTTGCCGTTGACCTAGCGACGCCAGAAGGCCGTGAACTGGTGATGGCGTTGTTGCAGAAGGCTGATGTCGTGGTTGAGAATTTCAAGGCCGGTGGAATGCTGCGCTTGGGCTTGGATCCTCAGGCCATTCATGCGGCCAATCCGCGTTTGATTCATTGCTCTATCACGGGTTTTGGCCATACTGGGCCTTATGCAGCACGACCTGCCTATGACTTCATCATGCAGGCGATGACTGGCATGATGAGCACCTGTGGAGTCCCAGAGCAGAGCCCCGGCGCAGGCCCCATGCGAACGGCTATTCCAACTACCGATTTGGTCGCGGGCTACCAAGCTTGCGTGGCTATTTTAGGGGCGTTGATTCAACGCAGTATCAGCGGCAAAGGACAGTTCATTGATGCCGCAATGCTTGATGCTAGCGTGGCGTTCAATGTGCATTTGGCGCAAGGTTTTCTGATGGGGATGGGGGTGCCACAGCGACAAGGCAACAACAACCCGATAGCGGCGCCTTCCGGTGTTTATGCCAGTGCTGATGGTTGGCTGGTGGTGGCCGCTGGCAATGACCGGCAATTCGAGCATTTGTGCAGTGCGTTGCAGTTAGGTCCCTTGCGTGAACAGGAACGCTTTGCCAGCAATGCTGCGCGGGTGGCTAATCGGCAGGCGTTGCATACAGTGATGGAGCCAGTGTTACGCAGCCGCACTTCCGCGCAATGGCTGGCGCAGCTTGAAGCTGCCGGTGTGCCGTGCGCTGCCATCCATGACATGCAAGCGGTGTTTGATGACCCCCAAGTGCAGCACCGCCAAATGGTGGTGCATAGCCAGCGAGCAGATGGAAGCACGGTGCCTTTGCTGCGCAGTGCGCTCAATATGCAAGACCATGCTGTGCGCTATAGCGCACCACCTCTGTTGGGTGAGCACACCGAAGAGGTGCTGGTGCAGTGGCTGCAGATGCCTTCTGAGGCCATTGCGCACTTGGCCCACTGCAAAGCGATTGCTACGCTGGCTGATGCAGGTGCAAGGCCTCTTTCCTGCGGGCAGGACTAAAAGGATTTTTTCATGGCTACGGATGTAGACGAGCCTCAAGGGGTGTTGTTTGGTTTATCCATGCCGATGGCGGCCACACTGGCTCTGCAGGGGGTAGAGATTGGCCATTTGCATGCCAAAGTGGCTATGCCATACAACGCCGCGTTCACCAACAGCCGAGGCGATGTGCACGGGGGCGTTTTATCGACGTTGCTCGATTGCACCTTAGCCAGTGCGTGTCGTGCACATGATCCTGCCCGTTATGGCGTCGTGACTCTGGATTTGACCGTGCACTTTTTAGCCCCGGCTCAAGGAGCTGTGCTCGCATCTGCGGTGTGCGAGCGGCAAGGCCGTGCGATGTGTTTTTCCAGAGGACAGGTGCATGACGCAAAAGGTCAACTCCTGGCGTTGGCAACAGGCACTTTCAAATTAGTTGAGCGGCTTCAAGAGAGCCATTTTTAGTTGGCCACTCCGGCTATTGTTTCGTTTTTTAAAAGTGCAACTGACATCTATGAGCCAAACCATTCCCAATCCTTCAGCCCTTGCGGGCATTCGTGTGCTGGATGTTTCTCGTATTCTTGGTGGCCCATTTTGTGGTCAGGTGTTGGGCGACCACGGCGCAGATGTGCTCAAAATTGAGCCGCCTCAAGGAGATGACACACGCACTTGGGGGCCTCCCTTTCGCGATGCAGTGGCGTCGTACTACTACGGATTAAATCGCAATAAAAGAATTCAGCATCTGGACTTTGCTACGGAAGCTGGGCGAGAGAAGTTGTTGCAGTTGCTTGAGCAAGCCGATGTACTGATCGAAAATTTCAAAACTGGAACTATGGAGAAGTGGGGCATTGGGTATGCCCAGTTGCAGCAGCGTTTTCCGCGCTTGATTTGGTGCCGTGTCAGTGGTTTCGGCAGTGATGGCCCTCTAGGTGCGCAACCTGGGTATGACGCAGCGGTTCAGGCCTTGTCTGGTCTGATGAGTATTAATGGCGAGGCCGATGGTGAGCCTTTGCGCGTAGGTCTGCCAGTGGTGGACATGGTGACCGGGCTCAATGCGGTGATTGGCGTGTTGGTTGCCTTGCAGGCACGCCAACGTACAGGTCAGGGGCAGTTGGTAGAGGCGGCACTGTATGACAGTGGCTTGTCCCTGTTGCACCCACATGCAGCCAATTGGTTTATGAGCGGGAAAACACCCCAGCGCACGGGCAATGCCCATCCGAATATTTACCCGTATGACACGGTGGACACGGCCACAGGTCCTGTCTTTCTGGCGATTGGCAACGACCGGCAGTTCGCTACGTTTTGCTGTTTGGTGGGGTTGCCTGATTTGCCAGAAGACGCCCGTTTCTCCAGCAACCAAGGGCGCTCCATCCACCGGCAAGCACTCAAGGCATTGCTGCAATCGCATTTGGCATCGTCAAACGCCCGAGAACTGGCAGATGCCCTGATGGCTGCAGGTGTACCCGCTGCGCCTGTGCTGGATGTTGCTCAGGCACTCAACCATGCACATACACAGCACCGCGAGATGGTTGTGCGCATAGGCGACTACCAAGGGCTTGGTGCGCCAGTCAAACTCAGCCAGACCCCTGCAAGCTACCGGTATGCACCGTTGACGCAAGGGGGGCAATTTTTGCCCAGCGAAACGGACGTGTACTCAACGGACGTCTAGTCTATTGAAGAGGCATGGGGTGTCTGTTCTTAACGGTTCCTGATGGGCGCTCTGTCAAGCCAATAGGTAAGCGGTTTTGACGGTGGTATAGAACTCTTGTGCGTAGCGACCTTGCTCGCGAGGGCCGTAGCTGGAGCCCTTGCGGCCACCAAATGGCACGTGGTAATCCACACCAGCGGTAGGCAAGTTCACCATCACCATACCCGCCTGACTGTGGCGTTTGAAGTGCGTGGCGTATTTGAGGCTGGTGGTTGCAATACCAGCAGACAAGCCAAACTCCGTGTCATTGGCAATGGCCAGCGCCTCTTCGTAGTCTTTTGCGCGAATCACACTGGCAACAGGCCCAAAGACCTCCTCACGGTTGATGCGCATAGCGGGCGTGGTGTCGGCAATCAAGGCAGGGGCCATGAAGAAACCTTCATCACCACTACCTGTATGGCAGGCCACACGTGAGCCACCGGCCAGTACCGCGCCCCCCTGGTCCTTGGCAATAGCCACATAGGCCAGATCCTGCTCCAGTTGCGATTGACTGACCACAGGACCAATGTCGGTGCCCGATGCCAAGGCTGCCCCTACTTTGATTTTTGCCATGCGCTCTTGCATGGCTTGGATGAACGCAGGATAGATTTTGTCGGTCACGATGATGCGACTCGAAGCCGTGCAGCGCTGGCCGGTCGAGTAAAACGCGCTTTGCGTGCACAGCTCTACGGCCTGGTTCAGATCGGCATCATCGAGCACGACTTGCGGATTTTTCCCACCCATTTCCAGCTGCACTTTTTTGCCTTGTTCAACAGCTTTTTGCGCAATGCCACGACCTACACCGACCGAGCCCGTGAAGCTGATGGCGGCGATATCAGGGTGATTCACCAAAGCCTCGCCAATGACACGGCCACGGCCCATCACCAGATTGAATACGCCAGCAGGAATACCGCTGCGGTGGATGATTTCGGCCAAAGCCCAGGCAGAGCCGGGCACCAGATCGGCGGGTTTGAGTACAACGCAATTGCCATATGCCAGCGCAGGCGCAATCTTCCAGGCAGGAATCGCAATTGGGAAGTTCCATGGAGTGATCAAACCGACAATGCCAATGGGCTCGCGGGTAATCTCCACCCCAATACCAGGGCGCACAGAAGGCAGGACCTCTCCAGCCAAGCGCAGGCATTCACCGGCAAAGAATTTAAAGATTTGACCAGCGCGGGCCACTTCGCTAATCGCTTCGGGGCGGGTCTTTCCCTCTTCGCGGGCCAGTAACTCCCCCAGTTCTTCTTTGCGGGCGAGAATTTCATTGCCGATTTTGTCCAGCGCGTCATGGCGCACTTGAATGCTGCTGATCGACCAATCACCGAAAGCGGCTTTGGCGGCCGCGACGGCGGCCTCCACATCGCTGGCATCGCCTTGGGCATAGCTGCCGATGGTGTCGTCGAGCTTGCTCGGATTGATATTGTTCGTGCTGGTTTGGCCGGTAACCCATTGGCCGTTGATCAGGTTGTGGTGGTGCGTCATGTGTTGGTGATGGGCGAGTAGAGGCAATGGGCGGCATGAATGCCAGCGTGCTTAGAGCAACTAACACAACCCTTGATACGTCGAAAGCAAAACCGTGTAGGACTACTCGTACTGCCTGCGGTTTTGCGCCTAGTTTCAACCGCAAACCTTCGACATGCTGGGTTGTGTTAACCGCTCTTAATAGCTTGAGCGTTCTGCGGCGGTGTTCGTTCCCGAGAATTTGGCCGCAATTTGGTCGAGATGTTCGCGCAGAACCACCAAGTCAGCGGCCACTGCAACGAATTGAGCTCCCAATGTAATGCACTCTTGCGCGCGTTCGTGGTTGACCATCAAAATGCCAGGGGCCTTGCCTTTGGCACGGATGCGCACGATGGCATCGTTGATGGCTTTATCCACTTCAGGGTGGCGAGGGTTGCCTGCGTAACCCAAGCTGGCGGAGAGGTCGGCGGGGCCAATGAAGATGCCATCGACGCCATCGACATCGGCAATTTCATCGAGATTGGCAAGCGCTTGAGCCGTTTCGATTTGTACCAGCACACACAACTGCTCATGTGCAGTTTGGATGTAGTTGGAGATACGGCCAAAGTTGCTGGCGCGAACCGAGCCACCCATGCCACGCATGCCTTGTGTGGGATACCGAACAGCGGCCACCGCAGCGTGTGCTTCTGTGGCATTTTGAACAAAAGGCAACAGCAAGCTTTGTGCGCCAATATCCAGATAGCGTTTGATCAGCACCGGGTCATTCCAGGCGGGACGGACTACGGCAGCGCTGGGCGGGCGGTTAGCCATCGGAATGGCGCCTGCAACGGCTTGCAACTGAGCCATCATTTGCGTCACATCGGTGGGAGTGTGCTCGGTATCCAGCAACAACCAGTCAAACCCGCAGCCTGCAATCAGTTCAGAAATGTACGGTGATGGCAGCGTGGACCACAAGCCAATTTGTGTCTTGCCCGCTAGCAGGGATTGCTTAAAGTGGTTGATTGGAAGTGTCATGGGGCATTTCACGAAAAGTAGCAGGACACCGTACCGAAGTCGCCGTAATCGGCCACGATGGTGTCACCAGCTTTGACATCAATAGGGCGGATGAAGGAGCCTGCCAGTACGATCTCTCCAGCTTGGAGCGTAATGCCATGCTGGTGTAAGCGATTGGCTAGCCACGCAATGCCATTGGCTGGATGGTTCAGAACACCTGCTGCCAAGCCGGTTTCTTCAACGTCGCCATTCTTGCTCACGATGGCACCGATGCGGCGCATATCAATTTGCAATTGTGCTGGTGTGAAAGGCCGACCACCCAATACCAGCGCGGCATTGGCGGCATTGTCTGAAATGGTGTCGAGCACGGTGCGGGGGCGTCCGGTCTCGCTGTCAACGCGTTCGCAGCGGGCATCCAGAATTTCCAGTGCCGGGGTGATATAGGCCGTGGCATCAAGTACGTCAAAAATCGTGCAGTCTGGCCCTGCCAACGGTTTGGCCAGTACAAAGGCCAATTCTGCTTCCACCCGCAATTGCAGAAAATCAGCAGTTGCAATGCTGCCACCATCACGGTAGAACATGCTGTCCAACAAAACGCCAAAGTCAGGCTCGCCGATCTGGACTGCGCGCTGCATGGCTTTGGACGTCAAACCAATTTTGTGACCTTTGATGCGATGGCCATTTTGCGTCTTCAGTGCCATCCATGCTGCTTGAATCGCATAGGCATCGCCCAACGTCATGCCTGGGTAGGTTTTTGAAATCTGACGTGCAGGTCGCTTGGTTTTTTCGGCTTGTTCGAGGCTATGTGCAGCATCGGTGCATTGCTGCGCGCTCAGTGTGGTGGTGTGCACGCTGCTCATGATTCTTGCTCCACGCGATTGCTCAAAACCCCAACACCGGTCACCTCAACTTCAACCACATCGCCCGGCTGGAGAAATTTGGGTGGATCGAACCGAATGCCAGCCCCAATTGGGGTGCCTGTCACGATGATATCGCCCGGCTCCAGCTCGGTGAATGTGGAGAGGTAATGG
This sequence comes from Lampropedia puyangensis, assembly GCF_004833285.1. GTDB lineage: Bacteria > Pseudomonadota > Gammaproteobacteria > Burkholderiales > Burkholderiaceae_C > Lampropedia > Lampropedia puyangensis. Next base: position 89,896 of record NZ_STFG01000001.1, read on the forward strand.
ATCAAGTATGCGAAATCGAACATCAAATTAGTGGTGCTGTCGTCTTGGCGCAGTTCACCATTGACGCGGGTTTGAACGCGCAAATCGTCCAAGCCTTTGGTGTATTCGTCCACTGTGGTCATCCAGGGGCCGATGGAGCCAGAGGCCGCCCAGTTCTTGCCCTGGGTAACGTTGAATTTGGCATGGTGTACCCAATCGCGGATAGTGCCTTCGTTCACGCAGGTAATGGCCGCCACATGTGATAGTGCATGGGCTTGTGGGATACGTCGACCACCTTGGCCAATGACCAGCGCAATCTCACCTTCATAGTCCAGCTGCTGCGACTCTGGTGGTTGCAGCAACGCTTGACCATGCCCGACAAAAGAGGATGGGAAACGCACAAAAATGCTGGGGTACTTGGGCAGGTTACTGCCATCTTTGTACTCCGCGTTGCGATGGGCGTAGTTGACGCCAATACAAAAAATCTTGCGTGGCTGTGTGACTGGGATATCAAGCGTCACTTCATTCAACTGCCGCACAACAACGGTGCCCGCAGGTTGTAACAGCGCATCTAGGGCGGCTTGGTGCGCTTTCGCGCCGGCTTCTAGCCAAGCCAGCGCAGTCGGGTACTGCGGCAGCATGGCAGAGAGGTCGGTTACGGATTGACCGTCGGCATTCAAAGCGCCCCAGGCAGGCGTGCCTTGGTATTGGAAACTGAGAATTTTCATGGGGAGACCTTTTGTGTGTCGAAGCCAAAAAAGCGAGCAGGGTTATCAACCAGAATGCGGTGCAAGGTCGCATCATCAGGGGCAAAGCGACGCAGTAAATCCAGCAAATCCCCTTCATTGGGGGGCTGTTTGATAGAAATAGGATGGGGCCAATCGCTGCCCCACACGACGCGTTCTGGTGCTTTGGCGATCAGGCTTTGTGCCAACGGGACCACGTCATCCCAAGGCTGTCCAGTTTTGGAGAGTTTTTCTGACAAGGACAGCATGACCCAGAGGTTGTCCTTCTCCAGCAATTGATGCACGGCTTGCCATGTGGCGTCTGAGGGACCTTTGGAGGGATCAATGCGGCCCATGTGGTCCATCAAGATCGGGCCGTCAAAGCTGGAGAAGGTCTGCATTTGCTCGGCAATACCAGTGGGTTCAGGCTGCACTTTGATGTACCAACCCAATGCTTTCACTTTGGCAAGGGCTTCGTTCATTTCGGTGGCACTGAAGCTGATGCCCAAGCCGCCACGTGTAAAGCGCGCTCCCCGAACACCCGCATCATGCAGGCGTTGCAGGTAGGCATCGTCACGCTCTTTCAGCACCAGTGCGTTCGCGCAGCCTCGGTATGACGGTGTTGCGCCGGTGTTGAGTGCTTGCAGCGCATCAAGCACCACTTGATGGTCCGCACCATACGTGGTGGCTTGCACGATCACGCCGCGCGAAATGCCTAGCGTTTGGTGCAACTTCTGGGCCACTTGCCAGGTTGCCGTTGGCATTTCGTAGGCTGCGCCTTGGCGCACAGGGTATTGTGCAGGTGAACCAAAGACGTGGAATTGGCTGTCGCAAGCGCCCGCTGGCAGGGCGTAGCTAGGGGCGTGAGGATTGGGGTCGAAAGGGAGGTAGTCAGGCATGGTGCAGGAGGCAATAAATCAACAGGCAGAAAACGCGCAATGGCTGCAACTGAGGGCGTTATGGGATGTAGGCAGTAAAGACGCATTCGATGAGTTTGCCCATGTCCAGCTCGGGCGCATGGATGGCGTGGCGTGCTGGGCGAGACTGTGTGTCAGGGAACATTTCCAGCCATGGCACGTTCAGCGCAGGGCGTTGGCTGCGGTCTTTCATCCATACGGTGACTTTGACGATATGCGCCACATCACCGCCCGCAGCCTGGACGATTTTTCGCATGTTTTCCAGCATGAAGCGGCACTGCGCTTCAATGGTTTCGGCCACTTGGCCTGTGGCCGGGTCTACGCCAAGAACGCTGCCACTTTCAAGCAGCGGCCCTAATTTGCAAGCTGCGGGAATGGGGTTTTTGTGGTTGAAGCCGTCGATATAAATAGATTGGCGTGCGGTCGATGTGGACATAGGTATTGATGGGCAAGAGCGGCGGCGACCTGGGGTGCCGCCGGGAATGGTCAGAATCGCCATCACGAGGCATGCACTGCCGCGTTAATTGGCATTGATATTGGCTTCTTTGATCACGGGAATCCAGCGCTGGTCTTCCTTGTTCAAGAAGGTGTTGAAGTCTTCTGGGGTCATACCTTTGGCTTGAACGCCCAATTCTTCAAAGCGTTTTTGGATGGCCGGTTCGGCCAGGATGGACTGCATTTCGCTTGAGAGCTTGTGCACAATGTCCGTGGGGGTTTGTTTTGGGGCCATCACACCGGTGAATGTTTCTGCTGTGAAGTCGGTAAAGCCTGCTTCCACCAGGGTTGGCACGTTGGGCAGTTGCGGCAGCCGTGTGGCTGATGTCACGGCGATAGGACGTGTGCGCCCATCTTTGATGAAGGGTTGCGCCACGGACATTTGGTCAAAGTTGAAGTCCACTTGCCCGCCAATCAAATCAGTAGTCGCAGGTGCATTGCCGCGGTAATGCACCGTAATCCACTGGCTGCCAGTGCTGCGTTGCAGGTATTCGCTAGCCAGGTGGTTTTGCGTACCAGCACCGGGTGATGCCATGGTCAAGGTGTTGCCTGGTTTCTTCGCCTCTGTCAGCAAGTCCTGTACGGTTTGGTAGGGCGTGGAGGGGTGCACTTGCAGTACCAGTGGCGCAAACGTAATGGTGCTGACTGGAGCAAAGTCGGTTTTCCAGTTGTAAGAGTCTTTTTTGAAGATAGTCGGGGAGAACAAAATCGGGCCATTGGCGCCTACGAACAAGGTGTAGCCATCAGGATCGGCCTTTTTCACGAACTCTGCGGCGATCATTCCACCTGCGCCGGGGCGGTTGTCCACAATAAAGGGCTGTTTGAGGCGCTCTTGCAGTTTGTCCCCAATGATGCGGGCCGCAACGTCCACATTGCCACCCGGTGGGTAGGGCACTACCAGCTTGATGGGTTTATTGGGCCAGCTCTCTTGCGCTAGTGCGGGGCTGAGCAGGGCCATTGAGAAGAGTGAGGCTGCAATCAAAGACAGCTTGCGCATGGTGAAGTCTCCTTACTGTTGTAGTGTTGGTGCGCTTGGGTGTACACGCTGAAATTTAGTGTTTGTGCGATGGATGGACAATCTTTAATTGAAGAAAAAGTCCATAATATGAACTTCAATCTTTCGCGGGAAATGACCCTGACGACACAATCGTCGTATGCAAATCGAACCTAAAGACCTCAATCCAGAAGTAACCTACCGCTTGCTCAGCGGACTGGTTGTGCCACGTCCCATTGCATGGATCACGTCCCTGTCAGCTGATGGGGTTGTGAATTTGGCCCCTTTTTCTTGTTTCACTTTTGTCTCGAATAAGCCTCCGATGTTGGGCATCAACATTGGTCGTAAAGCCGGTCGATACAAAGACACAGGGGCCAACATCCATGCCAACGGCGAATTTGTGGTGCATATTGGTAATGCAGACCAACTCCATGCGATCCATGAGAGCAGTGCGGAATACCCTCCCCACGTCAGTGAGGTGGAGGATTTGGGCCTCACTACAGCACCATCCTCCACTATTGCGGTGCCGCGCTTAGAGCAGGCGCCGGTGGCCATGGAGTGCAAGCTGCACCAAGTGATCCCATTTGGTGAAACGGGGGCGGAGTTTTTCGTAGGTGAAATCACACGCTTTCACTTTCGTGATGGATTGGTGCGTGACAACAAGGTTGAGACCATGGAACTCGATCCCGTTTGCCGCATTGGCGGCCCCAATTACGCAACGCTTGGGCGTATCGTGACGCTGCGCCGTATGCAGCAAACCGACAAGAGTGTGATAGCCGATGGAGCTACTTCCTAAAAAACAAGAGGGTGCGCAATCGGTGCGCCGCGCGCTGGCTGTTTTGCGCGTGCTGGCCGCAGGCCAAGAGCATGGTGTGCGCTTGCTGGATGTGGCCAAGGCCACTGGATTCAACCGCGCAACGGTGCACCGCTTGCTTCAGGTCATGATGGAAGAAGGTGCCGTTGAACAAGACCCTTCTTCGCGAAAATATTTGATAGGCAGTGAAGTTTCCTTGATGGGGATGGCTCGCACGGCGCGCTTTCCCATCCGTTCAGTAGCGGTGCCGCAGATGCGCACACTCAGCGAAAAAGAGGGGGAGACCAGTTTTCTGACGATTCGCAGTGGCGATGATTCCGTGTGTATCGCCCGTGAACTTGGCAGCTTCATGGTCAAAGTGCTTTCGATTGAGGTGGGCGCGCGCCGACCTTTGGGCGTGGGGGTCAGTGGCTTGGTGTTGTTAGCTGCTTTGGATGATGAGCATGTTGACGACATCATTGAGCGCAATGCCAGCAAACTCAGCAATATGGGCATCACTGCAGATGCGTTGCGCGAGCGTGTCGTGCAGACAAGGCAAAAAGGTTATGCTTTTGCCCCGATAGGGGTGGTGCCATATACAAGGGCGCTAGCGGTGCCGGTTTACAGCCCTGCTGCAGAAGTGGTGGCCGGGTTGGCCGTGACCGCTGTGTCTAACCGCCTGCCTGAGCGTCGACTGCCGTCATTGGTCAATGCCATGGCCATGCGCGCCCAAGCCATTGGCGAGGCTTGGGCCAGACAAGAAGGCTCGCGTCGCCACGAGTGACGGTGGCTGCATCGTGGTATTGGGCACTACGTGCCAGCGAACTTCTTGGCCAGTCAGGAGTGGGCAGGGCGCTTGCGGTAGAACTGCATGGGCACGCCTTGTGCGATCGATTGACTGACCGCTTGGCGTTGTTGCTGCAGTATGCCGGGTTTGATTTTTCCGACCACATGCATCTCGCAAGGTTTGCAATCGAAACGCAAGGTGAGTTTCTCCTTGCCATTGATCAGGTGCAGTGGCTCGGCCTTGATGGTGCCTTTGACCCCAATGACTCCTTTGGCTTGCTTGGGGCAAAGGCTCATTGAAAAACGCACGCAATGCTTTGTGATCATCAGGCTGACTTCGCCCAACTCCTGATCGGCCTCATACGCTGCATCAACCACTTTGACGCCATGCTTGACGTAAAAGTCGTGGGCTTTGTGGTTCAGTACATTGGCCAAATAGGTCAAGGTTTCCTCGGGGAAGGGCACAGGAGGTTCTACGCGAGGCGCCCGCGCAGGGCGTTCGTAGCTGGCTGCGCGGTTGGCCTCCAGGTCTGCCAACGCATCACGGCGCAAATGGTTGAGCAAAGAGGCCGGTAAGAACCAAGGCTGCAGGCATTGCACCTGCACATTCAGCGCATGGAATAGGGTCGTGCCAAAGCGGTTGAGCTGTGCGCTGATGGTGGCGATTGCTTGTGCCGGTTCGTTGGCCATCTGCTGTGCATGGTCGGCCGCTGCTGAGCCTGTGAAGCCATCTTCATCGGTGAGTAAGAGCTGCAGCTGGCCTGGTCTGGTTTCGTGCAACTGTGCCCATAAACCGATGCGCCTCTCGCTCGATTGGCGCTCCATCATGCGCACCCAGTTCATGTCTCGGTTGCGGTTGATCTCCAAATCTTTGCGCAAGTCCTTGAGTGAACTCAGCGGGTCTTTGGGCCAAACACGCCACAAGCCAGGCTGACCGCTAGGGGCTGGCTCCGCGCGGTTAATGGCCATGCCCACCAGCTCTTTGTGCAGGTCGTAGTAGCACAGGCCATCGCCATTGGAGAGCATTGCTTGCGGATCTTGCAGTTGAATCTCAACCCAGCTGTCGTTCACGCTTGGCGCGTTGGCTACTACGGCTTTATGGGCACTTCGGTGTTTGTGATTTGGTGGGCTTGCTGAGGCTGCCTTGGCGGCTTTACCCACAGTAGTGACCCAACCGATGGCCGTGCCAGGGTTTTTCGGCGTATCAAAGGCACCAATGTCTTGCTTGCGGCCACCAACAAAGTAGTCCGTGAATTCGCGGTTGAAATTTTGGTTTGGGTCAGGCGTAAAGCGGAACGTGGTGGTGCCACTTGATGCACGCGCCAGGGGGGCATCGCTGTGTTCACGTTCTTGCAAAATCTCATCAAGCAACTTGCGGTAATGGGCGGTGATGTTTTTCACATAACCCATGTCTTTGTAGCGCCCTTCGATCTTGAAACTGCGCACACCAGCGTCGACCAACGCACGCATGTTGTCAGATTGGTTGTTGTCTTTCATGGACAAGACGTGCTTGTCATACGCAATGAAACGGCCTTGGTGATCTTGCACTTGGTAGGGCAGGCGGCACGCTTGCGAGCAGTCACCTCGGTTGGCACTGCGCCCTGTATGGGCATGGCTGATAAAACATTGTCCGCTGTAAGCCACGCACAGTGCGCCGTGAACAAAAAATTCAATGGTGGTGCGACTGGTGTCTATCGCATCGCGAATCGCCGCAATTTGTTTCAGCGTCAACTCGCGTGCAGGCACGATTTGAGAAAAGCCTACGTCTTGCAGAAAACGGGCTTTTTCTGGGGTACGGATGTCGGTTTGTGTGCTGGCGTGTAATTGAATTGGTGGCAAGTCCAACTCTAGCAATCCCATGTCTTGCACGATCAATGCATCAGCACCAGCCTCATAAATTTGCCAGGCCATGCGCCGCGCACCTTCGAGTTCATCGTCGCGCAAGATGGTGTTGAGCGTGATGAAAATGCGGGCGTTGTAGCGGTGGGCATGCTTGATCAGTCGCTCAATATCCGCCAGGTCATTGCCTGCAGTTGCCCGTGCCCCAAAGGCTGGCCCGCCAATATAGACGGCATCGGCGCCGTGGTTAATGGCTTCAATGCCAATGTCAGCTGTGCGTGCAGGCGCAAGCAGCTCCAGTTCGTGGGCAAGCATGGGACAACTCGTGGGGTTTTATCAATAAGCCCGGCATTATCCCGTAAAGCGTTCTCTGACGCAGCCTGTAAATGCTTCCTCTGATAACAGCGATCTTGAATACGTATTGAATGCTTGCGGCTGTCGGGGTCTTATATTCAAAAAAATTGAGTGAATTAGAAATTGGTATCGCTATTACTCAATGCATGCTGTCGCCCCCATTGGGACCATACGTCAAGCATAGTTTGCATGGCCGCTGAGGTGGGTTGCGCCGCGTGGTAGACCAAGCCGACTTCACGATGAAACACTTGGTCTCCCAAGTCAACGGTGACAATGCTGCTGGGCCAGCGTTTGATGGAGAGAGTTTTGGGCACAAGCGCGGCACCCACACGGCGTTTGACCAGCTCTGTAATGGCATCGAGTTCGTCGAGTTCACAAACCTCTTTGGGGTGAATTTTGTGTTTTCGCAAGAAGCGGTCAACCTGTCTGCCACCAAATGAAACACGGTCGTAGCGGATAAATGGTTGCGTGCGCAGTAACGTTTCCCAGTCCTGCTCGGCTATAGATCGCGGTGCAATGAGCTCGAATGGTTCGTTTGCAAGAGTGATCCAGCGTAATTCAGACGGTAACGAAAAAGGCGGCTTGATGATGGCCGCCATGTCCAATTCACCTGAGTCCACCATGTTGTATAAGTCCAGCGAAACACCCGGAACAATGCGACTTTTGCAACCAGGGTGCAGGCGATGGACGTGTGCGAGTATCGCAGGCAAAGTGGTGCGCTGCAGCGATGCAATAGCGCCCAAGTGAATGGTTTGCTGGGGCACATTCAATGGCGTTTTTTCTGTTCCTAGTTCATGGCACAGGCCAATGATTTCCTTGGCCTGCATTACAACGGTGTGGCCTGCGGGCGTGAGTTGTGCAGCTCTGCCATGGCGCTCGAACAAGACCAGATTGAGCTCTTGCTCAAGGCGTTTCATCTGGGCACTGATCGCCGCTTGGGTCAAGCCGATTTTTTGTCCGGCTGCGGCAAAGGTCCCTTCCTGGGTTACTGCGATCAGGGATTTGAGTTCGTGAATCATTGATCAATCATTTTGATGGATTCAAAAAATAATAATTGATTTTCTTTTTGGCGTAATCATTTCAAAATACGCACCTTGCGCATGGTCAGACAACATGCGTGCGGGCGCGTGGCGCCGATTCCATCAACTTCTCACTTCTTCAAGAACGATGACCAATTACGTGATCCCGCCAGCCGCACAAGCGGCAGTAGCCGTGGCCGACTCTTCTGCTCAGTTCCCGATTCGTCGCGTATTTTGTGTGGGCCGCAACTATGCCGCACATGCGCGTGAGATGGGTAACGACCCCAATCGTGAGCCACCGTTCTTTTTCTCCAAACCAGCCGATGCAGTGGTGCCTGCCAGTGGCACAGTGCCTTACCCACCATTGACAGATAACTTGCACCATGAAATTGAAATGGTGGTTGCTATTGGGGGCGCAGGCCGTAACGTGGCTGCGGCTGATGCATTGGGTTTGGTGTGGGGCTATGGCGTGGGCGTTGACTTGACCCGCCGTGATGTGCAAGACGTGGCCAAGAAAATGAGTCGCCCATGGGATTGGGCCAAAGGATTTGACGCGTCAGCACCGTGCGGTCCGTTGCTGCCGGTTGATAAGGTAGGCCATCCCAGTGAAGGACGTGTTTGGCTCGAAGTCAACGGGCAAGTGCGCCAAGAAGGCGATCTGAATGAAATGATTTGGCCTGTCGCTGACGTGATTGCCTACATTTCTCAATCGGTTGAGTTGCGCCCTGGTGATTTGATTTACACCGGTACTCCCGCAGGCGTGGGGGCTTTGCAGCCGGGCGATGTGGTCACCGGTGGGGTTGAGGGTGTTGGTCATTTTGAATTTGTGGTTGACCCTAAACCCTGATTGTTAATGGGGGGAGGCCGTGCAACCCTTCATCGATTAGGCATTGCACCAAGGCGGCTACTTTCTCTTTCTAATAGGTAGTCAGCCAAGCGGTGACCGCCTGCATAGCCCTGTCGGAACTGCAACCCGACAGGGCGCTCAAATCCATGGCAGGCAATGGGCAGCACTTCTACCCCTTGGGGCATACCGCCGACTCGCGCCCAGTTGGGTACTAATGAGACACCCAGCCCTTCGCTGACCAGCAAGGCAATGCCTTCGAGCGAGTCGAGCTCATAGCGCGCATCGGGCTCAATCCCTTCACTTTGCAAGAATGCGTTGGCGTACGCGCCGCCCCAATTTTGTCGCTCGTAGCGCACCAAGGGTTTCGTGCGCAGCAAATGCATGGGAGATTCATGGGCCCATGGCGTGGGGGCCAAAACAACCAACGGCTCCAGTCGCAGTTGCCGCCACTCCACCGATTTCGGCAACGCAAAAGGGGGTTTGACGATGAGGGCCACATCCAGCTCGTCGCGTAGAACTTGGTGGTAGAGGTTTTGCGAGATACCCAGCACCACATTGGTTTCCAGCTCAGGATGGCGTGCGCGCAGCTCGGTCAGCATACGAGGAACCAAGCCACTCAAACCGGTGAAGATGGTGCCTAGGCGCAAGGTTTTTCCAATGCCATCTGCGGCGGTGGCGGCATACAGATCACGCACCGCACCTTGAAATCGGTACGCTTGTTCAAGCAAACGACGCCCCGATTCAGTCAGGGCGACTGTGCGGCCTGAGCGGACAAACAGCGTCACACCAAACTCCAACTCCAGCGCACGGATGCGCTGGGCTAGCGCAGGGGCGGTCAGGCCGCTGCGCCGGGATGCCTCGGCCAACGAACCGCACTCGGCAATCATGACAAAACTATTGATAAAACTGGTGTCCATAGGTGTTTTGGCATTTTTATCAACGCATGCGGGTGCAAATGAGGCGCTATTTTGAAGACACCAGCATGCATTGCAATGCAAACAAAAACTTTGCTTCAAAGAAAGAATTGCACCATTGTAGATATTTGTTGACGCAGACAGAATCGCCCTGTCCTGTGCAAGAAAAGAACCGACCAAGACACCGCGGCGGGGCAGACAAACTGGCTTTGAGTGGTGTGGCAGAGCGCAGTGGCAATCCATTATTTGAATGAAGAGGAAGACAAACCATGGCATCACCAATGCATTTCCGTTTCTTGCGCACGGTATTGTGCAGCGCTTTGGCAGGCGCCTGCGTAGCGCTGGCCGCTCCTGTGCATGCCGCCGCCGATTACCCCAAACAGGCCGTCCGTGTGATGGTGGGTTTTTCTGCTGGTGGAGCCGTCGACAATGTGGCGCGCCAAATTGGAGAGGCACTATCCAAGCGTTTGGGGCAAGCATTTGTGATTGAGAACCAAGCGGGCGCAACGGGGACCATCGCAGCGGAAACCGCCGCGCGTGCGCGCCCTGATGGTTATACCTTGCTGGTGGCAACGCAGTCCACGATGGTGGTCGCACCACGGATGTACCCCAACCTCAAATTGAAGCCCATGCAAGACCTCAAGCCTATTGCCTTGATCGGTTCTGTGCCTTTGGCTTTGGTGGCGCATCCGTCGCTGCCGGTCAAAACGGTGGGCGATGTGATTGAACTGGCCAAAAAAGAAAACGGCGAGCTGATCTACGCTTCTTCAGGTGCAGGTGGCCCTCAGCATCTGGCTGCGGAACTGTTTGCCTCCATGGCTGGCGTGAAGATGGTGCATGTGCCCTACAAAGGGGAGGCCAATGCCATTGCCGACTTGATTGGCAACCATGTTCCGTTGATGTTCAGCAATCTGCCAACGTTGCTGCCCTATATCCAAAGCGGCCAGTTGCGTGGTATTGCCGTAAGCGGGCACAGCCGTGCGGCCTCTGCGCCTGAGCTGCCAACTGTTGCTGAGGCAGGGCTGCCTGGCTTTGATGCACAGACTTGGTTTGCTTTGTTTGCACCAGCCCAAACCCCTGACGACGTGATCGAGAAACTCGGCGCGGCTGTGGACGATGCTTTGCAAGACCGCATTTTGCAAGGCACTCTTGCCTCACAAGGTTTGACCATCAATGCGCTGCGCGGCCCTGCATTGGTGACTTATATGAAAGACCAGGAAACCCAGTTGGGCAAGGTTGTTGAGGCGGCCGGCATCAAGGCGGATTAAAGGCTGTTGTCCTGCTGGTGCCGACAAGCACGTTTACCGAACAGAGCTTTACATGGTGAGCCTATGAGCAACCCTCAAACCTTGCTTTCAGCGCCATGCCGGCGCTGGCAAGACATTCTTTCCTTGCAGGACTTGGAGCCATTGGCACGCCAGCATTTGCCTGCACCAGTGTTTGGCTACATAGCCTCAGCGGCTGACTCAGGCCAGGCCATGCGCAGCAATGCTTTGGCATTTGAGCAGTTTGATTTGCTCACCCGTGTGCTTCGCGATGTCAGTCAAGTCAGTACAGAAACCCAACTTCTTGGGCAGACCTTCAGGGCCCCAATTGGCATTGCCCCTGTTGGGTTGAGTGCGCTGTCTGCCTATCGGGGTGATTTGGTGTTGGCACAAGCTGCCAGTGCACACGGATTGCCCATGATCATGAGTGGTTCCTCATTGATTGCGATGGAAGAGGTGGCCAGGCAGTCTCCGCAAACATGGTTTCAGGCATATTTGCCTGGCCAGATGGAGCAAGTGCAGGCTTTGATTGAGCGGGTCAAGCATGCGGGCTTTTCCACGCTGGTCATCACGGTGGATACCCAAGCGCAACCCAAGTTGGAATTTGCCCGCCGCAGCGGTTTCAGTGCGCCCTTGCGTCCCAGCGTTGGGCTGGCCATGCAGGGGCTGCTGCACCCGCGTTGGTTGCTCGGCACGTTTTTGCGCACCATTGTCAAGCATGGCATGCCGCATTTTGAAAACAACTATGCCCACCGTGGCGCTGCGATTGTGGCGAAAAACGTCACGCGGGATTTTTCTGAACGCGGGCGCAATGACTGGAAGCGTTTGCAAGCTATCCGTGACATGTGGCCGGGGCGTTTGGTGATTAAAGGCATCCTGCATCCTGACGATGCGCAACTGGCCTGCGCACATGGAGCCGATGGGCTCATCGTGTCCAACCATGGCGGACGGCAGCTCGACAGTGCCCCTTCACCGCTGCGCATGTTGCCGCATGTGGTCAAGCAAGCAGGCAAGGTGCCAGTCATGCTTGACGGTGGCATTCGCCGGGGAACCGATGTGGTCAAGGCATTGGCGCTGGGGGCGCAACTGGTTTTTGTGGGGCGCCCTTGTATTTATGCCGCAGCACTGGGTGGCGCCCCCGCAGTAGCGCTGGCGTTGCAGCTGCTGCGCGATGAAATGACCCGCGCCATGGCCATGATGGGCACCAACCATGTTCATGAGATTTCACCCGACTGCCTCTTGCACCCGCACGCAGCGTGGGCGCCCGGTGCTCGCCATCCCTTAGCTGCAAATGAATGATTCAAGGAGACACTATGACTACACCACGCATTAAAGGCGTTCTCACGCCCGTTGTGACACCTTTTCACTCAAACGGTGCCATCAACGTGCCGCTGTTTATTCGCCAGTGCCAATGGCTGCAAGACAACCATATTGGTCTGGCGGTATTTGGCACTAACTCGGAAGCCAATTCTCTTAGCCCACAAGAGCGCATGGAGATGCTGGATGCATTGATTGAAGCAGGCCTGGCTCCCGCACGCATGATGCCAGGCACAGGGGCCTGCGATTTGCCAACGGCCGTGCAACTCACCCGCAAAGCTGTGGCGCACCAATGTGGCGGCGTGTTGGCATTGCCACCGTTTTATTACAAAGGGGTCTCAGATGATGGCCTTTTCCGTTTTTTTGCAGAACTGATTGAACAAGTCGGCGACGATGCGTTGCGCGTCTACCTCTACCATATTCCGCCAGTGGCACAAGTGGGCTTCAGTGTGGAACTGGTGGAGCGCTTGCTCAAAGCCTATCCCAAAAATATCGCTGGCATGAAAGATTCCACCGGGGACATTGCCCATACCCAAACCATGCTGAAGCATTTTGCGGCAGACGGATTTGATGTGTTTGCAGGAACCGAAACCATCTTGCTCGATACCTTGCGTGCTGGCGGCGCAGGCTGCATCAGCGCCACCGCCAACGTGAATGCGCCTGCCATTCATGACCTATGCCAAACCTGGCAGCAAGACGATGCCCCAGCCAAGCAGCAAGCTATGAACGACTTGCGTGCAATATTTCAGAAGTACCCGATGATTCCTGCCCTCAAGGCCGCTGTTGCCCACTGGAGTGGGGAGGATAGTTGGCGCCATGTCCGTGCCCCGCTGGTCGCTTTGGATGACGCTCAGGCACATGCCTTGATACAGACGCTGGAGGAGGCAGGCTTTTCAATTGAGGGCCTCAAAAGCTAATACAGCGTATTGATTGGTGCTGCTTGCTCCACAAGGCAAGTGATCTTCATTGAACCAAAGGCCGCAATTGCGGCCTTTGGTGTTGGTTTTTGCGCTGTCTCGTAGTGGGTGCATTACATCCTTTTTGGGGTAATCCATGTAATGGGGTTGCGCCCTTTTCAAGCTCTTGAACTGAGGGGCTTGGTGGCGTGGAGGTTTGCCACCGGCAGGGACGATGCTATTTGTTGTAATTGTTATGAAAATGTTTCTTTTAATTTAGAATGCTACTTTTTGTTGATCACCTTTTCTAGTTAACGCAGCCGTTGGCACTGAATATCTTGCCGGTCAACGGCTCTAGGATTTGCATTGGTATTGTGCCGATACCTGTTCATCGATTTCATTCACTCCTGCTTTGAAAGTACCGTTAATGCACGTGCATGCACTGCCCTATTTCTTTGTTTTGATTCATCGGTTTGGTTTGCGCGCAGTAGGCGTTTTTTGCGTGTGCCTTGGTTTTTTGGGAGTGACCAACATCCAGGCTCAAGGATTGTCAGCGGGCATTAGTTCTCAGAGTGGTGTTTCTCTTTCGACTTCGGATGATGGCGATGTTCTGACCATCACCGTGGATCCTGTTGCGCAGGCTCTGATTCGCTGGGACACATTTGATATTGGCAACAGCAGCGAGGTTCATGTCGTTTTTTCTCAGGCCGATACCGTACTGAGAAATGAGGTCACGGGCACTACTGGCGGTTTGATTGCAGGGACGCTGACCTCTGTTGGCGGTGGCACCGTGCACATTGAACATGCGGCAGGGGTGCAGTTTGGTTCAAGCGCACGGCTGACGCTGACGGGGGGCGATTTCTCGGTCAGTAGCCAGGGCGACATCGTGCTTGGTGGGAACTGGGATGGCCGCAACTTGACTGTGCAGGCCGGTGGCTCCTTGACTCAGAGCGGTGCGATCTCCGTCAACGGTACCAGCAGCTTCACCGCCACCAGCGACATCGCCCTCGACCAGTCCGGCAACGTGTTCGAGGATGTCGTCTCGCTCAACGGTAACGCGTCCCAGGTCACGGCCAGCGGCGGCCTGCGCTTTGGCATCCTCAACGTGATTTCGCTGATGGCCAGCGCCGATACGCTCTATCTGCCCCGGTCCCTGACCACGCTGGGGGGGCAGTCCTACCGCGGCAGGCTGGTGCTGGAAGGCGACACCTCGCTCACCAGCACCCTGGGAGCACTCGCCTTCACCAGTACGCTGGAAGGCCCGCACGCACTGTCGCTGCATGCCAGCGGCACGGTCTACCTGGATGCCATGGCGAACATCGCCTCGCTGGACGCCACGGCCACCGAAACCCAGCTTGTCTCGGACATCACCACCCTGGGCGACATCGCGCTGACCAACACCCGCGTGATCGGCGACGTAGCACTGACCAGCACGGGCGGCTCGGTGCAGATCAACGGCTCGCTCAACGGGCTGCAGGATGATACGGATGTGCTGTCCATCACCGCCGATGGACAGATCGCTCTGCAGAACGCGGTCGGCAATGACGTGCGGCTGCACGATCTTTCACTGTCCGCCGGCACGGTGTCGACCTTCGTGGTGGACGTAGGCAACCGCCTTGCCATCGACAGCATCGCCAGCATCACCCAGAACGGCGCCTACAACGTCGGCGGCACGTCACGGTTCGCATCGGACGGAAGCATCACGCTGCTCAATATCGGCAATATCTTCGGTGGCGATGTCGAGCTCAACGGCAGCAATGTACAGATCGCAGCGCAGGGGCCGCTGACGCTGTCGGGTGTCGATGCGAACCTGCTGCACGCCACGGCCACCGACCTGCTGACCGTACGCAATGCCGACGTCGCCACGTCGAGCACGTTGACCGGCGATGCGGTGGCACTGGACGGCGTTGCACTGGGCCAGACGGCCGAGGTCACTGCGCTGGACGGGAACATCACCCAGCAGGGCAGCGTCCGCGTGGATGGGCCGAGCCGCTGGACGGCTGCAGGCGATGTGCTGCTGGACAACGACAGCAACCAGCTTAATGGGCCCGTCACCGCCGTCGGCGGGGCGATCACACTGGCCACCGCTGGCGCACTGGACGTCGCCAATGTACAGGCGTCGGGACAGGCCACGCTGCGCGGCAATGGCGTGTACCTGGGCTCCGCGCAGGCCACGGGCCTGCAGGTGGACAGCAGCGCCGGCATCACCCAGGGCAGCGCATTGAACCTGGCCTCCGGATCGCGGTTCACTGCCGTCGACGACGTGCTGCTGGACAACGCCGGCAATACGTTCGGCGGCGGCATACAGGTGATGGGCCGCAACATCGACATCCACAGTGCCGGTGGGCTGCTGCTGAACGGCGTGGAGGCCACCGGCAACCTGCGCGCCGCTGCAGCAGGCGGCAGCCTGCTGCAGAGCGGCGATGTACGCGTGCAGGGCCGCAGCGATCTGCTGGCCGGCGGCAGCGTGCAGCTCGACCGTGCGGGCAACCAGTTCGGCGGGCCCGTGGTTGTGGAAGGCCGGTCCATCCTGCTGCGGGCAGGCAGTGGTCTGGATATGGAGAGCGTCCGCAACGGCAGCAACAGCGCCGTGCAGCTGCTGGCGACGGGCGACATTGATGTGGCTGGCGATGCCATCGATACCGGCAACAGCCTGCTGAGCCTGTTGTCCTCCGCCGGTCAGGTCCGCACCGCCACCACCCTGCGCGGCAGTCAGGTCAGCATCGGCGGCGTGGAAGGCATCCGCATCGGTGGAGAAATCACGGCTTCCAGGCTGTCCCTGACCGCGACCCGCGGCGATGTGCTGCAGCAGTCGGGTCGCATCCAGTCCGGCGATGCCTTGCTGAGCGCGGGGCAGGGCGATCTGCGGCTGACCAGTGCCGACAACCGCTTCAACGGCGTGACCACCCTCTACGGCCGCGACGTAGACATGGCCGCGGGTGGACTTCTGCTGGGCGACGTCGCCGTCAGCCGCAACCTGAAGCTGGACAGCAGCGGCAGCATCACCCAGCAGGCGCAGATGCGTGTCACGGGGGACGCCGAGCTGCGGGCCGCCGGGGACATCACCCTGCTGCATGCCGGTAACCGCTTCGGCTCATCGCTCAGCCTTAGCGGTGTGAATATGCAATTGCATAGTGACGAAAACGTCACTCTCTTGAGGGCAGATGGGCAACATCTGAGCTTGAATGGGGATGGGGTGTTTCTGATCCCCGATGGAACAACGATCAGCACCGGGTCTGTTGATTTGAGAGGCGGCAACTTGCAGGTGCGTGGTGCGCTTACAAATGCGTTGACGGTGGAGTCCGGGGCCACGATCAGTGGCGATGGGACGGTGGGGACGTTGGTGGTTAAGCCGCAGGCGCAAGTGCAACCTGGTGTCGACGCAAGCAGCGCTGCGGTGTTGACGGTTCGGTCGTTCCAAGCGGAGCCGGGTGCGATGCTGCGCATTCATGTGCAAGACGCAGGAGTGGCGAGCAGACTGCAAGTCAATGGCCTTGCGCAGTTGAATGGGCATGTGCAGTTGGTATCGCTAGGTACTATGCCTAGCGGGCGCTTTCATATTCTTGATAGTACGCAACCCATTCAAGGGGCATTTGCAGACATGGTTTTTGTGCCCGCACTGGCTGCAGAGACCATTTCGCAGTTCAGCCATGAAGAGCAAGCCGTTGTAGCTTGGGTAGTTGCAACGCCTGCTTTGGAAACTGAAGGCACAGATCAAACGGCGGTTATTCATAAAGCGTTTGCTGATCCATTGCTTGTGCGGTTGCTCGATGACGATGGTGCACCGGTAGAGGGGATTTCTGTTGAGTTCTCCACTCCTGCCACGGGGGCTGGCGCTGTGTTGAGTCAGACATTGGTGCTCACCAATGCAAATGGAGAGGCCAGCGTGACGGCAACAGCTAATGCTGAAGCGGGACAGTACTTAGTGACCGCTCGTGTTCAGGGGCTGGCTGAGAGTGTTAATTTCGCGCTGGAAAATACCTTGCACGAAGTGGCATTTACGCTGACGACCACACCCGCACAGCCGCTGGAGGGGGAGGAATTCACCATTGAGGTGCAAATGCAGTCCGATGCAGATACAGCGCCAACGGGAACATTGAATGTGCTGGTTGCAGGGCAAGTTGTCTGCCCTGACGTTGCGTTGGCGCAGTCCACTGCGCAGTGTGTGTTGCCCAAGGGCGTGTCTTTGGCGAAATCAACGCACGCCCAAGATGGAGCAAAGGCTGCGACGGTGGTGGTTGCAGGGCAGACATTGGATATTGAGGTGCAGTATTCAGGCGATGCCTTGCACCAGTCTGCCACGTGGACAACGCAATTGGCGCTGATGCGCCAGATTGTTTCCACGCCGGTGCCATGGAATGCCCCTTGGGCTTTGTTGTGCATGGGTCTGATGCTGGCCTTGAGCGCACGCCTGGTGTGGCGCCGTCGAGCAGGCTAACTGCCTACAACAAAAACAAAAAGGCCGTGACAGCGGTCTTTTTGTTTTTCTGCTCCAATCAAGCGCATCGCCAGAGGGCTTTCCCACCAGATGTTCAGGAGCTTTGACGCCGTATGCCACAACCTACCGTAAAACCCCAACTCTCAATGCTCGACTTGGTCACCGTACGCCAAGGGCAGTCGGTTGCGGGGGCTATTGAAACGGCCGTGCGCACGGCGCAGCATGTAGAGCAGTTGGGCTTTACCCGCTATTGGATGGCAGAGCACCACAATATGCCGGGCATTGCCAGCTCTTCTACCGCGGTGTTGATAGGCCATGTGGCCGGGCAAACCCAACGTATTCGCGTGGGCGCTGGGGGCATCATGCTCCCCAACCATGCCCCCCTTGTGGTGGCAGAAGCATTTGGCACATTAGAGGCGATTTACCCCGGCCGCATTGATTTGGGTTTGGGGCGTGCGCCGGGCACAGACCAGCCGACTATGCGTGCATTGCGGCGTGGCCGCATGGAGACTGAAGACGACTTTCCCCGTGAAGTGCAGCAACTGCAGTTGCTGCTCGGTGATGCCAAGCCAGGCCAGCCGTTGGTTGCCACACCCGGTGCAGGCAGCCATGTTCCGATTTGGCTTTTGGGTTCAAGCCTGTTTTCAGCGCAATTGGCGGCGCATTTGGGCTTGCCGTATGCCTTTGCGTCGCACTTCGCCCCGCGTTTTTTGCAGCAAGCCATTCACATGTACCGCGACTTGTTCCAACCATCCAAAGTGCTGGATAAGCCACACGTCATGGTAGGCGTGCCGATTGTGGCTGCGGCAACTGATGAAGAGGCGGAGTTTTTAGCCAGTAGCACTTACCAGCGCATACTGGGCATTTTGACCAACCAGCGCGGTTTGATGCAGCCGCCAGTAGAGGGCTTTATGCAATCGTTGGATGCGTCTTCGCATCGGGCTATTTTGGACTTTCTGGCCGCAGGTGTGATTGGCGGGCCTGACACCTTGCAGCAGGGCATACAGCGCGTGATCGAAACCACCCAAGCCGATGAATTCATGGTGGTGACGGACTTGTTCGATGTGGATGCCCGTCTGCAGTCGCTGACGTTGACCGCGCAGGCATTGGCTGCATTGAACGCATAACGCGGCCTTGCTGCGGGGCGATTCAACGTCGATGGCGTGCCTTGGGCGCGGTTGCTTGCGTGAAAGACAAATCAGCTCGGTGTTCTTCGAACAATTGGATCAGGTGATCAGCAACTGCGCGAACGCGCCTGGAGTGCGCTAAGTTGGAATGGATGGCTAGCCAGATGGGCTGATCTGCCCCCAGTTCGGGGAGTAGGCAAACAAGCCCCGCCTGCCGGGCCAGAAAGTGCGGGAGCACCGCCAATCCAATGCAGCTGTTGCGGCTGCCATCTGTGCTGACAGCGTATTGGCTTCGAGTTGGCATGGCCGTCCTCGCAACATGCGAGCGATCCATTTGGCTGCCGGCAGATGGTGATGGGACTCTGGCCAGCCAATGAAGGTATCGCCATCGAAGGTGGCGGCATTAGCTCCGGCGCGGCGCGCATCGACGTATCCACGCGCACCGTACAGGCCAAATCCCAAAGTGCCCAGACGCTTGATTGTGACGTTACCAGCTTCTGGTTTGACCATCCGCACCGCCAGATCGGCATCACGCCGGTGCAGGTTTACGGTCTGTACACCGCTGACGATCTCCACGCGCAGCTCAGGATGGATGGCAAACAGTGTCGGCAGCGAGGGGACGATCAACGCGTTGGCCAAATTCTCTGCGGTTGCAAGGCGCACGCATCCCGCCACTTGCCCTTGCTGCTGTGCGGCTTCTCCGAAAGCCTGCCCGGCATGTTCCAGTGCTTCAGCCTGCTCCAGCAGGGCTTCACCATCATCCGTGAGGCTGTAGCCACTTTGATGTCGGCTGAACAATGCTATGCCGAGTGCCGCTTCCAGGCGATCCAGTCGCCGTGACACGGTCGCGATGCCCATCTCAAGCGCGGTGGCTGCACCGCTCAAGGTGCCAGCGCGCGCAATGGCCAAAAAAATACGGGCGTCATCCCATTGGATTTGAGTATTCATTTTGTTTTCCAAATATGGAAAATTGGATTTTAATTTTATCTATTTGATAATCATTTTTGAAAGGCCATACTTTCCCTATCTTGTAAGGGGAAGTGCAATGCAAAGACGAAAGCTTGGACACGATCTGGAGGTTTCTGCCCTCGGCCTTGGCTGCATGGGCATGAGCGAGTTCTATGGCCCGCGCGACGATGCGCAGGCGCACCATCTGCTGGATCAGGCGATTGGCATGGGGGTGGACTTTCTCGATACCGCCGACATGTATGGCCCACATCACAATGAGGAGTTGATAGGCCGCTTCCTCGCGACACGCAAACCGAAGGTGCAGATTGCAACCAAGTTCGGCATTGTGCGCAGGCCTGGCGAATACCGGCGCAGCATCAACAACAGCCCGGATTACGCACGGGCATGTTGCGAAGCCTCGTTGCGGCGGCTTGGTGTTGAGCAGATCGACCTGTACTACGTCCATCGCATAGATCCAACGCATCCTATTGAAGCAACGATGGAGGGCCTGAGCCGACTGGTAGAGCAGGGTAAGGTCGCGCGTATCGGCCTGTGTGAAGTCAGTGCGGCCACCCTGCGGCGTGCGCATGCCGTGCATCCGGTGGCTGCCGTCCAGACCGAATATTCGTTGTGGACACGGGATGTGGAAACCGAGGTACTCCCGACTTGCCGCGAACTGGGGGTCGGTTTGGTGGCTTATTCACCATTGGGGCGTGGCTTTCTGACCGGGCGGTTTCAGCACGATGCGACCTTCGAGGACGGTGACTTCCGCGCCAGCCTGCCGCGTTTTCAGCCAGAGAACATCGCCACCAACCGTTCCCTGGTCGATGTTATTTCATCTATCGCCGTGCGCAAGACGTGCACGACGGCACAAATCGCTTTGGCATGGCTATTGGCGCAAGGCGATGACATCGTGCCCATTCCTGGTACGCGGCGCCTCTCGCATCTGCAAGACAACCTGGGCGCGTTATCGGTGCACCTGGAGCCAGAAGATATGGCTGAACTGGGGCGTGCGCTTGACGCAGTGCCAGTCGCAGGAGAGCGCTACACCGAAGAAGGGATGAAAGGGGTCAACGCATGAGCAGCCCTAGTTCTGAACGGCGTGAGCGGGCTTTTGCGCTGCTGGCCCAACTGGATCCACAGGCACCCGAGAAGGTCGCCAAAAATCTCGACGAACTGTCTGACGATTTTGCCGAATTGGTGCTGGGGTTTGCCTTTGCTTATGTGGTGTCGCACCCAGGCATCGATTTGCGCACCCGCGAAATGCTCAGGGTCGCTGCACTGATGGCGATGGGCAACGCACCGGGGCAACTCGAATTCCATATCCGGGCCGCACTGCAGGTCGGTGTCAGCAGGAGTGAAATCGTGGAAATCCTGCTGCAGATGGCCGTCTACGCAGGTGTGCCTGCATGCATGAATGGCATCAGTGCAGCAAGAAAAGCATTTGCCTCACATGGTCGGGGCGATCAGGGTTCATGATCGCGGGCATTAGTAGTTGCTCTTAAAGCGCTATTCATGAGGGATGCAGAGCCATGCAAACCACAGCTTTTGCGCTTGTTCTTGGTAGGCCGAGGTCAGTTGAAAGAGTCGTTCACGCGCTTGGACGGGCATCAATTGGGCTGGCAAGACGGGGTCTCGAACCAGATGGGCAATGGCCGCGCGGCCAAGCAGCATGGTCTCTCTGACTGCGAGATCCAAGGGCATGTTAAAGAGCTGTGCCTGACTTTGCTCCAGCGCGTCCAGATACTGCTGGTCGACGGTCGCCATGGCATCCACATTCCAAAGCCGCCGTGCTTGTTCTTCAAATGCGGTTTCCAATTGCGTGAGCCGGAAGGGTACAGCGTCAGGTGCCATACCCAATTGCCTGAGTCGACGTACCTGAGCGCTTATTCCGCCGCGCAAATTATTGGGGCGAATGAATAAATGAGGACGCAGCTCTGCAAATCCACATAGGGAAAGCGCCAGAAGGTGGTGCCGCCACTGGGTGCGGTCTTCTTTGGTGACGAGACCGTTGTGAACAGCCAGCCAATCCCCGTTGCGCCATGGTCGAGCATTCAGGTGCTTGTGCTTCCATTGGTCTACGGTTTGCGGCAGTGGCCGGTTCTTGCGAACGAGGCTGTATTGGCCCCGCTCGCCACGGTGGATTTTTCCTTGGCTGCTCAGTCGTGTCAGGCTCACGCGCATGGCTGTCTCAGAGATGTCCATAAGCGTGCCTGCGCGGCAGATGTCGTAGGAGCTCAAGGGCTTGTCGATTGCGCTGAGCATGTCCAGGATCAACACAGGGGCTCGCGGAGTGCGCAGCGGAATATTACATGCCATTGTGATGTTTGCGAAATATTGAAATGTTTCCTAGTATGGGCGAAACAAGCTACAGGAGCAATATTCGGTATGACGCAAGAACACTTTATTCGTTACGAGAAGCTGGACGACATTTGCGTGATCACGCTGGACAAGCCGGCAAAGCGCAACGCGGTCGATGGTCCGATGGCTATGGCGTTACGCCATGCATTTGAGCGCTTTTATCGTGATCCGGAGATTCGGGTTGGTGTTTTGACTGGCGCGAACGGCACATTCTGCGCTGGCGCTGACCTGTCCTCGGTGGGCGATCCAGAACGACAGACTGAGGTTGACCCTGAAGGCGGTGGAACAGGCCCGATGGGGCCCACACGGATGCCAACCCAGAAACCCTTGATTGCGGCAGTGAGTGGATACGCGGTGGCTGGAGGGCTTGAGCTTGCGCTGATGGCTGACATGCGTGTGGCCCAGGAAGATGCGGTTTTTGGTGTGTTTTGCCGGCGCTGGGGTGTTCCATTGATTGACGGGGGAACGGTGCGTTTGCCCAGAGTGATAGGCATGGGCCGTGCGATGGACATGATTTTGACGGGGCGCCCTGTTGGTGCTGCCGAAGCCATGGCTATGGGGCTAGTCAATCGTGTCACGCCAGTGGGCAAAGCGCTCGAAGAGGCCATGAAGCTGGCCCGCGAGATCGCCTCATTTCCGCAGCAATGCATGCTTGCTGACCGCCAATCTGCGTATGAGCAGTGGGATATGAGCTATGTCGATGCAATCCGCAACGAAGGGCGCTGCGGTGCACCTATTGTGGCTGCTGAAGGCGTGCGGGGCGCATCGCGTTTTGTGCAGGGCGCTGGACGCCACGGTGCATTCAAGTCATGAACTTTTGGCGCTTGAAGCGCTTTGCCAAGTGCCTTGATTCAAACCATTAGAAAAACCAACCTTTGCATTTTTTGCTATCTAGGAGACAACAGACATGACCTCAACATCCAGTCCTATGACCAATCGACGCGGCCCAACCTATAGAGAGCTGATTCGTCGCGGTGCGAGGCAGCATGGCTCGCGCATTGCCATTGAGTTTGGCCGTGAATCGATGACATTCACACAAGTTGATCAGCTCAGCGCCCAATTGGCCAGCGCCATGTTGGCCAATGGGATGGTGCCGCACCAGCGCGTCGGAATTTTGCTGAACAACGGCCTCTATAGCGTGCCTCTGGATTTTGCATGCGTGAAGGCGGGTGTAAACCGTGTCCCTTTGAATGCTCGCCTCTCTGTTCAAGAGCATGCGCGCATGCTGACCAGTACAGGCTGCCAATTTCTGTTGTTTGGTGATGGCTTGAGCCAGCGCGCCCAAGAACTGGCGCAAGCCGTTCCAGGCATCGTGTGCTTTGGCGTTGGCGCAAGCCTTTCTGGGGTCAAGGACTTGGTGACTGAGGCACACCACCAACCGCTCACTGACCCTGACGTCACGGTTGATCCCGACGATGTGGTGTTGACGCTGTTTACCTCGGGCACAACGGGAACGCTGAAAGCAGCGCAGCATACCCAGTCCTCCTATGCAGCTATTTGCCGCAATATTCTTCTCAATTTGATTGCAGTGCAGCGCGACGATGCCATGTTGCATGCCGCATCGCTGATTCACGCCAGTGGCACGTTTGTGCTGCCGTTTTGGATACGTGGCGCGCGCACCGTCATTCTTTCCGGGTTTGAACCACAGGGCTTTCTGGATGCGATTGCGCACCATCGTGTTACGGCGATCAATCTGGTTCCAACCATGCTGCAGATGCTGCTGGAGTGTGAAGGATTTGAGCGTACAGATATTGCATGCTTGAAGTCGGTGGTTTATGGCGCTTCGCCTATGCCAAGAAGCACCATACAGAGGGCGATGGCAGCATGGGGGCGCCACAGGTTTTGGCAATACTATGGACAGACAGAGGTTCCGCTGTGCATCGCAGTGCTACGCCCGGAAGACCACGAAGAAAACCTGCTTGCCTCCTGCGGTCAACCTGCATTGGATGTTGAGATCCGTTTGGTGGATGCTGATGGTGGTGATGTGGCCGTGGGTGAACCCGGAGAGATTCTGGTTCGCTCTGCCTCAGCCATTGCACAGTACCACGACGCACCAGACTTGAACCAGCAAACGTTTGATAGCGAAGGTTGGGTGCATACACGCGATATCGGACAGTTTGATGCGCAGGGCTTTTTGCACCTTAAAGATCGCACCTCTGACATGATCATCACAGGTGGCTATAACGTCTACCCGCGCGAAGTGGAAGATGTGCTGCTGTCACACCCTGAAGTGCTTGAGTGTGGTGTTTTTGGCAAGCCCGATGCCAAATGGGTTGAAGCTGTATGCGCTGCTGTTGTGTTGCGAAGCGGTGCCAGCGTGACTGAAAGCGATTTGATTCAATGGGTGTCCAAACAGCTGGCTTCTTACAAGAAGCCAACCTCTATCGTATTTGCGTCAGCGATCCCTAAAACGGCCGTTGGAAAACTCAATCGACGTGAGCTGAAAAGGCTGTTTGCCTGATTTTTTGGGAAGTGGCCTATACAAAGCGGCTTTCAGCTTTTGTTTAGGCCGCCAGTTGTGTGTCAATCGATGTAGTCAGTCAGATGGATGTGCCTCTTAACCGCAAGGCATTGCCAATGACACTGATGGATGAGAGCGCCATGGCCGCTGCTGCGATGATGGGCGAGAGCAATAAACCGAAAAACGGATAAAGCAAGCCTGCGGCAACGGGTACACCAGCGGCGTTGTACATGAAGGCAAAAGCCAGGTTTTGGCGAATGTTGGACATGGTCGCTTGCGACAGTTGGCGGGCACGCACAATGCCGGTGAGATCGCCTTTGAGCAGGGTGACTGCGGCGCTTTCAATGGCCACATCGGTGCCTGAACCCATGGCAATGCCCACATCTGCTGCCGCGAGGGCCGGGGCGTCGTTGACCCCATCGCCCGCCATGGCGACCACTTTGCCTTGAGATTTGAGCTTGTGTACCACGGCCGCTTTTTGGTCAGGTAGTACGTCTGCTTCAACCTCATCAATCCCCAGTTTGCGGGCAACGGCCAGTGCGGTGGTGCGGTTGTCTCCCGTCAGCATGACGATGCGGATGCCTTCGGCATGCAGTGCATGGAGGGCCGCTTGCGTTGTGGGTTTGATCGGGTCTGCAATGGCAAAAATGCCTGCTGCTTGCGCATCTACGCCGATGTAGATGGCGGTGGCACCATCTTCGCGCAGTGCGTCTGCCTGCTTTGCAAGCGCAGCAGTATTGATGCCGTATTCAGCCAGGAAGGCGGCATTGCCCAGCACAATACGCCGCTCTTGCACTATGCCGAGTGCGCCTTTTCCTGTTGGAGAATCAAAGTGCGATACCGTAGGAATTTCCAGTCCTTGGGCTTGCGCAGCCGCCACGATGGCTAAGGCCAGTGGGTGTTCTGAGGCTTTTTCGACTGCAGCGGCCCAGCGCAGGATAGCGTCTTGCGTAAAACCTTCTGCCGCATCAATGTGGGTGACCGCAGGTTTGCCTTCGGTCAGGGTGCCTGTCTTGTCGACCACCAGCGTATCGACCTTTTCCATGCGCTCAAGCGCTTCAGCATTCTTGATCAGCACGCCTGCGCTGGCGCCTTTGCCAACACCGACCATGATGGACATGGGCGTGGCCAGACCCAAGGCGCAGGGGCAGGCAATGATGAGCACGGAAACCGCAGCAATCAAGCCATGTGCAAGCCGTGGCTCAGGCCCCCAAATGCCCCAGATGGCAAAGGCGAGCAGGGCGATGCCTATGACCACGGGAACAAACCAGGCGGCAACCTGGTCTGCTGTGCGTTGAATGGGCGCGCGTGAGCGCTGCGCGTCGGCCACCATGTGCACAATCCGGGCGAGCATCGTGTCACGGCCAATTTTTTCAGCTTCAATCACCAAGGCACCCGTCTGGTTGAGTGTGCCGCCAACTACGCGTTCGCCACTGCTGCGGGTGACAGGCATGGATTCGCCTGTGATCATCGATTCATCCAACGAGGAGCGGCCTTCTCGTACCACTCCATCCACGGGTACTGTTTCGCCAGGGCGTACACGCAAGCGGTCGCCCAAGGTTACCTCTTCAACAGGAATGTCGTGCTCAGTGCCATCTGCGTTGATGCGCCGTGCGGTTTTGGGCGCCAGGTTCAGCAGTGCCTTGATGGCCCCCGAGGTTTGCTCGCGGGCGCGCAACTCCAACACTTGACCGAGTAGCACCAGCACTGTGATGACGGCAGCTGCTTCGAAATACACGGCCACGGTACCGTCTTCAGCGCGAAACGCGGCGGGGAAAATGCCTGGCAGCAGTGCCGCGACCATGCTATAGCCCCAGGCCACGCCAGTGCCCATGGCAATCAATGTGAACATGTTCAGGTTGCGGTTGACCAGTGATGCCCAGCCACGCTGGAAGAAGGGCCAACCTGCCCACAGCACCACTGGTGTGGCTAGCAGCATTTGTATCCATACGGAGATATGCATGGGCACCCAATGGTGCAGGCTGGGGAAAATGTGTGCGCCCATTTCCAACACGAACACGGGGGCAGCCAGCACCAAGGCGACCCAGAAACGGCGTGTCATATCCGTGAGTTCTTCGCTGGGGCCACTGTCTACGGTAGCGACCAAGGGTTCGAGCGCCATGCCGCAAATGGGGCAACTGCCTGGTTTGTCTTGGCGTATTTGCGGGTGCATCGGACAGGTCCAGATGGAGCCAGCAGAAGTGGGCGCAGCGGGTGTTTGCGAGGTTATGTGCTGGTGGGACGGTTGCGATGCATAACGCTCTGGCTCTTGTATGAAGCGGCTCTGGCACTTGTCTGAACAGAACCAGAATGTCTGCCCATGCCAGTCTTGATGGCGGTTTTCTGGCTTTTGCGCGACGTGCATGCCGCAAACCGGGTCGGTAGCCGTTGTTTCGTTTGCTGGCGCGTGGTGGTGGTGGGTGTGGTCCATAAACGGCCTTGAAGGAATGTCGATGAAAGGCTTTTTGGGGAGCAAAAGCGGTGTTGATGAAACGGTTTGAACGGTTTGAACAAGGGCCGGAGGTCACAATCGAAGCCTCCGGCTTGTTTCAAGAGAGCATGCTTATGAAACAGCAAACTCCGTCATCATTCCGGTTTCCAGATGAGGCATGTGGTGGCAGTGCAGCATCCAGCGAGCGGCTTCTCCAGCATCCAATGCAATGGTGACGGTAGCCATCGGGGGCACATGCACGGTGTCGCGACGCGCGCCACGCATGCGTTTGCCATTGATTTCTACAACCTGAAAAGAGTGGCCGTGTAAGTGCATTGGATGCGCCATCATCGACATATTGTGGAACATGATCTCTACCCGTTCGCCGGAACGGGCCGTGACGGGTGCGTGCTCGCCCCAAATGCGGTTGTTGATGGTCCAGCGGTAGGGTTGCATGGTGCCGCCCAGCATCAGCATGGGGCTGCGATCGGCCGTGCGTTGCGGCAAAGGATTGAGCGCAACGAGACGTGATTCCTGTGCGAGGTCGGTGTCAAATGCTGGCGCTTTGTGTTCACTGAGTGGGGACAGTTTCGGTATCTTTGCGCCTTGTGTGGCCAGGATCAGACCTGTGCGTTCTTGCGCACCTTCGCGCAAGGCCAGAATAGGCCAGGCTCCGCTGCCTGACAGCTGCAGTTCCACATCCAGTCGCTGACCCATGCTGATGCCAAAACGTGTGCCAGCGAGTGGTTGCACGGCTTCGCCATCCACCGCAACCAGGCGTGCGCTTGCCGTGCCCGTATCAATCCAGAATACGGTGGCTGAGGCCGCATTGATGATGCGCAGGCGAATGCGCGTATTGCGCTCAATGCGTACCACTTCTGGGTCGGTCAAGGTGCGGTCATTGGTCAGATAGGCATCCCAGTCGTAGTCGTTGAGGTCCATCTCCATACCGCCCATGCCGCTCATGCCGCTCATCATGGTGCTGTGGTTCATGCCTGCCATGGAGTGGACGGGCTCGGAGTTTTCTTTGGGCATGGCGCCATGGTTCATACCTGAATGGCCAGCGGACGTGTGGCCACCGGCAATGCGTTGTATGACTTCCTGTGGTGGATCAAAGGCAAAGTCGTGCAGCATCATCACCACTTCTTGCTGATCTGCTTTCACATCGGCCTGCGTGCGCACAATCAACGGGGCGGCCAATAAGCGCATTTCCTGCATGGGAATATGGGCGTGCATCCAGTGGGTGCCCGCGCGTGCGGCAAAGTCATACTGGCGCGTTTCGCCCGGTTTGAGCATGGGCATCGGCAAGTCTGGCACACCATCTTGTGCGTTGGGTGGAATCTGCCCGTGCCAGTGGATCAAGGTGGGCTCAGGCATCGCATTGGCCAGCTCCACGCGAAAACGCTGCTCAGGCTCTAACACCAAGCCTTGCTGTGTTGCGCTTTGCAGACTCCATACGGTGGCTGCGCGGCCGTTCACATCCAAAGTGCGGCTGGAGGCTGTCAAACGCATGGTCGAAGCAGGCGTCTGCCCGCTGGCATGGGCCAAGCGAGGAAATTGTGTAGCTACCGATGCGGCCATGCTTGCGGCCAAAAAATCGCGACGAGAAAAAGAAACCATAAGAATCTCCATTGGAATGCAAGGCATTCCATGGGCAGCACCGTGTGGCGACAGACTGCATGCAATAGGCATGGGTGTCCCTGTGTCCACAAGCTGGTGTGGCCCTTGATTGGTGAGACTGCGCCAGCCATAGGCGCAATACGAACTCAGTCAGAGGAGGGCGGTGTTAGGTGGGCGATCATGCGGTTGCTGCGTAATGCCCTTACGCAGCAGCTGGGCAACAGGTGAAGGGTGTGCCACTACAGAAGGCACCCATTGCGCGGGGGCTGCCCACAACGCTACGGTGCTAATACCAGCACAAATCCAGCTGCAGGTGGTCATGTCCATACCGCAGGAGGGGGGCGTTGTGCATGCGCTGCTTGTCGCTCCCATGTGGTGGTGTTGTGCACTGGCTTGGTCCGTCTGTGCGGAGTCAAGGGAATGGAGCTTTGAGTGTCCACTAGCGATGGCAGACACGATTGCTGTTGTGGGCGCCATAGTCGCAGACATGGTTGCGCTGTGCAGTGAAGCCAGCAATGGCCCGAAGCACAACGAAACAGCAGCAAGCAATAGCCAAACAGCGCGAAACATACCAACGTGGCAATCAAAACATCAAAGACAGTACAAACATTGTACGTCTGTGCAGACAGGCCTGACGGGCCAATGCGCTTTACGATGGCAAGTGGCCGGGGGCGCAGGTTTGGCAGTTGGCCTCCAGCGTGACGCCGTAGCCTTGCAGTGCATAGCCTTTGTCTTGGCAGACTTGTTCCAGCAGTAGGGCGATGCGTGGGTCGTTCACCCAAAGCAGCTGGCCACATTGCTTGCACACCAGGCGCACTGGACTGGCATCTGTGGAGACGCAATACAAGCTTTTGCTGTCGTTATCAAGCCGAATGCGGTGGATGATGCCTGTGTCTTCCAGTCGCTTGAGGTTGACGTAGATGGTAGACAGCGGCACGTCGTGTCCGGCATCGAGATGGCAGCGGTAGATTTGGTGCGCGGTCAGTGCTTTACCTGCTTCTTGCAATACACGCAGTAGTTCCAGGCGCGGCAGCGTAATGGAAATACCTGCTTGGCGCAGCAGGTGCATATTGGCCTCTTGGGCATGGGGGGGGTGGGTAGTGGTGCTCACTGTGGATGTCGTTGTAGGGGCAGGGTGCACTGCTTGCAGCGGCTAGGCTTTGGAGCAGTGCGTCGTGGGATTCGTTCCATGGTTGGAGCTGAGATGGGACTATTTTTATAGTGATAGTGGGTGCTGACTATGGCGTGGCGCCGGTCAGTGCCTCCACAGGGTTCAGGCGTGCAGCGGTGCGCGCGGGCATCCAGCCAAAGAGCAAGCCAGTCACCACCGCGCAGGCAAATGAGCCCACAATCGCACGAACGGAAAAAACGATAGGCACTTGCATAGCCAGCAGCACACCACCCATGGCCAAGCCCAGCGCAACGCCCGTGATCCCTCCGGTGACGGTGACCAGGACGGACTCGGTCACAAACTGGCGCTGAATATCGCGCTGGCGTGCACCGGTGGCCATGCGAATGCCAATCTCGCGTGTGCGCTCCTTCACGGTCATCAGCATCACGTTCATGACCCCAATCCCGCCCACCAGCAAGGAAACGGCGGCAATCAGGCTCAGGAGCATGGTCATGGTGTTGCGGGTGGCCGCTTCCGCTTGTAGGCGGGCCGCTGCGTTGGATATGCCGTAGTCCTCGCGGCCATGGCGCTGTTGCATCAATTGCTCCACTGCGGCCTGTGTTTGCTGCACGCGGGCACTGTCGGCCACTTCAATGACACCGTAGCTTTCATTGCGTTGGGCAGGAAAGACCCGCACCATGCCTGTGCGGTGCGGCAGCAGTACTTGTTTGTCGGGAAAGTTGCCGCCCGCTTCTGAGCCTTTGATACTCATCACGCCCACGACCTCGAACGGGTTGTTATTGACCAGAACACGTTGGCCTAGCGGGTTGCCACCATCGGGAAACAAGCTGGTATAGACCTCATGGCCCAGCACAACCACAGGGGCAATTTGTAGGTTTTCTCGCTCAGTGAAATAACGCCCTTGCGCTACAGGCCAGCGGTGGATTTGTGGCAGTAAGGCCCCTGTCCCTAGTGCTTCGGTCGCCATGCTGTGGGCTCCAAAGCGCATGAGCACAGGATCGCGCAACACGGGCATGACGTGTGTGATGCCGTCCACGGCTTCCAAGGCTTCAAAGTCCTCGGGTGTCAACACCCCTACTGGGCCACCGCCTGGTGGTGTGCGGCTGCCGATGTACATCATGTTGGTGCCCATCACGCCCATTTCCTGCACCACTTTTTGCTTGGCCCCTTCGCCAATGCCCAGCATCACAATGACGGAGGCCACTCCAATCACAATCCCCAGCAAGGTGAGCATGGTGCGTGAGCGATTGAGCTTCATTCCGCGCCAAGCGGTACGGGCTGCTTCATGCAAACTGGTGAGCCATGAGGCGTTATGCCCCTGTAGCGCTTGCCTTGCAATCGTGTTGCCCATCGCATGGGCAAGGGGTTGGTGCTGCGCTGCTGGTTCTGGTGCGTGCAGATAGTCCGAGGCGTTAGCTGCACTGTCTGATGTGATTTGCCCATCGTGAATTTCAATCACTCGTCTGGCTTGTGCGGCCACGCCTTTGTCGTGTGTGATCAAGATGATGGTGTGCCCCGCATCGGCTAACTCATGGAGCAAGGCCATGACTTCTTTGCCGCTTTGGCTATCCAGTGCGCCGGTGGGTTCATCGGCCAGGACGATGCGCCCGCCATTCATCAATGCACGGGCGATTGAGACCCGTTGCTGTTGCCCACCTGAGAGTTGGTTGGGGCGGTTGTGTTGCTTGCCCAGCAAGCCCAAGCGCAAAAGAAGCGCATCGGCTTTGGCTTGCCGCTGGGTTTCCGGCAGGCCTGCGTACATGGCCGGGATTTGGACGTTCTCACTGGCCGTTTCTGTGGGAATGAGGTGGTAGCCTTGGAACACGAAACCAAAGGCCTCACGGCGCAGCCAAGCCAAGCTGTCCGCGTTCAGGTGGGCCACATTTTCACCTTGGAAGAGGTATTGGCCAGAACTGGGCTGGTCCAGGCACCCCAGAATATTCATCAGCGTGGACTTGCCTGATCCCGATGCTCCCACAATGGCGACAAATTCGCCCGAATAGATGTGCAGGTCAATACCGTGCAGCACCTCCACGGTCGGACTGCCATTCAGGCCCCCGTACTGTTTGCGAATGCTGCGCAGCTCAATCAGTGGCAAGGTTTTGCGCTCGGGCGATGTGTTGGATTGCTGCATGGTGGTCGTCCCTACCATTGCAGCCAGCCTGTTGGCGGTGGTGCAGGTACCTCACCAGTGATGAGGTTTTCCCCCTCGCGCAAGCCGTCGAGCACTTCAGCGGCCAGACGGTCTTGTTTTCCGATGCGTACTGTGCGCGTTTGCACTTGTTGGTTGGAATCGAGCACACGGGCCTCATACCGCTGGGACTGGCCTGCCGCGGTCTGCAAACCGCCAAGTGGTGCCAACAAAACGTCTTGCGCTGATGCTGTCACAAACACCACTTGCGCCGTCATTTGCGGCATGAGTGCGCCGTCGTCGTTAGCGACATCGAACAACACGGTGTATTGCACCGCCTGGGTGTTGGCTGCCGCCGCTGCATCTTCTTGGCCTGCTTTGACGGGGGGCGCAGGCAACACTTGCTTGACGCGGCCATGCCATTGGCGCGGTGCTGCTTCGCCCATGCTGCCAAGGGTGGTGAACCAGGCGGTTTGGCCTGATCGCACTCGGCCAATATCGGCTTCTGAGACTTGTGTCCACACCTGCATACGCGAGAGGTCTGCCAAACGCAGCACGGTAGGCGTTTGGTAAGTGGCATTCAAGGTTTGGCCTAACTTGGCATCGACGCTGGTTACCGTTCCGGCGATGGGGGCGACGATGCGGGTGTAGCCCAGTTGGGCTTCATCGGCACGCAAACGTGCCTTGAGCTGCTGAATCTGTGCTTGCAACTGGTCGATTTTTGCTACCGCAGAAGCGTGGTTGGCTGTGGCTTCTTCCATAGCTTCGCGTGGCGTAGCCTGGCTGTTATGGAGCAGTTGCTGGCGTTCGAGTTTGCTCTGTGTAAGCAGGCGCTGCGCTCTGGCATCGGCCAGTTGTGCCTGCAGTGCTTTGATTTCGGCGCGCCCGGCCTCTACTGTGGCTTCAATCACGCTGGCGTCAATTTCAGCCAGCAGTTGTCCTTGCTCCACGGTATCGCCTGCAGATACCAGTAAACGCATGATCTGGCCTGAAACCTGAGCGCCCACTTCCACTGACTGCAAAGGCTGCAGGGTTCCCACGGCAGCAACAGTGGCTTCGATATTGCCGCGAACAACGGGGGCACTCAACCAAGTTGGGCTGGGCGGATTTTTCTGTTGCCATAAAAAGCTTGCAGCGCCCACAGCCAACCCGATTGCAGGAGCCAGCCACCATAAGGATAGACCGCCCATGCTGGCATTGGCAGGATATTGGGGCGCAGCCTGTTGCTTGCGAAAGCCGCATCTCATGGTGCGGGCACCTCAAAGGCCAATGTCGCGTTGTGACGCACATCGGTGTATTTTTTCCCGTCGATGGTGACGCTGCCATCGTCAATGCGAACCGTCACTTCTAATACATACAACCCTGCAAATGGAGTGGGCAGCGTGATGCTGCCATCGGCATTGGCTTTCAACTGCCTGCGCCAACCCTCGCTGGTATCGACGTTGACCAAACTGGCCGCGACCGGGCGCCCTTTCCAGACCAGTTTGAAGGTGTTGCCTTGTGCTGCAGTGGGAACCAACTCCAGATCGTTGATAGCTTCTGTCTCGCTGCGGCCCCATTTGCTGTGGTGGTAGTACACCACCCCATCGGCCAAAGGTTCGATGGCGCTAAAACGCACATCGCCTTGTGCAGGAATGTCGTTGATGGTGAATGCATCGCTGCCTTTACTCAGGGCCAACGCTTGCTTGGCGGCACCAAAGGCTTTGGTTTCCTGCAATGTGGGCATTGTGGTCAGCGGCTTATGCAGCTCGCCAGCCTTCACAGTGGCGCTGTGCGCGCTGCCAGGCTCTAGCCACAGATACTGTGCCTGCAATGCGCTTGCGCTGAAGATGAAGGCCAGTGAAAACAAGACGCGACGCGTCATCAACGAAAGTGGCATGGACTGAAAATTCCTAATCAAGTGGTGGCGTTGCCCAAAGGTTTATGGCCAGTCGGGTCGATAAACGGGCTGTCCGATCGTAAAAAAGGCCCTTTGCAGCCCCGCTGCATCGGGCCCAGTTGCTTTGCGAGAACAACGAAATCGGTCTGTCGGGGTGAAGGCACCTGCGCGGGCAATAAAGCGATCGCGAAGGCACTCTTACTGTTATGACGAACGAGTGAGATAAAACCTCAGTTTTTTCGCCATGTGTTTTGTAATGGATTGTGTTGCGCTGCCTTAGCGCATGTTCTTAGAACACATGCTCAGGGCTGCAAATCAATGCGAACAACGCTTTCTTTGCTGTCTTTGCGCCATGCGGTGTGTTTGTCACCGTGCGGATTTTTGACTGTCACATACAAGGTTTTCCCATTGGTTGAGACGGACAAGGTGTTGGGATGGACTGGCAGATCGATGGTGCGCTTGATGGCAAAGCTGGTGCCATCAATCACGCTGACCGAGCCGGTGCCGTTGGGCGCCTCGCGTGAAACCCCGCGTGTGCTGGCATAAATTTCGTTGCGTGCAGGGTTGTACGCGACGTCGAGCAGCCCCAGTCCAGGCACTTTGATCTGTTGGGTGAATTGCCCGCTAGCGATATCGGCCACGTAGATTTGGTTGGTGTTGCCATCGGCGCCAAACAGGCGCTGGCCTTTGGTGTCAATGGCCAGGTTCACGAAGAAGTGTTTGGAGTCATCAGCCTGGTTGCTGACGCTGTCGCCAGTGCTGAAGCGGCGTAGTACTTGACCTGCCTCAGGGTCAATGGCCAGAATTTCATCTTTGCCGCCTTGGCTGACGTACAACACATTGGCAGCTTCATCGAAAGCGGCGCCAGCAGTCCAGATGCCTTCACTGGTGATGGTGTGTGCCACGGTATTCGTTGTGCCGTCAACAATCCACACTTTGCCTGGCTGGCCTGGGCTGGTGACGAATACGCGGTTGCGCGTGGAATCCACCACCACTTTGCGCGTGTGGTCGTAGTAGGGCTCGCCCTTGTCGTTTTTCTTCTCTTCGCCCAGTTGAATCAGACCTTTGACCATGCCGCTGTTGGCATCCACTACGCTGAGCGAGCCATCCAAAGTGTTGCCGGCATACAGGGTGTTGGTGGCATTGTTCAATCCGAGTGCAAATGCACGGCGTGGGATTTGGATGGCTTGAACCACCTCCAGCGTGCGCGCATCTAGTCGGTAGATAAAGCCTGCACTCTTGGGAGAGAAATCGCCTGCACTGGCAACGAAAACGGAATCGCCTTGGCGTGTAGTGGTGATTTCGTAGATGCCATCAAGACTGTCTTGGCGCAGAACGGGGGCTGCGGCCAGGCTCTGCGATGCTGTCGCAGGAGCAACTGCTGAGGAGGAAGTTGGGGTGGATTGACAGGCTACCATCAGCAGCGCGGTGCAAGCTAAGGCGCTGATTTTGAATGTGGCGGAAGAGCGTGTGGACAAGTGTTTCATAAGTGAATAAGCAAAGTGGCAAGAAGAAAATCGACTCAAAGGCAATGCAAAGCAAGCGCTGCGGCCATGCATTTTTTGCCATTGGCCTTCGGCGTGGCATCCGAGAGGGTGTGTTGCGTTGTCCTGGAACTTTGCCTGGCAGATAGCCAGGTAGTTGTTTGGGGTGCACAGCACATTCATCCTGTCGGCGCCAATGGGGTGGCGAGAAGATCGGCAACGGCTCTTTGATGGCCCTTTCTATGTAAGACGAATGAGCCATGGGAAAACACCGTTTTGTTTCAAATGATTACATATCCGTGGCTCTGCATATCGTCAGAACCGACCGCAGATGCGGCACCTGAGCGAACGCCAGCCGATGAAACAAGTGCTGTGATTGACCTGTCTCATCGTGCATGTGCCGTTGCGCTACCAAAGCCGGGCCGCTCTTAATCAGGCAATTGGTACTTGATGGTCAGCATCACACTTCTGGGTTTGCCGTAGGTGATGTAGCCGCCAGCAAAGCTGGTATAGGTTTTATCGAATAGGTTGTCGATATTGAGCTGTGCATTCCAGTCACGCGCGATCTGATAGGACAGCATCAAGTCGGCGACGACGAATGAGCCTTGGTCACGTCTTGCCCATCCTGATGGCAATTGTGCGCCGTGGTAGATGGCGCTTTGCCAGCGTGCGCCTGCACCGACTTTGAGTTGTCGCAGCGCCCCCGGTAATTGGTAAGCGCTGAACAAATGCAGTTGGTTGACAGGGCGTGCCCCATTCAAGCGAGCTCCGTCGGCACTGTGGGCCAATGTGCGTGAGAAGCCGGTCATCCAATTCCAGGAGGGATGCAGTTGACCCGAGAGTTCTGCCTCAAACCCTTTGCTGGAAACGCCTCGCTCGCCCCGGTAGGCGTTGTCCGTGGTTCCTGGAATGAGTGCGTCACCATCGAGTACGGCGACGTTGTCTTGGTTGATTTTGAACACGGCCAAGGCGGCATTGAGCTGCCCATCCATATAGGCAGCCTTGACCCCAGCCTCGTAGCTTTTGCCAATGACGGGGTCCAGGTAGGAACCGTTGGCATTGCGGTAGTTCTGTGGCTGGAAAATATCTGCATAGCTGGCGTAGAGTGAGTAGGTGGGACTCACCTCCCACACCAGCCCTGCGTATGGCGTCAGTTCATTGTGTTTGCGTTGCGCAGACAGCGTGTCGGCTTTCCATCGTGTGTAGCGTGCACCAGCAATCAGCTTGAGGGAATCAGTCAGCGCCAGTCGCGTGACGCCATACAAACCTGTTTGCCTGATCACATCGTGGCTGACGGGGCGATAGGCACCCCAAACAGGTTCTGGGTAGGAACCATCCCATGCGTAGAAATTACCAATGGCCGCGGTGGTGTTGGCATGGTTGCCCGCATCCAGTACAGATTTGTTGTCGGTCAGGCCCACTGCCACTTCATGGCGTTTGCCCAGCAGTTCAAAAGGTCCGCGCAGTTGCACCGCAGCGTTGGTTTGTTTGAAGTCTTGGATGGAGTAATTCACAAATGGCGAGATGCCCAGACCGGTGACTGGATCGGCGCGACCAAGCAGGTACAGCAGCTTGGATTCGAAATTGCTTTTGAGCCGACTGGCATCGGCTTTGAACTCCCAGCCGTTACTCAATTGGTGCTCCAAACCCGCATAGACCGTGGTGTTGGTCGTGTTCCAGTAGGTCCACTGCGCACCTGCATTGAACGTGCGCGGCCAATGGCTGGCTTGGCCATCGCTGGTGAACATCGGCAATCCGCCCCAATCCACATCCTTGGGTCTTTTGGCCTGACGGTCGACACCAATGCGCACTGTGGTCACTGGTGTGATGTCGGCTTCAACTGTGGCCAGTATTGCGTTGTTCTTGGTGTGGTAGCGATCCATGAAAGCGTCGTGCTGGTCCAGACTGGCTGCAACACGCCCGCGCACAGATCCCGTTTCATTCAGTGCTGTACTCAAGTCAATACTGCCCCTGCGATGCTGCCAAGAGCCTAGGCCCAGAGCAAGATCACCGGCCAGTGTTTTGCTGGTAGCGCGTTTTCTGATTAAGTTCACCGCAGCGCCGGGGTTGCCTGCACCGGTCATCAGGCCTGTAGCCCCGCGCACGAATTCGATGCGATCGTAAACCGTTGAGTCAAAAGTGGAGGCACCAAAAAAATCGTTGCCGTGGTTGGTGGGAACGCCGTCGTATTGGTAGTTGTCTACGTGGAATCCGCGCGCATGGATGTCTGTGCGTTCAATGTCAGAGACTGCCGTTGCAATCCCCGTGACGTGTTTGGCCGCTTGCCCTAAGCTGAGGAGATTCTGGTCCTCCAACTGCTGGCGTGTGACCACGCTGATGGATTGCGGTGTTTCTCGCACGGTCAATCCAAGCCCTGTGGCGGTGCTGGTAGGGCCCGTCTGGGCGTAACTCCCCGTTCCCTCTGTGGTGCCATTTGATGCTTTTGCGGTAACAACGACTTCAGGCAGAACACCATCGGTGCTGCGCGCCGTGCTGACAGGCTCTGACGCTTTCCTGAGGCTGAAACCTCCCGCTTGCGCAGTGGCCTCCAATGCGCTTGCAGCCAAAAGTTGTTGCAATGCCGATGCGGTGCTTGAAGAGCCGGAGAAGCCTTGGCTGTGCTTGCCTGCAACCAAAGCTGCGTCATAAGAGATATTCACCCCCGCCGTGCGCGCCAACTGTTCCAATGCGGTGGCCAGCGGCCCTGCTGCAATATTGAAGTGGTGCACGTCAAGACGGGAGGACGTACCAGAAGGCGTTTGTGCTTGCAAAGGCGAGGCAGTGATGGCCCCAGCCGACAATGCGCATTGCACGGCAAGTGTCAGCAAGCTCGGGCGCAGGAAAGAGTAGGGCCTTGCAGCGTGCAAATGGTTGCCGGCGCTGCCGGAGACGAGGCGGAAAAACATGGCTGGTAATACTCCAATAGGTTTTTAAAAGAGGTTCCTATTGGGTAGGCCGTATGAAATGTGCAATCCCCTCATGGTGTTGAATATTTTTTTCAGTCCACACTGTGGAGTGCGCGTGGCAGGCCACTGTCTACACAAGCTGTTCAGGACAACGTCCAAGTTCAAGTGCCGCCGTCACTTGAACTTGGCCTTGGTGCAACAGCATCAATGAAAACATGGGGCTGGCCATGGCTGCAGCGCTCCACTCGGGCGTGCACGCCATAGGTGTCGCGCAGCAGCGCGGGGGTGATGACCTCTGCGGTAGTGCCGTGCGCGATGAGTTCGCCTGCATGCAAGACCAGCGCATAGTCGGTGTAAGCCAATACATGGTTCAGGTCGTGTAAGGCAGCAATGCACAGCGCACCGCTAGTCTGAACATAACGGCGAATGAATTGGAAGAACCCGAGCTGGCGCCGCAGGTCCAACGCGCTGGTGGGTTCGTCCAGCAGCAGGACATCAGGTTGGCGCACCAGTACCTGAGCAAGGCTGACCAGTTGGCGCTGACCTCCGCTGAGTTGGGATATGTTGCTGAAGGCCAAATGCGCAATCTCCAGTGCGTGCAGAGTGTCTTGAATGTGGGTGTGTTCAGTTTGGTCGACACGCCAATGCAAGGGTTGCGCTTGCTTGAGTGTGAGGATCATGGATTCGTACACATTCAGGCGGGCTTGCACCTGGCTGTCTTGCGGCATGTAGCAAATGCTAGCTAGTGCGTGCGCATTCGCGCTACCACTGCTGTCCTTGCGCAAGGCCTGAACGTTTCCTTGCCCAGGAACCAATTGCGCAATACGTTGCAGCAGACTGGATTTGCCTGCTCCGTTGGGGCCAAGCAGCCCCACAATTTGTCCGCCGGTTAAAGCTGGCGTGCTGACCGACTGAATGATTTGTTCCTGGCCATAGCGCACGCCCAATTGGCTCAGTTCTAACGTAACGGTGTTCACCATGCGGCCCTCTTTCGGTCCATGACCAAGGCGATGAAAAATGGAATACCAATCAGCGTAGTGAGTATGCCAATGGGGAAAATGGCACCGGGCAAGATCGCTCTACTGAGCAGCGACGCCAGCGAAAGTACCAGCGCGCCGCACAGCATGGACGCGGGCATGAAAAAGCGCTGGTCTTCACCGACGAGCATGCGTGCAATGTGCGGCGCCACTAGTCCGATGAAACCAATAGTGCCTACGGATGCGACTGAACATGCAGCCAGAAAACTCACCATCATCAGGACCTGAAACCGCAACCTTGCCACGGGCACGCCCATGCTTTTGGCCTTTGTTTCTCCCAAGCGCAACGCGGTCAGGCGCCAGGCACTCCAGATAAAAAATGGCAAAGTCATGGCGATGGAGCCAGCGACCAAGGCCAGTTTGGGCCAAGTGCTTTTGGTCAGACTGCCAAGCGACCAGAATACGACCGAGGCGACTGCTTGGTCTGAAGAGAAAAATTGCACTACCGCCAAAAGCGCCTGAAACACAAACGACAAGGCCAGGCCAAACAACACAATCGTCTCTTTGTTGACGCCACGCCGGTTGCTGAGCAAATGGATTAAAAATGCCGAAAGCATGGCCATGACAAATGCATTGACAGGCACCAGATAGGCGGCAAGCCAGGGGATCACCCCCACGCCCAAGGCAATGGCCAGTGCGGCGCCAAAACTGGCTGCTGCAGACAAACCCAGCGTGAAAGGGCTTGCTAACGGGTTGTCCAGAATGGTCTGCATTTGTGCGCCAGCCAGTGCCAGCGCCGCCCCGCAGAACACAGCCATGAAGGCGGTGGGCAGGCGCAGTTGCCATACGACGGTGCGCAACTGTTCACTGACTTCGCTGGGGGTGAGTAAGGCTTGCAGCACTTGCTGCGGCGTGAGACGGAGGGGGCCGTACCCTAGGTCGCAGACCACACTCACAACCAATACCAGTAGCATGGCGGCCAACCAGAGCAGCTTGCGTGAAGTGTGTCGATAGTAGGCTAGAGGCGTATCTGCTTGCATGGCGTGCAGTAGCGGTGTTGATGGAGTCAGGTGCGATTTCATGGACGCGGCGCTTCAATGGCGGCGAAATAGCCCGGTGCATAAACCACTGGCAAGAAATCTCGGTGTAACTGTGCAAAGTTCGCTTGCGCATCGAAGTCGGCAAACAATTGAGGATGCAGCCATTGGGCCAATTGCTCGACCACAATGAAGTCATACGGGCTGTTGTAGAACTGGTGCCAAACAGCGTAGATGCGATTGTTGCGTGCTGCGCGAGAACTTTGGTAAGCCAGTTTGTTGGGGTATTTCTTCAGGGCCGCTTGCACCTTGCTTGCGCTGGCATTTGGGCCAACCGGAATCCAATCGCCTGCTGGGTTGTAGGCGGCCCAGTCTCCGCTGGTCAGCAGCACAACTTCAGGATCAAACGCCAGTACCTGTTCGGTGCTGATTTGCCCGAAAGTGCCGTGAATGTGCTCGCGCGCGAGGTTGCGCCCACCTGCCAGTTCCACATAACGGCCGAAATTTTCATTGCCAAAGCTAAAGCAGCAGTCTTGTGTCAATCCGGCAATGCGTTCAATAAAGACGGTGGGCGTTGTGTGGGGCTGCGCGTTCAGGCGCTCTTGTACGCGGGCCAGTGTGGTGTTGCGCAGAGCAATAAAGGCATTGGCGCGTTCGGTTTGTTGCAGTATCTGGCCAAACAGGCCAATGCTGAGGTTGGTATTGCGCGCAGGGTTGTGACGAAAGTCCACATACACCACAGCAATGCCTAAGCGCTCCAGAGCTTGTACTTGGGCAGAGTCTTTGGCAAGACGTTCTGTTTCCAGGTTCAAAAACACCACATCGGGTTGCAGTGCAATGGCTTTTTCGATATTGAACGTTGCTGCTGAGAAACTGCCCAATACAGGAATGTCGGCAATTTGTGGAAATTGCGCAAGGTACTGGCGGTAGGTATCGGGGTCAGCTTGTTGCAGGTCAGCGCCCCAACCCACAATGTGCGCAGCAGGCTCTGGCGTCAGCAAGGCCACTGTATAGAGCTGGCGTGATTCCTCCAGAATCATGCGTCGCACGGGCAAAGGGATGCGCACTTGCCGACCTAAAACATCCGTTACGGTGATGGTATTTGCTTGCCCATGCGGGGGCGAAACCTTGCTTTCCTCGCTGACTGCGCTAGTGGATGCCCAGACGTGGGGAATCCATGCAGCCATGAAAAGG
Organism: Lampropedia puyangensis; assembly: GCF_004833285.1. Classification (GTDB taxonomy): domain Bacteria; phylum Pseudomonadota; class Gammaproteobacteria; order Burkholderiales; family Burkholderiaceae_C; genus Lampropedia; species Lampropedia puyangensis. Next base: position 131,162 of record NZ_STFG01000001.1, read on the forward strand.
CACAGCACAAGAGCCAGGCGGGGTATGCAGCCAGTCAGAGAGGATGCGGTTGGTTTCATGGTGGTTTTTTGAGTGAAATAGAGTGAAGGTCGGGGCAGTCAGCCTCGACGTATTTGTGTATAGGCCACTGTCAAGGGCAAAGCAGCCAGCGCAAACGCACCACCCATCCAGAGGTAAATGCTGCTGAGCCATCCGCCATGCACTAACGCGCCGCCGGCACAAACCCCAACGGCCGAACACCATTGGGAGATGCTCTGACTGCAGCCAAGCACCTGCCCACGTTGGTCATCGCTGCATTGGCGTGAGATCCATGCGGTTAGCACAGGGGTCGTGCCTGCCAGTAGGGCGCCCATTGCCAATTGCGTGGCCCAGAATAGCCATACGCTGCGCACGCTTGCTATAGCGCAAGCTAGGCAGGCTAGGCCCACGATGAGTGCGATTTGTAGGCCCAGTGTGTTGGCGGGCGATAAGCGCTGGGCCCAGTGAGCCCACCCTAGCGCTGCACAGCAAAAGCCTGCAGCCATCAAGCTGTATGCCATGCCAATTTGCGGTGAGGTCATCTGCAATATCCCATGGGTATACAGACTCCATGGCATTTGCATCAGCAAGCGCGCCAGCACCAGCAAGCCCAATGCAGCCATCACGCAGGGCAAGACGTGGTGTGCGCTTTTAGATTGATCTGGGTTGCCCGGTATTGATTCATGCGTCTGCAAAGCAGGGGACCGTGCAGGGTGTGGTGTTTGACGCGGTAGGAGATGAATGACCGCCCATGCACAAAATGCACACAGGACTGCAGCCAAGGCGTTGAGACTGGCAAAAGGGAGCCATTGCCACAGCAAGCCACCCAATAAGGCGCCGGCGACGGAGCCTAAATTGGTGGCCATTTGCAAAGCCGCAAACAGCAGGTGTGGGCGTTGCCCTTGCAGCAGTTGTGCGCCATAAGCCTGCGCAGGAGCAATGAAGCCAGCCAAAAGTCCTTGTACAAAGCGCCAAACCAGAACTTCACTGGGGCTGGCAGCCATGGCCAGCCCCAGTTGACTCAGACCCAGGCCGAGCAAGGCTCTGACCATCATCCAGCGGTGGCCACACCGATCCCCCAGGCGGCCCCACCAAACGCTGCTCATTGCCATGCCCAGCATGGGCAGCACATACACCCCGGTGCTGGCCAGTGCAGACCAAGAGGCGGGAAAGCGCCCGGCTGGATCGCTGCTGACATCACCCATCATTTCTTGCAGTACCAGCGGCCAGAATGGATTGCTGAGTTCCATTGCGCCCATGCTGATCCATTGAATGGCGATCAGCATTCGAACATGCCGATCGCGCCAGAGGGTCAGCACAACTTAGAAGTCAACACTGGCCGATAGCATCAAGGTACGCGGCATTTGCTGTGAGACGGCTCCCCAAGAAGTCACCCCTACCCAGGCATTGCGGTTGGTGACGTTTTGTACACTGGCTCGCAATGTGGTCGGCTTGCCCATCACTTCTGTGCGCAGACGCATACCCAGATCAAAACGGTTCCATGCTGCAATATGCAAGGTATTCGTTTGGTTGACGTACTGCTTTCCGGTGTAAGTCCAGTCACCAACTAAAGTCAAATTGGGGAGTGCAGGAAGATCCCACTCCAGCCCCAGGTTGGCCAACTGCCTAGGAGCGCCGATTGGTTGCCTTCCAACCAATGCGGCTGTGGCTGATTTCGTGAATTCTGAGCGCATCCATGTGACGCCGCCGAGCACGCGCAGACCGTTCCATGGTTCGCCATAGGCGTACAGCTCTAGACCGCGGTTGCGTTGCTCGCCATTGGTGATGTAACGGCCTTCTTGCAGGCCTGCACTGGGCTTGTCGATTTGGAACAGGGCGGCAGTTGCCACCATGTTGCCAAAGTCGTACTTGGTGCCGATTTCATATTGTTTGCTGGTGTAGGGGGCCAGCACTTCGCCGTAATTGCTGGCTGATGGAGGCGCAATATCCCCTTTGCTCAAGCCTTCAATATGGTTGGCATAAATCGACCATTGCGGTTGTGGCCAGAAGACGACCCCAATGGCAGGTGTCGTGACGGTCTGGTCGTACACGTTTGATGGAGCCCCACTGAGCAGGTTGAAGTTGGTGGACTTCACGCGTTGGCGGCGCAAGCCCAGTGAGACCTGCAAACGATCATCGAGCATGGTCATGGTGTCGACCAAGGCCACGCCAGTGTTGCGGTTTTCATGAATGCGAGGCACTTGGCCTGGTCGTGCCAGATTTTGCTCTGGGTACGAAATAGGGGCGTAGATGTTGGAACTCACAGGGGAGCCTGCAGCCAGCACACGTTTGAAGTTTTCTTCGTACACGGCCGTTTGCAAGGTCACGGAGTGGCGAATTGGGCCTGTCTCAAAGCGTGAGCGCAAACCAGCATCAATGGTTTTGCGGTCGACATCGAAAATGGCATAGGTTGGGGTGATGTTGGTGGCGCCACTTTCGCTGACCAGACGTGGGGCCGAGTCATACACGCGTGAGACATCTGCGGTGGAGGTTCCCACATTGGCAAAAACCGCCAACTGCTGCGTCACATCCCATTCGGTGCGCAGCAAGGCTGCACGCTCTTTGTTTTCAGACCACTCCCAAGGCTGGGTCACGTTGTTGCGGCCATCGGGCGCGCTGGGCATGGCATCCAACCCTGAGGGCATGATAGGGCGGCCCACGCCTTTGATTTTTTCGTTTTGCGAGAGTAAGTCGAGTGTGGCGCGAAATCGCTCGGTTTCGTAGTCCAGCGCCATCGCCAGAACGTTGCCGGTCATGGATTGGTGGTCCATGGCCGTATCGCCACTGTAGGTGCTGCCATTGACGCGAATACCCCATTGCGCTTGCTCTCCAAAGCGGCGGCCCACATCGGCGTGCGCGCGCAGCAAGCTGTCGGAGGTGTAGCTGGTGGTCAGCCGTGCAGTATCGCCACTGGCGCGTTTGGGGGCGATATTGATTACCCCGCCGACAGAGCCATTGGGCGACATGCCAAAGAGCAAGGCACCCGGGCCTTTGACCACTTCGATGCGGTCCACATATTCCGAGCGCACACGGTAATTAGGGGCAACACCATAGATACCGTCCAACGCAATTTCTCCGGAGTTGCCTTCCCAGATTGGAAAGCCACGGATGAACAAATTGTCGACGTTGCCGCCTGGCAGAACGGTGTAACGTACCGATGGGTCCCGGTTAATCGCATCTGCAATCGATGGTGCTTGTTGGTTGGCAACGGCCTCTGCGGTGTAGCTGGTGGTACTGAATGGCGCATTGAAATGGCTGGTATTGCCGAGAACGCCCAAGCGCACGCCTTCGGCAACTTGCCCGCCGACCGCAGGGGCAGGTAGCGCATGAACGGATTGGTCTCCTGCGCTAACAACCACTTCAGCCAAGTCAGTGTCATGACTGGAGGCTTTGGTTGAGGGCAATGTCACTGTGACGGTATCTCCCACCACGCGCCCTTGTAGGCCTGAGCCTTTGAGCAGCAGTTGCAAGCCTTCTTCAATGGTGTGCTGGCCTTTGATGGCCGGAGCACTGCGCCCTTGAACGGCATCAGGGGGATAGACCAATTGCAAGCCACTTTGCTGCGCCAATTGGTCCAACGCATGTGCCAAGGGTTGTTCGGCGATATCCAGGTTGACATTTTGTGCTGCTGCCCATTGCAGTTGCATGGCCAATCCCAGAGCAAGACACGCACGGGCGGCAATGTTGAGCGAATGGCGCTGAAGGGGCTTAGGAGAGAGAGACATATTCAAACATGCGAAGTAAGCGGAGCGGTTGCGCAGCAGAGGACTGTGCTGCGTGCGTTCCAAGCCAAAAGAAAGCCTAAAACCGTTGGTGTAGTTGCAGGGATGCAGGCGATGCTGCCTTCGGGGCGCAAGGGTTGAGTGACCCATTTGCGCTGGCCTTACCTACTAAAACGCAGGACACGTAAAAATCCTGAAAAATAATTCAAAGAAAAACGATTTGCAGTTACTTTTGACTCTAAATATGGACTCTAAGAATGTGTTTAGGATCTCCACACAGTCGCGCAAGACACAAAAAAGGTGCGCTGCTGTGTTAAAAATTTTCGTTGGGCAGATTGCCCGACTGCGGTTTTGCCACGCATCGCATCCTTTGGGTCCCAGCGCGGTCTGCGTGGAGAGCCCAAACGTGTTCTAAAGCTTATTGGTGGCGGGCATGCACACGAATGCTGCCATCTGCCTGATCGCTGACTTGTACAGGCAAGACTTGGCTTAACCCTGTGAGCCAGTTGCGTGCATCCCGCACGCGCATGCGCCCGCTCACTTGCAGGGCTTGTACCTGAGAATCGATGTCGATGCGATGGGTGCTATAGCGTTGCAACCGTGCGGCAACGTTGGCCAGGCGCTCACGGTCAAAAATCAAATCTCCGTGGCGCCATGTGGCTGTCGCGGTGTTTTTTTCTACTTGCCACGTTTGGGCGATGGATGCGTTACGCGGCACTCGCAGGCGCTCGCCAGCCTGCAGCGTTACCGCTGTTTGCTTTACCTCACCAGACGAGTCACCAGTGGGCACCACTTGCACCACACCTTCTTCCACCTCCACCACAATGGCTTGCGGCTCCAGTCCCACGCTAAACTGCGTGCCCACCACGCGCACTTGCAGGCTGTCTGCCTCCACAACGAAGGGGCGCTCGCTATCGGTTTGAACAGAGAAAAATGCCGCGCCTTGCTGCAGCAAAGCGTGTCGCATGTGGGCGCGATACGTGATTGCTACGCGGCTGTCGGCATCCAGTTGAATCTGGCTGCCATCGGGCAAGGTGCGATTGAGCATGTTCCCAATCTGGCTGGTGATGGTGTCTTGCCATTGCACGCGCTGGCGCCATAAATACCAACTTGGAATCCCCGTTCCTGCGAAGACAACCAGCCCCAGCAAGGCCGACAGGCTACGTCTGCGTCGCGAGCCTTTTGCTGAAAGTGCTGCGCTGCCATTAGCGGCGGCATAAACAGAGGCCGCTGGTGTCGTCCCGCGCCAGCGGTGCAACGCGTCTTCGAGCAAGCTATCAACTTGCATGATGTCACGCTCAACGGTGTTGATGGACACACCTAAAGTCGCGGCGATGCCGTCTTGGCGTTCACCGTGCAGGCGATGCCGAATGAATGCATCACGCTTGCGTTCGGGCAGCGTATGCAAGACATCATCGACTGCGTGAAGGGCTTGCCGGTAGCTCAGTCCTTCGGCGACATCGGTATCGTTTTTCCCTTGGCTGCGAATGCCCATATCGCGCATGGCATTGCTTTCAACACCACGCCGGCGTGCCATGTCGATCAGTAGGTGGTCGGCCACCGTAAACACATAAGCGCGGGCTTGCTCATCACTACTCCACGAGGAGGTGGCCTGTTCCGTGATGCGCAGCCAGGTTTCTTGGCATAAGTCGCGCGCTTCTTCAGCATTGCCGACTCGACGCAAGAAAAACCGCAGCAGTTGTGGCTGTAAATGCTCGAAAAAGTCCGAAAAAGCAGGGCTACCGACACGCAAGAGACGACCTTTGAGGCTGTCGCGAAAGCAAAGTGCAGACTTGCAAGCGCGATAAAAGAAGGAATAGGATGTAAATGGGAATAATTATCGTCTTTATTGTATCAGCGGGTATTCACATGACTCGGGCTCATGGATTTTTCGCAGGTGCGACGGTCACCCACCAGCGCGTGCGGTAGTGCAACTCAACCGGCAGCGTATGCGCAAGAAATTGCAGCGTGCGGTCTGTGTCATGCAAATGGAAGAGGCCGGAGACACGCATGTGGCCAATGCGTGGGTCGCAAACGATGCGGCCATGGCGGTAGCGTTCGAGTTCAGCAAGCAAAACCTGCAATTCGATGTTCTGTCCTGCAACCACACCGTCAACCCAAGCATTGGCCGCAAAGCCTGGCGAATCGGCCAGATAACTTTCCTGTGCAGTCAGCCAGTGGCTTTCACCTGCCAAGACTGTGGCCACAGCCGTGTTGTGCGAATTGGCTGGGTGCAAGGCAACAGCGCCTTCTTGCACATCAATGCGCGCGCGCGCATCGTAGAGTCGCACTGTGAAGCGGGTGCCCAGTGCCTGCATGCGCCCCATTGGGGTGTGCACCCACAACGGCCGTTTGCTGCCTTGCTGTGCTCGTGCTTTGGCATCTGGGCCGGTGGTTATTTCTATTTCACCGCGTAGCAAGGTGATGACGCGTTCAGTGCCAGTGAGCGCGATGCGTACAGCACTGTCGGTATTCAGGATCAGGGTGCTGCCATCTTCGAGGTGTAAGGTTTTCTGTTCACCCACTGTGGTTGATGCGTCGGCCAGCATGCGTTGCCATGGCGCTTGCTCACGCACGAGCCACACGCAGGGAATAGCCATTGCCGTGAGCGAAAGCAACTTAAGAGCTTGTCGGCGCGTTGTGGTGTGTTGTTTGCTGCGAAGCTGCAAGGCGCTTTGCAGTGCGTCGTGTGCAACAGCATTGGGCAGGGGGCCAAGTTCGGCCTCAAAGCCTTTGAAGCTGCTTACCCGCTGCCACGCGATGGCATGCAGGGGCTCCGCTTGCAACCATTGGTTAAAAGCCTTCAGGTCTTGTGCGCTGGGCTGGTTGTAATTGACGCGTACCGCCCATGCAATGGCCGCTTGTACCAGCGCTTCTGGCAGTGCTTGGTGAGTTGCAAGGGGCTTCATGCTTCAAAGCGGGATGCATAGCAGGCGCGCAGACCCTGGGCGACATAGCGCTCAGCAGTGGCCAGGGATACCCCTAAGTGTTTGGCAATTTGCGGGCAAGTCAGGCCATCAAGTTGTGCAAGTAAAAAGGCGCTGCGCACTTTGGGCTTGAGGGTATGCAGCAAGCGGTCAATTTCCATCAAGGCTTGCAGTGCTTGTAGGCGGACTTCAGGTGCAGGCATGGCTTCTTCAGGCAAGGCTGCCAGCGTTTGCAACCAGGCTTGCTCCAATTCGCGCCTGCGCCAATGGTCAATCACTAAACCCCGAGCGATGGTGCTGAGGTAGGCGCGCGGCTCGTGCAGGGGCTGTGCCAGCATGCCACTTTGGCGTTTGCTCAGGATGCGTACAAACGTGTCGTGGGCCATGTCTGCGGCATCGGCTGCATTTCCCAAGCGGCGGCGCAACCATTGTTGAAGCCACTGGTGGTGGTCGGTGTACAGGTCGGCCAAGTTGGTTGCGGCAGCTGGCATGATTGAAATGAATCTATATGAAAATTATTCGTATTTTATTGTTTTTTGCACCACACAGAAGTATCCACTTTGAGATTGGCGAGTTCCTGTGGCGCTAAAAAATTTGCGTGAGAGTGCCTTGAATTGGTCATTTAACTATCAATAAATTGACAAATCATGCGGGAATACTGCGGCCTTTTCCAACGAGGTAATCCTGTATGACTTTGCTCAGAACCCCATTGGCCGTGGCCGCAACTTTGGCTATCGGCTTGGCGACACCTGTTTTTTCTTATGCGTTTGGTCAGGCGCAAGCCGATGCTGTGCCTTCGTCTAGTCTCTTCAATAAAGCGGATGTCACATCCGAAGTCATCCTGGATCAAAGCTTTGAGGGCTTGACAGAGTTGCCAGAAGGATGGCTTAGACATGCCAGTAACAAAGGCACCGTCTCTGTGAAAGATGGCGCTTTACTGATTAACGGCAAGGCTGACTCCTACAACATGACAGGCGTTGCCTTGCCGCCTGAGTATTTGGAAATGGAGAACTACCGAGTCGATGTCGATTTCACTTTTTTGGAGGCCAACGACGGAGGCCGCTGGGGCAGTGTGATGTACAGAACGGCTGCATCTGCAGAGCCCTACTACCAATTTGCAATTCGGCGTGATGCTACTGCTGCAAATGGTACCGAATTCGCGTTCCGCAACAACAACGGTTGGAATGTCCAAAATAAGGTGAAGTACAGCGAGAACATTGACCCGGCCAAAACGTACCGTGCCACGGTGATTGTGCATGGTGAGCGTGTGCAACAGTACCTCAATGGTAAATTGCTGCATGAAATGGTGATGAAGCCCAATACTGGTAAAGGAGGCATTGGCCTGCAAACGGCTGGCGTGTTGATGCGTGTGGACCACATCACTGTGACTAAACAAACCAAAGCACTGCCTGAGCCTGTGATACCTGTAATTGATGCCCAAGAACCAGCGACTTCCGTTTCCATGGCGCCTACGTTGGTCGACTTGGGCGGTTTTTCCGGCGTTCAGCAAAGCCGGGCCAGTAATGCATACTTTAAGCTGTCGCAAGACATGCAACTGACGGATGGTTTGGGGCGGCCTGCTGGCGCGCTGATTGATTATTTGCGCGATGCCAGCCGCAACACCATTCCCGCTCTGTATGTGAGCGATACGGCTACAGTGGCGGCCTTGAAAGCTATGGCCGAAAGCGAACTGATGACGCTCAAGGATTTGACGCTTATTTCCAGCAGTGTTGAGGTGCTGGCTGGCGCGCGCACCAGCTTGCCTGAGTTGCGCGCAGCACTTGACCTCTCCAGCCTCAGCCGCCTGGATAGCGATGCCGACATTGTGCATGTGGTCGACCAGACCAACCGCGCGGGTGCCAAGATTGCCATCTTGCCTGCGAGCCTGCTGAGCAAAGCCAAGGTCGCTCACTTACAGCGTTTGCTGGTAACGGTTTGGGGCCAAAGTGATGCTAATACGCCAGTGGAGGTCGCGAATGTGTTGCTGACCGGGGTCAATGGGGTCGTGACGGCTCATTCCAGCGAATTCGCACGCGTTTTAGGGCAGTTGCCCAAGAACACGCTGCTGCGTAAACCGATTGTGGTTGGCCACCGCGGGATGCCAGGCACCACCGATGAAAACACCCTTGAAAGTGCCCATGCGGCTGTGCAGGCCGGTGCCGATGCGGTGGAAAACGACATCTACATCACCACCGACGGTGTGCTGGTCATCATGCATGACGACACGGTGAACCGTACCACCGATGGTCAAGGCAAGATTGAAGAAATGACTCTGGCGCAAGTCAAAGCGCTCAGAACCAAAGGCGGCAATTACCAAGTACCCACGCTGCAAGAGTATTTCGATGCCTTTAAAGACAAGCCCATCACCCATTTCATTGAGCTTAAGAGCGGGAATGCCAAGATCGTTCCTGCCTTGAAAAAACTCATTGAACAAAACGACATGCACAACCAGTCGGCGATGATTTCTTTTATTGGCGATCAGCTCAACCGTGCTCGTGTCGACTTACCTGGCGTTTCTGGGGGGTTGCTGACTGATCCACCGAATACGGGCAATTCTACGCAGGATGTCAACCAGATTCTGCGTGATACCCAGCAGTACGCCTCCACATTCAACCCCAGCTATGGCAACTTGAAGCAAGCCACGATTGAAGCGGCCAAACACCGCGGCACTACGTTCTGGCCCTGGACTGTGCGGGATCAAAGCGATTTTTATAAGCTCTACAGCTGGGGGATGCACGGCATCACGGTCGATGACGCGTATTGGGCGAAGGACTTTCCTGTTGCAGTGCTCGCTGCAAATGCGGTTCAGGACGTTGAGTTTGCTACGGATGTGACCGTGCCTGTCACGTTAACCAGCCAAGTGGGGGAGCAAAGCACGGCTGATGCCAATACGTGGGTATATCTGGAAGGCAATGCCGAGCCTATCATGGGGAGCAATGGCCGCTTGCGCTTTGAGGGGGCAGGCACCGCCACGTTGTTGCCAGGTTACCGATACAACATGGACAGCACCAACAGTTATGTGATTTTTGGCGCTCCGGTGACCTTCCGTGCTGGCAAGCCTGTTGTAGGGGTGGATGTTTCTATCACTACGCCAAGTGGTGGTGATGTCTCTTGCTCCGCAGGGCAAGGCAACAGCGCCGTGTGTGGCGTGCAGCCGCAGCCAGGTTACCGGGTTGTGCAAGCGCTACCTGATGGCACGTGTAGTGCTGGTCAGTGGAATGCCGACTACACCGAATACACGCTGAACAATGTGCCTGCCAATCCAGGCACACATTGCACGGTGCAGTTTGCATTTGAGGCCCAGCCCGTGCAACTGCCGCTCAGCAGCATAGGCCAGACGGGCACGTTGGAGTTGGCCGTCAGTGGTGGTGGCAATGGGTTGTGGCGTTTTGATGATGCCGCTGCACCTAGCCTGCAGGAGGCTGGAGAGTTGCCTGAAGGCGTGAGCTTGCCGTATGGCGCAGTCAGTTTCCAGTTGGATGCAGGCACTGCGGGGGCAACTGCTGAGGTGGTGTTGACTTACCCAGAATCCTTGCCGAGTGGCGCCACGTATTACAAGTTTGGCCCTACACCTGAACAGGCTGAGCCGCATTGGTATGAATACCCCAATGCGACCATCAGCGGCAATACCGTGCGCTTGCGCTTGCAAGACGGTCAAGTGGGTGACAACGACCTGGATGCCAACGGTGTGATTCGTGATCCGGGTGGAGTCGCTGTAGTGGCTGGGGCGCCATCACCGGCCAACGCAACCCCTGTGCCCACAACGGGGGTGCTGGGCTTGCTGGGTTTGTCGGCCCTGTTGTCAGCCTTCGGTTTGCGCAGCCAGCGTCAGGCGCAGCGCCAGCGCGTGCAGCGTTAAGTTGACGCTTATCTTCCTTGTGTACACCGCCAGCACTCGGTTGCCAGTGCGGTGATTGCTGACACCATGGAAAAGGGCTTGCGGCGTAATGCCTAGCAAGCCCTTTTTTATTGGGTGATGGTGTGAATGGTTTAGAACGTATAACGTACGTTCAAACGCCAGTCGCGTGGTGATCCATACATCACGCCGCTGTAAAAGCCCACACGTTGGTAGTAAGACTTATCAAACAGGTTGTTGACGTTCATGCTGACGGAGAGCTGTTTATTGACTTGGTAATTGGCAGAAAGATTGACCAAGTAATAAGCTGCTTGCGTGATACGACGTTTTTCTGTGATGGCTTTGCCGCTGGCGTCGGTTTGTCCCGTCGGTACCCCGCTCACGTCCGCCCAAGTTTGGCTTTGCCATGTCACACCGCCGCCAACACGCAAGTTACTCCATGCGCCTGGCAAGCGATAGCTGGTGCGTAAACGGAATGTATTTTTGGGCAAATAAGCATTGATCGTATCGCCTGCGTTGTTTTTAGCAACAGCACGAGTCCAACCTGCAGAGAGGTTCCAGTTAGGGGTGATCGCGCCTTGAGCCTCAAATTCAAAACCATTGACTTTGTTGCCTTTGCCCGTGCTGCGATAGGCTAACTCTTCCGTGCCGGGGATGTACATATAACCGCTACCGTTGTAGCCCTCTGGCGGTTTGCTGGGGTCGTAAGCTCCATCAGGCAGCTGACCACTGTCATCGATCTCTGCTTCATTGTCTTTACGGCTTCGGAAAATAGCTGCGCTGGTATTTAGCGCTCCATCAAAGAATTCGCCTTTGAGCCCCAATTCATAATGCTTGCCGTTGACAGGATCAATGTATTTACCTTCAAAGTTTCGGCGGTTTTGTGGCTTGAAAATATCGGTGTAGCTGCCGTATGCAGTGAGGTTTTTGGTAAGGTCCACCATCACAGCAGCGTAAGGCGTCCATACGTTGTCGATGGAATAGCCCGTGCGACTGTAACCGCCACTATTTGCCAGATAGCTGTAGCTGTCTTCTGACCAATCGCTGTAGCGTCCGCCTACCAATGCGCTGATACGGTTCGTCAAACTCAGTTTGGCAGACACGTAGAAGGCGGACTGGCGCCCGATTTTGTAAGAGCTGTCGTACCCAAGGTATTCACGTGAATATTCAGGGACGATGCCGTCCCAGTTGCGCCAATCTGGCACTTCCCATGTGTAGTCATCAGGGCGGTGGTCGATACCGGCTGGTGAGCTGTTGCGATAGCGTTCACGGTGATAGCCGACATTGACCAGATGTTCGCGGCCCAGCAGCTGGAAACGGCCATTCACATCCAAATCCCAAGATTTGGCTTTGCCGTAGTTGTTTCCACCACCATCCCACGCTGTTTTGCCTGTCCCATCGGGATTCGGGAAGTAGCCGGCACCACCAAACCAGCGGTGACCGTAGACTTTCTGATCGTCATCGGTATAGGTGACTTTGGCGCGCCAGTCGTCATTGAACTGGTGTTCTAGGCGTAAGAAGGTTTGCTTTTGCTGCACGTTCCATTGGCTCCAGCGCGCGGCCGGGTTGAACGAACGCGGCATATTGGCCAGCGATCCATCAGATAACCAGTAAGGAATCGTGCCCCAGGTCACGCCGGAATTTTCTGGTCGCTGGTAGTCATAACCCAACGAAACGATAGTGCTATCTCCAAGATCGGCTTCCAAGACACCGTAAAACACCTCTTTATCGCTGGTGTACCAATCGCGGAACGAATCTGATTTCTGCTTCACTGCCACCATGCGGCCACGCACATGGCCATTCAATGCCAATGGGCCACCCAGATCAATCTCTCCACGGCGGCTATTCCAGCTCCCCAGCGTAGCACTTGCATATCCAGCAAATTCGGCGGTTGGGCGTTTGCGCACTTGGTTCACAGTCCCACCTGGATCGCCCGCACCAAGTGTTTGCCCTGCTGCCCCGCGCAGCACTTCCATACGGTCGTATACCGCAGGATCGCTCGACAATCGAACATAACCGTTGTTGTAGCTGGTATTGACGCCATCAATCTGGAATGTGTTGATGGCGTAGCCTCGTGACATGTAGCTTACCCGCTCGGTGTCATTGGCGGTGACCACCACGCCGGTGACTTGTCCCATTACATCCGTAAGCGTTTGGGCGCCCATGTCATCGAGTTGCTGGCGTGTGACGACGGTAACCGATTGCGGGGTCTCGCGCAGCGACAAGTCCAGTTTGGTGGCAGTCGCAGCTGCGCGAACGCCGTAGCTGCCTGTACCTTCAGAGGTGGAGTCTGCCTTTACATTCCCAGTCACCACCACTTCTTGCAGCGCCTGGCCTGTGGCGGCAGCGCTGCTGGCTGGGGTGGGGTAGTCGTTCACGCGGCGCATGCCGTAGCTGCCACTGCTGTTGCGTACTGCTTGCAGATTGTGCGGCAGCAGCAAGGCCTCAAAGCCACGCTGCACGGTGTAGTCCCCGCTCAAACCGTTGCTGTTCAGACCTTGGGTCAAGGCCGGGTCAAAGGTCAATATGGCGCCGCTGGCCTGTGCAAACTGGTTCAGTACCTCAGTCAGGCTGCCTTGCCCAATTTGGTATTGGCGGCTGGCACTGGCCGCATCAGTTGCTGCAGTAGAGGTTTGCGCCAAGGCTGGAGAGCTGGCACATGCCCACGTGACTGCTGCCAGTACGGCAACAGCGACTGCGCGGTGGCGCATGGGAGGACGGGACGTGCGGTCAGAAAATGGATGCATGGATGGTCTCGCTCAAGCTGAGAGTGCTGTGGTGGAGGCTTGGCTGGTGGGGTGCGTTGGTGCTGGCACCCGTAAAAGGTGCTGGTGCATCAAGGCGTGGCTTGGCCTTTGGGTTTCCATCGGTATGACGAGCCAGATCAACACAGGGACAGTGCCTTGTGTGTTTTTTTCTTGATTTATTGCAACTTCAATACGGCAACATCAACTCTCTGTGCATGGTGGCATGCCGTTATGGTTGCCTGCGCATCACTTGTGTGGTCCATGGCGTGCTGTGCTGCACATAGACATCAGTGCTTTCCTGCAGTGCGCGCAGGCTGCGCTCGGTATCAATCAAGTCGAACACACCTGAGACGCGAATGCCAGCGAGCGATTTTTCGTCAAACCACAAGTAACCTGGGCGGTTGCGTTCCAGCTCATGCAAAACCTGTACAAGACTGAGGTTGTCGGCCAGCAGCTGCCCTCTGGCCCATGCCGGTGTGCTGGCTGCGTCAGGGGTTGCTGTGTGGAGCACGGGGTGCACGCCTTGTGCATCAATGTGTGTGCTTTGCCCTGCCTGCACCACTGCGCATGGCGCAGGGTTTGTTGGCGAGGATACATGGGGCAGGCAGGCCTTGACGGTTGATTCGAGCACCGAGACTTGGGTGCTGGCGCCTTGTGCTGGCCACAAGGCACTGTCGCTTTGGGCTCGGTAGCGTACGGCATAGATGGTGCCCATGGCTTGCGCGGTGGCGTTGGGCGTTTGCACGATGAAGGGCCGCGTTGTAGTGGCACCAGCGTTGGTTAGGGTAGGTGCTACATGCACCAACACATCACCGCGCACCAGCTCAATGCGGCGCTGGTTTGTGTCAAAGCGCACATTGAAGGCACTGTTACTGCCGAGTGTGATTTGGCTGTGGTCTGGCAGCTCGACGGTGGTGATTTGGCCAATGCCGCTGCGGTAATCGGCTAAACGGTATTGCGCTGCTTCGGTGTGCCAAGTCCACCATGTCAGCACACTCAGCAGGGCAGCAGCAGTCGTTCCCCCCAAAGCCCGCTTGCTGCGTTGCAGCGTTTGGCGGCGGTGGTCTGCGGCATGCAGGCCTGCTTGCAGTGCGGTGCGAGCAGCTGGCGTGTTGGCGTTGTCAAACCCAACCCAAAGTTGTTGCATGCGTGCATAGGCGTGGGCATGCTCTGTTTTACTTTGGAGCCACTGGTCGAATGCGGTTTGTTGTGCAGCAGTCCATGCCTCGCCAGATTGCTGTTGGGTGAGCCACCAAGCGGCTTGCTCAACGCAGGAATGGGGAGCTGGTGCGCTTTGCTGCTCGATTGTGGTGTCGCTGGCCATCTAGTTGGCAGTGCCATGCACCAAGGTGTAGCAATGCACCATGACTTTGGCAATGTATTGTTTGACCATGCTTTTTGAAACGTCCAGTTCCTCTGCAATTTGCGCGTAGTCCATGCCATCGAAGCGGCACAGCAAAAATGCCCGGCGCGGTTTATCAGGCAAGCCATCGAGCATGCGGGCGAGCAACCCCAGCAATTCCAACGTCTGCACACGTGCCTCTGTGGAAGGGGCATGGGCGTGGCTGCTCAGCGCTTCTAGCTCAGCCAGATAGGCGGTTTCGAGTGCTTTGCGGCGGCTATGGTCAATCAACAGGCGCGAAGCGGTGGTGACCAGCAATGCACGGGGCTGGCGCAGGTTACGCAGTTCTTGTGGGCTGATGGACAGCAGGCGGCAAAACGTGTCTTGCGTCAGGTCTTGCGCATGGTGCACATTGCGTGTTTTGCGGCGCAACCAGTCCAGCAACCACGCTTGGTGGTCGAGATACAGACTGGTCAACGGATCAGCCGCAAGAGTAGGGGGCGTGACAGCCTTCATGGCAAAAGCAGGTACGTTGAAAGGGTGCAGCAACGGCAACCGTGCAATTTTAAAAAACAGTATTCTAAATGTGAATTATTTTTATTTAAGTTTAATGTTGTGTAGTTACCGCTTTGACTGAACACAAAGCACGATTTGTGTTGTGTATAGGCCGCAAGCGGGTTTAGCGCGGCACCAGTGTGACCCAGTAGCGGGTGAGGTATTGCAGCCGAACGGGCAGGCCCAAGGTCAGGTTGTGCAGCGCACGCTCGGAGTCCCGCAGGGGAAATACCCCGGTGACGCGTAAATCTGCGATGGCGGGGTCGCAACGCAAGATGCCGTTGCGGTAACGTGCCAGTCGTCGCACAACATCGGCCAAGCGCATATCAGAGACCGACAACTGACCTTGGGTCCAGCTCTGGGCGCTAGTCTCAACGGGGCGGGGTGAGCCAATCTGTTTGGTGCCAAAGCGTGCACCTTGGCCTGCATCAATCTGCATGGTGGTGAACGGGGCTTCACTGGGTTTAACCAGTACAGCGCCTTCAAAAACTTCCAAGCATGTATTGTCTTTTCGCAAAGCCACGGAAAAACGCGTGCCCATAGCGGTTGCGCTGCCGTGCAGGGTCTGGACAAGTAGCGGCCTTGCGGGCAGTTGTGCATCGGGCGCAGACGTGACCATCACCTGCCCTGTGCGCAGCACAATACGCCGCTCAGTGCCGCTGTAGGCCACATCGACTGCGGAGGCACTATCAAGCACGAGCTGGGTGCCATCGCTGAGCACTTCCGTGCGGATTTCTCCAGTGCTGGTGCGCAAGTCCGCCCAAGCGGTTTGCCATGTTTGGCTGCGTTGTCCAACGTACGCTATGCCCATCACGCTGGGGGCCAGAATGACAAAACCGAGCAGTTGTCTGCGTGTTCGTGCTTCCAGCCGCTTGGGGTTGGAGTGTGGGAGGGAGGTGCGTTGCGCTTCGCTGAGAACCTGCTGGGCGATACCGGCGGGGACGATCTCTGGAAGCCGCATGAATCGACTGTCCAGCACTTGTAGTGCTTGCCATGCGCGCTCATGGTCAGGGTGTTCTGCACGCCAAGCTGCACAGGCCTCGGTATCTGCGGGAGATGCATCATCGGCCATGGTGCGCGCCCACCATTGCCCTGCGCGCTCAATGACCCGATCTTCAAGAGGGGCTGCTTGTGTGGGCGGCGCAGAGGAAAACATAAATAGTGCTGTGGGTTGAGAAAAACGCGACAAAAACGCGACAAAAGAGGGCTGTCGCAATGGCATTCATCATACAGTCAGCACCTGTGTGCTAACCATGGACAGGGGCTGCATGCAGATTGCGGCAATGGGGGCCGTGCAAGAGAGTTTTGGCGGCGCGCCGCGGCGCTCAGCCTATGTGCGCCGCACGCAAGCAAGCGGCCATGCCTTGGGCAATGTATTTTTCAACCGATGACACACTCACCTGTAAGGTTTTCGCAATATCGCGGTAGCTTTTGCCATCTAGCCTGAACATCAATAAAGCGCTGCGTGCCTTGGGCGAGAGTTTGTTCAAAATCATGTCCACCTCCAGCAGCGCCTGGATGGCGATGGCTCTTTCCTCTTCAGATGGGGCAAACGCTGCTGGGCGTGCGGCCAAAGCGTCAAGGTAGGCCGATTCAATCTGGCGCCTGCGCACCAAGTCGATCGCTAGCCCATTGGCAATCCGGCACAAATAACGACGTGGTTCCTGAATCGGGGGCGTGGTTTCAGCCACCATCAAACGCAGGTAGGTGTCGTGGGCAATATCTGCGGCATCAAATGCATTGCCCAAACGGCGTCGCAGCCACTGTTGCAACCAGTGGTGGTGGTCGACGTACAGACTCGCAATATCGGTAGCTACAGCAGACATGGCAAGAGAGGAAAATGAGGGTGAAAACAATTCGCATTATAGATTTTCAATTGACCCTTTTTTACTCTCTTGCAACAACAGCGATGGCAGAGATTTAGAACTTGCCTCGTAAAGTCAACAAGGCGTTGCGGGGTGTGCCGTAGTTGTTGCGGTTTTCAATATAGCTGGCGTATTCGTAATAGGTTTTATCAAAGATGTTGTTGATAGAAAGTGCCAGCGACCATTGGCGGTTGAAGTCGTATGCAATGCGACTGTTCCATATGCTGTATGCAGGTCTGCGTACGCCGGAGATGCTGTTGGCCATGGCACTTTGTGCACTCACTCCTGCTCCAAAACTCACACCATTCCACTCACCGGGCAGCCGGTAATCACTCCATACGCGTAGCAAATGACGAGGTGTATCTTCGTTGAAGGTTTGGCCTGCGTTGGCAGGGTCTCGCACATACTTGTTGCGGTTGTAGGTGTAACCGGCCGAGATTTGCCAATGGGGTGTCAGCGCGCCATGCAGTTCGGCTTCTACCCCTTGGCTGCGTACTTTGCCAGCGGCACGGTAGCAATAGCCGCCATCGCAAACGCGCCCGGCATCCCGGTCTTCAATGGCGCGGTTGGTTTGATCAATGCGGTACAAGGCCAGGGATGCGTTCAGGCGCCCATCCAGCAGTTCACCCTTGATACCGGCTTCGTAGTTGGCCCCCACAATGGGTTTGAGCACGCTGCCGTCTTGCGCTGTGGTGGTTTGCGGTTGAAAGACATCGGCATAACTGGCATAGGTTGACCACTGGGGGGTTAGCGCGTATACCACCCCTAAAAATGGGGTGAACTCCCCACTCTTCTTGGCATTGCTTGCGCTGTACCACGTAGTGGCTTGGGTTGTGAACAGGCTTTCAAACCAGCTGATGCGCCCACCGCTGACCAATGTCAGGCGAGGGGTAATTTCGCTGCGCAGTTGAGCGTAAACCCCTTTCTGGGTATGCGGCGCATAACGCGATTGGCGTTGTGTATCAGGGAATTCGGATGGCAATGCCACATCAGGATTGGGATTGAACACATCAATGTCGCCCAAGCCATAGGCGTAGGCAATGCGGTCGTTGCTGCGCAAGCGCGACAGGCTCACGCCTGCCGTCAATTGCTGATTCATTCCCAATAGGTCAAAACGGCCATTGATGTGGGCATCCAAGCCCATGTGGCGTGAAGACTTGTCGTAGTTCCATGCGTTTCCAACAGCTCCGTTTAACGTGATTGGATCCACAGCGCCAGTGCTGTCCATCACGGTAGTCAGGCTGGTTTCTCGTACATAGGCTGCTGCGACTTTGAGCTGCCAATCGGCATTGATGCGCTGGGCCACATCGGCAAAAAACTGTGTTTCATCACGGTCCCAGCGGTTCCAGTTAGCCCCTAGAAAAGTCGAGCGCGGTAAATCCAGCGAACGGCCATCGCTATAGCGTGGCAAACCACCAAAAAACGGGGTCGAACGTACGCGTGCAATCAGCACTCCGGCACCCAGCGTGGTGTCACTCGTGAGGTCATAGTCCACCGCCAGGTAGGCGTTGGTGTTTTTCTCATCGACAACATCGATAAAGGAATCCTTGGCGTCATAGTCCAGCACTGCGCGGGCCCGCAAGCTGCCATCGGTGTTCAGTGCGCTACCGGCATCGAGCATGCCCCCATAGTGGCCCCAAGATCTTGCGCGCGCCTCCAACAGAACCTGCTTTTCAACGGTTGGGCGCTTGCGTACCAGATTGATCGAGCCTGAGGGCGACCCCGCACCTTCAAACAGGCCTTGCGCACCGCGCAATACTTCAACACGGTCCAAATGCGCGGTACTGCCGCTAAAGCTATTGCCCACACCGTAGTAACCGCGTGAGAGTGGCAAACCGTCGTATTGCACGTTCGCGATTTTGAAGCCACGTGCAGAATAATTGCGTCCACCATCAGCCACTTCGCTAATCATGATGCCTGTAGTGTTCTCCATCACCTCACTGATGGAGTTCAGGTTCTGATCGTCAAGCCGCTGGCGTGTGACGACTGTGACGGATTGAGGAATCTCTTTAAGCGCTTGTTCAGACTTGCCGATCGTTGCGGCGCGGCTGCCATAACTTCCAGTTCCTTCAGTAGTGCCACTGGAGTGGGCTGATGCGGTTACCGTCACTTCTGGTAATGACGCTTCGTTGGCCCCAGTCTGCTTTCCTGAGGGTTGGATTTGCCAAGCATTGCCGCTGCGCTTGGCTACCAAACCGCTGCCTTCGAGCAGGCGACTCAAGGCCTGTTCTAACGAAAAATTGCCTTGCAATGCAGGCGCAAACTTGCCTTCAGTCAAATGTGCTGCAAACAGCACTTGCGCCCCCGCTTGTTGTGCCAACGTATTCAACGCTGGCCCCAACGCTTGAGCAGGAACATGCAGTGTGATGTTGGCCGCCGCCGTTGCCTTAGCGCTGGTTTGCGCCAAAACGTTCGGGCAGAGCATGCACGCACCGCAAGCGGCAACAGCGACAGCTAGCCGTGTGAAAGCGCTGCGCCCAAGTGGTGGCGTTGTGCAAGTGGTTTGAGGGGGGGATTCAGATGAAAAATGCAGTGGCATCAAAGGCTCCTTGAACAGCATGGCCATTCACAACGATCAATAAACGAAAGTGGTCAGAACCTATGTCGAACCCCGTGCAAGGAATCCCCTAGAGATATTTTCTAAAATTGAAACGAAATGAAACTGGAGTGCAAAGATGCCTATGCGGCAGAGCACATCATCGAGCGCTGCAACACCCCACAGCACACTTTCTGAGCTGCCTATGCGGCAGAGCACCAATCCGTGCTGGCCGGCAAAAGATCCTCGCTTTTCTGAGCTGCCTATGCGGCAGAGCACCGTCTGCCAGTCATCGCCCCCAGCAACAAGCTTTTCTGAGCTGCCTATGCGGCAGAGCACTAGGCCAATAGTGTGAAAATACTTTGATTTTTAAAGAACTTTTTTGATGAGGGCCTGCACTACCCTTATTGTAGTGGCTGCGCTAAGTGTTTGTTTTTCAATTTCTTTTTTGGATTCGCAAAAAAAGGGGCGCAAGCGGCCAGCGTGCATGGTTGTGGGGGAGGGAGATGTGTTTCCCCGCATGGCGCAGAAGTGGCTTGCGTGTGGTTACGGTCTAGGGTGTTGTGTGGGGGCGGTGTGAATGTCTACGCTGCCATCTGGTTGACGCAGCACTTGTAGGGGAAGAATTTGCCCAAGTTGAGTGAGCAGTTCGTCTGTATTGCTGCTATTGAAGACGCCTGATACCCGCAGGCTTGAGGCTTGCCCAGTCAGCGGTGCGTTGAGTAGGCGAATGGGGCTAGCATGGTAGCGCTGGATCTCGGCAATGGCTTGCTGTAAAGGGGTGTTGTCAAACACAAGCTGGCTGTGCTGCCAAGCGCTGGCGTTGCTTTGGTTGTGTTGGATTTGGGGCTGCAGTGTTGGCCAAACATACGCAGGCAAATCAACTGCAATGCTGACTGTTTGGCCTGCAGTCAGGCGGATCGCAGGCATGCCTTGCTGAGTGGCGTTGGCGTTGCTCACATCAACGATGCCTTCTTGCACATTGACCACGGTTTGGGCCGTTTGGCGCCATACGTCAAACTGCGTACCCACAACCCTCACTTGCACTGTGCCAGAGGTTACGGTAAGGGGGCGCCATGTGGCGTGGGCCGCCTCAATGTGGGCACGTCCTTTTTCAAGGGTGGCTTGGCGCGAACGCAGGCGCCATTGCATGCGCATGCTGCTGGCGGTATCGAGTGTGAGTTGGCTGCCATCGGCCAGAGGGACGTGCATGACTTGACCGACTGTGGTGGACCATTGTTCGGTGCGGTAGGTGGGGTTGAGCCACCATACTCCTGCCACAAGCAGAGCGACCAGCGCACTACTGGCACCGATGCTGCGTGCTGATGGAGACTTACGGCGCGCAGCTGGGATGGGAAAGAGTTCCTGCAACTGTGCCTGATGTGTAGCCAAGACAGTTTCTACCTGTGCAGAGTTCAATGCGGACGCCGATTCGGTTGGTGGTGCGCTATTGCTTTGAATAGGTTCGTTGGCGCTTTGGCCATGCTCTGCGGGCTGGTGCGCAGCGGGGTCAGGATGTTGGGTGCGCATGGCCAGTTTGAGAAGCGATGGTCGCAATGGTCAGTGGTTGCAATGAAGCGCTCGTGCTTTTAAACGGTGCCCCAAACGTCGGCCATGGCGATGCGGCAGCACGCCAGGGCCACCCGAACGTGTCGCTCAACAGTGCGCACAGACATTGCCAGATGGTCTGCTGCGGCTTGTTGACTCCAGCCGTGGATACGGCAGAGCTCGAAGGCGTCACGGCAGCGCGGAGGCAGCGCTTCAATTGCGCAGGCCAATTGCTGCAGTTGTTGTGTGGCTTGCAGACGGGCTTCAGGTTGCGCGGACGCAGCAGCTGCAATGGTGAGGTATTGCTCGGTATCGTCTGCAGGAACTAATGGCTTGCGCCAAGTGTGTTCGCGGCGCAGCACATCAATTGCACGGCGTTGAGTCAGGGTGCGTAAAAATGCCAAGGGAATACGCACATCACTCAAACCGGGTTCTTCGCGCAACAATTGAAGGCAGACTTCATGCACTGCTTCGCGAGCGATGTCCTCCGCCGACAGGCCGCAACTGTGCGGGCTTCGCCAGTATTGGCGACGTAGTGATTCCACCAAACCATCATAGTGGCGCACGAGGGCATGAATCAGTGACGTGGTATTGAGTTGACTGGCGGCTTGCATAGAGAGGCAACCTGCAAGATCGCTAATGGCAATACGTTGAAGGCGAATAGGAAGTGAGCAAACGGGTCGCAGTATATCGGTAATTTTGTTAATGAGAATGGTTTGTATCTATAATTGCCGATTTTCTGTTCATCCCGTGCAAGCCAACGTTGATCTCCTTTATGCAAGCCACCACCGATGGTTGCGCACTTGGTTGCACCATCGCATTGGGGATGCATTTCTCGCTGCAGATTTGACGCAGGATACATTTTTGCGGTTGTTTTTGGCGCGACGCGATTACTCAGGCCACGAACCAAAGGCTTTGCTAACGACGATTGCCAAAGGCTTGGTTGTAGACCATTGGCGACGACAAGAAGTCGAGCGCGCCTACCTGGAGGCTTTGGCTCACCAGCCTGCAGCGCTGGCGCCATCACCCGAGGAGCGTTTGATCGTGATTGAGGCGCTGGCGCGTATTGATGCCTTGCTGGCTGCAATGCCGCAGCGTACACGTGAGGTCTTTTTACTGGCCCAGCTGGATGGTCTGACGCTGGCGCAAATTGCTCAACGCACCGGCATGGCTGCTGTTACTGTGCGGCGGCATATTCACAAAGCCTTGGTTGCGTGCATGCTGGCCGTTGATGAAAGCGGTGAGTGATGGCCTCACATTCAGACGCTGCTGCACAACAAGCCAATGTATTGCACGAAGCTGCGCAGTGGTTGCTGCGCTTGCATTACGACACGCCTGCGGCGTCAGATCAATTGGCGTTTGAGCAATGGTTGGCACAAAGCGATACGCATGCCAACGCCTGGCAAAAAGCATTGAAAGTGCGCCAAATTTTTGAGGTGCTGCAAGAAGATTCTGCTGTTGGATGTGATGCCGCTGGCACTACTGCGAACAGTGACAATGGTGTGCGAGCGCATGCAGAGCCCGGGTGTCCACCGATGACTGGGCAGGCTCCTTCTGTCGCACAGCAGGCACTGAAAACGCTGGTGGCAGAAACACAAAGAAAGTCGCAGCAAGCACGCAGGCGAAACCTGCAATTGCTTGGTGCCTTGATGCTGGCTGCCCCGGCTTCATGGGTGGCATGGCGGAGTTCATCTTGGCAACAGTGGCGTGCCGATGTGGCCACTTCAACAGGGCAACGCCACACGCAAATGCTGCCCGATGGATCACTATTGGTGCTCAATACGGGCTCGGCCGTTAATGTAGCGTTCAGCCCGAAAGAGCGAAGATTGCAGTTGCTTGCAGGTGAAATCTTGGTTACCACGCATGCAGATGCGGCAGCCCTTGCACCACACAGACAAGCGCCCATGCCACAGTCGCGCCCTTTTTTAATTGAAACAGCACAAGGCACCATACAGGCTTTGGGCACGCGCTTTAGCGTGCGCATTCTGGATGATGAGACCACACGCGTTGCGGTTTGGGAGCATGCTGTTCAGGTGACTGTACGCCAAGGCACCACCCAACTGCTGCATGCACAACAGCAACTCGACTTTACACAGGCCAGTGCACAGGCGCCAGTGTTGGCCGATGTGCAAAGCACGTTGTGGCAAAACGGCATGTTGATGGCAAAAGACATGCGGCTTGACGCAGTAGTTGCGGAGTTGGCGCGCTACCGCCCAGGCTTTTTGCAGTGCGATCGGGCTGTTGGTGGTTTGCGTGTTTCCGGAGCCCTTTCACTGGATGACACTGATGCTGCACTGGCGTTGATTGCACAGAACCTGCCTGTGCGCATCGCCCAAAGAACGCGCTATTGGGTTACTGTTCTGGCCAGATAGGCGGGGGCCGGATACAGCAGGCATGGCAATGGGGGCCGTGCAGGCACATTATTTGAAGCCTAGGTGATCACTTTTTGTATCTCGTTCGGTAATGCATGGATGCAGTATGAAACACGCTTGTGCAATACGGTTTTCCTATACAAGGGGCGATGGCGGGATGTTTCATCTGCAGTAAGTTGATCCTCACCACGCAGCTTCAAGGAGCCTCAGCACCATGCGTCGCTTTTCCCGCCAACTTGGCAAAACCTCACTGCCCACGTTACCCCCGCGATGGCCGTTGGCCTTTGCCACCTCTTTTTCACCATCACTCAAACCGTCAACTTTGGCCGTACGTGCTGCCATACTCGGCTTGGTATTCGGGTTGGGGGTTCTGCCTGTGGCACAAGCGCAGCAAGGTAGCCCTGAAGGCACTCGCGCAGCACAGTGGCACTTTGATGTTGGAGCGGGTGGTTTAGGCGATGTGCTGGCCCAGTTCGCTGCTGCCGCTGGTGTGCAGTTGGTGTTTGATCCAGCCAGTGTGGCGGGCCAATGGAGCCGTGGCTTGCAAGGGCGCTACACGGTACAGCAAGCGTTTGAGTTGCTCTTGCAGGGAACCGGCTGGCAGGTCCAGGGGCAGGGAGAGAAAGCCTATGCCTTGCGAAAAATCGCGTCGGCAGAGAACGCCAATGGCACAGCCTTGCCTGAAGTAGTGGTGACGGCCACAGGATGGGATGGATTGACTGAAGGAACGGGTTCCTATGCGGCCAAGACGGTTTCGCTTGGTAAGTCCAATCAGGCCTTACGCGAGGTGCCGCGCTCGGTCTCGGTCATCACCCGCAGTCAGCTCAATGACCAGCGCATCGCCAGCTTTGATGATGTGGTTGAACAACTGCCTGGTGTGACGCTATTGGCTACCGATGGTTGGGGCTCTGGCGGGTATTACTCACGCGGACACACCATCAGCAATTTTTTGATTGATGGGGCACCTGCCAGGGCGAAAACCGAAGGAGACTTCACATTCAATACATCGATGGCCAAGTACGATAGCGTACAGTTTTTGCACGGGCCTGATGGGCTGTTCTCTGGGAATGGACAGCCTTCAGGCACGATGAATCTGATCCGCAAAAAACCGACTGCGCAGCAACAGTTCAAAACGGCGGCATCAATCGGTTCGTGGCAGAACTATTTGGGGGAAGTAGATTTCAGCACACCGGTTACGCAGGACGGGCGCATCCGCACGCGTGTGGTGGCTTCCTACAATGATAGGCACAAGTTCTATGACAACGCACACCGCAAAGACGGGGTTTTTTACGGCGTTGCCAGCGTGGATCTGACTGCCTTCTCCACGGTCAATTTGGGCTTTAGCCAAGACAGAAAACGTGGCAGTGGCCATGATTCGGCGACTGCCTTTCCACGCTACGTTACTGGCGAGTTACTGGATCTGCCGCGCAGTATTGGCTTGCCTGCATTTGCATTTTTGAATAGCGACTCGCGTAACTATTTTGTGGAATGGAATCACCATTTCAATGACGCATGGTCGCTGGCTGTGAATGCTTCCACAACGCGAAGCTCCACGGATGTGCTTATCCCCTTCTATAACGGCGCAGTGGACCCGGTGACCGGAGCCGGGTCAACGATTTTCCAATGGACAGACCAGTACAGCGGGGATGTTCGTTCACGCGCCATGGATGCCCGCTTGAGTGGCCATGTGGATGCATTCAACCGCAAACATCGTGTTCTTTTGGGGGCAGATTATGTGCGCACCCACAATACAGGAGCGATCTCCAGTGTGCGCGATGTGGGAGGAATGCCTATTGACTGGAATACATTCAACCCCGGCGCGATGACCCAATACAGTACAGATGCGCCGGCCTCGTTTCGCAACAACTTGAACCTGCAAAAAGGCCTGTATGGTTTTGCCGAGTTGGCACTGACAGACAACCTGAAATGGGTGTTAGGGGGGCGTTATGCACGTTACGACAATACTGATGCACGTGGTCGCCTGAATCGCCCAGTGGTTCCAACGATTTCTCGCAATGACGGGTACTTTTTACCCTACTACGCACTGGTCTACGACATTGCATCGGACTGGACGGTTTTTGTCTCTCGGGCGGAGAGTTTTGAAGACCAAAGTCGTTATTACAGCGCTCAACACCGTGCGCTGGACCCCACCAAAGGCGTGAGCTATGAAGTTGGCATCAAAGGGGAGCACCTCTCTGGCCAGTTGCAATCGAGCTTGACGCTGTACCGTACCAAGCGCAACAACTATGCCGTTAAAGTCTCCGACGACCCCTCATTCGATACGTATGGCGCAAGCTGTTGCTATAGCGGTGATGGCCGTTTTGAATCGCGCGGCATTGAAGTGCAGGTCAGTGGTGAGTTGACCCCAGCCTGGCAAGTCAACGCAGGCTATGCCTACGACGACAACTCCACACAGTATGGAGAAGATACGGGCCAGCGTTACGCATCGTTCACGCCACGCCATACATTGCGTGTGTGGAGCAGCTACCGCTTAAGTCAGGCACTGCCTGGGTTGCGATTGGGGGGCGGGGTGCGTATGCAGTCAGAGCATTTCCGTGAAGGCTCTGTCAAAGGATGGAACCCGCAAGGCGGCCCAGATGGATTAGGTGCTTTTGATGGGCCTACACAATCGTACCGGTTTACTGACCCGGGGCGTGCAGTGTGGAACGTGTTTGCCGAGTATCCTTTCAGCAAGCATTGGACTGCAGGCATTAACGTGAATAACGTGTTCGACAAGAAATACCTGCAAAGCGTGGGGACCATCTCAGGCGCCAATATGTATGGCGAGCCTCGCAGCGTGTATTTCACGCTACGCGGTAGCTTTTAAATTGAACAGACGATTGTTTAAAAGGCCATGCAAAGCAAAAACCACTGCAATTGAATGCAGTGGTTTTTGCTTTTTCTTTTGCTTCAGTTGCACCAGATTGCGAATCTCTCAGAACTGGTAGCGTGCAGTGATCAAGGCATTGCGTGGCGCACCAAAGTGGTTGTTGTCTTGGGTGCTGCCAATGTTTTGGTAGTAGGTTTTGTCGAAAATGTTGTTCAGGTTCAGGCGAATATCCAGATTTCGGCTGACTTGCCATGCGGCCATCACATCCATGATGGTGTAGCCGCCTTGGTATACGTTGTATTGCGCAAGGCGGGTGTTGCTGCGGGTGCGCAGCGATGCGCCAATCGACCAGTCATTCCATGCGCCGGGCAAGCGCCAGCGGGTCGCAAGTTTGAACAGGTGGCGAGGCGTTTGTGTGTCAAACGGTGTGCCCGCTGCCGCTTCTGAGGAAGCCTTGATGTGGCGTGCGGTGTAGTAGGTGTAGCCTGTGGCTATGCTCCAGCCGGGTACAGGTTCTCCGGCAAGTTCAAATTCAGCACCCCGTGCACGTACTTCGCCAGCAGGTGCGTAGCATTCGGTCGCACCCGGCGCGCAGTTGGCAAGCGCCAAGGCCATCGGCAGGTTGTCTTGGTTTACCTGAAATACAGCAGCACTACCAGTCAAGCGGCCACCAAAGTATTCTCCTTTTAGCCCCAACTCCAGGTTGGTGCCTTGAACCGGGTCGAGCAAACTGCCGTTGGCGCTTTCGTAGTTTTGTGGTTGGAAAATGCTGGCCCAGCTGGCATAGACCGAATGCTGGTCATTGAGGGTATAAACCAACCCTAGGTAAGGCGTGAATTCACTGCTGACGCGGTAGGCGCTGTGGCCTCTGAAAGTGGGGCCCGAGACGATTTCCTGTTGGTACTGGTAAGAATCCAGTCGGGCGCCAACCAATACATGCAGTGGGTCAGCGACATGCAGGCGCACGGTGCCGTAGATGCCATACTGGCGCTGCATGGCGGTTCTGCCCCACTGGTAATTGAAGCTGGGCATGGCTTGGGATCCCGGGTCCCAACTGAGGGGATCAATCGTTGGAGCGTAGTCTGAAGGCCAGCCTCCGGGGCCATCGTCATTGCTGGAGCGACGCAGGCTGGCACCGACGACTACGTCGTGCGTACGCCCTCCTACGGTCCAGGGGCCTTTGGCCATCGCATCAAGGCTGTACTGTGTTTTCTCGTAGATGTAGGCGCCCGCCCCTTGGCCAAAGAGGGTGTCGGAGTCCTCTAGCGGGTACAGGTAGGTTCCTTTCATGTCCATCTTGCTGCGCAAGGCTCGTGCCGTGGTCTGGGCTGTCCAGCCGTTGTCGAGGTTATGCTCAAGCTCAGCAAAGACACTGGTGTTTTCCTTATTCCAATAGGCCCAGTCGGGTGTCAGGCGGGTAGAGCGGTCAAAGGGTAAAAAGCTGCCGTCGCGTGCAGTAGGCAAACCATTCCAGTCTGCGCCAGGGTTGTCTTCACGGTTGTAATAACCTCCAATACTCAGTACGGTGTTGGCGTTAAGGTCGGCCTCTACAGTGCCATAGACGAGGCGCCGCTGGTGCTCGTAGGCGCGTTTGAATGTGTTGGAGTCTTGCAGCGCCACAACGGTACGCCCGCGCAGTGTGGCTGCCGCGTTCAATGGGCCTGCCACATCGAGCTCGCCACGGCGGTTGGCCCATGAACCGTAGCTGCCGGTGATGGACGCCTGTGGTGTTGCGGTGGGCCGCTTGCGTACCAGACTGATGGTGCCTGAAGGATTGCCTGTGCCAGTCATCAGGCCTGAGGCACCACGCAGTACTTCTACGCGGTCGTACATGGCCAGTGTGGCGACCCCTTCGGTGTCATAGTCGAAGTCGAGTGGAACCCCGTCAGCAAGGAAGGTGTTGATGGCAAAGCCTCTGGCAAAAAACTGGGTGCGTTCACCACCGCCGAGCTGCCTGGTTGTGATGCCCGTGGCGTCCAGGGCGACCTCGTCCAGCGATTGAAAGCCACGGTCATCCATGTGCTCGCGGGTGATGACACTGACCGATTGGGGTGTTTCACGTTGCGACAGATTCAACCGCGTGGCTGTGCTGCTTGGCCCTGTTGCGGCGTAGCTGTCAGCACCTTCTGTGCGGCCAGGGGGAAGTGATGGTGCGGTGACCACTACTTCGGGCAAGCTGCCTGCAGATGCCGCGTTGCCGGTAGCCACTGTGGCGCGCAGAACAAAATTGCCATTTTGGCCAGAAGCTACTTCTAAGCCTGTTCCGGCCAAAAGTCGTTGCAGTGCTTCAGCCGCACTGAAACTGCCTTGCAGGCCAGCAGTGTTTTTTCCGCTTACCAGTTCAGGCGGTGCGCTGACATTAGCGCCTGCTTGTGCTGCAAAACTGGCCAATGCGGCAACCAGACTACCTGGTGCAATTTGAAAACGGTGCTGTTGCTGTTGCGCTGTAGGTTCAGTTTGCGCCTGAGTCGAAGGGATGCAGGTGAGGCTTAGGAGTGCCGCAAACGCCAGCGTGGTTGCCCTAATAGGGCTGCTGATGAATTGGCGGGAAATGCTGCCTTGGACCGGTTGGGCGTGAAGGGGAAGGCGGCGCAGTGGCGCTGTATGCAATGGCTGGCTCATGTCGGAGTTTCCTTTGGTGGTGTGCTGCGCAGGGTGTGTCGACCAATACGCGCTTTCAAGGACAGGACGAACCAGAAAAGCAAAAAGGGCCAGATATTGAAAAATAAATGTGCAGGAATAAAGCCTCTGAAGTTTGCGCTGTGCAGCTCCTCTTGTAAACCGAAGGCTGCTTGGCACAGTAGGCTATCGCATCGGCATGGTGCTGGTCTTTATTCACTATCGCGTGTTTGGGGCACCAGCGTCACCCAATAGCGTGTGCGTTGGCGTACAGAAATGGGCAGCAGTTGTGTGAGGTTATGGAGCACGGCATCAGTGTCGGCCACTCGGAAGGCCCCTGTGATACGCAGCGATGCAATGGCAGGGTCGCATTGCAGCAGGCCACTGCGGTAGCGCGCCAGTTCGGCCACGAAGCTGCCCAAGGGCATGTTTTCTACGGCCAGAATGCCGTTTGCCCATTGCTGTGCTTGTGTCGATAAGGGCTCCACGTCGGAGACTGCGTTGGACGTGAATTGGCTTTGCTGGCCTGCATGCAAGGTGTGCGTGGCGTGGCCATTGCGCGGACTGAGTGCGACGGCGCCTTCAAGGACGGCAACTTGGCTGCGGTTGCCCTCTAGGCGAATGCTGAACTGTGTGCCAATGGCACGTGCTTGGCCTTGCTCTGTTAACACCAGAAAAGGGCGAGCCAGACCATGTGGGGCATTGCGGACGATTGGGTCAGGCGCCGTGGTGACCATGATGGCGCCTGCGCGCAAATGGATGGCGCGTTGCGTGGCATCAAAAGCCACATCAATGGCGCTGGCCGTATCGAGCAGAACCTGCGTTCCATCGGGCAATGTAACGGTGCGCAATTGCCCAGTGGCGCTTGCCCAATCGCTATGCCATGGTGCAGGCGCATGGCGCCACGCCCACCAGCCAGCAGGTGCCGTTACCAGCAAGGCGGCCAGCGCACGTATCGCTGCGCGTCGGTTCGTGGAATGGCGACTTGGGCGCTGCAGCACCGGGCTGGCGACATTGGCTGGCAATTGCTGCATGTGCCCGCTGATGTGCATGGCACGTTCCCATGCGGCGGTGTGCGCTGGGTCGGCAGCCAGCCAAGTGTCAAAAGCCTGCTGTGCTTGTGGTGTGAGTTTTCCTTCGCTGCAGCGTACGAACCATTGCGCCGCTTGTTGGGCGACTTGGCGTGAGACTGGGGGGGGATGAGGTGCCTGTGTTGAAGATTCAGGCAGGGCAGGGATTGCGACAGTGGCTGCGGCTGCGGCTGCTGGCAAGCAGCTTGTACGTGTGGTGGCGGACATCAGTTAGCCAGCACAATACATTCGGCCATGGCCCGGGCCATGTGGCGCTTAACGGTGCGCAAGCTCAATCCCAGTTCGCAGGCGATGGCGGTATAGCTCAGCCCTTCCACTTGCGAGAGGATGAACACTGCGCGTACTTTATCTGGCAGCGCATGGAGCATGGCATCTACCTCCTGCAAGGCCTGCAAGATGGCCACTTGTTGTTCGGCAGAGGGTGCCAGCGGCTCTGGTTGTAGCGTCAAGGCTTGCAAATAAGCCTGCTCCAGCGATTGACGGCGTAGATGGTCGAGCATCAAACGCTTGGCCACGGTGGCCAGATAAGGCCGCGCTTCACGTACCGACTCAACAGGCGAGGCCGTTGAAGTCATGAGCCGCACAAACGTATCTTGGGCCAGATCGGCAGCTTCATGGGCATTGCCCAAACGCTTGCGCAGCCAGCCCTGTAGCCAGCCGTGGTGAGCTTGGTAGAGGCCGGTAATGTGTGTAAAGGATGGGCTGGGCGTAGCTGTCATGTGTTGAAATTAAACACGAATTATTCGCAGTTAATTGTAGTGCAGCGTTGCGCCGAAAAAAAACGCAATCAGAAGTTGTAGCGCCAGCTCAGCTGGCAGCTGCGTGGTTCACCCTAGAAGACTGGGTGATAGCGGCGGATGTCGCCGTAGCCATGTTTGTCAAAGAGGAGGTGGATCTTGACATTGCCCTCAGCGACTTGGCTCCAAACGGCATGCGCATTGCGTTCATAGAGGTATTGCTTTGCCACGGTAGGTTACCTCCAATATGAGGGGCTGCGGTATGTTGGGTACTTGCTCCACGGTGGCTCGCTTGAAGGCGTGTTCTGGCTGTACGGTGGTCACGCGTTTACCAGATGACTGGCGTGGGCGAATGCTGGTCCAATGCGTGCAGACTTGCCAGACAGTGTGCGAGCCATCGACATCGAAGGTGCGCCAACATAGGGAGTCAATTGACCATTCATTTAAGCGTTGGCACTGCTGTGCAAGCCGTTGGTAATGATGCTGTCCAAATTTCAAGCGTAGTCCATCACCCTGGCGCTTGCAATCAATGACAAGCGATCGCCGGCGTTGAATATGGTGGCAGTGGCCGTTGCAACTGCGCTGCGATGAAGCAAAGCGCAGCCGTGCTGTGGCCAGCACCACTGGCGCAATGGTTTAAAGGTCAATACGAACAACGCCGTCTTTTGCATCTTTGCGAAATGCCGGGTGTTTATCACCATGCGGTGCTTTAACCGTCACATACAAGGTTTGGCCATTGGGTGAAAGCGCCAAGCTGTTGGGATGCACAGGCAGATCAATCGTGCGTTTGATGGCAAAGGTGGTGCCATCCAAGATGGAGACAAAGCCGGTGCCCGTCTTATCATCGCCGCGGTGGCTGGTCACCACTTCATTGCGTGCGCTGTTGTAGAGGATATCCAATGTGCTGGTCGAGAAGGGGATACGCTGGATCACTTGGCCAGATGCCAAATCCCATACGTACACCTGATTTTTCTGACCACCTGCTGCAAACAAGCGTTGGCCTTGCGCATCCAGTGCGATGTTGATGAAGAAGTTCGCAGAGCGGCCTTTATGCGCTTCGGTCATTTCACCGGTGCTCAGTTGCTGCACCACCGTGCCACGATCAGGGTTGATCACCAACACTTCATTCTCACCGCCTTGACCAATGTACAAACGATTGCGCTCGGCATCGTATGCAGCCCCGGCTGACCAAATACCATCACTGGTGATGGTGTGCGTCAAGGTGTTGGTCGCGCCGTCAACAATCCAGATCAAACCAGGGCGGCCCGGACTGGTGACAAACACACGGTTGTGCACTTCGTCTACGATGACCTTGCGCGTGTGCGCATAAACGGTTTGGCCTTTGTCATTTTGTTTGGGCTCAGCCAATTGAATCAGGCCTTTGAAGGTACCGCTGCGCGCATCCACCACAGAGAGAGAACCTTCCATCGTATTGCCCACATACAAGGTGTTGGTCGCATTGTTTAAACCCAATGCAAAGGCACGGCGCGGCACTTGCACGGTTTGAACTGTTTGCAAAGTGCGCGCATCCAGGCGGTGCACAAAGCCGCCGTTTTGTGGGTCAAATCCGGTGACGCTGGCCACGAAAAGAGAGCCACCATCGGCCGTTGCGGTGATTTCATACACCCCGTCGAATGTGTCTTGCCGCAAGACCGGTGCATTCGCCAATGTGGCAGAAGTATTAGATGTAGTAGATGCGTTAGACGACTGTGGTGTTTGCGTTGGGGTGCTTTGGCAGCCTGCCAACAGCACAGCACAAGCCACTGCACTGAGGGTGTGCGAAATAGAGAATGTCATGGAAAAGCCTTTCGGAATGAAGAAATCAACCTCCTTGACTGGGCCGCAACATGCAGCAGCCAATCATGAGGAGGCGGTGGGCCATGGTGGTGTCTGTCATGAACAAACTTCAAATGCCCGGCGCGAAAGCGCTGCACAACGCTTCGTCTATTGAGTAAAGCCCTTCGACAGGCTCAGGGCGAGCGGTGTGATGCAGAGCTGTTTGAGGTGCAATGGCTCAACGCCGCTTTTCAGCAGTGACTTGCCAGCATGGGCATTGAGCAATTTCTGCCCCACCACCCAGCTCTCATCCATCGCTGTGCAAGCTCTGCCTTAGAACGTACCGCGAATAGTGAAACGCACATTGCGCGGCTCACCATAGAAGCTGCCGTCGTTGTACCAGTTACGCGTATCGCCCACCGATTGGAAATACGTTTTGTCAAACAGGTTGTCGATGTTCAAGGCAGCCGTCCAGTTGCGATTGAAGCGGTACTCCACAAAGGTGCTCCAGATAGCGCGCCCAGGCTCAGTGAAGGCATAGGTTTCGGATGGGCCATCAAACGCACCCGTGCCATCAGTGCCGCCAGTGGGGTTCCATGTGCTGACCGTGCCATTGCGGAAGAAGTTGGTCTGTGCTCGCACGCCGCCGCCGATTTTCCAGCCTGAGAGCTGCTCGCGCAGTTGGTAGCTGGTCCACAAACGCAGAATGTGTTTGGGCGTGTAGCTGGCAAAGCGTTGGCCATCAGCACTGCCGTATTCGGTTTTGTTGTCATCAAACGTGTAGCCACCACTGACTTGCCAACCGGGCGCGACTTCGCCGCCAATGTCCAGCTCAATCCCTTGCGCTAAGAATTTTCCATCGCCACGCCAGCAGCAGCTGCGGCCCGGCACATCAAAATCAGTGGCGGTGGATTCGCGCACAGCGTAGTTGTCACGGGTGCTGCGGTACACAGCCGCACTGGCGTTGAGCCTGCCGTCCAGCAACTCCCCTTTGATACCCAACTCGTAGCTGCGTGAGGTGGAGGGCGATAGCGGCTCCAAATCAGCCGTGTAGTAATTGCTTTGATCTTGGTAACCGCGCGAGGTGCTGAAGTACGTCGTCCATGTGTCAGACAAATCCAGCGTCAAGGCGTAATACGGCGTGAAGATGCTGTTGCTCTTGTTGGTCGTTTTTGGGTTGAACGCTTCTGTTGCCTGGCGGTTGAAAGAGACATATTCATACGAAGCATAGCGCCCGCCAATCACGGCGTGCAACGGGCCATAAATTTGCGATTTCAGGTTGGCATACAGGCCGATTTGCTTGGTCTTGCCCGACGCAATCGTACCCGGGTTGCCTTGCGAGTTGTGGGGCAGCAACGCGTTCGGGTCAACGTATGACCAATCGGTAATGGGTTGCTGCGTCGCGGTGGAACTAAAGAGCCAGTATTTGCCATTGGAGTGGCGGTAATCGCCGCCAACCAAGACTTGGTGCTGGCGTCCCAATGCATTGAAGCGCCCGCTCACATAAGCATCGCCCGTGGTGGTGGTGAAGTCGCTCTCTGCCCATGAGCCAGGGAACATCTGTGCGCCCAAACCGGTAATCGGGTTGACTGAGCCAACGTAGGAGCTGGAGTTGGTGTTCACCTCGCTGACAGTGTGTGAGGCATTCACACGGGCTTTCCAGTCCGCATTGAAGCTGTGCTCCAGAGTCGCAAACGCGTTTTTGCTTTCACTGTCTGCAAACGACCAGCTGGTATAGCCTTGGCTTCTGGGAACTGGCAGCGGCACACCATTGGAGTAACGCGGAAAGCCCGGTGGCGTGCTGCGGCCAGAGCCGCCTTCACGGTCAAAACTGGCACCGAATGACAGCACCGTATCGGGTGTGATGTCCGCCTCCACAATACCGTAGAGCGTGCTGATTTGGCGGTGCGCGCCATCGTAGAAATACTCACGATCATTGTGTGCCGCCACAAAACGCCCACGCAGAGTACCGGCCTCATTCAGAGGGCCGCCCACGTCAATGTCGCCGTAGTAATTGCTCCATCTTCCAATCGAGCCTGTACCTGTCAAACGGAACTGATCGGTCGGGCGCTTGCGCACCATATTGATGGTGCCAGATGGCCCACCGCTGCCAGAGAATAAACCGTCTGGCCCGCGCATCAATTGAATGTTGTCGTACTTGGCCATGCCTGCGTTCACCGTCGTGTCGTTGGCGTGGTAGCTGGCACCGGGTGAGCCATCGACGGAAAAATTGGTGATTTGGTGGCCGCGTGCGTAGTATTGCGATGACTTCAAACCGCTACCAGGAATGACCGTCACGCCGGACATTTGCTCCAACGCAGAGTCGACGTTTTGAATTTGCTGGTCATTCAATTGCTGGCGCGTTAACACCGAGATCGAGCGCGGTGTTTCGCGCAGCGATTGCGCTGTTTTGTTGCCCACGGCCACGGCTTGCGCCACGTAAGAGTTCGAGCCCTCCGTAGCTTCCCCCAAGTTGGCTGCAGTCACCACCACTTCTGGCAATGCGGTACCTGAACCGTGAGATGCATTGCTGGTGTTGGTCAGCAAGCGCAAGGCGTAGCCGCCATTAGCATCAGGCACTGCTTGTAGCCCAGTACCGTTGAGCAATGAGGCTAAGGCCGTGCGAACGTCATAGCTGCCTTGCAGGCCGGGGCTTTGTACGCCCTGCGTCAGTTGAGGGTCCGCGGCCAGCAACACGCCGCTTTGGCTTAAAAATTGTGTTAACACACTTTCGAGTGAGCCTGCCGCGATGGCATAGCGCTGCGTAGCGGCAGGGGTTGCAGTTTGCGCAGCGACAGGGCTTGCGGCAACACTGCCCAATACCAGCGTCCCTGCCAAGCCTAAATACATAGCGACAGCGATTGCGCTTGGTGTCAACGCAAGTGCAGATGCATGCTGTGGGGATGGGCGTTTTGCTGAGGCGGATAACCGTGGTTGCAAAGAAGAGGATGAGTGCGGCAATGGCATGGCGTAGTTCCTGATGCATGAGACAAAGCAAGTGGAATCACACACCCACTTTGGCTATCAACATCGGCCATGCTGTGGTCATTGAATAACTACAGTGCTAGCGCTAGAGCAGGGCTGCAGAGCAACCCGGCACGTTGAAATGGCTGCTGGAGGCGATGCCAAGCAAGTTGGCTCAAAGCCCCATCAAAAGTGGTTTTGAATTCCTATCATCCTCTATACGAACGAGCACCATACAAGCGGAACCGTTTTTAAAAAATTCTCCGCATCGCACAACCTGGCACCCACTGTCGGGTGCCATTTTGACTGCCAAATTGGGGCTGCCTCTTGCCTCCCGCGTTCGCAAAAGCGGAGACGGGAGCCGCACCGCCAATCAGGCCAATGCTTCAGCAGGCCCAAAGAACTCCCAGTGGATTTGGCCCGCTGGCACGCCCAAGTTTTCCAGGTGCTGTTTGATGCAGCCCATGAAGGCTTTGGGGCCTAAAAAATACGCGTCCACGTCCAGGCTCTCGGGCAACCAGGCGGCCAATTGCTCTGCACTCGCATAACCGATGGCATCAGGTTGCCGGTCAGCGTCTGCATTTTCTGTGTCATACACCAGATAGGCCTTGAATTGCGGGAACTGCTTGGCCCAACCGTCCAGCACATGGCCAAAAGCACGCACTTGCGCATTGCGGGCGTAATGGATAAAGGTGATGGGGCGCTCGCCTGCGTAAAGCGTGGCTTCTGCCATTGCCAATGTGGGGGTGATGCCGACGCCGCCGCTGATCAACACTAGAGGACGCTCAGCTGCGCTCAGTGTGAATTCACCTGCGGGCGGAAAGACTGTCAGCGTATCGCCGGCATGCACGTGGTCATGCAAATGGTTAGAGGCAACGCCACCGGCCTCGCGCTTGACGCTGATGCGCAAGTTGCGCCCATTTGGTGCGGCAGAGAGCGAGTAATTGCGGCGAATTTCTTGCCCCTCAACCATCAGCTGCAAGCCAATGTATTGGCCTGGCAAGAAGTCAACCACAGCGGCACCGTCCACAGGCTCGAGCAAGAAAGAAGTGATCTCGCTGCTTTCCGGTGTTTTGCGGGCAACGCGGAATGCACGCCCACCCCGCCAACCGCCTTTCGCTGCAGCCAGATCGTCATAGACTTTGCTTTCAGCGCCGATCAAGATATCGGCCAATTGCTGGTAGGCAGCGGCCCACGCATCGATCACGGCATCGGTGGCCACTTCGGCGCCCAGCACTTCACGGATGGCGCGCAACAGGCAACTTCCCACAATCGGGTAGTGCTCGGGCAATACTTGCAATGCCACATGTTTGTTGATGATTTGGGCCGCCACAGGCCCCAATGCACCAAGGTTGTCGATATGACGCGCATACATCAACACACTATTGGCCAATGCGCGCGGTTGCTTGCCACTGGCCTGATTGGCTTGGTTGAACAATGGGCGAACTTCTGGGTGTTCGCTCAACATGATCTTGTAGAAATGCGTGGTCAATGCCTCGCCACCCGTCTCCAACAGGGGAACCGTGGCTTTGATGATGGCGGTTTGGGCTTCAGTCAACATGAGTCTGTCCTTTCTTGTGGATCAACATGCATGCCGCGCTACGGCGGCCTTCGCTATCTCCATTGCAAAAGGTGTTCCAGATTGATTGTTGTGATAGATCAATGGCTTGGAAAAATTCATCTGGATATTCATGTCAATACGACATAATGAAATGACTTATTCCAACGCAAAAGAAGTCATTTTGACCAAGGCCCACGAAATCCTTTCCGGCATCACGCCACTGATTGCCGATCTCGCGCACGATCTCCCGGCACCACTGCGTTACCAACGCCTTCTCGATACGGTGCGCAGTTTGCTGCCTTGCGATGCGGTTGCGTTGCTGCGCTTAGAGGGCGACAGCTTGGTGCCTCTGGCCATTCACGGGCTGAGTGCCGACACTTTGGGGCGCCGCTTTAAGTTGGCCGATCAGCCGCGGTTGCGCGCCATTTTGGCGGCACCGCAGGGGCTGCGATTCCCGCCCGACTGCGATTTGCCTGACCCTTATGATGGTTTGGTGCAGGCTGATAGCCCGCACCTTGAAGTGCACGACTGCATGGGGTGCACGTTGCGCTTAGGCGATGAGGTTTGGGGGCTGCTCACGCTTGACGCTTTGCAGGCGGGCAGCTTCACCTCAGCCGATTTGGAGACCTTGCAAACCTTTGCCAGTTTGGCCTCCGCCACCGTTGCGGCTGACGCACGGCTGCGGCAGTTGGCACGCCGCGTGGAAGACGAAAGCCGTAAAGTCGAGGCCTACCGCCAAACGCAAGCACCAACTCCTGCGTTCATAGGCCAGAGCGAGGCCAGCCGACAATTGTTGGATGAGATTGCACTGGTCGCCCCCAGTGATCTCACCGTCCTCATCTCCGGTGAAACGGGCGTAGGCAAAGAGCTGGTGGCGCGCCAGTTGCACGCCCAATCCACACGAGCATTGCAGGCGATGGTCAGCGTCAACTGCGCAGCCTTGCCTGAGCATTTGGTAGAAAGCGAATTGTTTGGCCATGTGCGCGGGGCGTTCTCGGGTGCTATCGGCAATCGAAGCGGCAAATTTGAAATGGCCAATGGGGGGAGCTTGTTTCTGGATGAGGTGGGCGAGCTGCCTTTGGCCGCACAGGCCAAATTGTTGCGCGTGCTCCAAGACGGGCAACTGCAGCGCATCGGCTCTGACCGCGAGCACCACGCCAACGTGCGTTTGATTGCTGCGACCAATCGTGACTTGGCCGAGGAGGTCCGCGCAGGCCGCTTTCGTGCCGATTTGTACCATCGTTTGAGCATCTTTCCACTGCGTGTGCCACCGCTACGCGCGCGCGGTGATGACGTATTGCTTCTGGCCGGTTACTTCATTGAAGTGAATCGCCGTCGCATGGGCTTGCGTGGATTGCGCCTTGCCAAAGCTGCGGAGCAAGCCCTGCAAGAGCACTATTGGCCCGGCAATGTGCGTGAACTGGAATACCTGATTGCACGTGCCGCACTCAAAGCGCTGGGGCGCCAAACCACCAGCCAGCAACAGGGTCTTGATGCCGCCCGCTCCCATTCCATCGTTACGCTGGAACCTGAGGATTTGGGGATGCCTGCCCAGCAGGCGCCAATCGACACAAATGCCCAAAGTGCAGCGGCGGTGCCAGCCTTGCCTTTAAATTCATCTGCGTTGGGTTTGAGGCAACAAGTCGACGCTTTGCAGCGGCAATTGCTCACACAAGCATGGCATGCCGCAAAAGGCAACACCGCCGCAGCGGCCAGACGACTGGATTTAGACCGCGCCAATTTTGTGCGCTTGGCGCAGAGGCTTGGCGTGATTACCCACTTGAAAAAAACAGAGAAATAAAGCGCATAACCGCAAAGCAGTTTTCACCCCCTGCCTGTCGTTCAAGCATCACGCCACCCACGGAAACTGAAACACCTTGTGCTCTGCAGGCAAGAATTTTTGCGCCAAAGCTGCCGCCAGCGGCATGCCCGCATCGTGATTGGTGAGCAGGACAAAGCCATCTTTCGATGTGACGGACGCCATGGCAAATGCCCGGAACCCCGGGTTATTGCCCCATTGCCACAGATAAGGGCCACCTGCGGCTTCTTCCACCCCCCAGCCCAATCCCCATTGCAAACCCAGCGCAGCATCCACCTCGATCGGCTTGGCGATGGTGAGGGCCAGAAGTGCATCGTTTTGCAGCAGCGCGGCCATGAAACGCGCATAGTCTCCGGCCGTGGTGTAGAGCGACGCCGCTGCCACTGCATGCTCAAACTGCACCATGGGGCGCAAACCCAAACGCGTGGTGCCGCGCACCGCGCGGGCTTGCAAACCCTCGTGCCAAATCAAGCTGGAATTGGCCATACCCAGCGGGGCAAACACCCGCTGCTCAACGAACACTGAAAGCTTGGTGTTCGTCACCGCCTCTAGTACAGCTTGCAGCAGCATAAAGCCTTCGCCCGAGTAGCCCCAGCGCGACCCCGGTTCAGTCTCTAGCTTCAATGCTCCCGATGACCAATTGGGAAAGCCGGATGCGTGTTGCAGCAACTGCGCCACCGTAAGGCGTGCCAGCACGTCTGGCGGAACCACATCGTGTGCATCGCCCGCAGCGCGCTTGAGCACGCTGTGGAAGTGCACGTAGCCTTGCGGCAAATAGCGACTGATTGGCGTGTGCAGATCCAAGGTGCCATCCAGCACCAGCAACAAAGCAGCATACGCCACCAAAGGCTTGGTCAAGGAAGCGGCCTGAAAAATCACCTCGCCTGACGGCTGCGTGCCAGAGCAACCCGAAACCGGCACCGAATCGACCAACTTCCCGCCGCGCAATACCGCGTAAGCGGCAGAGCAAACTCCTAAGGTTTGTGCCACTTCATCCACCGGTTGCGTTGCCAGCTGGGCAATACGCGCAGGGTTTGACAAAGGGCTGGCGCAAGAAGCCAAAAGCGGCAAACTGGCACCTGCCAGCAGCACATTGCGACGATTAAGAGGCATTAGGAGCAATGAGGAGTGAAGGGTGAAATTGAATGGCGATCTGAGAACGTGTTTACGCTCTCAAGCCAAGGTCGCATCATAGGTTTGAAACCACATGGGAACACCCACAGAATGCAGCCAACTGAGCAATCGCTGCTTTTAATGCTTGCGAAAATGGGGGTGGCAGCTCTGCGGAGCCTTCCATATGAAGACTGATCACTTCAAACCATTGCGTTGCGCGATTGGCTTTGCAATCAATGCGGCCAACAAAATGGCCTTGCCAGAGAATAGGCAAGCAAAAATAGCCATACAAACGCTTGGCCGCAGGAGTGTAGCTTTCTAGGCGATAGTTGAAATCAAACAGTTGTTGAAGGCGCTCGCGGTGGATAACGGCATTGTCAAAAGGCGACAGCAACTGCACTTCTGGGCAATGGCCAATTTGGGCAAGATCGTTCAAACTTTTGACCGAGACGTAGGTGTCTGGCCACTCTGCCGACGCTATAGCCGCCAATTCACCTTGTTCCGTCCGTTGCTGCAGCAGCTCTCGCATAGCCTCTCGCAAGGGGCGCCCCGATCGCAAGTGCATGAGTTGCTTCCAAGTCACAATGCCGTGCGCTTGAATCGTTTTGTCCAGTAGATAAGAAGCCATTTCTGTTGCCGATGGTTCTTGCATATTGACACCATCCGGCAGTACCTGCTCAGGCAGAGCATAGAGTTTTTCCATGCCTTGGCGCTCGCAAATCATCAAGTCTCCTTGCATGAAGAGCTTATCAAGGGCTCGCCTGCCTGGACCATGGTCCCACCACGCTCCTTTGCCTTTGCCACTCTCT
This sequence comes from Lampropedia puyangensis, assembly GCF_004833285.1. Taxonomy (GTDB): domain Bacteria; phylum Pseudomonadota; class Gammaproteobacteria; order Burkholderiales; family Burkholderiaceae_C; genus Lampropedia; species Lampropedia puyangensis. Next base: position 171,969 of record NZ_STFG01000001.1, read on the forward strand.
TTGAGATCACGGGTGCGCAGCACACCTTCGCCACGAACTTGGGCCAGAATCTCTTGCATCAGCTTGGCATCCACGCTTTTGAAATATGGGCTTTCGCCGCGACGGAATGACATCATGCGCGGCAATGCAAACCGATAGTCCTGTATTGGCAGGTACGCGGCGGCATGAAACCAATATTCGAAGATCTGCCCGCTACGCACCAATTGATTCAGGTGGTTGTTTGAGTAGTCGGGGACACGACTCCACAAGATGTGGTGGTGTGCACGCTCAACCACAGAGAGTGTGTCTATCTGCACATAACCAAGATGCTCAATGGCACGCATAGTGCCTTCAAGCCCGCTGCCAAATGCTTTATGTGCGCCTAAGCCTTGGTGATGGAGCGCAAAACGCCTCCAGTAGGCAGGCTCGGTAGGAAGTCTCATTCCTTATAACGTGTTGATAGGCAGAACTTTACGCTGCGGGTGTTTGGTGGGTGGTTGAGCATTGTCACCAATATCGCCAACATGCTTTCGCTTTATTTGGATAAAGCTTCGGTCACTTCTTTTTTCTTGAGCTTCATGGTCATGGCGGTCAAAAAGACTTTGAATAGTACGCCGCATACCATCGCACTAAGGGTGATGGTGAAGAAGGTGGAGACGATCAGGTCGACCACCAAAAATTCGCTTTGAATCAAGCGCGGTTGGTAGATCAACACCGCGGCGATCACGACCCAGTGGCTCATGCAATAAAAGCAGGTGAACAGGTAGCCGATCATGTGGCCGAGCTTTTGGCTCCATGCGCGCAGCGGTGCGAACAACTCGGTCATCGTGATCGTGTAGGAAATGCTCGCGGCTGCCACGGCAATGACCAAACAAACCCACAAGGCGGCGCCACTGTTGCTCCATGCCATACCCATATCTGTACCTCTTTGATGGTTATACATTCAATTAATAAATTGAATGATAGTTCAAATGCTATCGTCTCGCAATGGATCATCCAAACACTACTCTAGGCCTGAGTGTTTTAGCGCAGTTCGCAGACATCGCCAAAACGCTGGGCAACCCGCAGCGCTTGGTGCTGCTTGAAAAACTGTCGTACGGTGAGATTGCGGTCGAGCCATTGGCGGAACATGCACAGCTGAGCATTGCCAACGCCTCCCAGCATTTGCAGACGCTCAAACGCGGTGGCTTTGTGACGGCGCGCAGGCATGGCAAGCAGATGCTCTACCAGTTGGGCCAAGGCCCGCTGACCGAGGTGCTGGCAGCTTTGCGCAACTATGCGGAGTTTCAGCGCAGAGAGTTGCACAAAACGATTGCGCAAGATTTTCACCTGCAGCAGCTCGAAGCGATCAGCGTGACGGAGCTGCAACGTCGCATGGGCGAGCAAACCACCATGCTCATTGATGTGCGCTCGGAGGTGGAGTTCGCGCAAGCGCACATTCCGGGCTCGGTGAACATTCCCATTGCGCAACTGCAATCGCAATTGCAGCAATTGCCACAGGCCAACATCGTGGCCTATTGCCGCGACCCTTACTGCATCTCATCGACGCAGGCTGTGGAGCTGCTGCTGCGCCACGGCTACCAAGCGCAGCGCTTGATTGGCGGCGTGCCGGAGTGGGCTCAGGCGGGGATGGCTATAGCTACTAATGCAGCGACTAGTTCTGCGGCAAGCGCTCCGAAAAGCTCTGAGGCAAAGTCAGCAAACCGTATGAAGAAAAATCCAAAACGCTAGGCTTGGCCCGAACGCCACTATGCCGCTGCTTCCTGCACGATCCAGTCGATGAAAGCACGCACCTCTGCGCGGGCACTGGCACCGGGCTGGGTGACGGTGTAATAGGCAAACCGCGCAGGCCACGGCTTGTCCAGCACTTGCACCAGCCTGCCCGCAGCAATTTCCTCCAGCGCGTAGGCTTGGGGCACCAGCGCCAAACCTTGTCCCGCCTCGGCGGCGCGAATCAGCAAAAAATCGTCCTCAAAAGCGCTGCCGCGCTGGGCGCGCACATCCTCTGGAACGCCATGCGCTTGCAGCCAAAGTGCCCAATCAGCACGATCCCCATCGTGCAGCAAAGGGTAGTCAAGGCAATCGGCCGCCTCCTGAATCGTGGCTTGATGCTCCGCCAAAAACGCTGGCGATGCCACAGGCGTTAAGACCGGCGCCATCAATGGCATCACCTCCAGTCCGGGGTAATCGCCCAGCCCGTGCCGCAGCGCCACATCCACCCGATCGCGGCGCAAATCGACCAGCTCCGACGTTGCCTCCACCCGAATTTCAATGTCCGGGTGCAGCAGCTTAAAGCGCCCCAGTCGAGGCACCAGCCACGACGCCGCAAACGTCGCCACGGTGCTCACCGTCAGGCTCTTTTGGGCTTTTGCGGCTTCTAAGTTGCGCACGGCTTGGTCGATTTGCAGAAAGGCCTGCAGCAACTGCGGATGGATGCTGACACCCGCTGGCGTGAGGCGCATGCCGGAGCGCTCACGCTCCAACAGCACAACCCCTAAGCGATCTTCCAGCAAGCGAATTTGCTGGCTGACCGCCCCCGGCGTGACGTGCAGGGCCTGCGCTGCGGCTTTGACGCTGCCGCGCTGCCCCACCTCGACAAAGGTGCGCAAAGCTTGCAAAGGATGGTTCATATTTAATTTAGTAAATCTAAATTTATTGAGCAGAAATTATCGCTTTATAAGCAGATTCATTAGAAAGAAAATCGAATTTCTTTACAAATAATCAATTTAGTTTAACTGCATATTCAATGCTGCATCTCTATTCCGACAGTTCCCCTAACGGCTTCAAAGCCAGCATTGCGCTGGAGGAGCTTGCCATCCCGTACCAGCTTCACCATGTGCGCATCGATGCGGGCGAGCACCGCCACCCCGCGTTCCTCGCGCTCAACCCGCATGGCCGCATTCCGGTGCTGCAGGACAGCGAAACCGGCGTGGTGCTTTTTGAGTCTTCCGCCATCCTTTTGTACTTGGCCGAGAAAACGGGCCGACTGCTCCCCACCGAGCCACCTGCCCGATGGGAGGCGATCAAGTGGCTGCAATTCCAAGCTGCCAGCGTGGAGCCGCTGCTGGGGCAGCGCGTGCACTTTGAGTTGTTCGCCACAGAAGCTATGCCTGCGGCCGTTGCGCGTTACCGCCGCCTCACAGAAGAAGCCTTTGGTGTGCTGGATGACGCCCTTGCCAACCGCCCGTATTTTGCGGGCGAGGATTACTCCATCGCCGACATTGCCCATTTCGGCTGGCTGCACATCGCGCAAATCATCGCTTTTGACTTCCAGCAATACCGCCATTTGAGCGCATGGTTTGCGCGCGTGGCGGCTCGCCCCGCCGTCCGCAAAGGCATTACGTTGCCAGAGCCTGCAACAGGCGCATAAACCGTCAAGTCCTCCTCAAATCGTCCCCCATTTTCACCTTCGTTTATGACCGGCTCCCATTCAGCTTCTTCCACCAAAGGCTCCTCCTACGCGGCGTTTTACGCGCATCCCGGTTACCGCCGCATGTTCGCTCCGGATCGCCTAACCCTTGGCATCTTCTTGCCGCTGCGCAGCTATCAGGGCGACATGAGCGTGCTGGAAAGCCAAGCCAACTTGGTCTCCGCCATCGATCGGCAAGGTTTTGCCGCCATCTGGGTGCGCGACGTGCCGCTGTTCGATCCCACTTTTGACGATGCAGGGCAGGTGTTCGCCCCCTTCACGTATCTGGCATTTCTGGCCGCCCGAACCCAAAACGTGGCACTGGCCACGGGCAGCGCTGTGATTACCTTGCGCCATCCGATTGATTTGACCAAAGCCGCTGCGAGCATCGACCAACTCTCCGGTGGGCGACTCGTCATGGGCATCGCCTCGGGCGACCGACCGATTGAGTTCCCCGCCTATGGCTTGCAGCACGCAGAGCGGGCAGAACGCTTTGCCCACGCGCTGGCAGACATGCGCCAGCTGATGCGTGCCGAACTGCAATCCTTGCATTCGCCGCTGGGGCATTTTGACGGGGCGGAGCTGTTGCCCAAACCCGCTTTTGGCAGCATCCCCATGATGGTCACGGGCGCCTCCGGCCAATCCTTGGAGTGGATTGCCGAGCATGCGGACGGTTGGCTGACTTACCCCGGTGCCACCCACACGCCCAGAGGGCCGCAGCACCTGGCCGAGAAAATCCGCGCTTTGCGCGATCTTATTCCGGGCGGGGCATTTCGCCCGCACATGACCAATGAATGGATTGATTTGGTCGATGACCCGGACCATCCGCGCACGCCGTTGCAAGGCGGCTATGTTTTGCGCACAGGTCGTAAAGCATTGATGGCGCTGCTGGAAGCTTGGCAAGCAGCTGGGGTCAACCATGCGGCACTCGGCATTCAATTCTCGCAACGGCCAGCCGCTGAGGTTTTGGAAGAACTCGCCAACGACGTGCTGCCACACTTCCCATCCCATCACGGGCCGTCGCCATCGCCCATCTTGTGGTGAAACCTCGTACTGAGTAAGCACATCCCAAGCAATAAAGACAAGTCATGCAAGAAAGAACACCACCACACCCACCGATCCATACCCGCTCGTTGCAGCCGCAAGACTGGCCGCAATGGGGGCTGCTCTACCAACAATATGCGCACTTCTACGAAGTACCGATGACGGCGACCATTGCCGAAAAAACGTGGGCTTGGCTCATGAATCCTCAGCATCCAGTAGAAGGCATCGTCGCCTTATCGGAAACCCAGCAACTGATGGGCTTGGCCCACTTCCGCGCTTGCCCAGACCCGCTGATCGCAAGCGATGTTGGTTTTCTGGACGACTTGTACGTCCTGCCAGAGCGGCGCGGCGCAGGTATTGGCCGCGCCTTGATTCAGGCGGTTGCCGCAGTCGCGCGTGAGCGGCATTGGCCGGTGGTGCGATGGGTGACCGCGAAAAACAACGCGCAAGCGCGCCGCCTTTACGACCAAATCGCAGAGGAAACCCAATGGGTGACCTACGATTTGGAAGTCACCCGGTAAAGAGCAAAGAGAGGGCTTGCTTATATGGTGCGGCGGCAGAAGAACTGGCGATGTTGTGCTCTCACTTTTGTTTGCTTAGTGCAGCCCTTTTGCACCTGTTCTATCGTGCGATTGTTAAACACACTTTTGCATATAAGCGCCTCTTTTCTGCGCCTCTTGGCGTGTATTCATTCGGCTGGCACAGCCTTTGCCATATTCGGGTATAAACCTTAGCGGCGCATCCGGGCGATGCGCCCAAACTATCCCTCAACCCTGAGCTGCGCACGCTTGGCGTCGCACACATGCATGGCATGAAGCTTGGGGGCTTTGTTGCTTGTCTCTTTTCGCTACGGCTTGTGCTGTGGTTGATGCCTTGCTTTGCCTCCACCCTTTTGCTGCGTGTGCGCTGTCTAGGCTGCTGCATGACCTGCGGTTGATGGGTGTTTGCTCATTTCACCTTTGAAAGGATTTTGACCGCATGAAGAAGCACTACCACTTTGCACGCACTCTACTGATCTCCACTCTGATGGCCGCTGGCACACTCGCCCACGCTACAGACTTACCGGGCAAAGGCGTCAAAGTGTTACCGCTGCAAAGCTCCCTCGCAGAAGAAACATTCCAAACCTTGCTGGTCACCCGTGCGCTCACGCAACTGGGCTATGACGTACAGCCAATCGAAGAAATCGAGTACCCGTTGGCGCACATCACCGTAGCCAATGGCGACGCCACTTTCATCGCCAACCACTGGAACCCGCACCACGCAGAGTTCTACAAAAGTGCAGGCGCTGATACCAAACTCTCACGCAAAGGCACCTACGTCACGGGTGCAGCGCAAGGCTACATGATCGATAAGAAAACGGCTGACGCCCACAACATCACGCACCTGAGTCAACTGAGCGACCCCAAACTGGCCAAACTCTTTGACACCGATGGTGATGGCAAAGCCGACTTGGTGGGGCCCAGTGCAGGCTGGGGTGGTGAAGCCGTCGTTAACCACCAAATCGCCACATTCAAGCTGCAAGATACGGTGACCTATGTGCAAGGCAATTACCCCGCACTCATTTCTGACACCCTCGCGCGTTATCGCCAAGACAAACCCGTGCTGTTTTACGCGTGGACGCCCTACTGGCTCAGCAACGTGCTGCGCCCAGGGCAAGATGTGGTATGGCTGGAAGTGCCTTTTTCTTCCATGCCCGGCGTACAAGCTGGAACCGATACATCCCAAGCCAATGGCAAAAATTACGGCTTTCCTATCAACAACCAGTACATCGTGGCCAACAAAGCCTTTGTGGAGCAACATCCTGCAGCTGCCAAGCTGTTTGAAATCATGGTACTGCCCATTGACGACATCAACCGCCAAAACCGTTTGATGCAAGAAGGCGAAAACCGCCAGCAAGATGTGGTGCGCCACACCGATACGTGGATTCAAACACACCAAGCCACATTCGATGGTTGGGTGAAAACCGCACTGGAAGCTGCGCGCACGCAATAAGCCTGTTGATCCTGAAGTGTAAAGAGCGCCGCCCACGCACGTGGGTCCGTGGGCGGCGTAGGCAAGTTTAACTTGCGAGCTATTCAGGTTTGTTCAGATTGATCGAAGTCGTTAAATGAAGAAATTGGGGCGGGTGTCTGTACCTGTTGTATATATTTAGATTGCAAACAGTCGACCTTCTCATATTGACCCAAAGGATAGTTCGATAGAAACAACTCACTAGCTATTTTTTAGCGACAAATGCCCATCTAGTTCTGCCCTTGATGGGCATTTTTGGCTAAAAGTAGATGGATGTAAAGCCAACTGAAAACCATCTGCAAAATCTTGTTCGATTCATCCTGAGAAGTTTAATCAGAGGCGAAACGCAAGCCATCGACGATGGCGTACAGCGCAGCGGTGGCGTGGGTCTGTGCCGGATATTCTTCAAGCACCACAGACAAGCCGGGCAACTCGGTTTGCAAGCTTTGTGCAAAGGCCCGCGCTTGGTCTACTTGAGCGCGCTCACGCATCATTACTGCGCGCTGGCTATCATCTGCAATTGTTGGCGCAGGGGTTTGTTCGTATTCGCCAATGGTTAGGCGTAGGCGTTGTTGCAAGTCTGCACTTGAATCTGCGTACCGTTTGGAAAAGTCTTCTCTGAGTTGGTTGATGTAGCCCTTGTTCCACCAAATGGAGGGGCTTGAGGCGATGTAATGACGAAAGGCCTCGGGACGACTAAAGAGTGCGTACAGCGTGAACAGCCCACCGTAGGAATGACCGAGTAGGGTCTGTTCATTGCGGTCCACCGGGTAGGCTTTGGCGATGGCTGGCTGGAGCTCTTCGGTGAGAAACTGCAGAAAGCGTTGACCACCGCCTTGACGCTGGGCGCGGGTATCGCCGGTCTCGGAAAGATCGGGCGCTGGCGGTGTGTAGTCCTCCGCACGGGCTTGCTCATCCAGCATGTGTGCACCCGCGTAGCCCACGCCGACGATCAGCATAGGACGCACACGGTTTTCTTCTGCACTCATCCACATGCCTTGCGCAGCGGCGGCGACGACAGGGAACATGGCATCACCGTCGAGCACGTAGACCACGGGATAACCGTTTGCTGGCGGCTTACCAATGGTGCTGACTTGGATTCGATAGTGTCGCCCGGTGGCAGTTGAATGCAACAGATGCTCTCGCGCAAAGGGCAGCGCGGCTGGTGCAGCGCTGGTCAGCTCGCTGGTGTTTGCGTGCGTGCCAGTGGTAGGTTTGGCAGGCGTGGCAGGGGCCTCGGCGCTGGCCCCCAATGGCGGTGTCAGCATGGCGAATCCCAACGTGATGCTGCTCATGAAAGAGGCAGTGTGTGCACGTGCCTGCACTATGCAAGCGTTGAAAACGGAGTATTTACAAGCAAACATTGGGAATCCATTTCATCAGAGTCAGCCCAAATCACCAGAGGTAGCGCAGCGTTGCCGTCCATTGGCGCTGCGTCCCAACAAAGCAACCGGTGCCGACACCGGCGGGCGCGCATGCGGCCAGATACTGCTTGTTGGTTGCGTTGCTGACGTTGAGCGCCAATTGCATCCCGGACAAGGCCGGCTGCAGATGGCCTAGCTCATAGCGCACCCCCAAGTCCAGTAGCGTATAGCCAGGCACGCGCAAGGTGTTTTGCACATCGGCTCTGGAGGATGACACATGACGCGCGCCGATAGACAGGCCAAGCTGGCCCGGCAGCACCCGCCAGTCGAGCCATGCCGATGCGGTGCGTTGTGGTACACCGACTGGGCTGTTGCCCTGTTCGCCATCCACATGGCTGCGTGTGACTTTTGCATCGAGCCAAGTCAGGCTGCCGATCGCATCGAGACGCGGTGTTAGTTCAGCGCGGCCTTCGAACTCTGCGCCGCGCACACGGATTTCACCCGTTTGAATTTGCTGGGTGGCGGGTACGCCAGGTGTGGGATCTTTGGTCAAGACGTTACGGCGCTCCAGTTCAAAAACAGCAGCGCTGAGCAATAGGCCTTGCTGGGCTGGTTGGAACTTGGCACCAAGCTCCAGCTGCCGAGCTGTGCTGGGTTTGAATGGATCGCCATTGAGATTGATGGCGGTAGTGGGCTCGAAGGAGGTGGAATAGCTAAAGTACGGCGACAGGCCATTGCTGAAGCGGTACATCAAGCTTGCAGAGCCACTGAGTTTGCTATCGCGCTGGCGCAATTGGGTGTGTACGCCGCTGGTTAATACGGTGACGTCGTCGGTGTTGCGTGCGCGATCTTGTCGCAAGCCTACTTGTGCAAGCCAAGCGCCGAGCTCAAGCTGGTCTTGCAAGTACACGCCTAGCTGGGTTTGGCGGCGCTGTGCGTCGGAGGTGAAAGCCGGTATTGCGACATCAATACCGTAGGTGGGATTGAGAAAATCCAACGGCATGCCGGGCGCGCCACTGCCGAGTTGGCGCGTGGCCTTGCTGCGCTGCCAATCGAGGCCTGCCAGCAGCGTGTGTTGCACCTGCCCGGTTCGTACACGCCAACGCAGCTGGGTGTCAGTGTTGAGGCCATCCAAGTCCTCATCTGCAGCGCTTGCCTGGCGCAACAAGATGCTGTTGGCGGGGTTGAGCAGTGCCGCTGAAATGTTGCGGTACTGAGAGTCAGCGCTCAGCCAGCGACCTTGATGCCGCAGGTGCAAGGTATCGCTGAATGCATGGTCTAGACGCCAACTCAGGCTGTTTTGCGTGCGATCGAAACGCTCGAAAGCGGGCTCGGTGGTGACCAAATCGTAAGGAATGCGCCCAAGTGGATGTGGCAACAAGGTGCCATGCGCAGGCAGGCCGTTGTAGTCGCCCGCGTGCGGATCGCGTTGTAAATAAGCCTGAATGTTCAATTCGGTCTCGGCTTGCGGTTTCCAGGTCAGCGCAGGTGCCAGCAGATGGCGCCGTTCAGTTAGGCCACTGGTGCTTTTGGCATCGCGCGTTAAGGCCACCAAGCGCCAAGCAAGAGTGCCGTCGGCGTTGACTGCGTCACCCAAGTCAATCGATGCCTGCCGTAGGTTGTGATTGCCTGCACTGAGTTGCAGCTCACGCACGTGTTCGAATACGGGGCGACGTGTGACTTGATTGACCAGCCCGCCAGGAGACGCTTGGCCGTAGAGCACAGAGTTCGGCCCGCGGACCAAGTCAATGCGTTCGAGTGCCCATGGATCAATGCTGGGCACCAGGTAAGACAGCCCACGCGGCAAACGCAATCCGTCGAGGTAGTTGACGTAGTTGGCACTCTGACCGAAACCACCAAAGCCGCGCAAAAACACCGTGTCATAGCGCGCCGAAGCGCGCGCTTCGGCCACCACGCCGGGGCTATAGCGCAGCGCTTGCGCGGTGCTGGTCACCGCTTGGTCACGCATTTGATCGCGTGTGACCACAGAAATAGAGGCCGCCGTATCGCCCAAGCGGGTGTCGGTTTTGGTTGCGGTGGCGCTGCGCTCGGCGATGTGACCGGGCGGCGACTCCCAATCTTGACCCGTTGGCTTGACCGTTACGGCAGGCAACTGCGGTACGCTGTCTTGGGGCAGTTGGGCCCACACAGTGTTGTGTTGCGCAGCCATGCCATACACACAAAAAACCAAAGTGAGGACGCCGCGCTGCGGCAGAGGTGCCAGATTTATTGCCTGCATAGTAAATGGACGATACGCCTTCATAGGTGATAATGAAACTCATTAATTTTATGCCAGCGCACGGAGTCATTCTCTTTGCGGCCGATGCAGTTTTATTTGCAGAAAGAGCAATATGCGTCAACACCAGCCGTTGATTACCACGCACCAATTGAGCGAACAAGGACGCCATGCAGGCGCGGCCTACACGCTGCACAGCAGGGAATCCAGCGGCTTCACGATTAAAGGTCAAGTGCAGACACACCTAGCACAAGCAGGCGCCACATTGCATCTGGTTGATGTGCAAGACATGGCCTCGCAGGAGGTTGAACTGGTGCTCAAACCTGGTCTGCGTGCAGCATGGGTATTAGCGGGGCAGGCCGACGTCAGCTATGGCCCGCTGCGTTTTCGTATGGCCCCGAGTCGCGGCAACTGGCATGCACAGATTGTGGCGTTAGAGGAGCCAGAGCGCTTCGTGCGCCGCGCCAGATCTGGTGGACAAGAGCGCGCCATCAGCCTGTGTTTGACGCCGCAGTGGTTACTGGAGATGGAGGAGATGATCCCAAAACCGGTCGAGCGCCGAGCGTTGCAACACTTGCAGAATCGCAACTTGCCTACGAACGCTGCGCTACAACCACTGCTGCTGAACCTGTTGCGTGAGCCGGTCATGCAACCGAGCCTGCACGCATTGCAACTCGATGGTGCTTTGCAATTGCTCGCCAGTCATGTGTTGCATCAGTTAAGCCAAGAAGACGTGAGCACGAGCCGTAGCAGCAGGCCTGTGGTATCGGCGTGGCGTCGCCGCCAGATTCAGAGCGTGCGTGAACTGCTCGATAGTGGTGAGGCCGATGACTGGAGTTTGGAGCAAATTGCTGTGCACTGCGCCATGAGTGCAGCAACGCTGCAGCGCCAATTTCAGAGCGCTTTTGGATTTAGCCTATTTGGCTACCAACGCCATCGCCGTTTGCATCTGGCTTGGCGAGCACTGGCGCGTAACGAGGTCGACATTGCCACCGCCGCCAGCATCGCCGGCTACAAGCACCCGGCGAATTTCTCGACCGCGTTTTCTCAATTATTCGGTGTGTCACCACGGCAGGTTCAGCGCGGAGATGCTGCTAGATAACACGCGCTCTCGTCGATAACGAATCCGCAGTCAACAATCGATGGGGAACCTCTCATAACTCCTGAAAATCAAATCCTGCGCTTGCAAGTCATTGATTTCATTTATTCGATTGTTCCAGAATTGAGGTTTTGAGAGGTTCCCGATAGTGAGGATTTATCACGGCGGCTTTATCGAGGCCAGCTAAAGTAAGTGAATGTCGGGATTCATGCGACCGTGCCGTTGAATGGTATCGGAACGCTAACTCCCGTACCAAATCTTGATCAATGGGCACTGATTATCCTTGGCTGGTCGATCGCAATTTTTGCGAGTTTCAATCAATCGAAAAGGTTATGAAGACGGCTAGCAAATCGCATGTAGATGCGGCTTTGCTACTATTTCAGGCGCGGTCAGTTCTGAAGTGTGCCGCAACGTAGCAGCTAAAACGGGCGGACTACTCTCCACAGCCTTAGATGTATGCCCTCCACAACACTGCAGTGATCTTCTCAGTGGCACGTCCAACACCTGTTATGTCGAGCACAAGCGGCCTGCCTGCCGCACATAGCGCCTGGCTGTTGCCGGTGATACGCCTAAATGGCGGGCTACCTCGACTAGCCTAAGTCCATCAATGTGGTGGTAGAAAAATGCCTGCCTCATAGGCTGAGGCATAGATTGAAGTAAATCATCGACCCTGGTCAGTGTCTGCTGCAGGCAGCACTGCTGCTCTGCCGACGGCGCAAAATCCTGCGAATCACACGACAGAGTGCATAGGAAAGCCTCTTCGTAGCATTGGCGTCGATAGCGGCTGACCATCAAATTTTTCACCACAGTCACCAGCAAGGCTTTAGGCACTCTGACAGAGGCAAGATTGACATGCATGAGCAATTGCAAGAACGCTTCTTGCACAATATCTTCGCAAAGCACGCGGTCATGAAGGCGACGTTTCAGCCATGACAGCAGCCAGCGGCGGTGGTCCAGGTAGAGCTGATGGATGACCTCGTGCTGCATTTCCTGGTCCTGCATAAGGCACATTTTTCCAGCCGCGTAGACTGTTTGCATGGCAAAGGTGGACGGAATCACTATCAACGCATTAAAGCGTTTGCAAATCGATGCGAACCACCGTGTCCAAAGGCTGCTCTAGGCTGGCGTGCTTGGCGGTAACATACAGCGTTTGCCCATCTGGCGTGAGCCACAGGCTATTAGCACCAGGTACCTCAAAGCGGTGTTTGATAGAATAGGTCGTCGCATCAATCACACTGACAAAGCCGCCTCCCAGAGATGCCACCACCACCTCGTTGCGCGCGACGTTAAAGCGGATACCTACAGGCGTCTCACCTGTTTGGATAGTGTGCAACAGCTCGCCGGTTGTGAGGTCAAACACCAAAGTGCCCTCGCTGTTGTTAAGCTGGTTGGCGAATAAGCGCCCCCCTTTGACATCCAGTGCCACATTCACCAAAAAACGGCGGCGTGCATCGGTCGGATCAAGCTTTTCAGCGATGCGCTGTACCCCAAGTGCCTGCCAACTACGTGTATCGAACGCGGCATATGCGGCCGTGCCGCTGACATACAAACGCTGATTGGCCGCATCCAGGGCCATGCCTGTGGTCGGTGCATTTGTATGGCGAAGAAGCTGTTCGGTTGTGAACGTTTTTGCGTCAATCACCCAAAGTAGTCCACCGTCGGTGATGCCCGTCACGTACAGTTTCTCGGCATCTGCATCCCATAACACTTGGCGGGTGTGTACGGGCTTGCCGTTTTCTTCTTGAAGTCCATGGTAGAGCGTGCTTTTGACAGCGCCCGTCAACATGTCAATGGCTGAGACTGCCCCATCCAATGTATGACCGACGTAGAGCGTGTGACTGCGCTCATCAGCAGCTAAGGCAAAAGGCTTCAACGGGAGGTCGATCTTTTGCTTAATTTCCAGTGTTTGCGGATCAAGGCGGTAAATAGAGCCGCTTTGACCATCGCGCACTGCATCTCCAGCGCTGGCTACGAACAGAGATTGAGCGGCTGGGCTGAAGACGATCTCATACAGGCTAGGCGCAATGGCTCGCTCCAATACAGCGTGCTGAGAAAGCGCAGTCAGAGAGGGCGTCACAGATGGAGTCGAGGCTTGTGGCGAAGTGGCACACGTACAGACGAATAAAAGGCTTGTAGCGACGATGGCCACACGAGTGAGTTGGTAATGGAATGGCATGTTTGCTTCGAGTGAACTAATAGAAATTTGAAGTCGTTTGACCGTTTGAGGACTGGCATTCACAGTCGTACTGTGCCGATCAGAAATGACTACTGCGGCTGAATAGCACTTCGTGCATAGCTGACGATTTATAAATGCTCTGTGTGAGTAACACTGAGCGCCTCTAAGTCTCTAAAGTAGCGCGGCAGGCCTCTGCGTTCGCCCCCATGAGAGAGTCGTCAACAGAGACCTTAAGTCTGCGCGTGATTACCGATTGCTGCGAACGTGTTTGCGATCTCCACAGGGTCGCACAATGCTCAAAATGGGTATAGATACAGACATGCGGCATGTCACAAGGACATAAACGTACAGCCTTGATGACAAGACCGTACGTATTTGCTGCTGAATAGGCTGACGTGTCCCCAGTTACCATCGGTAGGCAGCAGTCAAGATGACCGTGCGCGGTTCGCCGAGGAAGCAGGTGTTGTACGAGCATGTTGTGACGTAGCGTTTGTCAGCAAGGTTCTTCATGTTGAGAGCCAGCTTCCATGGCCCGGTGCTGTAGCTGACCATGGCATCCATGAGTACATAGGCTGGCAGCGACTGCGTGCTGCCCTGCTCCCGCGTAGTTCCTGTGTAGCGCGCGCCAGCGCCGACGCGCAAGCCCGGCAGATCGAAGGCGCCGAAGCCATAGTCGGCCCACGCCGACAACTGGTGCGGTGGTGTGTAGGCAAAACGCTTGCCTTCTTCGCTGGGGGTGAGCGGACTGCTTTTGATCGTGCGCGCATCGGTGTAAGCGTAAGCGCCAATCAAGTTAGCATGGCGTCCTAGCCTGGTGCGCGCTTCCAATTCGAAGCCGCGTGAGCGTACCTTACCCATCTGCACACTGAAGCTGCTGTCAAATGGATCAGACACTGTGACATTTGTCTGGGTAAGTTGGTAGACCGCCGCTGTGATCAGGGTGTCCGAACCTGTAGGCTGGTAACGCACGCCTGCCTCGTATTGCTCACCCTCAGTCGGTTTGAAACGTGCACCTGTGCGATCCGAGCCGGTCTGAGGCTGGAACGATTGGCTAAAACCCACGAATGGCGCTAGGCCATTTGGAGCCAAATACACGACGCCTAGGCGACCACTGAATTTACTAGACTTCTCGTTGTCCGCCTCTATAGCGCCAGTGAGCGGGTTGTAATTGTCAAAGCGCACATAGTCTTGTCGGCCGCCGACCATAACGACCCAGCGGTCACCCATTTTCATCTGGTCCTGGACATACAAGCCTGTCTGCTTGGTATTGCGTTGGCCCCAATTGTCATCCGAGCGTCGTTGCGCGCCAATGGGACTACCGTATACAGGGGAGAAGATATCCAGGTCCGGTAAATCGTAGTGGTAATACTGGTCGTTCCAAGTGATACGTGAATAATCCAATCCTGCAATTGCCGTGTGTTGCACGGCACCAGTTTGCAGCGTGTATTGCAAAGACGTGTCCATGGTCACGCCTTTGGATGTCTGGAAGCGTTCATGTCCACGGCGCGTAATAGTGCGCTGATCACTGGTGAAACCATAATAGTTTCTTGCCCAAGCCTCACGCCGATGAATATTGCCCTGGTAATAGCGCAGACCATGGCGCAGCTTAAGGTCGTCACTAAAATCATGCTCGAGCAGATAGCCGGCCACTTTGCGGTTTACTTTGAACGTATCAAAGCCAGGCTCGCCGATGAAGCGGCGCGTCGGAATCTCACCATGCGAGCTGGGCAGCAGAGTGCCGTAAAGCGGGGTTCCTGCCGTATAGATGGTGGCATCGTGCTGGAATTCAGCGCGCAGAGTGAGTGAGGTGACCGCGCTGGGCCGCCAACGCAGCGCCCCAGCTAGGTACTTCCGGTCATCGTTGATGTAGTCCTGCGCTGTATC
Organism: Lampropedia puyangensis; assembly: GCF_004833285.1. Taxonomy (GTDB): domain Bacteria; phylum Pseudomonadota; class Gammaproteobacteria; order Burkholderiales; family Burkholderiaceae_C; genus Lampropedia; species Lampropedia puyangensis. Next base: position 187,170 of record NZ_STFG01000001.1, read on the forward strand.
GCTTTTGCGCAGCACAGTAGTCAAACGGTACGACCAGGCTTCGTCCTCGGTCAGGGCGCCGCCAAAGTCGGCCGACAGTTGCCTGCGCTTAAAGCTGCCCACGTCCAGGCCGATTTCGTGCAGCGGCTCGGTGGTGGGTTGTTTGCTAACGGCATTGATCAGCCCGCCAGGAGGCAAAGATCCATACAGCGTAGAGGCCGCCCCCTTGAGCACTTCAACACGCTCTAGTCCGTAAGGCTCCATCTGTCCGTCGTAGATTCCTACCTGGTAACGCATGCCGTCCAGATACGGTTGAGTGCTGGTAAAGCCTCGCACCACGAATTCGTCTACGACGCGATCCACCCAGGCTGACCGACTGATGCCGGCTGTGTAGGCCAGCGTCTCCGCGATATCACGTGGCTTGAGCAGTTCGATCTGCTCAGCCGGAATCACCGAAATCGATTGCGGAGTTTCAATGATTGGCGTATCGGTCTTTGATCCAGTCGCACTGCGCTTGGCGACAAGGCCACCGACTGGACCGGTGGCGGTCTCTTGGTTGGGTTGGACGGTTACGGTCACCATCTCAAGAGTGGCAGGTGCAGCCTGTGGATTAGCCACAGGTGCTGCTTTCAGTGTGAATGCATCCGGCTGCGACTGAACGAGCACGATGCCCGTGCCCGCAAGCAACTGGTCAAGCGCCTGCCGGGGTGTCAAGGAGCCCCGCACGGCTGGCGCAGAACGGCCGGCCACCGTTGCTTGATCAAATAAAACCTGCTGCCTAGCTTGCTGTGAGAATAAGCGCAACGCGCCAGCCAACGGCTGGGCGGGAATGTCAAAGGCCACCGCTTGTTGGGCATGCGTTGGCGCAGCCATCGTGGCGACAGCCACCGCTACCCACCATGCAGCCGCAGTCGGCATCCAACCACGCGCACTGCGCCGGTGAATGTTTCCTGCCAATGCGCCACCGGCGATGGCACCCTTCAGTTGTATCTTTCCTCGCATGTCCAAATCCTACGTTTCCGTCTTTGATACCCGCTTGTGCGGAAAGCGCTGCGCTGCGGTTCGTCAGAATGGGATGAGAGGATCAGGCAGGCGTAGCGCCACGGCTTGCGCGGCTAAGCCGCTAAGAAAGCTCAGACCACAACAGTGGAGTGCTGTAGAGCCTGCTTCAAGCAAGAAGCCAGAAACATCAGCGTTTGACAAACCGCACGCGCTTAGCGCGCTCGGTGTGGTTGTTGGCTGATCTGCTTCGGGCAGGAATTGGCTGGCAACCTGAGAGCAAGAAAAAACTAGCCCCTAGATACATCAACCGTTGCCGCAGTAAAAGTGAGAACGTCGAATATTTCTTTTTTTTGATTTATTTGAATTTAGTTGAATCAACCACGTGGGGAGATACGCCATCCGCCCCTCGCAGACTTATTCACCCGAACGGGCAGCAAGTCTGGCAGCGCACGCAGAAAGGCCGCAGGAGAGCTGGTGATGACCATGCCGGAGACGGGGAGCTTGCCCAGTTTTTCACCTTCGACGACGACGGGCTCGCCCAAGTAACGTGCAAGATCGGCCGCCACGTCAGCGAGTGGCGTCTGCTCGTACACCAGTTGGCCGTTGCGCCAGTCACCCACGGTACCGGCCGGAGCGGCAACGGCGGTGTGCTGGCCTGTGGCAGGATCGATGCTGACGCCTGCACCTGCGGAAAGCAGTAATGTACGCGCGGTCTCGCGTGTCCGGTCAGGACGTACTTCGACCTTGCCCTCCAACACCTTGACGACGAGTCGAGGCGGTGCGGCGCGCACGTTGAAGGCGGTCCCCACTACGCGTACTTGGCTGGAGCCACTGTCTACGGTAAAGGGGCGGCGCGCATCTGGGGCAACGCGAAAGAATGCCTCTCCGGCTGTGAGTGTGGTCTCACGGTGCCGGGGGTAGTAGCGAATCCTTAGACTGGTGCTGAAGTTGAGCGCAATACGGCTGCCATCGGGCAGATCGACTTCACGCGTCTCAGCGGGACCGGTGGCAATGTTCAGCTCATAGGAAGCGTGGTTATCCCACCAGTACCAACTGCTGCTAGTTACCAGCAAAACACTGAGCAACGCCGGCACTAGCGCACGGCGCCCGAAGCGCCATGACGCGGTGCTTGGCTTGGCAAGCGAAGTTGCCACTGCGCTTTTGTCGGCGCTTTTCTGTCTGTCAGGCGCAACGCGATCGGCCGTTGCTTGAGGTGGTACATCTGAGGCCAGCCGCGGACGTGTAATTTGTCGCAGCTCAATTGACATGCGTCCCAGATCCTCAAAGATGCCGCGGTTGACGTAGTTGTTCAGCCAAATGTTGAGTTCGTGCTCGTCTGTACCGGTCCAGCCAGGCTCGCGTCGTCGCACAAAGTAATCTGCAGCCCTTTGGTGCCGCTGTGCCAGTTCAGGGGTCAGTTTCGTCATGGGGTCTCATTCCCCTGAAGTGCTTGCAACGCTTGGGCGATCTTCATTTCTTCGGGGGTGCGGTATTGCACGCGCATCTGGCAATAAGCATAGGCCAGCGTGACATGGTTGTATACCATGCGGCGTGTGATGCCCATGCGCTCGGCCACCTCGGTCTGCGTCAATCCGTCGATGGCGTGCAGCACAAAAGCCTCGCGGCGTCGTTCGGGCAGTTCTGCCAGTGCTTCTTCCATGCGGCTCAGTCGCTGGCGATGTTCAGCGCGGTACAGCGGCTCGGTAGACTCGTCAGCCGCCAGTTCTTCGGCGATTTCTGTATGCTGGTCTAGCGAGACAGCTTCCACGCTTTCGCGCCGTGCGCTTTGCTGCCAAGCGGTGTGAGACACGTTGCGCGCGGCCACATGCAGGTAAGCAGCCTCTTCGTCGTGAGGAAGTTGCTTTCCTGATGCCGCATAACGCAGAAACACTTCTTGCACGCCGTCTTCGGCATCTTCCTTGCGCTGCATGCTGCGCCCTAAAAAACGCTTTAACGGCGCACGCAGCCGAAGGTAGGTACGTGCCAGCACACTTGGCGCTGGGAGCTCATTGTCTGGTGGAGCACTGCTATTTGAAACGCGTGCATTCATGGAGCACAGCTCCGGCTTCCATACCAAGGCGTATCTAAAGTGATGCGCAGACACGCAGAGGAAATCAATGAAAATAGCACGGCTTGAAGCGATCTGCTTACGCTCCGGATTGGCGAGCCCTGAGCGCTGCTGGGTGGCGAAGGGAGGAACCGTGCTACTTGCGGAGTTTGGGCGGCATGTTGTAATTGGCGCGCATTATATCGAGCTTAAGTCCGATATGGTTGACAGTCGCACTACACATGAGGCTCATGTATAGCTAAGCAACTGATAGTCTAAGAACTGAATCGGTCTGTATTTCCTAGGCACTGTTCGCTATCCTGATTCGACGTTTCTTTTGACATTGATCAGTGCACGCGCTTTTCTGTTACTTGCCGTAGTTTTCCCAATCAAAGAACGGCCTCCAGACCTTTTCGATCCAGAAGACTCAGCAGTTTGAGTGAAGGGCCGCTGGGCTGTTTATCCCCTTGCTCCCACTTCCGGATAGTCGAAACGCTGGTATTAAGCACTGAGGCCAGCACGGTCTGGCTGAGCTTGAGCTTCTCGCGCATGGCTCGAATCTCGTTGCTGTTGTATGGTGGGATCGGCTCCAGGCAGAGTGCGTCGTACTGATTCATCTGACGTTTGGTGATGAGACCTTGGCGGTGCAGATCACCTGCCGTCTCGTGTACAGCAGACAGAATGGAGCTTTTCACCTTGGTCTTACTGGTCATGGCAGATTTCCTGTAATGATCCGTCCTCGACGGCCTTGTTCAATTGTGGTGATGTCAGTTGTAGCAAATCGGCAGCCAAGGCTTGCAGGGCATCCAACTCAGTTTCGTTGATATTGGCCCTGACATTCTTTGCGAAACCAAATACAAAGAACCAGAGATCCCCTTTGAATCGCCCCGGATTTCGAGGAGGCTCAACACTCTGAGAGGATTGAGTCATGAAGAAATCAAATAAGTTCTCACCCGTGGTGCGTGAGCGCGCACTCTAAGCGGTTGCTTGCTACACCTAGGACTAAATCGAAGAGTCTCACAGCGCCCCCACACTCCACCACCAAGGCAGGGTCTTCGTTACCCGAATGGGTAGTACACGTTCTAGCATTTGCAAGGTTTTTTGCGTGTCGACCAAAGGGTAGCTGCCGAGTACGGGCAGGTCTGCGACTTCAGGGGCCAAGCTGATGTGTCCGGATTGATGACGGCGCAGTTCAGTGATGAGTTCGTGTAGCGGGGTGCGTTGGGCGATGAAGATTTGGCGCGACCATGCTTGGCGGTTAGGGTCTGCAGCTTGCGGGGGGGCGATGTGTGTGGCGTTGAAATGCGTTTGCGTGCCTGCCGATACGATGCTGCGCTCAGCGTTGCTGCTTGTGGTGATTTGCACGGCGTGCTCAAACACCGCGAGTTGGCTTTGCGATTCGCCCAAGCGTACGCTAAAGCGGGTGCCCATGGCTTGCATTTGGCCATGTGGGGTTTGCACGATGAATGGGTGAATGGTTTTATCTTCGACAGCGCTTGTGCCGTGGCCTTTTTCTTTCGCGTGGCCGGTTTGCACCAGTATTTCCCCGCGCAGCAGGTGGATGAGGCGCTGCTGTGCATCGAATGTCACTTCAATGGCGCTGGAACTGCTGAGCCAGAGGTGGGTTCCGTCTTCCAAGGCGATTTCGCGCACTTCGCCGGTGGTGGTGTAATGGTCTGCATTCCATGCCAGAACAGCATCGCCGATGCCAGTAAAGTGCCAAGTGGCCCAACCCAGGACACTGCTGCCTCCTGCCATGAGCAATGCGCCAAGGAGTTGGCGGCGTTGCAGGCGTGCACTGGTGCGGTTGACGCTGTCGATAGCTTGTGCACTGGTGTGGGCATGGGGGCCATGAAGACTGCTAAAGCGCTGGCTGACTTGCAGCGCATAGTTCCAGGCGAGCTGGTGTTCCTCTGAGGCATTCAACCAGTTCTGCCAGCGTTGCTGGTCGTTTGCGCTTGCGCATCCCGATTGCAGCAAAACATACCAGTCTGCGGCCTGTTCCAAGGCCTGATCGCTGGGTGCGTTCATGGCTGCACCAGTTCAATTGCAGGGTCGGTGCACAGGCTATGTGGTGTTGCAATGAGGGGGGAGGGTGTGCACTGGGAATGGGGGTGCTGCGTCAGGCTGAGTTCCAGTTTCATGCAGTGCAGCATGGCTTGTGCTTGGTACTTGCGCACCATGCGGGTGCTGATGCCCATGTCGGAAGCGATATCCGCTTCGTTCATTTCGCAGACCATTTTGAGCATGAAAACACGGCTGACTTTGGCGGGCAGGCTGCGCAGCATGGCATCCAATTCGCACAGAGTCTGCATGACTTCGACTTGGTGCTGTGCAGATGGGGCGTAGGATTCTGGCGCGTTGGCCAAGGCCTCCAACCACGCCTGCTCGAGCTGGCGGCGGCGCCATAAATCGGTGGCAAGATTTTGCGCTACGGCTTTGAGATAGGCCCGCGCTTTGGCGGCATTGTCCAATTGCAGTAACGGTTTGTTGATCAGGCGCACAAACACATCTTGCGCTAAATCGGCGGCATCCGCCGCATCACCTAAGCGGCGTCGCAGCCAAGCATTGAGCCACGGATGGTGGGCGCAATAAAGCAGCGCCAGTGGTTCGCTGGCTGCGGTGGGGCGAAGTGGGGCTGGCGCATTCACGGGCCTGCATTGTACTGACTTCAAACATGATTGAAAATAATTCTCACTCAGTTGTGTGCCAGAGGGCTGAGGGTTCGACAGCCGTTGGTTGAGCGCAATTCAGTGTTCACCACGCTTATTGGAAAATTTTCAGCATGTGCTTGGGCAGGTAGGTTAGGCTCAAACCTAAAGTGATGGCACTGAGTGTGAGCAGCCCGAGCCAAGCGGCAATGGCCACGGAAGGGCTCCAATGCAACCAACAAGGCACTGCAGAGGCTATCAACAGCAGCCAGCCAGCTATGCGCCATGCACGGAGTTTGGTGGCTGGCCATTCCGTGGCGACAAAGTCTGCATGGTGGCGCTGCATAGACAAAGCGATGACCGTCCATGCGGCCAAGCTGAGAATAAAGCTGCAAATGGGTGTCATACAACAGGCTTGTTTGAAATGGCAGGAAGTAGTGGTTCGCTGGTAAGGGCCAACGCTTGCGGTGTTGGGGTGGGACCTGTTGGTTCAGGCGCGGTTGCTAAGGCGGTTTTTTTTGAGGTGGCGCGTGGTTTGGCTTTGCTGGGTTGCTTTGCGATTTGCGGTCGCATCAGCCACCACAGGGCACAGGCATGGATAGCAGCCAATGCAAGCATCATCAAGTCAAAGCCTGCAATACTCCATTGGCGTTGTGGCAGGCTATGCCATAACGCGGCGCCGCCTGTGAGGGCATTCACTATGGGCAGCAAGGCAAACAGGCCGGTAGCCAGTGCCAGTTGTTCTTGCCAGGCGCGGCGATGGGGGCGCAGCAAAGGGTGCAGCAGGCAGGTTAACCAGACGATGAGAAAACCATGCACTTCCCAATTGGCACGTTCAGTCCATGTGGCTGGTAGCAAGCGATTGAGCCAGAAGTAGCTTGCTGTGGCGATTGACAACCCAGCGATGGCGCCGATGTTGAGCACCTCAACCAAACGATGGCCTCGTGGTGTATGGCCGAGTTTTTTACGCTCGGGCAGGCGTTTAACGACCCACAGAACCAATCCTGTGGCCACCATGACAGTGCCTGCAACCCCGGAGAGAAATAGCAACCAACGCAAGGTAGGGGCTGCAAAGCGCCCCAGGTGTGGGGCTACCAAGGAGTTGTGGGTGGCCCTAAGCCACGATGGTTCAGTGGGCGTGTTGGTTGGCAAGGCTGTGCCCGTGGCGGCATCGAAGCGCAGGCTGCGGGTGGTGCCCCGGTCGCTCAAACGCGTGCCGCCGCCTTCACGCAGTTCAATGGCGGCATGTGATTGGCCGGGATTTTGAATAGTGATACGGCCTACGCCATGCTCAGGCCACTGCGCTGAAGCCATTGCCAGCAGTGGCTGCAATACCGAGATCGACGTAGCCGATGTAGTGACAGTAGCTGGAGATGTTGATGATGGATTGATGGCACTGCCATTACCGCCGCCATTGGCTCCGCCGCGCAACTCGCTGAAATACGCCGTGCGATCGCCACGGTAGGCCGCATCGGTGGGCCATGGCATCAGCATATTGGCAAACAGCAGCAAGCCGCTGAATGTGATCATGATGTGAAAGGGCAAGGCCAGTACGGCCGTTGCGTTGTGCGCATCGAGCCAGGAGCGTTGGCCTTTGCGGGGGCGAAAGGTGAAAAAATCAGAGAAGATTTTTTTGTGCGTGATGACGCCACTGATGATGGCAACAAACATGGCCATGGTGGCAATCCCAACCAGCCAGCGCGCCCAGATGCGAGGCATGCCATAAAGCTCAAAATGAAAGCGGTAGAGGAAACTGGCGCCTCGGGTGTTGCGGCTGTCGATCACGTCGCCAGTGCTGGCGTCTAACTGTGCTGATTGAATGCCCGCACGGCCAGCAGCTGCACCTTGCTGGCGCCACGTGACATCGGTGGTGATTTGGCGTGCGTTGGGCAGGCTGATGGTCCAGCTCTCGGCGTTGGGGGCCAGCAGTTGCATAGTTTGTAAGGCAACTGCCGCTGTGTGCGTGGCATCTGCGGGTGCGATGGATTGGTGCAGCTCTGGGCGCATCCAGTCGTCAATTTCATTGCGAAAGTAGCTCAGCGTGCCCGTAAAGAAAATGGCATACAGCAGCCATCCCAGCAGCAAGCTGCTCCAGGTATGTAGCCAGGACATGGATTGCCGCAGGCCTTCAGGTTTATTGTCCACGCGCATGGTTGTTGCTTTCTTTTCTGGGCGTATTAGTTGTACAAAGCGCTCAGCAGCATGGCCAGTACCAGCGCAGGTAAGGCTATGCCCAACCAGGCACGCCGGGCGTTGCGGCAGGCGAATACCCAGAGGATGGCGATGGCATACAAAATGAAGGAGAGCATGGTCGAGGCCATGACCGATTCGGTGCGGCTCATGCCCATATAGGGCAAGCACAGCGCCAAACACGCAGCAGCCAGCGCTGATAACACGTAGCCACCACCAATAGCGGCCAATGCGCGTGAGGCCACAGCCCAGCGGTAGCGCACAAGTGGGCTGAGTGTTTGTTGGGTTGATGAAAGAGGCGCAGACGTTGCTGCGGAAGGGCTGGCCATGGTGGGTTCCTGGGAATGCTTAAAGGGTTAGCTTGCGCGTGCGTTTGTGGTGTTTGTGGCGCTTTTGCCTGTGGTGTTTGCTTGGCAAAACTGCAAGCGCAACACACAAGGGCTTTGCTGTATGAAGGCAATGCTGCCGCCGTGGTTATCCATCACGCGGCGAGCAATGGCTAGGCCTAAACCACTGCCGCTGCTGTTTTGCTGGCCTTTGTGAAAACGTGAGAAATAAGGTTCTTGCTGATCAAGGGAAATGCCTTGTCCTTGGTCCATGACATCCAGGACAACACTAGGGTTGTGGTTGAAATGGGCACAGCTGGCCGAGTTGTCTGTACTGCTGTTCAGGTCTGCATCTATTGCGTACAGGCGCAGTTCAATGGCGCCTTGGCCGTGCACTATGGCGTTCTCGAGTGCGCACAGCACGGCTTCTTGAAGGACATGGTCTTGACCGTATACGGCTGGCAGAGTTTCAGGCGCTTCCAGTGCCATTTCTCTGTCTTGCGATTGCGCAAGCGGGTACATCAATGCCACGGCATCACGCACGACGTGAACCAGATTGCAACTGGCTTGAGGCGTGTGCGTGGGCTGCGCTTGACGCGAAAGAAGCAGCAATTGGTCGACCAGTTTGCGCATATTGCGCATGGCCGTGTTGACACCGCGCCAGTCGTTGTCTAAACCGCTTTGTAGCCGCTGCAAGCGCAGGTCGAGCACCGTCAGAGGGGTACGCATTTCGTGGGCGCCATCTGCTAACACGCGATGTTCGCGCGCTAATGCTTCTTGCAGGCGATCCATCGCGGCATTGGCCGATTGCGCCAGTGGCAGTATTTCGCTTGGCAAGTTGGCCGTGGGAATGCGCTGCGGTGTTTGGGGGGTGATGGCTGCTGCAATCTCTGCGGCACGGCGTGCGGGGCGCAAAGCCCAGTGCACCACCACCATCAAAAGCGCGGCCATGAGAGCAGCCAGTGGCAATAGCACCAATTGGCTGTGCAGCACCCGCGCTTGGAGCACTGCGTGAATAGCTGCGCGCTCAGCGGTATCGGTTTTGGAGACCATCAGAATGCGGCCATCTGCAAGATACACCGGCGTGTTGATGGTGTGCCCGACATCGCGCAGATGCCAACGCCAGAGGTGCTGCTCGTTCTCGATGCGAGTCAAGCGCAGACGGCGAGGGCGCTCGTCACTGGGATATACCCACTGCAATTGTCCATTTGCTGCATAAAGGGTGTACACCAATCGCCCGCCCATGAACTGCGCAGGTAAATCAGCTGGGTTGAGGCTTTGCTCGAATTTTTGTGTGATCTCAGGCAGTTGCAGAAACAACATGGAGCGGCGAATGGCATCGCGTGGCTGCTGTAAATACCATGCGACCCCAAGGCTAATTCCTAGGAGCAATGGCACCAACACCAGCAACATCCGGCTCTGGATGCTGCGCGGTACCCTGAGTCGGGTCATGAGCGTTCCTCACCGATGGTAATGCTGCTGCACACTTGCCCGGCTGTGATGCGGTAGCCTACCCCACGCACGGTATCGATGTGTGCAATGCCGGGGGTACTGGCCAAGCGTTTGCGCAGCCGCGAGACCAATGCGTCAATAGCATTGGGCGATGCCGATTCGTGTGCGGCGTACAGGCTTTCTTCCAGCCGGTTGCGTACTACCAAGCCCGGGCTGGCGCGCAGCAGGGCTTCGAGCAGCATGGCTTCTTTGCGTGAGAGTTCCATGGGCTGATCATCGATGTGCAGCTGCAGGTTGAGCGGTGAAAAGCGCATGCGACCAAGTCGCAACTCACCCGCGGTGTGGCCTTTGGCGCGGCGAAGGATGGCGCGCAGCCGTGCCTGCAATTCATCCATGTCAAAGGGTTTGGTCAGGTAGTCATCGGCACCTGCGTTGAGCGCTTGCACCCGGCTTGGCAGCGCATCGCGGGCAGTCAGGATCAAGCAGGCGGGGCGGTGCACTTGCCGGCCCAGGCCTTGCAGCACTTTCAAACCATCCATATCAGGTAAACCGAGATCGAGAATGACGGCGTCGTAGGGGGTGAGCTGTATTTTGTGCAGCGCAACGCGGCCATCGCTGGCGATATCCGCAGCAAAGCCCCAGTGCTGCAATTGGCTGCGCACCAGGGCTTGCAGTTCGGCATGGTCTTCGACTAGAAGAACGCGCATGACGATGAGATGCGCTGCATCAGAATTGCGCTGTCACACCCACGTAGAAGCGTCGGCCATCCAGTGATTTGCCGAAGTCTTCGCTGGTGATTTTTTTGTCCAGCAGGTTGTAAATACCGCCAAACATTTGCCAGTTGCGATTGAGGTCAAAGGCCACCCCTGCATCCACAATGGTGTAGGCAGGGTATTGGCGCGTGGAGTCTTCCAGTGTTTTGCCTTTGTATTTGGCTCGACTCCACACATTCCATTGCTGGTTGATTTCCCAGTCAGCACCAATGTTGAACATGTGGCGCGGCAGGTTGTTGAGCGGGCGGCCTGCAGTGGCGCCGCTGGTGACTTCACTGTCTGAAAAGGTGTAGTTCGTTTTGAACATCACCGGCCCCAATGGCGCGCTGAAGGCCAGTTCTACGCCTTGCAGTTTGGCGCGGTCCACGTTGATGTATTGGTTGATGCGCTGGCGCACTTCTCCGTTGTAATGGCAGTTGGGGGCGCTGGCGGGGCTGGTGCAGATGGTTTCGGTGGTGATCTTGTCTTTGAAGCGGGTGTTGTAGTAAGTGGCACTGAAGCTGGTGCGGTTGGCCGCAGTCCATACGGCGCCCAGTTCGTAGTTCGTGCTGCGTTCGGGTTTGAGGTTGCTGTTGCCCTTGTCCCAAGCGGCGCCGCGCGCAGCAATTTCGACGATGTTGTCGTCCGCTTGTTTGAGTGACGGTGTTTTGTACCCGCCGCTGATGCCGCCTTTAAGCGACCATTGCGGCGCAAGGTGGTAGACCGCGTACAGGCGTGGTGTTACCTCATTGCCATAGTGTTGGTTGCGGTCCCAGCGCAAGCCGCCAGTCAATGAGAGTTGTTCGTTGATGTAGAACTCGTCTTCAGCAAACAAAGCCGCTTGCCAGCGCGTTAAATTGGTTTTGATTGAGCCGGGAAAGCGCGACGCCATGTGGTCGGTCTTCTCGTCTTTGTAGTCTACGCCCACGGTAATCATGTGCTTGTCCAACGGAATCACGGTTTTGCTGTTGGCAACCAGTGCGGAGTACGACGATTCATTGCCGCCGTTTTCCACGGTGACTTTTTCGTGCGTGACGAAGGAGCGCGTTTGCAAACCTTCGCCCCAGCGCATGTTGTGTGTGAGACCAAATGCCGGGCGGCGGTTGGACATGTCTGCCGCACTGCCGCTGCGTTCTGCCGTGCGGATGTTTTTATTGCGCGTGATGCCTGCTTCGAATTCCAGACTTTGAGCCTCTGTCAACGCCCAATGCAATTTTGCGGTCGTGTCTGTGCGGTCTTTTTTGGGGTAACCACCGGTGATGTTGTCCTCGGTGCGGTGGTACTTAGAGCCATACAAAGTCAGCGCCAGTTTGTTGGCCACCAACGGTCCGCTGAGATAGTAGCGCCCTTGGTAGGTGCTGCCGGCATCGGATTCTTCTTGGATCATGGTGTCCAGAGTGACGCTGCCACTCCATTGGTCAGATACTTTTTTGGTGATGATATTGATTACGCCCCCAAGGGCGCTGGAGCCATAGAGTGAGGACATTGGGCCACGGATGACCTCAATGCGTTCAATGGCAGAAACGGGCGGCAGTAAATTGATTTTTGCTGCCCCACCAAAACCGTTGTAATAGGCCTCAGACGAATCACCCAGTGGTTTGCCATCGACCAGAAACAGGACATAGCTTTCACTCATGCCGCGAATCGTGATGGAAGTTGATTCCATTTTTCCACCCGCGCCGCCTTCAATACTGATGCCTGGAATATCCTGTAAAGCATCAGTCACATCACGGTAATGCTTGCCTTCCAAGTCTTTGGCTGTGATGACAGAAATGGTTGCAGGCGCATCGGCTAACGCTTGCTCGTACCCTGCTGCACTGATGACTACCTCAGGCAAGGCGTCTGTTTGTGCGCTTGCTGTATGGCCTTGCGTGCTCTGCGCAGCAAGGGGTGCGCAAAGCAAGCTGGCGACTGCGCCTGTAATCCATTTCGATTGCAGGAGGGTGGAAACAGGTAAACGAGCTGGATTCATGAAAACTAAGTCCTATGATAATCATTATTATTTATTTTATTTTTTAGTCTGACATGAAACTGACGGTGAGAAGGCCAGAAAAAATGAATTCCAGTACGCACACCTTATGCATTGGCCGTTTTTCTTGTTTTGCCTTGGCACTTTGGGCTAGAACAGGATGAAAAAAGCTGCCTTGTGGTGGCAAGGCAGCCTTGATGAGAGGGTATTAGCTGGGGCTGGATACACCACCCCGGCTTTGCAAGGACGCAGGGGCGACTTTACAAGCGCATTTAAAAGTCCATCGTGGCAGACACGTTGATGGTGCGTGGTGCACCTAGCGCGACGCCGCCATAGTTGGCGCGGGCCCAATAGGCTTTGTTGGTGATGTTGGCCACGCTCAAACGCAAGGTCAATGGACGGCCGGATACTTGCGTTGCGTAGCGTGTGCCTAGATCGTAGACCACGCGACCAGCCATCCAGACGCTGTTGTCTGCGGTGAAATACTGTTTAGATGCGGCCGATACATTGGCAGTCAAGGTCAAGCCTGGAACGGCGGTTGTATCCCACTCAGCCCCCAGCTTGCCTTGCCATTTGGGCATGCCGGTGGCTTGCTTGCCTTGGTTGACTCCGCCAGCAGTACGGGTCATTTTCGGGTCTGAATAAGCGATGCCACCGAGCAAACGAACATGCTCAATGGGTTTCCCAAAGAAGCCCCATTCAACCCCGCGGTTGCGTTGTTCCCCATCGAAAGAGAAGATGTTCGTGTACGGATCCGTGTAGCTGCTTGGACGCTTGATCTCGTATAGGCTGACAGTGTGTGCAAAGTCGCCCAGATCGAATTTAACGCCCAGTTCCTTCTGTTTCGTTTTATAGGGGGCAAACACTTCACCCGCGTTTTCCGTTGTGCTCGGTGCGATGGCGCCTTGGCTCAAGCCTTCAATGGTATTGGCGTACACGGAAACCTTGTCGTTGAGCTTGACCAACAAAGCTGCAGCAGGAGTTGTTGCACTTTCGCTGTAGGGGGTGCCTGTTACTGCGCCGGTAGCCCCGTTGAAGCTGGTGGTTTCAACACGTTGGTGACGCAGACCCAGAGTCAACTGCACCCGGTTTTGTGCGAATGACAAGGTATCTGCAAAGCCGAAGCTGCTCAGCTTGTTGTTTGTGCTGGACAAACGCGGCAGATCGCTTGGGCGGTATGCAGCAGGGCCCCATTCTGGGTTGTAGATATTGGTGAGCCAATCTTGGGGCAGCACGTTACGAAAGCCATAGAAATCGCGGTCTTCGTCGTAGTAGGTCGCGTTGATGGCCAGTTGGTGCCCAATGTCGCCAGTGTGGAATTTCCCGCGCAGGCCGACTTCAGCCGATTTACGGGTGTTGCGATCACCAACACCACTGAAGTTGACGCGCAAATCCCCTGCGTTGCTCGTGATTTGGCCAGGCGCCATGATGGTGTCGATGCCGTTTTTGTTGATGCCTGCGCTTGCGTAGGCAGTGAATTGGTCGGTGACGTCGAATTCACCACGCACGATGGCGCCCTTGTCGTTGTTATCGTAAAACGCCCAAGGCGGATTCCAGGAAACATCTGGATTGGGTAATGCAGGCAGGCTAACGCCTGGAGCCAGGCTTAAACCGCGGGTCATGGCATCAGCATGGTCTTTGCTGCGATACAGGTCTGCGGACAAGCGCGCACGCGTGCCGCGCCAGTCCAGCCCTAACGAGGCCAGCGAGACTTTTTTGTCTTGTGTGCGTACTGCTGTTTCACCATTGCGATAGACGCCGTTGATGCGCACACCAATGGATTTGTCTTCGCCAAACCGACGGCCTACGTCCAAGTGCCCACCAAAGTATGAGCGTGACATATAAGAGGCTGTCAAACGTGTGAGCGGATCATTGCCTGCGCGTTTGGACACCAGGTTCACCGCTCCGCCAGCAGAGCCGCGCGGCGGCATGCCGTTGAGTAAGGCTGAGGGCCCTTTGAGCACCTCAACACGTTCATACATTTCGGGAGCGCTGCGGTAAAACGCAGCCATGCCTGCTAAACCATTGACGGTGACATCCCCGACCGAGGAACTGAAGCCACGAATGGAGTACCCCTCTTCGCTGTCACCTGGAATACCACTGGTAAAGACCGTGGGGTCGGTTTTGGTGATGACCTCTGAAATGTCTTGCGCATGCTGGTCTTCAATAAAACTTTCGGTGTAGCTGATAGTAGAGAAGGGCGTCTCCATGAAGTCTTTTTCACCCAACAAACCCACGCGGCCGCCTGTATTGATTTGCCCACCGGCGTAAGGCAGTGGTGCAGCACTGTCTTGGCCCTGCACAGTCACTTCGGGCAGTGCTTTTGCATGCTCTTTGGCTTGCTCTTGGGTTTGTGCGGCAGATGCAGAGGTTGTCGTCGCAGTCGATTGCGCCATCGCTGGTGTGGTCATGGCTGCCGCCCCGCTGAGCCCCAGCACAAGTGCAGTGCGCGCTGCCATGGCCGTGTGTGTGAGTATGGCAGTGGTTTTTACTGAGAATGGCCGTAGGCGTTTAGCGTGGCGCTGGACGAGGCTTTTTGCTGTCATAGAGATGCTTTCGATTGCAAGTTTGAGCTGCGCAGTGACGGAGACCACGCCGCATGGGGGAATGGAGTGAAAGAAGTGCGAACCTGATGCAGAACCGATTGAGGTTGGGTGGGCGAGTGATTGGCACCACGCCAGTCATGCAATGGCGCGATGTGCATCCATGCGCGTGTCTTTCTCGGGGTTATGGTTGAGTCGGGCGTTGGTAGGCCTGCATCACGTCGTCAATAATCAATTGCAAGGACGTTGGGCTGGCAGCTGTGACGTACCAGGCTTGCGCGTCGGCGAATACGACTCGCCCACTCTTCCACGCCTTGGTTTGGCGAAGCAGTGGGTTGGCCAGGCTGTCTGCGTTGAGTGCGGGCCGTTTTTCCATGACGGCCGTGCGGTCCACGATATACAGAATGTCAGGATCGGCTTGGCTGATGAATTCACTGGAAATAGGTTGCCCATGCAGCCCAGTTTCAACAGCAGGGCTGGCTGACTGCACGCCTAAGGCATTGAAGATAAAGCCATAGCGTGATTGCAGACCAAAAGAGCTGAATGCGCCGTTGTTGTGCAGCACGATGAGGGCTTTTTCTGGACGATCTTGGATGAGGTTTCGAGCTTGTGCGACTTTCGCGTCTAGCTGCTCGGCTTTTTGCTGTGCCAAGGCCTGTTTGTTGAAGATGCGACCTAGGGTAAGCAAATGCTCCCTCACCACCGCAATATGGTTAGTCTGGCTGTCGCGGTAGTTCACATCGAAGTGGATGGTGGGGGCAATGCGGCTGAGCTCCTGGTAATGGTTGGCTTGAAGCGAGGTGATCAGGATCAAGTCTGGTTTGGCTGCGTAGACTTGCTCAAGATTGGGTTGCACGATGGCGCCGGTGTCCTGCACTTCATTCATGGTTTGGTACTGGCGCAGAAAGTGCGGCACAAAGTCTTTGGGCATACCTGCAACCGGCACACCCAGTTGATCGAGAAAGTCCACCTCGTTCATGTCCAGTGCCACCACGCGTTGAGGCAATTTATCGATGACGGTCGTGCCCAGTTGGTGCTCAACCGTAATGGGGCTGTAGGCCGCAGTGACTTGGACAGGGGCAGGTGTTTGCTGCGGTTCCTGCGCAGCTGCCGGCGCCTGTTGGTCACACCCCAACAACAGCATGCAGGCAGATAGACCGCTGGCCAGCAGACGATGGCGGTATCGGGTTGATAAATGCGAAAGGAAAGTGAAGTGAGTAGTCATGCCTGCTTTCAATGGACGTAAAAGGAATTGCGCATAGAGTCACGCGGGGTGCGTGTGGTCTCTCGGTATCCAGGGGCCATACAACTGCCCATGCTGCCAAGGTCTGTCTGCGGGCATTGGCTTGGCGCCGCAGGCTTTTCGCGCTTGTTGCACTTTGATCATGTGGCAGTCCGTGTGCGCAGCATCAGTGCAAGGAACCAAGAACCACATACCAGGTTCACCAAAATGCCCACACTGGTGCGGTAGTTGAAGAGGTGCTCGACCGCCAGTTGCGCCAATAAAAACGCGCCAATGGCAATGGCGCAGCCCAGCGGTAAGGTGATGCGGTGGTGAAACGTGCCGGCCAGTGCATAGGCGGTATTGGCGACGAAGATGCCCATGAATGCTGTAGGACCCAAAAGACTGGTTGAGATGGCAACCAGACAAGCCATCAAGGCCAGTTGCAGTCGTACTGCATGGTGGTAGTTCAAGCCCAGGCTGGTGGCGTGTTCTCGACCTAAGCTCAGAACGTCAAGTTGCGGCAAGGTCAGAGCAAGCAAGGCGCAGACAATGGCCACCAATGCAGCAGCCACTGCGAGTTGCTCAGGCTGGATTTTTTGAAATGAAGCTTGGCTATGGCCCAACAGGATGGAGAATTCCCCCGGGCTGATAGCCAATTGCACAAACTGTGTGAAGGTACTGATCACCATCGTGAGGACCAGACCAATCAAGAGCAAGGTGTAGACGTTGCTGCTTCCTGCTTTAAACAGCCAGCGGTGCATAGCCCATGCATACGTCAGCATGGCAGCAATGGACAATAATGCATTGCCATGCATGCCCAACAATGCGATGCTGCTGGCGCCCATGCACAGCACCAGTAGCGATTGGAGTAGCAGGTAAATGGCTTCGTAGCCCATGATGGCGGGCGTAAGAATCCGGTTGTTGGTGATGGTTTGGAACGTGATGCTGGAGCAGGCCACGCACACGCCACCCAGTGTGATGGCGCCTAAGCGGATGAGACGATTGGGGATCACGTAGTGCCAGTCCCAGTTTGCGCGGATGAATACAAAGGCAACAGCCAGCACAATGACCGTGGTGCATGCGATGACCATGACAGGCAGGCGCTTCATCGAAGCCTCCTGACGATCAGAAGCAGGAACAAGGCGCCACTGATCCCGCCTGCTGTCAGCCCAATGGGCACTTCAAATGGATAGATGACCAAGCGCCCAACGAGGTCACACGCCAACAGCAAGCTTGCCCCCGATACGGCGACGATGGGCAAAGTATTGCGTAAATGGTCGCCATAGCGCAGTGCTACCAAGTTTGGGATCACCAAGCCTACAAATGGAATGGCACCAACGGTGATGACAGTGGCAGCCACGGTCACCGCAACCAACAATAAGCCCAACGCTGCGATGGCATGGTAGTTCACGCCCAGATTGCGGGCCATGTCCTGGCCCATACCAAGAACCGTGAAACGGTGGGCATACCAGTAGGTAATGACCACAATGGGCAAGATCAGGTAAATGATTTCGTAGTGCCCTTGTACTACTTTTGAGAAGTCCCCCAGCAGCCAGCCTTGCATGCTTTGCAGGATGTTGTTGCGGTAGGCATAGAACTCGGCCACGGCACTGAGTACGCCGCCATACATCAATCCAAGCACTGGAATGAGCACGCTGTTTGGTGTGCGCATGCGCTGCACGAGAGCCACAAAGAGCCAACTGGCACCAAAGCAAAAGAGCAATGCGAACAGCATGCGCATGAGGGCGCTGGATGAGGGAATGAGACTTAGCGCCACGAGAATGCCGAGTTTTGCTGCATCCAGGCCGCCACAGGTTGCAGGCTCTACGAATTTGTTGCGCACGATGTGCTGCAAGATCACGCCGCAGACTGATAGGCCCACGCCTGTAAGAACCAGTGCAACCAGCCTAGGGAAACGGCTGGCAGTCAACGTCAACCATGCGTCGTCAGAAAAAGTCAGCAGTTGCGTCCAGCTGATCTCGCGCGCACCGACCAACAACGATGCACCACATAAAACTGCAAAAAGTCCCCAAGATTTGGCTTGCATCAGATGCTCTCGGAGGCAGAAAACAATGCACCGATCGGTTGTTCAAAACGCAGGACAGCAGCCTTGCGTGGTGTGGGAGATGAACGTAATAAAACCATGATCAGTGCAGGTTAGGTTGGCTTTAAAACCAAATCGAATGGGATCCGCTAATGAAGGGGGGAGTGCAATGTGTTGGGCGACTACAAGCGCACCGGCAAACTGCAATGGCTTTGAGACCGTCGCTTGCCGCCGCCGCTGCTTGTTGTTTTCGCGCTATGGATGAGCAGGTGTTGAAGTGAGTCGAGTGAACGCAATCAATAATTAATTGCATTACTATAAACTAAAAAATTAATTAGTTTCTATGAATAAACTAATTGTGCGTTGAAATGCCGTTAAAGTGACTCGTTTGGTCAGCACAGGAGTCAGCAATGCAATCGCCAGAGCGCCCCGCCAAACGCGGACGCCCCCGCACCATCACACGTGAAAAAATTTGTGAAGCTGGGATGCAATTGGGCTTGCCCAACATCACCTTTGTGGGCGTAGCCGCAGCGCTGGGGGTGAGCCACATGGCGCTGTACAAGCATGTGGCCAATTTGCAAGAGCTCAAGCTTTTGGTCGCGCAAGAAATGTTCAATCAATGGCAGCTACCGCAAGCCAGTCAAGCGCACCACATGCCGCTGAAGGACTATTTGGTGGCATTCACCCAGGCTGTACGTGAATTCATCAAAGCGCATCCGGGGCTGACGCCTTATGTGATTCGCCGCGCAGCGGCGACAGAGTCCATGATCGAGAAAATCCTCAGCCACCAGCGCCATATCGCCCAAGCCTATGGGTTAGGGCAGGAGCAGTCGCGCTGGCTCGTGGCGACGGTGGCTTTTCATTGCATGGCCGTGGCAGATACCGTGTATACGGTGGCCAGTCGCGAGCCCATGACGGGCGCAGACCGTGCGGTCGAGGAAAAGGAAATGGAAGAGGAACTTAACCAAGGTATGCAGGCCTTGATCGTGGGCGCACTGGCAATGCTCGATGCTGGCTATTTGCCGAGCGCTGCAGCACTTGGCGCGCAGAGTTGATCAATGAAAACGCTTGAATGTTTGTGAGGGCAGTTCGCCAAACAGTGCCTTGTAGTCTTGCGAGAAACGACCAAAGTGCCAAAAGCCCCACGCCGTGGCAGCATCGGCCACGCTGGTGCTGTGCTTAATCGCTCGGCGTGCACCATTGAGGCGCATGGCACGCAGATAGGCCAGAGGGGAAATGCCAAGCACCTGCGTGAAAGAATATTGCAGTGCGCGGCGGCTGATGCCTAGTTCTTGGCAGAGTTGTTCCACGGTCACGGTCTCTTCTGCAGGACTGCTCATGACCCGTTCACGTGTTTGTCGCACGATCTCTGCGCGGCGTTGGTAGCTGATGGAGTCGTCTGGCATATTGGCCAGTACGCCGTCGAGCAGCAGCGTAGCGACGGCTTGGCCCATATCGCGTTCCATGGCTTGGTGTTGTTGTGCGTAAAGTGGGCTGTGCGACTGCAACGGGGCATTGCTGTTTGGCGTCTGTTCTGGCGCAGATTCGACTGACGGAGCAAGCCATTGCTGAACGTCTGCGCATACGCCTAAAAACTGCTCTCGTGCTAAGGGTGAAATAGCCAAAGGGTGGGGTTTTTGTAGGCCAGTGTGCAAAGCTTGCATTTCATCGTGGGTGACGTAGTGCTGTAAATCCTGCTCTTGAATGACTACATCCAGCATCCGAGTGGTGCCTGGAGAGACAAATTCAAATGGCGCGTCACCAGAAAAAATCAAGGCTTGTTTGTCGTGGCAAGTTTGGCCGCAAAACATGGCTGTTCCTGGCAAGTCGTTGGGTAGTCCAATGGCGATGGCGCCCGCAGAGAGTGCTCCTGTTTGGTGCAATGCTTGGTTTGTGAACTCGTGAATGAGTTGGATAGGACCAATCTGCATGGTCGAAACAGACCCCTTGAACGCCCCGCAAGAGAGTTGTTCATATTGTTGATTCCAACCGTTCAATAGGGCCGCTTGCTCATCGACATCGTTGCAGTGCGCGCTCTGTTGCGCATGCATGGTGCGCGCAGCTTGCGGGAGTGAGGCGGCCTGGCGAGGGGAAGGGGTTGTAGTGGCAGATGGGCTAGTAGTCATGCGCAAGAGTCCGTTGTGTGGGGTCTCTGAGAGCAATATTTATGCCGCGCCACTGCACTTTCGTAAATAAAGGTTTCTGCTTACGGGTTTGCCAAAACCGGATAGATCAGGCTCAGCTTGCTGGGCAATATGAGGCCACCTCAACCAACGCATGAGCGGTAAAAGGATGCCTTTATGACAGAGCCTTCAACAAAAGACGCAGTGCGCGTCAATCCGCAGTCCGCGGAGTATTTTTCTAGTCGACAACTTAAACGCGGCGCAGCAGGTTGGATGCTGCTGGTCGGGTTGGGCGTAGCGTATGTGATCTCAGGTGATTACGCTGGTTGGAACTTTGGCTTGAAAACAGGTGGCTGGGGTGGGCTGATGATTGCCTCGGTGTTGATGGCCACTATGTACACCTGTATGTCATTTGCTTTGGCTGAGTTGGCCACGATTGCACCAACAGCTGGCGGCGGTTATGGCTTTGCACGGCGAGCGTTTGGGCCGTGGGGTGGCTTCTTATGCGGCGTGGCTATCTTGATGGAGTACGCCATTGCTCCTGCGGCGATTGCAACCTTTATTGGTGCGTATTGCCAGTCACTTTTTGGGATTGATGGCTGGATGGTGTATCTGGCTTTCTATGTGGTGTTTTTAGGCATTCATATTTGGGGGGCGGGGGAAGCTTTGCGGCTGATCTTTGTCATCACAGCTCTTGCTGTAGTGGCGTTGGTGGTGTTTGTGTTCGCCATGATTCCACACTTCAATGTCAATAACCTGTTTGATATTCCGCCCACCGAGGCTGTAGGTGCCAGTAGCTTTTTACCGTTTGGCTATATCGGTATTTGGGCCAGTATTCCTTATGGCATTTGGTTCTTTCTGGCGGTTGAGGGCGTGCCGCTGGCCGCTGAAGAGGCCAAAGATCCGCAGCGCGATTTACCGCGCGGCTTGATCGGTGCGATTTTCGTTCTGGTGCTGTTTTGTGTATTGATTTTGGTGCTTGGCCCCGGTGGCGCGGGCTCCAAAGCATTGATGGAGTCGGGCAACCCATTGGTTGAGGCACTGGAGTCCCCCCTCGTGTACGGAGGCCCCAACATGGTCAGTCGTTTCATCAACTTCGTGGGCTTGGCGGGCTTGATTGCAAGCTTCTTCTCCATCATTTACGGCTACTCCAGACTCGTGTTTGCCATGTCTCGCGCAGGTTATTTGCCGCGCTCGCTGTCGCTGACCAGTTATCGCAAAACACCGTATTGGGCTTTGATTGTTCCCGGTGTGATCGGCTTCTTGCTGTCCTTGACAGGGCAAGGTGATTTGCTGATTTTGGTTGCTGTTTTTGGTGCCACGATCTCGTACGTGATGATGATGGCATCGCACATTTGGCTGCGCGTGAAAGAGCCGAACTTGTCGCGTGGCTACCGCACCCCAGGCGGCACTTTCACTTCCGGTGTTGCTTTAGTGCTGGCATGCATTGCTGTGGTTGCAGGGTTCTTGGTTGACCCGCGCGTGCTCATTGGTGCGGCAGTGGTGTATGCCATTTTTGTGGCGTATTTTGCGCTGTACAGCCGCCACCATTTGGTTGCAGGGGCGCCCGGTGAAGAGGCATAAAACTTTGAAACCGGCGCATGGGTGATGCCTGCGTGCTGCATGGGCTTTGCTCTACATAGGTGGTGGAGCAAAGCCATGGATTGTTGGATCGAAATGAGTGGAGTTTGACATGCCATATACCTATACCGCAGGGGGCGAGCGTTATGTTTTTGACTCTCTGCGCGAACTCATGGCCAAGGCCACGCCTGCACGCTCAGGTGACTACCTTGCTGGAGTCGCCGCCAGCAATGATGAACAGCGTGCGGCAGCCCAGCTGGCGCTGTCAGAGGTGCCGTTGGTGCAGTTTCTCAACGAGGCGCTGATTCCCTATGAAAGCGATGAAGTGACGCGGCTGATCATCGATTCGCATGATGCGCAGGCATTTGCACCTGTGCGCCACCTTACTGTAGGGGGGCTGCGTGACTGGTTGTTGTCGGACTTGGCCTCTGAGTCAACGTTAGCGGATCTTGCCCCCGGCTTGACGCCCGAGATGGTGGCTGCCGTTTCAAAAATCTGCCGCAACCAAGATTTGATTTTGATTGCCAGCAAGTGCCGTGTTGTTACGCGCTTTCGCAATACCCTTGGCTTGCGAGGGCGCATGTCAACCCGCCTGCAGCCCAATCACCCCACTGATGACCCAGTGGGCATTGCAGCCAGCATTGTTGATGGCTTGATGTATGGCAATGGTGATGCGGTGATTGGCATCAACCCCGCCACTGACAGCATTGCGGCCGTCAGCACCTTGATTCATATGCTGGACGGCATCATTGAGCAATACCAAATTCCGACCCAGTCTTGTGTGCTTACGCACGTGACCACCAGCATTGAAGCCATCAACCGTGGCGCACCGCTGG
Source organism: Lampropedia puyangensis (assembly GCF_004833285.1). Lineage (GTDB taxonomy): Bacteria > Pseudomonadota > Gammaproteobacteria > Burkholderiales > Burkholderiaceae_C > Lampropedia > Lampropedia puyangensis. The sequence continues at coordinate 209,890 of NZ_STFG01000001.1, forward strand.
ATCTGGTGTTTCAGTCGATTGCAGGCACAGAGGCGGCGAACAACAGTTTTGGCATCAACCTCAACGTGTTGAAGGAAGGTTACGAGGCAGGACAAAGTTTGCGTCGTGGCACCGTGGGCGACAACGTGATGTATTTTGAGACCGGCCAGGGCAGTGCACTTTCGGCTGGTGCTCACCACGGGGTTGACCAGCAAACACTAGAGGCACGTGCCTACGCTGTGGCGCGGCCGTTCCGTCCATTGTTGGTGAATACGGTGGTGGGATTTATTGGGCCGGAGTATCTGTATGACGGCAAACAGATCATTCGTGCGGGGTTAGAGGACCACTTCTGCGGCAAGCTGCTTGGACTGCCGATGGGCTGTGATGTGTGCTACACCAACCATGCCGAGGCGGACCAGAACGACATGGATACGCTGCTGACGCTTTTTGGTGTAGCGGGCATCAATTTCATTATGGGTATTCCGGGCTCTGATGACATCATGCTCAACTACCAAACGACATCTTTTCATGACGCGCTGTACTTGCGCAAGGTGTTGGGCAGCCAGCCTGCGCCTGAGTTTGAAGCTTGGCTCAAAACCATTGGCATCTTTGAAGCGGGCAAACACTTGTCGCTTGGTAAGCAACTGCCTGCGCCGTTCCAAAAAGCCTTGGCAAGTCTGGGTTGACTGCAGCCAAAGACCCCTTTAGACCAACAAATACACAGGGCCTTTTTATGACGGATGACATCGACCAATCTCCTGCGCATGCGGCATTGCCTGAGTCTGCTTTGGTTTCCAATCCTTGGGAGGCCTTGCGGCAATTCACCGCAGCGCGGATTGCTTTAGGCCGTGTCGGCACGAGTTTGCCAACAGCGCCGCATTTGCAATTTCAGTTGGCACATGCGCGCGCGCGCAATGCCGTGCACAGGCCGGCAGATTTGACTGGCATTCAAGAGCAATTGCAGCAGTGCGGTTTGGACACTACGGTAGTGCACAGTGCCGCGAGTACCCGTGCGATTTACCTGCAACGCCCTGACCAAGGGCGCCGCTTGGACGAAGCCGCACGCCAACAACTGGGGCAGATGGCCATGAAGGCAGCACCTGATGTGGTCTTTGTCATTGGCGACGGTTTGTCGTCCTTGGCGATTGAAAAAAATGCGGTGCCTTTTGTCAAAGAGATGCTGCCGCGCTTGCGTGAGGCAGGCTGGCAGGTGGGGCCGACCACACTTGTGCGTCATGCACGGGTCGCTGTGGGCGACGAAGTGGCGGAGTTGCTCAGGGCGAAGCTGGTCGTCATGCTCATTGGTGAACGCCCTGGGTTGAGCTCACCAGACAGCATGGGCATTTACATGACCTGGGCACCACACGTGGGGCTGACAGACGCGGCACGCAACTGTATTTCCAACGTTCGGCAAGAAGGGCTTTCTTATGCCGGCGCTGCACACAAGTTGCTGTATTTGATGGAGCAGGCACGCCAACGTGAACGCTCAGGGGTGAGTCTGAAAGACGAGTCGGATGCGCCGCAACTGCAAGAGCAAGCGCCTGTGAAACCACTTTTTCTGTTGCAAACACCATCTCGGATTGAACGCCCTTGACGGGGGCTGGTTCGTTATTCCCTCGCCAACTTTGTTGGCGGTTCTGCAGCCCGCGCCTTATCGCATAAGGCCTACCTTGAGGACCCATCCTATGGATCGACGTTTTTTTCTCTCCGCCACTGCAGCTTCACTGCTCGTTGCCGGTTGTGCCTCTGGACGTTTGCGCACTGGTGCAGCAGTGGCGTTGCCTACTGGGAACTGGGATGCGTTTAACCATGCCCAGCTGAGCCAGATGATTCAGGCGATGGGCAACACGTCGCGCGATTACCGCGCTGACCGCCCGCCTTATGCGGTATTTGATTGGGACAACACCAGTATTTTTCTGGATATTCAGGAAGCCCTGTTGGTGTACCAGTTACAGCAATTGGCCTTTGGAATGACGCCTGCACAAATGGACACCGCAGTGCGCATGAATATTCCGCAGACGCCGTTTGCAGCTGAATTCAAGAATGCGCAAGGCCAACCGCTTGGCATTGATGCCATTGCCAAGGACATCGTAGCCAGCTATACATGGCTGCACAGCCACTACGCAGGACTGGCTGGCAACCAATCGTTGGAGCAAGTGCAGCGCAGCCCCCATTACGGTGCGTTCATTGCGAAAGTGCGTTATTTGTATGAGGCCATTGGTGGCACTTTCGACCATGCCACTTCCTACCCTTGGGTGACATACCTGCTCACAGGCCTTACGCAACAGCAAGTGCGCCAGCTCACTGCCGATACCGTGCGTTGGCAATTAACGCAGCCTATTGAGAAGGTGACATGGAATTCGCCACAAGCCTTGCCTGGTGAGGCGGGGGTGGTGTCGGTCAGTTGGAAGAATGGCTTGAGGTTGGCGCCAGAGATGCAGTCGCTCTACCAAACTCTGCGCGGTGCAGGATGGGATGTGTGGGTTTGCTCTGCTTCGTTTGTTGATGTGATCAAGGAAATTTCTTCCAATCCGGAGTTTGGCTACAACAACCCCGCAGAGCGGGTATTGGCCATGGAGCTTGAGCGCGACGCAGATGGGCGCATTCAAACCCAGTTCCGTCAAGGCTACGACCAAACCCAAGGTCCAGGAAAAACGGCCACGATCCGCCGTTTTTTGGTTAGCCATTATGGATATGGCCCCGCTTTGATTGCGGGCGACAGCGAAGGCGACCAGAACATGCTGGTTGATTTTCCTGAACTCAAACACGGGCTGATCGTGAACCGCTTGCGCGACCCTTCCACGATGATCGGCCAACTCTCAGCCAAAGCTGCAAGCCAATATGGACACGCAGATGCTGTTTATTTGTTGCAGGGCAGAGATGACAACCGTGGTGAGTTGATCCCTTCTCAGCAAGCGATACAGCTAGGCAAGCGCCAAGCGCAAACGCTCAAATAAAGCCCGTTTGGCGTTCAGCCCCGTGGCAGCCAGCCGTGCGTTTGGTACCAATGAAGGGTATCAGCAAGCGTCTCTTCAAGGGGCCTGAATCGCAGTTTCAGCTCTGCCTCGCTCTTGGTGTGGTTGAAGTGCGTTCGATTGGCTTCTTTGCGCATGAGCCGCACGGTGGCCAGGCTGAGCAAAATGGGTTTTCCTGTTATACGTGCATACATTTCCTGCATGCCTGCCAGCACCATCAGCAGTGGGCCGGGAATGGTTTTGCGCGGTGTTTTAACGTTGCATAGTTGACCTAATAATGGAACCAGCTCCGACATCGTCATGTGCTGGCCCGCTGCCAAATACCGCTCGCCTCTTCTGCCTGTAATAGCTGCAGCTATTTGTGCCTGTGCCACATCTCGTGCATCCACAATGGAGAAACTACCCGGCACTAAACCTGGCAACTTGCCTTTGGCAACATCCAGTAGCAGTTGACCTGATGATGTCGGGCCAATGTCTGCAGGGCCCCACATCCAACCCGGCAATACAAAGTTCGCGAACAGGTCCGGATGCGCTTCCATACAATCCAGAACCGTTTGGTCAGCCAGAATTTTGCTGCGGTAGTAGTCATCTGCATCTTCCACTGCACGGGTGTGGCTTTCATCGATCAAGCTGCCAGGCTTTCCGTTTAACACTGCAATCGATGAGGTTTGAACCCAGCGACGCACGCCCGCTTCATAGGCATGTGCGAGTGCTGTACGCGTGCCATCGACGTTGATGCGTTGAAGTGCATTCCAATGCGATCCCCCTTTGTAATTGTCTCGAAAGTAGGCGGCCGTGTGAAACACCACATCACAACCTCGCAATGCTGGAGCCCAAGCGGAAACGTCGTTTAGATCGCCTTGCACCAGTTCAACATTTGCCAGTCCTGCGCATTGTTGTTGTCCTTTAGCAATTGAACGTACCAATGCTTTAACACGCACCCCTTGGCTGTGCAAGGCTTTGACCAAGTTGTTGCCGAGCAAGCCAGTAGCGCCGGTTACGAACGCGGTCTCAAAATTTATATTCATATGATGGATTTTCAAAGTTCAGTTGATATTTGAAATGTATGGTTGTCTATTTCGAATGTCAACTGAAATCTGAAAGTGCTACTATTGCATGTATGGACAAAAACAAATCGATCCAATCTGCTCCACGTATAAGCAGACAAGAGCGTCAGGCGCAAACACGAGAAGAACTGATCGCTGCGGCGATGCAATTATTTGTGGCGCGAGGATATGGCGGCACGTCTATTCGTGATATTGCTGATGTGGCTGGTTATTCGCAGGGCGCGTTCTATTCGAATTTTGAAAGCAAGGAAGCTTTGCTGCTAGAGATGTTGCGTGCGCATATGCAGAACGAAGCGGCACAGCTGATGCAACTGATTGAGCAACCTGCTCGTAGCGCTTCTGCTATTTTGCAAACCTTGGAGCAGTGGGCAGAAGCTATTGATGGCGATGTGAATTGGTCAATGTTGTCCATTGAGTTGCAACTGCATGCCCAGCGCAGTAGCCCGTTTGCCGTTCAATACCGGGCCATCTGGTTACAGCATCAAGCTGACTTGGCGCAACTGATAGGACAGGTGTTTACGAAAAGCCGCTGTACCCTGCCTTTGGGGAGTCAAGAGATTGCCTCTGTCTTAATGGCGCTTGCGCATGGTTTATCGCTACAACGTGCAGTTGTGGGAGAGGGGGTCGCAACTGGGCGTGCCCTTATAGTGGTGTTGCGCGGCCTTCTGGCTCTTGGCAGTTCACCGCGAAAGCGCCTCCAACCTGCCAACGCGAATTGATTCACGACTTGGAGTGGGTCATGGTCGTATCAAAGCCATGGGTGATTGCCCATTTTTTGCGTTGAATGCATACGCTGCATGGTTGTAAATTGGACGTGTTTGGGGTGATTGGGAAGTCTGTATGATCGCGTTCCTTTTTTGGTTCTGCAGTTTTCTTAAGAGCACATTCCCATGCCCAAACACCCCGCCACTACCCCGCAAACAGGTATTGTTCCTACACTGATTTTTGCCAGCCGTTGGCTGCAATTACCGCTTTATGTCGGCTTGATTCTTGCGCAAGTCATTTATGTCTACCACTTCTGGGTAGAGCTGGTGCATTTGGTGCAGGCTGCTTTGGGCAGTCAGCCCGCATTGGCTGCATTGGTGGAGAACATTGGCTACAAGCCCGATGAAGTACCCACCAAGCTCTCTGAGACGGTAATCATGCTGGTGGTGCTGGCATTGATTGACGTCGTGATGATTTCGAACTTGCTGATCATGGTGATTGTGGGGGGGTATGAAACCTTCGTCAGTCGCATGAATTTGGAAGGGCACCCTGACCAGCCAGAGTGGCTGAGCCACGTCAATGCGTCGGTGCTGAAAGTGAAGCTGGGCTTGTCTATTATCGGAATCAGCTCAATCCATTTGCTCAAAACCTTCATCAGTGCGGACAATTACACGGATCGTGTTCTGATTGCACAAACGGCCATCCATATCACTTTCTTGCTTTCGGCCATGGCCATTGCCTACACCGAGCGTTTGATGCACGGAACATCTGAAAGCAAAGGGCATTAAGGCCACAATAAACCAGTTGAAAGGAAGCGTGTGGGGGGAAAGCCCTGTTGCCTGACGACAAGGGTCACATCTACGACAATGGCTTTCGGTGCCTTTGGCGCTTGTCGAAATGGCCACTGCAGTGGCATCCCATCACCTCTTTCTTATCCGGACTGCCCATGACCGCACTTGCAGATTACCTCGTTACCCATAAATGGCCTGCCCAGCATCCTGAGCGCATTCAGTTGTATTCGCTGGCAACACCCAATGGAGTCAAAGTTTCCATCGCACTGGAAGAACTGGGGGTGCCGTATGAAGCCCATAAAGTGGACTTTTCCACGGATGACCAGTTCACACCCGAGTTCTTGTCCATTGCCCCTAACAATAAAATTCCCGCCATCTTGGACCCCAATGGACCGGATGGTAGCCCCTTAGCCTTGTTTGAAACCGGCGCTATCTTGGTGTACTTGGCAGACAAAGCTGGTGCGCTGCTACCCGCAGCTGGCGCTGCGCGTTACACCGCCATTCAATGGTTGATGTGGCAAATGGGTGGGGTGGGGCCGATGTTTGGGCAACTGGGTTTTTTCCATAAATTTGCAGGCAAAGAATTTGAGGATAAACGCCCCCGTGATCGTTATGTAGCTGAAAGCCGCCGCCTGCTGACAGTGCTCAACACGCACTTGGATGGCAAAGACTGGATGCTGGGGCAAGGCAGCGCCGCCTACTCCATTGCAGATATCGCGATCTTTCCATGGGTGCGCAATTTGATTGGTTTTTATGGCGCTGGCGATTTGGTCGGTTTTAGCGACTTTGCCAATGTTCAGCGTGTGCTTGATGTTTTTGTCAATCGCCCCGCCGTGCAAAAAGGCCTGACTGTCCCTGCATGATGCATTGAAATCTGGAACAGAGATTGCTTGGTGTTGGTTCAGCAGACTTTCTGCGCTGCGAGCGTTGACTTGGCTGCACCGTAAAGCAACCGCCGGGCATTTCTGCAACGATGCTTGGACGATTGTTGAGCGTTATCTGTTATTCACTAGCTTACAAGGACGAAACCATGAGCGGTATCCATTTCATTGGCGGAGAAAAAGGCGGTGTTGGAAAATCAGTGGTTGCACGCATCTTGGCGCAATACATGATCGACAAAGCAATCCCTTTCCGGGCTTTTGACTCCGATAAATCCCATGGCGCGCTGCTGCGCTACTACGCCGATTACGCATCGCCCGTTGTACTGGATGTCTACGAAAACGTGGATGCTGTGCTGGAAACCGTTGCTCAAGAGCCTGAGCAACGCGTCTTAGTCGATCTGGCTGCCCAAACCTACGACCAGCTGTGGAAGTGGTTTGCCGATTCTGCTGTGGTGGACGTGGCGCAAGAACTGGGCATTGACCTGCATTACTGGCATGTCATGGATGCGGGCGCCGATTCCGTGCGCTTGCTGGAGCAATTGCTCAACGAGAACGAAAGTGGGATCAAGCTGGTGGTCGTGCTCAATGACATCCGTGGAGATAAATTTGAGCTGTTCGAGAAAAGCGGCCTGCGCGAGCGGGCTATTGGGCGCGGCGCGCAATTTGTGCACCTGCGCCGTTTGCCCGATGTGACCATGCGCAAGATTGATGACAACGGCTCCAGCTTCTGGAGCGCCATTAACAACACCGAAGGCCACGCGCTGGGCCTGCTAGAGCGCCAACGCGTCAAAGTCTGGATCAACCGGATGTATTGTGAGTTGGATCAGATTGAGGTTTGAATCTGTTTCTCAATGTTCAAGCTCCCTCACCCCTTGGGGCAGGTTCATATTGCAGGCCCACGCTGTGATTCGCTGATGGCGCTATGGCTGTTTTTTTAGCCACATTGCAATGGCTTTGGCAACACAATCGGCTGGCAAAAATTCCTGCTCCAAGCGCCCCTTGTCACTGGTTTTGAGGCGTTTTAACAGCGCCACTTCTGCTTCTAAAAGTCCTGCGCTTGTGTCTGGCGCATGGTGACTTTCAAACACTGCATGCGCTTGATGTGCGTGGAAGGTGTCGGCATCCATCAGCAAGGCTGTGAGGTGAGGGGCGTGGCTTCTGGCGTGTCCCAGCATGGTCAAACCCCATGTATCCATATCGCCCCAATATCCAACGTGGCGACTTTTCAACCAGTCGGCAGCCATCCAGCCCAAATCCATGCCAGCGCCCAAAATGGCAATGGTGTCAGGCACGGGGTAGGGGAGCTGGTGCAAGCAACGCTCGTTTTCGATCACCAAGATGTGTGAGGCAGGCAAAGCGGCACTCAACAGAGATTCTGCAGTCAAGCGCAAGCGTTTAAAAGGCAGCAAGCCATCGGCCAACGGTGCAATCAACAACCAGTGCTCGCGCTCATCCATCGCGCCTATGAAGGTGCGCAAGCCTTGTGCGCTGGCTTCGCCATCAAAACGGGCATCAAGCAGCAGCGTGATCAAGGATTCATGGCGCTCAAAGAACTTGGTGTCATTGCCCGCGATGGGCAGCATGCGCAGTGGCCTGCCTTGCGCACAGCCCGGCTCCAGTTGCATGGCCACTTGAGCGGCGAGTATGACTTGATCGGCAGGCAACGCTTGCCACAGGGTCATGCGGTGCAGCAGCACGCGTCTTAAACAGTCATCGACCTGTGCAAGCACCTTTTGCAACTGGCCGAACGCTTGCTTCACGGCGCTACTGCCAATGGCGGCTACCCATTCGGAGGGTTTGTCTAATTGCCATTGGGTAGGTAGCCTTACTTCCGCTGCGCCTGCGCGGTATTTTTTGCTTTGCCACAGCACGCGCCCAGGGCCGTTTTGATCGATAGCGCGCCAGAGCGCCAGATGTTCTTGCAGCGCACTGCTGCAGCCACTGAAGGTGGCGCTGTCAGGCAGGCCGATGTGCATGGTGATGGGCCATGCATCGCTTCCGGGCAGCAGCCGCCGTGCCCGCCAACTGGCTTTGTGCCATTGGCGTTCCAATTCACTGGTCAATTGGGTGGGCGACTTCATTGCGGCTGGGGGGTGATCGGTGCTGGCTGGGTATGGCCGCTAGCCACTCGTGCAGCCGCATTGTGTGCGATGGCTTCCAGTTGCTCCCAAGCGATGGAGGTCAGCGTGGCTGCACTGCCTTTGCGGTGAACGATGATGGCCGAGCGCGTGTGTGTGCGCAGCAGTCGCATCTCTTTATTGGGTGTGACAAACAGCGCATGCAGGCCAAATTCACGCAGCGCTTGGATGATGCGGCCAGCCACTGCTTGCGAACTTTTAGAGAACGCCTCATCCAGCACGATGGTGCCAAACAAGGGTGCGGTGCGCCCTTGTGGGCACAGCGCGTAGCTGAGCGAGGCGGTCAACACGTAGCTGGCGATGATCTCTTTCTCGCCACCGCTGCCGCCTTGGCTGCCTGTGCGGCGCTCCAAAATTTCACCACTGGCTCTGTCATGCACGTACACAAAGAATTGCAGCCGGTAGCGCGGATCAAGCAGCGCTTGTGCGGCTTTGGTGCGGCGATTGTTGGCATGTTCACGCAGCAAATCCACAATGCCACGCAAGACGAGGTAGAGGCTTTGGCCCCCGTCATCTAGGGTGCGGGCGCTGCGCCATTGCGCCAGCAAACCGTTGATTTCCTTGAGTACAGGGAAGGTAACGTCTATCGCGTTGAGCTGCAAGTAACGACCGGGTTGAAAATCGACTTTGGCCATGGTGCGGTTGAGCGCATCGAGCCGGTCTTTGATCTCGGTGACTTGCGCATCAATGCCGCTGAGCAGGCCGTTAACGCCTTTGCCCGATGATTCATTGAGGTAGGCTTGAAAGAGCTTTTGTTTCTCTGGCAGCGCCTCTTCTTCAATGACGCGCAAGCGTTCCAAATACGCGGGCACGGCACTCACCTCGCTGAGCTCCTCTTGTAAGGCGCCACGGTCTTCTCGCTTGGCTTTGCCCATTTGGTTGACGATGGTTTTCTCTAGTCCGTGCAGTTGCTCACGGGCTTTTTGGAGCTGCTCTAGCTGTGTTTTCAGGGCGGTGCGCTCTTGCTCGTCGAGCGTCTCCAGCTTCAATGGAAGGAACTGGACAAAATCGGCGTCATCCATGGGGTTGGATGCGGGCTGTTGCGCAGCATGATCGGACGCATCTTGCTCCAAGCGCAAGCGGTATTTGCGGCGACTTTTCTGCGCTTGCTCAAGCTTGACATCCAGGGCACTTTGATTTTTGCTGAAAGCCAGCAGGTTCTTGGATAGCGCCTTGGCTTTATTTTCTGCATCCTCCCAGCGCTGTTTGGCTTGCCCTGCGTGCGATTGCGGATCTTGCAGCTGGGCCAGTTGCAGCTCCAATGTTTCCAACTGGGTTTGTTGAGGTGTGATGTCCAGATCTTCAAACTGAAGCTTCTGCAGGCTCTGCCACAGGATGCTGGTGCTTGCGAGCTGGCTTTGCTGCTGTTTGCAATGTGCTTTGGTTTGCTCAAAATCCTTCCAGCTGGCTTGCGCTTGCTCAATGCTGGCTTCCAGTCGGGCGAGCCGGTCGCGGTTGTCAAACCCGGTCATCCAATCGTCTTCTAGGCGCTTTTGATCTTGCTTGTCAAAGTGGCGCGCCTTGCCAGACATCAGGCCTTGCGCTGTCATGCCATGAGATGTGTGCTGCAAGGCTTCGGCACTGGCGACGCAATGGCGATCGAGCTCGCCCAACAAGCGGCGCAGCGCAGGCTCAAACGCATGCGGTTTGATGTTGAGCTTGGTGCAAAAACCATCTTCCCAAAACGGGGCGTTAGCAACCGCTTGTTCAGGCACTTCCAGCAGTCGAACATGCACGCGGTTGTGGCGTTGGTTGACCCATTGCAGTGCGTCGCGCATAGCATGCGAAGGCACCATAATGCGCAGGCGCTGGCTGCCTAATGCGCGTTCAATCGCGCCGCGCCAGAGTTGCTGGTTTTTTTGCACTTCCAGCAACTCGGCGACAAAAGGCAGCTCATCCACAGCGAGCTGCAGGTGCTGCGCCAAATCATGGCGGAACTGCTGGTCGCGCATGGGAATGTTGGAGCCGGGACGCTGGCGCACGGCATCTCGCTCGGCTTTTAATTCGGTCAGCCGTTGATGTGCATTGCGCTCTTGCGTAATGGCCATCTCCAGCGCTGCTTGCTGTGCTTTGCGCTGTTCTTCCAGTGCTTGCAATGTGCTGCTGGCTTGGCGTTGGTGCTGGGCCAAGGTAGTGGCGGTATGAACAGGGGGAGTGCTCAGGGCCAGCTTGCTGCAGAGTGTTTGGTATTGCGCAATGTGCTGCTTGAGACGGCCAATGATGGATTGCTTATCGCGGATATTGCTTTGCAATTGTTGAATACTTCCGCCGCCAGCTTGCAAGTAGAGTTGCAGCAACGTGTTAGCGTGATCTTGCGCATCTGTTTGCGCTTGCTGTGTGGCCTTGACTTGTTCATCCAAGCTGGCCCATTGCTGCTCCAACACTGTAATGTGTGTGCTCCACAAAGCTTGGCCCTGCATGGCAAACCACAGCGGCAGTTGCTCTGCACGGTGCTTGAGTGCGTGCAGCGATTCGCTTTGCTCACGGTGGCGCAAGGCCAAATCGCGCAATGGTAAGAGTGATAGCAGCTGGCTTTGTGCTAACTCCAGCTCGGCATGGATGTCGGTGAGTTTGTCAAAACCGCTGGCTACCTTCAGCGCTTCATCAAACGCAGCATGCTCTTCCAAAACCAACTCTCGGAAAATATCGTCAATGCTGTTGAGTTGCTTCAACCCAGCAGCGCGGTTGAGCAAGGTGAAGGCGTTCGAGCCTACCTCAAAATAGCTCTGCAGCTTGGCCAAATAAGCAGATTTGCTGGTCCATATGTGCAGGCCTTCAGTGTCTTTGGCGAGTTTGCTCAGCGCCCTAGCGCCGCCGCTCTGCAGCTCTTCTAACCATGCCTCTAATGCTGGTGCAGGTTGGCCTGGGGCCATTTTGCTGCCCTCAATAAAGAACCAGCGCTTGCTCATGTCGCTGGCCGAGGAGGAACTGCCATCAAACCACAGCAAGGCACCCAGCAAGACGTATTCGCCCTCGCTCTTGGCAATGCGTGCGCTGATGGCTGTGGCGGTTTTGCCCGATCGTGCAATGTGGGCACTGCTGCCATCGGTACCTTGGCCACTGACTCCGCGCACATAGGAGGCTAAATCGCGGTCACTCTCATGCCCGCCAGTTGATGCCAGGTTGTAGCGTGGTTTGTCGCACAGCAATGTCATCAATGCATCGACTACGGTGGTTTTGCCACTGCCAGTCGCACCAATGATGGCCGTGTTGGCGGCATCCATGGTGGCGGTGTGCAAGCCTTGAAAAGCACCCCAGTTGTAGAGTGTTAACGACTCCAGAATATAGCTCTGAGACGGCGCAGGCGCTTGTGCTTCAGTCCCTAGTTTGGCCGGCTGAGTCGCTGAATCATTCAGCGAGAAGGTCGTTGGCATAGCAGCACCTTTCATGGCAGAGAGAGCCCTTCGAGCTCGTTGTGGCCTGCTGCGTCATGATCACTGTTGTCGCCTTCTTGCTGGCGCTGCTGCTGAATCAGACTTTGCAATTGCTGCAACAAGGCCTGCAGATTTTCAGGGCTGGCCACATGCACAATCATTGGACGGATGGTGACATAGTCTTGCGCATCCACTTCAGAGACCACACCATGCTTGCGCAAAGCATCCAAGTTGGTCTGTAAGCGTTTTTTGTCTTGCATGTCGCTGCCGCTGCGGTCGATGAAGGTATCGAGCTGCAGCAGCAAATCCTCCAGCGCTATGCGCACCACGGTGCCGACGCCACTGTGCTGCTCTTGCTGGATGAATTCGCGCCGCAGTAATGCCAGCATCAGCGAATGCTCCAGCGTTAAGCGTTGGCGGAACACCAGGGGATGGGACCAATCATCGTCTTGACCATCCTCATGGGCGAATCCCGCCAATACACTGATGAACGCCAAGCCGCGCGATTCATCGACTTTGGCCTCTAAATCAAAAGGCTCCAGCAAGGCGTTGATGTGCGCAGTCTCATTGCGAATGGTCTTGAAAATGCGCGGTTTTATCGCTTCTTCAAGCCAGCCGTTTTTCAGCAAGTCTTGCATTGCGCGACGCAGATCCAGTGGCGTGCGCGCAAGTTCGGTGGTCCCTGCGTTGGCGTCATGGCTGGATTTATCGGGCAGCGCCAATCCCTTTGGGCTTGGCGCTGTTGCCTGAGGCGGTTGGACTGCACTGACCCAGCGGTCAAAAAAACCATCGGTATCATCCGTTTGCTTGATCGTCTCAGTCATTACAACTCCCAATTCATGCTGCTGATGTGCGCAACGTTCAACTCGGCAACTGGAATGCGAAAACGCCAGTGGTGCTCACCATCGAATGTTTCCACTTGCTCAAAATTCTGCGTGTGCGTGTTCTTTACTGGGGCGGTGCAGGCGGCATCATCCAGTGCAATGCCGGCTTCTCGTGCCATGGCCAGCCAAAGTGCGAGTGTCTCTAAATCATGCTCCCCAGGGGGCAATTGCCGTGCCAGTTGGCCAATGCTGAGTGGGCCATCGGCTTGCTCTAGGGCCTGTAATGTACGCTCCATCAACGCAAAACGGTCCAGGCCCTCCAGCGACATCCAGAACTCATCTTCCACTTGGTCGAGCCCCGCATGCGTGGGGTTGAGCAGGAGTTCCATCGGGGCGCCATCGTCTACCGACTTGATGCGCAAGCGTTCAATCAAAGGTAATGTGCCCACGCCAATGCCAGTGGGGGCCATTTGCGCATTGGTGCGGCGCAAAGCGGATTGATTCCAATCCAAACCCATGGCTTCTTGCAAGATGTCATTGATCATTTGGCCTACGCGGTGATTCTCTGCCGCTTGGCCACTCTTCATGAAATGGCTGACCTCGCGCTCGCTGCGTGCGCGCACGCTTTGCACCACCTTCGCTTCTTTGAGCAGCAACTGCACCAACAAACGCAGGTTGATTTGTTGCAAGTCATTCAAGGCAGTTTGGGCAGCCGGGTGTGCCAGCAAGAGCTGGATCTGCTGGCGCATGGCCTCAATCTCGCCTTGATTTTGCAACTGCTCGTGAAAGCTCTCAAACACGCGACCTTCTTGCGTGCTGAGCAGCTGCGCATGGCCCTCAAGCAGTTGGTCTATCGCTTGGCCGCGGTGCACTTGTTCAGAAATGATGGCTTGGCGCAACGTGCGATCGGCTTCGCGCCAAGAATCTTCCACGCGACGAAAGTCGTTGCGCAAACCCATCGCCAAGTTAAACACTTCGCGAATGCCTTCTTCTGCTTGCTCGGCTGTCAGCACCTGCACTTGGCCATCGCGCAGCTGCTGCATTTGCAATTCCAACTCACTGAGCTTGCGTTGGATGTATTGCTCACGGCGTTTGGGGTCAGGGTCGAGCTGTGCGGCCAAGCTATCAATCTCACGCTGCACGATGGCCAAGCGTGAGGCTGTGGACGTCATCATCCTGCTTTCAAGTTGAGAGACAAAGCCCAACGAGGTTTTTAACGCATCGGTCTCAAACACCAAGCCCTCACGCTCGACAATCAAGCCGCGCCGAATCCATTCGCGCATCTCTGTACGCGCCTGTCGCGTGACATCATCGCCGTCAATTTCAAAATCCGGTTGATTGGCGTGTGCTGCCAAGATATCCGCAAGCGCTTGTACCGCCACATCGAAGGGCACGCCATCGCGCTGGTGCTCAAACAGCGCCTCCAAAGCACTGAGCATCAATGGCGCACGGCGCGAAGCTAGCAACAGCCAAGCCGGATGCGTGCGCCGTTCATGCACATAGCTTTGGGTACGTTGCAGGCTGAGGGAGGACATGGCGGTGTTGGGGTTTTAAAGAGTGGAATACCGGTTCAAAGCGACGCGGAGTGTGCTCTAGAAGAAATGAGCGATGAAGCATGCTGTATGAGCATTGCTTTCGCTTTTTAGGACGTGTTTAGGATCATAGCCACCAAACCATGCTCGAAAGCGGCTTTGATGGAAATTTGTGTGTTGTGAGGTGGTTACACTTGGAGCACTTTTCACGCGCAGCCCTTGTTTTTTTATGACCCCAGAAACCAAAGCCCGCCTGCTCATTGATCAAAAACTAGAACAAGCCGGCTGGATCATCCAAGATTACCGCCAGATCAATTTAGGCGCAGCGCTGGGTGTGGTGGTGCGTGAATACCCCACCGATACTGGCCCTGCAGACTATGTGCTTTTTGTTGATCGCCAAGCGGTTGGCGTGATTGAGGCAAAAAAAGACAATGCTGGCGAGAACCTCACCGTCACTGAAACACAAACCGGGCGCTACGCCAGTGCCCAACTCAAATGGCGCAAAGACAGCACGCCGCTGCGCTTTTTGTATGAGGCCACGGGCCAAATCATCCGCTTTACCGATAACGCCGACCCTGCGCCGCGATCGCGTGAGATCTTCCACTTCTACACCCCGCAGATACTGGCCGAATGGTTGACCCAGCCGCAAACCTTGCGTGCACGGCTGGCTACGCACATGCCACCGTTGCCCGAGCAAAATCTGCGCGATTGCCAAGTGGATGCCGTTACCGGCCTAGAAGCCTCACTGGCGCTCAACAAGCCCCGCGCCTTGGTGCACATGGCCACCGGCGCGGGCAAAACCTTTACTGCCATCACCTCGGTCTACCGCCTGTTGAAGTTTGGCGGCGCCAAGCGCATTTTGTTTTTGGTCGATACGCGCAATTTGGGCAAGCAAGCCCAGCAAGAGTTCATGGCCTACACGCCGCCCGATGATGGCCGCAAATTCACCGAGCTGTACAACGTACAGCGGCTGGCTTCTCCGCATATCGACCCGCATGCGCAGGTCTGCATCAGCACCATCCAGCGCATGTATTCGATCTTGAGTGGTGAGCCGATTGACGAATCGGCCGAAGATCTCTCGCCCAATGAAATCGCGCAAACGCCATCGCAAGCCAAGCTGGTGCGCTACAACGCCGCCGTGCCCGTTGAGCTGTTTGACTTCATCATCATCGACGAATGCCACCGCAGCATTTACAACTTGTGGAAACAGGTACTCGATTATTTTGATGCGTATTTGATTGGCCTGACTGCCACGCCCGATAAGCGCACCTATGGTTTCTTCAACCAAAACATCGTGGCCGAATACAGCTATGAAGATTCGGTAGCCGATGGTGTCAACGTCGGCTATGACGTGTTTGAAATTGAAACCGAAGTCACCCAAAAAGGCGCCGAAGTCAAAGCCAAAGAATGGGTCGATCACCGCGACCGCGCCACCCGCGCCAAGCGCTGGGCCGAAACCGAGGATGACACCGCCTACACCAGCAAAGAGCTGGATAAATCGGTGGTCAACCCCAGCCAAATCCGCACCGTCATTACCGCAATGAAGCGCGCGGTGGAAACGCAAATCTTCCCCAACCGCAAAGAAACACCCAAGACCCTGATCTTTGCCAAAACCGATAGCCACGCCGATGACATCATCAACACCGTGCGCGAGGTCTACGGCCAAGGCAATGCCTTTTGCAAAAAGGTCACCTACAAGGCCGAGGAAGACCCAGACAGCGTGCTGGCCGCCTTTCGCAATGATTTCAACCCACGCATCGCCGTCACCGTGGACATGATTGCCACCGGCACCGACGTCAAACCGCTGGAAGTGCTGCTGTTCATGCGCGATGTGCGCTCACGCGGCTATTACGAACAAATGAAAGGCCGTGGCGTGCGCAGCTTGGATGCCGATGGCTTGCAACGCGTCAGCGGCAGTGCAGAAGGCGCCAAAACCCACTTTGTGTTGATCGATGCGGTGGGGGTAGAGAAATCCCTCAAAACCGAAAGCCGCCCGCTGGAGCGCAAGCCGAATCTGGCACTCAAAGATTTGCTGCAAGGCGTGGCCATGGGCCACCGCGATGACGACACCGTGCTCTCACTGGCCAATCGCCTGATTCGCTTGGCCAAATTGCTCGATGCCAAAGCCCAAGCGCGCATTGAAAAAGCCAGCGGCGGCATCAGCACCCGCGAGCTCGGTAAAAATTTGATCACCGCGCTAGACCCCGATGGCATCATCCGAACCGCGCTGAATACCGCCGAGGCCCAAGGCATCACCCGCAGCGAAGAAACACTGACCGAAGAAGAACTCACCGCCGCTCGCAACCAGCGCGTCGCCCAAGCCGCAGCACCGTTTGACAACCCCGCCTTGCGCGACGAAATCGACAACGCCCGCCGTGAGCGCGAGCAAATCATTGACCACATCAACCTCGATCAAGTCAGCTTTGCCGGTTTCAGCGCACAGGCCCAAGCACAAGCGGAAAAGACCATTCAAACCTTTACCGATTACCTGCAGCAACACCAAGACGAAATTGCCGCGCTGGGCTTTTTCTACAACCAGCCCTACCAGCGCCGCACCATCACCTTTGACATGATTGACACCCTGCACCAGCACCTTGGCCAACCGCCGATGATGCTGACCACCGAAAAACTCTGGGCTGCTTACGCCCGCGTCAAAGAAGGTGCGGTTAAAGGGGTTAACCGCCAACGCCAGCTCACCGATTTGGTCAGCCTGCTGCGTTTTGCGCTGGGGCTGGATGCCGAGCTGCACCCCTTTGCCGATGAAGTGGACAAGCGCTTTCAAGCTTGGGCCTTCCGCCACAACGCCCAACGCGCCACCGCATTCAGCCCTGAGCAAATGCAATGGCTGCGCCTGATGAAAGACCATATCGCCAGCAGTTGTAGCATTGCTCGTGATGATTTTGATTACGCCGAATTGGCAGGCGCTGGTGGCCTGCAAAAGGCTTGGCAGCTGTTTGGCCACGAGCTGGA
Organism: Lampropedia puyangensis; assembly: GCF_004833285.1. Lineage (GTDB taxonomy): Bacteria > Pseudomonadota > Gammaproteobacteria > Burkholderiales > Burkholderiaceae_C > Lampropedia > Lampropedia puyangensis. The sequence continues at coordinate 227,126 of NZ_STFG01000001.1, forward strand.
TGGCGTGATGGATGAGATGAATCGGGAGTTGGTGGCGTGATGGATTTACCGAAGGGCTGGGTGGCTGTCGATTTGGGGGATGTTTGCGAGTTCCAAGCGGGCTATGGGTTTCCAATTGACCTTCAAGGCAAGAGTGGGCAAGCGATCCCTTTCTACAAAGTCAAAGACATATCTGCTGCTTGGCTTAGTGACTCGAGATTCTTTCTTGAGACTGAGAACACACTTTCCGAACATGAAGCAGCGTCGATTCGAGCTAAGCCGGTACCGGTTAATTCGGTCGTGTTTGCAAAAATCGGCGAAGCGTTGCGCCTTAATAGACGAGCGATTACCAAGGTCGCCTCTTTAATAGATAACAACACGATGGCGATGTTTGCTCCTGCTAATGCAGTCGATGTGAGTTATCTATATTGGTTCTCTTTAATCACTAGGTTTGACGTTGAGGCAAGAGCATCAGTTGTCCCGTCGATTAGAAAATCTGACGTGGAAACCATCAGCTTTCCATTAGCCCCCCGCGCCGAACAAACCCGCATCGTCGAAAAGCTTGAAGCCTTGCTCAGCGAGCTGGATGCTGGTGTGGCCGAGCTCAAAGTCGCGCAGAAGAAGCTCAAGGCCTATCGCCAATCCCTTTTGAAAGCGGCAGTGGAAGGTACCCTCACCGTCGATTGGCGTGCCGCCCAACACGCCGCCCGCAAAGCGCCAACCGACAAAGCCACAGGCAACACCTCTGTGGACGCCGCCGAAGCCAGCAGCGAAACCGGCCAGCAACTGCTCGCCCGAATCCTCACCGAACGCCGCACCCGCTGGGAGGCCAAGCAACTGGCCAAATTCCAAGCCCAAAATAAAACCCCGCCCAAAGGCTGGCAAAGCAAATACCCCGAACCCACCGCCCCCGACACCGCCGATCTCCCCCAACTCCCCGAAGGCTGGGTGTGGGCGACTCTGTCTCAAGTCGGCTGGTTAGATCGGGGGAAATCAAAGCACCGGCCCAGAAATGCACCTCATCTTTATGGTGGCCCATACCCTTTTGTACAGACTGGCGATATTCGTCATGCTGATACTTTTTTGGGGGATATAGAAGCGACCTACAGCGAAGCGGGTTTGGCACAGAGTCGACTTTGGCCGGCTGGCACGATGTGCATAACCATCGCGGCAAACATTGGGAAAACAGCAATTCTTTCGGTGAAAGCATGCTTCCCTGACAGTGTCGTCGGCTTCCTGCCGGCCGTAGAAGATGTCTCAATTCGGTATGTCGAATACTTTATGCGTAGTGCGCAGCAGAAGTTGGAAAGTGAAGCCCCAGCGACAGCACAAAAAAATATCAACCTTGAAATTCTAGAGAAGCTTGTAATTCCTGTTCCGCCCACTTTGGAGCAAAACAAAATTGCAAGCGAATTAGAGAATTTGCTGGCAGCAGCAAGGAATAACGACCTAGCAATTGAGTATTCCCTCAAACAAGCCACCGCCCAACGCCAAAACATCCTGCGCGCCGCCTTTGCCGGTCAACTGGTGCCACAAGACCCCAATGACGAACCAGCCAGCACCTTGCTAGAGCGCTTGCGCAGCGAACGCGCCGCGCAAGCGCCCAGCAAAAAACCACGCGGGCGCAAAGCCAAGGAGGCATCATGAGTGATGACTTAAGCCCTCTCGATCTGGCACTGCTGGCAGAGTCGGTCGAGTTGGAATGCAAAGCCGCACAAGGCCGCGACGGCCGAGGCGAATTGCCTGAAGATTTTTGGAAAAGCTACAGCGCGATGGCAAATGGCGAAGGCGGCGTGATCTTGCTGGGTGTGCAGGAAAAGCCGCGCGGCACGTTCAAGGCCATCGGCATGGCTGAGCCAGACCGTGTGTGCAAAGCGCTGTGGGACAACGCGAACAACCGTAAGCAAATCTCCACCAATTTGCTGGTTGAGCATAGTGTTGAGCGGCTGTCGGTTGCAGAGAATCGCTGGGTGTTACGCATTACCGTGCCGCGCGCGGGGCGGCATCAAAAACCGGTGTATGTGGGCAGCAACCCGCTTGGCGGCACCTATTTGCGCCGCTATGAGGGCGATTACCAGGCCGATGAGGAGACAGTGCGCCGGATGCTGGCTGAGCAGGTGGAAGATTCCCGCGATGAACGCGTATTGCGCCACTTTGGTTTGGATGATTTGGATAGGGAAACGGTGGCGGCCTATCGCAACCGGTTTGCAGCGGTCAAACCCGGGCATGTGTGGGCCGATTTGCCTGTGCCTGAATTTTTAGAGCGCATTGGCGCTTACGGTAAAAACCGCGAAGAAGGCTTTAGTGGCCTGCGCATTGCCGGTTTGCTGATGTTTGGCCGCGCTGAGGTGATTCGTGATGTGTTGCCGCATTACATGGTGGATTACCAAGAACGCCCGGAAGCCAAGACCGAAAACCGCTGGGTAGACCGCTTGGTGCCCGATGGCAGTTGGTCAGGCAATTTGTACGATTTTTTCCGGCGTGTGTATCAAAAACTCACCGTTGATTTGAAGGTGCCGTTTCAACTCAAGGAAGGCCAGCGGGTGGACGATTCACCGGTGCATGAGGCACTGCGTGAGGCGTTGGCCAACACCTTGATTCATGCCGATTTTTCCGGCCGTGTCTCGGTGATGGTGGTCAAGCGTCCGGATATGTTTGGCTTCCGCAACCCCGGGCGCATGCGGATTCCACCTGAAATAGCCATTCACGGCGGTAATAGTGATTGTCGTAACCGGCGTTTGCAGACGATGTTCCAGCTGGTGGGTTATGGCGACCATGCAGGTTCCGGTCTGCCAAAAATCTACACCAATTGGGCTGGCCAACATTGGAGAAAGCCGGTGTTGTATGAGCTGCCCGAACCCGAGCAAACGCGCATGGAACTGCGCATGAGCAGTTTGGTGCCCGATGAGGCGGTGGTGATGCTTGACCAGCATTTGGGGGCGCGATTCAGAGCCTTACCCGAAAGCGCTAGGCTGGCGCTGATCACCGCGCACGTGGAGGGCATGGTCAGTCATGACCGACTCAAACAAATCTGTACCGACCACCCGGCCGATTTGACCAAGATGCTGGGTGCGTTGGTACGCGATGGTTTGTTTCACTCAAACGGCAGCGGGCGAGGCACGATTTACTATCTACCTTGGCAATCGCCCATCTCGCTTGGTTTTGATCTTGCTGCAGGGCAAGTGCAGACCCTTGATTCGCCGACCGTATCACCAGAGTTAGCGGGCTTACCACCGGAGTTAGCGGGCTTACCACCGGAGTTAGCAGGTGCTCCTTCATCTCCCGCCGCTCCCGCACCGGCGATTTATTTGGATTGGGATGCGGTGCCTGAGGCCTTACAGACTGAACTGATGACACTAGGCCAGCCTGTTTCGCAAACCAAGCGCGTGTTGCCAGACGTGCTGGCGCAGGTGGTGTTGGCGCTTTGCGATGGCCGTTACCTTGGTGCCCGCGTATTGGCGCATATTCTCCACCGTGATCCGGATGACCTGCGTAAACGCACGCTCTCGCAGATGGTGAAAGAAGGCCATTTGAAGACAGCGTATCCGGCCACGAATGCCCCAAGGCAGGCTTACACCGCCATCAAAAGCGGGAGTCGGGCCACCGCAGGTGTCGATACAGATGCCCCTTTGCGTGCTTGATCGTTGCTGCAATTTGCTTTCTTTCTCTTTGGAAAGCAAATTGAAATAGGCAATAAATCTTATATAAAACAATCGCTTATTAAGATGTTTGTTTTCTGAATTGGTTTTTTATGAACACCGCATCCCTGATCCAGAAAGTCTGGAATTTCTGCAACACCTTGCGCGATGACGGCGTGGGCTATGGCGACTATCTCGAGCAGCTGACCTACTTGCTGTTTTTGAAGATGGCCGATGAATACAGCGCCGCGCCGTACAACCGCGACACCCATATCCCGCACGGTTACGGCTGGGCCAACCTCAAGGCCAAAACCGGCGAGCCGCTGGAGGCGCATTACCTCAAAACTTTGGAGCGCTTGGGCAAAGAGCCGGGCATGTTGGGGGCGATCTTCTTCAAGGCACAAAACAAGATTCAAGACCCGGCCAAGCTCTCGCGCTTGGTGCAGATGATTGATGAAGAAAGCTGGGTGGGCATGGATGCCGACACCAAGGGCGATTTGTACGAAGGCTTGCTGCAAAAGAACGCCGAAGACACCAAGAGCGGTGCTGGCCAGTACTTCACCCCGCGCGCGCTGATTCAGGCGATGGTGGCCTGCGTGCAGCCGCAGCCCGGCAAAACCATTGCCGACCCGGCCTGCGGCACCGGCGGTTTTTTTCTAGGTGCTTACGACTGGCTGACCCGCCCAGAGGCCAAGCTCAACAAGGCGCAAAAAGCGTTTTTGCGCGACGAAACATTTTTTGGCAATGAGATTGTGGCCAGCACCCGTCGCCTGTGCCTGATGAACTTGTTTTTGCACAACATCGGCCAACTCGAAGGGGAGCCTGCGGTGGCGCGCTCCGATGCGCTGATCAGCGAGCCCAGCCAGCGGGTGGACTACGTGCTGGCAAACCCGCCATTCGGCAAAAAAAGCGCGATGACCATCACCAACGAAGATGGCGAGGAAGACCGCGAGGCGCTGACCTATGAGCGCCAAGACTTTTGGGAAACCACCTCCAACAAACAGTTGAACTTTTTGCAGCACATCGTCAGTCTGCTCAAAGTCACCGGCCAAGCGGCAGTGGTGCTGCCCGATAACGTGCTGTTTGAAGGCGGCGCGGGCGAAAAAATTCGCCGCAAGCTGCTGGAAACTTGCGATGTGCACACCATCTTGCGCCTGCCCACCGGCATTTTTTACGCCAACGGGGTCAAGGCCAATGTGGTGTTCTTCAACAACGCGCCTAAAGATGGCCGCGTGCATACCCAAGGCGTGTGGTTTTACGACCTGCGCACCAACCAGCACTTCACCCTGAAAACGCGTCCGCTAAAGCCGGAGCATTTGCAGGATTTCATTAGCTGTTACAACCCAGAAAATCGCCACGAGCGTAAAGAAAGTGAGCGCTTTAAATACTTCAGCTACGCCGAGCTGATCGCCCGTGATAAAGCTAGTTTGGACATCTTCTGGCTTAAAGGCGAAGGGCTGGACAACTTGGATGACTTGCCCGCGCCCGATGTGCTGCAGCAAGAAATCATTGAGCATTTGGAGGCGGCGCTGTCTGCCTTCCGCAAAGTAGCGGCAGAGCTCCCCGCTTTTGATCAAGATCAAGAAGCCAAGACCTGATTACGGCGCATGGGCGCCAAGGTCAAGGCGCTGATGTTTTGCCTTAAAAAAAGCGAGCACTCTTTGCTGAACGCTCGCTTTTCATTGGGTTTCGGCGTGAACGAGGTGCGTTAGCGCATCACTCCCACTCAATCGTCGCAGGCGGCTTGGTGCTCACGTCATAGGTCACGCGGTTGATGCCGCGCACTTCGTTGATGATGCGGCCAGAGACTTTCTTGAGCAGCGCGTAGGGCAGTTCGGCCCAGTCGGCGGTCATGAAGTCGGAGGTTTGTACTGCGCGCAGGGCGACGACGTAGTCGTAGGTGCGGCCATCGCCCATCACGCCAACGCTTTTCACGGGCAGGAAGACGGTGAAGGCTTGGCTGGTGAGGTCGTACCAAGTTTTGCCGGTTGCATCGTCTTTGAAGTTGCGCAGCTCTTCGATGAAGATGGCGTCGGCTTCGCGCAGCAGGTCTGCGTATTCTTTTTTGACTTCGCCCAAAATGCGCACGCCCAAGCCGGGGCCGGGGAAGGGGTGGCGGTAGACCATCTCAGGTGGCAGGCCCAAGGCCACGCCTAGTTCGCGCACTTCGTCTTTGAACAAATCGCGTAGGGGTTCGAGTAGCTTCAAACCAAGTTGCTCAGGCAAGCCGCCGACGTTGTGGTGGCTTTTGATGGTGACGGCTTTTTTGCTTTTGGCTCCGCCGGATTCGATGACGTCTGGGTAAATGGTGCCTTGTGCCAAAAAGGTCGCGCCTTTGTGGCCTGCGCCGCCAGCCTTCAATTTCGCGGCTTCGGCTTTGAATACTTCAACGAATTCACCACCGATGATTTTGCGTTTTTTCTCAGGGTCGGCTACGCCAGCCAGCTTGCCGAGGAATTGTGCGCTGGCGTCCACGGCGATGATGTTGGCCTTGAGCTTGCCCGCAAACATCTCCATGACCATCTTGCCTTCGTCTTTGCGCAGCAGGCCGTGGTCTACGAACACGCAGGTGAGCTGGTCGCCAATGGCGCGGTGGATCAGGGCTGCGGCAACCGACGAATCCACGCCGCCGGAGAGGCCCAAGATGACTTCTTCATCGCCTACTTGTGCGCGGATTTTTTCTACAGCTTCGGCAATGTAGTCGCCCATGATCCAGTCCGGCTTTGTGCCGCAAATATCCAACACAAAGCGGTTGAGCAGGGCTTGGCCTTGCACGGTGTGGGTCACTTCGGGGTGGAACTGCACGCCGTAGTAATGGCGCGTTTCATCGGCCATACCGGCAATCGGGCAGCTAGGGGTGCTGGCCATGAGCTTGAAGCCCGGTGGCAGTTCGGTGACTTTGTCGCCGTGGCTCATCCACACTTTGAGCATGCCGTGGCCTTCGGGTGTGGCGAAGTCTTCAATGCCTTTGAGTAAATCGGTGTGGCCGTGGGCACGCACTTCGGCGTAGCCAAACTCGCGGTGGCTGGAGCCTTCGACCTTACCGCCCAATTGGTTGGCCATGGTTTGCATACCGTAGCAAATGCCCAGCACGGGGATTCCCAGCTCAAACACGGCGTCCGGGGCTTTGTCGTCCACCTCGTATACGCTGGCGTGGCTGCCAGAGAGGATCACGCCTTTGAGGTTACCGTCCGCAGCGAATTCGCGCACCCAGTCGCTGCTCACATCGCAAGGGTGCACTTCGCAATACACATGGGCTTCGCGTACGCGGCGAGCGATCAATTGGGTGACTTGGGAGCCGAAGTCGAGAATGAGGATTTTTTGGTGGGACATAGAGGACTTCTTAAACAAGTACAGCGCTTGGTTAAGCGCTGTGCAATGTTGGTATAGAAAGACAGGTCAAATGCATGGGACCGATGTGCAGATGGCGCTTGGGGATTAATCCCACTGGTTTTCTTCTTCGAGGCCGTTGCGCACCTTCCATCTGCGGTGTTTTTGCGATTGCCACATGCCAAATGCAAATGCGATGATGGCCAGCATTTGGCAGATTTGCCACATCACGGCAGGCCAGTGCGGAGCGTCAGGCCCGGTGATGGTGAAGGCATATGCCAAAGAGGCAATAGACGCGACCACCATGAGAGCCGCAGTCACCAAGCCAGCAATTGCCAGTTTGCGATGGATGGAGGTGACTGGGGTCGAGTGACTCATGGAAGGCAGTGCTTGTGTGCAATCAGAATGCGGTGTAGATCAACCTGCGCGGTAGTTTGGCGCTTCTTTAGTGATTTGCACGTCATGCACATGGCTTTCACGGAAGCCGGCAGAAGTGATTTGCACAAATTCTGCCTTGTCGCGCATGTCGTCAATGGTGGCGCAGCCGCAGTAACCCATGGATGCACGCAAACCGCCAGCCATTTGGTAAATGATGGAGACTAAAGAGCCTTTGTACGGTACGCGGCCTTCAATGCCTTCTGGCACGAGTTTGTCGGCATTGGCGTTGCCAGTGCTCGATTCCTGGAAGTAACGATCAGCGCTGCCTTGCTGCATGGCGCCGATGGAGCCCATGCCGCGGTAGCTCTTGTAGCTACGCCCTTGGAACAGCACGATTTCGCCTGGGGCTTCTTCAGTGCCAGCAAAGATGCTTCCCATCATCACCGTGTTAGCACCTGCAGCAATGGCTTTGGCCACATCGCCACTGTAGCGCAGGCCACCGTCGCCAATCAATGGCACGCCTGTTCCTGCCAGGGCTTGTGCCACGTTATCAATGGCAGTAATTTGGGGAACACCAACACCGGCGACGACACGGGTGGTACAGATGGAGCCAGGGCCAATACCGACTTTGACTGCGTCAGCACCAGCTTCGACCAGTGCCAGTGCAGCCGCGCCAGTGGCGATATTGCCACCCACCACGTCCACATGGGGGTAGTTTTTCTTGACCCAACGCACGCGGTCGATTACGCCTTTGCTGTGGCCGTGTGCAGTGTCTACGATGATGGCGTCCACGCCAGCTTTGACCAGCGCTTCAACGCGTTCTTCAGTGCCAGCACCCACGCCTACTGCGGCACCAACGCGCAACTGACCATCGGCGTCGCGAGCGGCATTGGGGAAGGTGGTTTGTTTGGTGATGTCTTTGACGGTGATCAGACCGCGGATTTCAAAGGCGTCGTTGACCACAATCAGGCGTTCGATTTTGTGTTTGTTCAGCAAAATCTTGGCGTCTTGCAAAGACGTGCCTTCTGGTACGGTGATCAAACGCTCTTTAGGCGTCATGATCTCACGCACAGGCAAATCGAAACGGTTTTCAAAGCGCAGGTCGCGGCTGGTCACGATGCCAACCACCTTGCGGCCCTCTACTACCGGGAAACCAGAGATGCCCAACTCTTCAGACAGATCAATGACATGGCGCACAGTGTGGTCAGGTGCAATCACTACTGGATCGCGCACTACACCAGATTCATGGCGTTTGACTTTGAGCACTTGAGCGGCTTGCTCTTGCGCCGTCATGTTCTTGTGCACAATACCCATGCCGCCTTCTTGCGCAATGGCAATGGCCAAACGTGCTTCGGTCACGGTGTCCATCGCGGCAGAAACCAGAGGCAGGTTCAGCTGAATATTGCGAGAGAATTGGGTTGCCAAAGAGGTGTCTTTGGGGAGGATTTGCGAGTACGCTGGGACGAGCAGGACGTCGTCAAAAGTGAGCGCTTTGCCAAGAAGACGCATGGGGTTTTCTCCAAAAGACGGATTGTATCCGCTCTGCTAAGAGTTTGCATTGGTTTTCATTGAGTGGCCATAGAATGCGAACTGAATTTTGGCTGTGCAGAGCAGACAATGCTACAAAGCCTGGCCCGGACAAAACACGATGAAGGTCGAGTAAGACAAGGTCGTTTCTAAATTGATGCATCTTGATGAAATAGGTTTTTTTATGTTCAAAAAAATAATGCAAGGCGCCGTTATGGCGCTGTCGTTGATGGCAGCAGGCGCTGCTCTGGCGCAATGGCAATGGGTTGATGAGAGTGGCAAAAAAGTCTATAGCGATAGGCCGCCACCAATTACCGTGCCTGAGTCCAATATTTTGAAAAGTCCTAAAGGGGCACCTTCTGCTCCAACACCACGAGTGGTAGAGCCGGCCGCGCAAGCGGGCTCAGAATCGCCTGAACAGGCGCTTGCGCCGAAGCAAGCCGAGTCAGTGCAAGAAGACGCAGAGCTTAAAGTTAAGGCTGAGCAGTTGAAAAATAAAGAGGCTGAAGCCTCCAGCAAGGAAAGCGCGGAGGTAGCGCAGAAAAATGCGCAAATAGAAAAGGACAACGCCGCAGCGCGGCAGCGCAATTGCACTAATGCACGTAACCGGTTGGCGCAATTGGAGCCGGGCAAGCGCGTGATGACCACTGGTGCGGATGGTGCTGTGGGCTTTATGGACGACAAAACCCGAGCAGCAGAGCACAAGACTGCGCAAGAGATGATGCAAGCCAATTGCCGCTGAGGGAGGCCTGCTGAGGCTTTTCAGTTATACGAATGTACGAACAAAGGCCCCATGCGTGGGGCTTTTTGCTGAGTGCCTTTTTTGCATGGGGGTGTGTTTGTCTCCGCCATGGTTTGGCATGCGTGTTTGCCGATATTTGGCACAATGCATGCAGTTATTTTGGCTGCGGTGCCGTTGCTGTACAGATGTGTTGAAAACGCGCGCTTTTATATTTTTTTATAAGTACTTTTTCTACTTTGTCACACTCATCCACCACGTCTTTCGTTGAGCAGCCGCTAGCGTTGCGTTTGCCGTTGTTTGGCAGTCGTTTGATTGAAGCCAGTGCGGGTACCGGAAAAACCTGGACGATTGCGGCCCTGTATTTGCGTTTGGTGTTAGGGCACGGGGCCACGCCAGCGCTGGGAGCAGACTTGCTGGATGCGCGCTCTTCGCGCGAGCCATTGGTGCCGTCACAGATTCTGGTCATGACATTCACGCGTGCGGCCACGCAAGAGCTCAATGCCCGTATTCGTGATCGCTTGAGTGAGGCTGCACGGTTTTTTCGTGGCGAGCTTGACGAGTCGCAGGCTGACGCGCTGCTGCACGGCTTACGCGAATGCTATCCACCTGGCCCTTTGCGTGAATTGGCCGCTTGGCGTTTGGCGAATGCGGCCGATACGATGGATGAGGCTGCCATCTACACGATTGACGCATGGTGCAATAAGGTGCTGCAAAGCTACGCTAGCCTGACGGGATCGCTCAATGGTGATGCTTTGGGGGGAGACACCCAAACGTTGTGGCAATGGGCGGCACTCGATTTTTGGCGCAACCAAGTCTACCCGTTGGAAGGCGATGCATTGGATGCGGTGCTGCGCTTGTGGCCAGATGCTGAATATTGGCTTGCCCAAAGTGGGGCTTGGCAAGGAAAAGCACAGCCATCTTCAATGGTGCAAAACGAGCGGGAGGATGCGCCAAACCAGACCTTTATTGTTCCCACCTTGAAACAGTGGTTACCGCAGCAGTTGAAAGAGCAGGGGCAAGTGCTCAGCGCTCTTGCCGCTGGCTGGCCTGAGAAATTGGTGCAATTGCGTCAGTGGCTGGACGTGCAGACCGACAAAGAAGGGCCCACCGGCAAGCATTGGAGCGGTGTCAAACTCAAACCGCAGTCTTACCACCAGTGGTTAGATGCGTTGGCGCAGTGGGCAAACAACCCCAGCGCGGCCGTGGGCGGTGTGCATGACAAGCAATTGTGGCGCCTTACGCCAGAAGGTTTGGCTGATGCGCGCACCAGCAAAGCGCCGGCACTGCATGTGTCTGAGATTCCTGCCGCTTCTGCCGATTTGGAGGTGTTGCTGCAAGCCTTACAGGCTTTACCGTCGGTTGAACAAGGTATTGCCCGCATCGCAATGCAGTACACGCATCTGCGTTGGCAAGAGCTCAAGAAGCAGCAGCAAGCCATGGATTTTTCTGATCTGCTGGTGCGTGTGCAGCAGGCGCTGACCAGTGATCAAGGCGCCGTGCTGCGCCAGCGTTTGCTGGCAGAGTATCCGGTGGCGATGATTGATGAGTTTCAGGATACTTCGCCGGGCCAGTACCAAGTCTTCCATGATTTGTACCGTCCGCAAGACAACGATGCTGCACAGGCATTGTTGCTGATTGGAGACCCTAAACAATCCATTTACCGCTTTCGTGGTGCAGATATTTACAGTTACTTGGCGGCTAAGCAGGAGACGCAAGGGCGCCATTACGCGCTGGACACCAATTTCCGCTCTACCCAAGCCGTGGTGGATGCAGTCAACCACGTATTTCAGCAGGCGGAAGAGCGCGCAGGGCCGGGCGCATTCTTCTTTCGCGCCAGTGCCTCAGACCATGCCGCAGAAAATCGATCTGAAGCGCCTGAGACAACCAAAGCCTTGCAAGCCAACCCCTTACCGTTCGTGCCTGTTATGGCCAATGGTTTGCGTGAGACTTTGCAGGACTGGCTTGGCAAGCGTGTTCCGGCTTTGACCATTGCCACGCAGCAAGAAGGCCAATCCACTGAATTGGGCTGCGACTGGTTTGCACAATGCTGCGCAGAACAAGTTGTGCGCTGGTTGCAAGAAGAACGTTTGCAGTTTGGCCAGCCGTCTCAGGATCAAGCCAACACATCCAACAGGGCATTGCAGCCTGGTGATATTGCGATTTTGGTGCACCGCAGGCGCGATGCTGTGCGCGTACAGCAGGCCTTGCGCCAGCGTGGCCTGAGCTCGGTCTATTTGTCTGACCGTGAATCTGTTTATGCCAGTGCGCAAGCACAGGATGTGGTTGCGTGGTTGCAGGCCGTGGCAGAGCCGGCAGACGTGGCTTTGGCCAGAGCCGCATTGGCCACGCCTTTGCTGGGGCTGTCGCAGGTAGAGTTGCTGGCGTATGCGGACCAGGAAGAATTGCTCGATGACTGGTTACAGCTCTTACAGCACTTGCATGGGGTGTGGCGCAAGCAAGGTGTTTTGCCCATGTTGCGTCAACTGGTTCACCAACGTGCGTTGGCCAGCCAGTGGCTGGCAGCTGATGACGGTTTGGGCGAGCGTAAGCTTACCAATGTGCTGCATTTGGCGGAGCTGTTGCAGCACGCTAGTCAGGCGCACGAGGGTGAGCAAGGCTTGATCCGCTTTTTGGTGCAGCAAATACATTTGGCAGGGCAGGTTAGTGGGGCGCTCGAGGCAGAAGAGCAAACCGTGCGCTTGGAAAGCGATGCACGCTTGATTCAGATCGTCACGATTCACAAAAGCAAAGGCTTGGAATACCCGGTCGTGATGCTGCCTTTTGGCTCTTACATGAAGCCTGTTAAGAAAACGGCTTCCGATGGACTTTGGAGCGACGTTGCCAGTGAAGAGTCAGATACCCAGGACAGTGGGCCGCAACCAGACAGCGATGACGAGCGCTTGCGCGAAGACTTGCGTTTGCTTTACGTGGCACTCACGCGCGCGCGCCATGCCTTGTGGGTGGGGTTTCCCGTCAACCGCCGCACAAACAGTAAAAAAGGCAGTGAACTGCACCGCAGTGCGCTGGGGTATTTGTTGTGCGGCCAAGCCGAGCAGGCTGTAGACGATGCCGCATGGTGGCCTATGGTGCAGGCGTGGCAGGCGCAGTGTGTTGATATTGCTGGCCAGTTGCTGCCAATGCCGCAGGCATCTGAAGATGCTGCGCAGGTGATTTGGCCGCTGCACAAATACCAAGCCCCTCAAGAGGTGGTGCACTGGAGGCCCAGACACATCTACCCGCAAGGGCTGGATCAGCAGTTCGCCATTGCCAGTTTCAGCATGTTGGCGCGAGGTGCGCAGCAGCAGCTAGCCCCTTTGCATGCAGGTGAGGCTGATACATGGGCGCCTGAGGAGTTGCAGCCGCAACCTGATACAGAGACCGCCTTCTTATGGCAACCAGCCGCACGCTTGGCCGACGATGAGGCGCAGGGTGCGACTGTGGCATCAACGCCTTATGCGGAGCAGGGGGCACCAACCCTGACTGCAACAGAGGATGTGGCGCGCGCACCTTGGCATGCCTTGGCGGGCAGCTCACGTTTGGGCGATTGGATGCACCAGGCACTCGAGTTATTGCAAAGCGAAGGCTTTCCCGTTGTGCCTACGGATGGGCTATGGCAGCGTTTGCTGCGTCGTGCGCAGCAAGCCGGGTTTGAGGCCCAATGGCCATCATTGCAGCAGTGGCTGCAGGGCATTGTGCAAACGGCGCTGCCATTGCAGTCTTCGGTTTGGCAGGGTGAGGCAGTGGAGGTGGTGCCGCATTTGCCCGTACGACCACCAATGCGGTTAGGTGATTTCAGCCAGACGCTTTCAGAGTTGGAGTTTTGGTTGCCTGTCACCAATGCCCATGCCACGCAGTTGGATGCGCTGTGTCGCCAGTATTGTTGGCCTGGCCATGCCCGGCCAACGCTCACGCGCCGAGAATGGCATGGCATGCTGATGGGGTTTGCCGATTTGGTCGTTGAGTCTGAGGGCAGATATTGGGTGCTTGACTACAAGACCAACCGGTTGGGTGACAGTGCGGCCAGTTATACCCCGCAGGCTTTGCGCGATGCGGTTTTACACCACCGCTACGATTTGCAAGCGATGCTGTATTTGCAGGCATTGCACCGGTTGCTGCAAACGCGTTTGCCCGGTTATGTGCCTGAGCAGCATTTGGGGGGCGCGATGTATTGGTTTTTGCGAGGCATTGAGCATGAAAGCGCTGGAGTAATCCATTTTGAAACACCAACGGCGCTGTTAATGGCCATGGATGCCGCATTGGGCCATACGCACACGGCAGCACCAGCAACACAAACAGATGGCGGGCATGACCAAGCCGCGCAGACAGCATGAGGAGCGGTGTGATGGAGCAAATGCTTGACACCGGTATGCCCGACCGGACAGATGCATTGGTGCAGCAATTATGGCAATGGGCCGATGCGGGTTGGTTGCGCCGCGTGGATGTGGCATTTGCGCAATGGGTGCAGCAGCAAGATGCGCAGTGCCATCGCGCCTTGCCTGTGGCCGTTAGCGTGCTCTGCGCCTTGGAAGGGCGTGGGCACAGCTGCCTTGAATTGGCGGATGTACATGGCCGTTTGGCGCAATGGTTGGACTGGCCGCGTGATATGGCCGCACAAACGGCACTGCGGCAGTTGTTGGCGCTGTTGCCAACGCAGAAACAGCCATGGTTGACTGTACTCCAAAGCCCATTGATTGCCATCACTGCGGCGGGGGGGGGTGTCATGCACAAAGACCCCACTGGCCAAGAATCGCAAAGCGATACCCCCATGCTGCTGGCGGTGAATGCCCGAGGCGAGCCCCAGCGTTTGTATTTGCGGCGTTATTTTCAATTTGAGCAAGCTGCGGCACATGGGCTGCTGGCGCGTGTTCAACCCATTGCGTCACAGGTGCAAACTGGCTTTGCGCGGGAAGAGCAAATTGCTGAGGTATTAGGGCAGTTGTTCCCCTCTGCAGGAGGGGGGCAGACACCACCACAATGGCAGAAAATGGCTTGTGCGTTGGCATTGCGGCAGCGTTTAGGTGTCATCACCGGAGGTCCTGGAACAGGCAAGACCTATACCGCCGCACGCTTGATGGCTGCCGCGCTCGCGCTGGCAGATGATCCGGCCCAATTGCGCATTCGCTTGGCTGCGCCCACAGGCAAGGCGGCTGCGCGGTTGAGTGAATCCTTGCAGCAGGCACTGCAGGATTTGCCGCCTGCCGTGCGTAGCAATACTGCGTTGTTTGACGCGCTCAACCGCATTCCTGCTGCGCGCACCTTGCATTCTTTATTGGGAGTCAGGCCCGGAACACGCCAGTTGCGCCACGATGGTGCCCATCCATTGGCACTGGATTGGCTGATCGTGGACGAGGCCTCCATGGTGGATTTGGAAATGATGGCCGCGTTGTTGCAGGCGATGCCACCACATGCGCATTTGGTGCTTCTTGGCGATAAGGATCAGCTCGATTCTGTAGAGGCTGGCGCAGTGCTTGGCGATGTGTGTGAAGGCGCGCAGCAAGGCCACTACAGTGCAGAGACTGCGGCTTACTTGCAGCGAACGTGCGCAGAATCAGTGCCAGAGGCCATGCTGCAGCCTGAAGCCGACGCCCAGCCCGCTCCTGCGTTGTCGCAAGCCATTGCCATGCTGCGTGAGAGCCGCCGTTTTGGCGGCATGATTGGCCAATTGGCATTGGCCGTACAACGCAACGACGGCGCCCATATGCAGGCGCTAATGACCCAATTGCAAAGCCTGCAGCCTGATGCACGCACTGTGTTCTGGAAAGAACAGGCCACAGAGCAGGATGCACGTCAGGTTTTCTGGGGGCAAGGCCACAACAGTGGCATGTCTGCAGAGGGCTATGGTGCGTTGGCTGCGCTGTTGAAAGCGATGCCTCGCTGGCCTTCTGCCAAAGTTCCTGCTGCTGGCCCTGATGATGAGTCGTGGCTGGCATGGCAGGGCGCCCATGCCCAATGGGCGCGCCAGTTGCTTGATACTTTGGCGCGGTTTCGCATTCTGTGCGCGACCCGCCAGGGCACATGGGGTGTCGACGGAATGAATGCCTTGGTCATTCAGGCTTTGCGTGCGGCAGGTTTGCCGGTTAAAAACCAGGGCTGGTTTGTGGGGCGGGTGGTGATGGTGACACGCAATGACGCCAGTTTAGGCATATTCAATGGGGATGTGGGAATCGCACTGCCTGCGGCAAACAATCGCCAGCAATTGCGGGTGTACTTTCCGCAAACCGGGCTGGATGCCCAAGGCCTGCCAGTGCAGTCGATCCGCTCTATTGCGGTGAGTCGTATGCAGCACGTGGAGACTGCTTTTGCCATGACGGTCCACAAAAGCCAGGGGTCAGAATTTGCCCATGTACTGCTGTGCTTGCCTGGCTATAGCAGCCCATTGTTGACGCGGGAGTTGCTCTACACCGGGCTCACCCGTGCAAAAAAATATTTTAGCTATTTGTCTGCGCAAACCGGTGCCTGGCAGCAAGCCATGGCACAAAGCACCTTGCGCACCAGTGGTTTGGTGGCATTGCTCTATGGGGATGGATGGGGCAGTTGAAACTGCAGATGTGGGCGTTTGGTTACGACATCTTGTGATGCCGCTGACAGATTCAATGCCACAATTGTGGGCATGAACTTCGTTGACATGCTCAAAGATGCCGCTACCCGCAACCAATCGATGTTGTGCGTGGGGCTGGACCCCGAACCTGCGCGTTTTCCTGCTCCGTGGCAAGGCAGCGCAGCCCATATTTATGAATTTTGTGCGGCCATTGTGGATGCGACTGCAGATCTGGCATGCGCGTTCAAGCCGCAAATTGCCTATTTTGCAGCCCACCGTGCAGAAGAGCAGCTTGAGCGCTTGATCGCGCATATCCGCACTGTGGCGCAACATGTTCCTGTCATTCTTGATGCCAAGCGTGGAGATATTGGCTCAACAGCGCAGCAATACGCCAAAGAGGCGTTTGAGCGCTATGGTGCCGATGCGGTCACGTTGTCTCCTTTTATGGGGTTTGATTCGGTCGAACCTTATCTGCAGTACCCCGGCAAAGGGGCTTACTTGTTGTGCCGCACCTCCAACCCTGGGGGCGATGACTTTCAACCTCAGCGCTTGGCTGATGTGGCGGGCCAACCGCGCTTGTATGAGCATTTGGCGCGGCTGGTTCAGGGATCATGGAATACCAACGGCCAATTAGGGTTGGTAGTTGGCGCAACTTATCCGCAAGAGATTGCGGCAGTGCGCCAATGTGCCCCTTCAGCACCATTGCTCATTCCCGGTGTGGGGGCGCAAGGGGGGGATGCGGTCGCTACCGTGAAAGCGGGCTATGCCGGGCCAGGCAGCGTGGCCATCAATTCATCGCGTGCTATTTTGTATGCGAGCGCAGGCCCTGACTTTGCGCAAGCAGCGCGCGCCGAAGCCTTGCGTACACGTGATGTGCTCAATGCAGCGGCGCAGGCTTAGAGGCTAGCTACGCAGGTACACTTCGTCCATTCTTTTCTTCATTTTTAACGCGCATGGCCGCTCCATCCTCTTCTGGTTCATTGCAACAAGGCAAGGCGCCTTTTGAACTCAAAAGCGCCAGTTTGCCGGTGGTTGCACTGCTACTGAAAACCACCGATACCTATGCGATTCGGCAGGCCTTGGCAGAGCGATTTGCCGATGAGCCTGATTTTTTTGACAACGATCCGGTTATTTTGGACCTTTCTGCCATTCAGGATGAAGCGCAAACGCTGGATTTTGATGGCTTGATTGGGACTTTGCGTGGTCTCAAAACCATTCCTGTTGCCGTGCGCAATGGCAGTGTCCAGCAAGTGGCCGATGCGCGCGAAGCAGGACTGGCTGTGGCCCCCGATGCGGCACCTACGCGGCAGGCTGATACTTCCCCCAAAGTGGAGATTCGCGAAGTCATTCGTGAAGTGGAGGTGGTGCGCGAGGCTCCGGCGAGCGAGACCGTGCTGGTAGAAAAGCCTCTGCGTTCAGGTCAACAGGTGTATGCACGTGGTGCAGATTTGATTGTTTTGGCGGCAGTGAATTTTGGTGCTGAAGTGATTGCCGATGGCCATGTGCATGTCTATGCGCCATTGCGTGGGCGTGCCATTGCGGGTGCGCGCGGCAATACCCAGGCGCGTATTTTTACGCAATGCATGGAGGCGCAACTGGTTTCTGTGGCGGGTATTTACCGCACCGCAGAGAACGATCTGCCTGCCGAAGTGGCCAGTCGCCCAGCTCAGGTGCGTTTGGATGGGGAGCGGCTGGTGATTGAGCCGCTCAACAAAAGTTAAAGAGTTTGGTGCACCAAGGCGATGCTTGTGGCGTTTGAGGCCGGTGTGCAAAAGTGAAAAGCGTTAACAAAGTGCCGATCGCAGCCCAATGTAAGGTTATGCCATTGAATCAAGGGGCTAGAGTCGGCAAAATAACAGGTTTACTAACGATTTGCGCTTACGATGGATGAAAGCGCGTACCGTTTAAGCGCAATCAAGGCGCATTGTCAGCATTGTCTATTTCTCACAGGATCAATTCCATGGCCAAAATCATCGTCGTGACCTCCGGTAAGGGCGGGGTCGGTAAAACCACCACAAGTGCCAGTTTCTCCTCGGGCTTGGCCTTGCGCGGGCACAAGACGGCTGTCATTGATTTCGATGTGGGTTTGCGCAATTTGGATTTGATCATGGGCGCCGAGCGTCGCGTTGTGTATGACTTGATCAATGTGATTCAAGGTGAAGCCAATCTCAATCAGGCGCTCATCAAAGACAAGCAACTTGAAAACCTTTTTATCCTCGCTGCATCGCAAACACGCGATAAAGATGCGTTGACAGAAGAGGGCGTGGAGAAAGTACTCACAGATTTGGCAGACATGGGCTTTGAGTACATCATTTGCGATTCGCCCGCCGGGATTGAAAGTGGTGCTTTACTGGCCATGAAGTTTGCTGATGAAGCTATCGTTGTGACCAATCCAGAGGTTTCCTCGGTACGCGATTCAGACCGTATTTTGGGCATGCTGTCGTCCAAAACCAAACGTGCCATTGATGGCAAAGATCCTGTCAAAGAGCATCTGCTGATTACGCGCTACAACCCCAATCGTGTTGAAGGCGGGCAAATGCTGTCGCTGGAAGACATTCAGGACATTTTGCGCATTCAGTTGATTGGCGTGATTCCCGAGTCGGAAACTGTATTGCAGGCATCTAACCAAGGGTTGCCCGCTGTACACATGAAAGGCTCAGATGTATCGGAAGCCTATATGGATGTGGTGGCCCGTTTCTTGGGTGAGGAAAAGCCTCTGCGTTTTATTGAAGCGCAAAAAGGTGGTTTCTTCAAACGCATCTTCGGCGGGAGGTAAGTGGCTATGTCTTTGATCGAAATGTTGTTTGGCGGCAAGAAAAAGACCGCCTCGGTTGCCAAGGAACGTTTGCAAATCATCCTGGCACACGAACGCAGTGACCGCACGACCAGCAAGCCTGACTTCCTGACAGATCTTCAAAAAGATTTAGTGCAGGTGATCTCCAAGTACATCCAGATCGATCCAGGTGATATTAAAGTCAGTTTGGACAAACAAGACAACCTGGAAGTGTTGGAGGTAAAAATTGAAATGCCGGAGTCGGAATTGCGCCCCAAAGCCTGAGTGCGTGGTTTCAATCCTGTGTAAGTCACTGCGTACTATTGCAGTTGCTGCAAAAAAGCCTGCCGTTGGAGCAGGCTTTTTTTTATGCAGGACTCTTCGTTCGATGGCGTGCAGATCCTCAGCGCGTTTTAAGCTATTTGCACTGTGTATCCACACGATCTGGGCATGTTTAGCTCAGCACGACTGAGGACAAGCGGCGGCGATAACTGGCCACAGTGGGGTCTTCTGGTGGTATTTGGCCTTCTGCCACAGGGGGCTTTGCGGGCTCAATGATATCCAGAATGGCGACATAGGCTTTGCGTGCCAGGTCGTCATTCCAACAGCGATCGCGCATCAGGATTTCCAACAACTCATCCATCGCAGCAGTCCACTGGTTGTGCGCAAGCAGGATTTGGGCGCGCTCAAAACGGGCAGCGAAATCGCGCTTGTTACTCGCGATGGCGGCATCCAGTGCTTGTATACGCGCATTGGCGTCACCAGCCAGCTGCACGAGATCAAGCGCATCCATCCATACTTTCAAGGCATTGAGCCGCTGTGAGGTGCCAGCTAAGGCAATGACCGGGGCGAACGCTACTTTGGCATCGTCCTCCAGCCCCATTTCAAGCAGCAGCTTGATGTAGTCAAAACGGGCTTTTTCATCCTCGGGCTTGTCTGTAACGGCTTGCTGGAGTTTTTCCAAGCGTGCCTGCAAATCGTTGTCATCGACCTGTGTCAAAACTTCTTGTTCCAACTCTTGCGGCACATCGTCTGGACCGGCTTCAGGCAAATGCTTGTCAAGGAATTCGCGTATTTGCCCTTCGGGTAATGCCCCCATAAAACCATCAACGGGTTGACCTTGTGACATCAACACGCAAGTCGGGATGCTGCGAACCCCAAACATGCCAGCGAGTTGCTGCTCTTGGTCGGAGTCGATCTTGACCAGCTTAAAGCGACCGTTGTAGGCCACTTCGAGCTTCTCCAAAATCGGGCCGAGTGTGCGGCAAGGGCCACACCATGGCGCCCAGAAGTCCACCAGGATGGGGGTGTGCATGGAGGCTTCAATCACTTCGCTTTCGAAGTTTTCAATGCTGACATCAATCATCTCAATCGTATTCCTTTTCGAGTGGCGGGGCTTACCGCATAGCTATGCGGCGCCGTATGTGCGAAGCCCATACTTGGGGGCCATGTGCCGAGTTTAAAGCGTGGCAAAGGCCTTGGTGGGTTGAAGGGGCATGTGCCTGCGCAGGTGTCGTTGTGTTTGATGCCTGTTCATGCTTTTGAGGGGTGAGTGCGATTGAATGCGCCCTGAATGCAATTCTCACTGGCTCGAGGGCCTTTTACTGCACGAAGCACGTAAAATAGCGCGTTTTACTCGATTGGCCCAAGTCATGTCACACATTCAGGTAGGGGTGGTGATGGGTTCCAGCAGCGACTGGGACACCATGCAGCACGCCGTTTCGATTTTGGAAGAGTTCTCCATTGCGCATGAGGCACGGGTGGTTTCCGCGCACCGCATGCCTGATGACATGTTCGCTTATGCTGAGGCGGCCGCTGACCGTGGTCTGCAAGCCATTATTGCGGGTGCGGGTGGGGCCGCGCATTTGCCGGGCATGATTGCCGCCAAAACGATCGTGCCGGTGCTGGGCGTGCCCGTAGCCAGCCGGCATTTGCAAGGGGTTGATTCCTTGCACAGCATTGTGCAAATGCCCAAAGGGGTTCCGGTCGCGACCTTCGCTATCGGTACTGCAGGCGCGGCCAATGCTGCGCTGTTTGCTGTGGCCTTGCTGGCAAGGCAAAACCCAGCACTTGCTGCGCAATTGCAAGCTTGGCGTGCCAAGCAAACCGAAGTGGCACGCCAAATGGCTTTGCCGCCGGTAGTCTGAATTCAAGTTTCAAGTGGGGATGAAGGTTGGCTTAATGCGTACCTTCTGTGATGCGAATGCGATGTGAGGTGTGTGATGAATGAAGCGCTGTTGGTTCAAACGCAGGGCTATGACCCTATTCTTCCTGGGGCCAGTCTGGGGGTGATGGGGGGTGGTCAGCTCGGGCGTATGTTTGTCCATGCGGCGCAGGCCATGGGCTACCACACCGTGGTGCTGGACCCTGACACACAAGGTCCTGCAGGGCAGGCCAGTGACCAGCAGATTGTTGCCGCCTATGACGATGCGCAAGGTCTTGCGCAGTTGGCGCAAGCGGTGGCAGCGATCACAACGGAATTCGAGAATGTGCCCGCGCAAGCCTTTACTGCTTTAGGCAAACTTAACCGTGTGGCGCCGCCTGCAGTGGCCATTGCTATTGCGCAGGACCGGGTGGCTGAGAAGGTGCATTTTCAGCATCATGGTGTGCCGGTCGCCCCTTTTGCTGTGGTGGACTCCCCTGAGTCTTTGCAAGCGGTTGCGCCCACATTGTTTCCTGGTATTTTAAAAACCAGCCGCTTAGGGTATGACGGCAAAGGGCAGGTACAGGTAGCCAACCTGCAGGAATTGCAGCGAGCCTGGGAATCCTTGAAGCAAGTGCCCTGTGTGCTGGAAAAACGCATGGAACTGGACTTTGAAGTCTCAGTCGTGCTGGCGCGTGGCTTTGATGGCTCAATCGTGACGCTGCCGGTGCAGCGCAATATTCACCACAACGGTATTCTGGCCAGCACCCTTGTGCTTCCAGGCAGCATCCATCCTGATGTGGAAGAGCAGGCAGTACACGTAGCCAAGAGCATCGCAGTGGCCACAGAGTATGTGGGCGTGTTGTGCGTTGAATTCTTTGTGCTCAAAGATGGGCGTGTGATTGCCAATGAGATGGCGCCACGGCCGCACAACAGTGGCCACTACAGTATTGATGCCTGCGATGTGTCGCAGTTCGAACTGCAGGTGCGCACTTTGGCCAGCTTGCCTTTGCTGCAACCGCGTTTGCACAGCCCTGCGATCATGCTCAATATTCTGGGCGATCTCTGGTTTGATGAAGACAGCGACGAACCTCGCCACCCGGATTGGGCCACCGTGCTGAGCTATCCGGGCGTGCACCTGCATTTGTATGGCAAAAGCCAAGCGCGCAAAGGCCGCAAAATGGGCCACATCACCATCACCGCTAAAACAGTAGAAGTGGTGCTGAACAATGCCGCCAAGGTCGCCGCGCATTTGGGCTTGCCACAAGACTTTGCGCAGGCGAATGTGTAACGCATTTCTTGTAGCCTGATTGGCACGGCGCACGTGCGCACAACAGCTTTACACAAAAGAGATAGACATGATTGCAGCTCCTTCGGATGAATCCATTGCGCAGGCGGTAAGCGCCTTGCAGCAGGGACAGTTGTTGGGTTTACCTACGGAGACCGTGTATGGCTTGGCGGCAGACGCCTTGCAGCCGCAGGCAGTGGCGCAGATTTACCAGCGCAAAGGCCGTCCGGCAGACCACCCGCTGATTGTGCATGTGGCTGATGCGGCGGGTGTGGCTCATTTTGCTTCTGAAGTGCCTGCTTTTGCGCAGGCTTTGATGGATACCTTCTGGCCAGGGCCATTGACGCTGATTCTGCCGCGCCGTCCGGGTGTAGGCGAAGCCGCTGCTGCGGGGCAGGACACGATTGGCCTGCGTTGCCCATCGCACCCTGTTGCACTCCGTGTGTTGCAAGCCGGGTTGCAGGCAACTCCGGCTATTTTTGGACTAGCTGGTCCTAGTGCCAACCGGTTTGGGCGTGTCAGCCCAACCACGGCGCAGCATGTGGCGGAGGAATTCGGTGATGATCTTCTGGTGCTTGATGGCGGCGCATGCGATGTGGGCATTGAATCCACTATCGTGGATTGCAGCCGCGGCCAGCCGGTTATTCTGAGACCAGGCCATGTGCGTGCGCAGCAGATTGCACAGGCGACAGGCATGCTCGTTTTGAACAAAGATGAAGCGCTGGACCAGTTGCCAAGCACAGAAGAGCCCAAGGCTCCAGGAACATTAACGGCGCATTACGCCCCCAATGCGACGGTGCGTTTGATGGATGCCCAAGCGATGGTTGCAGCACTGGGTGTTTTGGGGGCGCAAGCTAAGCATTTGGCCATTTACAGCCGCACTGCCATGCGCAGCGCCTCAGCCGATGTGGTGATGCGTACCATGCCTGCGCAGCCTGAAGCGGTTGCGCATGAATTATTCAGCGTACTGCGTGATTTGGATGCGCAGGCGGTCAAACTGATCTGGATTGAAGACGTTCCCGCAGATGCCGCTTGGGATGGTGTCAGAGACCGTTTGCAGCGTGCCGCTGCCAGCGCGTAAGCGTTTTGTAGCAATCTCAAGTGGTGAGAATCATTCTGCCTTTGCACGAAGGCAGCTAAACTAGCACCAAATCAACCGGAGTACATACATGGCATTTCAATGGAGTCGCTGCGCAGGTTACTTGGCTGCAGCAATTACCGCAGCAAGCTTGGCTGCCTGCGGATCAAGTTCTGTCGAATCAGCGTTCAATGCATCGCGCGTGATCGCTTTTGGAGATGGACAAAGTGATGTGGGGCAATCTGGCTCGCGCTTTACTGTCAATGGCGTGACTGAGCGCTCAAACTGGACAGAGGAGGTCGCATCGAACTATGGGTTGACTGTGACGCCAGCCTCCCAAGGCGGGACATCGTACGCATGGGGCAATACCCGTGTTTTGGCTACGCCCGATGCAGCAGGCAATGCCAATACCCCTACGCTGCGCGATCAGATCGGCAGTTTCTTGGCGAGCAATTCTTTCAATGGTGGGGATTTGGTGCTCGTCAGTGGCGGCACCAGTGATGTGATTGCTGTGGCACAACAAGCTTTGAGTGGCGCCATCACGCGTGAGCAAGCCTATACCGATGTGCGTCGCATCAGTGGTGAGTTGACCAGTCAAGTGCAGCGTTTGCGTGAAAACGGCGCGCAGTACATTGTGGTCATTGGCACATACAACCTCAGCAAGTCGATTTGGGCCCGCAATATTGGTGAGCAGGCCTTCCTCGAAGGCTTGTCTAAAACCTTCAATGAAGGCTTCAAGATTTCTATGGAAGAAACCACCTACAAGCCCAATGTGCTGTATGTGGATTTGGAGCAATACGTCAACGTGGTCTCCAACGGCCCCAACTATTACGCTATTAACAATATGGACCAGCCGGTGTGCAATTCGGTGGACAGCGCCGCGGGTATTGGTATCGGGGCAGGGCACGTCAGCTCCGCCTTGTGCAATTTGTCCACGGTGGTCTCTTCCAGCGTCGACCAATACGGTTTTGCCGATGAAGTCTATCTGACACCCACTGTGCAGCGCCAGTTCGGGAGCTGGGCTGCGGGCTTGATTCGCGACCGTTGGTAAACACGCGGCATTGTCAGGCACCCAAAAAGCCACTGCTCGCAGTGGCTTTTTTTCGTCTGAACAGGCGCTTGGAGAGCCCTGTTGTTATGTGTTTTGTAGATGGCTCAGGTGCGTTTAGCCATATGTGCCAGTGGTATGCAGAGCAACAAGTAAAATGCGGCTGCAAACAAATACACCTCAGCAAAGTAGGGGCGCCAGCCGGTGTCAGCAATAACGGTTTTTGCAGCAGCCAGCGTATCGAATACGCCAATGATGGCCACGAGCGATGTGTCTTTGATCGCCCCAACAAACACTCCCAGTGCGGCAGGAGTAGCCAGACGCTTGGCTTGTGGCAACACAATATACAGCAGGGTGGCGGATACACGCATGCCCATGGCTTTGGCCGCTAGCGTTTGGCCTATCGGGACTGCTTGCAGTGCGCCGCGCAACACTTCGGCCAACATACAACTGGTGTGTAAGATCAGCGCGATCAGGGCTAGGAACCATTTGGAAGCGCTCCAGTCCCCTTTGAAGAAAAGCGGAATCCAGAACGAACATACCAACAGCAAGACCACTAAAGGAATGCTGCGAATCGCATCAATCAGTCCTGCGCTACTGGTTCGCAGCCACCATGGCCCTTGTTTGCGCAGCAAGGCCAAGGCCACAGCAAGTGGAATGGAGAGCATGATGGCCAACAGAGCCAGCGTTAAGGTGGAGAGCACGCCGCCCCAAGCTACGGTGGGTAAGGCGGGCCAGGGCCCTATGCCTTGCAAAATGGCCACGATCAATGCGCTCAACAAGCCCACGATGGCGATGCGCCAACGCATATGCAGACGTGCTTTAAACAGCACCAAAGCAACAACAGCAAGCAACGCACAGCACATGGCAGCCTGGCTGCGCTGGCCGCTGGCAATGGTGCCAAACATCAACAGTTGGATATTGGAGGTGATCAACGCCCAGCATGCCCCTGCTGCGACTGCCGCATTGGCTCGGCAGGCTTGAGCATCTCCTACCCAAGTGGCATTGAGTACTCCCCACTGCAAGGACTGCCAGGCCAGCCAAGCCAATATGACGCTTAGGCTCAAGGTCAGTGCAGTGCTGCCGGTATTGGCGAACAGCGTGGCGCGCTGAAATCGTGGTGTCGCAAGCATTTGTCCAAGCCGCAGGCCTGAGGAAGACAGCAGACTGGCTTTGTTGATGCGATGGTTGTAGTGCGATAGCAATGCGGCAACCACCATGCCTGCCAGCAGGTAAAAGGCCATCGCCATCGTCATGCCTTCGATGGCTTTGCCGGTTTGGGTAATGGTGGTGTTGATGATGGCCATCAAATCCTGAAAACCAATGGCGATAGCCAATGTGCTGTTCTTCAGTAGCATCAGGCATTGATTGGCGTAGGGAGGAATGCCTACACGGGCTGCATAAGGGTAAATGACGGTTTGCGCTAAGGTTGGCCACCGCATGCCCAGAGCCAATCCGGCTTGTACCTGCCCGGCAGGGACGGCGAGCACCGCACCGCGCACCACGTCTGAAATGTAGCTGGCATGAAAAACCGATAGCCCAACCAGTAAGGTGGTGAGTTCAGGGCTGAGCGTCCAGCCGCCGCGCACGCCCAAACCAACCAGTTGCGGCACGCTCCACTCCAAAGGTGCGTGGTACTGTCCTGCTGCAGCAATAAGGGCTGCCAAGGTGATGCTCAGCCAGAGGGGGTGGCGTGTCCATCGTGCCATCTGGTTGCGCAGCCAAGGATGCAGCACCAGGATGCTCAGGGCTACTAGAAGCGGCCAAAGGTTCAGCCCCATCAGAGCAGGGATGCTCAGTCCCCGGTTCGACAGGCTGATTCCTGGCAGTGGTTGCCAGGCTTCACGAATAGGCGGCAGAGCCAGTAGCAAGGCATACCACATGAACAGTTGCAACAAGACTGGCGTGTTGCGAATCGGCTCGATCAAGAGCGTCAAGGTGCGGTCGAGCAATGCATGGCGACTCAGACGCAGCAAGCCTAATGCCGTGCCCAATAACGTGGCCAGTGGAATGGCTACTGCGGCAATGGCCAGCGTATTGGCGGCACCGGCCAGTAACAGGTGTGCATAGCTGTCGTCGGGGCTGGCATGCAGCAAGCTTTCAGAGATTTGAAAGCCTGCCCTCTGGCTCAGCCAGCTCAGGTCCAAAGCATCCATGCGTCAAGTTCCTTGGGGCGTAGATCAATCGTGGAGAGGAAAACGAAAAGAGCCCCTTGGCTATATCTACCAAGAGGCTTGTTTGCTGTAAAAACGAGTTTGGCTGTGCTTATTGGAACGGAGGAGCGTAGAGCAAGCCGCCTTGACTCCATTGTGCGTTCAGACCACGCTCAAGTTTGATGGGGGTTTTCAGGCCCACATTGCGCTCCCAAATCTCACCGTAATGGCCTACGTTTTTGATGATGTTGTAAATCCATTTTTCATCCAAGCCAAAGCTTTTGCCAATGCCTGCATCCAAGCCTAGTAGGCGGCGCACCTGTGGATCTTTGGATTGCGCGAAACTGTCCACATTGCTGCTGCTGATACCCAACTCTTCAGCAGCAACCAATGCATTGACAGTCCATTTCACAATGGCAATCCAGTTGCTATCGTTGTCACGCACCCAAGGGCCTAGAGGCGATTTGTTGATGTTTTCCGGCAAGATCACAAAATCATCAGGATTGTCGGCGCGCGCAGAACGGCTGGCGGCCAAGGTGGATTTGTCTGACAAGTACACATCGCAGCGGCCCGCGTAGAAGGCTTTTTCAAGCTCCACCAGATTTTCAATCACCACGGGTTTGTATTCGAGCTTGTGTGCAGTAAACCAGTCGACCAGATTTTGCTCATTGTTTGTGCCCGGCTGAACGCAGACTTGGGCGCCATTGAGGTCTTTGGCACTGGTGATACCGAGTTTTTTCGGAACCATGAAGCCTTGACCGTCATAGAACACGATTGCAGGTGCGGTGATTTTGATGCCTGAGTCGCGTCCGGAGGTGATGGTCGTGTTGCGGCTGAGCACGTCAATTTCGCCGTTTTGCAATGCCGGGAAACGTTGCTGCGAGCTCAAAGGCACATAGCGCACCTTGTCTGGTGAGCCCAAAGTGGCAGTCGCCAAGGCTTTGCAGACATCCACATCCAAGCCATGCCACTGTCCGTTTTTATCGGCCAGTGACAAGCCTGCTGAGCCTTGGCTCACACCGCACACCAATTCACCTCGTTTTTTGATGGCAGCGACTGTGGCGCCTGCTTCCTGTGCGACTGCACCTGTGGATAGCAAGCTGGCAGTGGCCAATACCACTGCAGAGAGAGAAAGAGAGGTCAATTTCATGAAGTGGTATCCGTAGGCCCTGATGAGCAAAAGTGACGAAATCCATTGAAATGTTAAAAATATTTCAATTTAGGCGCATTCTATGCGCAACTTCATGCTAATTTCTTATAAGCAAATACCCGCTTTGTGTGGGTAAAAAATCCATAATGCACAGCGTTCAATAGGCTAATTTCCCATGTCAACCACAGAGACTTCTGCAGCGCCTGCTTGGCAGCAAGCGTTCCGCGCGCACTTCCCTATCGTGAAAGAGCGTGTGTACGCATGCCAAGCGTATTGCAGCCCGATTGCTCCACGGGTCAGCAACGCTGTGCAGCAGTTTTTTGCCAATCTGAGTATGGCCAGAGCCGATAAACCAGAGTGGCTAGCTGCAGCCGAAGGCGTGCGCGCACAGGTGGCCAAGCTGATCAATGGGCAGGCGCGGCACGTCGCTTTCACCAAGAACACGACTGAGGGCCTGAATATTGTGGCGCAAGGCTTTCCTTGGCAGCCTGGTGATAACATGGTTCTTGACGACCAAGAGCATCCTGTCAATGCTGTGCCATGGTTGAATTTGCGCCATCGGCAAGTGCAAGTGCGCGTAGCTCCCACGCAGGATCGGCGCGTCACGGTCGATTCGCTGTGGTCGCAGGTTGATGATCGCACCCGTATCGTCGCTGTCTCGTACGTTCAGTACAGCACGGGCGTGCGCGCTGATATCGAAACC
Organism: Lampropedia puyangensis; assembly: GCF_004833285.1. Lineage (GTDB taxonomy): Bacteria > Pseudomonadota > Gammaproteobacteria > Burkholderiales > Burkholderiaceae_C > Lampropedia > Lampropedia puyangensis. The sequence continues at coordinate 255,594 of NZ_STFG01000001.1, forward strand.
CTGGCCAGGAAATGCAAAGAAAAGGGCATCTTCTTGGTGGTCGATGGAATTCAGGCCGTCGGCTTGTTGCCAACTGATGTGCAATGGGGCATTGGTGCATTGTCTTGCGGCGCCTATAAGGCACTACACGGGCCTTTGGGTTTAGGGTTTCTCTACGTCAATCCCGAATTGTTGGCGCTGTTGCAGCCCGCCCATTTAGGGCCGTCGTATGCCAACAGCATAGACCGCAAGCAACCGGGCTGGGCCATGCGGCACAAACCTGGTGACGCCCGTATTTTGGAAGGCGGCAACATCAACTACCCAGCAATTGCGGGTTTTGCGCAAGCGCTGTTGATGATTGATGAAGCTCAAGTAGAGCGGATGGCCCCTTGGACACTGGCATTGGGCGCTCGCCTTGATGCTGGTATGCGCGCGGAGGGGGTTGAAGTGCTCTCTTCCCCGGTTGAGGGGGAGCAAAGTTCCATTGTGTGTATTCGGCATCCACAGGCGTTCGCCTTGCGCAAGCACATGTACGCCCATGGCGTTGTCTGCAATTTGCTGGATACAGGCTCGATTCGTTTTTCGTTTGGCGCATATAACAATGCGCAGGAAGTGGACCATATTTTGGCGCTGACGGCGCAGTTCATGCGCGATCCCTCGCTGCGTTCACAAATGGCATTGCCCACGGGGATTCGCCGATGACCGCACAGGCCACTTTGCCCCCGCGTATTGCCGTATTGGGCTATGGCGCAATGGGCCAGCGTGTGGCGCACGCCATTGTCACTGAGTTGGCCCCAACAGCACCGCTGAGCGTGGTGCGCCGCAGTGATGCCTCTTTGGACGGCTTGAGCGCGCCTGTGCTAACAACACTGCCCGCACTGCTTGCGTGGCAGCCCGATGTGGTCATTGAATGCGCAGGGCATGGTGCTGTGGTTGATTGGGTGGTGCCCTTGCTGGCGCATGGCGTTGATGTGATTGTGGCGTCTGTCGGGGCTTTGGCTGATGCCGCCTTGCATGCGCAGCTCAAGCAGAATGCCGCTGTGTCAAGGGCTACCCTTCGTACGGTGACAGGGGCTGTGGGGGCTTTGGATGCCTTGTCTGCAGCGGCGCAAGCTGGCCTTGATACCGTGCGCTACACCGGGCGTAAACCCCCTTTGGCTTGGCGTGGCACCCCTGCGGAACAGGCGTTTGACTTGGCCAATATTCGCACAGCTACCCCAATTTATACGGGCACGGCACGGCAAGCGGCGTTGGCCTTTCCTAAAAATGCGAATGTGGCTGCAGCCGTTGCACTTGCTGGCGTGGGATTTGAAAACACCCAGGTACAGTTGATTGCAGACCCGGATGTGCAGAGCAATGTGCACGAGCTGCATGCGCACGGTGCTTTTGGTTCTTTCGCGTTCAGCATTGCCAATGCGCCTTTGCCAGACAATCCGAAAACATCCTGGTTGGCGGCCTTGAGTGTGCAACAGGAGTTGAAACTTTACCTTCAAACACATCGCCTGCATATCCGCACAGACAGGCAAACGAAGCGATGTTGTTGACTTCCACACCAGTTTGCGCTGCCCTTAAAGCCAGCTGATAGAGATGACGTACTGATGGTGTTGCATTGTGCAGTACCGCTAAGAGATTGACTTCCCCCTCCAAACCCAAGAAAGTGAGACATTCATGCGCCTAGAAACTCTGGCCGTTCATGCTGGCTATAGTCCAGATCCCACCACCAAAGCGGTGGCCGTTCCCCTGTACCAAACTGTGGCCTATGCGTTTGATAGCGCCCAGCATGGCGCAGATCTGTTCGATCTGAAGGTGCAGGGCAACATCTATTCGCGCATCATGAACCCAACCAACGATGTGCTGGAAAAACGCATTGCAGCACTCGAAGGCGGTATTGCTGCCTTGGCGGTGGCCTCTGGCATGACAGCGATCACCTACGCCATTCAAACCATTGCAGAAGCGGGCGATAACATTGTTTCTGCAGGCACTTTGTATGGAGGTACCTATAACCTTTTTGCGCACACTTTGCCGCAATCGGGCATTGAAACCCGCTTTGCCGATGCGCGTGATCCGCAAAGCTTTGCCAAGCACATTGACGACAAAACCAAAGCGATTTTCATTGAATCCATTGGCAATCCGTTGGGCAACGTGACTGACATTCGGGCTTTGGCTGATATCGCACATGCGCACGGTGTGCCACTGATTGTGGACAACACCGTCCCATCGCCTTATTTGCTGCGTCCCTTTGAACATGGTGCAGACATCGTCGTTCACTCACTCACGAAATACCTTGGCGGGCATGGCAACAGCATTGGTGGCGCGATTGTCGATAGCGGCCAATTCCCATGGGCAGAGCACCGCGAACGCTTTGCTCGTCTGAATGAACCTGATGTGAGCTACCACGGCGTTACCTACACCGAAGCCCTGGGCCCTGCTGCCTATATTGGCCGCGCCCGTGTTGTGCCGCTGCGCAATACTGGTGGCGCGCTCTCACCCTTCAACGCTTTCATGATCTTGCAAGGCATTGAAACCTTGCCGCTGCGCATGGACCGCATCTGCAGTAATGCCCAGCGTATTGCCGAAGAGCTGAAAAACCATCCTAAGGTCGAATGGGTGCGGTATGCCGGTTTGTCTGATCACCCGGATTACGCACTGGTTCAAAGCCAGCTGGGTGGCAAAGCTTCGGGCATCCTGTCTTTCAGCTTGAAGAGCGACAATGCCCGCGATGCCGGTGCACGCTTTCTTGATGCGTTGCAGCTCTTTACCCGCTTGGTCAACATTGGCGATGCCAAATCCTTGGCCACCCATCCAGCATCCACCACACACCGCCAATTGGATGCAGCGGAACTCGCCAGCGCAGGGGTGACCGAAGGCATGGTGCGCCTGTCGATTGGGATTGAACACATCGACGATTTGTTGGCTGATTTGAACCAAGCTTTGGATCAAGTGTAATAAGCCAGAGGCCAGCCATGCTTGTGCTTGGTTGGCCTCTAACTTGAAAACGAAGAAGGCGCTGGCGCGATTGTGCGCATGCTCTTTTTCTGACGCGCGTGTATGACTGGCTTTAGCCTTCTTTGCTCAATGGCAAACGACACCGCCGTTGAAGTTCCAGCGCGTGCAATCGCTGTAATGCAGTGCACCAACGGCCAAGCCTGTGCCAAGCAGCACGCCACCTACGGCCATCAACCAAGGCAAAGCTTTGTAGGTATCCTCCAAAAACATACGCAGCCGACTCTGTTTGGGAAGGGTGAGCACGACAATGCCCAGCACCCCAACCGATTGCAATACAAGAGAGAAAAATAGCCGCGACCAGCCCACTGGTGCCATGGCTGCTGTTCGATCCCACCAGAGATAAACGTCTATACCCACGAGCATGAGCGCGCTGAGAAATGCGGTAAATAGGGCGCTACGTTTCATGTCTGCCGCGCCCCATATTGGCCAGCATCGCAGGCGTGATGAGCCGGTGCATGGGCTTGACTGGCAGCATATACAGGTGACCAAGCCAGTTTTTGACGTGCACAACGGTTGTGACTGTGATTGCGACAAGCCTGCTGTTGGGCAACTGCTGACGATGGATGCTCAGCACCACGTTCAGGTGCTTGTCCTCGTCACCAATCAACGCTTCGTCAAATGTGTTGTCGATGACGGTGAAAATACCAATCCTGTCACCGGCTTGGTAGGCGGATGCCGATTTGTCGTTGGGCACAGCAGACAAAGTGCCAAGATCTTTTAGCCCCACCAGTTGGCCTGCACGATTGCGTGCCCGCATACATAGATCGACCCAGCGAGGCGTTTGCCTAGCGATGGCGATAAAGTGGCCTAAGGCGCAAAGATTCTCGTCGGGGATAGATGTTTGCCAGGCATCATAAAAATTGGCATCACTTAACTGAGCCGCAATGCGGCTGCGGGTGGGCACGGAGGTTTCAGAGACCTGTGCTGCAGAGGAGTCGTTTTTCATCATGCGTCACCTTGGGAGCAAAGCACAGTTGCCTGTCTGTTTTTCGCCATGCTGCGTTTTTCTCCATTTTCTGAGTCGCCCACAGGCATTGGCATAGGGCGACGCCGTGTTCAATTGAATCATTCGTCCCATGGTCCATTTCCCGTACCAGGGGCATCCATACAGTTCGGCATCACTATGGCGTTCAATCAATCCAACGAGGTGGCCTTTGGCCGTGTGGAGCTGCGCCACCAAGTCTGTAAACGCAAGGTGCTCATAATCTTGATAAAACTTGGTCGCAAGTCTCCCGAGTTGGCTCCACTTGAATCCAGTCTCTGGAAAATCAACGCTTTCATTGGATGCCATTTTTGCATGCCATTTCAGTACCAATTCGTTCCAGCCAACCAAGTAAGCCACTAAATCGTGCGGGCTTATGCTACTGCCCTTAGCGTGCCCAGGCATTGACTTGGTCAACGTGTACTCAGCAGGAACTAATGCAATTTCACGGCTCAGTTTGTCGAACTCTTTCTCAATGGCGCAGAGAAGTTCACTCTTGTTTTGTGGCACAGCCATTGGATGGTCCTCTGGTTTCGTTCTCAAGCTTGTTTGGCATGGTCTAAACAATCACTGACTGCTATGGTGCAATAGCGCGGAAGCTGTGAACTTTTTGCGCTACCGTATTTTGCAAAGCTTCGTGTTATCAATTGTTTGGCGCTGCCGCAGCAAAATGCCGCTCCCGCAGCAATAGAAAAAGTGGCAATGCCAATGATGGGCCAACCACGAGACAAGACAGGGGCACCCACAGCCGACGCATTGCAAGCCTGCTGCCCTCAGCAAGCACGAATGCAGCAACCACGATGCCAGAAATAAGGACGTCAGCCCAAGCAAAGGCCGCAATATGGCTTGAGGTGGCCTGCTGCAACAAGATAGGTACGTTGAGGCCGTGCCCACTAAGCCATGGAATAAATTGAGAGAGAGGTAAAGCCGTGCCTGCAATACAGAGAAGGATGTAGACGATCTGCACATTGTCTCCTGAAGAGCCAGACGCTCGTGGTAAGCCGCGCCGGAGTGCGCAGCCACAAACGGAACTTGTGGGGGGGGTGAGCCTAACTGGTAAGGCTGCAAGCAAATGCTTTAGCGGTTGTACCACGCATAGTGTTGCACTTCACGATTGACTTATCTTCCTGGTAGTCGGAGGTGCTTTGCCACGCGCTCGGTCAATTGTTTCATTAACTCACTGCGCAAGGCTTCTTGTGCTTTTTGAAGCGATGCCTTGGTTTGATGAACTTGCGGAACCTCACCAAATGCGTCCTGTCCCGTTGGACGATGAACGAGGCGAATGGTTGAACCTTTTAGCCTTGCGTAGTGACCATTCCAATACTCGTCAATATCAGAGCCCTGAAGCTCAAATGGCACAACCTTTTTCATTGTTCGTTTATGTCAAGGATTGGCTGTTAAAAGGCCAAACGTTTGAGCTAAGCGGCTGCGAAGCAGTCCGCTTGACTGCAAGGTTAGGCCGCCGGATCGAAGATTTCATCGAAGGCGGCCACATAGTTAAAGCCAAGGTTCTCGGCGTGCTTGTTTTGATAGTGCTGAAGCCGAGCGCGCGTGCCTTCAATGCTCCAATTACCCTGACCGTACATCTCTTTGGGTAAATTGTGAAATGCATAGGCTAAATCATGAGCTTGCTCGCCACCGAGGTAGCGAAGCTCAATGAACGCGGACGCCATTAAGTCGCATCGGTCTCGGCGTTGGTTTTCCGTGGGTAGAGACATAGCTGGTCGGATTTGAAGCTTAACGCCTGAGTTAAGCCGAGCCGCGAAGCGGCTTCGGCTTGAACGAATTGTTAGCCCTTGGCCTGCATCAGGCGCGAGATGGCCTTATTGAGTTCCGCCTCATCCTTCAGTGCTTGCGCCAAGCGCTCTGAAAGCTCCGCCAGGACGACGCGGACGCTTGTCGCAAGCTCCAGGCAGACCTCATCCGATTGTTGGTGCAGGCCTTCACTGAGGGCGGAATGCAGAAGCGTGAGCGGATTATGACCGTTGACGAGAAGTGTTTGTGGAACCGCAGGCTTGATGGTGTCGATGGCTTTACTGAACTGTGTTTCGGCCTTCGCGGCTTCGAGAGCCGCCAGCACCTCAGGAGGAGCCCCGATTTTTTGCGAAACCTTCAAAATCTCATCAATGATCCTATTCTTTTGTCCTTCAATCACGCGCCGATAGTAGACAAATGCTCCAATGCCGAGCCCTTGATTCTCACAGCGACGACCTCGCAAGAAAAGCTCGCGGTCAGGCCCGATCAGTTTTAGAAGGCGGGCAGGCGTGGGAGGTCCGAAATTTGGAAGCTCACCGAACTTATATGCATTTCCGGGCGGGCCGTCGCCGTCTCGTTTGACGGCCAACGAGAATGTCTTCGTCGTTGCAGCACAATTGGAGCAACAGTAGTCAACGAAAAGAAACTGGTAGTCGCTCGTTGGCACATCCGCGGATCGCGGTGGTTTAACTGCCCGGAACACGCGCATTCCGTTGCACCGTTCATTTCCGCAGTGCAGATGTAACTCCGGAGCTGCAAAGAAGTACCAGTGCGCGCCGTTCCGCCACTCTTTGGAGATCAGATCACTAATGAGGGCCAGCGTTGCCGGGGGTGAAGACTCTAGAAACTCAGCTAGAGTCTTTGGGGTGCGTTGTTCTTCAATCTTCTGCTCGGACAAAATGATCTCTCGATAAAAGGGCTAACGTTTGAGCTAAGCGGCTGCGAAGCAGTCCGCTTGAGTGAAGGGTTAGGACGGTGAAATAACCGACCCAACGTGAAAAATAAAGCCACATATTAGCGGCAAGCGCAACGCTGAAACCGAAACCACGCGAAGCGAAAAGAACAAGCGCTTTGCCAACTATGCCAACCGTGCGTTGCATTGCCAAAACTGGCGCAATGCTTGCTGCGCAAAACCTAACGTTGCAAGGAACCCGAAGCAAACACCTAACGTTTGAGCTAAGCGGCTGCGAAGCAGTCCGCTTGAGTGAAGGGTTAGGAGGTGAAGTAACCGACCCAACGTGAAAAATAAAGCTACATGGTAGCGGCAAGCGCAACGCTAAAAACCGAAACCACGCGCAGCGAAAAGAACAAGCGCTTTGGCAACTATGCCAACTGCGCGTTGCATGCCAAAACCGGCGCATTGCTTGCAACAGAAAACTGACTTTGCAAGGAATGCGAAGTGCACGTCTAACGTTTGAGCTAAGCGGCTGCGAAGCAGTCCGCTTGAGTGAAGGGTTAGGAAGGTGAAATAACCGACCCAACGTGAAAAATAAAGCTACATGGTAGCGGTAAGCGCAACGCTAGAACCGAAACTACGCGAAGCGAAAAGAACAGGCGCTTTGGCAACTATGCCAACTGCACGTTGCATTGCCAAAACCGGAGCAATGCTTGTAACTGAAAACCCAACGTTGCAAGGAATGCAAAGCACACGCCTAACGCCAAAATTAACCGGCTGCCGCGAAGCGGCAGTCCGGGTTGAATGCAATGTTAGGCCGAACTATTTGGAAGATGGCGCATTACTGCGCCCGCCGCCAGAAGGATTGCCGGTGCCGCTGGGCCAGCCGCCCCCATTGCCCTGACCACGCCCGCCACCTGAGTTGCTGCCGCCTGAACCACCGCCAGAGCGACCGCCCCCACCACTTGAGCTGCCGCCAGATTTACCGCCGCCACCGCTACTACCACCTTTAGCCATGATGAAACTCCTTTTGGAAAGCGCCAGATTGGAAAATGGCTAGATAACGAGCGCCGGACGTTCTAGCCTAACGTAATAGGTAAGCCGCCCGCTTTAGCGGGTCGGCTTGAGCGACGGGTTAGGTGCAACCTTCGTCCAGCAGACGATTGCAACACACCCTAAAAATATGAACAACGACAGATCTGTAAAAATGCGCACAACCGGATAACCCCAAGGGAAGTCAATAAAAAAACCTGAAACTCTGGAACCGTAGATTACGTACTGCATTCCGATGGAATGGACAATGCAAGCGGAGGCCATGATTAAGCCAAGCATCTTGTTCCCTCGCACATAAACGCCAATGGCGGAGAGCAAGCTAACTGACACCAATGCAAAGAAGTGAAGGTGCTGGAGCATATGACACCTAACGTTTGAGCTAAGCGGCTGCGAAGCAGTCCGCTTGAGCGATGGGTTAGGACGGTGAAATAACCGACCCAACGTGAAAAATAAAGCTGCATGGTAGCGCCAAGCGCAACGCTAAAACAGAAACTACGCGAAGCGAAAAGAATAAGCGCTTTGATAGCTATGCCAACTGCGCGCTGCATTGCCAAAACCGGAGCAATGCTTGTAACTGAAAACCCAACGTTGCAAGGAATGCAAAGCACACGCCTAACGTTTGAGCTAAGCGGCTGCGAAGCAGTCCGCTTGAGTGAAGGGTTAGGAGGTGAAGTAACCGACCCAACGTGAAAAATAAAGCTACATGGTAGCGGCAAGCGCAACGCTAAAAACCGAAACCACGCGCAGCGAAAAGAACAAGCGCTTTGGCAACTATGCCAACTGCGCGTTGCATGCCAAAACCGGCGCATTGCTTGCAACAGAAAACTGACTTTGCAAGGAATGCGAAGTGCACGTCTAACGTTTGAGCTAAGCGGCTGCGAAGCAGTCCGCTTGAGTGAAGGGTTAGGAAGGTGAAGTAACCGACCCAACGTGAAAAATAAAGCTACATGGTAGCGGCAAGCGCAACGCTAAAACCTGCAACCACGCGAAGCGAAAAGAATAAGCGCTTTGGCAACCATGCCAACGACACGTTGCATTGCCAAAACCGGCGGAATGCCTGCAATTGAAAACCCAACTTTGCAAGGAAAGCGAAGCAAACGCCTAACTAGAATTAGAAAGCCTGCATTTTGCTGAGTTACACCGCCTAATGCAACCTGAGGTTCTTACCTACATAGGGAAAACAAGCTTGCAGGCCTATTAGGCAGGCCTAAAAATTTGCGGATGGATACACCGCAGCAGCCCCCTAAATTACTGACTCGCATGCGTGAGCATTTGCGTGTTCGCCGCTATAGCTTGCGTACCGAGCAGGCGTATTTGGACTGGGTAAAGCGCTTTATTTTGTTTCATGGCAAGCGACACCCCAGCGACATGGGCGCTGGTGAAGTTCAGGCGTTTTTAACGCATTTGGCAGTGGAGCGGCATGTTTCTGCTTCAACGCAGAATCAAGCGAAATCGGCCATTTTGTATTTGTACCAACAGGTGTTGCAGATTGATCTGCCTTGGCTTGATGAGGTGGTGCAGGCCAAAACACCGAAACGTTTGCCGGTGGTGCTGACGCCTGTTGAGGTTCGCGAGTTGCTGCTGCACATGGAAGGTACGCCTGCGCTGGTGGCTCATTTGTTGTACGGCACGGGGATGCGCTTGCTGGAAGGTTTGCGCTTACGCGTCAAAGACATCGAATTCACGCGGTGCGAAATTGTGGTGCGCGAAGGCAAGGGCAACAAAGACCGCGTGACAGTATTGCCTGAAAATTTGTTGTTGCCGTTAAAGGCGCAGCTGCAAAAGGTACGTGTTTTGCATGAGAAGGATGTGTTGGCCGGGTTCGGGAGAGTGTATTTGCCGCATGCGCTGGCGGTAAAGTACCCAGAGGCAGATCGCAGTTGGGCTTGGCAATGGGTGTTTCCGTCGCCGGTTCGCTCGATTGACCCTAGGCCAGATCCGCGCACGGGGGAGTTGATGGAGCGCAGGCACCACGTGCTGGAGACTTCTATTCAACGAGGTGTGCGCGATGCGGCACGTAAGGCCAAGATTGATAAGCCTGTATCACCCCATGTATTGCGCCATTCGTTCGCCACGCATTTACTGCAAGCGGGCTATGACATTCGCACGGTGCAAGAGTTGCTGGGGCATGCGGATGTGAGTACAACGATGATTTATACGCATGTGCTCAACAAAGGCGGGCGAGGTATTTTGAGCCCGTTGGATGCGCTGTAGTGACGGCTGTCAACACTGTTTGGTTTGTATGGTGGTTGGGTTTTGCTTTGGTATTTTTACTGAAGCAAGTTTTTTTGCAGTAAAGGCTTTGACAAGTTCAACCTGAACGGTGAAGAGGCGGCATAACAATTTTTCGACTGCGTGTATCTATGGTTGTTGATGGCTAGCTGAAATTCGGCTGGTTTGCCGAGATTTGTCGTAATGCCTATCGCCACCTCCACCTATCACCCTTGATTGGTTTGCAAAGTGTTTTTTTCAGAGAGGGCTTGACTTGGGGGCATCAAGGCTTCGACAGACTCAGCCCGAACGGTGGGGAAGTGCAGCTGCCGCGATCCAGGGCTGTATTGAGCTTCTGTTGGTTGCAAGGCAACGGTTTTGCTCAGTGTTGATGAATGAGATGGGTGGCATTCGGTTGTATTGGATTCCGTGCCATTTCATCCTATGTCATGCAATAGCAAGTCTTTGGTAAACGCCTACCCTGAGTCTATAGTTGGCTAGACGGGTAGGGCAGCCATGAACATGAAAAGCACAGCTGCCCGTATGGTGCTGCGCTTTGCTATAGATCGGGCTAATTCAACTCCGGCAGCATGAGCGGGTTGACGCCGCTGCGGGCGATGCCTTTGGCGTCCATTTCAGCATCTAAGGCAAGGGTGGCGAGATCGTCGGCCACCACGTCGATTTGGTTGTCGACTTGTTGGTAAAACGCTTTGAGGTAGCTGCCACAGTCGCCACAGGTTTCGGCTTTGACGGCAGCTTTCTCTGTTTCCAAGCACCAGTAATCGAGTTTGCCACCACTGTCGCAGCTGGTGCAACGTACGCGCACGATGTGCCAGAGGCTTTCGCATAAGCTGCATTGCACGTAGCGCACGCCCGCTTCTGCGCCGCCCAGCACAAGGCTGCCGGTGGGGGCATGGCTGCAAATTGGGCATACATGGCGATCTTGTCCTTTTGCAACGCCGGTTGCTGGCAGGCGGCTGGCCAGTTGTCGCCAGTAAAGGCTCAACGCACTCCACAGAATTTGCGCTACGCCAGCATCTGGCATCGCGATTTTTGGATGGGCGATAGCGGCCTGCTCTTCATCAACGTCACCGCGCAAGGCTGTCAGCACGGCGTTCGCCCAAGCTTGGCGCTGTGGCACATCGCTGTGCTGCAGGGTGGCGATAGCCTGTGCCACAGCGTCGCTGCGCATACTGGGGCGGGAGTTGAGCTGTGCAAGCAGGGCATCCAGCAGCTGGAGCCAATGGCCCGTACGCGCGAAGTGCGCGCTGTGCAAAGGGGCGTAGGCTTGCTCTAAGGCACTGGCCAGTAGCGCGATCTCGGCATCAGGTAATGGCCTGGCTTGGGCGACGGCTTGTTGCGCGTCGCTCAGATCTGCTGCCCAGCCAAGGTAATCGGCCATGGCGTGGTTTGTCGCGAGCTGGCGCAGTCGCTCTGCGCGCTTGGCATAGGGCAACTCCAGCGGGGGCAGCTTAATAGGGGCAATGTGCCCCACGCCAGCACTGCGTTCAGACTCGGGGACGATGCGGATGCTCATGCTGCGCCTTTGGCTTTTTTGCGGTTGGGTGCTGGCTGATGGGGCTTACCTTTGGCCTTTGGGCTTGCAGTGGCTGCAGCGGTTGAGCCCGCTTGTTTGGCAAGCAATTGTTCATGCCAACGGTCGTGGTGGGTACGCGCCCACTTGTGGGTGACGTAGCCGGTGACCATGCCGCGAATAGAGCCTTTGACCCAGAAGGCAAGGTAGATATGGCCCACGATCAGTAGCATCAAGCTGACGCCTGCAACGGCATGCGCCAGAATAGCCCAGCGCAATACCGGGATGGGGAAGAGGTGCGCAAAGTAGGCACGCCACATCATCAAGCCACTGATAAGCAAGATGGTGATGAGACTCATGATGCCCCAGAACAGCACTTTTTGACCGGCGTTGTACTTCCCAATGCGCAGGGGCTTGTGGTCGCCCGCCAAAACAGCAGGGGCGTTTTTCACCCAAATGGCATCTTCTTTTTCAAAGAGGTTGTATTTGACAAAGCGCACAAACAAAAAGCACAGCGCCAAAAACACCACAATGCCAAAAATGGGGTGCAGCAGTCTTGCCATTTGTGGCGTGCCAAACACGCGGTTGAGCCAGTTCAAGCTGGGAAAAACCCACGACAGCCCTGACATCGCCACAAGGAAAAAACACACGACCATGGACCAGTGGCACAAACGGTCAATCAGTGGGGTGCGTTTGATCATCAGGTCTTTTCTCATGCTTTGTCTCCTGCTGTGCTGTGGGGTGCATGGCCATCGTCGCCATGCGCGTCGTCACCGTCATCCACCTCGTTCGGCCCTGCGGCCATATAGTGCGCGGCAGCGCCAGCCAGCGCGGCAACAAAGCCTACTGCAGCCAGTGGCTTGAAGGCGCCTTTCCAGCCTTCAACAACGCCGCTGATTTTGGGATCGTTGGGCAGCTTGTGGTAAAGCTCAGGCTGCTCTGCATGTTGCAACACATACATGACGTGGGTGCCACCCACGCCTTGCGGGTTGTAGACGCCTGCGTTTTCAACACCGCGCTCTTTCATCTCTGCCACGCGGCCTTCGGCCTTGATGAGCATGTCTTCTTTCGTGCCGAAAGAAATCGCGCCGGTGGGGCAGGTTTTCACACATGCGGGCTCTTGGCCAACGGCTACGCGGTCAGAGCACAGTGTGCATTTGTAGGCTTTGTTGTCCTTCTTGCTGATGCGTGGCACATCGAACGGACAGCCTGCCACGCAGTAACCGCAGCCAATGCATTCTTCAGACTGGAAGTCCACAATGCCGTTGGCGTACTGGATGATGGCGCCGGGCTGTGGGCAGGCTTTGAGACAGCCCGGGTCTTCGCAGTGCATACAGCCGTCCTTGCGGATCAGCCATTCCAGTTTGCCTTTTTCATTGACGTGCTCGTCAAAGCGCATCAGCGTCCAAGTCTCAGGAGAGAGGTCGCGCGGGTTGTCATACACGCCGAAGTTCTCCCCCACGTCTTCGCGCAGGTCATTCCATTCGGAACAAGCCACCTGGCAGGCTTTGCAGCCAATGCAGGTGCTGACGTCGATGAGTTTGGCTACTTCGGGCTTGTGGTCCCGTGCGCGGGCGGCTGGCGTGAGGCTGTTCGTAGCGGAGCGCCGAATAATGTCTTGTGATTGCATGCTCATGGTGGGGCTCCTTACGCTTTCTCTACGTCAACCAAGAAGGCTTTGAACTCAGGGGTTTGGGCATTGGCATCGCCAATACCGGGGCTGAGCGTATTGGCCAAAAAACCCTTGCGGGTCGTGCCTTCATACCCCCAGTGGCATGGAATACCGATTTGCTCCAGTTCCTGCCCATCGACTTGCAATGTCATCACGCGCTTGGTCACGACTGCCTTGCCACGAATAAAGCCGCGCTGGCTGGAGACTTTGATCACATCGCCAGCTTTGATGCCTTTTTTGGCCGCAAGCTTTTCGCTCAATTCGACAAACTGTTCAGGCTGCACAATGGCATTCAGACGCGAGTGTTTGGTCCAGTGGCGGAACATCTCTGTAATCGAATAGGTGGTGGCCACATACGGGAAGTTTTCACGTGTGCCAATGCGGGCGGCATCGTCAGCAAAAATACGGGCCACAGGGCTCTTGCTGACTTTAGGGTGCAGCGGGTTGGCCGCCAGCGGACTTTCGGTGGGCTCGTAGTGTTCGGGGAAGGGGCCATCGACCATGCCTTTGGCTGAGAACAAACGCCCCAAGCCTTCTGGCAGCATGATGAAAGGGCTGACGCCACTGTTAGGCGGTGAGCCTGCTGGGTAGTCGGCCACATCTGCGCCAGCCCATTTTTTACCATCCCAGTGCAGCAATTGGCGTTTGGGGTCCCAAGGTTTTCCTGCAGGGTCGAGCGAAGCACGGTTGTACAAAATGCGGCGGTTCGCTGGCCATGCCCAAGCCCAGCCGGGCGTGTTGCCCAAGCCCGTGTCGGTGTTATCGCGGCGCGCCATTTGGTTGCCCGCTTCAGTCCAGGATCCAGCAAAAATCCAGCAGTAGCTGGCGGTGGTGCCGTCATCACGCAGTTGCCCAAAGTCAGACAGCAACTGCCCTTTCTTCAAGATCAACTGGCCTTTGTCGTCATAGAGGTCAGCCAATGCGTAGCCGTTGGCTTCTTTGGCCACTTCCTCAGGGTGCGGGTCAAACGGGTTGTGGTAGTCCCAACGCATGTTGAGCACTTGCTCAGGGCAGGCGCCGCCTTCGGTTTGGTAGAGCTCGCGCAGGCGCATGAAGATGCCGCCCAAAATGCGGCCATCGTGGCGTGCCTCGTATGGGGGCTCTTGCCCGGCCCAGTGCCATTGCAGCCAGCGGCCTGAGTTGACGATGGCGCCGTTCTCTTCCGCAAAACAAGAGGATGGCAGACGGAAAACGGTGGTCTGAATGTCGGCAGGATTGACGTCGTTGAATTCGCCGTGGTTTTGCCAGAAAGTCGAGGTTTCGGTTTGCAGCGGGTCAATGATGACCAGAAATTTCAGCTTCGAGAGCGCATCGCGCACTTTGCGCGAGTCCGGCATGGCTGCAACGGGGTTAAAACCTTGTGCGATATAGCCGTTGACCTTGCCGCGGTACATCAGGTCAAAATAAGCAAGCATGTCGTAGCTGCGATCCCATTTGGGCAGCCAGTCGTAACCCCAGTTGTTCTCGCGCGTGGCGTGTTCGCCCCACAGGTCTTTCATCAAACTGACAAAGAAGGCTGGGGTGTTTTTCCAGAAGTTGACCTGACCGGGCAGTTCAGCCTTGGGAGTGGTGGCCGCCAAGAAGCCATCGAGCGTTTGCTGGTGGTCTTGTGGCAAATTCATATAGCCTGGCAAGCGCGTGGAAAGCAGCCCCAAGTCTGTATAGCCTTGAATGTTGGAGTGCCCGCGCAGCGCATTCACGCCGCCGCCAGGCATGCCCACGTTGCCCAGCAACAATTGAATCATGGCTGCGCCGCGAATGATTTGTGCACCCGCGGTGTGGTGTGTCCAGCCCAGCGCATATAGGAAGGTGGCGGTGCGGTTGGGCACGCAGGTGGTGGCCAGTTGCTCGCACACATGCAAGAAGTCTTCAACCGGCGTGCCGCAAATGGTGTGCACCATCTCTGGTGTGTAGCGCGCTACGTGCTGTTTGAGCTGGTTGATGACGCAGCGCGGGTGCTGCAGCGTTTCGTCTTTCAGGGCATAGCCATCGGCGCCGGTTTCATAGGTCCAGGAGCTGCGGTCGTAGACTTTTTTGTCTGCGTCGTAGCCGCTAAACAGACCTTCGTCAAAAGCGTAGTCTTCGCGCACTATCAGGCTGGCGTTGGTGTAAGCCTTGACGTATTCGTGCTGAATTTTGTCGTTTGACAGCAGGTAGTTGACCACACCCATCAGGAATGCAGCGTCAGAGCCTGCCCGAATGGGCGAGTAGAAGTCGGCTACGGCAGCGGTGCGGTTAAAGCGGGGGTCCACCACCATCAAGTGGGCTTTGTTATGTATTTTGGCTTCCACTGCCCATTTAAAACCTACCGGGTGGGCTTCAGCCGGGTTGCCTCCCATGACCAAAATCACGTTGGCGTGCTGAATGTCGACCCAGTGGTTGGTCATTGCGCCGCGGCCAAAGGATGGAGCTAGAGCTGCCACGGTCGGGCCGTGGCATAGGCGGGCTTGGCAGTCAAAACCCATCATGCCCAATGCACGGGCGAAGCGGAAATCGAGTACGCCCGTTTCATTCGATGCAGCAGATGAGGCCAGCATGCCGGAGCTGAGCCAGCGGTTGACCAGCTCACCTTTGTCATTGCGCTCAATGAAGTTGGCGTCGCGGTCATCTTTGAGCAAGCGCGCAATGCGCTCATTCGCTTCATCCCAAGTGATGCGCTTCCACTCGTTGGTGCCGGCCTCGCGCACTTCTGGGTACTTCAGGCGCTGATCGGAATGGATGTAATCCAAAACGCCAGCCCCTTTCGGGCATAGCGAGCCACGGCTGACGGGGTGATCTGGATCACCCTCCACGTGGAAGATGCGCTTCTTGGCGTTTTTGGCGCCATCGCCCAAGCTGTATAGCAGCATGCCGCAACCGACCGAACAATAGGTGCAGTTGTTGCGTGTTTCAGTGGCGCGCAGCAATTTGTATTGGCGCACTTGCGCCGCTTGCGCAACCGATGGGGCAAAACCCAATGAGATGGCTGTTGCACCAGCGGCGCCCGCGCCGCAGAGCTTGAAAAAGCGTCTTCTACTGTGATTGATGGTCATGGTCAAATGAGAAAAAGCACCGAACGGGCCACTGGGGTGCCGTGGCCTTATGCAGCGCAATGCTTCGCCTGAGGATGCAAGGCGATCAGCGTTGAGATGGAGTTGTTGTGTTTAGGCTGCCACTGCGCAGGGCCTAGGTGCAGACGCTCAGGCGTTGCAGGCGCGCAGCCAAATGGCGTGAGAGAGGGACCATAACGGCGCTGGCCAATAGCAAATGGGGCGACCGAGAGGTCACCCTAGGCTTCATGGTTTTCATACAGCAGTGGGGCAGATCGTGTGGGAATTCGTGAAGCCCTGTTGACAGTCAGAGGCACGAATACACGAAGGGCGCGAGCCAATGCGTACAGCGCCTGTGAAGAGGCGGGGCATTGACTCCATTGACGACCCTACGCACGCATCCACAGCACAGACCTGCAACAGTGATTCACGGCGAATTATGGTTGCCACCTTATGGTGGTGGCTTGGCGGGCGCATTATGACCCATTGACAATGTTGTTGCAGTTTGAAGGATTAAGCACAGACCACGATTTGTGTAAATCGGCATGAAAAGGCTTCTTGCGGCCCCACTCTTTTTGCTTAAAAGCAACGGATAGGGACCAATTCGCTGTAGCGCATTATTGCAATGGACGTCGGACGAATTTATTCCAGCAGGTGTGTTGCCATGGCCTGTGCGGCCACAGCAAAGGTTTCTTCAATGCTGATGCAGGAGCACGCCAGCATCAGATTCAAGGGCAGACCAAAGTCTTCGATTTCTGCTTCGCTCGCATCGTGATGCGCGTGTGGAGGCAGTTCCAGTCGTTCCAGTACGCGTTGTTTATACGCTTGCGTTAAGCCCCGGCCCCATACCACAACGGGTTTGCCTAAGGCAATGGCGTAACCCATCTCGAACACTGTTCCAGAGTCAGGCTCGCAGCCGCGAAAGTCGCTCAAATGCGCCATTACGCCGTCGCATGCCGCAATCAGTGCGATGTTGGCTTGGTAAATGGTTTGGGCTTTGGCCGCTAGGTTGGCTGTGAGGGGCAGCGTGTTGTCCAGAGGGCTCAGTCCTTGCATTCCATACTGCAGGCAGGTGGCTTTGTATTGGGAATAGCGCCTGGCGTGGTCCTGATAGAACACATCAGGGCCTGCAAGGTACAGGCGGGGCCGTGGGGTGGTGTTGGAAGCAGGCATGGTTCGTGTTTGGTATGACGAGAAACATTGGCGCGCATGGCCAGTGCGACGTAAGGGGACTTTTGACTATTGCCGAGCAGCAAGATTGCGCCCGGCGTTTGCGGATAAACTCTGCGTTTTGCCAAAATAAACCGCTTTGCGGCTTTCTTGTCAGCTATGTCCACACAACTTCAGGCACTCAAGCAGTCGACCACCGTCGTGGCCGATACCGGCGATTTTCACCAACTGCAGGCATACCAGCCGCAAGACGCCACAACCAACCCATCACTGATTCTCAAGGCGGTTCAAAAGCCTGAGTATGCAGGTTTGGTTGATGAGGTACTGGCCAAAACGCAGGGCTTGGCTATTGATGAGCGCATGGATCAACTGATTGTGCGGTTTGGCACAGAGATTTTGAAGATCATTCCCGGTCGAGTCTCTACGGAAGTGGATGCGCGATTGAGTTTTGACACCAATGCGACGTTGACAAGGGCAGAGCGAATCATCGACTTGTATCGCGCAGCAGGCGTGGATACGTCACGTGTGCTGATCAAGATCGCATCGACTTGGGAAGGCATTCAAGCGGCCCGTGTTTTGGAGCAGCGTGGCATCCCAACGAATTTGACCCTGCTGTTTTCGTTCGCACAAGCCGTTGCTTGCGCGGATGCCAAAGTGCAATTGATCTCACCTTTTGTCGGACGTATTTACGATTGGTACAAAAAGCAATCTGGTAGCGAGTGGGATGAGGCCGCACGTGCTGGTGTCAACGATCCTGGTGTGCAGTCTGTTAGCCGGATTTTTGACTATTACAAGCATTTCGGAATTACCACTGAAATCATGGGAGCGAGCTTTCGCAATGTTGGGCAAATCGTGGCCTTGGCTGGCTGCGACTTGCTCACCATTAGCCCGGATTTGCTGCAACAGTTGGCTGACAGCCAAGCGCCTGCACCGCGTTTGCTGGATGCAGCAGCTGCCAAGGCCAAGCCCCAGACTTTTGTGCAATACGATGAGGCCCAATTCCGCTTTGCATTGAATGAGGATGCGATGGCTACAGAAAAACTGGCTGAAGGTATTCGTGCATTTGCCGCCGACGCCATCAAGCTCGAGACGATTTTGCAAGCACGTTGAGTTAGTGCACTTGCTGTGCGAGCATGAATGTAAGGATTTTTCGATGACAGCCCACCAGCCTGCGCTGGCCGATGGTGCCGCCACCATGCCTGTAACTCCGAGATGCGATCAAACGGCGCCATGGGGTCAATTGACTGAACATTTCAAGGCCCGTGGGCGCCATGTCGATGTGCGACAAGCGCTCGCGCAGGAGTCTGCACGTTTTGAACGTATGGGAGTGCACGCGCCTTATGTTCGGGCTGATTTTTCGCGTAATTTGCTCGATGAGACTACGCAGCAATTGCTGGTGCAGTTGGCCAGGGCCTGTGAACTTCAAACCTCTATCGAAGCCTTATTTACCGGTGCGCAACTGAATACGACTGAGCAGCGGGCTGCGTGGCATGTGCTGCTTCGTTGCCCTGCCGACTATCGTGCTGAGAATGCCGCCATGGCACAAGCGCTGCAGGAAATGCGCGCATCGCAAGAGGCTTTTTTGGCGTTTGCTGAACAGGTGCGCCATGACCCTAGCGTGACCGATGTGGTGAATATTGGCATCGGCGGCTCAGACCTTGGACCTGCAGTGGTTGTGCAGGCTTTGGAGGCCTATCGCTCGCAAGGAAAACGGGTGCATTTCGTCTCGAACATGGATGGCGATGATTTGGGATTGAAGTTGCGCCAATTGGATCCGAATCGCACGGTTTTTTTGTTGGCATCCAAATCATTTGGGACTGCCGAGACTATCGTCAATGCACAGGTGGCCAGAGCTTGGATGCTGGCTGCACATGGCTTCACGATGGACCCGCAGGTGCATGCCTTGCCTGCACAATTGCCTGCTGATTTGCGCGATTTAATTGCCCGCCGATTTGTGGCCATGACCAGCAACGCCGAGGCCGCTCGTGCGTTTGGTGTGGAAGCGATCTTCCCCTTTGCTGACTGGGTGGGAGGGCGTTTCTCATTGTGGTCCAGCATTGGCTTGTCGATTGCGATTGCGATTGGACGTGAGCAGTTTCAGGCATTGCTGGCCGGCGCCCATGCCATGGACGGGCACTTTCGCAGTGCACCTATTGAGCGTAATTTGCCCGTGCAACTGGCGCTGCTGGATGTGTGGTATCGCAATTTCTTTGGCTTTACCTCGCGCTGCATTGCTCCATACAGCCACGGCTTGCGCCGCTTGCCAGCGTATTTGCAACAGCTAGAAATGGAAAGCAATGGCAAAGGCTGCGATTGGGATGGACGCCCTTTGGCATTGCCCACTGCACCGGTGGTGTGGGGTGAGCCTGGTACGAATTGCCAGCATGCTTTTTTCCAATTGATTCACCAAGGTCAGCAAATTATTCCTGTTGAATTTATTGTGCTGCGTGAACAGGGGATGGGTACGCTAGAGCAGCACCGTGCATTGCAGGCCAATGCGGTAGCGCAGGCACGCGCCTTGACGCAAGGCAAGCACACAGGCCCCGCTCACACGCATTGCCCCGGCAACCGGCCGAGCACGATGCTGGTGCTGGACCGACTGGACCCTGCTTCTGTGGGGGCCCTGATTGCGCTGTACGAGCACCGCACGTTTGTGGCAGGTCGTTTATGGGGTATCAACAGTTTTGACCAGTGGGGCGTGGAGTTGGGCAAGAATTTGGCCAAAGAAATTCTGAATACGCCAGCACAAACTGCAACCAATGCGGCTGCGCCGCAGGATGTGATGGCTTGGTTAGGTTAAGCGGTACTGCACGTTGCCATTTCATTCATACTGGCAGTGGAGGTGAGGTGCCCGGTAAGTTAGCAGGGGAAATCGCTGCTTTATGTTGTGCTGTCGTGCGGCTGCTATGCCAAGCCTTACTGGCGATGTCGCAGGCGTCACATTAAAATCCGTTTATGAGCCATTCTCTGCCACACGCTTCTCACATGCTTTTCGACCCTTCTCGTGCACTCACCATGGGGCGCGCTGCCGTGCAGATCGAAATTGAACAACTTCAGGCTTTGCATCAACGGCTCGACGCCTCTTTCACAAAGGCGGTCGACGTTATTTTGAAAAGCCATGCGCGCGTGGTCGTGACGGGGATGGGCAAGAGCGGGCATATTGGACGCAAAATCGCTGCAACTTTGGCTTCTACGGGCACACCTGCATTTTTTCTGCATCCTGCAGAAGCAAGCCATGGTGATTTGGGCATGGTCACCAGCGAGGACGTCGTCTTGGCGATTTCCAATAGTGGTGAGAGTGAGGAGTTGGTCAACATCTTGCCCGTGATTAAACGTTTGGGCGCGCCGATTATTGCCATGACCGGCAAGGCGCAATCTGCCTTGGCACGGCATGCCGACATTGTGTTGGATACGCAGGTGAGCCAAGAAGCGGATCCGCTCAACCTTGCCCCGACCGCCAGTACCACGGTGCAATTGGCGCTGGGTGATGCTTTGGCGGTAGCCGTGTTAGATGCGCGCGGTTTTCGTGCCGAGGATTTTGCGCGCTCGCATCCTGGCGGCTCCTTAGGGCGACGTTTGCTGACCCATGTGCGCGATGTGATGCGTAGCGGAGCCGATGTGCCCACGGTTTTGGCCTCAGCCCCATTTGGGGAACTGATGCGTGAAATCTCCTCCAAAGGCGTTGGGGCCACGGCCATCCTTGATGCTAATCAGCAGTTGATTGGCATTTATACCGACGGTGATTTGCGCAGGCACATTGAGGCCGGTTTGGACTTGAGAGAGAAAACCGCAGCAGAGGTGATGCATGCCAAACCGCGCACGATTGCGGCTGATGCATTGGCTACGCAAGCGGCTGAAATGATGGAGCGTTACCGCGTGACGTGTTTGTTGGTGACAGATGCGCAGGGCACATTGGTCGGAGTGCTGCACGTGGGCGATTTGATGCGTGCCAAAGTCATTTGAGCAGACTGTTTTGCTAGAAATACCAGGAATTTAGATAGCCATGGCAGCGATTGCAATCACCCCCCGATTTGAAGAAGCCTTGCTCAACCGCGCACTGCCTGTTCGCGTGGTTTTTTTTGATGTTGATGGTGTTCTGACCGATGGGGGGTTGTATTTCGGGCCAGAAGGCGAGCAACTCAAACGTTTCCATACTCTGGATGGACACGGCATCAAACTACTGCGCCAAGCTGGAATTGAACCGGCGGTTATCACTGGTCGCGATAGCGCGGCACTGCGGATGCGCCTAAAAGCGTTGGGCGTTGTGCACGCTGTTTTTGGTACTGAAGATAAGTTGCCCGCTGCAGAGCAGTTGTTGACGCAATTGGGGCTGACGTGGGCGCAAGCGGCCAGTATGGGGGATGACTGGCCTGATCTGCCTGTGTTGGCCCGCAGTGCACTGGCTTGTGTGCCACCGCACGCCCATGCTGAAGTAGTGGCTGTTGCCCACTATGTCACCCGTGCCGCGGGGGGGCAGGGGGCGGTGCGCGAGTGCTGTGATTTACTGCTGATGGCCAGTGGTCAGTACGGCGCGCTCCTGCAGCAAGCCATGTGCGGGCGGCATGCGCCTGAGCACACTGCAACGCCAGCAGCGGCTGAACAAGGGGCGCTATGACCCAAAACCACAAACGCACACTACGGTATCGGCTCGATAAGCTCTCTGTCTATGGCCCGGTGCTGGTGATGGCGTTGCTGGCGCTGGGCACGTACTGGCTGGCACGCAGTGTTCCACAAATGTCGCAACCCGCAGCAGAGGTCATGGCTCCTGATGAACCTGACTACACCATTACCCAATTTGCGGCGCGCAGTTACAACCCTGATGGCCGATTGAGTGTGGAGTTGTTTGGTACCAAGGCCAAGCACTATCCGGCCACAGACCAACTGGTGGTTGATCAATTGCGCATGCGTGCTGTCACTGAGGATGGACGCATCTTGACGGCAACGGCCAATTCCGGAACCTCCAATGGGGCAGGCACCGAGGTGCATTTGCAAGGTAATGCAGTGGTGGTGCAACTGCCAACTGCCACTTCTCCACGTTTGGAGTTCAGGGGAGAGGAGCTGCGCGTGTGGCCTGATGAGGAGCGTGTAAGCAGCGACTTGCCTGTTGAGTTGCTGCGGGGATCAGATCGGATGACCGGAGAAAGTCTGGCTTACGATAAGAAAACCCAAACTACTGAAATCGACGGACGCGTGCGCAGTACTATCCAGCCTGCAACACGACCTCCTGCCAAGAACTGATCGTTGTGCGTTTGCGTCTTTTGGATTTTTCTTGGCGCATTGTTTTCAAACCGCTATACCAGTGAGTTGTGATTGATGAATACCTCTGCTACTTCTGCGAATGCGGCCACTGCAATCCAAGCGACCAAGCACGACCGTCCTTTGGTATTTATTACTGGTGCGTCCAGTGGGTTGGGGCAAGCCTTGGCAGAGGAGTACGCTAAGCAGGGATGGCGTTTAGCTTTGGTGGCCAGGCGTCTGGATGTGATGCAACAGTGGCGTGAGCAGCACGGTTTGAGCACACAGCAATGCCATTTATACGCGGCTGATGTCGCGCAACCTTCCAGCATTCGTGCGGTTGCAGAGCAATGCATACAGGAGCAGGGCTTGCCTGATGTGGTGATTGCCAGCGCAGGTATCAGCCATGGGATTGATACGGCAGATTGGGAAGACTTGGCACCTTTTGAACAAATTTGGGCTACCAATAACCGGGGTTTAGCAGCGACATTCATTCCCTTTATGGCTGGGATGCGTGCGCGCAAAAGTGGCGTTTTGGTCGGTATCGCTAGTGTGGCCGGTGTGCGAGGTTTGCCTGGCCATGCAGGTTATTGTTCCAGCAAAGCGGGTGTGATTGCATACTGCGAAAGTTTGCGCGGCGACTTGCGTGGCACTGGCGTGGATGTGGTGACCATCAGCCCTGGTTTTGTGCGCACGGCCATGACAGCCAAAAATCCGTTCTCCATGCCTTTTTTGATTGATGCACAGGTGTTTGCGGCCAAAGCGTTTGCTGCCATTGCACGCCGCACAAGTTATGTGGTGATCCCTTGGCAAATGGCATGGGTAGAGCGCTTATTGCGCATCTTGCCCAATGCTGTGTTTGATTGGGCACTTGCTGGGCGAGGTAGAAAACCTCGTCACAAACCTGATGTGTGAACCGGCAAGGCGCGGTTTTGCAGGTGCCTAGCCGTACTGCTTGTGTTGGCAGCCTTAAAACTCTAAGCACACTTTGCCGAAATGCTGCCCTGCTGCTTGGTGTGCAAAAGCGGCGGCTAAGTGGTCCAACGGATAACGGCTGTCAATCACAGGCTTCCAATCGAACAACTCTAAGGCCCGCACCATGTCTTGCTGGTGTTCACGGCTTCCCACAATCAGGCCCTTGAGGGTCTGTTGCTTGCGCATCAATTCCACGGTAGGGATTGTGCCTGCAAAGCCTGTGAGTACCCCAATCAGAGCGATGTGCGCTCCAACTGCGCCAGCGCGAATCGATTGGGCCAAAGTGTCAGGGCCTCCCACTTCAACCACAATGTCTGCTCCGCGCCCTGCGGTGGCAGCCAACACCGCATTGCCCCATTCAGGGGTGTCCTTATAGTTAATCACCACATCGGCCCCCAATGCGCGCAACTTCTCTGCTTTGATGTGGCTGGATGTGGTTGCAATGACGCGAGCCCCCATGCTTTTAGCCATTTGCAATGCGAAAATGGAAACACCGCCCGTACCCAGAACCAACACGGTTTGGCCTGCCTGAAGGTTGCCATCGACTACCAGTGCGCGCCATGCAGTCAAGCCTGCGGTGGTCAGGGTGGCCGCTTCTGCATGGCTCCATCCTTTGGGGGCATTGGTGAAGGCTGTTGCCGGCATGGTGACGCTTTCGCGGGCGAACCCGTCAACCCCATCACCAGGCACCATTGCGAAATCAGAAGGCACATGACGACCCGATAGCCATTGTGGGAAGAATGTGGAAACAACCGCATCACCCACTGCGAATTCGTGCACACCTGCGCCAATGGCCGTGATGGTGCCAGCACCGTCGGCCATAAGGATGCGAGCATCTGCTGTCGCATTGGGTTGCGATGCCACCAGCAGGTCATGGTAGTTGAGCGAACTGGCGTGAATGCGTACCTGTATTTCGCCAGCAGCGGGAGCTGCTGGGGATGGCAGCTCAACCAGTTGAATATGTTCCAGGCCGCCTGGGGCTGCAAGTTGAATGGCTTTCATGACTGTATCCTTCAAAAAACGATGATGTTGTGCATCGTGCCGCTTAAGTCGAAACTGCGCTAGAACCAACATATTTGTGGGGTAGTATTAAAAATGTAAGTAATGCGCAGCGTCTGTATTTAGCTAAGATGTTTGGTTATAGGGATTGCACTTGGGAGATTGGCATGAAGCGACTCAATAGCAAAAGTGGTTGTGCGGTAGAGGTCACCTTGTCCGTCATGGGGGGAACCTGGAAACCTATCATTTTGTTTCACTTGCTGCATGGTAAAAAGCGTTTTAGCGAGTTGAGTAAAAGCATAGGCAGCATTACCCAGCGGATGCTGACGCTACAGTTGCGCGAGTTGGAGGATGCAGGCATTGTGCTGCGCACGGTGTATGCTGAAGTGCCCCCGCGCGTAGACTATGAACTGACCGCTTTAGGGCAAAGTCTCAAGCCTGTGCTGATTGCCATGCGCACATGGGGAACAGCCTACGCTAAAGACCGTTTGTATGATGCGCAGCCACCAAGCTGGGCTCAGTTGTGTGCGTCTGACACCCCACACAGCATTCCGCTTCAGTAATCTGGTTGTTGGGGCTGCCCAGCAGCTCGCCAAGTGTGCAGGGCGTAAACACGTTTTGAGAACTTTTGACGCAACCCAGCAGACCTAAGGATTTCGGTTGAGGTCAGGCGGTAGGCCGAATGCAGTACGAGTAGTACGGCAAGTTCTGCGACTTTATATCAAGATGAGCTGCGGCTTTTAAGAGGCCGAGGCCGCTTGCACGGCCTGTACGCGGGCCATGTGAATGTGCTGCCCAATCTGGTCGCCACGCAGGCCTTTTTGCGCAGCTTGTTGGGCAATACTGGCAGTGTCCACTTGCTGGGCTGCGTGCAGGGCAGCCAATAGAAAAGAGCGCTGTGGGTAGGGCGATTGTTCAAAGCTTTGGCGGCCTCGCGCGTCACATTCACAGGCCCAAAGTGCCAACGCGAAGCGTTCAGGTCTGCGCAATGCGTCGCAACGCTCGAGGAGCCGCACCAGGGCGGCGGCTGTCATGGTCAAGCTGCGGTGAATATTCGTGTGTTCTTGTGCAACAAGGGCTGCCAATTCGCGTATCTCGGCAGGAATTTTGAGGCGTTGGGCCATGGCCTCTATCAGGTCCTTACCGCGAATTTCATGACCAATGTGGCGTGGCCATTGCTCGGGGTCGCTTGTGCCTTTGCCCAAATCGTGCATGAGTGCGGCAAAGCGTACTGCTAAGGGAGCCTGGCTTTGTGCGGCTTGTTCTAGCACCATCATGGTGTGCAGCCCCGTGTCGATTTCAGGATGGTGTTCTGCTGGTTGTGGTACGCCCCAAAGGGCATCAAGCTCGGGCAGCACGATGGCCAATGCACCGCAATCGCGTAACACTTCAAACATGCGCGTGGGGGCGTTTTCCATCAAGCCACGGGCCAATTCTTGCCATACACGCTCGGCGACCAAATGCGCAACCTCGCCGGCGCTAACCATTTCCTGCATCAGGGTCTGGGTTTCAGGGGCTACATGAAAATCACCAAATCGTGCGGCAAAACGCGCTAGTCGCAAAATGCGCAAAGGGTCTTCGGTGAAGGCAAGTGTGACGTGGCGAAGCACTTTTCCGGCAATGTCTTGCTGACCATGAAAAGGGTCTACCCATTCTTCGTACCCGTCGGCATGCGTGCGAACTGCCATCGCATTGATGGTCAGGTCACGGCGGGCCAAATCTTCTTCCAGCGACACGTCGGTATCGGCATATACCGTAAAACCTTTATACCCATGGCCACTTTTGCGTTCGGTGCGGGCCAGTGCATATTCCTCGTGTGTTTGTGGGTGCAAGAAAACGGGAAAGTCTTTGCCTACTGGGGTGAAACCATGCGCCTCCATTAAGGCAGGCGTGGCACCAATGACGACCCAATCGTGGTCTTGTACCGCTCTACCCAGCAACCGGTCGCGCACAGCGCCGCCGACCATGTAAACCGCGACTGTGTCTGGCAAGGTGGTGTGGGGACAGGCGTTTGTTGCTTGAGGCATAAGTGAGCAGGGTCGGGCCTTTTATGGATTGACCGTGTGTTCTAAACGGTAGGGTTCTTCAAAGGCTCTGAAGTCATGTTCTTGCAGTGCGTCAACGATCCAGCCCTGCACGCTGGGCAGGTTTGTGATGTGCTTCATATAGGCCAGAAGAGTTGCCGAAACTGGCAGGGCATAGGTTTGCAGGCGCATCACCACGGGGGCGTAAAACGCATCGGCAATGCTGAATTGCTCTCCAAATAGAAAGGGGCCACTGTTGCGCTGTAGTGACTCTCCCAGTAGCGTCTCCAAACGGGCGACATCGGCGCGCAATGCCGCATTGTCGCGCCACGCTAAAGCACCAACTTCAGGCAGCTTGGCTTCGATGTTCATGGGGCATGCGTTGCGCAAGGCCGTAAAGCCCCCGTGCATGGCTGCGCATAGGCTGCGTGCCCGTGCACGCTGCGCGACCCCATCTGGCCACAGCTGGCGTTCCAGAAATTTTTCCGCCAAATACTCGGCAATGGCCAACGAGTCCCAAATCACCAGGTTGTTGTCCACTAAGACAGGAACCGTACCTGTGGGGTTGATGGCCAGAATGGTTTTTTTGAACTCCGACTGTGGTGAGAAGCTGTCAAAACGGACTTTGATTTCTCGAAATTCGATGTCCTTTTCTTTCAGCAGTACTCCAATGCGCATGGACCACGAAGAGTAGTTCTTGTTGCCAATATAAAGCGTCAGAGGTTGAGACATAGCGATTTCCTCGAAGTGAAGTGTAGGCTCAGTGCACAAGGCCTACACAGGCCAGACAACGCCATTGTTGTTCAGAATCGCATCCAATGGAATGTCATGTGGCTCCGGTTCAAAGTCGTCCACGTACCCTTCGCCATAGCCCAGACCCACAGTGAATGGCCGTGGCGAAAGCTCAGCCAGCGTGCGGTCGTAAAAACCTCCGCCGTAACCCAGGCGGTAGCCTCCTGCGCTGTAACCGACACAAGGCACAAACAGCAAAGTGGGTTCGAGGATTTCAGTGTCTTTGGGCTTGGGAATGCCGTAAGCATCTTCTTCCATCGGGCAGCCAGGATGCCAAGCATGAAAGCGCAAAGTTTTATTGACTTTATCGACCACGGGTAAGGCAATCCGGCGCATGATAGGCTCGTCTTGTAACTCGCCATCCTCTTTCCAGCGGTGCAAGGCCGGCAGAGGGTCGAATTCGCCTTTGATGGGCCAATAGGCACCGATGACCGTTTCAGGCCTGCTGACAAGCCAGATTCGCATCACTTGTTGCAGTTGTGCATTTTTTTCGACGCGGTTGGCCATATTAACCCGTCGTTCTACCAATGTTTTTCTCAGCGTGGCTTTGTTCATTTGATAATTCCCGACATGCGACTGACCACCATTCTGACACCACTTTGCGCCGCTTTTGTGGCACTGACCCACAATGCCTATGCGCAGCAAGCTGCCTTGCCTAAAGCCTTGGGCGATCAGGCAATTCTGGACATGCGCCAGGCCTATGGCACTAAGAACCAGGCTCGACTCACACAGCTGTTGCCGAATGTACAGGGCCACGCCCTTGAAGGCTGGGGCGCGTACTGGGAATTGAACAACCGTTTGCAAACTGCCACACGGCAAGAGGTCGATGTTTTTCTGGCCCGCTACCGAGGGACATATTTTGAAGACAGACTGCGCAATGATTGGATGCTGCTGTTGGGCCAGCGCCGCTTATGGGAGGAGTTTTCCCACTATGCAGCAGGCTTTCGCATGCAAGACGACCCGCAGGTACAGTGCTATGAGCTGCTGATTGAAGATATTCAAGGCAAGGCAGCGCCTTCAGCGCCACACCAAGTGCTGTCACTTTGGTATGGGCAACGCAATGCGGATGATGGCTGCACCCACGCTGTGCAAGAGTTTTACAGCGATGGTCGCGTTAAAGCTGAAGAGGTGTGGCAGCGTGCACGCATGGGGGCCCACGCCAATCGTCCTGGAGTGGTGCGCGCAGCGGTTGCGATTGTGTCACCGCAGTCCTTAGTGCATGTCGGTAACGCAATGGGTAAACCTGCGGCATTTCTAGATCACAAGGCAACAACCACAGACCCAGCACGTCTGGCCTTGGTGCCATTGGCGTTGGCGCGGTTAGCCAGTTCTGATGCAGTTGCCGCAGCCGCACAAATGCAAGGTAAATGGGCAGCGCGTATTGCCGCAAAGGATCGGGACTATGTGTGGGGCAGCATTGGCCGTTGGGCAGGTATCCGCCTTGCGCCAGAAGCCAATAGCTACTTTGCCAACGTCAAAGACGACCGCAACCTGATTGACGAGCAGCAGCATTGGAAAGTGCGCGCTGCCTTGCGCGCAGGCCAATGGGATACCGTAGCAAAAACCATTGATGCCATGAGTGCGGACGATCAACAGTCACCTACATGGGCCTATTGGCGTGCCAGGGCGTTGCTGGCTTCAGGAAAGCCTGAGAGTCAGGCTTTGGCCCAACGCATGCTGCAAGGCATTGCAGGCACCGTTGGTTTTTATGAGCAGCTGGCCAAGGCAGAGTTGGGAGGGAAAATTTCTGTTGTGCCAGAACCTGCCGCTTTGACGGCAGATGAAAAGGCGCGGGCGCGCACCAATCCCAGTTTGCTGCGCAGTATATACGCCATCAATATTGGTTTGCGTAGTGAAGGCGTGCGCGAGTGGAACTACGCAACCAATTTGCATGACAACGGAGGCTTGACTGACCGTGATCTGCTTGCTGCGGCTGATCTGGCCTGTGAGTACAAAGTATGGGATCGTTGCATCAACACCAGTGAGCGCACCCAGTCATTCATGAGTTTTAGCCAACGTTACCCCATGCCTTTTCATGATGCCGTGGTCAAGCGGACGGCGGAGATCGAACTGGATCCCGCTTATGTTTATGGGCTGATTAGGCAAGAAAGCCGCTTCATCATGGATGCGCGTTCGACTGTGGGCGCCTCGGGCTTGATGCAGGTCATGCCAGCAACAGCGCGCTGGACGGCTAAAAAAATTGGTTTGACCGATTTCAAAGCCAGCGACATCAACGACAAAGAAACCAATATTGCAATTGGCACGGCATATTTGAAGTTAGCGTTGGATGAGTTTGCAGGCTCGATGCCCTTGGCTGCAGCCGGCTATAACGCAGGGCCCGGGCGGCCGCGCAACTGGCGCAACGGTCCAACCTTGGAAGCGGCCATCTGGGCAGAGAATGTGCCGTTCAATGAAACGCGCGATTATGTTCAGAAGGTGCTGGCCAATGCCACCGTGTATGGCGCTATCTTGAGTGGGCAACCACAGTCTTTGAGCCAGCGATTGGGCCGCACCATTGGCCCGCGCGAAGAGGGTGATCCGGTTGCCATTGCGGATTTGCCGTAAGAGGCTAAGGAGCAGTCGTTGCTGTGCGTTTTAGCCGTGTTTTATAAAGGAATTCCATGCGCATGATTTTCAGCTTGATGGGGGTGATTTTGACGTTAGCCATCATCGCGGTGTTGATGAAGCAACAGCTCCAGCCAACGGTTGCGCCAGAGCCCATTGCTGGTGCCTCGCTATCGTCTGAGGGGGGCGTGGTGCCGCAGGTCAACGCAGGCAATGCCCAGCAAGTGCAAAATCAGATCAAACGCGATCTGGAGCAGGCATTGCAAAACACTCAACGCGAGATACCCGAATAATTGCGCTGGCCCGTGCAGGTTTCTGTGTTTTGAATACGTTCTTAGAACGTGATGGACACTGAGGCCGCACTTCTCGTTGCTTCACCGTGAAAGACGGCCTCTATATTATTGCCATCAGGGTCCAGTACGAAAGCTGCGTAGTACCCTGGATGGTAGGCACGCACACTTGGCGCTCCGTGGTCTTTTCCTCCGTGGGCCAATGCTGTTTGGTAGAAGCGATCCACCATTGCTCGGTCTTGGGCCTGAAACGCAAGATGGTGGCGCCCAGTCAGTACCCCGAGTGCAGCAGGACTGCCAATGGCAGTGACAAACAATTCGTCAGCCCAGAAGTAGCCTTCCCCTGTGCCACCCATGGGCACTCCAAGAGAGGCCAGAACGGCTTCATAAAACGTGAAGCTGGATGGTAAATCCCGAACCACCAGTTGAATGTGGTCAATTAACCGACCACGATGCAGTTGTTGGGTTTCCATCTTTTCTCCATTGAATCTTTGTTGTCTGTGTTGTGCATGCGCCATGTTTGCGTTGTGCAAGAGACTGCTAGTTATTCAATCAGTCGGGCAGCTGCGATTGAGGGGCTTGTGTGGTCCTGCATTTCGAATGCGGAGAAAAGAAGCGCCTGTTATTTTTCCCCTTTGTAAGCCTGCAGGCTGGCATTTTTAAGGCTGTAGCCGCTTACGCCCATATCTGAATCGGTGCGGTTGACTTCCAATTCGCCAGTCACCCATACCGCATCAAGTGAGACAAAACCTTTGACAGGTTTGTCCAGTTTGATGTGGATGATTTGATTGGCCGGTGGTGGTGGTGTGTGGATGCAGGCGCCAAAGTTCGGCACCAGCAGCAGCTCTGTCAAACCTTGCTTGCCTTCTTCCAGCGCCACTACGTAGCCGGGCAGACGAATTTTTTTGCCATTGTAGGTATTGACAGTGGGGGCACTGTCCCAGATTTTTCGCATCCGCTCGTATAACTGGGCGGCACGTGGATCGCTGTCTTCCCAGTCGGCTGCGCCTTGCTCCATCAGGTCCAGAAATTCATTGCTGGGATCCCAATTAGCAGGTACCAGATCGTCCCAGCTCACGGTTTGGATTTTTTCGCTGCTGCTGGCCACTGCTGGCGTTTGTGCCAGCAGGCACACGCCGCAGCCCAAAGATAAGGCCATGATGAAGTGGATCGTATGGCGTTTGAAGGTGCTGCCAAGGCGAATGGAGCTAAGGTTTTTTAGAGTCATGGTGCAGGTACCAGTGGATAAGGTGTATGGGCAAGTTTAGCGTTTGGGCAACGTGCTTCAACGAGGTAGGTGTAGAGAGAAGTGGTGGTATTTCAAGCCGGTGGCGACAAACCATCGACCAGCGACAGGCGATAAGCGCGCCAACCGGGAATAAGGCTGGCTAGGAAACCCGTGCCCAACAACCCCGCCAGAATCCACCATTGCAAACTGGTGATCGAGGAAAAGTGCAGGGCCAGTCCGAACTGGCTCAGCAACCAAGGTGCCAAGGCCAAGCCCGCAGCCCACAGCGTGACACAGCCGATCAGCACGCCAGCAAGGGTTGCCAGCGCGCCTTCCAAACCCAAGAGGCCAATGATGTGCAGCGGCTTAGCCCCCACAGCACGCAACACTGCCAGCTCGCGGCGGCGCTCATTGAGGCCAGCCAACACCACAGCGACCATGCCCAACAGGCTGACAAAGGCGACCATGCCTGACATCAGCAGCAGGGATTTTTCGCCGGTGCCAATCAAGCGCCACAACTCATCCATCGCTACGCCGGGCATGATGGCCATCAAAGGCTCGGTGCGGAAGTTGTTGATCTGGCGCTGCACTGAAAATACTTGTGCGCGTGATTGCAAGCCCACCATCACGGCGGTGACGTTCTTGGGTTTCAAATTCAGCTCGCGCACGGCTTGTGCATCCACATTCTGGCCGGGCAGGCGTACGCCAGCGCGCCAGTCGATGTGCAAGGCTTCCATGGCTTCCAGGCTGATGTGCACGGTGCGGTCCACCGGCGTGCCGGTGGCAGCCAGAATACCGATCACGACAAAAGGCTTGTCGTCATGCTCAATCGCGTTGATGGGCCCACCTGCACCATGCGTCAAAGTGATGCGGTCGCCCAGTTTGTAGCCGAGCTGGCGGGCCACATCGGCACCCAGCACGGTGTCAAACAAGTCCTCAAATGGCTTGCCTTGCTGCAGCTCCAAAGCTTGCTGGTCGCCATAGCGGAAATGGTCAAAATACGCGCTGGATGTGCCCAGCACCGAAAAGCCCCGGTGCGAGTCGCCCAGCGACATCGGGATCACCCATTTGACGCCGCGCATGTTCTCAATGTCTTCCACGCTGCTCCAGCGGATGTTGTTGGTGGCAGCGCCAATGCGAAACACCGAATACAGCAGCAATTGCACCGGGCCGGTGCGCGCGCCCACAATCAAGTCGGTGCCAGAGACGGCCGAGGTAAAGCCCTCACGCACATCGGTGCGAATGCGCTCGACTCCCATCAGCATGAAGGCCGACAAGGCAATCGAGAAAACGGTTAAAGACAAAGTGAAGCGGCGGTTCCAGGCACTTTGCCAGGCAAGGCGAATCAAGGCGGTCATAACACAGTCGGGGATTTTTTAGCGCACAGCGCAAGAGGGCGAATAACGCAGCACAAAGCTTTGCGTGCTTTACGCCGTGGCGGGCGCAGTCATGGCGCGGTTGATGTCGGTCAGGCTCACTTGGCGCATAAAGCGCGACGCCAACCGCTGGTCGTGGCTGACAAAAATGACCGAGCTGTGGGCTTGCTGGCAGGCCGAAAGCAGCAAGTCCATGAACGCGTCGCGGCGGTTTTCATCCAGGGCCGAGGTGGGCTCATCGGCAATGATCAAGGCTGGCGAGCCAATCAGTGCGCGGGCTGCAGCCACGCGCTGCTGCTGGCCAACCGACAGCGCACGCGCTGGCTGCTGCCAAGCGTTTTGCGGAATGTCCATGGCCGCGAGCCAGTGTTGGGCGGAGGCATCTAGGCTGGCGTGTTGCTGCAGCGCGGCTTGTGCTCTTGGCGCAGACAGGCGACAGGGTAGCAAGACATTGTCTTGTACGCTCAAATACGGCAGCAGGTTGAACTGCTGAAAGATATAGCCTAGCTTTTGGGCGCGGTAGCCATCGCGGGCCGAGGCACGCCAATCAGACCAGGCATGGCCGTCCACACGGACCTGACCTTGCTGTGGCAAGAAGACGCCAGCCATCAGCGACAACAAAGTGCTTTTGCCACTGCCACTGGGGCCATGCAGAAACACGGTGTCTCCTTTGACAACGCTGAAATCATCGATCAGCAAACACGGTGTGGATTGAGTGGGCCAGCGAAACGAGAGCTGTTGAATCTGCAAAATGGCTGAAGTCATCGAAGCGGCTAGGTGAGATTTATTTCCAGGTCAGACGGGTTTCGCCTGTTTTGAGCGTGCGGCTGAATTGGCCTTGTGGCATGGCCATTTGCACGTTGATGGTGTGGATGCTGCTGAACTGCTTGGCCAGCTGCACATCAATCGATTCGAGCTGCTGGGCATGGTCGCAATGCCACTGCCAGCTGACGCTGACGTCGTTGTGAGCGTGGCTGTGTTCGCCCTCTTTGTGGTCGTGATCGTGGTCGTGCTCATCGGCATGGTCATGCTCGTCTTTGGCGGCCTTTTTATCTTGGGCTGCGTGTTCAGGGTGGCCATGATCCTTTGCTTTTGTGTCAGTTTCATGACTGTGGTCATGCGCCTTGCCATGGTCTTTATCGTGCGCATCGTGGCTATCTGCGCCCAGGCC
Source organism: Lampropedia puyangensis (assembly GCF_004833285.1). GTDB lineage: Bacteria > Pseudomonadota > Gammaproteobacteria > Burkholderiales > Burkholderiaceae_C > Lampropedia > Lampropedia puyangensis. Next base: position 289,535 of record NZ_STFG01000001.1, read on the forward strand.
GTCAATATCGGTGTCGACTAGCTTGCAAGCCGCACTGGCATTGAGTGCGATGAGGCTTGGGAGTTTCAATTTTTCAATCGCCTGGGCCACGGTTTGTTTTTCTGCCTCGGTTTGCGCAGCGCGCTCAAAGCCGGTGATATCGGCTTGCGGCGCAGTCAATTGCAGCACCAGGTCAGAGCCATCAACGGCCACATCCAGTTGCACCACGCCGTGCACATGGGCTGCCTGGGTCTGGTTTTGTTCGCTAGTATGTTCGTGGGCTTGCGCGTTATGGCCGTAGCTGATCAACGCTGAAGATGCGGCGACACCTATGAGGTAGAAGCGTCGGCGGGGATGTGCAGTAGAAATCAAAGTTGTCATGGTTTCAATACAAAAGTGAAGAACAGGGGGCATTCGTGCCATGGGCGCTTGCCTCGCTGCAGCGCAAGGCTGCAGCATGCATCGTGCTTTACGGCATTTCATGGCAGTGAATGGTCGGTATTTTCCTTAAATGATAACAATAGATCATTAGTATTTGTGTGAACTCAGGTATCTTTTGATTTCATCAAGGCGTAATAAATGTCGTGTGCGCTGTTTAGTGGGGGCTTGCAGTTGGCCATGAAAAAACCCAGCACAAAGGCTGGGTTTGATTGCAATGGCGCAGTGCGTTTAAGCAGGCAAAATAGTGGCTTGTACCTGGCCTAAACCAATTCTGGCAGCACCTTCGCGCTCGCACCAGCCGCGCAAGATCAAGGTGTCGCCGTCTTGCAAGAAAGTGCGTAGCTCGCCATTGAGCAGGGTGATTGGCTGTTTGCCGCCTTGGGTCAATTCAAGTAGCGAGCCTGCCTCGTGGGGGGTTGCGCCAGAAAGGGTGCCGGAACCTAGTAAATCACCAGGCTGCAGATTGCAGCCATTGATGGTGTGATGGGCAATCAATTGCGCAGCGGTCCAATAGGCTGCTTGGTCGGCACGACCAATGCTCAGGCGTGCTGGTGGTTCATTGTTTTGTGCCATTTGGGCTGTTTGCAGAAGCACTTCTAACGTGATGCCCAGTTGGCCTTTTTCTCGGTTTTGTTGGCCATCCAAATAAGGCAGTGGCTGCGGGTCATTGGGCGCACGTGTGAAGGCGCTGCGAAATGGGGCTAGCGCCTCGTTGGTGATGACCCATGGCGAAATCGTCGAGGCAAAGTTCTTCGCGAGAAACGGCCCCAGCGGTTGGTACTCCCATGCCTGAATATCGCGTGCAGACCAGTCGTTGAGCAGTACGACTCCAAACAGATGTTCTTCCGCTTGCTCCAGTGCAATGCAGGAACCTTGTGCATTGCCTTGTGCCACCAAAAAGCCCAGTTCTAGCTCATAGTCCAAGCGCTTGCTGGGGCCAAAGCTGGGGGTTGGCGCATCAGGTGTTTTGGTTTGGCCTTGCGGGCGTTTGAAGTTGTTACCGCTGACGCCAATGGAGGAGCTGCGGCCGTGGTAACCGATAGGCACCCATTGGTAGTTGGGCATTAAAGGCTGATCTGGGCGAAACAGCTTACCTACAGATGTGGCGTGGTGGATGCCCGTGTAGAAATCGGTGTAATCACCAATATGGCAGGGAAGGCCCATTTGTGCTTGGGATTGCGCAGTCAGCAGCTTGCTCCAGGCTTTTTCCTGAGCGCTTCCTGTTTTTAATCCATCTGAGAGTTGCTGCCGGATTTGCAGACGCTGCTGCACAGGCAACGCCATGATGGTATTCAAGTCGTCTGTATCAATCACGCCGGCGGCGCGGGCATCGAGAATGTAGTCCCCAATGGCAACGCCCAGCCGCCAAGATGGCGCATCATCACCAGTGCGATCACCTAGCGGGCGGTAGCGTCCCCAAGGCAAATTTTGAATAGGAAAGTCAGCATGGGGGACGTTGGCCGAGGCCACCCAACTGGTGAGGTTGGTGTCATGTGTGGCGTTGGGTGTCAGCAATGAATGCATGAGGGCTCCGTAGTTGTTTTACTTTTTCGCTGGGTTGAAGTGCTTTTTCACATCCAGCCAGCATTGGTGGTAATTGGCTTGCAGTTGTGCTGAAGAGAGCGCGGCTTGTGTAGGACGAATGACGTGGCGCGTTTCGAACATGAAGGCCATGGTCGCATCGACTTTGTGTGGTGTGGAGGTATCGATCTGGCTGGCTTTCTCGAACGTGGCTGCGTCAGGACCATGGCCACTCATGCAGTTGTGCAAGCTGGCGCCGCCTGGACGGAATCCATCGGCTTTGGCATCGTACTCGCCCACAATCAAACCCATGAATTCGCTGGCAATATTGCGGTGAAACCATGGTGGACGGAAAGTGTTTTCTGCAGCCAACCAGCGAGGGGGGAAAATCACGAAATCGATTGTGTCCACACCCGCCGTGTCTGAAGGCGATTGCAGCACCAAAAAAATTGAAGGGTCTGGATGGTCGTAACTGATGGAGCCAATCGTGTTAAAGCGCCGCAGATCGTACTTGTAGGGGGCGAAGTTGCCATGCCACGCGACGACATCGAGTGGGGAGTGGTCGAGCTGTGCCTTCCAGAGATTGCCGCCAAACTTGGTAATCAATTCGAATTGGCCATCCACATCTTCGTACCACGCCACAGGGGTCTGGAAGTCTCGTGGGTTGGCAAGTCCGTTGGAGCCAATGACGCCAAGGTCAGGTAACTGAAAAGGCGCACCATAGTTCTCACAGATATAGCCGCGTGCCTCTGTATCGAGCAGTTCGACGCGAAACCGAATGCCTCGTGGAATGACGACAATTTCTTGCGGTTCAGCCTCGATCAGGCCGCATTCTGTTGCAAAGCGCAGGCGCCCTTGCTGCAGAACAATCAGCATTTCCCCGTCAGCGTTGTAGAAAAAACGCCCTTGCATAGAACGATTGATGGCGTAGAGATGAATGGCTGTACCACTTTGTCCATGAGGATCGCCATTGCCTGCCATGGTATGCAGGCCATCAATGAAGTCGACGGACTCTTGCGCGGGGGGCAGTGGCAGAGGGTCCCAGCGCAATTGATTCGGTGTTGTTGGGATGTCTTGGAAGTCGAGGCTGAGATGGCCATTGCCAATCGCTTCAAAGGGCGTGTGTGCTGCGCCAGGGCGAATGCGGTAGAACCAGGTGCGGCGGTTGGCATGGCGTGGCGCAGTAAAGGCAGAGCCCGAAAGCTGCTCGGCATACAGGCCATAGGGACAAATTTGTGGGGAATTCTGTCCAACAGGCAAGGCGCCGGGCAAGGCTTCGGTCGCCCATTCGTTGGCAAAACCACTCATGTACTGCAAGTCTGTAGTGTCGGAATGGGGCATGGTTTGTCTCCTGAATAATGGTCAATGGAGGCATTGTCGTGCTTGAAGAATTATTTTCAATAAAGATATTGTTATATTAATTATTTGTATTTCTGATAGTTTTTGATTGGCACCATGCACACCATGATCGTGAAACACCATGCCTATTGCCTCCCATTTAAAGCACTTTGATTTGAACTTGCTGCTGGTTTTTCAATGCCTGATGCAAGAGTGCAGTGTGACACGCGCCGCCCAATCCTTGGGCATGTCGCAACCTGCTGTGAGTGGTGCATTGGCACGGCTACGCCAAGCTACCGGAGATGCATTGTTTGTGCGTTCTGGTCGCAGTGGCATGCAGCCCACACCGTTTGCTGAGCAGTTGGCAGAGCCTGTGGCGCAAGCATTGAGCTCGATAGCGCACCATTTGCGCTCACCAGTCGCGTTTGATCCTAAAACCAGCTCACGGCAATTCACTGTCGCAATGCTGGATGTGGCAGAAGTGCATTTCATGCCGCAATGGATTGCCTATTGCGACACCCATGCGCCCAATGTTCGGCTTGCTGTGCATACGCCTCAGTTGGCATCCAATGGCGTTGCCAGTGTGCAGGAGGCTTTGCGCGCGGGCAGTGTGGATTTGGCCATCGGCGCTTTTGAAGACATGCCACAAGGTGCGATGCAGCAATTGCTGTTTGAGCAGTCATTTGTGGTGATTGCAAGAGCAGACCATCCTCATTTCAAACGCGCAGGCTTTACCAATAAACGCCAAGGGAAAGCGGATAAGCACCAGCAGCCAGGGGCTAGAGGCAGTCTGCCGCTGTTGCAGCCCACAATGCTGGCGCATTCGCGTTGTGTGCTGGTGCATCAACCTCAGGGCGGTTATGCGCAAGCACAGCGCCTGTTGCTGAGCGCAGCCGGCGCATCGGGCGCTCACCACTATTGTGCAAGCCAAGTTACGGTGCCACTGGTGGTGGCGCAAACCGATGCGATGGCTATTGTTCCTGAACGATTAGCGCAGGAGTTTGCGACAACGTTGGGATTGTCTGTGGCCCGGTTGGATGGGGCTGATTTAACGCTGAAGACCTATTGCTTTTGGCATCCGAAGTTTCATCAAGACCAAGCCAATCGTTGGCTGCGCGCTTGTTTGCTGAAATTGTTTGGCGGCTAAAACCGTTTTTTTCTCGCCGCTAAATAAGCTTGGTTTGTAACGCTGATTTGCGCAGGATCGCTCTGTTTGCCGTGCAGAATAGACGCTTAGATCAAGGCTATACAGAACATGTCGTGTGGCATGCTGCTTGACATGGAGACGATGTTCATGACTGAAAAAATCACCGCCGACCTTTGCCGACAGTGGGATGCGCAAGACTTGTTGGCACCACTGCGTTCGCAGTTTCAATTGCCAGACGGCATTATTTATTTAGATGGTAATTCACTGGGTGTTCAACCCAAAGCCGCATTGCAGCGTGCCCAAGAAGTGGTTGCGCAGGAGTGGGGTACGCAACTCATTCGTGCATGGAATAGTGCGGATTGGGTGCATTTGCCGCAACGCATGGGCAATCTGATCGCGCCATGGATTGGAGCGAAGCAGGAGGAGGTGGTCGTGACAGACACCACTTCCATCAACCTCTACAAGGTGCTGCATGCCGCCTTGCGTATTGCTCAAGCTGAGCAGCCTCAGCGTCGCAAAGTGGTTTCCGAGCGTGCTAATTTCCCAACCGATTTGTATATTGCGCAGTCGCTGTGCCAACAGTTTGACTTGGATTTGGTGTTGATTGAGCCAGAGGAGTTGGCTGATTCCTTGAAGGAGGATGTTGCTGTTTTGCTGCTCACGCACGTGAACTACCGTACCGGCGCAATGCACGATATGGAGGCTGTGACCCGTACGGCCCATGGTGTGGGTATTGTGACCGTCTGGGATTTGTGCCATAGCGCAGGCGCAGTTCCGGTTGATTTGAATGCAGCACAAGCCGACTTTGCGATTGGTTGCACTTATAAATACCTCAACGGTGGCCCCGGCGCTCCAGCGTTCGTATGGGCGCACCCGCGGCACGTTAACCGTTTTGAGCAGCCGTTGTCAGGTTGGCATGGTCATGCCTTGCCATTCTCTTTTGACCCTCAGTACCAGCCTGCGATTGGCGTTGAACGGTATTTGTGTGGCACCCAGCCCATCATCAGTATGTCGGTGTTGGAGTGCGGCCTCCAGGTGTTTGCGCAAGCCCAAGCTTTGGGTGGGATGGCTGCGTTGCGTAAAAAATCCTTGGCACTGACAGACACCTTCATGCGCCTGGTTGAGCAGGAGTGTGGTGCGTACGGCTTTGGCGTGGCAACACCCCAGATGCATGCGCAACGCGGCTCACAAGTGAGTTTGACGCGCACCTACGGCAGCGGTATTGATGCAAAAGACAGCGGAGCCTATGCGATTGTGCAAGCACTGATAGCGCGTGGTGTGATTGGGGACTTTCGTGCAGGAGGTGGCCCAGGCAGCCCACATCTGGATATTTTGCGTTTTGGCTTCACGCCGCTTTACACCAGCTTTGGTGATGTATGGCAAGCCGTGCAGCATTTGCGCGAGGTAATGCAATCGCAGGAGTGGAAGCAGCCACGGTTTCACCAGCGCAACGCAGTCACCTGAACATCAGCTTGATGTGCCGCTCGGTCTGGGGCATGAGAGGCGCATGGTGTTTTGTGCAAGGGCTTGCCAGCCGCGTCTATATCGTAAATACGTCTTTATTCCACACGACTCCAAAATGCTAACTGCACAGTGGTTGGGTCGATCATGTCCAAATAGTCTTGGCAATCGGGATGAAATGGCCCTTGCCCCCAGCGCCCACACAAGGCGCGGGCGTGTTGTGCGCTGTCTGCCAGCACTACATCAGCCAATAGCGTGGGGTCGGTCTCGTTGCGCATGATCATGTGTGCCTCAAACCCCGGTTGGCCTTGGTAGAGTGAAGCTGCCATGTGTTGGGCCGCATGCATTAGGGAGGTTTCTGAGATCCCCGGGCGCAATCGGAACAAGGAAAATTCAAGACCTTGAATGCTCTTCGCAGTGTGTGCGTGCGTGAACAGGGGCTCGATCCATATGGGCGCTGCATCGGTCTGCATCAATGCGAAATAATGTCTAAATGCATCGGTATCCAGCAACGCAGCAAGGGTCTCTTGCGCTTCGTGCTGCGAGCGCCAATGCAGCATGTCTGCGTAGCGTCCGGCTCCCAGCTTTAGAAGCTGGCGTGACTGGTAGGCGGGTTGTGCTTGCAGTAAAGGTTGAATGGCTGCGGATGCGGCTAGCAGTTGTGCTTCAGTGGCGTTAGGAGCGAGGCTGAATGGTGCCCATTCAATGGTATGCATACGGTGTTTCTCTATAGGTTGAACGAGTGTGCGATGATCCAGGTATTGCTGCCATTCAATGGCAGTAAAAGATAATGACTTGACTGCGGCCCCAACCACACACCATGCAAGAACGTACATTGCACGCTCGTTTGAATCGTCTGGAAGCATTAGCTGATCGCTTGTCGGATGGCGAAGTGCATGCTGTGGCGGCTTTGGCGCAAGAGCTGCAAGTTAGCGAGCGCACTTTGGCGCGAGATTTGGATGTGTTGCGTGAGCAGGGCTGGGCATTGCAGAGTGCATCGGGCAAAGGCGGGGGCATTCAGATTGCGCAGCGCTGGGCCTCCGGGCGCATGACACTGCGCAGTGCAGACGCCATTGAGCTCTTGATGGCACTGGCACTGTCTGAGGCCTTGGGCTTGTCGCAGGCCAGTCGCCACGCCGATTTGCGCCGCCAACTGGGGCGTAGTTTTTCCCCTGCAGACCGCAATGCCATCGCCCGCTTGCGCAAAAGAATACGGGTCGCATCACCGGTTTCTGTTGATGTGCAGCAGAGTGTGCGCAGACGTGACCCGACTATTTTGGAGGTGGTGTATAGCGCGTTTGTCCATCAGACAGTGCTAGCAATTCGTTACATCGATGGGAAGCAAACGCACAGCGAACGAATGATCGAGGCGCAGTATTTATTACTGGCATGGCCATTTTGGTATGTGCTGGCCTGGGACCTGCAACGCCAAGCTGTACGCACGTTCAGGCTGGATCGCATCACCTCTGCGAGTGCCTTGGCGCAGCGGTTCCAATTGCGCAGTGCCCAGCCGTTTTGGGCGTCATGCAATGAGGTGGGGATTGTGCTGTGATGGCTGCGCTTACAAAGTGGATATGAGTGCTTGCTCCGCCATGCATAGGTCGACTTGGTGGCTGCTGCCACTCATTGTTGTGACCCAGTCAGGGGATGACTGCAGAAAATGCACTACCGCAAGCAAGGCTTGTTTTTGCTGCGGGTTGAAGTGCCGCACTGTGTTGCTATCATTTCCTAGGAAGTAGAGTAACTGCTCACCATACCATTCGCGGTCGTCGAAGTGACTGGGCGCTAAAGCGTAGCGAACTAATGCGGGCATGTAGTACGCCACTCCGTCGGGGGAGCAGAAAGTGATGGGGTCATACCCCGGGCAACCAAGTGCGTCTCTTGGGATCGATTCGCGTTGATGGCTGCGAAGGTTCTGATCGTGATCAGCGCACTCTGGGCAATGGGTGTGGTCTGTGAAATGTGCCGGTTTTGGTATATCACCAAAGGCAAGGTCGATGGCAGCAACAATACTTAAGGCGTCTTGGGTTAGCCAAACTTGTGGACATTTTTGGATGTGTTTGAACCATTGACGTGCCTCTTGTTTTGAGCAGTTCGTTACTTGCTGAAATATCTCCTCTGCCATAGTGGGGCCGCACTGCGATCGTGCCAGCAAGGCATCACGACACGATGTCAGCGCATCGGCCAATGGGGAAATGGCGAGAGTCCTTTGTCCGCAGCGTTGGCAAGTGGTCGTGCGTGCCATGAGGTTGTAGTGATTGCTTGGATTAGCTCTTCGTGATGGCCCGTAAGAACGTCGCCATTTTTGTTTCTGTTTCGCGAATCTCGCTTACAGGATCTGAGCCAGCTACAGTGCCTGCTCCTGCATAGAGACGGAAGCTGCGCTGACCGTCGTAGCGACCGCAGCGGATTGTTAAAGCCCATTCACCATCGCCATTTTCTTTTTGCCAGCCCACAAGGCCTGCAAAATATTCGCGCGCAAAAGGTTCGAGCGCTTGAATACTTGCGAACGCTTGTGCGGTCGGGTAACCGCACATGGCAGGAGTGGGGTGCAGGGCAAGGCCCAGATCAAGAGCGCTCATCTGGGGTGATTTGAGTCGAGCGGTGATGAATGTCGACAAGTGCCAAAGCGCGTCGGTTCCAATCACGCTGGGAGTTTCAGGAACATCCAACTCTGTGCAATGCTCGGCCAGAATGCGCGCAATGTCGCTGACCACGTAACCATGCTCACGCAGGTCTTTTTCCGATGCGGCTAAGCCTTCATGCCGCTGTTGGTCGATCACAGGGTCAGAGTGGCGCGGGATGGAGCCTGCCAAGGGATTGATGTAGACCATTTCCCCCTCGCGACGCACAAGAAGCTCTGGGCTGGCACCCATCATGGAGGCTTGGGATTGTGCGTCTTCAGCCCAGATAGGCAGGTTGAAGGTATAGCCATGGCGGTTGCGTGTCAGCAGGTCACGCATGATGTGTTCGGGATCGATGGCACCATCCAATGCAATGTCCATGGCTCGCGCGAGGACGATTTTTTTAACATCGCCTTGTGCGAACAATTCCAGTGCGCGCTCCACCATCTGACCGTAAACCTCAGGCGCTGGCACGGGTGTTTTGCTTAGTACTGACGGACTCACTTGCGCTGAGTTGGCTCCAATGGTCAAAGCGTCGTTGGGGCTGAGTGTATGTTGCACATGCAGCGGCAAGGTCAGGCTCGCCGGCAACTGTGTGTCGAAAGGGATGAGCCCGAACAGGGTAGGCGTTGTTTGTCCGCGTGACCGGGCCTGTGCAAAAAGAGCATTCACACTCGCAGAGGTGATGGGCGCGTATGCATGCAGATCCTCTGCATGGTTGTGGCTGCGCAGCTGGTGCTGGGCTGATGCAAAGAAAATGTCGCGATGGCTTAACTGATTGAGCAGCCAGTCGGGACTGCTCTGTGAGGGGGAAGTAGCAGAGATTGTCATGGGGTGCGCGTATTGTGGGTTACTTTTTTTCTGCTAAGTCAAGGCGTTGGATGATTGGCGTCCAGCGAGCAGCTTCTTCTTGCATGTAGCTTGCAAAGGCCTGTGGGGTGGTGGGGGCCGCTTCCATGGACATGCTGCTTAAGCGAGTCTGGACAGCTTCGTTATTGAGGGCGTCGGTCAATGCTCTGTTGAGTTTCTCGAGAGTGGTTGGAGAGATGCCAGCAGGAGCAATAAACCCAATCCAGCCTGAGCCTTCAATACCGGGATAGCCTAGTTCTGCGACTGTAGGAACCTCTGGCAGGAAGCTCAGCCTTTTGGTTGAAACGACAGCCAATGGTTTGATACGCCCGTCTTTGATTAATGGCATTACAGCGACAGGCGGCAGTGCAGCAAAATTTGTTTCACCCGTGAGCAGGGAAGTGACAGCCGCAGGCGAGGATGGGTAGGGCACATGCAGGGCTTGTCCGCCAGTGCGATCTAGCAACAGTTCTACGGCAAGATGTGAAACGGTTCCCGCGCCTGTCGATGGGAAATTCAGTTTTGCATCTTTGACTTTGGCTGCATCAATCAATTCCTGCAGAGATTGAAAAGGTGAATTCTTTGGTACAACCAGCACGTTGTACTGGTGCACAGCCAAAGTGATGGGCTGTAGGTCTTTTGAAGGATTGAAGGGGAGCGACTTTTCAATCAGAGGGTTGTTGACTAGCGGCCCTGTGATAGAGACACCAAATGTGTAGCCGTCTGGCTTGGCCTTGGCAATGTCGTTCGTACCAATGTTGCCACTTGCGCCAGGCTTGTTCAGAATGACGATGGGTTTGCCCAGAGTTTTGCTGGCCTCATCTGCGACAACACGCGACATTGTGTCAGGGCTTGAACCTGGACCAAACGGCACGATGAGGGATAGACTTTTGCTCGGCCAAAGTGGCGCTGCATCTGTTGCGTTGGCCAAGCCGGCATTGAGTAAACAGGCTGCGATGCCAGCGAACTGTAGAAAGCGTATGGGTTTCATGCTGTCTCCTTGTGGGGCTGCAAATAGTGGGCTGTACTTGAAATTACCGGTGCAGGGAAAATCGGCTGCCATGATAGCTATAGAAATGAATTGCCGTGCACCACTCTCCTAATGAGATGGCTGATTTCTTCAGGTGTGATAGCGCCTAGTCAGCTATAGCTGAAAGTCAAGATGGGGATGTACTGGCAGTGTCTGTGCTGATTGGATGCCTGGCATGTTGGTATTTGGCGTGTTGACAATAAGCCTACAAGCTGGCTGAGAAATGTACTGCGCTGAAAGCATTGCTTTTTATAATCGCGCGCTTGTATCAAACAGTGAGCAGTCATGGTGGCGAATTCAGAGTTCTTGCAAGATCGCCCGAAGCGTGAAGAAGTGCGGATGCCTGCATATCCAGACGAAGACGAAGGTCTTGACGATGGCGGTGACCATGTTGAACCGCTGACTGCTGCGCAAGCGCAGGCATGGCGGCAAACGCATTGGCAGCCTTCACCTTGGCGTGTTCTACAGTGGCAAGCTGCTGCAGCAATCGGCGTAGGCTTGTTGATTTGGGGTTTTAGCAGGGATTCTGTGGCTATAATCTCGTGGTTTTACGGGGCCTTGGCGGTGTGGCTTCCCGCCCTTATGTTTGCCAAGGTCGTTGTCAGCCAGCCTGCGTTAGGCATCTTGGTTATGTTTGAGATGTTTAAGTTGTTGCTGAATGTGATGCTGCTTGCGTTGGCGCCACTGCTGCTGGATCAGGTCGCCTGGGTGTATTTACTGGGTGCCGTCGTATTGACTGTGAATATGTACTGGGTCGCGCCTATTTTGATGGCGCGATGCAGACGTGTGTAGAACGATTGAAAGAATTGACTTATGGCTGCAAATGCTGGAGCACCGACCGCAAGTGAGTACATTGTTCACCACTTGGGGCATTGGACGAACCTCAAGCAGGGGTTTATTGTTGATTTTTCTGTTGTCAATTTTGACTCCATTGTGATCGCCTTGGTGTTGGGTTTGCTTGCTGTTTTTGTGCTTCGTTCTGCAGCGGTAAAGGCTACATCGGGTGTTCCTGGTCGATTTCAAGCGGCTGTTGAACTTTTAGTTGAAATGGTTGATAGCCAAGCTAAGGCCAATATCCATAACGCTGAGAGTCGCAAATTTATCGCTCCTTTGGCGCTAACTGTGTTTGTTTGGATTTTCTTGATGAACGCAATGGATTTGCTGCCGGTTGATTTGTTGCCCTATTTGTGGGGGCAAGGCTATGCGGCGGCTGGAGGTGATCCTTCTCATGCTTACTTGCGTGTGGTTCCGACTGCTGATTTGTCTACAACATTTGGTCTTTCGATTGCGGTTTTGGCTTTGTGTCTCTACTACTCAGTCAAGATCAAAGGCTGGGGCGGTTGGGCGCATGAATTGGTAACGGCACCTTTTGGTACGTCTAAGAATCCTGTGTTTGCGGTCATTTTGGGTGTCGTGAATTTCTTGATGCAGATTATTGAGTACGTTTCCAAGACGGTTTCTCATGGCATGCGATTGTTTGGCAATATGTATGCTGGTGAATTGGTCTTTATGCTGATTGCGCTGATGGGTGGCTACGCGGCACTTTCATTTGGCGGTGCGATGATGGGTGTTGGCCATGTCATTGCAGGTACGATTTGGGCGATTTTCCACATTTTGGTGATTACGCTTCAGGCGTTCATCTTCATGATGTTGGCGCTCATTTATCTGGGTCAGGCGCACAGCGCACACTAAGACTTGGTTTTTTAACGGGTGTTCTTTTTCATGTTGGATGCCCTCTCTTGTTTTTTTCTTTTTCATCTCCACTAACTGAAGGATAAATCATGGAAATCATCGGCAACATCAACGGTCTGGTTGCTCTGGCTTGTGGCTTGATCGTGGGCTTGGGTGCTATTGGTGCTTCGATCGGTATCGCATTGATGGGCGGCAAGTTCCTGGAGTCTTCTGCACGTCAACCTGAATTGATCAACGATCTGCAAACCAAAATGTTCATTTTGGCTGGTCTGATTGATGCGGCGTTCTTGATTGGTGTGGCTATCGCTCTGCTGTTCGCATTCGCAAACCCATTCATCCCAGCTGTCTAATTTCATTCAACGCCACGAAAGAGAGGTGTTGTAATGAATATTAATTCGACACTGTTCTTTCAAGCCATTGTCTTTCTGATTTTGGTGTGGTTCACGATGAAGTTCGTGTGGCCCCCAATTGCGAAGGCTTTGGATGAAAGAGCGCAAAAAATTGCTGATGGGCTGGCTGCAGCGGATAAAGCAAAAACTGAGTTGGCAACTGCCAATACCAAGGTTGAGCAGCAGTTGGCTGCATCTCGTAATGAGACTGCATCTTTGCTGGCTGATGCTGAGCGTCGTGCTCAAGCTATCGTCGATGAGGCGAGAGCGCGCGCATCAGTAGAAGCTGAAAAAATCTTGGCGCAGGCCAAGGCTGATGCGGATCAACAAGTGGTGCAAGCTCGTGAATTGCTGCGCGATCAAGTCGCTGGTTTGGCGGTCAAAGGTGCGGAGCAGATTTTGCGTAAAGAAGTCAATGCCACTGTGCATGCTGATTTACTCAATCGCCTCAAGGCAGAACTGTAAAAGGGGGCTCTATGGCAGAATTGGCCACTATTGCCCGCCCATACGCTGAGGCGCTGTTCAAGGCGGCAGCTGGAGTAGGGGTTGAGCAAATCCAGCAATGGTTGGACGCATTTGCTGCTGTTGCTTCCAATGAAGATGTGCTGCGCGTAGCGCAAAGCCCAAAAGTGAATCGCGAGCAAGTGATTTCGCTGTTCGCAGGTTTGGCCAATGGCGATGTGCCAAATTTGGTCAGTAATTTTTTGGGCGCCGTGGTTGATAACGATCGTCTGGCTGCATTGCCTTTGGTGGCTGCGCAGTTTCGTGCGTTGGTTAACGACAAAGATGGCGCTGCCGATGCGGATGTGTTTAGCGCATTCCCGATTTCCGATGCGGAGCTACAAGCTTTGCGCCCAACGCTTGAGAAGCGTTTTGGCCGCAAACTCAATCTGTCTGTAAAGATGGATGAGGCCCTGATCGGTGGTGTTCGGGTAATCGTGGGTGACGAGGAGTTTGATACCTCCGTCAAAGCCCGTTTGGAACAAATGAAAGCAGCACTGACGGCTTGATAGCCGCTTTAGTGTTTGTAATCAATCAAGCAACAAGGAACGAGTCATGCAACTCAATCCAGCAGAAATTTCTGAGCTGATTAAAAGCCGTATCGAAGGCCTGGAATCCAGTGCTGACGTCAGAAACCAAGGAACTGTGGTTTCTGTGACCGACGGTATCGTCCGTGTTCATGGCCTGTCTGAGGTAATGCAGGGCGAAATGCTGGAATTTCCAGCAGACAAAAATGGCAATGCCACTTACGGCCTCGCATTGAACTTGGAGCGAGACTCCGTTGGTGCCGTGATTTTGGGTGAGTACGAGCACATCTCCGAAGGCGACGTTGTTAAAACAACTGGCCGTATTTTGGAAGTGCCTGTCGGTCCAGAATTGGTTGGTCGTGTGGTGAATGCTTTGGGTCAGCCAATTGATGGCAAAGGCCCAATCAATGCCAAGCAAACTGACGTGATTGAAAAGGTGGCCCCAGGCGTGATTGCACGTCAATCTGTGGATCAGCCTTTGCAAACCGGTTTGAAAGCGATTGATGCGATGGTCCCAGTGGGCCGCGGTCAGCGCGAACTGATCATTGGTGATCGTCAGACTGGTAAAACAGCTGTGGCGATCGACGCGATCATCAACCAAAAAGGTCAAGGCGTTACCTGTATCTACGTGGCGATTGGTCAAAAGGCCTCTTCCGTCAAGAACGTGGTGCGCGCTTTGGAACAAGCCGGCGCGATGGAATTCACTATCGTCGTAGCTGCTACAGCTTCTGAGTCTGCTGCGATGCAATACGTGTCCGCCTACTCTGGTTGCACCATGGGCGAATACTTCCGTGACCGTGGCCAAGATGCGCTGATCGTGTATGACGACTTGTCTAAACAAGCCGTGGCCTACCGTCAAGTGTCTTTGTTGCTGCGCCGTCCACCAGGCCGTGAAGCTTACCCTGGCGATGTGTTCTATCTGCACAGCCGTTTGCTCGAACGCGCTGCTCGCGTGAATGCCGACTACGTGGCTGAATTCACCAAAGGTGAAGTGACTGGCAAAACTGGTTCTTTGACTGCGTTGCCAATCATCGAAACCCAAGCTGGTGACGTGTCGGCATTCGTGCCAACCAACGTGATCTCGATTACTGACGGTCAGATTTTCCTGGAATCGAACCTGTTCAATGCCGGTATCCGTCCTGCGATTAACGCTGGTATTTCGGTGTCTCGCGTTGGTGGCGCAGCCCAAACCAAGCTGGTGAAAAATCTGTCTGGTGGTATCCGTACCGACTTGGCCCAGTATCGTGAATTGGCCGCGTTTGCGCAGTTCGCTTCTGACTTGGATGAAGCTACTCGTAAACAGCTTGACCGTGGTGCACGCGTGACTGAATTGCTCAAGCAAGCCCAGTACTCACCGTTGAACATCGCGTTGATGGGTGCATCGCTGTTTGCTGCCAATAAAGGCTACCTGGACGATATCGAAGTCAAGCGCGTGCTGGACTTCGAAAAAGGCCTGCATCAGTATCTGCAAACATCGCAAGGCGCACTGTTGGACAAGCTGCTCGACAAGAAAGCTTTGGACAAAGACGCAGAAGCGGAACTGGCCTCTGCCATTGAATCCTTCAAGAGATCGTTCGCCTAAGTTGGCGTGTCAACCTCATTGAAAGGAGTTTTCTATGGCAAGTGGTAAGGAAATACGCGGCAAGATCAAATCGGTGGAAAACACCAAAAAGATCACCAAAGCCATGGAAATGGTGGCCGCGTCCAAAATGCGCAAAGCACAAGAGCGCATGCAAGCTGCACGCCCTTATAGCGAGAAAATCCGTACGATTGCTGCCCACTTGGCAGCAGCCAATCCTGAGTATCGTCACTCCTTTATGGTGAGCAACGATGCCAAGGCTGCTGGCGTAATCGTCGTGACGACCGACAAAGGGCTGTGCGGTGGCATGAACACCAACGTGCTGCGCGCAGTGACAAACAAAATCGGTGAGCTGCAAAAGCAAGGGCAATCTGTCCGTGCTGTAGCCATTGGCGGCAAGGGTTTGGGGTTTCTCAACCGTATTGGCGCACCGGTAGTGGCGGAAGTCACTGGCTTGGGCGATACGCCGCGTCTGGAGGCCTTGATTGGCCCCGTGAAGGCGTTGCTGGATGCTTATGTGGCTGGTGAAATCAATGCCGTGTATTTGAGCTATACCAAGTTCATCAACACCATGCGCCAAGAGTCTGTGATTGAGCAGCTGTTGCCGCTTCAACCTGAGCATCTGGATAAAAAAGACGCTCAAAAAGGTGGTGATTGGGACTACATCTACGAACCAGATGCACAGACCGTCATTGACGAGCTGCTGGTGCGTTATGTGGAATCCTTGATCTATGCAGCAGTGGCCGACAACATGGCTTCTGAGCAATCTGCCCGGATGGTGGCCATGAAGGCTGCGACCGACAACGCAGGTACTGTGATCAAAGATCTCAAGCTCGTCTACAACAAAACACGCCAAGCAGCGATTACGACCGAGTTGTCCGAAATCGTGGCTGGTGCGGCAGCCGTCTAAACATTTTGATTGGGAATAGTAATGGCTCAAGCTCAAGGAAAAATTGTTCAATGTATTGGCGCCGTGGTGGACGTGGAGTTCGCACAAGGTTCCGTACCGAACGTGTATGACGCACTCAAGCTCGAGGGCTCTGCCCTGACGCTGGAAGTGCAACAACAGCTCGGCGATGGCGTGGTTCGTACCATTGCGCTGGGTTCTTCTGACGGTCTGCGTCGCGGTTTGATCGTTGTCAACACAGGCAACCCTATCACCGTTCCTGTTGGCACAGCTACGCTGGGCCGTATCATGGATGTGTTGGGTAACCCCATTGACGAACGCGGTCCTGTGGACAGCACGCACACTGCCGTGATTCACCGTAAAGCCCCGGCTTACGACGAGTTGTCACCATCGCAAGAGCTGCTGGAAACCGGCATCAAAGTGATTGACTTGGTGTGCCCGTTCGCCAAAGGCGGTAAGGTCGGTCTCTTCGGTGGTGCCGGTGTGGGCAAGACCGTGAACATGATGGAGCTGATCAACAACATCGCCAAGGCACACAGCGGTTTGTCCGTGTTTGCTGGTGTGGGTGAGCGTACTCGTGAGGGTAACGACTTCTACCACGAGATGTCGGACGCCAAAGTGGTGAACCAGGAAAACCTGGCCGAATCCAAAGTGGCGATGGTGTATGGCCAGATGAATGAGCCACCAGGCAACCGTTTGCGCGTTGCTTTGACTGGTTTGACCATGGCTGAAGCCTTCCGTGACGAAGGCCGTGACGTGTTGTTCTTCGTGGATAACATCTACCGTTACACCTTGGCCGGTACTGAAGTGTCCGCTTTGCTGGGTCGTATGCCTTCTGCCGTGGGTTACCAACCTACATTGGCTGAAGAAATGGGCCGTCTGCAAGAGCGTATTACGTCCACTAAGGTCGGTTCGATTACATCGATTCAAGCTGTGTACGTGCCAGCCGATGACTTGACTGACCCATCGCCTGCGACGACTTTTGCTCACTTGGACTCCACCGTGGTTCTGTCGCGTGACATCGCTGCCTTGGGTATTTACCCTGCGGTTGATCCACTGGACTCGACCAGCCGTCAGCTGGATCCCCAAGTGGTGGGTGAAGAGCACTACCAAGTCGCTCGCGCCGTGCAAGGTACACTGCAGCGCTACAAAGAATTGCGTGACATCATCGCGATTTTGGGTATGGACGAATTGGCTCCTGAAGACAAGCTGCTGGTCGCACGTGCACGTAAGATTCAGCGTTTCCTGTCACAGCCTTTCCACGTTGCTGAAGTGTTTACCGGCGCGCCTGGTAAATACGTGCCTCTGGCTGAAACCATCCGTGGTTTCAAGATGATCACCAACGGTGAAGTGGACCACTTGCCAGAGCAAGCGTTCTACATGGTCGGCACGATTGACGAAGCGATTGAGAAGGCCAAGAAGGTCGCTTGATCTCCAAAGCCTTAGGCGGCCAAGTGATTCATATAGTGAATTACTTGGTCAGTTTCAATCCTAACCGTTGCAAGGAACGCCAATGAGCACCATTCATGTCGACGTGGTCAGCGCCGAAGAATCTATTTTTTCGGGCGAAGCCAAGTTTGTCGCGCTGCCGGGCGAATCCGGTGAATTGGGTATTCTGCCGCGCCACGTCCCTTTGATCACACGTATCAAACCGGGTTCTGTGCGTATCGAATTGCCTGATGGCAAAGAAGAGTTTGTGTTTGTGGCTGGTGGCATCTTGGAAGTGCAGCCCGATCGCGTTACTGTGTTGTCTGACACGGCTGTGCGTGGTGCGGATCTGGACGAAGAGAAACTCAACAAGGCCAAACAAGCAGCAGAAGATTCTATGCGCAACGCCAAAAGCGATATTGACTTGGCAAGTGCCCAGTCTGAATTGGCTGTTTTGGCCGCCGAACTGGCAGCTTTGCGCAGATTCCGCCAAAAGCGTTAACCTTAGCAATGCATTCGTTTGAGTGCGCTGTGTATTGCTTTCGTTCAATGTATGAAAACCGTTGCCTTGGCAACGGTTTTTTTATGCATGCTATTTCAGTAAGGTCTGTCTGATGCTTGTCTTGCCAAACTCAAGCAAGTACCTTTATTCATGACCGTTTTGATAGTTTGTTATGACACATGTTGCTGTGATTGGTGCTGGTATCACTGGCGTAACGACTGCCTATAGCTTGGTTCAGGCGGGATTTGAAGTATCTGTGCTGGATCGCCACCGCTATCCAGCAATGGAAACATCTTTTGCCAATGGCGGCCAACTCTCGGCGAGCCATACTGAAGTTTGGAACAGTATGGAGACCCTGAAGAAGGCTTTTTCTTGGATGCGAACCAAAGAGGCCCCGCTGCTTTTTAACCCTCGTTTTTCCTGGCATAAATACAGTTGGTTGGCTGAATTTATGTATCAAATCCGCCATCACCGTGTTAACAGTGTTGCTTGTACGCGTTTGGCGATTGAGGCGCGCCGCCACTTATTTGCAATGGCAACAGCCGAAGGCATTGATTTTGATTTGGAGCAGCGGGGCATCTTGCATCTTTATCATGATCGTGTGTCTTTTGAGCAAGCGTCGCACGCCACGCAATTGCTCAAAGAAGGGGGCCTAGAGCGCTCTCCAGTCACCAATGAAGAAATCCATCAGTTGGAACCAAGCCTACGCGGGCGTTACTTTGGCGGTTTTTACACCCCAAGTGATTCGACGGGAGACATTCATAAGTTCACGCGTGGACTTGCCAGAGCTTGCGCGCGCAAAGGTGTGGCTTTTATTCAAGACGCAGTAGTCCAGTACATCAAAACGCACTCTAGTGGTGTTGAGGTGCAATGGAAAAATGGCTGTGGTAAGGACGGGCTGCAACCAATAGCGTCCCTGCACTGCGACGCGGTGGTAGTTTGCGCTGGCGTTGGAAGCCGACACTTGGCCAACATGCTGGGTGACCGTATCAATGTCTACCCGGTGAAAGGTTACTCTGTTACGGTGGACTTGTCTGATGCCGACAGCGTAGCCAATGCCCCGTGGGTTAGTCTGTTAGATGAACAGGCGAAAATTGTGACCAGCCGGCTTGGTGAGAACCGGCTGCGCGTTGCAGGTACAGCAGAGTTCAGTGGGGAAAATTGGGATATTCGAGCCGACCGTATCCGACCGTTAGTGCAATGGGTGCGCGATAACCTGCAAGTAGAAACTGAAAAGGTCACCCCATGGGCAGGTTTGCGCCCGATGACGCCCTCCATGCTGCCAGTCGTCGCACGCGGTAAACGGCCACGGGTGTACTACAACACTGGCCATGGGCATTTGGGTTGGACGCTTTCAGGCGCAACGGCTGCTATGGTTACGAGTTTGGTTCACAACGATCTTCCGAGCTGATTCCTTGATGTGTATTGATGAAACTGCGAGTTTTTATTTCACAAGCAGATTCCCCATCATGCCCAAGTCTTCATGCTCAAGAATGTGGCAATGGAACATGCGCAATCCCGGCTCAGTGATGCGCATGCGCAGCTTGGCACTTTCTCCTGCCTTCAGGTTGATGGTGTCGCGCCAAGCTAAGAAGGGTTCAGGCGTCGTGATGCCATCTAGGTTGCGCTCGAGCACTTGAAAGTGTCCGCCATGGATGTGGAAGGGGTGCTCCATGCCCATGGCCGTTGCGTTAATGACCGTCCATTCTTCGACTTCACCCAGACGGCCTTCAATGTCGATGCGTTCCATGTCGTAAGCCTGCCCGTTGACGAGAAAGAGCATGTCTTGCGGGCGCTCATAAGGATTGCTTGGTGCAGGGGCTTCTAGGTCTACAAAATCGGAGAATGCGACCATATGCTCCGCTGTTGGATTCTCCAGCGCTGCAATGGGACGCAAGGTGTCAGGAACGGGTAACGTGGTTTTAGATGTAGGCACTATATCCACATCGGCAAGCACTCTGCGCGGCGATGGCCCAGCCAACCGTCCCATGGCGCCACGGTCATAAGGTTCTGCTACCAATTGCACGCGTGAGCCGCCTTGGCTTGGGGCTGTGACGATGATTTCGGCCCGTTCTGCTGGGGCGAGCAATAGCTCCGTTAACCCATGCACTGGTGCTGTCAACAGGCCTCCATCTGTTGCGACTTGGCTGAAAACCAAACCGTCCAGGCTCAAACGCAGGTAGCGGGCGCTACACGCATTCCAAATGCGCCAGCGTTGTGTACCGACGAGGGTAATCAATGGCAAATGCAAACCATTGATCAGTACAAATTGACCCTCTCGGCCATTCATCCAATCTTCCCGATCATTGGGGGCAACCGTGCCATCTGCAGCCAGTTTCAAATCGGAGATAAATAGTTCTTGTTCTGGAATGTGGCGCAATGGATCGTTGCGATCGCGCACGATGAATGCACCAGCCAAGCCTCGGTAGACCTGCTCTGCGGTCATCATGTGGGGGTGGGGGTGATACCAGTGTGAACCAGCACTGCCTGCAGGCAGTGTGAAGTGGTAGCGGCGTTTTCCGCCTGCAGGAATGAAGTCTTGGGGGGCACCATCTTGGTCTGCAGGCACTGCGAGGCCATGCCAATGGACGGTCGAGGCTTGCGGCAGTAGATTGAAGAAATCAATCTCGATTTGGTCGCCTTCATAGGCCTCAATCAGCGGCCCTGGGGTGCTGTGGTTGTAGCAATAAAAGGGGGTAGGTGGTAGCGATTGCCCCAGCTTCAGACGTGCTGGCGCAGCAACCAAACGGCTGCGAAACAAATTGCCTCGTCTGGCTCTGTTGACCAGGCGTGGCAGCGGTTGTAGCGGTCGGTGTTGCGGCAGACTCGACAATGGGGCCAAAGCTATTGGGCCCGTATAGACAGGTGCATCCATTGCTCCATGCGAAGCCATGCCCGGCATATTGCTGGCCAAGGCTGAACGCAAAGGATGGGACAGGAGTGAGCCTGCACCCAAGCCTAAAAGGAGAATGCGGCGCTTGCGGGAGGGTGTGGAGGACATAGAGCAACAGCAACAGCAAAAGGAAATTCAATTGCACAGCCCCGTGGCACTAACCCTATTGAGTTGACCCAGTGTGCAGTGCACAAGGGGTTGAGCATACCTTGAATCATTTGCTTTGCCTCAATACTCCAATGGAGGAGTCAAGGTTTGGCCTGCGAGTGAATCCGTCCTTGGCATAGCAATTTTCGTATCCATGGCGCTGAATGCAGCGCTTTTAAGGCCGTGCTTGTGACGGCTCAAAAGCGTTGCTTTGGCAGGCATGCATCAGGGGCGTCGCTTGCTTTTGCCTGATGTGACGCCGGGGCGGGGGGGCAGACCTGTATGCTGGGTCAGTAGTTTGCCGCGGGCGGGTGTTGCTGTTGAACGTGTGGCTGTTTTCGCTCCTGCTCTTGTTGCGGTAGGCGCGCCTGCACGGGAGAAGGTTTTGGTTTCTCCTGTTGTGGAGTTGCTACGCCGCGCACTTTTGTAGCTGCCATCGGTCAATGGCTGGTAGGTGGGAATCAGGTGCTGCTTGCCATTGCCAATTAAATCGCTGCGCCCCATGTCTTTGAGTGCTTGGCGCAAAAGTGGCCAGTTGTTGGGGTCATGGTAGCGCAAGAAAGCTTTGTGCAGTCGGCGGCGCTTTTCTCCGCGCACGATGTCGACCTGTTCTTCTTCTTTGTCGCGCATCCAGCGGCGCACGCGTGTCAGTGGATTGCGGCCGCTGTGGTACATCGCCGTGGCTGTGGCCATGGGGCTGGGGTAAAAGGTTTGCACCTGATCGGCACGGAAGCCGTTTTTCTTGAGCCAGATGGCCAGGTTCATCATGTCCTCATCGCTGGTGCCGGGGTGGGCTGCAATGAAGTAAGGGATGAGGTACTGTTTCTTACCCGCTTCGGCGGAGTACTGCTCAAACATCTGCTTGAAGCGGTCGTAACTGCCAATGCCGGGCTTCATCATTTTGCCCAGTGGGCCGGCTTCAGTATGCTCGGGCGCAATTTTCAGATAGCCGCCTACGTGGTGCTGCACGAGTTCTTTGACGTATTCGGGGGATTCAACGGCCAAGTCGTAACGCAAACCCGAACCAATCAAAATCTTTTTGATGCCTTTGAGCTGGCGTGCGCGGCGGTAGATTTTGATGAGCGGGTCGTGGTTGGTATGCAAGTTGGGGCAAATGCCGGGAAACACACAAGAAGGTTTGCGGCACGCCGCTTCGACCTCCGGTGACTTGCAGCCTAATCGGTACATGTTGGCAGTAGGCCCACCCAGGTCAGAAATGACACCCGTGAAACCTTTGACTTTATCGCGAATGTCCTCGACCTCACCAATGATGGAGTCTTCCGAGCGGCTTTGAATGATGCGACCTTCGTGTTCGGTGATGGAGCAGAAGGTGCAGCCTCCAAAACAGCCGCGCATGATGTTGACGGAGGTGCGGATCATCTCCCAAGCAGGTATTTTGGTCTCGCCCTCATGGCTGCCACTTTTATCGGCATAACGTGGGTGAGGATTGCGTGCGTAGGGCAGGCCAAAGACGTAGTCCATTTCCGCTGTGGTCAGTGGAATAGGGGGCGGGTTTAGCCAGACATCGCGTGCAGTGGCACCGCTGCCGTGGCGCTGCACTAAAGCCCGGGCATTGCCTGGATTGGTTTCCAGGTGCAGTACGCGGTTGGCGTGTGCATACAAAATGGGGTCTGCCTTGACTTGCTCGAACGAAGGCAGGCGAATCACCGTTTCGTCACGCGGGGGCAAGGCGCGTTTGTTTTTTCCTTGTAGGTTGGGGTTGAGGTGGAACTGAATGGGCGCAGTCCCATCTGCACTCAAGCCCGTTGCGTTGCTGGTTGTGCTGTCAGCCGTCGCTGCACTGTTGCCTTGCTCATCGCGAGTGCAATTGCTGCCTGCGGCTTCAGCTTGCTCGCTCACGGTCATGTAGGGATTGATGTGCGGCTCAACAGGGCCGGGTGTGTCAATGTCAGTGGAGTCAAGCTCCCACCAAGTCTTCCCATCGTCTTGTAGGCGCCTGACAAAGGCGGTGCCGCGCACATCTGTGATGTCCGCGACTGGTTCGCGTTTGGCCAGCCGATGCGCCACCTCAACCAACGCGCGTTCAGCATTGCCGTAAAGCAGCAAGTCGCACTTGCTGTCCACCACGACAGAACGCCGCACGGTATCGCTCCAGTAGTCGTAGTGGGCAATGCGGCGCAGGCTTCCTTCAATGCCGCCCAGTACGATTGGCACGTCTTTGTATGCTTCGCGACAGCGTTGGCAGTACACAATGGCCGCGCGATCAGGGCGTTTGCCACCTACATCGCCGGGAGTGTAGGCATCGTCACTGCGGATTTTGCGATCAGCCGTGTAGCGGTTGATCATGGAGTCCATATTGCCGGCCGTCACGCCCCAAAACAGGTTGGGCTTGCCCAGCGTTTTGAAAGGTTCTGCACTTTGCCAGTCGGGCTGCGCGATGATGCCAACGCGAAAGCCCTGCGCTTCCAAAACACGCCCGATGACCGACATCCCAAAACTGGGGTGGTCCACATATGCATCACCTGTGACGATGATGATGTCGCAACTATCCCAACCGAGCTGTTCCATCTCTGCACGGGATGTGGGGAGAAATGGGGCGATGCCAAAACGCTTGGCCCAATAGGGCCGATAGCTGCTCAACAGCTTGGCGTTGCGCGGAAAGAAGGAGACGTCGACGGGGGCATTCATGGGGCTTTTTAGCGCGTTGGACAAGGGATGCGCGCGCATTGTGAAGTTGGGGCGTTATTGTAGGGAGCGAGCAGGAACAAGGTGTGACTAGGCGGAGATGGCCCCGCTTGCTATCAGTTCATTGTCAGCGCATGGTCATGCAATGGTTTCAAAGGTGTCGCCACAATCCAGAACCAAGGTTTTTTCGGGCCAACGCAAGGCTGCCAGATGAAAGCGGCTTTGTGCTGGCCGGGTGATGCCCTGCAGGCGCTCACTCCAGCGTGCTCCCACCGAGAAGTCAATACAAAACACATTGCGCAGCTTGCCATGCCAATGGTTACCGGGAATGCCAGCAAAGAGGGCTGCCTCGATCGGGGCATTTGACGGTGTGGATGATGCACTCTGTGGCGTTGTAAAGAGTCGCCAATAATGGCCAACCACGACTGGTGTGGTTTCTTCGTAGCCATTCCACCAGGCTTGGCGATCAGTGAAGCGCCATTTGCCGCCTGCATAAAAGGGCGCTTGCGCGGCGGCTTCAACACCAGTGGTGAGAACTTTGAGCGGATTGGTCATTTGCTTGAGCAACTCACGCTCACCGTGGGCGACAAGCAAGGGAGGTGTTTGGGTGCCGTCTTCCACATCATGTGGCCATTGGGTTTTCTCCTGCAGGATGCGGCGCTGCAATGTGCCACTGTGCGCCTCTTGCTCTGCTTGCGCTTCAAAACAGTCATAAGCGCGCCGTGCACTGCCTAAGGGCAATTGGCGCGCCGCTTCAATCGCTGCAGCCTGCCAAGCGGCATGGACAATCCGCAGATCAGCGCGCTCAAGCGCAACAGGCAGATCGTTGCAAAGCCGCGCGTAGCGCTCGCGCTGGGGAGGTGATGCGACAACGAAGGGGGCGTATTTGGTGCGGTCTCTCTCTGTGCGTGAATCAAAATACCAGCCGGCACCGTCTTTGGCATCGTCTCGTATCAGATTGACTTCATGGTTGCCCAGAACGGCCAGGCAATGCCCCGCTGCATACGCGTTGCAAAACCAATCCATCACGGCAGGCGTGTTTGGCCCGCGGTCGCATAAGTCCCCAACGAAGACCAATTTTCGCCCTTGCGGGTGGGCGCCTTCGGTGTCATAACCGAGGTGGCCGAGCAATTGCTGCAGTGCATCCCATTCCCCATGCACGTCACCGATGATGTCCAACGGGCCTGCGGGCAGTGGCTGGACCAAGCTGGCAGGAGGGATGCAGGCATTCTCTGGCATCACACGGTTTCCTTGACCAGTACTTCACCACGCAAGGTGTAGGTCATGGCATCGGTGATGCGCACGTCCACCATCTGACCAATGAGTCTGGCGGCCTCTGCTGGGGCAGGGAAGTTGACGACGCGATTGCATTCGGTGCGCCCCATCAACTCACCGGCATCACGCTTGGATGTGCCTTCCACCAGTAGGCGCTGCACTGTGCCTACGCGTTCTTCGCTGATGCGTTTGAGGTTGGCATTGATCGCGGCTTGCACTTGCTGCAGGCGTTTGAGTTTGACTTCGTGCGGTGTGTCATCGTGCAAGTTGGCTGCTGGCGTGCCTGGGCGCGGGCTGTAGATGAAAGAGAAGCTGTTGTCAAAGCCAATGTCGTCAATCAACTTCATCAGTTTGCTGAAGTCGTCATCGGTCTCGCCGGGGAAACCTACGATGAAATCACTGCTCATGGCCAAGTCAGGGCGGATAGCGCGCAGCTTGCGCACCGTGCTCTTGTATTCCATGGCGGTATAGCCGCGTTTCATGGCCATCAGAATGCGGTCGCTGCCGTGTTGCACTGGCAAGTGCAGATGGTTGACCAGTTTGTCGATTTTTTCGTAGGCGGCAATCAAACGTGGCGTGAATTCGTTCGGGTGGCTGGTGGTGTAGCGAATACGCTCAATTCCAGGAATGTCGGCCACGTATTCGAGCAGCAAAGCGAAGTCTGCAATCTCTGTGCTGTCGCCCATTTTTCCCAAGTAGGCATTGACGTTTTGCCCCAGCAGATTGATTTCTTTAACGCCCTGACTGGCTAAGTCTGCGACTTCAATCAATACGTCTTCAAACGGACGACTGACTTCTTCTCCGCGGGTATAGGGCACCACGCAGTAACTGCAGTATTTGCTGCAGCCTTCCATGATGGAGACAAAGGCTGAAGCACCTTCAACGCGGGCAGGTGGCAGGTTGTCGAATTTTTCAATTTCAGGAAACGAGATATCGACCTGCGGGCGCGCTTGTACTTCTCGTTCAGCCAGCAGTTGTGGCAGACGGTGCAAGGTTTGTGGACCAAAAACCACATCTACAAAAGGGGCTCGTTTAATGATTTCATCGCCCTCTTGGCTGGCGACGCAGCCGCCCACGCCAATTTTGACGCCCTTGGCTTTGAGGTGTTTGATGCGGCCTAAGTCGCTAAATACCTTTTCCTGGGCTTTTTCACGTACTGAGCAGGTGTTGAACAGAATCAAGTCTGCTTCTTCCACGTTGTCGGTTTTTTCATAGCCGTCAGTGGCGTGCATCAGATCTGCCATTTTGTCCGAGTCGTACTCGTTCATTTGGCAGCCAAAGGTTTTGATAAAGACTTTTTTGGTCATAGCAGTGGGGCGGTGCTCTTTGGTCGAGCTCAAACAGTGATTGCAATGGTGCAAGAGGCCACGCCGTTGGGCGACTTGCACATCTAACCTTGGTTTGCCTTTAACCTGAAGGGCAAAGGCATGTGTAGCAAAGGACTGGGGGCAAAAAGAAGGTCCTGCAAGAGAAGGACTTGCAGCACAAGCGTTGCTTGTTAATGGCCCTTGATGGTGCCGAATCCGAGTGTAGGCGTGGAGGCAGATGCTGCCGTCCCCGCTTTGGGTGCTGCCGCATTTGTGGTTGTGCCAACACCCAGTGGGCCCGTTTGCACTTCCTGTGGATCTTGCGTGGCAGGGCCAAACAAGCCAAACAGTCTGCGTGGGGGCATTTCCGCTTCACGCAAGACCCATGCAGTTTGCAGCATGCCAGTGGAGGTCTCCATCAGGTAACGGACCTTCAGAGATTGGCCTGCAACTTGGGCACTGGGCAGCATCAGATTGTCTTGGTTGAAAATTCGCATGCCGGGCGCCATGCGAAATGCTTGGCCATTGATGCGCGCTGTGTTTGCGTCCAGTACCAGCAAAGTTCCGAACAAGGATTTCTCAGGGAAAACGCGCACCGTATTTGTACTGCTGATACCACTATGCAACGGGGCAATCTGTGCCCAAGCAGTCCCTATGCTCCCCCATCCTGTTGCCGTAGCAATGCTAGCGGCGACCAGCCAAGTTCTTAAAACACGCATTGTGCTTATGGCGTGGGTGAGCTGAAGAGGTGTGTGTCGTGGAGTGTGCTTGCAGCGGATCATGGTGTGTATCCAGAGGCTGTCTGGCAAAAATAATGGTGTGTTGCAGGCCTTGCATGGATTAGGAGCTATATCCAAATGAAAGCGCAAAGTAGATGTGCATTGTAATGGCCGGGCTCTCGAATGAGATCAGTGGCTTAATCTGATTGGCAGGTGTGGTGGTTGGAATGCGACAAATCCTTAAAACACCCAGTTGGTGCAATTTAAAGGGAACTCGGTAAGAAGTGCGAACCCGTTAGCATTGGAAGGGTCGGATTTTTAATGACAAAACCCTTTTCAAAGGCAGCGGCTGATACTGCCTTGATGGGTGGGCTTTGGGGGGAGTTCCTATCTATCTGATGGATGAGAGGACGACCAGCGTTTATCCAATGCGCTACGTGTGCGCAGCGACTGAGGTTGAGGTTTTGGGGCGACTTCATGGCGCATCCAATCGCTTGGCGAAGCTGTCTGCAGCTCTGCTTCATTCCATTGGCCTGTGAACTGCTGCATGTCTCTGCGGTCTTTTTTAGTAGGGCGGCCATGGCGTAGCATGTCGGCAGGTTCTGGTGCCAGCTTGCGCATCGTAGCCTGTTGATCTCGCAACGCTATGCTGGCGGCTGTCTCTTCATACAACAGCTGGGCAGCTGTAGCGGGACCGCGTATGCTACTTAGTGCTTTGACGGTGATCGTCCGCTTCAACGGGCCGTTGGAGATGCAGAGTGTGTCGCCCACTTTAACTTCGCGGCTGGCTTTGGTCGGGGACTCATTGAGTTGGACACGACCCTTGCTGATTTCCTCGGTAGCCAGGGTGCGGGTTTTGTAAAACCGGGCGCACCATAACCATTTATCTAGGCGCATTGCTTCTGTTGGAGCGTGCGCAGCGGCCTTGTCGTTTGGACGTTTACTTAATTTGGAGGTGTTGGCGTTTTTTTGTTGGGCCATGAATTAATGAAAGAGAGAATAGATTTCTGGTGTCAGATGCAACCCTGGTTGGCTGTTGAGGCCAGCCTCAATATGGTACGGAGAAGATCACGCAATCGTGAAAAATGAATAGTGTCCGGCAAAACAAAAAATGGTTTTTTTAAAAAGCAGGGCGAAAAACTTATGCTACACTTACGTTTTTGGCAATTAGGCAATGATTTGATTGTCTGACTTGCAAAAATGCGGGAATAGCTCAGTTGGTAGAGCGCAACCTTGCCAAGGTTGAGGTCGACGGTTCGAGACCGTTTTCCCGCTCCAAATTGTTTACAGACGTACTTCATGTGTCTGTTGCTAGATAAAAAAGGGCCTTTAGGCCCTTTTTTATTGCTGTAGTGTCATCCCTGAGAACCATTGTGGTCAATTCATGGTGAAGGGAAAAGTCATCGCTATCTGTTTGGGTGCAACAGTTGGATATTGCATTGGGTGTTAGCCTCACTAAGCACGCTGCGGCTTTAGTTGTGTTGACGACCACGCAGCGCGGCCATGAATAGGATTACGCCAATGACGCTGCAGGTTAGTGCCAACTGGTAGCGGTAGCCGTCTGCAATGGCCATGTATCCTAAGACTACCAAAATCAGGGCAATAACCAGCCAAGTCAGCCAAGGAAACAGCCACATCTTAAATGACAGTTCAATTCCAGCGCGTTCGGCCAAATAGCGTGAACGGAGTTGCGAGACTGCGATTACCAAATACACCACCAGTGCAATGGCGCCCGTGGTCGAGAGCAGGAAGGCAAAAACTTGGCCTGGCATCAAGTAGTTGACCAGGCAGCCTGCAAACCCTGCCAGCGTTGAGGCTAGTACTGCGGCATAGGGTACACCCTTGCTAGAAACGCGTCGTATGGCGGCTGGTGCATCGCCCCGCGTTGACAAAGAATAGATCATGCGCGACGCTGTATATAGCCCAGAGTTCATGCACGATGTTACCGCTACCAAAACGACGATATCGACAATCAGTTTGGCTTCTGGTAGTTGAAGAATTTCCAGCGTGCGCTGAAAAGAACCTACCTCGAGCAAGCGCGGATCGTTGTAACCCACGATTGAAACAATAAGAGAGATGGACAGGATGTAAAACAACGAGATGCGATATACGACAAGATTGGTCGCTTTGCGGATTTTGTCTCGTGGGTTGTCGGTCTCACCTGCTGCTATCGTCACGACTTCCGCTCCAAAAAAGGAGAACATGGTGATGAGTATTCCACCCAGAACTGCGCTTATACCGTTGGGCATAAAGTTAGAGAAAATAGGCACCGGATCAACTTTGCTGCCCTCAGCGAAGGGCCAGAAGCCAGATAGTGCCATCATGCAGGCGACGATAAAAGCGATGATGGCAAGTACTTTGATGAGAGCGAACCAGAACTCAAACTCGCCAAAATTCTTGACGCTTAACAAGTTGGTGGAAGCCAATGCGATCATGATGACGAAAGCCAGCACCCAAGAGGGGATGCTGGGGAGCCACTGATGCAGAATGTCTGCACCAGCGATGGCTTCGACGGGAATAATCAATACCCAGAACCACCAATAGAGCCAGCCGATGGAGAAGCCTGCCCAAGGTCCAATGGCACGCGCAGCGTAGGTAGAAAACGAACCACTGTCCGGGCTGGCAACTGCCATCTCACCAAGCATGCGCATGACCAGTAATACCAATGCGCCCGTCAGAATGTAGGACAGCACTGCCGCAGGGCCAGTTGCTGCAATGGCGTTGGCTGAGCCTATAAACAGCCCTGCGCCAATAATGCCAGCAATTGAAATCATGGACATTTGTCGTGAAGTCAATCCGTGCGCCAGCGGTCGCTGTATTGTTTGAGTTGCTTTTGACATGCATGTTTCCTCCATCTTGCTGTGATTAATTCTGTGCTGGTGCCGTGCGTGATTTGGCTAGCGCAACCTGTCTACTGAGTTGGTCTGCGGTGGTGCCCCCCTTGTGCTGGAGGGCTACCTTTATGATCTCCAGCACAGCATTTATGCGGGCGAGTTCCTTCCTGGGGTGACACCCCACGTCTGCACTAGCAGTGAAAGGACAAGCCCGGAGGATGCCCTTTTCCCTTGCCCCGGTTTACACGTCGAACTTCACACCTTGAGCGAGCGGCAGCTCACGCGAGTAGTTGATGGTATTCGTGGCGCGGCGCATATAGGCTTTCCATGCATCGGAGCCGGATTCGCGCCCGCCGCCGGTTTCCTTGTCTCCGCCGAAAGCGCCTCCAATTTCGGCTCCCGACGTACCGATATTGACGTTGGCAATACCGCAGTCTGAGCCGCTGGCAGACAGAAATACTTCGGTTTCACGCACATCGTTGCTGAAGATTGCCGATGACAGTCCCTGTGGTACATCGTTTTGCAGTGCAACAGCTTCTTCGAGCTGTTCATAGGTCAGTACATACAAAATCGGTGCAAAAGTCTCGTGCCGCACAGTGTTGGTTTGGCGATCCATCTCAACGATGGCAGGCTTGACGTAGTAGGCATTCGGATACGTATCTTGAAGCACACGTTCGCCGCCAAATACCTTGCCGCCGTCGGCCTGTGCGGATTGCAGAGCAGACTGCATGCCATTGAAGGAGTCCTTGTCCACCAGTGGGCCTAGCAGCGTGCCTTGGTTTAGTGGGTTTCCGATGGGCAAGCCGCTGTAGGCTTTTTTCAACCGTGCTACTAGCGCTTCACGCACGCTGCTGTGTACGATTAGGCGGCGCGTGCTGGTGCAGCGCTGGCCAGCCGTTCCCACTGCTGCAAAAGCAATGCCGCGCACAGCCAGATCGAGATCTGCGCTGGGGGTAACGATGACTGCATTATTGCCCCCCAGCTCCAGCAACGAGCGGCCAAAACGGCGTGCCACACGGGGGCCAACTTCGCGACCCATGCGCGTACTGCCGGTCGCGGACAGTAATGCCACACGTGAATCATCAACCAACTGTTCGCCCACATCATGACCGCCAATCAGCACTTGATTCAGATGGGCTGGTGCGTCAGCAAAGCGCGCGATAGCACGTTCAAATACTGCTTGACAGGCCAGTGCTGTAAGCGGTGTTTTTTCCGACGGTTTCCACACCACTGAGTCGCCTGCAACTAAGGCCAGTGCGGTATTCCAGGACCATACGGCCATTGGAAAATTGAACGCAGTAATAACGCCCACAACACCTAATGGATGCCACGTTTCTAGCATGCGGTGGCCGGGACGCTCAGAGGCGATTGTCAGGCCGTAAAGCTGGCGCGACAGACCAACTGCAAAATCGCAGATATCGATCATTTCCTGCACTTCGCCCAATCCTTCACTGATGATTTTTCCAGCTTCCAGAGAGATCAGTTGACCCAGCGCTTGTTTCTCCGCGCGCAGTTCTTCGCCCAATAAACGTACCAGTTCTCCACGTCGAGGTGAAGGCACATTACGCCACTCCAGCCAGGCAGAATGTGCGCGCTGAATAATCTGGTCGGTTTGCTCAGTTGTGTGTGGCACGAGGCGTCCCAATTCAGCGCCATCAATGGGCGAACGCACTCGCATAGTGCCAGCTTCCTGTAATGCGTCAGCTGCGCCTAGGCGTTCGAGAATTTCGCGAGTAAGTTGTACGGTTTGAGTCATTGGTTGAAATCCAGTGAAGAGATTCTGATGTTGGCGCAACATTGGTGCCGCCATTCGAAAGAGCACCAGGCTCCTGAGTTGAAACAGCCCGAGACGGCTTCATTCATGAAAACCTTGGTCTGAGCACAAGTCCGAATCCATCGTGGTGGACTCAGTGAAACCTCTGGCGCTATTGCCACGGAGCTTCTGATGCGAAACGTTTTTATTGGTAGCTCTCCTCCTTATCGTGAGTTGGCTCAGGATTGGCTAATGGCTTCAGTGTTGATGGTGAGCCGGCACGGATTTGGTTTGTATACCGGCGGTTTCTGCTTCGGCAAATGCTTGCCCAAGGCGCACAACGGCCTCTTGAATTTGTGGCATGTCGGGACCTGCGAAAGACAGGCGCATAGCTTGCAATCCCTTGCCTTCGGGGTCGAAGGCTGTGCCAGGTACATAGAGCACATTAGCGCGCACGGCAGCTTGGAAAAGCACTGCGGAATCGATGGGGCTGACGATATCTACCCACAGGAACATTCCACCCTCAGGAGTGACAAAGCGCACTCTGTCGGTTAACGTCTCCGAGAGAGCTTCCGTTAGTGTTTGCATGCGACGCGAATACTCAGCAGCAGCAAGCGATACGCGCTCCTCGTAACGCCCCAGGCGCAGATATTCGGCTGCAATTGCTTGCGTAAGCGCAGATGTGCACAGGTCGACGGTTTGCTTGGCAATTGCACAGCGGCGCAGCACATCTGGCCTAGCCACTAACCATCCTGTGCGCAATGCAGGAGCTACTGTTTTGGATAGGCTGGAAAGATAAACCACCGGGTTGTCGCTTGCTTGCCATTCGGCGCCATATTGATATAGGGTCGTCGCCTTGTGACCTGTAAAGGTCAGTTCGCCATACGGATCGTCTTCAACTATCAGTACGCCATACTCAACAGCAAGGGCCACAAGCTCACGGCGGCGGCCATCCGCGAGGAGAGTGCCGCCTGGGTTTGAGAAATTTGGCACTGTGTAAAGCAGTTTGGGGCGCTGGTGGATCGGACTCTCAGCGAGAATGACGCGCAATCGGTCTATATCGAGGCCATTGGCGTCTGTTGGAACCGTTATTAATCGGGCATTGGCCAGCCGCAATGCCTGGATTGCCGCAGGGTAAGCAGGGCTTTCGATCAACACCGTATCGCCCGGATCTAGGAAAACCCGCAGTAGCAAGTCGAATGCCTGCTGTGAACCAGTCGTGACGAGTACATCCCCCGCTCCTGCAACTCCCCCTCGACCAGCCATCAGGGCACCTAAAGCCTCGCGCAATTCAGGTTGACCCTCGGTGGGACCGTACTGCAGCACTGCACCTCCACGCACCATCGTACGTTGGCAGGCCTCGTCAAGACCTTCGACGTCAAACAATGAGGGCGAAGGGTAACCTCCGGCCAGAGAAATAATCCCGGGCTGACTCAGATAAGGAAATAGCTCGCGAATCGGTGATCCGGTTGGTTGAGCAAAAAGAGAAGAAAAGGCAGGGAGTGTCATGTCATTTCACATAAAGCATCGTGGTTGCAATTCAGCGTTTGCAGCGGCCAAATTCAGAAGCGCACACCAGTCGCGCTTGCAACTTGGGCGCCGGCTTCGTAAAAAGCCTCGCGCACCGCCTTGCAGGAGACAGTGGCAATAGGAGTTACAGGCAACGGCATTTCCTCCATGCTGATTTCACCCAAAATCAGGCGTGCTATTTCGCGGCCGAAAACGGTGCCCGGTGCAATGCCCCGGCCGTTGTAGCCGCTGAAAGACAGAGTCTGGCGACCAAGTTCATGAAAGCGTGGCAACGCGTTTGAAGTCATGCCGATCTGTCCATACCACTCGTGTTCAAAGTCAACATCGCGCAGTTCAGGAAACAAATCCACCAAAGCTTTCCGAGCCCAGCGCCTGTGCACCGTCAAGCCTGGTCCTCGTAGCGCTCCGACGCTGCCCAAGATCAATCGACCAGCCATATCAAGACGAAACGAGGTAAGAATGGAGCGGGTGTCCCAAGCGCCATGCAAGCCAGGCAGAATGCGGCTGCGCACTTCGCGGCTAAGCGGCTCGGTCGCTAGGTTGAAGAATGGAAGTCGCACAATTTCGCTATGCAACTGCGGCCAAACACCTTTGGTGTATGCATTGGTTGCCACAACCACCCAGTCGGCTTCGACGGAACCGCTGGCTGTATTGAGCTGCCAATGGGTGCCATGGTCTTGGGTGGATACTACGGCACTGTGTTCATACAGGCGAACACCTGCTGCCCTTGCTGCATGCGCCAAACCACGTGCATAGCCCAATGGTTGAATGGTGCCTGCACGTTTATCTAGTAGTCCGCCGGAGAAAGCTGAGGTTCCGGTGGCGCGTGCAATTGCATCCGCATCCAATAGTTCCACAGGAGCGCCTAACTCGCGCCACTGTTGCCAGCGATCCGTTACGTCCTTCAGGCCCGACTGTCCTACTGCACAATGCAGCGTGCCATTGTTAATTGCCTCGCATTCCATGCCGTGCTGCTTTACCAGCCCATAGACCACGGAGGGGGCGTCAGTCAGCAGATGTAGTAGGCGAGAGCCATACACTTGCCCTAATTCATCAGGTAGTGCGCGGGGCTTGACCCACATGCCCGCATTCACCAGGCCGCAATTGCGGCCTGAGCCACCAAAACCAATCTGCTCGCCTTCTAATAGCACCACTGATGCGCCACCAATTGCCAGATGCAGAGCTGTCGACAGACCTGTATAGCCGCCACCGACTACAACAACATCGGCCTTGATAGGGTTTTCGGTTAGGACTGTGCATTCAGGCGCAGGGGGGGCGGAGGCTTCCCACAATCCATGGCTACGTGTATCGCCCTTCATGCTTGCACCTCCGCCATGTAACGCAACCTCAATACTTCTTCAGAATGGCTTTGTGCTGCTTCGTAAAGCTCGATTTCATCGAGCACGTATGTGCCCGGTT
Organism: Lampropedia puyangensis; assembly: GCF_004833285.1. Lineage (GTDB taxonomy): Bacteria > Pseudomonadota > Gammaproteobacteria > Burkholderiales > Burkholderiaceae_C > Lampropedia > Lampropedia puyangensis. Next base: position 323,973 of record NZ_STFG01000001.1, read on the forward strand.
GAGCTTCGAAAGTAGCCTTGGCTGAGTAACTCTTCTGCTTCGCCCCACCAAAATTGGATTGAGAGATGCCAGTCGCACTAACTGGGAGGAAGTTTTCGTAAATAATCGGTGTAATCGCCACACTGCTGGATTGCACCAATGTGCGGATATTCCAAGGGCTTCCATCCTTGGCCGCTGCCGCGAAGGGTTTTTGGTCGCGCTGTTCGTAGCGAAAAAATGCAAGGCCACGCTCGTAAAGTTCGGTAAGATCATCTGGGAAATCAGCAGAGACAGTTTTTACTCGTTCCGAATAGTCGCTGCTGATATTGCCTTCTCCATCAATTTCGCGTACCTGTGACGGTAGCTCGTCATACAGTTGACGGCTCGGTCGTGTTAAGGCAATTCCAAGTTGTTCGATTTCACCAAAGTGAGCGGTATGTGAACCTGCATGGTCGTTACTGCCAACAAAGGTGATGTGCTCCTCCATCTCCTTGAAGCTAGTCTGACGCAACAATATCTGATGGATTCTTTTTGCCGGCCCTTCGATCACATCTTTAGTGCGAATTCCCTGTTGTGGCATTTCCATCTGGACGGCATCAATATCCAGCGTACGTGGCGTGAGATGATTAATGTGAGGTCCCTTGAAGCAGACGACATCCGTGATCAAGCGATGGACGCTACGCAGCTGGTGGTAGATTTTTTCATCCACAGTGACCTTGTTATACCAACGGAGGGTTTCGGTGACGCCATGCATAAATGCGTCTGCATCGGCTTCGGGCAGCCCGCCTTGCCGCTCAGTGCGAGCTACCACGCTCAGCACTTGAGTCGGAAAAATATCACTGAGCTCCAGAATAGCTGCGGCATTTCCGTGTAACGCTTCGTCCTCAATCAGTTCAGGCCGCAGCAAAGATGTGAAGATGCGGAAGGGTTTGATGTGCAAGATGTCGTCGTCGACTGGTCTGAAAGCGGTAGAGTGGCCTGGAACGCTAGCAGCCGCTAAGTCGTAATAACCGACAGGGTGCATGCCCATGACGCGGAATACTCGTCGAATATTGGATAACTCGTCAGCAGTGCCTACGCGGATTGCACTATGGCGCTCGATATTCAAACGTGCCAGCTCACCGTGACACTCCAGTGCCTCATGTTGATCAGAATCAGCCAGCAAAACAGCGGCATTGATATCGTGCACCAGCTCCAGCAATACGCCGTATTGATGAACCTCTTGGCGACACATTTCCGACATGGCCCGAGAAAAACGGGAGTGAATTTCATCAGAGGAGGCAAAACTACTGGTAGTCATAGCGCAGCACCGGAAAGTTATGAAATGCACGAAGTTGGTGTAGTTCAGTCTTATATGGAACTATCTAACGATGGCCAACTGCGCAGCGAACTAGCTTTTGAAAAAATTGGCATTTTTATTAAATGCCTTCATTTTTATGGAAAACCCTTATAACTAGTTCTTGTCTCTAGTTATTTTTGCTTTTTTTGCCTTTTGATGTTTGTGATTTTGCGTGCCGATTGATGACTGGGTCAAACGATCATTTAGACTCATGTTGTTCTGATTTGTAATGATTGGGGTTAGTGGATCGTGTGTTTACAAGATTCCTACTACCCATTGCGTTTTCTCGAGGCGTGTGCTAACTGCTGGTGTATATCAATACGGCTCAACGTTCTAGAAACAGATCGGCAACTTGCTGCTTTGCATTCATCCATAGTTGGACTCTGGATACTTGTTCCTCACAAAGACAACTTTGCCATGGCCTTACCTCGTCGCTTTCTGCCTCCGATGCATGTTCTCTGCGCCTTCGAAGCAGCTGCTCGGCTTGGCAGTTTTACTGCCGCTGCTGCTGAGCTAAATCTGACTCAAAGTGCTGTCAGTCGCCAGATAAGAATGCTTGAAGAAATGCTGGATGCTGGCCTGTTCATTAGAGAACGACAGACCGTCAAACTGACCCAGGCAGGAAGTGCGTACGCACAGGAAGTACGCGAGTCTCTCAAGCGCATCGCCAATGCCACGCTGGGGTTCAAGGCGAACCCGCATGGTGGTACGCTCAATCTTGCCATCCTGCCCACTTTCGGTATGCGCTGGCTGGCGCCGCGTCTGCCGCGTTTCATCGCCAGTAATCCCGGTGTCACAATCAATCTCGTAACACGGCTTCAGCCATTTGACTTCCAGTTGGAGAACAGCGTCGATGCCGCTATCCACTACGGTCAACCAGACTGGCCTGGCGCCAAACTAGACTTTCTACTACCTGAGACCGTGGTGCCTGCATGCAGTCGGGCGATGCGAGACCGCTATCACTTCAAGGAGATATCGGATCTGCTGCAAGCACCGCTGCTTCACTTGGTGTCTCGGCCAGATGCTTGGGAGCGCTGGTTTGCGGCGCAGGGGCTCGATGACGTAGTGATTCATGGCATGCTGCTTGATCAGTTTGCATTAGTCACTCAGGCCGCTATTGCTGACTTAGGGGTGGCGCTGCTGCCGCAATTCTTGTTCAAGGATGAATTCGCACGTGGTGATTTAGTCTTCGCCATTGATGCTCCTAGCCAGAATACCGAGGCCTACTATCTCGCTTGTCCTATAGGCAAGCATGACCATCCCCCTTTGCAGGCATTCCGTCGCTGGCTGCAGACTGAAGTTCACGCGCATGAGGTGGCACTGGATCAGGCCTCCTAATTTGTAGAGCGCGCAATCCGGTGGGTTCAGCCGGATGGTTGAAGATGGAGAGTTTCTGGGGTGGTATGTGCTCTTCTCGCGAAGCCGCATGTCCCCCGATAGCATATGGAATGCAAGGGCTTTACTGCAATAGGCCGTGTGCTTTCTAACGCTGCAACAAGGCCTGCCTGCGTCCAGTAAGCTGGCGTTTGCTTTTGTAGCGTGCCTGAAGGATGCTTTATGCCATCCTGCAGAGTGTGCGTCCTAAAATAGGCATTTGCTTTTTGGGAAAATGATTAAAGCCATGCGTATTCCGACCACTGCATACCGACCTATTCAAGCCCTGCCTGATACGTTGATCAGTCAGATCGCGGCGGGGGAGGTGGTGGAGCGACCCGCGTCTGTTGTGCGAGAGTTGCTGGATAACGCCTTGGATGCTGGGGCAAGCCAGCTGCAATTGAGGTTGCTGGCGGGCGGTATTCGCCATATCGTGATCGAGGACGATGGGCGCGGGATGCCTGCTGAGGATTTGGCTCTGTCCATTCATCGCCATGCCACCAGCAAAATTCGTTCGCTGGATGATTTGGAGTCGGTCATGACGATGGGCTTTCGCGGTGAAGCGTTGGCAGCCATCGGTTCGGTTTCGGAGCTGCGTATCACCTCTCGCACCGCCGACAGTGCCAATGCCATGATGCTGGATGCTTCCAGCGGTGAAATGGAGCCCGCTGCGCGCAGCGTGGGGACCACGGTGGAAGTGAAAGAGTTGTTTTTCTCAACCCCTGCGCGCCGCAAGTTTCTCAAATCTGAAACCACTGAATTAGGGCACTGCATTGAAGCGGTGCGCAGGCATGCACTGGCCCGGCCCGATGTGGACTTTGCAGTCTGGCATGGTGGCAAGTTGCAGTACCAATGGCGAGGTCCTGAATTGTCTCGTGCTCAAGAGCCAGACCATGGTGTTGATGCCGCAGGTTTTTTTGAAGGTTTGACAGAAACCTTTAAAGAGGTCGAGCGTGCACAGTGGGACAGGCGCATTGCTGATGTGATGGGCGCTGAGTTTATGGAGTATTCAGTTCCGGTAGACCACCAAGAAGCGGGCGTGCATGTGTATGGCCGTGCAGGCATGCCAACCCACTCGCGAAACCGGGCAGATCAGCAATATTGCTTTGTCAATGGCCGATATGTGCGTGAGAAAACCATAGCCCATGCAGCACGTTCTGCGTATGAAGATGTGCTGCATGGCCATCGTCAGCCGGTGTACGTGTTGTATGTGGAGATTGACCCGCATCAGGTGGACGTGAATGTCCATCCGACAAAGATTGAAGTGCGCTTTCGCGATGGGCGGCTTGTGCATTCAGCCGTGCGCCACGCGTTGGAAAAAGCCATTGCCCCTTCGCGTGCAACGACAGCCAGTGCTGCAGATGTGCAGGCGAACAACCCCAGTGCTGCTGCGCAGGAGTCTAAATACCCTTCCGGCTATGCGTGGCAGTCCAGTGCATCGCAGCAAGGTTTGGGTTTTGCTTCGGATATTGAGAAAACGCGGCAAACCTTGCATGCCTTGTGGGGGGAAAATGCCATAGCGGCTAAAGGGGCCGATGGGTTGGGGCGACCAGAAGTCGAGGGGCTTTATGCTTTGAATGAGTTCAGTGGCCCTGTCGCAAACGTGCAAGAGAGCGCAGTCTCTTGGGGCTATGAAGCCACACATGTAGGGGCTGTTGTTGAGGGCAGTGCTCACGTGCCGCAGACGCAAGCATGGGAGGCAGGGCTTGGTGAATATGCCTACGGCAGTACCAGCGCTCAGGAGATAGGCCACGTTGGCCAGTCAGCGAATACGGCACAAGAGTGGCCTTTGGGCAAAGCGTTGGCTCAGTTGCATGGTGTATATATTTTGGCGCAAAACCGCCAGGGTTTGGTGGTGGTGGATATGCATGCAGCCCATGAGCGCATTGTGTATGAGCGACTCAAAACTTTGCTGCATGATGCAGACATTCCAAGCCAGCCCTTGTTGATTCCTGCTACCTTTGTCGCAACACCCGTTGAAATGGCGACGGCAGAAAAACATGCGCAGACCTTGGTGCAACTCGGGTTGGAAGTGACCGTTTTGACTGCGGAAAAATTGGCCGTGCGGTCCGTGCCTTCGGAGCTGCGTATGGCTGATCCGGCCGAACTGGCACGCAGCGTTTTGGCTGAGTTGGCGCAGCATGAGCACAGCACCGTTTTGCAGCGCGCACGCGATGAAGTGCTAGCTACCATGGCATGCCACGGCTCCGTGCGTGCCAACCGGCAGTTGACGCTGGAAGAAATGAACGCCTTATTGCGTCAAATGGAGGCCACTGAACGCTCAGACCAGTGCAACCACGGTCGGCCGACGTGGCGGCAGCTGTCCATGTCTGTATTGGATCAGCTGTTTTTGCGTGGGCGTTGAGGGTGTGAGCAATGCCAGAGAAAACGCTATACACCGCTGTGTAAAATCGCCGGCATGAGTGATTATTCGTATTTGTTTTCTGTTGCGTTGCTGTTGTTAACACCGGGTCCCACGAACACCTTATTGTTTGTTGTAGGCACTGAAATACCGTGGTACCAAGGTATTCGCTTTATTGGTGTTGAGGTCGCAGGGTATTTGACTGCACTGATTTTGTGGCGTTACTTGGTGGTTTTTTTAAACAATACAGCGCCATCGATTTTGTTGGTGATCAAGATCGTTTCTGCGCTTTTCATTTTTTATTTAGCAACCAAGGTGTGGAGAAGTGCTAAAAAAATCAAGCAGAATCAGCCTTCAATACGGTTGGGAGCAATGTATTTCGCCACGCTTTTGAATCCGAAGGCTTTGATTTTTATTAGTGCAATTTTTCCTTTTTCGCATATTGTCGAACCAGAGACTTTTTCGATAGTGCTGTTTCAGTTCGTGGCTGTTTTGATTCCAATAGGTGCTTTGTGGATGGCGCTTGGGGCCAAATTCGCGGTTTTAATGGAAACAGAGGCCAGAGTAGTGGCATACCGTGTCACTTCGATTGTTCTGGGTGGTTTTTCCCTTTATGCGATTAAATCCGTGTTGATACAGTGACGTGCACAATTCAAAATTGTGGACGGTGCTTCGTTTTTTGGGGATGGCCGGGGCATTGTTTAAGCATCTTGTGATGCCAGTTGCTGGTTTGGTGTGCTTTCTTCTATCGTCACAGACCCTTTGAACCAACGCGCAATGCGTTGGTGCGTTTTTGGGCTTTGTCTTAGTTGCAGCTCTCCGCGGTCCAAGGCGTCCAATGCGCAGGCCATGGCAGGGTAAAACTGCTCTGAGTCGTAGGCAATCAAGACCAGATCCACGCCTGCATTCAATGCCCGTTTGGTGCTTTCGCAAATACCAAAGTGGTGGTAGAGCGCGCCCATGTTGATGTCGTCCGTGATAAATAGACCTTGGTAGTGCCATTCATGGCGCAGCATGCTGACCACTCTGGCTGAGAGCGATGCCGGGGTAGAAGGATCTAGATCAGTGAGTGTGACATGGCCCAACATGATGGCTGCTGCCTGTGGCATGGTTTGGCGAAAAGGAATCCAATCGGTTTGGTTCAGTACGCTAGTGGGGGCCTCTACTGTGGCGCTGAAATGGTGTGTATCACTTCTTGTTCGTGAAAGTCCTGGAAAATGTTTCAACGTCGCTTGAACGCCGCTGTGCTGTAGCCCATGGATATAAGCGCTTGTGGCTTCGGCCACCACATAGGGCGAAGCGCTTAAGGTGCGGCGATCGAGCTGAGTGTGCGTGTCGAATGTGATGGGATGGTTGTTGGTCGGGGTGAGATCTGTGACAGGGCCGAAGTTGAGGTTGACGCCTAAACTGCGAAGCTCTTGACCTTGTTCTGCGCCATACGCGTATACGGCGAGCAGCGCATCTGCAGAGGCCTTTGGAGAGTGGGGGCTTTCAACCTCCTCTTGCAAAGTGTTGGGAAAGTCGACTAACAGTTGTGCCAGGGCAGGTCTCGATGGCAGAGGTGGACTCATGTGCTGAACGGCGCCACCCTCCTGATCTGCCGCAATGATTAGCGGTGGTAAGCCGTTGCGTTGGCGCAGGCGCTGCAGGGCCATGATTTCTGTGCGAATTTGAAAAGGTGTTTTGCCCTGCACATTGGCGCTGCGTAAATAAATGCCCGCAATGGCGCCGCGCGCAGTGAGCGTTGCGGCTTCGTCAAAGTCGCGATAGCTGATGATGAAATGCCGGCCTAGAGTGGTCAGTGCTGGGCTGGAGCTGGAATGCGTGAGTACCAGCTTACGTGCATTGGAAAATGTCCATGCTTGCCAGCCAATGGCAACTGCACTACAGGTGAACAGGCCAGTCAAAACTACGCACTCCACGAGTTGGGCTGTGGTGCTGAGACTGCGTGCGTGCGCAGGTATTGCGGCACTTCTTTCATCTGAATGTGTTGGCTTTTGCCGTGCACGCCACTGCGCAGCAAGGCTCCAGGTGCAGAGCACACCGACAGCCAAGAGTGCGCCTGCGATGGGCAAAATCCAAGGGCGAATAACCAGCAGATAGGGCGTGAAAGGATCATATGCGAGTAGTGCTGCACCCAGCGCAGCCAGCCACACTAACGTTTGGCAGAATGCTTTGCTGAGGCGATAGTGCAAAAGCGTTTGTAAGGTGCTTGCTCGCATTTCAGCCTCCCTGCACTTCATGCTGGCTAGGTGCTGGTGGTGCGCTGCGTTTTGCCGGAGACTGTATCAAGCCGTACCAATCCATGTGCCGGGTGCCCAGCATGACGGCAGCCAGAGCGATAAAGAGCAGTAAGCTGCCCATCAACAGAGCGTTGTCCTCAGAAAGCAATATGCCGTAAACAATCCCATACAGTGCGGTGATGCCTGCACCCGCTGCAAACCCCTTGCGGGTACTGTGCAGGACAGCGCTGGTATAGGCCGTAAGCAGGAGAACGCAAGCTGTTGCTGCGATCAGGTAGGCGATGGCAAATGGCAAGTGCTCTGAAAGAGAGACCAGCAGCAGGAAAAATATAGCCAGAGCCAAGCCGACCAAGCCATATTGAATTGGATGGATTGCAGCGCGTTGGCTGGCCTCAAGCACGAACAGTGCGGAAAAAGTCAGCACTATGAATAGCAAGCCGTATTTGATCGCACGTTCTGATTGTTGGTACGTGTTGGCAGGCTCGACAAAGCTGACCTGCAGGCGCTCTTGGTTGTCGGTCATGCCCGCATCGAGTGCTTTGTCAAAATTGCGCGCCAGATGTGACACTTGCCATTGGGCGTTGTAGCCCCCATCACTGATGGCATGTGTGGTGGGGAGGAAGCGCCCTTGAAAACTGGGATGGGGCCAGTTTGATTGCATCGCCACGTCGGTTTGCGCTGCGGTTGGGGCTATTGCGATAGAGCTGGTGCCCATCACGTCCAGATTCATTTCAAAAGCGAGGTGATGAGTCTGACTCAAATCTATCGGGCCAAGGTCGGCGTAAATCGCTGCGGAGTCGAATGCCCCTTTATTGCCCGCTTGGAATGCGATTTCGCGATTGGATATGCGCAGTGCCGGGCTATTGGTAATGCCGCGTTGGTCACTGATGCCCAGCACCACATAGGCTTGGGCATCAACTACTTCGCCTAATGGCGTACCGCTCAAATACGGTTGAAGCGAGATGGTGCCCTGCAATGTCCATTGCGAACGAAACAAGTTGGCATGGTAAATGCCGCGTTTGCGTGCCTCTACAGCGGCATTACCTTGCCAAAGCGTGGTGCGGGGCGCAAGCAATTGCTTGTGGTGCACATAACGCGTTTTTGGAGGTAATGCCAAGCCGTCTTTGTCCCTGTCGGTTTCTGTGATTTTTTCGCGCCATTCAACCAAAACGACAGGGCCTGTGAGCACTTGTGCGCTTGCGGCTGCGTTGGCAATGTCTTGCTCCACGCTGGTTTGTAGCCACGCTCTCTCACGGATTTGTCCCAGAATCATCGACAAGGCCACTTGCAGGCCAATCACGATCACACCAATGATGGCCGCTTTCATCGCCAAACGGTATTGCATATGTGCTCCCCTTATTCGTTAGATGCAGTGCGGGGAGTGTGCAAATCTGTTTAGAAATCGGCGTGAATCGTCTGTGAAGCCTGCATGCGTGCAATGTGAAATGGTCTCGCTATTTGGTGGCTGCGGCCATATGTGCACCATTGATGTGCAGGCTGCGCCACCCTGAATGAGTTGCAAAAAGTTGCATTGTTGTGGGAAATAACTGTTTCAAATGGCTCGGCTGTAACAGGTTTGTGATTATTCTGTGGTCTGGTACTAACCCTTATAAGAAGGTATCCCATGAATACAACACAAGCCCCTGCGGCGCAGTACAACCTGCGTCGTTCGGTTTCCAATACGCTCAAGGGCTCAGCAGGTAACTTGGTGGAGTGGTATGACGTTTATGTCTATTCCGTTTTCGCCGTGTATTTTGAGTCGCAGTTTTTTGCTGCAGACGATAAAAATGCCACGCTGTATGTCTGGGCTATTTTTGCCATGACATTTTTAATGCGCCCGTTAGGAGCGTGGTATTTCGGTCGTTTTGCCGATCGCTATGGCCGCCGTTTGGCGCTCACGGTTTCTGTGACGATGATGGCTGCTTGCTCTTTCGTGATTGCAATTACGCCTTCTGCGGCCAGTATTGGCGCTGCTGCAGCGGTAATTTTGCTGCTGGCGCGATTAGTGCAAGGTTTCGCCACTGGCGGCGAATACGGCACCAGCGCGACCTATATGTCTGAGGCCGCGATCCCTGGCCGGCGAGGTTTTCTGTCCTCCTTTCACTACGTCACTTTGGTTGGCGGGCATGTTTTGGCGCAAGCCGTGTTGCTGTTGATGCTGACGTTTTTCGATAAGAGCGCTATCTCTGACTGGGGCTGGCGTGTTGCATTCGGCTTGGGTGGTATTGGCGCGATCGTAGTGTTTTGGTTGCGTCAAACCATGGACGAGTCCCTCTCTGCAGAACAAATCTCCAAAGCGCGTGAAGGCAAAGCCAAGAACACTGGTTCTTTACGGGAATTGTTCGTCAACCAATGGAGACCACTGCTGCTGTGTTTCTTGGTGACTGCGGGTGGAACCATTGCGTTTTATACCTATTCCGTTACCGGCCCCAAAATGATCCAAAGCGCTTTCTCGGGCGGCAGTGTGATGACTGGAACGCTGATCAACCTCGCGGCGTTGGTGTTGCTGATGGTGATGCAGCCTGTTGGAGGGTGGCTGTCAGATATCGTTGGTCGCAAAGCACTATTGGTATTTTTCGGTTTGGGAGGCGTGCTCTACACATGGTATTTGGTGCAGTATTTGCCGCAGCAAACGGATTGGCGCGTTGCATTTCTGGTACTGGCTGTGGGCTTTATCATTTTGACGGGCTATACCTCTATCAATGCTGTGGTGAAGGCTGAGTTGTTCCCAACCCATGTTCGCGCTTTGGGTGTTGGCCTGGGCTATGCGCTGGCCAATTCTGCATTCGGTGGAACTGCTCCTTTGTTCTACCAAGCTGCACTCAAAAGTGATCAAGTCACCACGTTTGTGGTGTATGCCACCGTGATGATGTTTATTTCATTGATCGTGTACGCCTTTTTCTTGCCCAAACAAGGTGACAACTGGCTTGATAATGAGCATGCCATGCAGAAAAAACACGGGCATTGAGGTTTGATGGATGCACCGTAAGGTGTGTTAATCGATCGAAAGAAACGACGGTGTAGAAACCGTCGTTTTTTTATTTTGAGATGCGTGATGTTTGTTTTTCTTTCCAGTCAATTCAGAGTGTGCGGCGAAGCCAGGGGACTGAATGCAGTAACCCCGCCACTGCGAAGGAAGATAGGAGCACTGCCGAGGAGACCAGCGGGATGAACAACCATGTTCCGAGTGTCTGCAAGGATTGCAGGTATGGGCTCAGCACCTCGATCAGCAAAGGATGGATCAGATAGACCCCAAAGCTCAGGCGTGCAGCCTGTGGCGTCCAGCGTCCCAGTATGGGGCGTGTCCATGATTGCAAAAGAACAAAGACCAGTAAAGACATGGGCAGCACGGTGATGCTCACATATTCATAAAAATACAAGCCTTTGGCCAAGCCTGACATTTGGCTGAGAACGTACAGCCCCAGCATGGTGGCGAGGATGCTCAGCAGCAGTAATCCAATTTGCACTGCCTTTGTACGGCTGGACTGAGCCGTCACGCTAGCACACCGTGGTGTCGCAGCCCAAACGTAATAGCCTAAGTAGGGCAAAAATAAAGTGAAAAATTGAGGTGCCGTGGCATGCTCCAACAATGCGAATGCAGCGTTGTGTAGCGCCCCTAGTGCCAATAGTGTCCATGCCAGGTGGCGCTGCTGCGCAATGGAGAGGTGTGCCATTAATCTTGCAAGCCAAGGGGTCACGAGAGACAAGCCAGTGAGCATGAATAAGAACCACAGATGAAAGTGTGGGGCTCCTCTGAGCCATTGCTCAGGCAAGGCTGCCCAAAGTGCGGTTCTGACTTGTGGAGTGGCTTGCCAAAGTTGCCATGCTTGGTAGAACAGTCCCCAAAACAGCAGGGGAATCAGCAAACGGCTGGCACGTTTTTTCAAGAAACCCAATGTGTCAGAGGTTACCGCAGTGGGTAGTAAAAGATAGCCGCTGAGCATGACAAACACCGGCACACACCAGCGTGTCGCACTGTCATAAGTATTGCCTGCCCACCAACTGTTGGAGCCTATAGGCGCAAAGACGACGGGGCTTGCTGAGATATGAAGCACCACCACCGCTACCGCAGCCACTAACCGGGCGTTGTCAATCCATGTATTGGCTATTGTGTGCGGTGTTTGGGGTGCGTTTGACATGCGCTTCTCTACATGATGGGGCGCATGCCATGGGCGTGTTTTCCCTGTGCGATGGGCTCATCAAGTAGTTGCCAGTATTGCTGGACTTTAGACATGCAATGCATGGCCTAAAGCGCGCAACGCAGCTTCCTGGATCGCTTCACCCAAAGTCGGGTGCGCGTGGATGGTGTGCGCCACATCTTCCAGGTAAGCGCCCATTTCCATCGATTGCGAGAAGGCAGCCACCAACTCAGCCACATGGCCGCCGACGGCTTGCCAGCCGAGAATGCGGTGGTTGTCTTTCCGAGCGACAACGCGGATGAAGCCTTCTGTATCTTCCAAGCTCATGGCGCGGCCGTTGGCAGAAAAGGGGAACTGTGCAGTCAACACCTCATGCCCTGCGGCCTTGGCTTCATCGGGCGACAAGCCTACGGAGACGACTTCAGGGTCCGTAAAACACACGGCTGGTATTTGCTGCGGCTGGAAGTGGCGGGTTTTTCCGCTGATGATTTCAGCCACCATTTCACCCTGTGCCATCGCGCGGTGCGCCAGCATGGGCTCACCGGTGACGTCACCAATCGCCCAAACATTTTTCATGCTGGTTTTGCATTGGTCGTCCACCAACACTGCGCGGCCTTTCATGGTCAGTTGCAGGCTTTCCAGGTTGTAGCCTTCGGTACGCGGTTTTCGGCCGACAGCCACCAACACTTGATCGGCCTTCAACGTGACGACCTTGGCGCTTTCATCGCCTGCAGGGCGAATCTCCACACCGGCGCCTTTGCCTTTGACGGCACCAATGACTTGGTGTTTCAAATACAGCTTGATACCGAGCTTTTCCAGACGCGTTTGCACGGGCTTGGTCAGCTCTGCATCGTAGGCGGGCAAGATGCGTTCTGCCGCTTCAATCACGGTGACTGCCACACCCAGTTTGCGGTAGGTGATGCCCAATTCCAAGCCGATATAACCGCCGCCCACCACAATCAATTGTTTGGGCAATTGCGCGGGGGAGAGGGCCTCGGTGCTGGAGATGACTTTGTCACCATCAAACGGCAGGATAGGCAGTTCCACCGGCACCGAGCCATTGGCGAGCAACAAATGCTCACACTGAATGCGGTGGGTGATCGTGCCATCTGCGCCACGCACGTCAACGGATTTGCCATCAACAATGTGCGCCCAGCCGTTGACCACTTGCACTTTTTGGCGTTTGAGTAATGCGCCTACGCCACCGGTGAGGCGTTTGACGATGTCGTCCTTCCACGCAATGGTTTTGACCACATCCAGCGCTGGTTTTTGCAGACTAATCCCAAGAGGGGAGGATTGGCTGGCAAAGTCTTGCACTTTGGCAAATTCACCCGCAGCATGGATCAAAGCTTTGGATGGAATGCAGCCAATGTTCAGGCAGGTGCCGCCCAAAGAGGCGCTTTCGACCAAAGTGGTTTGAATACCCAATTGGCCAGCACGGATGGCCGCGATATAGCCGCCGGGTCCGCCGCCCAAGACCAGCAGTTTGGTTTGTATGGTTTGCATGGTCAATCTCCTCAATCAATAAACAGGGTGGCAGGCGTTTCAAGCAGGCTGCGCACAGCCTGAATGAAGCGCGCAGCATCCATGCCATCGACCACACGGTGGTCGAACGAGGATGAGAGATTCATGGTTTTGCGTACCACGATCTGGCCATTCAAGACCACAGGCTTTTCGACCATGCGGTTCACGGCCACGATGCCCACTTCTGGGTAGTTGATCACTGGTGTGCTGACGATGCCGCCCAAAGGGCCAAGGCTGGAGAGGGTGATGGTGGAGCCACTCAGCTCATCGCGTGTGGCCTTGCCTGCCCGAGCTGCATCCGCCAAGCGTGACACTTCTGCGGCATTGCCCCACAAATCACGCGATTCGGCATGGCGCAGCACGGCAACAACCAAACCGTTGTCCGTTTGTGCGGCAATGCCCAAGTGCACTCCGTCGTAACGGGTGACCACGCCAGCATCGTCATCAAAGCGGGCGTTGATTTGGGGGAAGTCACGCAACGCCACCACCATCGCCCGCGCAATCAACGGAATCATGGTGAGCTTGCCGCGCTCTTTGCCGTATTGCGTATTGAGCTTGACGCGCAGGGCTTCCACTTCCGTCACATCCACTTCTTCCACATAGGTGAAGTGGGGGATGCGGCGTTTGGATTCCTGCATCTTCTCGGCAATTTTGCGGCGCAGGCCAATCACAGGCACTGCTTGTGCGCCGGTGCGTGGTGCATATTGCGCGCCGCTGGCACCGGCGCTGGCTGGGCCTTGTTGCCCTTGGATATAGGTATCCAAGTCTTCATGCAGGATGCGGCCTTGCGGGCCGCTGCCATTGACGAATTGCAGTTCAATACCTAAGTCCCAAGCGCGGCGGCGCACGGCAGGTGATGCCAGTGGCGCTTCGCCAAAGCTGCGTGGGGCAGCGGGTGCGCGAACCGTGCTGGTCGTTGAGGCGGGTGCCGTTTTAGTTGTCTGTGTTGGTGTTGTTGGTGCAGCAACGGGCGCAGGCGTGGCTGCCTTTGTTTCTACAGCCGCAGCAGATGCCGCTGCTTTCTCTGGTGCCACTGCTGCAGCAGGCGATGCCGCAGCCGCTTCAGCGCTGATATTGCCTTCGCCTTCGACTTCAATGCGAATCAGCTCAGAGCCGACCGCCATCATCTCGCCCAGTTTTCCGCCCAATGCCAGCACTTTGCCCGCCACGGGTGAGGGGATTTCGACGGCGGCCTTGTCGGTCATCACGTCTGCGAGGTTTTGATCTTCCTTGATGGTATCGCCCACTTGCACGTGCCACGCCACCAGTTCCACTTCTGCGATGCCTTCACCAATGTCCGGCATTTTGATGATATGAATACCCATGTTATGCCTCCATCACTTTTTTGAGAGCCTCGCCCACACGTGCGGGACCAGGGAAATACGACCATTCTTGTGCGTGTGGGTAGGGGATGTCCCAGCCCGCTACGCGCTCAATGGGCGCCTCAAGGTGGTAGAAGCAGTTTTCTTGCACAAGCGATAGCAGCTCTGCGCCGAAGCCGCTGGTTTTGGTGGCTTCATGTACCACCACGCAACGGCCCGTTTTCTGAACGGATTTGACGATGGTGGGCAAGTCCAGTGGCCAGATGCTACGCAGGTCAATGATCTCGGCATCCACGCCGGTTTCTTGCGCGGCAGCTTCAGCGACAAAGACCATCGTGCCATAGGCAATGACAGTGACGTCTTTGCCTTCACGCACCACTTTGGCGGAATCGAGTGGTACGGTGTAATGGCCATCGGGCACTTCGCCTAGCTCGTGTTTGGACCAAGGCACAACGGGTTTATCGTGATGCCCATCGAATGGACCGTTGTAGAGGCGCTTGGGCTCTAGGAAAACGACAGGGTCATTGTTTTCAATCGACGCAATCAGCATGCCTTTGGCGTCATACGGATTGCTTGGCATCACGGTGCGGATGCCACAGGTGTGGGTGAACAAGGCCTCCGGGCTTTGGCTGTGCGTTTGCCCGCCGTAAATACCGCCACCACAGGGCATGCGGATCACCATCGGGGCTGAAAAATCACCCGCTGAGCGGTAACGCAGGCGCGCCGCCTCGGACATGATTTGGTCTAAAGCAGGGTACACATAATCGGCAAACTGCACTTCGACTACTGGGCGCAAGCCGTACGCGGCCATTCCAACACCGGCACCGACAATGCCACTTTCTGTAATGGGGGCATCGAATACACGGTTCTTGCCGTATTTGGCTTGCAGGCCTTCTGTGCAGCGAAATACACCGCCGAAATAGCCCACATCTTCGCCATACACCACCACATTGCTATCGCGCGCGAGCATCACATCCATGGCCGAGCGCAAGGCCTGGATCATTGTCATTTTGGCCATGCTCAGACTCCTAGCTGTTGGCGCTGCGCAATCAGGTGCGCAGGCATGTGTTCGAACACATCGTCGAACATGTCGGCGGCGGTGCGTTGTTGACCACTGATCAAGGTGCCGTTTTGTTCGGCTTCTTTTTGTGCAGCAAGAACTTGGGCCTCTAGTTCGGCTTGCACTGCTGCGTGCTCCTGCTCGCCCCAGGCACCCAGACCGGTCAAATGTTTGGACAGGCGCAGGATGGGGTCGCCCAACGGAAAGCGTTGCCAATCATCTGCCGGGCGGTACTTACTTGGGTCATCTGAGGTGGAGTGCGGACCTGCGCGGTAGCTGACCCACTCGATCAAGGTGGGGCCAAAATTGTTGCGGGCGCGTTCAGCGGCCCAGCGTGAAGCGGCCAGCACGGCCAAGTAGTCGTTACCATCCACGCGCAGCGATGCAATGCCCATGCCCACGCCGCGTGCGGCAAAGGTGGCAGTGGTGCCGCCGGCAATCGCCTGGAAGGTGGAGATCGCCCATTGGTTGTTCACCACGTTAAGAATCACCGGTGCGTTGTAGACCTGTGCGAATACCAGTGCAGTGTAGAAATCTGCTTCGGCGGTGGCGCCATCGCCGATCCATGCGGTGGCAATGCGCGTGTCATGCTTGATGGCAGATGCCATGGCCCAGCCCACGGCCTGCACATATTGCGTGCCGAGATTGCCTGAGATGGAGAAGAAACCGTATTCTTTGGACGAATACATGATGGGCAGTTGGCGACCTTTGAGCGGATCGGCCGTATTCGAATAGATCTGGTTCATCATCTGAACCATAGGCATCCCGCGGGTGAGCAAAATGTTCTGTTGGCGGTACGAGGTAAAGCACATATCGTCCTGATTGAGCGACAGCGCTTGCCCTACGCCAATGGCTTCTTCACCTAGGCTTTGCATGTAGAACGAGGTCTTTTTTTGCCGCTGCGCAATCACCATACGCGAGTCAAACGCGCGGGTGAGCATCATCAGACGAAGGCCGTTGCGCAGCTCTTCTGTACTGGCTTGAGGATTCCATGGTCCAACTGCTTCGTGGTTCTCGTCCAGCACGCGAATGAGGCTGTTTTTCAGCGTGATGGTTTCTTCGTAGGCGCAGTCAGGACTGGGTCTTGCCACTTCGTCTGCGCGAGAGAGTTTGAGAAAAGAGAAATCGGTTTTTTCCCCAGGCCTGGCGGATGGTTCAGGGACTGTAAGGCGCAAAGGCCCCTTGCCCGGGCCTTTGGCGAGCCCTTTGGTTCTAGTCATGTTTGTCGTCTCCAGGTGGATTGTGTCCACCAACCTAATATTCAGGAAAGATGGGTGGCACCTTTCACGGATCTATGCCAATGGCGGGGTGTCGCAATTGGCGCTAGCAGCACAGCAATGTAGCAAGCCATTTGCCCAACGTGAGGTGGTGTAAACCCGCATTGCCATCGCTTGCGTTCGCAAGGGCATTGGCTTTCAGGTTTTTTGCAACTGTATTGGCTGGAAAGGTGTCTGCACGGGGCGCTGTTTATCCGTAAGATGCCGCCTGATTCAAGGTGATGCCCAAGCTTCTTATGTCTGACGCAAATAACCGCAACTTCAAGCAGATGCATTCGATGTGATCCTGCTTATTGTGTTTGCATTGCCGCAACCTGTCCTGATTTGGATGCATTCATGTCCTCTGTTATCGAACCATCGCCGAAAACGCTTTCCATGACGCAAGTACTGCTTTGCGGAGCCATGGTTGTCACGCTCTCTATGGGGGTTCGGCATGGCTTTGGTTTATGGTTGCAGCCGATTACTTCTCAGATGGGTTGGACGCGGCAGGATTTCTCATTGGCATTGGCCATTCAGAATCTGGCATGGGGTTTTTTTGGCGTTTTTGTTGGCATGGTGGCCGACCGATTGGGGGCGTTCAAGGTCTTGATTGCAGGGGCGTTGTGCTACTGCGCAGGCTTATTGGGGATGGCTTATGCGCCAACGCCCCTGTGGTTTGCCCTGTTTACAGGTGTGTTGCTGGGTTTGGCACAGGCTGGCACTACGTATGCCGTTGTGTATGGTGTCGTAGGTCGGCAGATTCCGATGGAAAAGCGCTCGTGGGCAATGGGGGTGACTGCTGCTGCTGGCTCTTTTGGACAATTTTTGATGCTGCCTGTTGAAGGCGGCTTGATTGGAACTCTGGGTTGGCAGGCCGCGTTAGTGGTGCTGTCAGTGCTGGTGCTCACCATCATTCCGTTGGCGTTTGGTTTGCGGGAGCCCGGTTTTGAACGCCGCCAAGCCAACCAGCCTGCAGTTGCGCATGCTGCTGACCAGACAATTGTGCAAGCCCTGCGTGAGGCGTTGGCGCAACCGAGTTTCTTATTGCTCACGGCAGGTTATTTTGTTTGCGGTTTCCAGGTGGTATTTATTGGTGTGCACATGCCAAGCTACCTGAGAGATTACCAACTGCCTGCCCATGTGGCGACTTATGCATTGGCTTTGATTGGTTTGTTCAACGTCTTTGGCACTTATGTGGCGGGGTGGCTGGGGCAAACCATGCCTAGGCGCAAGATCCTGTCCTTCATCTATTTTGCAAGGGCCATCGTTATCAGTGTATTTTTGGTCGTTCCCCTCAGCCCTATGAGCGTATATGTTTTTTCGGCCGTGATGGGGACTTTGTGGCTATCCACTGTGCCACCTACTAATGCGACGGTGGCCCAAATTTTTGGTGTGCGGCATTTATCCATGCTTGGAGGTGTGGTTTTCCTCAGTCACCAAGTGGGCAGTTTTATGGGCGTGTGGTTGGGAGGCTACCTGTATGACCGCACGGGCAGCTATGACATCGTTTGGTATATTGCCATCGGGTTGGGGATTTTTGCTGGCCTGGTGAATTTGCCTGTCAATGAGCAGCCCTTGGTCCGCAAAAGTCCCGCACAAGCTATAGCGTAAGGCGCAGTGAGTTTTGTTGGCGAAACGTGGTTTTTAAAGCGCTGTTGTCAGCGTCTGATGGAGGCAATTCGTTGTGAATAAGAACTTGGTCTTGCAGGCGCTGGCTTTGTCGTTTGCGCTTGGCGTACTGGGGGCAGTTTTTTTCCTCTACACCAGTCCAGAGCTGATGGTGCGGTTGGCTGAGCAGTTGTGGTCTTGTTTCGGGTAGATCGTGCTGAATAGTGCCGCTGCTACTTAATGACTGCCTGTGCGGTCAACTCTTGCTGCGGTTTTTAATGACGTGCAGCCCAAAGCGCATTAGATGCAGTTTGGGCTGCACTAGAATGGCATTCTTTTTGGCAGGTAATTCATTTTTCTTATGGCATCCTCTGCAATCGCTTTAACGGGCAGCATTGTCGCCCTAGTCACTCCCATGTTTGAAGACGGTCGTGTCGATTACCAGGGGTTGCGAAAACTGGTGGACTGGCATATCGAACAGGGCACTGACTGCATCAGCGTCGTAGGCACTACAGGTGAGTCCCCCACATTGACGCATGACGAACACCACGAAGTCATCCGTGTGACCGTTGAACATGCAGCGGGGCGTGTGCCAATCATGGCGGGCTGCGGTGCCAACTCCACCGCAGAAGCGATTTCCTTGGCGCAATACGCCAAAAAAGTGGGGGCGCAAAGCCAGTTGCAAGTGGTTCCGTACTACAACAAGCCAACGCAAGAGGGGCAATATCTGCACTTCAAGGCGATCGCTGAGGCAACCCCTGATTTGCCTATGTACCTCTATAACGTGCCGGGTCGTTCCGTTGCTGATCTGCACCACGACACTGTGCTGCGTTTGGCGCAAATTCCCAGCATCATTGGTATCAAAGAAGCCACAGGCGATATTGCCCGAGCACAGTGGTTGATTCGTGATGTGCCAGAAGATTTTGCCGTCTATTCTGGGGACGACCCAACTGCCATTGCATTGATGCTATGCGGTGGGCACGGTAATATCAGCGTAACAGCCAACGTTGCGCCTGCATTGATGAGTCAGTTGTGCAAAGCTGCTATTGCTGGCAATGCCAGTGAAGCCAATGCCATTCAACGCCAATTGCTGCCATTGCATAAAGCTTTGTTTAATGAGGCCAACCCGATTCCAGTGAAATGGGCGATGCATCGCCTTGGTTTGATTGGCCCCACTTTGCGCCAACCCATGACGCAACTGGCAGCACAATACCAGCCGCCACTTGAAAATGCCTTGCGCTCATTAGGGCTGTTGGCTTGATGGGAACTTGCGGGGCCAGAATGGCTCTGATGCCCTGTTGCGTTAGAGTCTATGTTTTTCTGTACTCGCGTTGGGTTTCATAGGCTGTTCTCCGGGCCAGCTCTTCAACATAATTTCGCATGACACGTTTGATTCCTATGTCCTCCAAATCTGCTGCTTTCACCCTCAGTCTGGCTGCAACAGCAGCGGTCTTGTCGGGCTGTTCGGTTCTGCAAAACGACAAAATTGATTACAAAAGTGCTTCTCGTGGCACATCGCTGGAGGTTCCTCCAGACTTGACGCAGCTGAGTACCGATGCCCGTTACAACGTGCCTGGCGGCGCTGTTTCGGCCAATGCTTTGCTGGCTACGCAAATCCGGCAAGGTGAAGGTGATCGTGTTGCCAGCGACCAAGTTGCAGACGTGCAAATTCATCGTGAAGGCAATGTACGTTGGCTCAGCGTGCCGCGTGCGCCTGATGTGCTGTGGGAACCCGTGCGACAGTTCTGGGCGGATAACGGTTTCGTCTTGGTGATGGATCAAGCGGCAATCGGAATCATGGAGACCGATTGGGCAGAAAACCGCGCCAAACTGCCACAAGACTTTATTCGTAACAGTTTGGGGCGTGTGCTCGACTCTTTGTATTCAACAGGGGAGCGTGACAAATTCCGTACGCGTCTTGAACGCCGCAGCGATGGTGGAACAGACATCTACATCACCCATCGTGGCATGGTGGAGGAATACTCCAACCGTGCACAAGACTCCACTATTTGGGTGCCGCGCGATGCCGATCCTGAGTTGGAAACAGAATTCTTGCGTCGTCTGATGGTGCAGTTGGGTGTGAGCGAAGAGCAATCCAATGCCATTGTGCAAGCTGGTTTAGCCAGTGGCAGCGTTACAGCTGGCGCAGCGCCATCATCTGCGGCAAGCACTTTTGCTGCTGCGCGAATGGTTACGTTGGACGCCGTTCCTGCATTGGAGTTACAGGACGACTTTGATCGGGCATGGCGCCGCGTTGGCACGGCCTTGGACCGCACTGGATTTACCGTAGAAGACCGTGACCGCTCGCAAGGGCTGTACTTTGTCCGCTATATTGCGCCAGATGCTGAGCGCGAGAAGCCAGGCTTCTTTGGCCGCGTCTTTGGTCAGGGCTCCTCTGCTCCTGCGCCAGTGCGTTACCGTTTGGTGGTGAAAAACCAAGGCCAACTTACGCATGTACAGGTGCAAGATGAGGCAGGAAACCTGGTGCCCGCAGGTCAAGCACAAGGCATCATCAAGTTGCTTTACGAAGATATGCGTTGATACCGCGATGCAGGTTGATGGTGCGTGAGAAGTTTTCGTTTCCGCAGCCTAGCCAGTGGAAGTGCTGGCAATGCCACTTTGATTGAAGCACCATGCGCAGCACAAAATGAGCCTTTTCGCGTACTGGTTGACTGTGGCTTGAATCTGCGCCAGTTGCGCGCACATCTTCATCATGATGGCTTGGATGTCAACGATATCCAGGCTATTTTTGTGACCCATGAACATTCAGACCATGTGGGTGCTTGCTTTGACCTAGCCGCACGCCTGCAGATTCCTGTGTGGAGTAGTTATGGGACTTGGCACGGTGCAGGGCAGCCCGATTGTGCAGGGATGTGGCAACCTGCATACGATGGCCAAGCCATTTTGTGGGGCGATATGAGTGCCACACCATTCACCGTGCCACATGATTCCCGCGAGCCGCTGCAACTGGTTATTACACACAACCAGCAACGGCTGGCATTGCTAACAGATTTGGGGCATGTGACAGAACATGTCTTGGCCCACGTGCGTGGTTGCCATGCCATCCTTCTGGAGTTCAATCATGACCCTGATTTACTGCAGAACTCTCGTTACCCTGCATTCTTAAAGCGCCGCATCAGTGGGCGTTTAGGCCATTTGTCGAACGCAGCAGCGGCTGCGTTGCTGCGCGAAGTCATTCACCCGGGCTTACATGCCGTTGTTGCTGGGCACCTGAGCAAGCAAAACAACCAGGTAGCTCATGTGCAGCAGTGGATGCAGCAGGCCACGCAGGGTTATCAGGTTGTGTTGTCGATTGCAAGCCAAGAACTGGGTTCCCCTTGGGTGGAGCTACCTTCTTCTTCGGTATGCAATAGCACGCAGGTATTGATTGAACAAACAATTGCAGGGATCTTAGAATCTCCGCTTGAGGCCATTGTGGTAACAAGCGCAGTGGCTGACACGGAAGGCAGCCCTTATGCGACATAGTTAACAGGGCATTGAAAAATCCTGCGCATGCATGACTTTAGACTGCTGGTGGGCCTCACGTTTTGACTTGGGGTTTATTCTTGTATGTTTGCCAGTCAAAGCGATGCAGTAGAGCACGCGATTCGTCGTTTTGCACTCAACCAAACATCAAAGCGGACAAGAAAGCCTTTTGAAGGGTGATTTCGAGCCTGCAGGGCCAAAATTAGCGTAAAAATTTTGCACTACGCGTACCAACTGCCGCTCACTAGGGATGCCAACAGGTAGTCCTGCAATAGCAATTTGAATAACAGTACTGGACCGAGTGCTGGGCTACCCGTTGTGTGCGCAGTACAAGTGGGTTAATCGTTTGCGTATGAACGCCAGATTGATCGTCACTGAATCTTGCGCACTAGGTGATCGGCTGGAACTCAAGAATTCCAGTGTCACCATCTCCAGCTCTTGGAGGTAAGCCCTTTGGGTTTTGAGCATGGACCCTATTACGAAGAAACCCTCCGTTTTACGGGAGGGTTTTCTAGAAGTCTCAGCGCCTGCATGCAGGCGCTTGGGAGTTTGTGAAGGCGCTGGACGTTATAGTACTTTTGCGATTGACGAGGCCACGTGGGCCAGGTTTTTCTCATTCAATGCAGCTACGCAGATGCGGCCACTGTCGGTGCCGTACACACCAAACTCACTGCGCAAGCGCACCATCTGTTCTTTGCTCAAGCCGGAGTAGCTGAACATACCCACTTGGGTGGTGATGTAGGACAAGTCTTGTGTGACGCCTGCTGCTTTGAGTCCGTCAACCAGCTTTTGGCGCATGGCTTTGATGCGCACACGCATTTCGCCCAACTCTTTTTCCCACAAAGCGCGCAATTCATCGTTGCCCAGCACGTAGGCCACAACAGCTGCGCCGTGTGTTGGTGGGTTGGAGTAGTTAGTGCGGATAGTTACTTTCAACTGGCTCAACACGCGGCCAGCTTCTTCTTTGTCTTGGGTGACGACAGACAAAGCGCCAACGCGCTCTCCGTAGAGGCTGAAGCTCTTGGAGAAAGACGTGGAGACCAAGAAAGTCAGGCCAGCTGCAACGAACTTGCCAACGACGGCCCCATCTTCAGCCAAGCCTTGCGAGAAGCCTTGGTAAGCCATATCGAGGAATGGAGTCAGATTTTTAGCTTTAACCACTGCAATGATCTGGTCCCATTGGGCGTCAGTCAGATCGTAGCCTGTAGGGTTGTGGCAACAAGCGTGCAATACCACGACGGTGCCTGCTGCGGCTGCATTCAGGTCGGCTAACAAGCCATCGAAGTTGATGCTGCGGCTGGCGGCATCGTAGTAGGCATAGGTGTCGACTTCAAAGCCTGCGTTCTGGAAAATGGCGCGGTGGTTTTCCCAGCTTGGGTTGGAGATCAATACTTTGACGTTGGGGTTGAGCTTGTGCAAAAAGTCTGCACCGACTTTCAGGCCGCCTGTGCCGCCAATGGCCTGAATAGTCGCGACGCGGCCTGAGGTGACGGGCTCAGAGCCTTTGCCAAACACCAATTCTTTGACCGCTTGGTCGTATGGTGCCAGACCATCGATAGGCAAATAGCCACGGGCTTTTGGGGTGGCTTGCAGTGCCGCTTCCGCCTTTTGCACCGCTTGCAGCAAAGGGAGTTTGCCGTTTTCGTCGAAGTACACGCCCACGCCCAAGTTCACTTTGTTGGGATTGGTGTCGGCGGCAAATTGTTCGTTCAGGCCCAAAATGGGGTCGCGCGGGGCCAGTTCGACGGCGGAAAACAATGACATGAAACGTCCTAGATGGGTTAAAAAAGACAAAAAGCCAAGGAGAAACCCTAGCCGTGCAAGATTGTAGAACTTTCACGCCAGTGTGGGGAACTGGTGTTGCACTTGCCATGCACCCATCAGGTGCAATTCCAACAGTTTGTGTATTGCGCACACTGTACAAAGTATGCGGGCTTTGGAGTGTTCAGGCGTCTAAGTCGCCTGGGCGCTTTTCAGTCCAGAGTGATATTGGCCGCCTTAATCACCGCACTCCATTTGATTCGTTCGGCTTGGATGTAGGCATCCATTTCTGCGGGGGTACTGGGAGTTGACTCCAAACCCAAACTGCTGAGTTTTTCTTGCAACTCAGGCGTTTGCATGACTGCTGCCATGGCTCGGTTCAACTGCATGGCTATGTCGGCTGGGGTGTTGGCTGGCACGACGATTCCTTGCCATGCATAAGCCTCAAAACCATCAAGCCCTTGTTCTTGCAAGGTGGCAATGTTGTCGAAATTTTTCACGCGTGAGGCACTGGCTACGCCAATGGCACGCAGACGACCTGAATGGATGAATTGTTGCCCAGCGGCGGTATCTACGAACATGAAGGGTACTTGCCCGCTAATGACATCTTGCACGGCAGGGGCCGCACCACGGTAAGGGATGTGCGTGAACGTTAGTCCTGATTTTTCACGCAGCAGCTCGGAAGCCAGATGGTGCGGACTGCCTGCGCCTGGGCTGGCGTAATCGGCGCCTTGGTGGGCTTGGGCCCATTTCAGGAATTCTTGCCAATTGCGAGCTGGAACATCAGGGTGCACGACCAAAATCAAAGGGAAGCGCACCGTTAATCCAACCGAGGCCAAATCTTTTTGCGCGTCATATGACAGTTTGCTGTACAGGTAGGGGTTGGCCGCCAAGGTGCCTGTGTCGGCCGAAAGGAGCGTGTAGCCATCAGGTTTGGCGCGTGCGGTGTAGTCTGCCCCAATGTTGGTGGCTGCTCCGGGTTTGTTGCTTACAACCATGGGTTGTTTTAGCACTTTGCCCATGGCTTCGGCCAAGGTGCGCGCGACCACATCGGTACCCCCTCCTGCGGGATAAGGCACGACCCATTCAATTGGTTTGCTGGGATAATTTTGGCCAAAAACAGCTGGGGTGGCCAAAGCCAATAAAACCGTTGCGCTGGCCAAGGCCAGGCGTCGTGTCCATCGTTGCATGCGCGTGTCTCCTGAATAAACAAGGTGTGCATGGCCCGCTCAATCAGGTGCAGGCAGGTGCACGTTTTTTTGATAAGGCCATTCTAAAAGTCTCCTCTTGGTTCGTGCGTCTTTGGAATCAGAGGGATTTCCCGCACATCACGCGAAGGCATATGTTGCTGCGCACTTGCGGTTCGCACGAAAGAAGGAGCCTTCGGGTACAGTGACAGGTTGCTTGTTGAATGCTGAACGATTTGCGCATGTTGAACGATAGCCAGACTTCTGTGGATACGCCCGATGCCTCTGGGCAATTTGTCTCGTTTGAGAATTCTCCCTTCCAGCTGTTTCAGCCCTATCCGCCTGCCGGGGACCAGCCCACGGCCATCGCAGGCTTGGTCGAAGGGGTTGAGAGCGGTGAGGTGTTTCAGACTTTGTTGGGGGTGACCGGCTCAGGCAAAACTTTCACCATGGCCAATACCATTGCCCGTTTGGGGCGGCCTGCGATTGTGTTTGCGCCTAATAAAACACTGGCGGCGCAGCTCTATAGTGAGTTTCGTGAGTTCTTTCCAAAAAACGCGGTGGAGTATTTCGTCAGTTACTACGACTACTACCAGCCTGAAGCGTATGTGCCGCAGCGCGACCTTTTTATTGAAAAGGACAGCGCCATCAATGAGCAGATTGAGCAAATGCGTTTGTCTGCCACCAAAAGCGTGCTGGAGCGGCGCGATGTGGTGATTGTGGCCACTGTCTCGGCCATCTACGGTATCGGTGCGCCAGAAGACTACATGCAAATGCGCTTGATTTTGCGTAATGGTGGTCTGGCCAATCAGCGCGACTTGATCGCCCAGTTGGTGCGCATGCAGTACACCCGAAATGACATGGACTTTGCGCGTGGTACTTTTCGCGTGCGGGGCGACACCATTGATGTGTTTCCTTCAGAGAACTCCGAGTTGGCGCTGCGCATCGAGTTGTTTGATGATGAAGTAGAAACCCTGCAATTGTTTGATCCCCTGACAGGCAAAATTGTGCAGAAAGTGCCACGTTTTGTGGTTTACCCAAGCAGCCACTACGCGACCCCGCGTGAAAAGGTGCTGCAAGCAGTTGAGACTATCAAGCAAGAACTGCGTGAACGCTTGGGTGAGCTCAACGGCATGGGCAAGTTGGTTGAGGCCCAGCGGCTCGAACAACGCACCCGCTTTGATCTGGAAATGCTCAGCGAAGTAGGGCATTGCAAAGGGATTGAGAACTACAGTCGCCATCTTTCTGGTGCCAAACCGGGTGATCCGCCCGCTACCCTGACCGACTATTTGCCGCCTGATGCGTTGATGTTTCTGGACGAGAGCCATCAAATGATCGGCCAGCTCAACGCCATGTACAACGGCGACCGGGCTCGCAAAATGACATTGGTGGAGTATGGCTTTCGCTTGCCATCGGCCCTTGATAACCGTCCTTTGAAGTTTGCTGAATTTGAGCAGCGCATGCGTCAAGTGGTCTTCGTGTCGGCTACGCCCGCAGCATACGAGCAGGAACACGCCAGCAATGTGGTTGAGCAAATTGTGCGCCCCACCGGCTTGCTAGACCCTGAAGTGGAGGTGCGCCCAGCCACCAATCAGGTGGACGATGTGTTGCAGGAAATTCGTGACCGCACTGAGCAGGGCGACCGTGTGCTGATCACTACGCTGACCAAACGCATGTCAGAGCAACTGACCGAATACCTGACCGAGAACGGTGTCAAGGTGCGTTACCTGCACAGCGATGTTGATACCGTCGAGCGTGTTGAAATCATCCGTGATTTGCGCCTAGGCACATTCGACGTGCTGGTGGGGATTAACCTGTTGCGTGAGGGTTTGGATATTCCAGAAGTCTCGCTGGTCGCTATTTTGGATGCCGATAAGGAAGGTTTTTTGCGGGCTGAGCGTAGCTTGATCCAAACCATTGGCCGGGCCGCCCGCAATGCCAAGGGCAAGG
Source organism: Lampropedia puyangensis (assembly GCF_004833285.1). Lineage (GTDB taxonomy): Bacteria > Pseudomonadota > Gammaproteobacteria > Burkholderiales > Burkholderiaceae_C > Lampropedia > Lampropedia puyangensis. The sequence continues at coordinate 350,563 of NZ_STFG01000001.1, forward strand.
CTATCTTGTACGCCGACCGAATCACCGAATCCATGCGCAAGGCCATGGGTGAAACCCAGCGTCGTCGCGATAAACAAATGGCCCACAACACCGAGTACGGCATCACGCCGCGCACCATCGAAAAGCAGGTGCGTGATCTGATTGATGGTGTCTATAGTGAAAAAGCGACCCGCGAAAAAGAAGCGCAGGTGCAGCACGAAGCCTATGAGGTTGAGTTGCTTGAGATGAGTGAGAAGGAAGCTTCGCGGGAAATCAAACGCATCGAGAAGCAAATGCTGGAGCATGCCCGCAATTTGGAGTTTGAGCAGGCCGCCGCTTTGCGTGACAAGCTCAACCAACTCAAGGCCCGTTTGTTTGGCGCAGCAGGTTAGCGCAAGCGTGATTTCACGTCGCAGGATTGTCTGGTTGGCCAATAGCATTGCAGCCCAAGTGCCCGCTGATTGCAAACGGACAGTTGGACTGCTGTGTTCAGTGGGTGCGTAGCGCACCCATGGCCTGGTAATGCTTAGGCGCCGAATGTTTTGAAACGGTTGGCGTCGTCAATGAATGTCTTTTCAGGGAATGCCGCTTCGTTGGAACCGAAAGGCATTTGTGCACGCAGTTTCCAGCTTGCGGGAATGTTCCATGTGGCACGAACTTGCTCGTCCACCACAGGGTTGTAGTGTTGCAGGCTGGCGCCGACGTTGGCTTCGGCCAGTGCAGTCCATACGGCCAACTGGGTCATGCCTGCAGAATGCTCGGAGAACAGGTTGAAGTCGTATGGATACTTTTCGTTCAATGCCTGCACAGTGTCCTGGTCTTCAAAGAACAAAACGGTGCCAACACCAGCGGCAAAAGCGGTCATTTTGCCGTCAGTGGCGGCAAAGGCTTCGGCCGGAACCAAGCCACGCAGTACTTCGCGGGTCAAATCCCAGAATTGTTTGCTGGCATCGCCAAACAAGATGACTGCGCGCGAGCTTTGCGAATTGAAAGAAGAAGGGGTTTGGCGAACCGCCTCTTTGATGATGCTTTCAATCTCGGCATTGGAGATGGAAACGTTTTTGCCCAGTGCGTATTGGGTGCGGCGTTTTGTCAGGGCTTGAATAACTTGGTTGCTCATGATGGTCGTTCCGTTGTGTGGCGCAAAAATACAGATCAGCGTAGAACGCAAGCGCTAGTGCGGTTCTGCCGTTTTGAATTGGGCTCAAGCATACTGCGATGCTTATTTTTTTGCAGCGCAACAGAGTGTTCCATAAACTGCACCAGTATTGAAGTGGGCACTATGCGCTGTTGGCGCGTTGATGTTCTGAATGATTATGCGGGGGATTGCCTTGCCATATTGCTGTCTGCATGCACGATTTTGCAATGTGGACTGCGTAGAGTATTTCTGCGCTCTTCGGTTTGGAAGAAAGTCAAAAAACCGTCTTGCGCCCGGCATAATGCCAAGCGCTTGACGTGCCCTGCCGCCGTCATGGGCGAGGTGATTATTTTCTATCGATGAAGGATTTTCATGAGCGAAACTGTCTTTGCGACGGGACTGGCCAGTTCTGACAAGGAACGGCCTTTGTTGGACGATATTCGTCTGCTGGGTCGCATTTTGGGTGATGTCATTCGAGAACAGGAAGGCGTAGCCGCCTTTGAGTTGATTGAACGTATTCGCCAGTTGGCGGTGGCAGATCGCAAAGCCAATGAGGAGGCCGCTCTTGGCCACAATAAAAATGGTTTGCAGGATTTGCTGCATGGCCTCTCCAGTGACGAGACAGTGACAGTGGCGCGTGCATTCACGTATTTCAGCCACTTGGCCAATCTGGCTGAAGACAGGCACTTTCTGCGCCGGCGTGAAATCCATGAACGGCAAGGCGAGCATTCACGCGGCAGCATTGAAGGGGCTTTGCAGGAACTGGAGCAAGCTGGTGTGCAGGCTGCACAAGTGGCCCAGGCTTTGGCCCATGCGTATGTGTCGCCTGTTTTGACTGCGCACCCAACTGAAGTGCAGCGCAAAAGCATTCTTGATGCAGAAAAAAACATTGCCCAGTTATTGGCTGTGCGCAGCCAATGGCAGCAAGCAGCCTTGCAAGATGAGGCTTTGGGTACGCCCGATGCGCGCCTGCCACAGCGCCTGGCACAGAACGAAGCAGCCTTACGTGCCCGCGTTACGCAGCTATGGCAAACCCGTTTGATTCGCTATTCGCGCTTGACGGTTGAAGATGAAATTGAAAATGCCCTGAGTTATTACGAAGCAACGTTCTTAGAGGAAATTCCCAAGCTCTATGACACGCTGGAAGAAGAATTGGGGCATGCGCACCTGCCAAGTTTTTTTCGGATGGGGCAATGGATTGGTGGCGACCGCGATGGCAATCCCAATGTGACAGCGCAAACACTGCAGCATGCACTCAAACGCCAGTCAGAAGTGGCGCTGCGCCACTATTTGCAAGAGGTGCATGCGTTGGGGGGTGAGTTGTCGATGTCAGAACGCCGTGCGGGCATGAGTGATGCGTTGCGCACGCTGGCCGACGCATCGGGAGATGACAGTGAACACCGCGCTGACGAGCCTTACCGCCGTGTGTTGACGGGGGTGTATGCACGTTTGGCTGCAACGCTGCAAAACCTCAGTGGCGGCAAAGCACCATTGACAGTGCGCCATGAGCTGCCTGCCTATAGCGATGCGCAGGAATTGTTGGTCGATCTGCAAACCATTACCGATTCTTTATGCGCACACCACGGCGCAGCCTTGTTGCCTGCGCGGTTAAAGCCTTTGGTGCGCAAAGTGCAAGTGTTTGGTTTTCACTTGACTACTCTGGATTTGCGTCAAAGTTCAGACCAGCATGAAGCCGTGTTGGCGGAGTTGCTGAAGGTGGCCTTGGTCACGCCTGACTACAGTGTGCTGGATGAAGCCCAGCGCCAGGCGTTGTTGCTGCAATTGCTCAACGAAGTGCGACCATTGCGTGTGCCGCAATACGCATACAGCACCTGGACGAGCAGCGAAATGGCGATTTTTGACAGCGCCCGCCAAGTACTGCAACGCTATGGGCAAGGGGCAATTCGCCACTACATCATCAGCCACACAGAAACGGTCAGTGATCTGCTGGAAGTGCTGGTGCTGATGAAAGAGGCCGGGCTGGTGCAAGGCACCTTGGACGGGGAGCAAGGCGCGCGCTCGGATATCATTGTGGTGCCGTTGTTTGAGACGATTGCAGACTTGCAGAACGCCCCCGGCATCATGCGCGATTACTATGCCTGCCCGGGGATTGCGCGTATGGTGCTGCAGTCAGGCGCTGAGCAAGACATCATGCTGGGCTATTCTGATAGCAATAAAGACGGCGGCATTCTGACCAGCAACTGGGAACTGTACGTTGCAGAAACTGCGCTGGTGCAGTGCTTTACTGAGATCGGACGCATTCATGGTGCAGAGGTGCGCTTGCGCATGTTCCATGGCCGCGGTGGCGCTGTAGGACGTGGCGGTGGCCCAAGTTATGACGCGATTTTGGCGCAACCGCCTGGTACCGTGCGAGGGCAAATTCGCTTGACTGAGCAAGGCGAAGTCATCGCCTCAAAATACGCCAACCCTGAAATTGGCAGGCGCAATCTGCAAACGCTGGTGGCAGCCACGCTGACGGCAACCTTGCTGCCACAAAGCAGCCCCGTGCCGCAAAGCTATCTGGATGCCGCAAAGGCATTGTCTGCAGCCAGTATGCAAGCTTATCGTGCATTGGTATTTGAGACCCCTGACTTTGCCAGTTACTTTTTCAATGCCACGCCGGTACGTGAAATTGCTGAGCTCAATATTGGGTCGCGTCCTGCATCGCGCAAACCTGGCCAAAAATTGGAGGACTTGCGCGCCATTCCTTGGGGCTTTGGTTGGGGGCAAAGCCGTTTGACTTTGCCGGGCTGGTTTGGCTTTGGCAGCGCAGTACAAAGCTTTTTGGATGGCGCCCAAGCAGATACAGAACGATCTGTGCGTCTGCAACTGCTCAAAGACATGGCGAGCCAATGGCCCTTTTTCCAGACCTTACTCTCCAATATGGACATGGTGATTGCCAAGAGCGATTTGGCCTTGGCTAAGCGCTATTGCGCACTGGTGCCCGATGTTGCATTGGGCCAGCAGGTGTTCGACGCGATTGCACAGGAATGGCACCGTACGGCAGAGGCCTTGACGCAGCTGACCGGTAACACCGATCGGCTGGCAGGTAACCCCGGTCTGGCGCGTTCCATTCGGCACCGCTTCCCGTACATTGACCCGCTGCACCACATTCAGGTGGAGTTGCTGGCCCGCTGGCGTGCGGGGGAAAACGATGAGCGCGTGCAAACGGCCATCCATATTTCCATCAATGGGATTGCCGCAGCCTTGCGTAATACAGGGTGATGTGTTGGCCGCAGCAGCAACGGTAGACACAACTGCAGTGGCGTTTTAATGGGGATGGCTGCGCATAGTCACGTGGTTGACGCGATTGAATAAGCCATCGTCCTGCAAGCGCTGTTACAACAGCTCTTACAATAAGCGCCGCTGCAGGTGCTCGCCATGGTCGCTCAGGCCATGGCAGTTCAACGGGAAGCAGGGTGAGTGTGTTCTTTACAGAATGGACTCTAGCCTGCGCTGCCCCCGCAACGGTGAGCGAATCAGGCGCACAAGGCGCCTGCCCCCTCGATACCATGCCACTGGCTTTTGAAAAATGAAAAAGCTGGGAAGGCTGAGTAAGGGTTAGAGCTTGGTCAAGCGCTTCTGTGTTCGACTGGGTTTTAAGTCGCCAGCCCGGATACCGGCCTGCAAAGTGGTGTGTGCCCAACAGGTGTGATGCATGATTTCTGGAAACGGAACGTGCATGCACTGGTGGACTGCATTTTTGCCAATACCGACGGGGAGGTTGGTGTGGCGCTTCATGCTGGGTTGAAACTCGATGTTCTTGTCCTCGATGCCTTTTTCGCGCGTTGGCGCGCGTTCTTTTATTCGCTCGTCTTCGCGCTTTTCTTTTATGGCGCGTGCCACCTGTGTTCCTTTTGCCGCTGTTGCTGCCATGGGAGCAGCCCATGCTCAAAATCCCTATCTGGATGAAGTGGTCGTTACCGCCAATCGCACCGAGCAGCGCATGCAAGATGCACTGGCCGATATTTCGGTGATTGACCGCACCACTATTGAGCAAAGCGGCGTAACGGGCGTGGCTGATTTGTTGGCACGTTTACCAGGGGTTGAGATCTCCCGCAACGGTGGGCCTGGCACCACTACCAGCGTTTTCATTCGCGGAACGGAAACACGCTATACCGCAGTCTTCATTGATGGGGTGCGTGTGGATTCGCAGTCAACCGGTGGCGCACCGTGGGAAGCTATTCCTTTAGGCATGATTGATCGTATTGAAGTATTGCGTGGCCCTGCTGCAGCGGTGTACGGCTCTGATGCGATTGGCGGTGTGGTGCAGATTTTTACGCGTAAGGGTCAAGCAGGTTCGCACCCTTTTGTGGCTGTGGGGCTGGGTAACCAAGGCACGCAGGATGCGTCTGCAGGCTTGAGTGGGGCGGCCAATGGCTGGGATTACGCCCTCAGTGGTGGCTACGAGCGCAGCGATGGATTCAATGCCCGCAGCGATGCCTCAGTTTATGGCTACAACCCCGATAAAGATGGCTTTCGTCGATCCTCAGGCCAGGCCAAGTTGGGCTACCAACTCAACCAACAGCACCGCATTCAAGGCTCCTGGATGGGCAGTTACCTCAATTCTGGTTATGACGCCAGTGCCAACCAGGACGACCGCAACAAACACCAAATGCATGCCGCGAGTTTGAGCTGGGATGCGGATTGGAGCGACCAATACCGCAGCACCTTCAGCATCAGTGATTCAAGCGCTGTGTATGAAACCTCGCCCAGCGTTTACCGTACTGATACCGGCATTCGCAGCTATTTGCTGCACAACGAATTCTCGTTGGGAGACCACCGCTTTACCGCTGCACTGGAGCGGCGTGAAGACCGCCTTGAAAACGGCGCCATCAACCGCAAGCGAGCACAAAATGCGCTGGCATTGGGCTATGGTTTGACTTTGGGGGCACATACGGTGCAAGCCAACGCGCGTTATGACGACGACAGCGAATTTGGCGGTGTAACCACAGGTTCCTTGGCCTATGGCGTGGCGCTGTCACCCCAATGGAAGCTGCATGCCTCAGCCGGCAAAGCCTTTCGTGCGCCAACGTTGTACCAACGTTTTAGTGACTACGGCGTGGCTACGCTGGAGCCTGAAAAAGGCCGCAATGTGGAGGCCGGCGTGACTTTCTCGCAGGATGCACATTGGTTGTCGCTTACGGTGTTTCGCAACACGGTGAAAAACCAGATCACCTACTCAGCACCAGGTCCTTGTGTATCGACTTTTGGTTGTTATGAGAACACCTCCAAGGCCCGTTATGAAGGGGTGACGCTGGCGGGGCAGACGCGCCTGGCAGGTGTGCGACTCAATGGCTCTATCGACTGGCAAGACCCCAAAGACGTGGGCACCGGCAATATGTTGGCGCGCCGTGCCAAGCGCCACGCCCAACTGGGGGGCGAATACAATCTGGCGGGTTTTTTGCTGGGGGCAGAAATGCAAACCTCTTCTTTCCGTTGGGATCGTGCGGGCAGCACTGCCGCCAACAACCGATTGGGCGGCTATACCTTGTGGAACCTGACGGCCAGCCGAGCATTGGGGGATGATTGGCTGCTGACGGCGCGGGTCAACAACGTGGGCGACAAGAACTATGAAGTTGCCCGAACCTACGCGACTGCAGGCCGAACCTTGTATGTTGGGCTGAAGTGGACGCCTAGTAAGTAAGCGGGCGTGTTTGCATCAAGGGCGCGACTGGCGCCTTGATGTGGGCCATCAACTCACCAATGACATGAAATGTTTGACATGACCGAATTGGCATCACCTCCGCCCTTAAGCCCACCTGCTGGTGTGAAGGCTGAGGCGCAGTGTGTGGCATTGTTGGTCACCGCTACTGCTTCTGGGCAGGGGAAAACCTTGGTCACAGCGGCATTGGCGCGCTGGCATGTGCGGCAAGGTCGGCGTGTGCGTATTTTCAAATGTGGGCCGGATTTTCTCGATCCGCAGTGGCATGAATTGGCCAGCGGTGCACCTGTGCATAACGTGGATTTGTGGATGACTGGCGAGGCCGATATCCATGCCCGCTTTCAGCAAGCTGCGCAAGAGGCCGATGTCGTCATCGTAGAAGGTGTGATGGGGCTCTTCGATGGCACCCCCAGTGCGGCTGATTTAGCGCAGCGCTGGAATATTGCCGTGATGCCTGTGCTGCAAGTGGGTTCCATGGCGCAAACATGCGCAGCCCTAGTGCACGGTTTGAAGCACTATCGGCCTGATTTGCGCTGGGCTGGTGTGCTGTGTAATGGTGTGGCGAGTGAACACCATGCGAATTTGCTGGAGCAAAGCCTCGAGGAAGCGGGTGATTGGCTAGGCGCCATGCCTAAACTGCAGGCGCCTGTTTCTTTTTCGGCTCAAGCGCATGATAAGACAACAGGGGCTCGCGCATTCATGCCTGAGCGGCATTTGGGTTTAGTTTCAGCAAGCGAAATGCCTGATTCCATGCAGCGCTTAGATAGCGCCGCCGATGCTTTGGCGCAGACGGTGTTGGGGCACATGCCCTGGCATGAATGGCAAGCGCGCTGGTCGGTGGATTGGAGTGCCACAGTGCCTTCAATTGGCGCATCGCCAGCAGGACCGCAGTTGTGTGCTGCTGAAGCTGACGTACCGCCTTTGTTGCAGGGTAAAACCATTGCAGTGGCGCGTGATGCGGCCTTTGCCTTTGTTTATGCTGCCAATGTGCAGTTGCTGCACGCCTTGGGCGCGCAAGTGGTCTTTTTCGCACCATTGGCCGGAGATGATTTGCCTGCATGCGATGCGGTTTGGTTGCCCGGTGGCTACCCCGAATTGCATGCACCGGCCTTGCGCGCCAATACACGCGTGCAGCAATCGCTGCGCCAGCACTGGTTGTGCGGTAAACCCATGTGGGCAGAGTGCGGTGGCATGGTGGCATTGTGCGAGGCGGTGCGCCTACGGGATGGAACAGAACATCCTTTGTGGGGGCTGCTGCCCGGGCTGGCGAGTATGCAGCCGCGATTAGCTGGTTTAGGGCCCCAGCAACTGGCTTGGCCTGGCGGTACAGAGGATAAAGGGCGTGGCATTGTGCCTTCGCCATTGCGTGGGCATACGTTCCATTACTCCACCCTGCAGACACCTGTTGCGCCGTGGGGGCGCACAGTACGCCCTGTGCTGCCTGGTGCGCGAGCGCCAGGTAAGCCGGGGGCTGCGCAAGCAGGGGAAGCGGTGTACCGGCATGGCAGTCTGGTGGCCAGCTATTTCCATGCGTGGTTTGCGTCTAGCCCGCGGTGGGTAGCGCGTTTGTTCTTGGGGGATCTTGAATGAATAGCTACTGCCGCATTGCGGGCCAAGCCAGCCCGGAAGCCGCTTCACCAGCTGTCACGCTGGTGCTTGGTGGACAGAAAAGTGGCAAATCGCGCCATGCTGAAATGGTGGCGGCCTCTTGGTTGGCCCACCCTGAGCATGAGGCTGTCTTGGTAGCTACCGCGCAAGCATGGGACGATGAAATGCACGAACGCATTACGCGCCACCAAGCGGACCGTTTCCACCGCGCACCCCGCATGAGAACCGTGGAAGAGCCCTTGCAATTGGCCGATACCATTACACAGTGCAGTACGCCGCAAACACTGGTGGTGGTTGATTGCCTGACCTTATGGCTTACCAATTGGCTAATGCCTATGGAGGTGCATGGTGCTGATGAGCCGATGGGTTTGCGCATGCGTCGTCAGCAGTTTCAGTCTGCCAGACAGGCATTGCTTAATGCTTTGCAGCAAGCCGCTGGCCCAGTGCTATTGGTGAGCAATGAAATGGGCTGGGGGGTGATGCCTATGGGCCGTGCTGTACGCGTTTTTGCCGATGAGCTTGGTATGTTGAATCAGGCGGTGGCTGTTGTGAGTCAGCAGGTGGTTTTGGTGGTAGCAGGGCAAGCCGTGGATGTGAAAGCACTTGCCGCGGCAAGTACAGTGCAGTCCGTGGTGGACCCGTTGCGAAGTGAACCATGTGACCAAGGGGGGCAACCATGAGAACCAAGATGCAACACCTCGCTTTGCGATCAGCGGCAGGTTGGTGTACTCGGCTTGGCTTTGCGCTGTTGGCAATGGCAACAGGTGGGGTGTGGAGTTCAGCAGCAGCGGCAGATGCCGTTGTTGTGGAGGACGATCGCGGCCAGCGCGTGGCGTTTGCGACGACTCCACAGCGCATTGTCAGTCTACTGCCTTCATTGACGGAGAGCGTGTGCGCACTAAAAGCCTGTGATCGTCTGGTGGGGGTGGATCGCTATTCACGCTACCCAGAATCGGTTCAGGCCTTGCCTGTGCTTGGTGGCGGACTGGACCCGAATATTGAAGCGGTTGTGGCACGCAAACCGGATGTGGTGCTGATCTCGGTGTCATCACGGGCATCGCAACGTTTAGAGGCATTGGGCCTGAAGGTGGTGGCCTTGGAGCCTAAAACCCACGCAGACGTCAAACGTGTTCTCGAAGTGCTCGATTCATTGTTGTATGGCGCAGATGCCGCAGCGGCGCAACGCGCTTTTGCAGTCTGGCAAACCATTGAACAAGGCCTGCAAAATGCGGCAGCCCGTTTGCCGCGCCAAGCCGGAGGTTTGCGGGTGTATTTTGAAGTCAGTCGTGGCCCCTATGGTGCAGGGCCCCAATCGTTTATTGGAGAAACTCTGACCGTTTTGGGTTTAGGCAATGTGTTGCCAGCTGATTTGGGGCCTTTTCCTCGTGTGACACCAGAGTTCATTTTGCGTACCGATCCAGATATTCTGATGGTGAGTAGCCGCTCCATGGTGCCGGAGTTCCAGTACCCTGGCTGGAAGAATATGCGTGCCATGCAGCAAGGGCATGTGTGCCAGTTTGATGCAGATGAAGCCAATGTATTGGTGCGTCCGGGGCCGCGCATGAATGAAGCGGCCGAGTTGATGGCGCAATGCGTGGCCCGTTGGTATGGGGCGGCCCAAGCCAATGGCGCAGCAGTGGTAGCGGCCCCAGCACAGTGAGCGACTCCCTTCTTATGCCTGTTTTAACTTCCCAAGTAACTGCGCGGCAGCATCGCCCGGCCTACCGTTTGCTAGTGGGCTTATTGCTGCTGTGTAGCGGCTTGGTGCTTCTGGGGATTGGTGTGGGCAGCGAAGGGTTGGAAGCGGTATGGACCATGCGAGAAGACCCTGTGACATGGCAAATCGTGTGGGATATTCGTTTGCCAAGAACTGTGGGCGCTTTGCTGGCTGGGGGATTATTGGGCTTGGCCGGTTGTGTGGCCCAGGGATTGTTCAGGAACCCATTAGCCGATCCGTACCTGCTGGGCAGCTCATCAGGGGCTTCGCTCGGTGTTGCTTTGGCATTATTTATGAGTGGCTCTTCAACAGCTGCATTGTCTGTGATTGGTTATTTGGGCCTGACGGGAGCCGCTTTTGTCGGCTCGGTGCTGGCCGTTGTCCTGACATTGACTCTGGCACAAGGCGTCAGTGGCGGCTTGCGCCTGTTATTGGCCGGGGTCATTGTGGGCGTGGTGTTGGGCGCTTGTAAAGACATGATTGAATTGCTGCGGCCTGACATCATGCAAAGCATGCAGTCCTATACCTTAGGTACGACATCAGCCATTGGTTGGCAATCGTGCCTGATTATGGCGATTGCTCTGGTACTGGCATTGGTGGCTGCCTGGAGTTTGAGTCGTGTGCTTGATGGCTTGGCGCTGGGGGAGTCCACAGCCCGCTCCTTAGGGTTGCCGTTGGGGGCGATGCAAGCGGCATTGATTGCAGTGTTGGCGCTGGCAACAGCGGCTGCAGTCGCGCAAACAGGGTTGCTGGCTTTTATTGGTTTGGCTGCTCCGCATTTGGTCAGGGCCAATGTAAAAGTACGGCATAACTGGCTGTTGTTGCTGTCAACCTTGATGGGGGCAGTTCTATTGGCTTCGGCTGATTTATTGGCGCGTTGGGTAGTGGCCCCACAAGAGTTGCCTGTAGGGGTGCTGACGGCGCTTTTAGGTGGCGGTTATTTGTTGCGTTTGATGCACCGCCAACGCCGTTTGGGGGCTTGAGGGGGCGATGGACGTTAAACAACACATTACCCAGACCATTGCGCCAACGATGCCCTATGCGCTTCAGGTTGCTAATTTGCATGTGATGTTGGGGGGGCAGGCAGTACTGCAGGGCATTGACTTGCAGGTACGTGCGGCACGTTGGACCAGCATCATTGGCCCTAACGGGGCAGGCAAGTCGACCTTACTCAAAGCCATGGCTGGGTTGCAGCCTGCCCAGGGGCAGGTGCAATTGTTTGGGCAAGCGTTTGAGGCGATGGCACCACGCGCCAGAGCGCAGTTGTTGGCGTGGCTGGGGCAGAGCGAGCGCGCTATGGACGATCTGACCGCATTTGATACCGTCATGCTCGGGCGCATGCCACACCAGAACTGGTTGGCTACGCCCAGCGCTAAAGACACCGCCATCGTGGCCGATGCGATGCGCAGCACCCACACTTGGGATTTGAGAGAGCGCAGCTTGGCCGAGCTCTCAGGTGGTGAACGCCAGCGGGTGATGCTGGCGCGCGTGCTGGCAGTGCAGGCCTCTGTGGTGCTGATGGATGAGCCGCTTGCCAATCTGGATCCTCCCCACCAAACCCAATGGCTGTTGGATATGCGTGCGTTGGTGCGATCAGGGGTGACCCTTGTGAGTGTGCTGCACGAAGTGGCCGTGGCGTTGCAGGCTGATGATCTGGTGATCGTCCATGGCGGGCGCATCGTGCATGCAGGTGCGTGCGACGATCCCGCCACCCGTGCAGCTGTTGAGGCTGTATTTGAGCACCGGATTGTGGTGCGACAAGTGGATGGAATGTGGACCGCCGTGCCGCGCCTCTAGCGGTGCGTTAATGGGGCGGCTGCTTGCAGCTGTCTGCGGCAACGATGCAATGAATGAAAGGATAAGAATATGCAAGTCGAACAACCCCCGGTGGACCGTGTGCGGCAAATTCAGGAAGGCCCTCGGCGTGGGTTGCTGTTGATCAATACCGGTAATGGCAAAGGCAAAAGTACCTCAGCTTTTGGTTTGGCATTGCGTGCACATGGGCGTGGTAAGGCAGTCAAAATTTTTCAGTTTGTGAAAGTGCCGACAGCGCGTTTTGGTGAACACCGCACTTTTGAGGCATTAGGTGTTCCGGTGGAGGGGCTGGGTGATGGCTTTACTTGGAAGAGCAAGGACATCGACCAATCGGCTGAACTGGCACGCCAGGGTTGGGCCAAGGCTCGTGAGGCTATCTTGAGTGGCGCCTATTTTCTGGTGGTGCTTGATGAACTGACCTACCCGTTGATTTATGGATGGTTGCCATTGCAAGAAGTGATTGAGGATTTGAAGGCCCGGCCCAGCCATGTGCATGTGATGGTGACAGGGCGCCGCTGCCCGCAAGAGTTGATCGACATAGCCGATACCGTCACAGAAATGCAGTTGATCAAGCACGCCTACAAAGCGGGCATTCCTGCTCAGCGTGGAATTGAAGACTGACCTATAGGCAATGACTGGTGATGCAAAACGTTAATAGGCTGGTCTCGACAAAGGGGCATGATGCTTGAATGGTTTGCCCCGCAGGCACTGCCTTGGCCACTGCAAATGGTTTTGGCGATGGTTGCAGCCATGGCGCTGGATGCCTACTTTGGTGAGCCGCCATTGCGTTGGCACCCTGTGGTGTGGATGGGGCGCAGTTTGCAGTGGGCTGAAGCATGGGTTTTTGCACGTGCCAATTCTGAGGACAACGCACTGGCTAATACCTTGCGGCTTGGCGGTGCACCCGCCACTTTTTGGCGTGGGGCTCTTGTATGGTGTGCCATTGCGTTGTTGTGCGTGGGATTAGGGTGGGGAGTGCAATGCATTGCAAAGCAATTGCCTTGGCCCTTTGCCGTGGCGTTGCTGGCGTTGGCATTCAAACCTATGCTGGCTTGGCGCATGTTGCGCCAAGAGGTGCAAGGAGTGCAAACGGCGCTGGAACACTCTCTGCCGCAAGGACAACAGCAGCTGGCACGCTTGGTCAGTCGCGATACAAAGGTACTCGATGCCACGCAGGTGCGTGAAAGCGCGTTGGAGTCATTGTCTGAAAACCTCAACGATTCGGTGCTGGCGCCGCTGTTTTGGTTTGCCGTGTTGGGGTTGCCCGGCGCGGTGCTCTACCGTTTTGCGAATACGGCCGATGCCATGTGGGGCTACCCCGGCCAACGTGGGACACGCCATTGGTTTTGGGCCGGGAAGTGGGCTGCACGCGCCGATGATGTGCTCTCAGCCATTCCTGCGCGATTGACGGCAGTGCTGCTGCTGCTGATCAGCGCGAAGCTAGCGCATGTTTGTTTCAGCGCCACCTCGGCGGTGGCGCTGGCCATACCAGCTTGGCGCACACTTTGCCAAGAAGCCGCTCGAACCCCATCACCCAACAGCGGTTGGCCGATGGCGACCATGGCATTGCTGTTGCATGTGCGTTTGGGCAAGCCAGGGGTGTATGTGCTCAATCCGGCCGGGCGTGCAGCCGCCGCAGAAGATATCCCTCTGGCTATTACGCTGGCTCAGCATGCGGTGCTGGCTGGCGTCGTGGCGATGGGCCTGCTTGCACTGGGTGTGGCTTGATGCCATGGGGAATCAACATGAATGAACCAATGATGGTCTCAGAACAACTCACGTGGAGCCACGGTGGGGTAGATGCACAAGGAGTCGCACGTTTCGATTTTTCAACCAATAGCAATGCGTGTGGCCCATGCCCCTTTGCTTTGGAGCAAGTGCAACAGGCAGATCCAAGCCGTTACCCAGATCCGCATTACACACAGTTGCAAGCGGCACTGGCCCAATGGCATGGCGTTGCTGCCGAACAGGTGGTGTTGGGGGGCAGCGCCAGTGAATTGATCCATCGGCTGCAGTTGGCCGCCTTGTTGCGGGGGGCAACGGCCACTTGTGTGCCGCAACCTGCTTATGGCGATTACGCGCGGCATGCGCAAGCATTGGGCATAGCTGTACAGCGGCGGCCCGTGTTGATGGGGGCATCGTTGCCGCTTGCAAAAGATACTGAGCAAACGCCCGTTATGCATGGGCTGGAATGGGTGTGCAGCCCCAGCAGCCCTCATGGGGTACACGATACGCGCCTATGTGAGTGGCAAGACACGCAAGCACTTGGTGCTGAGCGTGCATGGTGGCGTGTATTGGACGCGGCATATGCACCGCTGGAACTGCTTGACGACGGCATGGCGTGGCATGCAGCGGCGCAAGCGCGGCAGTCACTGTGCTGGCAATTGTTTTCACCAAATAAAGCCTTGGGGTTAACGGGCGTGCGCGCTGCTTATGCGATTGCGCCTTGCAAACCCAGCCATGCCAATGGCGCGCAGGCATGGCAGAAGGGCATGTGGCAATTGAAGGCACTTGCCCCCTCTTGGCCAGTGGGGGCGCATGGGGTTGCTCTATTGGAGGCTTGGATGGCCGTGCCTGTGCAAGAGTGGTTGCACAATGCACGGGCGCAATTGCGGGTTTGGAAACAGTCGCAAATGGCCATGCTGCAAACCATGGGCTGGCATGTGCAAGAAGCTAGTGTGGCTAATTACTGTGTGGCTGAACCCGCCTGGCCCCGCGCCGTGCGTGAAGCGCAAGACCCGCTTCACGCACGGCACGCCTTGCTGGCGCACATGCGTGCACAAGGCGTTAAGTTGCGCGAGACTGATTCCATGGGCTTGCCCGGCCACGTTCGTTTGAGTGTGCAGTCACCTGTTGCTCAAAGTGCGCTGGCTCAGGCTTGGCGGCAGGCGCTTGCATCGTTTGCCTAGTGCGTTGCGCCTTTTTTTCGTTGATCTGAATCTGTATGCCTTCTCATTTGCCCCTTCCTGCCACGAACCAAACAGCTGCCTTGTGTGTGATGGTGCTTGGCACCACCAGTGGTGCTGGTAAAAGCTGGCTGGCGACGGCCTTATGTGCGTGGTACCGCGCACAAGGCTACCGCGTGGCCCCTTTCAAAGCGCAAAACATGAGCAACAACGCCAGAGTGGTGGCCACTGCGGATGGCGGCTACGGTGAAATAGGCAGTGCGCAATACTTTCAGGCGCTGGCAGCAGGGGCCGTGCCTGATGTGCGCATGAATCCTTTGCTGCTTAAGCCAGAGGCTGATACCCATAGCCAGGTCGTATTGCTGGGGCAGGTGGATGCCGCGTTGACGCAGATGCCCTGGCGCGCGCGCAGCCAGCATGTCTGGCCTGTAATCGCTGGCGCGCTTGATGCCTTGCGCCAAGAGGTAGATGTCGTGGTGATTGAAGGCGCAGGCTCCCCAGCTGAGATCAATCTCAGTGGCAGTGATGTAGTGAACATGCGCGTGGCGCGGCACTGCGGCGCACATGCTTTGTTGGTGAGCGACATTGACCGTGGTGGCGCCTTTGCCCACTTGTATGGCACGTGGGCCTTGCTGGCGCCTGAAGACCAGCGCCTCATCAAAGGCTTTGTCCTCAACAAATTCCGTGGTGACGCCAGCTTGCTGGCCCCAGCGCCAGAGATGTTGCAGAAAATGACGGGCGTGCCGGTGGTGGCCACTATTCCGATGGTGCGTAATCATGGCCTGCCTGAAGAGGATGGTGTGTTCGATGACCGCAGTGTTGTCGGTGCGCCGGTGGCTGGACAGGCATTGCGCACAATCGCCATTGTCGCGTACCCACGGATCAGCAATCTCGATGAGTTTCAAACCCTCAAAAATGTGCCTGGTGTGCGTTTGGTGTGGGCACGCGATTGCCGCGATGTGGACGACGTGGATTGGATTGTGTTGCCAGGATCTAAAGCCACAGGCTCAGACCTGCGCTGGCTCAGGTCCCAAGGCTTGGACCGCGCCATTTGTGCGCATGCCCAAGCGGGTAAGCCCGTTCTCGGGATTTGTGGTGGTTTACAAATGCTGGGGGAAAGCCTGATTGACCCAGCGGATGTGCAAGGCAATCAACCAGGTCTGGGCCTGTTGCCGCTGGTTACGGTGTTTGAGGAACACAAAACTGTGCGCTATGGTGAGCATCAATTTGCCCCATTGAAAGGGGCATGGAATGCGTTATCAGATGTCGCATTCCATGCTTACGAAATCCACCAAGGACAGACCCGCACCTATGTGGCGATGGCAGAAGCTGAAGGTGGTGTGCAAACTGCTATAGCCAACTTAGCTTGGGCGAATGCCAAGGGCAATGTATTGGGGTGCTATTTGCATGGGATGTTTGAGAGTGATGCGGTCATGTACGCCCTCTGGGGAGGGCGATCGACGAGCTTGCATTCCGTGTTTGCGCATATGCGTGATGGGGTCAGTCAGTGGTTTGAGTAAGGGCGTAGTGTTCGCCGGTCAATGCCACAATGCCCTCTTTGTGTCTTGCCTCTCTGATTGGGCCTAAAAGACGCTTTGTTTTGTGAAAAATCCCGGCCAGGCAGATTGCCTGACTGCATTTTTTGCCGCGTAGCGTACGCTTTGGGACTTCAACGCGGTTTGCGTGTCGGTCGTAAACATGTTTAGCGCCAGCAAGAAGCGACTGTGCCGCCTGTGTTGTTGGTCAGCCCTTTTTGTCCTGCAGCGTTTAAAGTCAGGTTACCACATTTTTTATCTGCTACTTGGGCGCCTTGACGGGTAGCTGTCAAAGTGTAGCTGTCTGTATTTGTAATACTGAGTTGGTAATAGCCATTTTCAGACTTGTTGCCGTTGGGCATGTTCAGCTTGCTGGTATCAACGGTATAGATGCCGTTTTGCGCTCTGTAGCGTTCCATGCGCGCAGCGGCTTCGTTCAAAAAAGCCTGCCCTTCTGCACGTCGAGAGCGCAGAACATACTCGAGGTAGGAGGGGTAGGCAATGGCAGCAAGAATGCCTACTACTGCGACCACAATCATCAATTCGATCAGCGTAAAGCCTTGTTCATCGTTGCGCACTGGAACTTCCTTTTGTAGATGAAGAGGGGCATACCATTATTCTTCGCTGTTGGGGGGTTGCTCGCGCCAGCTTTGACGGCCGTACTCAATTCCTGAGCTAATGAGGCGGCGTGAGGCACTTGGGTCATAGATGTATTCGCCACTGACTTGCTGTCGTCCAGCAGAGGCGTCAATACCACTGACAAAAATGTCGTTAATCAAGTCATCTTGATCAATTTTTCCATCTCCGTTGACATCAAATACGCTGAACTGGGTAGAGCCGCCAGAGTCTGGCGCGATGGCGTACAGCGCGCCACTTAGACCGGCTGAGCAAGGGTCTTCGCTGATTCGGATGGTCGTAAATAGTAACGCTTGTCCGTAGAGGGTCATATCGTAGACCAGTTGCTCCTCAGTGCGAGGCAGGTCAATATACCAGCCCCATTTTTGTACGTCTGCATCGGAGCCTTCTGTCTTGTTGTCAGCAAACCACTCAATGGCGTTGCTGGTAAGTTGGAATGCGCCGTCTTGACCTTGAAATTCAGTGAAGGTCTGTTGTTGCAAATTCGCTCGCACTTTATTTGCTGAAGGCAATGCCCCTGTGGTCACAAGGCTGCCATCACTGTAACGGTCCCAAATTCCGAAAATAGTTTGCTGGCCGCGATCCTGATCGCTCGGGGTGACGTAGCGACCAGTACCAACTACCACAATGCTGCCTTTGCCTAATGGGTGGTCGACCACATAAGGCGCCGCAGTGATCGGCAACCGTTTGCTATTGGCATCTTGTGCTACAAAGAATTTTTGGGCTTGCCAGTTTGTCGCTGTAGCGCTGCGCACATCAAAGCGCCAAACATTTCCTAATAAGTCGCCGCCATAAACCAAATCGATTTGTCCATCTTTATTCTCATCAATGGCGCTAATGCTGGAGAGACCATTCCCGAGAGGCATATAACCGTCAGGGCGCTGCGCATCCGTGACGCCTTGAATGCCATCGACAGCAAACTCTTTAATAACATCGCCATTGGCAATATCTAATACAAATAAATGGGCTTGTCCTGTACTACTACTACCGCTTTGGTAGCCGTTTGGAATCAGGGCAACCCAGCGGCCTTTTTCTATGACTTCACCTTCTTCTGAGACGACATCATTCAGGCGTGCAATCGTAGGCTTGGCTAAGGAATACCCCATATCGGAGTCTTGATCTGATCCGAATTCCCACAGCAGGTTTGGTGATTCAGGATTTGTAATATCCAGCGCGAAAACTTGCCTTCCGCCGGCCCCCAAACTACCAATTAGTACCTTATGCCATACATTGTCAAAATAGACGTCAGTGGCAATGGATGGTCCATCAACAAAGTAGCGGTGGGGAGTGCCTTCTGGCTGCCCATAATCTGATGCAGTTAATACACTGAGGTAGTTGCGCGTGGAGGTGGGGACAAAAGCAAATACTTCTGCGCCAGTGCTGCCATTAAATGCATGAAACATGCCATCGTTACTCCCCACGTACACCATTTCAGGCAGCTCAGCTTGGTTTGCTGCATAGGTGGCATAGTCAGAGCCTTCCCCTTCTAGCTTATTGGCTGGCGCTATGAGGTAAGCAGGGCCTTTCACCCGCAAAGCAGATGAGTTAACGATGTCACCCAACAGGTTAATCGCACCGTTGGAGAGTTTCTTGCGCTCACGCAGAGAGTTGTTCTCGCCTCGCAAAAAGGCCACGCGATCTTCGCCTGAATTGTCTGTCGCACCATCAACATTGCGGTTAAGCGCCGTGACCCATGCAGCATAGGGGTTGTTATTAGCTGCTTGGTTAATTGTGGTCCACGTAAAGGGTTTGAGTTCAGCAGCCCCACTAATAGATTGACCTGCAAACAGGATGTTCCTGTCTGTCCGGCCAGCCAGTTGCTCGGCTGCACTCCAGATTTTGCTGCGCGAGAGCGAGCCATCTGCCACAGTCAATTCTTCTTTGAGTAAATCACCACTCCAGCCTTCAGCCTCGAAAGTAGTGCGGTACACCTCGGAATCCCCACTTAAAGGGCCTTCTGGAAGATTGACTTCGACTGACGTGACGGAGCTGGTGTTTTGCAGAATGTCATTGAATGCCTTGGTCATTTGGCTTTTCAGCGTTGTGGCATTGGTGACCAAGAAGTAGTTGTCGGGATCACCTACAACAGATGCAGGGTCACGGTCTGGCATTCCGTATTTTGCGGCATACCACAGCGGGTCTTTCAGGAAACTTCCTGATTCACTGCTCGTGCTAGGCGTAAAGACACGACTGGCGGTCAAAGGCAGCGTAATACATGCTGAATCGCTATTGCGACCTTTGCAATAACCGGGATCGCGCCCTTGTGGCGTGTTGTATTCGTAAAAGACTGAATTAGTGTCTTTATCGCGCACTTCCAAGTACATGCCGTCTTTTGTTGTGCCTGAGATCACATACCCCATGTGTTGACCAATACCGCCTGCCGCATATTCAGAGACGATATCTACTTTAACTGTGCCATTGGCTTGCAGTGCAACTACATAACGAGAAATGGCATCCATGTCATGGTCAGCACCTTGCTCAACGTCTTCGTAATTGATCCGAAATTCCGCATAGGGGCGCCCCTGGTTGATTGTCGGATCTTTGTCGGTCTCTCCTGTGTTGGCAATACGATCTACGTAGTAATCCACGATTTGATCGGTCGGTGCAAATTTCACCGGGTTAATTGAGTTACCGGTCACAGACTTTGCAAAAGGCGCAATGGTGACGTAGCGTCCGTCTCCTACAGGAAAGCGAATTTCAGGTAGTGGTGATGCGATGGCTACGGAGTAGGTCATCACCTTGTTCATGCCTTGGTTGTTGCCTGCGATACGGTTGTTCGCACCATAGCGTGCAACGCCTGCAGAGTAGTAGGTTCCCTGTTTACTAGGTTCTTGAGGCGAGAGGCCACGAACCCAAGACAAATCGTTAATTTGCTTGACTGACGGAGCTGCATCCGCATTGTCTTCTGTTGACTGACCAATGAAAAAATATTTCCCATTGATGCTTTCAGCAGCCCCTATTGCCCGTGTTTCTGTGGAAACGTTAAAGCCGCTTAGATTGGTAGCGTTGGCATCAATGTTGGAGAATCGGCTACCAGGAAGCTTGTAGTCATACGATGGGTTGATATCGCTGAGCACAGTCATCACCGGGCGAGCGCAATGAGGAAAGCCCCCTCCACCTTGGTTTTCATTTTTATATGGCGATGCCCAAGCTGGTTTGGAAAGGTCTAGATTCTTTTTATCTTTTGAGTTGTTGTTTTGGTAATCAAAAGTGTCAGATGCAGTTGTTGCTCCACTGAAATATCGGAGCGTTTCAAACATCATTTCAGCAATGGGATTGCCCCACATGGCGCAGTCAGATGGGTTGGATTTTTCACTTAACGGGCCAGCTGTATACCAACCGCATTCATTGTATTGACTGCCATTGAAGCCAATAATGCGTTGGCGGTTGATGTTGTCAACAATGCCATTGATTGAAGTTTTGAATTCGCCTGTGAGCAAATTGACTTCATCTGTGAAGCTGCCCATGTTGCGGCGCAAAACACCGCCTGCCAGGTTCTTTTGGTAGGAGCCTGTTAGTAGGCCAAAGTACATTTTTTCGTTTTCACCAAAGTCGTGCAGCAAGCCGGTAGGCTTGTAGATGGTGTTGTGACCATCGTTTGGATACGCTTTGCAACTGTCTTCGCGCAGCGACGCATTTGATTTTGGGCAGACTTGTACTTTGATGTTATGACCAACAATTTTGCTGGCTGGTCTCTCAATTTTTTGAGCAAAACCCCAGTTGTCCCCACCTGATCCTTCAACGTGACGGAAGCGAATGTCTTTCCAGCCCGCAGAGGTGAAATTAATTTCTCTGTTGCGGCTATTGTTTTCCCAGTTATTGCGGTCATTGCCATGTCCGTTGTACCAGCCCCATGTCGTTCCGTCTAATCGGGCTTCAACGGCGTCATCCCCATCAATTGAGAAGGTGTATTTTCCTGGTTCTGGGATATATATTTGACCGGTGATTTCAGTCATGTAGTTGTCATGTCCACAGCCGTTTGCACTTGCTCCTGTGAATGGATTGTTGTCAGAGCCTGAGGTATCAATCAGACTAATATTTCCTGTGCCACATTGGTTTGCGCTATTGCGCCTTCCCGTGCTACTGAACAGAGTATCCATGGCCGTTGAGCTCGATGGCATGTTTGCTTGGCTCGGGCTACTCGTTTTCCAGGTCGTTATCGATAGATTGCGATAGGCGCTAGCTGGAACAATGGTGTACTGGCTTCCTGCATCCTTTTCGCAGTTAACGCCCCCCATACACTGCCCTTGGCCCGCCGTACCTTCTTTGGATACCCAATCCCATACTTGAAATGTACTGTCGTTGAGTACGCGCAACTGAGGCACGAGTGAGTCACCACTTTCTCCTAGTGTGGTCACGGCAAACAAATGCCGTGTTCCTTTAGCGGGTTGCTTTAGGGGGGCGTAGTTGCGAATATCGTAGATGGCCCCATCGCGCAGCGGGTCATACGATTTTCCCCAGGAGTGGGCATCACGTGGAACATAGGCCCCTTGCAGAACGGTTGAGTCAACGGTGTCGACAGACCGCATGCCCCCATACAGTACCTTGCGCAGCGCATCCATGCGAGATGTCGTGAGGTAGTTGAGAAAGTCGCCACTCCATGCGTTAGAGCATTGTTTCTGGTTGGAGCCTGTGGCTGCACTGGCAGGAATGAACAGTCCTGTGGTCGGCGGCAAATTCCATGCGTCCCCCTTATTACCACTATAGGTATAGCAAACGTTGTTATTGAAATAGCCGTAATAATCAATTTGGTCCGGTTTGTAGCCGACGTCAATCACCCCATCCCCATTGAGATCTGATGCATCGTTATAGGCTTCGTAATAAAGCTTGTGATCGCGCCCCATGACAAGCATGTTCAGCGGGGGGAAGCTCTCACTCACAAACAGCGGTGTTTGAGATAAAGCCGTGTCGCCACTATTTTGGGCGTGTGCCAACAGCGGACTGATCAGTGCTGCCGTAATGGCTAAATATTGGGTGACTTGTTTCATGGAGCTAGAGCTGGTTTGCATAACAGCCTCCTGCAGGATCATTATTTAATGAACTGATTGACGGTCGAGCGTAGACAAACGGCGTTCGCTCCACAGTCCGTGTGAGCGTTTTGACGCGTTGCTTGTGCATTGACCTCGTAATATTCAGTGCAACCAGTCGTGGCTATATTCAGGGCGGAGGTTGCGGACATACCTTTTGGGCATACTGTGTCGATATAGCGGGGATACCAGAATCCATTGGGAGCTGGTGATGTAAAGCCTGCCACTTCAACGCCTTGTGCAAAGTCAGTGTGAAGCCCAAGGGTGTCAGCTTTCGCTTCTGATACGTAACACGGAACACCCTCTGTCACTGCCGAGGGGGCGGCGCTGTCGCATTGGGCCAGTCTTACACCTTGATAAGAGCCAACGATCGTTCGCTCTCCATCACGCAGAGCCCCGTCAGCGACCTCAACCAGTTGTTGTTGGTCTAATAAATTGGCTGCAATCCTAGATTCGAGCGTGATGGCGCGCATGCCGGTAATGGCCAGCATTAGCAGCATCAGCAACATGATGAGTGCCACCACCAGAGTGGCACCTTGTTGCTTAGGCAACGGATGTTTATGGTTTGGATTGAGCGATGCTGGCATAAAAAAAGTCATGGCATCAGATTTCTGAGAGTGACCGCGCCACTGGCAACTTGGTATAGCGCGCCTGAATCGGCACTGCAGCTGGCGTTATCTGCGCCTGCAACGGTTTTCCAGCGGTCACACACGGTAGATTCCATTCCCCCAGTAAGGCGACTCGATGATGCTGCAAGCAAAATCGAATATTTGAGTGCTCGAATGACTTGGTTGCTACTCGGTGTGTCTGTGGTGAATGCGCTGATTTTTCGTATTGCCATAGAAGAGACTTTAGGACCAGTGCCATATTGAAAGTGGATGTCTTGCACTCCTGCAGCCAAGGCGGTTTCTGTGCTTTGCGCAGCGCAAACCAAAGTATGGTTGCTGATGCTGAAGCGTTCTACAAAAACACCATTTCCTACGGTTGAAGTGGTAGGGGCTTCATATGGCATCAAACTTGAAACGGAGGGGTCTGTATTGCCTGAGCAGTCAGTCTCGATAGCATCTCTGGGCTGGAAACGAATACAAAGTGCACCATCAGTTTTGATATTTATGGCTTCTCCGCGCGCAAAAGCACAGTCTGTCGTGTCGTCAATCAATGCTGGAAAGGCCTTTTCCATACTTAGAGTTGGATCACGCCGGTACCCTGCTTTCGAGAAGTGTTGTTCCAGACTACCGAGGGTGTAACGGCTGTTGGCTAAGTTTTCGCTTTGACCTTGGCGAAAGCTCAGATTGCGGGCCCCTTCGATATAGACCAAGCTGACCAGCAAAACAATGAATAGACCAATTGCCATGGCAACCATGACCTCAACCAAACTGAGGCCTTTCTGGCTGCGGCTTGCAGGACTAGACTGACCTTTAAAGCTTGGAGTGGATTGTGTAGGTGCAATATGTGTTGTCATTAACGGTCTCATCATCTGCTAGGCATTGCTTGCTTTTAGAGGGCCATGCGACTTGAACAGAAATAACGCCAGAGTTTTGCGTGACGGAAAAGTGGGTCTTGATGAAGGCGTCGTCCAACTCAGGCATTAATTCAATAGACCGGGCCGCCCAGCAATTGAGTTGTTTGGCAGCTTCGACTGAGGTTGGATCGCATGATTCACTATCAACATCAGTGCTGGAATTTTTAGCGTACCCACCCAAGTCCTCTTTTGGGGTGCCGTTGGCGTTGAGAATGGTCGCGGTATTGCCGCGCATGGTTTCCATCCACTCATTGGCCACCATTGCTGCCATTTGTCGCCGCTCTGTATCGACTGTGAAGTCAATACCTCTTGTAAACATGCCTGCAGCCCCTAGTAGTCCAATGCTCAACACCAAAATCGATACCAATACTTCGATCAAGGCAAAGCCTGACTGCGGGGTTCTGGGCGAGGGGGAGTGGAGTTTCAGCATGCTTGGCCCGCCGCTTTCCGTTGTTGTTGAACCAAGCCTGCTTTCGAAATACGAATGCATTCGGTACGCGATGCCCCTGAGTTACTTACTGCGATAGAGAAGTCGTTGGATGCATTACCACTTACAGCAAAACCAATGTCTTCATTTGGGCTAACTGATACAGAGACTGCATCAGAGACGTTTGTCGTGCGCAGAAGGTTCGATCCTGATTTGACATTCCATGTCGAGCTAGCAATTTCAACACTGGTTGCCGTGCGTTTGTATACTGCTTCAGACCGGGCAAAGAGCAGTAGAACTTGCAGTTCAGATGCCGAGGATGAGACTCGATTGTTCGCAATCATTGTTTGAAATGAAGGAACCGCGATTGTTGATAAGAGAGCCAACAACGCTACTACGACCATTGCCTCAAGTAATGTGAATCCCTTGGAATGAGGGGGGGGAGTGCGCCTTGCTTTGCAAATGGAAAGAACGTGCATGGCTTATAGGTCTTGACTCGACTAAAAATGAGAAATGGCGCAAAATGTCATTTGTTTGCTAAATATTTTATATTGTTAAAAATTATGCAAATTTCTTAAAAGAATCAAATCTGATAAGCGGAATGATTTAACTGACAATCGGCAATCCTATTGCATAGCTTTTGTCGAAAAAAAGCCCTTGGCATGTGCCAAGGGCTTGTGACTTTCAGGAAATGTGATATGTAAAGATTCAAAATGTCTACGCACCCAAATACGCCTTGCGAATATCAGGGTTGCCAAGCAGGTTGGTACCGGTATCTTCCAGAACCACGTTTCCTGTTTCAAGAACGTAGCCACGGTCTGCAATTTGCAGTGCCTTGTTGGCGTTTTGTTCAACCAAAAATACCGTGACACCTTCAGCCCGAATTGTTTGAATGATTTCGAAAATCTGGGCAATGATCAGTGGCGCCAGGCCCAATGTGGGTTCATCAAGCAACAATAAGCGGGGTTTGCTCATCAGGGCGCGGCCAATGGCCAGCATTTGTTGCTCACCACCAGACATGGTGCCTGCACGTTGGTTGGCGCGCTCTTTCAGGCGTGGGAAGAGGCTAAAGACGTGCTCAATGCCTTCTTCAATAGCCTGTGTATTTTGGAAGAAACCGCCCATTTTGAGGTTTTCGACCACCGTCAGATCAGGAAAAACGCGGCGACCCTCAGGCGAAATGGCTATGCCGTTTTGCATGATTTTGTGGGTTTGCATTTGCGTGATGTCCTGCCCTTCAAACAGCACGCGACCACTGCTGGCACGTGGATTGCCGCAAATGGTCATGAGCATGGTGGTTTTTCCTGCACCATTGCTGCCGATGAGGGTGACGATCTCTCCCTTATTGACGTGGATAGACACACCGTTCAAGGCCTGGATAGCCCCGTAGTAGGTGTGAATGCCTTCGAGTTGGAGCATAGGTTGCTGTGCAGCAGATGTTCCGGGCTCCATGGATAGGGTTGTGGACACGCTGGTGATGGTTTCGGTGATGATCAGGCTCATCATTCTTCTCCCAAGTAAGCTTTGATGACGCGAGGATCATTGCGCACCACGTCTGGGGTGCCAGTCACAATGGGTTTGCCATGTTCCATGACCAGAATGCGTTCGGAGACGTTCATCACCAGACTCATATCGTGTTCAATCAACAAAACAGCCACTTTGAAGTCGTTGCGAAGCTTTTCGATCAGATGTTGTAGTTCGACTTTCTCTTGCGGGTTCAGGCCTGCTGCAGGTTCGTCGAGCATTAGCAAGCTGGGCTTGGTAATCATGCAGCGTGCTATTTCCAGGCGCCGTTGGTGGCCGTAGGCTAGGTTGCCCGCTTCGCGGTTTGCATATTGGCGAATGCCCATGAAGTCCAGCCACCATACTGCGCGATCCAGTGCTTCTTTCTCTGCCTTGCGGTAAGAGGGCAACTTCAATAGCCCTTTGAGCATATTGCTTTCAACTTGCGTGTGTTGCGCCACGAGCAGGTTTTCCAGTGCGGTGAGCTCTTTGAATAGACGTACGTTTTGGAACGTGCGTACTAAACCATGGCGAGCAACCTTATGGCTGGGCAGGCCAGCAATATTCTTGCCCGCCATGTGCACCTGGCCTGATGTGGGTTTGTAAAAACCACCAATGCAGTTGAAGACCGTGGTTTTACCGGCGCCGTTAGGGCCGATGATTGCAAAAATTTCAGTTTGTCCGACATCAAAGGCTACGTTGTCGACGGCCAGCAGGCCGCCAAAACGCATGGTCAGATCGCGCACCTGCAGCAGGGGCGTAGTGTTGGCTTGAGTTGGTGCGGTCATCGCGGAATCTCCACATGGGGGCGTTGGGTGGGCAGCAGACCTTGCGGACGCCACATCATCATCAACACCATGACCAATCCGAACAGCAGCATGCGGTATTCCGCAAATTCGCGGGCAATTTCAGGCAAAACGGTCAAAACAATGGCTGCCAAAATGACCCCGAGTTGCGAGCCCATGCCGCCTAGTACCACCACTGCCAAAATCAGCGCTGACTCAATGAAAGTGAATGACTCGGGATTGACCAAACCTTGGCGTGCGGCAAAAAAAGCACCGCCAAAACCAGCGAACATGGCACCTAAGGTGAACGCCGAGAGTTTGATGTTGGTTGGGTTCAAGCCCAGTGATCGACATGCAATCTCGTCTTCACGCAATGCTTCCCATGCCCGACCAATCGGCATGCGAATCAGTCGGTTGGATACGTACAGCGTAATCAAGGCGAAAATCAAAGCCAGCAAGTACAGGTAGATCACCATATGCTGGTTATTGAAGGTCAAGCCCATCATTTGGTGGAAGGTTTGTGTGCCTTCTTCGCTTGCGCGGCGCGTCATTTCGTAGCCCAACAGAGTGGGCTTAGGTACGCCTGAAATGCCGTCTGGGCCACCAGTCCATTGCGTCAGGTTAATGAGTAGCAAGCGAATGATTTCACCAAAACCTAGCGTCACAATGGCCAGATAGTCCCCCCGTAAACGCAGCACAGGAAAGCCAAGGATATAGCCAAACAACGCTGCGGCCATACCTGAGAAAGGCAAGGCTTGCCAGAATGACCAGCCAGCCCAGTGGTAGAGCAGCGCATAGGTATAGGCGCCTACGGCATAAAAGCCGACAAAACCCAGATCCAGCAAGCCTGCGAAACCAACCACAATATTCAGGCCAAGGCCGAGCATGACGTAAATCAGCACCAGCGTGGCAATGTCTACTTGGCTGCGTGAGCCAAAGAAAGGCCAGGCCAAAGCCAAGACAATCAATAAAACGCCAAAGATCTTTTGGCCTTTGGGCGCAATCGATGGGGCTTTGGGCAGGCTGACTTGGCCAAACAGTTTGCCTAATGCAGGCTTGATAAGCTGCAAAACAAACACGATGGCGCAGCCCAGTGCCACCATGCCCCAGTGGGATTCGAGGTGGGTTTGAGCCCCTTGGCGAAAGAGTTGAAGGCCAAAAACAGGGGTAATGATGACTGCGGTCATGGCCGCAGCGATGAAGGCATTGTTGATTGTTGTGCGCATCAGACCTTCTCCACTTCAGGTTTGCCCAGCAAGCCGGTCGGACGGAACAGCAAAATCAGCACCAACAGGCCAAATGCCACGATGTCTTTGTATTGCGAAGAAATGTAGGCTGCGGCAAATGTTTCGGCCAAACCCAGCAAAACGCCACCGAGCATGGCGCCAGGGATGCTGCCAATTCCACCTAACACGGCTGCGGTAAAGGCCTTGATGCCGGCAATAAAACCAATGAACGGGTTGAGTTTTCCTATGGTGATGGCAATGAGTACGCCACCTACAGCCGCGAGCATTGCGCCCAGAATAAACGTGAAGGAGATTACGCGGTTGGTGTCAATGCCCAGCAAGCTGGCCATCTTCATGTCTTGCGAGCAAGCCCGAGAGGCGCGGCCCATGCGTGAATTTTTGATGAACAAGGTCAAGGCAACCATCAACACGACGGTAACGGCAATGATCAAGATACGTGAGTAGGGGAGGGTGATATCAAAGTCACCAATATCAATGGTGATGGCTCCAGGAATGAGCGATGGAACGGCTTGGTCGCGCGCGCCTTGGCCCAGTGCGACCCAGTTCTGCAGAAAGATCGACATACCAATCGCAGAAATCAAGGCCACCAAGCGCGGGCCACCGCGTACGGGGCGGTAAGCAACACGCTCCACTGTATAGCCGTACACGCCAGTGACGGCCATTGCAATCACCAGCATGGCGGCAATGACTAAAGGAATGGGAAGACCACTTTGCGTGCCAATGGCTGTCAAGGTGACAAGTCCAACATAGGCACCGATCATGTAGATCTCGCCATGGGCAAAGTTGATCATGCCAATAATCCCGTAGACCATCGTGTAACCGATGGCGATGAGGGCATAAATGGCACCCAAGGACAGACCGTTGAAAATCTGTTGGATGATTTGAGGAAGTTCAGACATAGAAGAGGCTCCGTACGAAAATCGGCAGCGATGTTGGTCACTGCCGTTTTCGGTTGCATCGTTTGGCGGCTGCTGGTTGTGCAGCAGCCGTTGCCGATGGGGGTACTAATATAGTGCAGCCGGATGGGCTGCCATCCCGATCAGAGCATTTTTTTACAATTGCTTTTTGCCGCCGGCCTTGTCCCATTGGTAGACCGCAAACTCAAAGTCTTTCAAGTCACCTTTGGCATCGAACTCTACTTTACCAATAGAGGTGTCAAAGCTGTTGGCGTGCAGGTAGTCGGCCACTTTGACTGGATCATCACCCACAGCCTTAATACCCGCAGTGATCAACTCCACGGCCGCGTATGCAGGCATTTGGAAGGCGCCGTCTGGGTCGCGTTTGGCGTCGTGGAAAGCTTTAACGATGGCAGCATTTTCTGGGCGCTTGGTGAAATCGGCTGGCAGCGTGACCAACAGGCCTTCAATGGCTGGGCCTGCAATGGCCACCAGATCTTGGTTGGCCGTGCCTTCTGGGCCCATGAATTGCACGCTCAGACCCTGCTCGCGCGCTTGGCGCAGCAGCAAACCCAGTTCCGGGTGGTAACCACCGAAGTAGACCAAGTCTGTGTTGAGCGTTTTGAGTTTGGTGATGATGGCCGAGTAGTCGCTATCGCCCACATTGATACTCTCGAACAACGAGACATTCACGCCTTCTTTCACTAGTGCATCACGCACCTGGGTTGCAACGCCTGCGCCATAAGTTTGCTTGTCGTGCAGCACGACCACGCTCTTGGGTTTGAGCGTGTTGGCAATGTATTTTGCGGCGAATGGCCCTTGCTGGTCATCACGGCCAATGGTGCGGAAGAAGAAATGGGGTTTGGTTGTATCGGTCACGGCAGGATTGGTGGCGCCTGGTGTGATAGCGACAATTTGCTCTTCTTCATAAATCGGAACTGCAGGCACAGTCGTGCCCGAGCATGCATGTGCAACAGCAAACTTGGCGCCCGAACGCACCACTTGGTTAGCCGCTGGCACGGATTGCTTGGGTTCGCAGCCATCATCAATCAGGACGGGCTCCAACTTGCGACCATTGATACCACCAGCCGCATTGACCATATCGATCGCAGTCAAGGCGCCTGCTTGAATTTGGTCACCATACTGTTTGTTTGGCCCGGTCATAGGCTGGGGAATACCAATTTTGATGGCGTCCGCGGCAAAGGCTGCACCAGCCACAGTGAGGGCTGCAACAGAGATCAGGGTTGGAACAAAACGGGTCAGCTTCATATGAGAAGGCTCCTAGTAAACAATGAAATGCACATTGGACTGATGGACTGGTTTGAGCAGTCAGCGAAGGTACAAATGCACAAGGCTGGGGCATATTGTGCGAGTTTGGTGCATAGGTGTCACCGGGAGGATTCCCTAGTCGAGGTGCACGGCTGCAGCCATTCTTGCTGTGTGTTGATCGTTGCAGATCAACACACGATGCCACGAAGTTGCTTTTCGCAATATCTGTGCCACAGGCGGGAATAGCTTTGTCTTACTGGTGCTTCTCTTGAGTGGAAACCCAAAATTTAGCAAGCGAATGCATTTCGATGAAGTTGAGGCTATTGCTTGGATGGAGGCGTTCATGATGCCGTAGGAGGGAAGGTTGATACGGCATGTATTGCTAATGGTCTATTGTTTTTTGTTGTTTGTGAATTAATGTTAAATTTATCTTGAGATTTGTGACTGCAAGAGTCGCTGCACGCAGATGGTGCGCTTGGCATACCGATGTGAATGGTATTGGTGCAGTATGTATTCGTGAACGATAAATCTAAGCCCATCTTATGGGCGTGTTTTATTTTTTTGCTTGAAGCAATGCTTGAAGTAATAAAAAAGCAGGGCCACAGCCCCGCTTGATTGAAGCGCCTGGAGTAAGCGCTCCTTGCATGTCAGAAAAGTATTACTTGGTCACGGTTTTGCTGCCGTCTTTGTGCCAGGTGAATACGTCAAACTCAAAGTTGTTCAGGTCGCCTGCTTTGTTCCATGACAGTTCGCCAATAGGGCTGGCGATTTTTGCTGTATGCAGGTATTGCGCTACTTTTTCTGGATCGGCAGAGCCCGCAGCTTTAATGCCTTCTGCAATCGTTTGGGTTGCAGCGTAAGCGGTCAATTGGAAGGCGCCGCCAGGATTGCGATTTTTGTCTTTGAATGCTTTAACAATCGCAGCATTGGTTGGGTTCTGCGTGAAGTCAGCGGGCAAAGTCAGCAACATGCCTTCCACCGCATCGCCAGCAATGGCGTTGATATCTGGGTTACCCACACCTTCTGGGCCCATGAACTTAGCAGTGATGCCTTGTTCTTTGGCTTGGCGCAACAGTAAGCCCATTTCAGGGTGATAGCCGCCGAAGTAGACGAAATCCACACCGCTGGATTTGAGCTTGGTGATCACTGCTGAGTAGTCGGTATCGCCAGCGTTGATGCCTTCAAAAATGGCCACTGGAATGTTGGCTTTTTGCAGGTCATCGCGCACAGCTGTGGCAATGCCTTGACCGTACGATGCTTTGTCGTGCAGAACAGCGACTTTGCTCGGCTTGATGCTGCTGATGATGAATTTAGCTGCCGCTGGGCCTTGCTGGTCATCGCGACCAATGGTGCGGAAAATAAAGTGGTAGTCCTTGCCATCTGTCAATGCAGGTGCTGTGGCCGATGGGGTAACCATCACCACGCCTTCTTCGTCATAAATAGGCGCTGCGGCAATGGTGGCGCCGGAGCAAACACCGCCAATCACAAAACCGATTTTGTCGTTCACGACGCGATTGGCTGCCACAGGGCCTTGCTTGGGCTCGCATGCATCATCAATGCTTACGGTCTCGAGTTTCTGACCCAATACGCCGCCTGCGGCATTGATTTGTTCAACTGCCGTGTCCACGCCTTCCTTGACCATGTCACCATATTGGGTCAAGGCGCCTGTTGTGGGGCCGACTACGGCAATTTTGATTTGCGCAAATGCACCAGCTGAGAGGGTCAATGCACCAGCAGCAACCAGTGCTGTGGCCACGGATTTCAAATGGAATGTTGTCATGTGAATACTCCTTGAATCAATGATGGATAGGCGTTGGAGCTGAGTGCTGCTTGGCGCGTCTGCCTATGGCAACGCAATGGATGCTTGCGTTGTTGACTGGCAGGCGAGCAAAACAAGGGAAAATACCCAGCGCCATGGCGATGCTGCCATGCCCAAGCGATTGGAAGCATACACGCTAAAAAGCTTCGGCAGTGGCTTGCACATGGCGTTTGCTGGGGGATTAAGGCATTTCTCTTGTGCAGCGCTTGTGCATAGTGGCAATTGTCGGGATTAACCCTTGCTTGTTCCAAACGAATGCTTAACCCAAAGCGATGGTGAAACCTTTGATTCATCGCTTGCTGGAGACTTCAATGCACCATACGCACGAAAAAGCCACAGCGATAGCGGCACCAGCCGCTCAGGCACGCAATCATCCAGCCGATTGTGCTGGCGCTGTAACGCAAGCCGTTTCGGCAGGCGTGTTATTGAATTGGCACTCTTCTGCAGAAGGCCCGTGGGCGGAGGTCTTGCTGCAACACGAAGGCAAACTCAATGCCATGTCGGTGGCGATGTGGCAACAGCTGCGTGCCGTGTTTCTGTCCATTCAGGATAGCCAGGCCAGGTGCGTGCTGATCAAGGGCACTGGGGGCGCTTTTTGTGCTGGAGGGGATATTTCTGAATACCAAAGCTTTCGCTTTAAAGAAGAGAGCTTGCAGCACTTTCATGAAACGCTTGTGTGGGGGGGCTTGCAAGCCATGCTCGATTGCGATGTGCCCATCATCGCGCAGATTGAGGGCGCGTGCATGGGCGCAGGAGTGGAAATTGCATGCTGCTGCGATATCCGCTTGGCTTCTGACAATGCCCTGTTTGGTGCGCCGATTGCCAAGTTGGGATTTCCCATGGCTCCGCGGGAATTGCAATTGGTGCAGCGCACCGCTGGAGATGCGCTGGTGCGGCGCATGTTGCTAGGCGCTGAAGTGATTGGAAGTGGGGCGATGGTAGCCAGTGGCTTTCTCGCAGAAATCGCAGCGCAAGCGCAGTTAGAGGCATTGGTGATGAAGCGGCTGGAGCGGCTATTGCCTTTGGCGCCACAGGCCGCCCGCATGCACAAACAGGCTTTGCGCGTGTTGTTGCAAGACGGTTCAGCAGGATTGGCTGCCTTGCTGCCGTCGGCGTATCGCTATGCCGAGAGCGCAGAGCACCGCGAAGGCATTAGTGCGTTTCTGGAAAAGCGCAAACCCCAATTCAAATAGAACTGTGTCGAATCCTTTGTGCTGTGTGGCCTTGCCTACACTGCCTGTTGTTCACGTTGCTTTCGCCTGACCATGCCATCGTTTTCTTCCGCTCCCCATACAAGTCCTGATTTACGCTACCTTCAAACCCGCAACCGACAGGCGCCGCTGCGTGTGCTGATGGTGTGTATGGGCAATATTTGCCGCAGTCCCACTGCGCATGGCGTCATGCAATGCAAGCTCGAACAAGCAGGTTTGCATAAGCAAATTGCGGTGGATTCTGCAGGTACGCACGCCTATCACGTTGGAGAGCCGCCGGATGCACGATCGCAGCACCATGCTGTGCGGCGCGGCTATGATTTGAGCGCCCAGCGTGCCAGGCAGTTCTCGGCAGTGGGTTTTGCTGCGTTTGATGTGGTGCTGGTGATGGACGATGCCAACGAACGTGCAGTTCGCCAGTTGGCAGGCCCTGCGCACAATCAGCAGGTGATGCGTTTGGCGGCATTTGCTCTGCACCACCAAACCCAAGAGGTTCCTGACCCGTACTACGGGGGCGATCAAGGTTTTGAGTACGTGTT
The DNA here is from genome assembly GCF_004833285.1 of Lampropedia puyangensis. GTDB lineage: Bacteria > Pseudomonadota > Gammaproteobacteria > Burkholderiales > Burkholderiaceae_C > Lampropedia > Lampropedia puyangensis. The sequence goes on from NZ_STFG01000001.1 coordinate 383,807, forward strand.
GGATTTGGTCGAGGACGCTTGCGATGGTTTGCTCAAGCAACTCATCGCTTACGTATAGAGAGGAAGACCAAGGCGTCTGGTGGTATGAGTTGGTCTGCTGTCAATTTTTCAACGTTGCGCCAACGTTTCTTTGAGTTGGTAGAGCTGCTCTAAGGCTTCGCGGGGCGAGAGCGCATCCACATCCAGCTCTGCAAGTCGTTGTTCTACGGCGCTAGGCTGCATCGGCGCCTCTGTCAATGGCATGTCTGTGGCCAGTGGGGCGCTAAACAGATCACTCTGCCTATCGACTTGGCCCTGGCTTTGCAGCCGCTCCAGTGTGGCTTTGGCGTGGTGCAGCAGGGCAGCGGGCATACCCGCTAATTTAGCGACATGGATGCCGTAGCTGCGGCTGGCTGGTCCTGCTTGCAGCTCATGTAAAAACACAATGCGGTTGCCTGTTTCTGCCGCTGCCACATGCATGTTCACGGCATGTGAATGTTTGGCGGGCAGTTCAGTCAACTCGAAATAATGGGTTGCAAAGAGGGTGAAGGCCTGGGTTTTATCGTGCAGGTAGCTGGCAATACTTCCGGCCAGGGCCAGGCCGTCGTAGGTCGAGGTGCCTCGTCCAATTTCATCCATCAGTACCAAAGAATGGGCCGTGGCATTGTGCAAAATTTGCGCCGCTTCAGTCATCTCCAGCATAAAGGTTGATTGCGCATTGGCCAGATCATCGGCCGCACCAATGCGGGTGTGGATCCCATCAATCGGGCCTAATCGGCATGCAGCTGCGGGCACATAGCTGCCTATGCTGGCCAGCAGGGTAATGAGTGCGACTTGGCGCATGTAGGTCGATTTACCGCCCATATTCGGCCCGGTGATGATCTGCATGCGTGTTCGCCCGCCCATGCGCGTGTCATTGGCAATAAAGGGTGTTTGTGAGGTTTCGGCCAAGCGCGCCTCAACGACTGGATGGCGCCCTTTTTCGATGTCGATACAAGGCTCAATCGTGAATTGAGGCGCACACCAGTTCAGTGTCAACGAACGCTCAGTCAAGGCGCACAGTGCATCTACCTCAGCCAATGCTCCGGCCAGTTGCATCAATGCATGCACATGTGGCTGTAATTGGGCCAAAATCTGTTCGTAGAGATACTTCTCACGGGCCAAGGCACGCTCTTGTGCAGAAAGTGCCTTGTCTTCGAATGCTTTGAGCTCTGGGGTGATAAAACGCTCAGCATTTTTCAGTGTCTGGCGACGGCGGTAGTCTTCTGGGACTTTGCTTGCTTGACCTTGCGAAACCTCAATATAAAAACCGTGCACTTTGTTGAATTGCACGCGCAAGTTAGCAATGCCTGTGCGTTCGCGTTCGCGCCCTTCAAGGGCGAGTAAGAAGTCATCGCAGTTGTCGCGAATGCCGCGCAGCTCGTCGAGCTCCTGGTCAAAGCCTGTTGCAATCACCCCGCCATCGCGCACAAGGGTTGAGGGGTCTTCTTGTAGTGCGCTGCCAAGCCATTGTGCAATGCCTGCTGGTGGCTGCAGGCGCGTCAACAAAGGGTGCAGTGGCGAGTCTGCAGGCACTGGCGTGTTGGCCAGTTGCGCTGCATGGTGCAAGGTTTGTGTGAGCGCTGCCAGTTCGCGCGGACGCACTTGTTCCAAAGAGATGCGTGCACTGATGCGCTCCACATCGGCTATTTGACGCAACTCACTTTGGAGTTTTTGCCAGAGCGGGACAGGGGCTTTCTCATCGCGCAACTGGCTGATGCATGTAAGGCGTTGGCGTGCCTCTTGCCGGTCGCGCCGCGGCATGAGTAACCAATGCTTGAGTTTGCGGCTACCCATGCTGGTTGCGCAGGTGTCGAGTAAAGAAAATACGGTGGGGCTGCTTTCTCCGCGCAAGGTTTGCACCAACTCTAAATTGCGTTGGGTGCTGGCAGGCAAATACAGCAGTTCATCGTCACGCTGAACGGCAATGCTTTGCATGTGCTGCAGTTTGCGGCCTTGCGTGTGCTCTGCGTAATACAGCAAAGCCGCGCTGGCAGCATGGGCCGCAGGCAGTGCATCGGCTGACCAGGCTTGTAAGCTGGCCGCTTGCAGATGGTTTTTGAGTGTTGTTTCGCCCAAGTCTGCATCGAAATGCCAAGCGGCAAGTGTTGGCAGTGCTGCTTGGCTGATGCCGGCGCTTTTGCGTTGCTGCAGTAATTGTTCCAGCGTTTGGCTGGCGCCGGCGCTGGTGACAATCTCGCTCGGGTTGATGCGGTCAAGCCAATGTAGCAAAGCGGTTTTATCGCATTGGGCTAGGCAAATCTGGCTTTGCGTTACGCTCATCCAAGCCAGTCCAATGCTGGTGTGCTTGCCTTTACCCCACTCACTAATAGCTAGCAAAACGGCTTCGTTTTTATCAGACAGCAGTGCGCTGTCGGTCAAGGTGCCAGGGGTGATGACGCGCACCACTTTTCGTTCAACGGGCCCTTTGCTCGTGGCAGGGTCACCAATTTGCTCGCAAATGGCTACTGATTCGCCTAGCTTGATCAAGCGCGCCAAATAGGTTTCGACCGAGTGAAAGGGAATGCCAGCCATGGGGATGGGCTGTCCTGCAGATTGTCCGCGCGTAGTGAGGGTGATGTTGAGCAAGCGCGCTGCCTTCTGGGCATCTTCGTAAAACATCTCATAAAAGTCACCCATGCGGTAGAACAGCAAGATGTTGGGGTGGTCTTTTTTGAGCGAAAAATACTGCGCCATCATTGGCGTATGCCCAGAGGGGTCGGTCTTACTCATAGCGAAAGCAAAGGGGGATGTTTGTTGACGTGCTGCATCTGCGTAGCATCCATCATGTCAGCCTTGGGGGTGGCATTGGTTGCAGCCTGGTGCGTAGTTCTGTGTAAACACCAAAGCGATGGAATGTGTGCGGCCAACAGGTTCCATGTCAGCGTTTAAAGCCTGCATTGTAGAGGGATTGCCCTGGTGTTCCACGATGCGGCTGTGTGGGGTTCTGGCATATGTGAGCGCAGGCAGTAGTGCTTCATTGAGGTTAACCCGATTGTCGATTCCCCTCATTGTCGTTGCAGTGCAGCATCTCTACGATTCGTGCGTGTTTGGCGTTTTGTCAGGCTTGAAAAACAGCTTTTGAATACGGCGCCAGTGTGAATGATTTAACGCTAAGGCATGGATTGAAGAATGAGTGACACCATCTTGGCAACGCAGGATCTGACCAAAGAGTTCAAAGGCTTCACAGCGGTTGACAAGGTTAACTTGCAGGTGCAACGCGGGCATATCCACGCCTTGATTGGCCCCAACGGCGCAGGCAAAACTACTTGCTTTAATTTGCTGACCAAATTTTTGGTGCCGACCCGCGGAACCATTACTTTCAATGGTGTGGACATTACGCATGAGAAGTCGGCGCAGATTGCCCGCAAAGGCGTGATTCGGTCTTTTCAGATTTCCGCCGTATTCCCCCACTTGACCCTGCTGGAGAATGTGCGCATTGCATTACAGCGGCAGCTTGGCACGCAGTACCACTTCTGGAAGAGTGACAAGAGCTTGAGCCAGCTCAATGACCGGGCCTTGCAGTTGCTCGGCGAGGTGGGGTTGCGTGACTTGGCTGATGAAGTGACCGTGAATTTGCCTTATGGCCGCAAGCGCGCCCTGGAGATTGCGACTACGCTGGCCATGGAGCCAGAGCTGATGCTGCTTGATGAGCCCACGCAGGGCATGGGGCACGAGGATGTAGACCGCGTGACCGAACTCATTAAAGAGGTATCCAAAGGGCGCACTATCTTGATGGTAGAACACAACATGAAGGTCATTTCCACGATTGCAGACCGTATTTCAGTGCTGCAACGCGGCGCCATTCTGGCGGAAGGCAATTACGAAGAGGTTTCACAAGACCCGCGCGTTATGGAAGCTTATATGGGAACTACCGACGGCCAATTGCAAGGAGCGCATTGAATGACAGTCCAAGCTATCGCGTCATCGGCCCCTGCCTTGCACATCAGTGATTTGCATGGTTGGTATGGAGAGTCGCATGTTTTGCATGGGGTGAACTTGACCGTGCAACAAGGGGAGGTGGTGACGTTGTTGGGGCGCAATGGGGCAGGGCGCACTTCAATTCTGCGAGCCATTACCGGATTGATTGGCAAGCGTACGGGTTCTATCCAAATCGCAGGGGTTGAAACCATCGGTATGCCAACCCACAAAATAACGCGTTTGGGTTTGGGGTATTGCCCTGAAGAACGCGGTATTTTCGCCAGTCTAACGACGGAGGAAAATCTGTTGCTCCCACCCGCGCTCAAACGGGTTGGCAATGGCATGAGTGTGGAGGACATCTATGCGATGTTCCCTAATCTCCAGGAGCGAAAGAATAGCCCAGGCACGCGTTTGTCAGGGGGAGAGCAGCAAATGCTGGCGGTTGGGCGCATTTTGCGCACAGGTGCTAATTTGCTGTTGCTCGATGAAATCTCTGAGGGGTTGGCGCCCGTCATCGTGCAGGCGCTGGCTCGCATGATCACGACGCTGCGCCAAAAAGGCTACACGGTAGTTATGGTGGAACAGAATTTCCGTTTTGCCGCACCTCTGGCAGATCGTTTTTATGTGATTGAACACGGCCAAGTGGTCGAGCATTTTCTGGCAGATCAACTGCAAGAGAAGATGCCCGTGCTCAATGAGCTGTTGGGTGTGTAGTAATTTCGTAGGCCGATTGCTGGTCATGTTCACAGCCGGTTGAATGCCGCGCTATTTTCCCTTTCAAAGGAGACTTCGTATGAAAACCAAATTGACCGTGCTGGCCGCTATGTTGGGCGTTGCTGGATTCACAGGCGCTGCACATGCACAGGAGAAAGTAGTGATCGGTTTTGTGACCGATATGTCTAGCCTGTATTCGGATGTGGATGGCAAAAACGGGGCTATCGCGGCACAAATGGCTATTGATGATTTTGGCGGAAAAGTGCTGGGTAAACCTGTGGAACTGGTGACGGCAGATCACCAGAACAAAGCCGACATTGCTGCGGCGAAGGTGCGTGAATGGATCGATACACAAAAAGCATCCATGATTTTGGGGGGTACAAACTCAGGCACGGCGTTGGCATCGAGCACAGTGGCTAACGAAAAAGGCGTTCTCTATATCAACAATGGTGCAGGGACTTCTGCATTGACCAATGAGCAGTGTGCGCCGCTGACCATCCACTATGCCTATGACACGGTCGCATTGGCGCGAGGCACAGGTAAGGCGATTGTGGATGGCGGCGGTAAGAGCTGGTTTTTCTTGACGGCTGATTACGCCTTTGGCCATGCACTGGAGGCCGATACTTCTGCAACCGTAAAGGCTGCTGGCGGTGAAGTCAAAGGTTCTGTGCGTCACCCTCTGAATGCCTCGGACTTCTCATCATTTTTGTTGCAGGCGCAATCGTCTAAAGCACAAATTTTAGGCATGGCCAATGCCGGTGGTGACACCATCAACACCATTAAGGCAGCTAATGAATTTGGCATTACTAGTACCATGAAACTCGCTGGTTTGTTGCTGTTTCTGACAGACATCCACAGTATGGGTTTGCAAACTACCCAAGGCTTGCAGTTCACTTCCAGTTGGTACTGGGACATGAATGACGAGTCGCGTGCTTGGGCACAAAAGTTTTATGCGAAAACCAAGCGCATGCCGACCTCGATTCAAGCGGCAGATTACTCCGTGGTGATGAATTACCTTAAAGCCGTTGAAGCGGCAGGCACGACCGATTCGGTCAAGGTTAATGAAGTGCTGCGCTCTAAAGAGTTGAAAGATTTTTATGCCAGTGGCTCCATTCGTCCAGATGGTCGCTATGCACATGACATGTATTTGATGGAAGTCAAGAAACCTGCCGACTCCAAGAGAGAGTGGGATTACCTGAATGTCGTCAAGACATTGCCCGCAGACGAAGTCTGGACTCGTAAAGAAGAAACCAAGTGCGCTTTGTGGAAGTAACAAGAGGCGGCAACACTGAGCTCAGTAAACAGTAGTGTTGTAGCGTAGGCGCGCTTGCAGCTTGTGCATGTGTTGCCGCTATGCACTATTGAACTTGCAGTTCATGGCAGTTCATCAGTGTTGTTTTTGTCAGTGTGCTGCGGTGGTGAGGTTAAAGCACCACCGTATGCATGAAGTTTTGCATCATCAGTTTGGCGCATTTTCATGGATACCATTTTCGGCGTACCTCTCTCAGCCTTGCTGAGTCAGCTGCTTTTGGGGCTAGTCAATGGCTCGTTTTATGCCATCCTCAGTTTGGGGTTGGCGGTCATTTTTGGCCTGCTCAATGTGATTAACTTTGCCCATGGCGCCTTGTTCATGATGGGCGCGGTGGTGACCTGGATGGCGATGAACTATCTGGGCATTAATTACTGGGTCATGCTGCTGTTAGCACCTTTGGTAGTGGGAGCATTTGGCATGGTCATTGAGCGGCTGTTTCTGCGGTGGATTTATAAACTCGACCACATCTACGGTCTGCTGCTGACCTTGGGTTTGACATTGTTGATTGAAGGCGCATTCCGCTCGGCATATGGTGTGTCTGGCTTGAGCTACAGCACACCTACCGCTTTGCAAGGCGGTATCAATTTGGGCTTCATGTTCATGCCTAAGTACCGAGCTTGGGTGGTTGTGGCATCGCTCGTTGTGTGTTTGGCCACTTGGTTTGTGATTGAGAAGACCCGCTTGGGAGCCTATTTGCGTGCAGGTACGGAAAATCCGCGACTGGTGGAGGCCTTTGGTATCAATGTGCCTTTGATGATCACATTGACGTATGGCGCGGGTGTCGCCTTGGCTGCATTTGCTGGTGTACTGGCTGCGCCGATTTACCAAGTTTCGCCGCTAATGGGGCAAAACCTCATCATCACAGTTTTTGCCGTGGTGGTGATTGGTGGCATGGGCTCCATCATGGGCTCGATTGTGACTGGCTTGCTATTGGGGGTGATTGAGGGGCTCACGCGTGTGTTCTATCCCGAGGCATCTTCCACTGTGGTGTTTGTGGTGATGGCCATTGTGCTGTTGATTCGTCCTGCCGGCTTGTTCGGTAAAGAGCATTGATTGAGCGAGGATTAAAAACGATGACTAAGAAACTCGCTACCTTTGGCTACGCTGCATTGCTGTTGGTGTTAATCGCTGCGCCATTCATGGGGGCATATCCGATCTTCATGATGAAGCTGTTTTGCTTCGCGTTGTTTGCGTGTGCGTTCAATTTGCTGTTTGGCTATACCGGCATGCTGTCATTTGGGCATGCCGCCTTTTTCGGTGGCTCTGCTTATATCGCAGGGCATGTACTGAAAGTATGGGGGGTGACCCCCGAGCTTGGGTTGCTGTTGGGCACCGCATTTGGTGCGTTGCTGGGGCTGATTGTTGGGTTTTTAGCCATTAAACGCCAAGGCATTTATTTCACGATGATTACCTTGGCTATGGCGCAAATGCTTTACTTTGTCTGGCTGCAGGCACCATTCACAGGTGGTGAAGATGGCTTGCAGGCAGTGCCACGTGGCAAGCTGTTTGGTGTGTTGGATTTGAGCAGCGATATGACTATGTACTACGTCTGTTTGGCTGTGGTGGCATTGGCTTTTCTGTTCATCATGCGGGTGGTGCATTCGCCATTTGGACACATCTTGCACAGCATTAAGGAAAATGAACCAAGAGCAACGTCGCTGGGCTATGACACCAACCGTTTCAAATTGCTGGTTTTCGTGCTTTCAGCTGCATTGTCAGGTTTGGCGGGGGCACTTAAAACCCTGGTGCTGGGGTTTGCCACGTTGAGCGATGTGCACTGGGCCATGTCTGGACATGCCGTTTTGATGACACTGGTGGGAGGTATGGGCACGATGTCGGGGCCTCTGGTGGGGGCTGTCGTTGTCGTGGCTATCGAGAACAAGGTTGGCGACTGGGGGACCTGGATTGCTTCGATTACACATATTGATTGGTTCCGCTCCTTGGGCGAGTCGGTCACCATCGTCACGGGCTTTATCTTTGTCGTGTGTGTCCTACTTTTCAGACGAGGGATCGTGGGCGAGGTGCTGCACCTGTTACGCAAAAAGGAATAACAAGCGCGGTGGCAATGCCCATTGACTCCCAAGCAGCGCAATCGCGCTGCTTTTCTTTTGGATGGCATACAAGCCTATGTGAAGTGGAATACGCCAATATGTAAACCTTGCGAGCAAGGCCTGAATACAATGTCTGCCTTTCAACATTCCTGCTGTTCATAGCGCCGTAACAGGTGTTTTGCGGCAGGTTCCAGGCGGCATGGTTTGCGCTTTGCAGCTTGGTTCAGCACTCTAAGTATGTCTCTTCCCGTTTATTCTCTGGCCGATTTTGATTACGACCTGCCCGAAGCCTTGATTGCACACCACCCAGCGCAAGAGCGCAGTGCGTCGCGTTTGCTTGATGGACGCAGTTGGCCGCCTGTTGACCGTATTTTTCGCGACTTGCCCGGCTTGCTGCGAAAAGGTGATTTACTGGTTTTTAACGATACGCAGGTGGTGAAAGCGCGTATTTTTGGTGAGAAAGCCTCAGGGGGGAAACTGGAGATTCTGATTGAACGGGTGTTGGATGAGCGGCACATTGCGGTGCATTTAAGGGTGAGTAAGAAACCGCTGCCTGGCTCGTTGATGCATTTTGCCGGGGGTTTGCGACAAGGTGGTTTTGATGCCGTGATGCAAGGGCGTTACCCCGATGCGGATGGACCTTTATTTTTGTTGCAGGTGAACGCGCCAGAGGGACAAACGCCTTGGACTTTGATGGAGCGTTTCGGGCATTTGCCGCTGCCTCCGTACATTGAGCGGCACCAGCAAGGCAACGACCCCGATGCCAAAGAAGATGCTGAGCGTTACCAAACTGTGTTTGCGCGCGAGCCCGGTGCCGTGGCGGCGCCGACGGCCGCACTGCATTTCGACGAGCCGACTTTGCAGGCCTTACAGGCACAGGGTGTTGAGCGCGCGAATATCACGTTGCATGTGGGGGCTGGAACGTTTCAACCGGTCAAGACCGAAGACCTCAGCCAGCATCGCATGCATAGCGAGTACTACCATATTCCGCAAAGTACAGTTGACGCGATCAACGCATGCAAGGCCCGCGGTGGGCGCGTGATAGCAGTGGGTACAACATCTGTGCGTACCTTGGAGTCATGGGCCAAAACAGGTCAAACACAGGGCGATACGCAAATTTTCATCACCCCGGGTTTTCGTTTTGAAGTCGTGGATGTGTTGGTTACTAATTTCCATTTGCCTAAGAGCACGTTGATGATGCTGGTCAGTGCTTTTGCCGGTTACGAGCACATCAGGCAAATCTACCAGCACGCTATTGCCCAGCAGTACCGTTTTTTCAGCTATGGCGACAGTATGCTGCTCAGCCGTTTGCAGCCAGCTTAAGGGCTGACCGGTAGCGTGCTGTAGCCACTTGCACAATCGTATCTACCCACTCGGGCTGCAACTGCACGTCTAAGCCCACGGCCCATGCTTGTGGCAACAGCGTCCAGAGTTTGACGGCGTCTTTCTCGGTACACAGCACCAAGGTGTTGGGGGCAAGCTTTTCAAGCGCAGGGGGCAACTGCTCAAATGCATAGTGATCGGGTAAGGCTACGCACGTACTTGGCGTGATGCCAGCCTGACGCAGCATCGAAAAAAATGCATTCGGCTTGGCAATGCCCGCGACTGCAATGATTGGGCCTTGGTGCTCAGACGCCGACTGCAAGGGCTTTTGCTGCTGCAAGCCGTTGCGCATTGACGGCGCGAGGCTTCTGGACAATGGCCAATATGGAGGGGGTGGTTCAGGCATGGGCAGTGCGGCCGCTGCGCTATTTGCATGGAGCGTTTGCAGGATGGCGTCGACAGGCCGCGGCCACGTTTCACGTAATGGGCCTGCGGGTAGCAATTTGCCATTACCCATGCCCCAGTGTGGAAAAACGCACAGTTCAAAGTCGCGTTCTAAGGCCCAGTGTTGCAGCCCATCGTCACACACAATGAGGTCTGTTTGTGGATAGGCGGCCAAGAGGGCTTGACCCGCTTCGGCGCGTGATGTGGCAACAAAAACGGCTGCACCTGTTGCTTGTTTGATCAATAAAGGTTCATCGCCAACGTCAGCGGCATGACTGCTTGTGGTCACTTCCAGGCACTGCGAGTTGCTGCGGCCATAGCCGCGCGAGATGATGCCTACTTGGAGCTGGCGCTGTTGCAAAGCCAAGGTCAGTGCCATCGTTACAGGCGTTTTTCCAGCGCCTCCAGCCACCACGTTGCCTACTACTACCGTTGGGGCTTGCAAACGCACGCGCGTGCGTTGACCACTCAAGTAGGCGGAGCGGCGTTGTGTACTGAGGTAGCTGTAGAGTGCGGAAAGAGGGCGCAGAAATACGTCGGCAACATGGGCTTTGGCGCAGGGGGTTTGCCAACGCTCTTCGAGTTGCTTAAGCCAATAAGGCATAGACCAATGCGCATGCGGGAGTGCACCGACGGCCCGTCTGCAGGCGGGCGCATTGAGGTGTAAAGGCAGGTATGGCAAGCATGTAAATGTGCATCACGAGCCAGAAATGGTTTGGGTTGCAAACGTCACCCGGGCTAAACCGACGTTGCGCGCTGCCTCCATGATCGACACTACGGATTGGTGGGAAGCCATGCCATCTGCACTGATGACTAGGACAGCTTCTGGCTTGCCTGTTGCGGCCTGGCGTAAATGCGTAGCCAGTTGTGATGGGGTTGACGCACCAATGACTTGGCCGTCAATCGCATAGTGCCCAGCCGAGTCTAGAGAGACGGTGATCTCTTGGGGTCTTTCTTTGAGTTGCTCGGCATTGGCTAACGGCAGGTTCAACTGCAATTCATTGAAGCGGCTATAGGTTGTGGTGAGCATCAGAAAAATCAGAATCACCAGCAGCACATCAATGAACGGAATCAGGTTGATTTCCGGCTCGGTGCCTGACTGTGAATTTTGGAATTTCATTGTTGCAGGCCTTTGAGGTGCTTGAGAAAGCTTTCACTGGCCACTTCCATTTCCAGTACGTACTGGTCTACGCGGCTGCGGAAGTAACGCCAGAAAATCAACGCAGGGATGGCCACAATCAAACCAAAAGCAGTGTTGTAGAGAGCAATCGAAATACCATGCGCTAACTTGCCTGGGTCGCCTTGGATGACGCCTGCGTCAATGCTGCCTTGCGAAGCAAAAATGGCGATCATGCCGATGACCGTACCAAGCAAACCCAATAGGGGGGCGGCAGAGGCAATGGTGGCCAGTGGTTGCAAAAATGTATTGAGTTTGGCCACCACCAAGCGTCCGCGGTTTTGCATGGCTTGGCGCAAGTCTTCCTCAGAAGCATTGGGCTTGTTTTTCAACGTGCGCAGCCCGCTGGCCAGTACCTCTCCGAGCGCAGAGTTTTGCTCCAGCTTATCAATCACATCGGTGGATGGAATGGATTTGGAGGAGGCCGTTTGGGCATCGTCAAGCAACCCCGCTGGCACGACTGCTGCACGTTTGAGGCTGTAAAAGCGCTCGGCAACGATAGCAAGGGCAATGATGGAGCAGAGAATCAGTGGCCAGATGGGCCAGCCTGCAGCTTGAATAATGGAAAACAAGGAAGACTCCTGAATCAAAAAAGTTGCCAAAATGAACGGGCCAATTATGGCCCAGCAGGTTCTCTTGCCCAATCAAAAGCAGTGCAATGCAGAGCAGTAAACACAAACAATGCTTGCCTTTGTCGGGACCGCAATCTATCGGTGCAACAAAGAACGTGTTTAGGATCACCGCACAGTCGCGCAAGACTCCAAAAAAGAGGCCGTGCAAGGCGCTTGTTGCTGCGCATCGTATCTTTTTGGACTCCAACGTGGTCTGCGTGGAGACCGTGATCACGTTCTTACCGCATAGATCTGTCACTCATCATTCGTCGTTTGCGACCCAATCGATCAGCTTGTCAAATGCCGGGCTGCGTGCAGATGCGGCATTGGCATCGTTGACGATTGCCACCAGCACATAGCGTTTGCCGCTGTTGGCGTGTACGTAGCCAGCAATTGCATTCACATTTTGCAGTGAACCGGTTTTGATGTGTGCAGAACCTGTGGCCCGACTGCGACGCATCGTGCCATCGACACCCACAGCAGGCAGTGAGGCCAGTAATTCGGGCATGACTGCTGAGTGCCATGCCTGTGTGAGCATCGTCCCCATAGCGTGGGCTGTGACGCGTGCCGTGCGGCTCAAGCCTGAGCCGTTGTCAATGATCAGGCTACCGGCTGGATTGCCCACTTTGCGGACCCACCACTGTTCAATGGCTGCCTGTGCGGCCTCATACGTCATGGCCTGGCCGCGCCCACCAACACTGCCTTGGGCCAGAAAGACATGGTCTGCCATCACATTGTTGCTGTACTTATTGACGTCGCGTACGATCTCTGTGAGCGACAGAGACGGCTCTGTGAGCAGGGGCGCCAGCCCTGCAGGCGTGACACCAGCATGTACCGAACCTGTGAGACTGCCACCCATTTCACGCCACATGCCTTCGACTGCCTTATTCGCGAAAACTACAGGATCGGGATAGGCCACAGCCCAATTCAATTCTCCACATGCGGCCGGGTAACTTCCCGCCATTGACCATTGGCCGCTCTGGCTGGCATCAAGTTGGAGTTGGTTGCGCCAATTGGTTGGGCAGTTCTTACTCTTGGTATTCAATGGCACACTAGTGGGTACAGACAGGTGGGCCATGGGGGGCGAAAGCTGCACATGGGCCAGGCCTTGGGAGGTATCGGGCACAAACCGCATCACGACTGATTTGAAATTCAGCAACAGGGCGTCAGGTGCGGCGTTGTAGGGGCGAAGTGGCTCATCGTCAAAGGCGGCTGGATTGTGTGCGGGAAGCACGAAAGCACTTCGATCAAGCACGATGTCGCCCACAATCACCTTGATGCCTCTCTGTTGCAATTGGCGCAGCAATGCCCAGAGTCGCTCCATTACCAATTTTGGATCTCCTCCGCCTTGGATGTAGAGGTTGCCCCTGAGGCTGCCTTCGCTGATCGGCCCATCCGTGTAGATGCGGGTGTGCCACGTATAGGCTGGGCCCAGACGATCGAGGGCCGCATAAGTGGTCACCAGTTTCATGGTGGAAGCGGGACTGACCAGCGCGTCTGCTTGGTAGTTCACGCGCGGGGGGCGGTTGTCATCCACGCTTTGCACCCATACGGACGCGGAGGTCAGCGGGATTTTTGCCTTGGTCAGTGCTGTACTGAAGACTTCTGGGAGGGCCGTTGCTGTACTGGGCGCATTGATGGAGTGACTCGTCGCTGTTGCTGTCGCTTGTGCCCATGCTGACGTAGGTACGCAGGTCAACACGACCGCCTGCATGATGGCATTGGCTGCAACGATGGCGAGTGCCTTGCGAGGCGCGCAAGGACCCTGAGAAGAAAGGGCGGGCAAGAACAATGGCATGGAGGATCGGTTCATAATGGCGCTACGCAGGCTAAGTGGTCTTACTGCAATAGCGAGCACAACAGGGCAAAAGTACACAACACAGCTGCGATTGCGATAATGGACATTTTTCCTTGCATGTAGGGCCGTCAGGGCGCGCAAGAGGCTAAAGCACAAGAGCATATTGTGCAGCGACTTTTCGCACTTGTGCGCATCTGCGAATGGGCGCGTTGTTTGTGCATCCAGTTGCGTCGCCCATTGAATGCTGTATTGCTTTTTCCTGTGCTCCTCGCTCCTTTTCTTTATGTTGATACTTTGATGCGATTGCTAGCGTTTGATACCAGTACCGATGTGCTTTCCATGGCGGTGCAAAACGACGATTGGACTCGACACCTTGAGTTGGCTGGGGGCGCCAAGTCCTCCAAAGTGCTGCTGCCGCAGTGTATGGAGCTGCTGGCGCAAGCGCAGCTTGGGCTCGCCCAGTTGGACGCTGTGGTATATGGTTGTGGCCCGGGGGCTTTTACAGGTTTGCGCACCAGTTGCGCTGCTGCGCAAGGGCTGGCGTGGGGCAGTGGCATTCAGGCGGTGGCGGTCGATTCTTTGCTGGCCATTGCTGAAGGTGCGCGTCTGGCACAGGGGGTTGAGCGCGTAGTTGCAGTATTGGATGCCCGGATGCAGGAGGTGTATGCAGCGCCTTTTCGTTGGCTTGGCGCGCAGGCTGGCTGGATTCGGGAGGCTGACATCACCGCCATGGCGCCAGCCGCGGTTCAAGTGCCTGAAGGCTATGTGTTGGCAGGCAATGCGTTTTCTGTCTACCCAGCGGCGTTTGAGCGTTTTGCTTCGGCAGGCTTATTGCACCCGCAATGGCCACAGGCTTTGGCCATGTTATCCCTTGCACCAGCCTTGATTGCGGCAGGCCATTTGCACAATCCGCAGGAAATTGCTCCGTTGTATATTCGCGACAAAGTGGCTCAAACGACGCAGGAAAGAATGGCGGCTAAGTTAAGCGAGAGCAAGCGATAAAACATAGGTTGCGAGAACCCAGCGCGTTCATCGATGCGGCTAATGATGGCCTATGGATGGTATGCCAGACGCAAAAAAAGCAGGGCTTGCCCTGCTTTAATGGTCTGAATGGAGAGGCACCAGTAATTGACTGGTGCCAAACCCTCATGAAAACTTAACGGTAAGCGCTTTGGGCATTGACCAAATCGCTCATGACGCGGTGGTCATTCAAGGCCAGTTGCCAGAGCTGTTCATTGGCACGGGCATCGCGTTGTGACTGCAGCCATTGCTCAAGCAAGCCAGCGCCACGGCGTTGGGCATTGGGGGCCATCAAGGCAGCCACAGCAAATACGATGGCCCACAGAACCAGCCATGCAACCAAGCCTGTTGGTGAAATCAATGCGTTCGCCAATACGACGGCTGCAGCCAAAATCCCGGCGTAGGCCAAGCGAGAGTTGTGAATGTGGTTAGCAATAAAGCCCAAACCTTTGGAGACGCGATTCAAACCCTCGTGCTCTGCGGCTGGATGGGAAGAAACGATTGCGGTCATGATGTGATCCTGTATTCCAAGTTTTTGCTCCTTGTGGGAGCGAGTCATTAAATGTGCGATGGCCGAATATTAGGGTTTGCCCTATATCTATTCAAATTTATTTATTGAATTAATAATATTCATGTTGTGAATGTTTGATGGCGGCTGTACATCATTGCAGTCTGCCTTTGACGTTTTTTCTCGGTTAAAGAAGGGAAAAATGGCATGGCCAGTTTTGAGCATTTGGATCTGAACTTGCTGCGGGTATTCGATGTGGTGATGCAAGAGCGTTCTCTGACAAAAGCGGCTGAGCGTTTGCATGTCACGCAACCCGCGGTGAGCAATGCCATTCGTCGCCTGAAAGAGGCGCTGCATGATGAGTTGTTTTTCCGTTCAGGACACGGCATTGAACCCACTGCTCGGGCCATTGAGTTGTGGGCCACAGTACACCAGGCTTTGGTGGATTTGGGGGATGCCATTGAGCCAGAGAGTTTTAATCCGGCCCATTCTGAGCATGTGTTTCATCTCGGCATGATTGATGCAACCGCGGCGCGTTTGCTGCCCCCTTTGGCGCAAATACAAATGCGCGAGGCGCCCGATATTCAGGTGCACGTAACCGCATTGCTCAGCCGCGATCCGCGGGTGCTGCTGGATGAAGGTGAGATTGATGTGGCTGTGGGCTATTTTCCAGCGGTGCAGGCGGATCTGACGGCCAGGGCGCAAAGTGATGCCACTGTGCAGTATGAGTCACGTTTGCTTTACCAGCGCGAGTATGTGTGCGCGATGCGCAATGAGCACCCTTTGGCGCATGATGAGATCAGCCTAGAAGACTTTTGCGCAGCGCGACATTTGGTGGTGAGCTTGTCCGGGCGGCCTTATGGCTTTATTGACGAGGCACTCTCAGGTTTGGGACTGACGCGCAAGGTAGCCATGACGGTCAACCAGTACTACACGGCGGCAAGGATCGTTGCCAAAACAGATCTGCTGACAGCGCTGCCGCGTAAATTTGTGACCACCGCAGAAATGGCCCAGGCATTGGAGATAAGAGAGCTGCCATTGCCTGTTACCCCTGTCAGTGTGCATGTACTGTGGCTGCGCGGTAACCGCCATCCGGCAGCGATTGCATGGCTGCTCGATGCCCTGCAGCGCAGTGTGCAGGCATCGCTGTAGCTTGGTTTTTTTGGGGGGATTGATTCAACCCAGTTGCTGGTAGACAGCGGTTTCAAAATCGGCAAAATGGTTTGCAACAGCAGGATCTAGAAAAGGCAGAACCTGGCTGATATAAACGCCCGCGAGGCCTTTGTGCAGATCAATCCAGAAATAACTATTGGCCAATCCCGCCCAGTTCAGGCTGCCTGCCGAGCGACCGGTTGGCAGTGCTTGCGTGTTGGTTTCAAAAGCCAATGTCCATTTGCGTGGGATGTTCGGATAGAGGTCTACATCGAGGGTCAGGGCGGGCACAGAAGACTGCATGGGCAGGACATTCAAATTGCCCATCGCATTGTGTGTCAGCCAATCGAATGCGCGTGGGCTGAGCAAGGCTTGTCCATCTACTTTTCCTGCGTTGAGGAATAAACGCAGGAATTGGGCGTAGTCTGCAGCAGTGCCATACAGGCCACCCCCACCCATCTCGAATTCTGGGTCTTGTTCGATTTGCAAATCCAAAGGCGTCAGATGGCCGTCGGTTTCACGTTGGTGAATGCTGACCAATCGCGATTGCATGTCAGGGCGCATGCGAAAAGCGGTATCTGCCATTGCGAGTGGGCCAAGCAGGCTGGACTGCAAGTGTTCGCCCAAGCGTTTTCCTGTGACTGTTTCAATGATTTTGCCTACTGGCTCAATGTTGATGCCGTAGTTCCAACGCGTGCCGGGATCAAACAGCAGTGGATTACTGAAGACGGCGTTGCTGCAGCTGATCACTCCAGGCGTTCCTGTGGCCTGTTGGAAGCGCAGGTTATCGCTACTCAAAAATTCATACCCGTAGCCTGCTGTATGCGTGAGCAAGTGCCGTAATGTGATGTCGGTGCGTGGTGCACGCAAAATGGGCTGGCCCTCAGCATCAAAGCCTTCGAGCACTTGCGCCTGACCAAGGGGCTCAAACCATTGTTTTGCAGGGGTGTCTAGGCTCAACAACCCTGCATCAATCAATTGCACGGCTGCGGTGCTAGTCAAGGCCTTGGTCATGGAGGCAATCCATGCGACCGAGTCGACTTGCATCGGACTGTTCTGGTCGCCTATACGGCGCGTGCCAAAAGCATTGGCATAGCGGTCGCCATGGGCGTCTGTTACAACGGCTGCAACACCGGGAATACGTCCTTGTTCAATGGGGCCGCGCAGAATGGCGTCTAAGCTGGCAGAAGGCATGTTGTCTCCGATTTTTTTAATGAAATGTCATCGTAAACAATGCTTCTACCTTATGCAAGCAGCGCGAAAGGCGCAATTTTTTTACTGAATGCGCTCGGACGCCGGAGCAGCATGCGGCGCGAATATCTGCGCGACATCGATGGCATCAAAGTGGTATTGCGCACCACAAAATTCACAACCGACTTCGATGGGCTTTTCCTCTTCAAGCATATCGGTCACTTCTGCTTGCCCTAGGCCACGCAGCATGTTTGTCACACGCTCGCGATCACATTGGCAACCAAAGTGTGGCATGAGTCCCTGAGTGTCCACGCCCGAGACGGTTTCTTCCCAAAATAAGCGCCGCAGGATGGTGTTGGTGTCCAACTCCAGCAGTTCTTTCTCGGTCAGGCTGCTTGCCAGGGTGGCGATGCGGTTGAAGTCTTCGTTGTGGCCCAATTGGTCCTGCTCTTCCGTATTGTGCTGGGCACCAGCCAGGTTGCCTTCGCCTTTGACGGGAATGCGTTGGATCATCAGGCCTGCGGCGACTTGGTCGTTGGCTGCCAGTACCAGAACCGTGTCGAGCTGCTCGGATTGCTGCATGTATTGCTGCAAAATGGCTGCCAGTGACGGCAGGGTTTGGCCATTTTCGTCCATCAGGGAGACGATACCTTGGTACGGTTGGTAGCCAGGCCGTTTTTCATCGGCATCGAGGGTGATGGCGCAGCGCCCTTGGCCATGCACATTGAAGAGGCTTTCGATGCTGGCATCGGTTGCGATGTTGTCTTTCTGACTTGGCGCGAGTTGTGCGGTAGCACGCAAACGCAAATCCGATTTGATTTCTGCCACCGCCAATCGTACCGGCCCGTCGCCTTGAATTTGCAGCACCAAAGCGCCTTCAAAATGGATGTTCGATTGCATCAGCAGGCCAGCCGCAGTCATTTGCCCCAAGATGCGACTGATGCATTCTGGGTAGGGGCCTGTTTCTGAGTTCTTGCCACGGCGTTGCAGTACTTCCTGCCATGGCGTATCAACGCGGACAATCGCACCGCGCACAGGCAGGCCATCAAACAGGAACTTCTGGATTTCAGACATGAGATGCTTTCATGGAGAGGCGCGCGCGTGGGCGTTATGCCCAGTATGCGCTGCGATCTTGTGGAGTGACCTACCGATATAAAGGCGCATCAACGAATTTCAAGGCAGGTCGCAGAACCGATATTGCGGCGTTGGCTGTGGCGCCTGACTATCGTTGACTTACGCAATAGGTTTGAGGCCTTTTTGAAAACGCTTGGCGTTGGCCACGTAATTTTTGGCACTTTGGCGCAAACCCTCTATTTCTTCTGCTGTCAGTGCGCGCACGACTTTTGCGGGGCTACCCATGATCATGCTGCCATCAGGAAACTCTTTGTTTTCCGTGATCAGGCTGCGTGCGCCCACTAAGCAGTTTTTGCCAATTTTTGCGCCATTGAGAATAACTGCGCCAATACCTACGAGGCTTTCGTCCCCAATGGTGCAGCCATGCAGCATGACTTGGTGCCCTACGGTGACATGCCGACCGATGTGCAAAGGTTTGCCAAAGTCTGCGTGCAAGACGCTGGCATCTTGAATGTTGCTGCCTTCGCCGACAGTGATTTGGTCGGTGTCACCACGGATCACACTGCCAAACCAGATTGATGCATCGGCTTCCAAAGTTACTTGGCCTAACACTGTGGCAGAGTCAGCAACCCATGCAGAGTCACTGATGGTGGGGCAGATACCGTCTAATTCAAAGATCGCCATAAAGTCTCCTAGTGTGGTGGGGTGTTGGATATGCGAAGAACAGCGGCAGCAGTGGGGCTGCTTGAAGGCAGATGCAGACCTTTTCTTCTTGCAAGTGCCAAGCATTATCGGCCAAGCGATGGCCACAATGCCCGCAGCAAGCGGCCTACAATGCGACCCCATGACCGACACTGCGACGCTCAATCCAATGCCTTTGCCTTCTTCCGAGTGGCGCACTTGCGCCTTGGCAGTGATGCAGATGGCCGATCCACTAGCCAAGGCACAAACCGCAGAGCGGTTGTACCAGCAGCGCTCCAGTCTTCAATTGGACGTTGATGCGACTCTTGCCATTCCGGTGCCTGATGCACCCACCATGCCTAGTCAATTGGCGCTGGCCGCGCATACAGATGTGGCGAGACGATCGCCAGCAACGTTGCAGGGCCGTGCGGTATTGGTGCATGCCATCGTGCACATTGAGTACAACGCCATCCATCTTGCACTCGATGCGGTGTGGCGCTTTGCGGGCATGCCTGCTTCTTATTACGAAGACTGGCTCAAAGTGGCGGCTGAAGAAGCCAAGCATTTTCAAATGCTACGCACGCAGTTGCAGTCCATGGGGTTTGACTACGGGGATTTCCCCGCCCACCAAGGTTTGTGGAGCATGTGTGAGAAAACCCGTCACGATATTTTGCCGCGCATGGCCTTGGTGCCGCGCACACTGGAGGCGCGCGGCTTGGATGCCACTCCGTTAATTCAGGAGAAGTTGCGTCAAGTCAATACCGATGATGCAAAGGCCACGGCCACCATTTTGGACACCATCTTGCGTGAAGAGGTCGGGCATGTGGCGATTGGCAATTACTGGTACCGATGGTTGTGCCACCAGCGCGGTTTGGAGCCCGTTGGGCTCTACCCTAAACTGGTCGAGCAATATGAAGCGCCGCGCCCCAAAGCACCGCTTAACCTGGATGCCCGCCGTGCGGCAGGTTTCACTGAAGAAGAATTGCAGTATCTGGAGTGGGGCAGTTAAGGCGAACCTTGTGGTATTAAACCGGCCATAACGTTACAGACTGAAGGCATGCTGCAAGCGTTGCAGTGTTAAGACCAAGACTTCTGTGTGTGCCTCTACCGTAAATCCACCCCGATGCGATTGCAGCAACGTCTGGTTGCTGGCAATCAAGCCACTTGGCACGTGAGGCTCGTGCTCAAACACATCCAGTGCCGCCCCGGCAATATGGTTGTGGTTGAGGGCCTCTTTTAAGGCGGCTTCATCGACAACACTGCCGCGGCCCACATTGATCAAGAAGCCGTCTTTGCCAAGGGCCTGAAGCACGTCAGCGCCCACCAAGTGGTGTGTGGCTGTGCCTCCGGGCAATGCAAGAAAGAGAATGTCCACCTCTGCGGCCAGCGACAACAGGTTGGTGTGATGCTGCCAGGGCAACTCCATGTGCGCGGTGCGACTGAAGTAATGCACTTGCATGTCCATGGCGTCAAGGCGCTTGGCAAGCGCCTGGCCAATGGCGCCTATCCCCGCAATGCCCGCGCGTCTGCCAGCCAGGCGCCGTACGGGTTGGCGATCTCTGCCCCATTGCATTTGGCGCACTTCCTGATCTATCAAGTGAATGCGGCGTGCCAATGCAATCATCATCCCAATGGCCAGTTCGGCCACATCTACGGCATTGATACCTGCACCAGTCAGCACTTGAATGTTGCGTCGCGCTGCTTCTGCCATGTCCACCGATTCAGCGCCTGCGCCGAGATTCAAAATCAGCGCCAAATGCGGCAGTTGATCCATCAGCTGTGCATTCACGGAGATACCTCCTGTGCTGCAGATGACGACACGGATTGTGTCTGCATGTGTGGCGAGTACGCCCGCATAGTCTGGGTTGGCATGAACATCCAGTGGCTTGAACGGTGCGGGGAGCATGGAACATAACTCTTGTGCAAGCCAGGGGCCAAGAATAGGGATATACAGAGGGGCTGATGTGTCCTGTGTCATGAAAGGGATGTGTCCGGGTTATGAGGAACGCTGGGTGGATGGAGTATGGCAACGCCGGCCATGTGTTTGGCTGGCTGCTGATTCAGAAGATGGGAAGGGCGTTGCACGGCTTATGCGGCAGTCTGGCTCGTCTTGTTTGGGTGCCCAAGCCCCATGCACATGAGTGCATGACAACTGCTGTGGTGTATTTCGCACTTCGCACTCAGTACGCAGCCCAAGCCTTTCCTTTGAGACCAAGCCAATCGCTCGCGTGTGATGGCTTTGGGTGGGCAGCACTTTCGAGAATTGGTTTTGGTATTTGGCGAGGAAGGAATATTCCGCGCCCCCGCGCCGCTTGCAGTTTTCCTGCATCAACAATGACTTCGCCACGACTGATCACGGTGCTGGGCCAGCCACGCAGCTCGCGGCCTTCATAGGGGGTGTAACCGACGTTGTCGTGCAGGTCATTCCACGTTACGGTGCGGCATTCCTGTGGGTCCCACAGTACAACGTCGGCGTCCATACCTATAGCGATGTCCCCTTTGCGGTGCTCCAGTCCGTACATTTGGGCATGGTTGGTAGCAGTCAGGCGCACAAACTGTTCGGGGCTGAGGCGGCCTGTCAGCAGCCCTTCGGAGAACAGCAGAGGCAAACGTAGCTCTAGGCCGGGTACACCATTGGCCATCTCTTTAAAGGTCGTTGCATCTCCTTTGGGAAGTTTGCCTGTAGTGTCAAACTTAAAAGGGGCATGGTCGGAGCTGTAAACACCCAATGTTCCATCGAGCAGGCCGCGCCAGACTTGCGCTTGCGCGGCTTTGTCGCGTGCGGGAGGGCTGCAGCAGAACTTGGCGCCTTCAAGTCCTTCTTGATCCATATCCTCTTGCGTCAAGAAAAGGTATTGTGGGCATGTTTCTGCATGGACTTTGCTCCCCAGTGTTCTGGCGCTGCGGATCACTTCAATCGCCTCTGGGCCAGAGATGTGCACTAACAAAATGGGAACATCAAGCAGTTTGGCCAGAGCGATAGCGCGTGCGCTTGCCTCGGTTTCGGCAATCGCATCATGGGCTACGCCGTGAAACTTGGGCGCTTTCAAACCTTTGGCCAGCAACCGCTTGGCCAGCCAACGAATGACGTCATGGTTTTCGGCGTGGATCATCACCATTGCGCCTTCGCGCCCGGCTACTTCCATGATTTCCAGTAAATGGTAGTCGTCTATTTTCAGTGCGTCATAGGTCATGTAGACTTTCAACGAGGTAATGCCTTGCGCAATCGCCCGTGGCAAATCTTCGTTGAGCATTTCCGGGGTGACTTCTGACAAAATCAAATGAAAGCCATAGTCGATGACTGCTTTTTCCGCTGCACGTTTGGCATATTCCTCAATCACGCGAGGAACATGCTGGCCCTTATGTTGTGCCGCAAACGGAATCACCGTGGTCGTACCCCCAAAGGCGGCTGAGACGGTGGCACTGTAGAAGTCATCTGCGCACATCACCCCTGTGCTGGATGCCTGTTCAATATGGGCATGGCTGTCAATGCCGCCAGGCATTACCCATTTTCCTGTCGCATCCAGGTCTTGTTTGCCAGCGGGAAGATGTTGGCTGATCGCGACGATTTTTCCGTCCGAGATACCCAGGTCAGCCATGAAGGTGGCGTGCGAGGTACTTACGCGGCCATTGCGGATGGTTAGGTCAAACGTCATGGCGTTATTTCGTGGGGAGGATTGGCAGGCTGCATTGCTTAGGCGGCGCAGCCGCAACGCAAAGGGTTAGTGGGCGTAGATTTGCGCTTCAGTGCGAAAACCTTTGACTTCGATGGGGTTGCCAAACGGGTCCAGGAAGAACATGGTCCATTGCTCACCTGGCTCGCCCTCAAAGCGCACTTGTGGTTCGAGGACGAAGGCAATGCCAGCGGCTTTGAGTCGGTCGGCCATCGCTTGCCAATCGGGGTAGAGCAAGATGATGCCGAAATGCGGCATGGGCACCATGTGTTTGCCAACCTTGCCTGTTGGCGCTGTGGCAAAAGGTTGGCCCAAGTGCAAGGAGATTTGATGACCGAAGAAATCAAAGTCCACCCAGGTGTCGGTGCTGCGCCCCTCGGTGCAGCCTAGCACTTGCCCGTAGAACTGGCGGGCAACATCCAGATCCGTGATATTGAAAGCGAAATGGAATGCGGAGGGGAGATTCATGGTTTGTCTTTCTTCGTCGTAGTGTTGGGGTTATGCCAATGCCTGAACAAGCAGCGGCATATCGACATTAGCACCGGAGAGCACGATCACTGCGCTGGCGCCATGAAGCGGCAGTTTGCCTGCAAGCAATGCCGCTAAAGCCACTGCGCCGCCCGGCTCAACCACCAATCGCAAGTCTTCCAGTGCAAAGCGCATCGCTGCCAGTACTTCATTGTCATTGACCGAAATGGCTTGGCCGAGCAGAGGCTGGTTGATCGTGAATGGCAATTGCGCAGGGGTCACGGCTTGCAAGGCATCACAAATCGATTGTGCTGACTTGGCGTTGTGCTCACGCGTTCCTGATGCAAGGGAACGCACTGTATCGTCAAATGCGGCTGGCTCGACCGCCACACGGCGAGTTCCGGGGCTAAGGGCCTGCAAAGTCAGGTTGCAGCCTGCCATCATTCCGCCACCGCCGCACGGCGCGGCAAACAAGGCAAGTTGGTTGCGCGTTGCAGCAGGCAAGTCTTGTAGTGCTTCCAAGGCCACCGTGCCTTGTGCAGCCAGTACAGCAGGCGAGTCCCCAGGAGGAATCAATGTGGCGCCTGTTTCAGCCAGCAACTGCATACCAATGGCTTCTCGGCTTTGGGTCATGCGGTCGTACTGCACAACCTTAGCCCCTTTGGCCAAAGCTTTTTGCACTTTGTTTTTTGGGGCGTCAGCTGGCATCACGATGGTGGCATTCACGTTCAGTACATCTGCGGCCCAAGCGATGGCTTGACCGTGGTTACCAGTTGAATAGGCAATGACGCCTTGCTCGCGTTGCTCTGGTGTGAGCGACAAGATCGCATTGAAGGCGCCGCGCAATTTGAATGAGCCGGTGATTTGCAAGCATTCTGGCTTTAGCCAGACTTCGCCACCGGCCATGTCGCTGAGTGATCGTGAAAACAGCAGCGGTGTGCGCCGTATATAAGGTGCAATACGGTCAGCAGCTTCTTGCACCTCGGCAAACGTAGGTACTGCCATAGGGCCAAAAAGTTCATGCTCAATACTTGTTGGTAGCAGATGGAGGGAGAGCGGGGCATTCATGATGAGTGCGCCTCGGTTTCTTCTTGTGTGGACGGCATCCATACCGCAGGCGGGGTACTGCCTGTTTGGCTGGTGATATGGGTATAGGCTTCCAGGCGGCGATGTTGCGCGAAATTGAAAATCGTGGTGCGTCCCAGTTCGCACATCGCCAGGTTGCAGTCAGCTACGACCAATTCATCATCCCAACTGGTGGCCATGGCCATGATTTCACCTTGCGGATTGACGATGATGGAGTGCCCCATCAGCTCAAAGCCATCTTCGTTGCCAGCTTTGGCCACACCGACCCCAAAGGTTGCATTTTGGTAGCAACCGGCTTGGATGGACAGTTGCGAGTGGAAGTTGCGCAGGTGGTTGGCTTCGAAGCCTCGATTTTCTTGGTTAACCGCAGGCGTGTTGTAGCCCAACATCACCAGCTCCACTTGTTGCAAACCTAACTCTCGCCATGATTCAGGCCAGCGGCGGTCGTTGCAGATCAGCATGCCCATATTGACGCCATCGACCTGGCCCACTGGTGCACGAGTGACAGGAAAGCCTAAGTTGCCTACTTCAAAGTAGCGTTTCTCAAGATGCTGCACTTTGCGAATACTGGAGAACTCTTTGTGCCCGGGCAAGTGTATTTTGCGGTACTTCAAAATGATTTCTCCGCTGGGCGCAATGACCACCGAGGTATTGAAGCGGCGTTTGCGTACTTGGCCTGTTTCGTCAGGCTCATGCGCAATCTCGGCATACCCTAAATAGCAGGTGATACCGTAGCGCTTGATCGCATCAAACAGCGGTTGCGTGGCAGCCGAAGGAAGGCTTTCTTCGTACCAGTTGTCGGCTTGGTCAAGGTCTTCGACATACCAGCGTGGGAAAAAGGTTGTGAATGCCAGTTCAGGAAAGACCACCACATTGGCGCCACGCTGGTGCGCACGTTCAACCAATCGGACCATTCGGGCGACTACTGAATCGCGACCTTCGGCTTTTTGAATTGGGCCAAGTTGGGCTGCTGCCACTGTAATAAGACGCGTCATATCCATTCATCCAAAGAGAAAACAAACAACAGGTGCAATCGGCTTGTCGCTTGCGCTCAGGACCAAGCGCATGCAGTCCAAACGAACGTCTGCACCTATGAACTCAACAAGGCTCGGCTCTGCGCCACGGGTGCTGTCCCCTGCGCGAGTTCAATGACTGGCTCGGCCAATGCCTTTCACGTCCTGCAGGGGCTGCATGTCGACTGGGGCTTTGCTCTAAAACCTGACAAGCAAATGCGCAGTAGGCTTAATGCCGCATCAATGCCGTTGATGACGGCATGGATGCGCCTGTGGGTGATGGCATCAGTCACAGAAGACATAGCCGCATGGGACGAGAAATATTCAATGGAGGAAATTTTGCGAGATATCGCGTGGCATGGAAATTGCTGAAATGTCGGTCTTGATTAACACGGCGTTAAGGATTTTTGCGTTGGCGTTTTGGAGAGTTCTACAAAACGCTAGGCCAACATCTCGCCTCTTGCTTTTTGTTGTTATGGCTGCACTCAACCTGCGTCAAATTGAAGTTTTCCGTGCCGTGATGACCACCGGATCGATTGCTGGTGCGTCGCAGATGCTGTTCGTTTCTCAGCCAGCGGTCAGTCGTTTGCTTTCCTACACAGAGCAGCGGATAGGTTTTGCGCTTTTTGAGCGCATCAAAGGGCGCTTGTTTGCGACGCCTGAGGCAAGGCGTTTGATTGGTGAAGTCGAGCAGGTTTATCAGGCTGTCAAGCGTGTCAACGATTTGGCCGATGATCTATCTCGCCACCGTACCGGTATGTTGAATCTGGTTTCCAGCCCCTCCATTGGCCAGAGTTTTATTCCGCAAGCGATGGCGAGTTTTCGCCAACACTTTCCGGACTGCAAGATGACTTTCTCTTGCCACAGCTATGAGCATATTCGCGATCGGATACTGAACCATCAGGCTGACTTGGGCATCATCAGTTCACCGATTGACCATCCTAATTTAGAGATCACGCCACTGTGCAATAACCGGCTGGTTTGCATCATGCCGAGCAACCATCCGCTATGCGAAAAGGAAAGCATTACGCGCGATGATTTATGCCAGTGGCCCATGGTCGGTTATGGCCATGACACCCCGATGGGGCGCAAGGTGGCCAGTTTCTGTACAGACATGGAGATGCAGTTGCAAGAGGTGATGGAGGTGGGCTCGCCTCAAAATGCGGGCTCAATGGTTGAGATGGGGGTGGGTATTGCGCTGGTTGATGAGTTTTCCGTGCGCAGCTGGCATGCAGCACGGCCCATCATGGTGCGCCCGTTGGAGCAAGGGCCTGTGCTCCAGACCAATTTAGTGCATCACAA
Organism: Lampropedia puyangensis; assembly: GCF_004833285.1. GTDB lineage: Bacteria > Pseudomonadota > Gammaproteobacteria > Burkholderiales > Burkholderiaceae_C > Lampropedia > Lampropedia puyangensis. Next base: position 410,345 of record NZ_STFG01000001.1, read on the forward strand.
GCTCGAGCCTCTATCCCAACTGGCGCAACGCTTCATTGCCGATTTGCAGGTGTTGGTTGAGCAGAATGGATTTCCTGCGATCAAGGTAGAGAAAAGCACATTTCTGGAAATGGCTGCTAACTAAAACGTTTGCGTAGGGGATGGATTAGTTTGCAGGCGCTTTGCCCGAGAGAAATCGGGCGAATGCCTTAAGGGTAGCTTCGCTGACATGGTGCTCCATGCCTTCGGCGTCACGCCTGGCACTGTCGGCATCTACCCCTAGCGCCAAGAGGAAAGACTCCACCAGTTGATGGCGTTTGCGACTGTACAGAGCCATAGCTTCGCCTTGTGGTGTCAACTGCACACCTTGGTATGGACGCAGGCATACATAACCTTCGATCTCTAGGCGTTTGAGCATTTTGGCCACCGTGGGTTGGGCTACGCCCATGCGCTCTGCAATTTGTACCTGCCTTGCTTCGCCGGTGCCCAGCAGCAAGTCAGAGATTAATTCCACGTAATCCTCAATGATTTCCAGCCGATGCGCTTCGCGTACCTGCTGGAATCCTTCAACCTGCAGCACGGGATCTGGCAGCTCGGTAAGGTCTGGGATTGGTGGCGGGGCGTGTGGGGGGGTAGGCATTGTGGTCGTGGTCACAGAGGTATTCGATTGATACCCCGATTATCCTGAAAACCAGCGCAGTGAGGCCATGTGTGCTGTAGACGGGAAGGTCAATGGCATATTGAAAGTAGGGCCATCGCATGTCTTGCGATAAATATAGCCATTGCTATAAAATAAATATAGCAACGGCTATATCTCACTGAGTGGGTTGCAGCGTATAGCGATTTCCATCAACGTTCACATTGAGGGTTCAGGTACATGCAAGGCTATTGGAGTGGGGTGAAGGCATTTTCTGTTGTGCAGCGTTGGGCTGCTATTGTGTTGTTGGGGGCGACTGTGGGTAGTACAGCCGCATTTGCGCAAGAGGCGCAAGCACCAGCAGCGAAAATCAAAGTGGTGACGACGTTTACGGTGATTGCGGATATGGCCCGCAATGTTGCTGGTGATGCCGCTATTGTCGAATCCATCACAAAACCAGGTGCAGAAATCCATGAGTACCAGCCAACTCCGGGCGATTTGGTTCGGGCGCAAGGGGCGCAATTGGTGCTCTGGAACGGAATGAACCTGGAGTTGTGGTTTGAGCGATTCTTTCAACGGGTCAAGAATGTCCCCAGTGTGGTTGTCACCAAGGGTATTGAGCCCATGGGGATTGCAGAGGGGCCGTACCAAAATAAACCCAATCCACATGCCTGGATGTCGCCAGATGCCGCGTTGATCTACGTCGCCAACATCCGTGATGCCTTGGTGCAATACGATCCGGGCAATGCGGCTGTTTACGAGCGCAATGCCAAGGCCTATCAAGATCAAATTAAGGCGGCGATGGAGCCCATTCGCCAGCAACTCGCTGCGTTGCCAGATCACCAGCGCTGGCTGGTCACCAGTGAAGGTGCTTTCAGTTATCTGGCTCGTGATTTTGGTTTGCGTGAACTGTATTTGTGGCCCATCAATGCCGATCAGCAAGGTACGCCTAAGCAAGTGCGCAAAGTGATTGATGCCGTGCGCGCGAATGGTATTGGCGTGGTTTTCAGTGAAAGCACCATCTCGCCCGCACCTGCGCAGCAAGTAGCCCGCGAAACGGGAGCACGCTATGGCGGGGTGTTGTATGTGGATTCGCTCACGGAGCAGGGCGGGGCGGTGCCCACTTATTTAGACTTGCTGCGGGTGACCGCTTCCACCATTGCCAATGGCTTGCATGGGGTCGCGCCATGAATGCGCAGGGACAGATGGCTGCTGATGCGTGCGATGCCATGTCCGCCCAACTCAATGGTGTGGCAGGTATCGTGGTGCAGGGCGTGACGATTACTTACCGCAACGGGCATACCGCATTGCGCGATGCCAGCTTCTCGACCCCGGCAGGCAGTATCACGGCGTTGGTGGGGGTGAATGGGGCCGGTAAGTCAACCATGTTCAAGGCCATCATGGGTTTTTTGCATGTGTCGCATGGGCGCATTGAAGTGTTGGGGCAGCCAGTGCGTGAGGCGCTCAGGCATAAACGCATCGCCTATGTCCCGCAAAGTGAAGAGGTTGACTGGAACTTTCCTGTGTTGGTCGAGGACGTCGTCATGATGGGGCGATTCGGGCATATGGGGTTTTTCCGCATTCCCCGTCAGCAAGACCATGAAGCTGTCACACGCGCCTTAACGCGTGTGGGGTTGCTGGAGTTGCGTCAGCGCCAGATCGGCGAGCTTTCTGGAGGCCAGAAAAAACGTGTTTTTCTGGCGCGTGCCTTGGCGCAAGATGCCACGGTGATTTTGCTGGATGAGCCGTTTACCGGTGTGGATGTGAAAACGGAGGACGCCATCATTGGGTTGTTGCGCGCGTTGAAAGACGAGGGCAGGGTGATGCTGGTGTCCACCCATAACCTGGGCAGCGTGCCGGAGTTTTGCGACCATACGGTGCTGATCAAGCACACGGTGCTGGCGTATGGCCCGACAACCGACGTGTTTACCCATGACAATCTGGAGTTGGCTTTTGGTGGCGTGTTGCGCCACTTCGATTTGCCACAGGCGCATGGCGCCGCGCCTGGTGCTACCGTGGGCATCATGACTGATGATGAAAGACCGTTGGTCTTGCTGGATGGGCGCTCTTCTGTTCGTGGGCAGCACCGCTTACCGGCGGTGAGTGAAGTGGATGAACAAACCGAACACCAGGGACGCTCATGAACGAATGGTGGATGTTGTTGGCAGAGCCATTTACCTATGGCTATATGCGCAATGCAATTTGGGTATGCGCCTTGATAGGGGGCGTTTGTGCTTTCCTATCGTGCTTTTTAATGCTCAAAGGTTGGTCGTTGATTGGTGATGCACTGTCGCACTCGATCGTGCCGGGTGTGGCTGGGGCTTATATGTTGGGTTTGCCCTTTTCTATCGGCGCATTCTTCAGCGGAGGGCTAGCTGCTGCGGCCATGGTGTTTCTCAATCACCGCACCAAGTTGAAGGAAGACGCCATCATTGGCTTGATCTTTACGTCATTCTTTGGTCTGGGCTTGTTCATGGTGTCACTCTCTCCCACGAGTGTGAATATCCAATCCATTGTGTTGGGCAATGTGCTGGCCATCACCCCTGCCGATACGGTGCAATTGCTTCTTATAGGCTCCGTCACCACGCTGGTGTTATTGCTCAAGTGGAAAGACCTGATGCTGGTTTTTTTTGATGAGGCGCACGCACGCAGCTTGGGTTTGCCTATCACAGCATTGAAAGTGGTGTTTTTTGCCTTGCTTTCAGCCAGCACAGTAGCGGCCATGCAGACGGTGGGCGCATTTTTGGTGATTGCGTTGATTGTCACGCCCGGCGCGACTGCGTATTTGCTGTGTGACCGTTTCGGGCGAATGATTGTGTTGGCCGTCAGTATTGGCGTGCTCACCAGTGCCGTTGGAGCTTATGCCAGCTACTTTCTCGATGGTGCTACTGGTGCCATCATCGTCTTGTTACAAACGATGGTGTTTGCATTGGCCTTTGTGCTGGCGCCAAAACACGGTCTTTTGGTGGCCCGCCGCAAGGCACAGCACGCTTTGTTCGCAGGCAAGCATGGGATGGATGTTCAGGCTGAATTGGAGGGGGCTCGATGATGAGTTGGCTGACGACTCCTTTTCAGTACGACTTCATGCAAATGGCTTTGGCCATCGCTGTGCTGGTGGCCATTCCCACGGCACTGCTGTCGTGCTTGTTGGTGCTCAAAGGTTGGGCCTTGCTGGGTGATGCCATTGCGCATGGTGTCTTTCCGGGCGTGGTGCTGGCGTATTGGGCTGGCTGGCCGCTGGCGCTGGGTGCATTCATAGCGGGCATGGGCTGCGCATTGGCAACAGGCTACTTGCACAGTAATAGCCGAATCAAGCAGGACACGGCCATGGGCGTGGTGTTTTCAGGTTTGTTTGCGCTTGGTCTTTTGATTTATGTGTGGGTGCCAAGCGACGTGCATTTAGACCATATCCTCTTTGGCGACATGTTAGGGGTGCAATGGCGAGATGTGTTGGAAAGTGCCGCGATTGCTGCTGTGGTGGCAGGATGGATAGCTTTGAAATGGCGTGATTTACTGCTGTATGCCTTTGACCCGGTGCAGGCCCATACGGCGGGTTTGCCCGTGCGTTGGTTGCATTACGGTTTGTTGGCCGCTGTTTCACTGGCAGTCGTGGGCGCTTTGAAGGCCGTCGGATTGGTCTTGTCTATTGCCTTGTTGATAGCGCCAGGAGCCATCGCTTTTTTGATCGTGCGCAGCTTTGGCAAGATGCTGTTGTGGGCAACGGCCATCTCTGTCTTGGCCTCAGTCTCAGGGGTGCTACTGAGCTTTCACCTTGACAGTGCACCTGGCCCCACGATTGTGCTGTTACTCAGCGTGCTGTTCATTGTGGTTTTTGCCTGCACGGTCTACAGACAGCAAAGCGCCTTGCAGCAGACGTAGGTGCCTCTATTTCGCTGTTGGTGTACGTAAGAAATCCGGCAATGGCGTCAACTGAACTTCGTCTTTGACTGCGGTAGCAGCTACAAAGGCACGAATGTCTGCAATGCGTTGTTCTGTACCTGGGTGGGTTTGCAAGAAGGTTGCGGCGTTGTGGGCTGCCCAGGTTTTTCCTGCTTGCTGCATGGTGCTGAAAAATTCATCAGCACCTGAGGCGTGGCCGTAATAGGCGTGTAGAGCACGCAAGGCCACAGCATCGGCAGCACGCTCTTGCTGTCTGGAAAACTGCAACTGCATCAAAGCAGCTGACGTTTTTCCCACGATGGATTCAGCCCCACTGCCTAATACTGCCCCTAGGCTGGAGGCCAGTATCAACCCGCTGCCAGCAGAGACCAGCGGATCGCGGTGGCGCACATGAGCGAGCTCGTGAGCCAAGACCATGGCGAGCCCATTTTCTGTTTGCACGCTGTGAATCAAGCCTTGGTAGATCGTGATGTGACCACCCAAGGTGGCAAACGCATTGGGAACAGTACTGTCGCTCCAGTGCACTTGCACAGACATTCCTTTGGGGAAGTCCATGTGTGCCGCCAACTGCTCGGCCAAATGCTGCAGGTAGGACTGCGCAGGCGACGTTCCACGGTCTTTGGTGAGTTGCTCTACTATCGGCGCTGCTATGCGTTGCTCATAGCTAAATGGAATCCAGGGGGCCAGCCAACGAAATCCCCAGGTCAATGCCACTACCAGCAGTACGACGGACGCTGCCAGCGCAATGCTGAGCTTGGCGAACTCACCAACGGCAGAATGGGGTGCGACATTCACGTCATCGCGAACGCTGGGATTTTCGTAACTGGCCATGGTTTTTAAATTGGCTGACTCAGGGCTGCGCAGACCATGCTGTGCCATAGGCTAAAAACTCGGCACTGCCAATGCCCCCCCTGCCGCCGATGCTGTTGAGTGTGGAGGTCTCCAGTCGAACGGCAAAAATAGCAGTGGCCCCAACGGCTGCGGCTTGTTCTTTCATGCGCAGAATCGCTTCGCGCCTGCCGCGGTCCATCAGGGTTTCGTAGCTGGTTAAGCGACCACCAAAAAAACTTTTCAGACTGGCCGCAATATTTTTGAAATAGTCGCTTGACACCACCACTGAGCCTTGCACTAAATGAAAGTGCTGACCCGTGAAGCTCAACGGAGGGCGTTTTTCATTGAACACCATGATGTGGCGTAAAGCCTCTTCCCGTGCACGAATGGAGCGGTAGTGTTTGCGCTCGAGCAAGGTTCCAACTAATAGCCCAGTAAGTCCCAGAAGGATGGGAACAATCAACTCGATGAGTAAGCCCATAGGATGCTCCTACTCATGCATGTTCACGTTTTTCAAGTACCACGGCAGTGCCATAGGCAAGCAGTTCAGAGGCTCCAGCCGCAATATTAGAGGTACTGAAACGCACGTTAATGACGGCATTGGCCCCTACACTGCGGGCTTGCTCCTGCATGCGATCAAGCGCTTCTTGGCGTGATTCATTGAGCAGTTCGGTATAGCCCTTGAGCTCTCCTCCCACAATATTCTTGAGACTGGCCATGATGTCGCGTCCGGCATGTTTGGCGCGTACGGTGCTGCCTTGCACCAGACCAAGATGGCGCGTGATGGTATAGCCGGGGATGTATTCGGTGTTGCTCAATAACATGTGGTTCTCACTCGGTTGTTGCGGATGTTCTTGGCTGAGGTGGGCGGGGACAATACCGCTGCCAACACCTTCTTGCTGGGTAGGGTAAAGAAAAGGTCGCTTGCAGCGTGGCTACAAGCGACCTCAGGATTGTATCGGTGGCCTAAAACCTGAACAGGCCAACCATTTGGGAGTGGCTTATTTGCCGCTGACCACGCGCACCATTTCCAGGCATTTGTTGGAGTAGCCCCACTCGTTGTCATACCAAGATACCAGCTTCACAAAGGTGGAGTCCAGCTGGATACCCGCGTTGGCATCAAAGATTGAGGTACGTGCATCACCGCGGAAATCGGTCGCGACCACGGCGTCTTCCGTGTAGCCCAAAATACCCTTGAGTGCGCCTTCGGATTGGGCCTTCATTTCGGCCTTGATTTCCTCATAGGTCGCTGGTTTTTCCAATTCGGCCGTCAAGTCCACCACTGACACGTCAGAGGTAGGCACACGGAAAGACATGCCAGTGAGTTTTTTGTTCAGAGAAGGAATCACCACGCCAACAGCTTTGGCAGCACCTGTGCTCGATGGGATGATGTTTTCCAAAATGCCACGGCCGCCGCGCCAGTCTTTGGAGGAGGGGCCGTCAACGGTTTTCTGGGTTGCTGTTGCTGCGTGCACAGTGGTCATCAAACCGCGCTTGATGCCCCACTTGTCGTGCAGCACCTTGGCCAATGGAGCCAAGCAGTTGGTTGTGCACGATGCGTTGGAGATGATGGCTTCGCCGTTGTAGTTGACACAGTTCACGCCGCGCACAAACATGGGGGTGTCATCCTTGGAGGGCGCTGACATGATGACTTTTTTCGCGCCAGCATCGATGTGCTTTTGTGCGGTTTCTTTTGTCAGAAACAGGCCAGTTGATTCAAGCACAACGTCTGCGCCCACTTCATTCCACTTCAAGTTAGCTGGATCGCGCTCTTGTGTCAGGCGGATTTTTTTACCGTTGACAATCAGCGTGTTGCCTTCAACTGCCACGTCGCCTTTGAAGCGACCATGCACGCTGTCGTATTGCAGCATGTAGGCCAGGTAATCAGGCTCGAGCAAGTCGTTGATGGCAACCACTTCAATGTCGCTGAAATTTTGAACGGCTGCGCGCAATACATTGCGGCCAATACGCCCAAATCCATTGATACCTAACTTGATGGTCATGTCTGTCCTTTGAGATAGAAAAAAAGATCGCAAACTGACTCAAACCAGTTGTCTCCCAGGCTCAATGGCCTGACCGGTTTGTGATTAACCCAGCATTCTAAAGCGTGTCACCACTTTGTCACTCAATGCCCTCAACGTAAAAATATGCGATGAAGGCCGTTCGCATGGGCTCAGGCTTTGTTGACGGCTCTTGAGGCTGCAGCGGTAAACAGAACATCAGTATGTGAGTTCAATGCTGTCTCGAATGAGTCTTGTACTACGCCGATAACAAAACCAATCGCAACCACTTGCATCGCGATATCTGGTGAAACGCCAAACAGACTTGTTGCCATCGGGATAAGCAGCAGTGAACCACCAGCCACACCTGAAACACCTGCTGCAGCCAGGGAAGACACAACGCACAACAGCAATGCTGTAGGGATATCTACTGGAATATCCAGCGTATAGGTAGTGGCCAATGCCATGACTGAAATAGTGATGGCTGCTCCCGCCATATTGATAGTTGCACCAAGCGGAATGGTGATGCTGTAAGTATCTTTGTCGAGATTGAGTTTTTCACACAAGCGCAGGTTCACCGGGATATTGGCTGCTGAGCTGCGAGTGAAGAATGCTGTGACTGCACTTTCACGCAGAATAACCATAAGCAGTGGGTAAGGGTTGCGGCGCATTTTGACAAAAGCCAGTAACGGGTTGATCACCAGTGTCACGATCAGCATGCAGCCTACCATCACTGCAAGTAAGCGTGCGTAATCCTTCAATGCATCAAATCCTGAGGATGCTAGCGTGCTTGCAACTAAGCCAAAAATACCAATCGGGGCCAGGGCAATAACGCCGCGAACAATGGCTGTGAATGAGGTTGCGAAGTCTTGCAGCATGCCACGTGTGGCTGAGGAGGCATGCCGTAACGTCAATCCAAGTGCGATCGCCCATACCAAAATGGCAATGTAGTTGGATTCATAAAGCGCTTGCACAGGGCCCGTGAAGATGCTCATCAGCAGGTCGTGCAATACCTCCAAAATGCTACCGGGAGGATTGCCCTGTGCGGCGTCCAGCTTCAACACCAACTTCGTGGGGAAAAGAAAACTCGCAGCGACCGCCAATGCGGCAGCGCTGAACGTGCTGATCAAGTACATGATCAGCACAGGTCGAATATGTGTGGGTTGGCCTTTTTGGTGCATGGACAGCGCGGCAGTTACCAAAACGAGCACCAAAATGGGGGCGGCAGCTTTCAGTGCTGAAACAAACAATTGGCCTAATAATTCAACTTTGAGCGCCGTTTCCGGTGATAGCCACGCCAATGCAATGCCGAGCAGCAAGCCAATGATGATGCGCGTCACTAGGGTAGTTCGTTGGAATAGCGCGACGAATGGGTTGGTGGGATGGGACATGAAACAGCAGCTTTCTAAAAGCAGGCAGAGCCGCCTTAGGATTGGTGACTGCTCTGCAGTGAACAGCAAAGCACACTTTGTGAGCATGCCGTGCCCTATAAAAGGGCGTGAGTATAGGGGATCGTATGGATTGCATGCGCCTCAAAGTGCACGTATAGCGTCAGGCATGCATGCTGCTGCACCATCAAAAAAGCCCCAAACCGTTAGAGCGGCTGGGGCTTAAATGCGAAATAAGGCTGACAATCAGCTAAAGAATCGCTTGAATTTATCTGCAAAGGATTGGCTGCTTGGTGAATGCTTGCCGCCACCTTTTTGCAGCGACTCATCGAATTCCTTGAGCGTTTTGCGCTGGAACTCGGTGAGCTTGACGGGGATTTCCACCTCGATATGGCAATACAGATCGCCAGCTACGCTGGAACGCAGACCCTTGATGCCTTTACCGCGCAGACGGAATTGTTTACCAGGCTGCGTGCCTTCAGGAATATCAATGGCTGCTTTGCCACTGAGCGTCGGCACTTCAATTTCACCGCCCAACGCTGCTTTTGTCATGCTAATGGGCACTGTGCAGTGCAGGTCATCGCCATCGCGCTCAAAAATCTCGTGCGCCTTGACGCGAATTTCAATGTACAGATCGCCTGGTGGCCCCCCGTTGGTGCCAGGTTCCCCATTGCCAGAGGAGCGAATGCGCATGCCATCGTCAATCCCCGCAGGAATTTTGATTTCGAGCGTTTTCTGACTCTTGATTTTGCCTTGGCCATGGCAAGCTGAGCAGGGTTCAGGAATGATCTTCCCACTGCCGTGGCAAGTAGGGCAGGTTTGCTGTACGCTGAAAAAGCCTTGGCGCATCTGCACGGCGCCGTTGCCGTTACAGGTGGTGCAGGTTTTCACATCTGTGCCGGGCTTTGCTCCTGTGCCATGGCATGTGTCGCAGTCGTTCCAGGCTGGAATTTTGATTTGCGCATCTTTGCCTTGGGCGGCTTCTTCCAGGCTGATTTCCATTGCATAGGATAAATCATTGCCTTTATAAACTTGGCGTCCGCCGCCGCCACGGCGTTGCTGGCCGAACATGTCGCCAAAGATGTCGCCAAACGCCTCAGCGAAACCTCCGCCACCAAAACCCTCTTGCCCACCAAAGCCGCCGCGCATATTGGGGTCCACTCCGGCATGGCCATATTGGTCGTATGCTGCGCGCTTTTGCGGGTCAGAGAGCATCTCGTAGGCTTCTTTGCCTTCCTTGAATTTCTCTTCTGCTGTTGCTTTGGCCTCGTCGCCTTGATGGCGATCAGGATGGTATTTGGAGGAGATCTTGCGGTACGCTTTTTTGATCTCGTCATCGCTGGCGTTTTTGGGCACGCCCAGCACTTCGTAGTAATCTCTTTTTGCCATGGTGTTCATCATCCCCAGTACAACGGGAGGGGCAGCCGGTTCATGAAAGCAGCAACGCCGCACGCGGCTTGTAAAGGCCAGGTGCGGCGGCAGCTGAGGGCTGGAGTGGGGTGGGTTGTTTCAAACTTGCGTCTTGAAAAGCCCGCCAGCGGTGTGGCACCACTCCTGCGAAGGTCGCAGACTTAGTCTTTCTTGACTTCTTTAACTTCAGCATCCACCACATCATCTTCAGGAGCTTGGGCTTGTTGGCCTGCTGCACCTTCTGCGTTGCGTGCGGCTGCCTGAGCTTCTGCGTAGACCTTCTCGCCCAATTTTTGGCTAGCAGTCAGCAACTCGGCAGTTTTGGCTGCAATTGCATCCTTGTCCTCGCCTTTGAGGGCCTCTTCCAAATCAGTAGCTGCCTTTTCAATCGACTCTTTCTCAGCAGCTTCGAGCTTGTCGCCATGCTCGCCCAGCGATTTGCGGATGTTGTGCAACGTGGCCTCGCCTTCGTTCTTGGCTTGCACCAGTTCCAGCTTTTTCTTGTCTTCAGCCGCATTCAGTTCGGCATCCTTGACCATTTGCTGAATTTCGTCTTCTGACAGACCGGAGTTGGCTTTAATGGTGATCTTGTTCTCTTTGCCTGTGCCTTTGTCCTTGGCGCTGACGTGCAAGATGCCGTTGGCGTCAATGTCAAAGCTCACTTCAATTTGCGGTGTGCCGCGTGGTGCTGGAGCAATGCCTTCCAAGTTGAACTCACCCAGCAATTTATTGCCCGATGCCACTTCGCGCTCACCCTGGAACACTTTGATCGTCACCGCAGGCTGGTTGTCGTCCGCAGTGGAGAACGTTTGAGCGTGCTTGGTGGGGATGGTCGTGTTTTTGGTGATCATCTTCGTCATCACACCGCCCAGGGTTTCAATACCCAGAGACAGGGGCGTCACGTCCAGCAGCAACACGTCGGTGCGGTCACCCGAGAGCACCTGGCCTTGTACGGCAGCACCCACAGCAACAGCTTCATCAGGGTTTACGTCACGGCGTGGTTCTTTGCCAAAGAAGTCCTTCACGGCTTCTTGCACTTTTGGCATGCGGGTTTGTCCGCCCACCAGAATCACGTCATCAATGTCGCTGATTTTCACGCCAGCATCTTTGATGGCAGTGCGGCATGGCTCGATCGAGCGGGCAATCAAGTCTTCCACCAGCGATTCGAGTTTGGCGCGTGTCAACTTGATGTTCAAGTGTTTCGGACCAGATGCATCGGCTGTGATGTAAGGCAGATTGATATCGGTTTGTGTGCTGTTGGAGAGTTCGATTTTGGCTTTTTCAGCAGCTTCTTTCAGGCGTTGCAGTGCCAGTACATCTTTGGACAGGTCAACGGCTTGCTCTTTCTTGAACTCGTCGATGATGTAGTTGATGATGCGTTGGTCAAAGTCTTCACCGCCCAAGAATGTGTCACCGTTGGTAGAGAGGACTTCAAACTGTTTTTCGCCGTCGACGTCAGCGATTTCGATGATGGATACGTCAAACGTACCGCCACCCAAGTCGTACACCGCAATCTTGCGGTCACCTTTGCCGGCTTTATCCAGGCCAAAGGCCAGTGCAGCAGCAGTTGGTTCGTTGATGATGCGTTTGACCTCCAAGCCTGCGATACGACCAGCGTCTTTAGTTGCTTGGCGTTGTGCATCGTTGAAATAAGCAGGAACCGTGATCACGGCTTCAGTCACTGGCTCGCCCAAGAAGTCTTCTGCGGTTTTCTTCATCTTGCGCAGAATTTCGGCGCTGACCTGTTGAGGGGCCAGTTTGTCGCCACGGGCTTCAACCCATGCGTCACCGTTGTCTGCCTTGACGATTTTGTAAGGCATCTTTTCGATGTCTTTTTGTACTTCTTTATCTTCAAAGCGGCGGCCAACCAAGCGCTTGACGGCGTAGATGGTGTTGGCTGCGTTGGTGACGGCTTGGCGCTTTGCTGATGCGCCAACCAGAATTTCGCCGTCTTGTTGATACGCGACGATGGACGGAGTGGTGCGTGCGCCTTCGCTGTTTTCGATCACTCGGGTGGAGTTGCCTTCCATCACGGAAACGCAACTGTTGGTTGTGCCGAGGTCAATACCGATGATTTTTCCCATTGTTCTTACTCCAAAATGTTTGATTTCGAATGAATTCGATGTGACTGTCCCTTAATTAGGGGCCTTGGAAAGGGCTTCAAGAGGGGAGAGTCAAAAAAACTTGCCTGCCTTAAGGTCTTTCCCGCGCATTGCAAAAATCAAATGATTCTGCGCGGGTAAGCAGTGCACCCTTAAGCAGCCACTACAACGAGAGCGGGGCGCAGGATGCGGTCGGCAATGGCATACCCTTTTTGCAGCACGCTGACTACGGTGCCAGATTCTTGCTCAGCCGGTACTGCGCTGATGGCTTGGTGCTGATTGGGGTCGAATTTGCTGCCAACCTCTGGTGCGATGGATTGCAGCTTGTTGCGCTCGAACACCGATTGAAGCTGACTCAGTGTGGCTTTGGTGCCTTCGAGCAGTTGTTCAGATGTTGCTGACTCGATAGCCAGCGCGGCATCGAGACTGTCGGCTACGGCCAACAAGTCTTGGGCAAAGCCCTCGATGCCGAATTTGCGGGCTTTGGCCACGTCGTCTTCTGCGCGGCGGCGGGCGTTTTCTGCGTCAGCCTTGGCACGCAGGAATTGCTCGGACAACTCCTGGTTTTTCGCTTGCAAGGCTTCTGCTTCAGCCGCTTGTGCTTTCAAACTCTCTATTTCAGCGTACAGACCTGCCAATTCTTCATTGACATCAAGGCCGTCTGCTTGGGGAGCTTGGTCGGCGTTGTGGTTGGAAACGGGGTCTTTTTCTTCTGCTGTCATGAAAAGTCCTTGGTGTTCGTTGTTTCAGTCTTTAAAAATGTTTGTTCAGGCGCCATCTTCGCGCTGCGGTATGGCCAGTCCTGAATCAAGCAAAAGGACGTGGAGTGCGACCAAACGCTTGCTTGCCCACAAGGAATGGGGGGTGATTGGAGAATTTCAAGAGTCCAGACGTTTTTTTCTGCTTCTCTGGGGGCAGTCAAGCGCATGCTGGCTGTTGTGGAACAGTGCTTTTAATGCGTTTTTTATACGTTCTTTTGTTCTTGGGCCGTTGGCTCAGGGACGTCGCTGGCTTGGGCACCATGCTCTTGCAGGGTCTCTTTGGCCTCTTGTTTGTCTTCAGGAGTTGCCTGCAAGCCCTCTTGTTGCGCCGCATTGTGGGGGTGGTACTGCAGCTCTACCATGACGGGGAAATGGTCGGAGCCGATGCTGGGCAGGCGTGCAATATGTACCAACTCAAAATGGTCTGAGTGGAAAAAGTGATCCAACGGCCAGCGTGCGAACCAGTGCTCTGCATGGAATGTATTCACCAGTGAGCGGCCAACCCGGGGATCCAACAATCCACTGAGCTTGCGAAACAGCCGTGTGGTGGGTGACCAGGCTACATCGTTGAGGTCTCCAGCCACGATGGCTGGCCCTTCTTCCTTTTCCAAACTTTTGGCCAGCATCAGCAGTTCAATGTCTCGCTCAGTTGATTCTGCATTTTCTGTTGGACTGGGGGGCGCTGGGTGCAAGAAATGCACGCGCACCTGCAAATCCTTGACCAAAGTCAGGCTGGCATGCATGGAGGGCACATCGTCTTCCACGAGAAATTGCGTTTGCATCTCACTGAGCGGCAAGCGCGAATACACGTGCATGCCATACAAATTGTCGAGCGGGCAGGCCATTCGGAACGGGTAATCAGCCTCGAGTGGTTGCAGTTGCTGTTGCCACCATGCATCGGTTTCCAAGGTGACGAGGATATCGGGGCGGTGCTGTTGAACCAGTGCAATCAGTGCTTGTGTGTTACGGTTGGGTGTGAGCACATTGGCGCTCATCAATTTCAGGCGGGGGCCGTGTTCATGCGCATCTGCCCAGCGCACTTCTTTGCGCCACAAAGGGGTGTACGGCATGATCCACCACAGTTGGTACAGTAAGCTGGCAAATGTGGTAATTCCAAGCCATAACGGCCAATAAGGGAAAGCGTTGGCGCCAGGCTGGAGGGGGGGTAACCATGTCAGTTGCATCAGCAATGCAATACCGAGCAATGTGGCCAGTTGTGAGCGCGGGAAGTCCCATATCCGCACCCACCATACCCGTGACTTGAAGCATGGCAGTATGGTCAATACTACCAGCAGGCTGGAGAAAACAACAATCGCAATGGACAGGGCGTTCATGCCGCACATTCTGAAGGATTGTCAGAGCCCCCATGGCCCAATACCGTATACGCCATCTAAGCGCGCTATTTCCTTATTTTGCAATGTGGCAGGTGGCCCCATCTATCCAAGTCCGGCCCTGTCTGGGCGTTTGCCGTGTTTGCGCAAATACACAGCTTTTTACCGTGCGTCGCTGGAGTGCACTTGCAAAGCCTCGAGAAAGCGTGAAACCATGTTGTAGGCCGCAATGGTTGCGGTCAGTTCAATTATTTCTTTCTCGGAAAAGTGCTGCGCCACTGCCTGAAATACGCTGTCAGGGACTTGGACTTTTTGGGTCATGACATCGGTATAGGTCAGGACGTCTCGTTGCTGTTGGCTAAACACTGTGCTGCTTTCCCAATCGGCCAGCGCATCAAGTTGCGGCTGGCTGATGCCTTCAGCCAAGGCAATAGGGGCATGTTGGTCTGCCTCATAAGGTGCGCCGTTGAGTACTGCCACACGCATGATGACAAGCTCCCGCAAGCTACCAGTGAGGCTGCTTTTCTGGCGAATCGCCGTGAGGTAACTCAGCCAGCCCTCTGCAATATTGGGACTGTGCAGCAGCATTTGGTAAAGATGCAGCACGCTGCCACGCTCTTGGGTGATGCGCTGTGCTAGTGGTGCAATTGTCGGGGAGTCTAAATTAGCATAGGCAATTCGGGCCATGGTATTTCCTTTAAGAGGGGGTCATTCAGGTGCCAGCACTTTTCGTGCGATCAAGTCGGCCATCACATCCGAGTCTTTGCGCACGCGGGCACTGAATGCGTCGGGCGCGTTGTTCACGATGTCAAATGCACTGTCGCGCAATTTTTGGGCGACTTTGGGGTCTTGCATCGTTGCTTTTGTCGCAGAGAGGATTTTCTGGCGCACGTCTTCTGGCAAGCCAGCAGGGGCGACTAAGCCAATCCATGTTGGAATTTCAAAGCCTGGAATGATCTCAGACATGGTGGGGATATTGGGCAGAGCTGTGGCACGCTGCGGGCTGCTGACCGCTAACGCACGAATGCGCCCTGACTGGATGTGAGGCAGCATGACGGACAAACCTGCAAAAGCGAAGTCCACATGCTCTCCCATCAAATCAGCAAGCAAGGGGCCTGCGCCGCGATAAGGAACATGCGTAGTCTGGAGTTTGTAGTGGTCTGATAGCGTTGCACTGTTGACATGACCCGCAGAGGCTGCGCCAGCCGAGCCGTAGGCCAACCCTGGCTTACTTTTGATGTAATCAACCAGCTCTTGCACAGATTGCACCGGCAAATTTTCACGCACTACTAATACTTGTGGTGTGGTGACAAGCAGGCTTAAATAATCAAACGAGGTGAACGTATCAAAACGCAGGTTGGCAATGGTGTGGTGGTTGACCGCTTGGGAGTCGAGTGCCAGCATCAAGGTGTAGCCATCTGGCTTCGCTCTGGCCAAGTCTGCGGCAGCCAGAGAGCCGCTTGCCCCAGGCTTGTTTTCAACCACAACCGTTTGACCTAGGTGTTTGCCCAGCGTTTCGTTGATGGTGCGCGCAGTTTGGTCCACAGCGCCGCCAGGGGCAAAGGGCACAAGAAGCCGAATGGGCTGCGTGGGCCAACCATTGGAAAAGGCCGTTTGTGTGGCCAAAAGCAAGGCCGCTCCTAGGGTACCGGTCAACCAGGTTCTTCTTTGAATGCGCATATTAATGTCTCCTTTTGTTGTATTGAAATCGTGTGCCGTACAGATCTTTTGATGCTCTACCTCAGGGCTCTCTTTAGCGTGTAGCTGCCACAAGGCCGCCATCCACCACAATTTCTGTTCCTGTGATGTAGCGGCTTTCATCTGCCACCAGAAACAGCACGGCATGTGCGGTATCCCACCCGCTGCCCATGTGGCCAATGGGGACTTGGTTGTGGCGTTGTGCAATAAAGCCTTCTGTATCGCCGGCAGCGTATTTACTGGCCAGGCCTTCAATCAAAGGGGTATTCATCAGGCCAGGCACCACGCAATTGAGGCGAATCCCATCTTTTCCATGAATGACTGCGCTGGTTCGGGTGAATTGCATCAATCCTGCCTTGGCTGCGGCATAAGCAACCTGCGGCTTGCCGATGTAACGCAGCCCGGCAACAGATGACACGTTCACAATGGCTCCGCCGCCTTGCTGGCGCATGTGTGGGATTACGTATTTGCAGCCTAGAAATGCGCTGGTCATGTTGACTTGAAGTTGGGCGTTCCAGATGTCTTCATCCATATCCTCGGGCCCTCCGCGCATGGAAAGCCCAACGTTGTTGACAAGAATGTCGATGCGGCCATGTTTTTGCAGGCATTGGTTGACCGCCTCCTGTACTTGATTCGAATCGGTTGCATCGCATGCCATTACGCAAGCATTGAGTCCCTCTTGTCGCAGACACTCCAAAGTGTTTTGCGCATGGTCTAACACCAAGTCTGTACCAAATACCTGTGCCCCTTGTCGCGCCAATAGCACAGAGGTTGCCCGGCCATTCCCCCACCCGTCAGCCACTGCGCCACAGCCGAAGACCAGTGCCACTTTCCCATTTAAGTCCAGCATGTGTGTTTTTCCTTGTTCTCAATCGTTGATTTCTTTATTGATTCTAGGAATGCTGCTTTAATTGATGAAATACTTTTTTTCTTTCAATTAATAGATTCATTGCATGAATATTCAGCCGAGGCATTTGCGCATTTTTGTGGCATTGGCGCACAGCCTGAATTTTAGTCGCACCGCCGACCAGTTCTTCATTACGCAGCCTTCTTTGAGCAAGGCGGTGAAGGATTTTGAGGACATACTTGGTGTTGCGCTGTTCGAGCGCTCCACCCGCACTGTTCGCTTGACGCACAGTGGAGCAGAGCTTTTGCCATTGGCAACCCAACTACTGGGTGAACTCGATGGCGGGTTACAGCAGTTGCAGCAGCTGGCAGGCAGTGTTTCGCGAAAGCTTTCCATAGCCGCTTTGCCTTCGTTGGCCAGTACTTTGTTGCCAGTGCCGGTGTTGCACTTACAACGCCAGCCTCAGAATCCTGTAGCTATTCGCATTTATGACGGTTCGGACAGCGCATCGGTGCAGCGATTGTTGCGCTACCAAGTGGACTTTGCACTTGCCAGCTCGCATGCCATCGGTCAAGAGCTCCGTTATGAGGAGTTACTTCGTGACCGGTTTGTGGTGGTAGGCGCCAAATCGTGGCATGCTGCTTTGGCACGCCCACTCTCGTTGGATGCATTAGCCAAACTGCCGGTCATCACCATGACGGATCAGAGTTCAAGCGCTAAGTATTTGATGGCCGCCTACCTGCAGAAAGGTAAAGTGTTTCAGCCTTTGTTGCAGCTTGACCAAGTAGGGACAATTTGTTCTTTTGTCGAGCAGGGCGTAGGCGTTGCAGTTTTGCCTTACCTAGGCGCTATTCCGTTGCTTGCTGTGAAAGGCTTGCGATGCCAGGATATTGTGGATGGCCCGGTTCGCTCCATTGGCATTGTCACGCGTGACTCAGCCAAGCTATCGGTATTGGCTGAGCAAGCCTTGAATTTAGTGACCGATGCTGCGCAAAAATTGGCAAATCAGAGGCCTGAATGGCTGGTTACCTCACGCAGCAAGTAGTTCAATAGCCATGCTTATCGGTTTTGCTGAGGTGGAAACACACGATACCAAAAACCATAGACAGAGCATGCAGCACAAAATGAAAAAGCCCACTCCAAGGTAGTAAACAGCATCAACGCAAAGCAAGGTGCAATCCATAGCGGGCTCCCCAAGGAATAGGCCAATAGCGAAACACTGCTGGCGATAAATAGGACTTTGTTGGCAAACATTTTGGCGCCTGCGTTTTCCTTTTTGCCAGCCCAGCCGTTGATCTCAAACGACTTGGCCAATACGCGGTGCAAGGGGCAAAAGTAGTGCCCCAGAAAACCACGAACGAATCCCTGCACCACGAGAATTCCCATGCACCATGGCGTGATTTTCCATGCAGCCAAGCAGACAAGAAAGCTGACAAAGGCTTCCCATCGGGTAACGTTAGACCAAACGGGTGGCAAATCGAATCTAAGCATGGTCGTTCCTTTTGTATTAGAGATTGGGCAACATTGATGTGATTGTATTTCTTGATATTAGTATATTAGAAATTAATAATATTTATTGTCTGTGTCCTACTAAATTTGAAAGCATGCAGCAATGCTGGCATAGCGCATCTGGCAGGGCATGAACCAGATGCGTGCATAGTTTGTTCGGGCGCGAGAGGGTAGCAGTCAATACACCCACATGCCTTGGCGATAATGCATGGGTTATTGCCTAACTTGCAGCCATGAACGTTCCTTCCAATAACCATTTTCAATTTATGCGTGATAACGTGGCACAAGCTGCTGACATGCTGCGTTTGTTGAGCAACGAACATCGGTTGCTAGTGCTTTGCTTACTGTTGGAACAGGGTGAAATGTCGGTTACCGCCTTATTGGAGCACTTGGAGATTGGGCAGTCGGCACTGTCGCAACATCTGGCTAAATTGCGCGCTGCCCGTTTGGTGACCTATCGACGAGATGCGCAAGTGCTGTATTACCGTATCCAAAGCAACGATGTGAGCCAATTGATCGCCACGCTCAAGCAGATTTACTGCCCTTGAGGACTTGTTTGTATTGAGACCTTTGACTACACGTCTGCTTATGTCGCGCATGCGAGCTGGCACGTAAAGAAGAGATGTAGTGGCTTAGAACGTGCTTGCTATCGCCAAGTAGACCGCATTGGAATTCAAAAGGATGAGATGCGCGGCAAAAAGCGCAGTCGGGCTATCTGCCCGGCTTTAGAGTCTTACGCGACTGCGTGGAGAGCGTAAATACGTTCTTAGTTTCTGAATTCGATCTCAACGGTTTGATCCAGTTCTTGGCTGCTGCGGTAGGGCCAAGGGTTTGCGCGCCAAATGGCGGCAAGGACTGCACGATCGTATTGACTGTTGCCACTTGATTGGTTGATCGCGGCAGTTCGTACGGTGCCATCGTGTGAGATGGTGGCCTTGACTTTGGCAGTGATACCGAGCGGTGTTTCTGCTGGCGTATTCAGATAACTGCGAATATGCAGAGCTAGGCGCGCGCTGTCTGTCTGGGCTGTTTGGCCGAGTGCTAAGAATGGCGTCAAGAGGACGGAAAGTAAAAATGCAAAGTGCATCTGAATTCTTTTGGTCATAGAAACGTACCGCATTGCAGATCAGATGTGCCAACGTTCCCTTTTGCCATAAAGCGGCGAGAAGTGGTCAAAAGAAAAGGGGTTACGCCTTTAAGCGTAACCCCTTTGAATTTGGTGGCGCATCAGGGATTCGAACCCCGGACCTGCGGATTATGATTCCGTCGCTCTAACCAGCTGAGCTAATGCGCCAAAGACCGAGATTGTAGCGTGTATTTTTAGATTAAAAGATAAAAAGAAGAAAAAATTCAAAAAGGCAGTTGATGTGCGTGCAGCGTGAAGTTCTTTTTGATGGGGCCTTATCTGGATGTCATCAATCCCATCAATAAGTGGTTGGTTTATTGTGTGGAGGCGGGGCTCAGTCTGTTCTATCAGATCAATTTGTCGCGCGGGGTCATGATTTTGCGCAAGGGTTTGACATTGGTGTGAGGTGAGTTGATGGTTTGCAGGCTTTCGCAGGCAGCACCTTCATTCCAGTCAGGCTCTTCAATTTCATCAAATATTTGGCGTAACTTTTCTCCCCAGCTTTTGCGTAGGTTACGAAAGTAGGCGTTGTCTTCTCCAATGCTGGCAACACGGCTTGCTGTAAACGCATCGCGTTCGTACACGACTAAATCCAGGGGCATACCGACAGACAGGTTGGATTTGAGCGTACTGTCCATGGAGACTAGGGCGCATTTGGCAGCCTCGCCCAAGGGTAATTCTGGTGCAATCACCCGATCAAGCACAGGTTTGCCATATTTGAATTCACCGATTTGGAAAAATGGCGTTTCATTGGTGGCTTCAATGAAATTACCTGCCGCGTATACCTGAAATAAGCGCGGCGCTTCGCCATGGATCTGTCCGCCAAAGAGAAATGAGACGTTGAAGTCAATGCCTGCTTTGCGAAGCTCATCGCCATCTCGCTCATGTAAATGGCGAACTGCAGCTCCCAGGATGCGTGCAGCCTCAAACATGCTCGTCGCATTCCAGATGGTGATGGGCGCGCCAGTGCTGGAGTCTTCAATTTGCTGTGTTTGGAGCAATTCACGAATCGTTTGCGTGATGCTGAGGTTGCCCGCTGAGAGTAGTGCCATGAAGCGACTACCTGTTTCTTCATAAAGCACCATCTTGCGAAAGGAGCTAATGTTGTCGAGTCCTGCATTGGTGCGTGAGTCGGACAAAAACACAAGTCCGGCGTTTGTTTTGATGGCGACGCAGTAAGTCATGGTGTCAACAAATAAAAGCCATGGCCGCGTTGGTTGCTGGTATAGGCTGTTGTTGGGGGGCGTTGGTATTTGAAGCAGATCACAGAAAAGCGCTCGGGGCTAGGGCTGCGCGCTGCATGTGCAATGCTAAGTGTAGCGCCTATGCTTTTTCAGCGGCTACGGTCTTGAAGACGCGGTCAGGGAAAGGCGATGAGCGGTAGTAATGTGTGTTTGTACACAGAATCGAACAATCGAGCGTGTTGACTGCCTGTGGCGGCAGCATGCAAGCCAAAGGTGGCGTGCCACAATACAGACCTCTGTCGCGCTAAGGCCCGTTGAATTGATGGGTGGGGGCGGGCAGAAGATGTCTTTGTATTGTTGTCTGCGTTGTCTGCTATGTCTGTCCCCTTCAAGATGATCACTATTTCCTCTCGCGAGAATGCCCAGGTAAAGGCTTGGCGCAGGCTTGCACAAGAGCCGCATGCTTACCGCAAAACGGGGCAGGTTTGGCTGGAAGGGGAGCATTTGTGCAGTGTGGCGAAGCAAGCGTGTGTGCCTGTGCAGGCATTGGTGTTGTCGCAGTCACGCTGGGATGCCGGTGAGCTGGAGCAATGGCTTCCTGCTGCCCTGCCCAATGGCGCGGCTGGGCAGCGTTTATCTGTTGTTGTGCTCGATGATGCTTTGTTTGCGCATGTCAGCGGGCTGGAGAGTGCGGCAGGCCTCGCTTATGTCATGCCCTGTGGAGATGAGGTTCTGACTGCACAGCCAGGGCAACCAACGGTGGTGCTTGATCGCTTGCAGGATGCAGGCAATGTGGGGGCGATTTTGCGGTGTGCGGCTGCATTTGGTTTCAAACAGATTGTGGCCGTTCAAGGCACTGCAGCACTGTGGTCCCCTAAGGTGTTGCGTGCAGGTATGGGCGCCCATTTTGGCCTGCGATTAGTTGAGCAAGCACAACCTCAGGATGTGCTTGCATTGCAGGTGCCTTTGCTGATTACCAGCTCACATGAAGGGGCGTATTTGCATCAGGCGGATTTGCCATGGCCTTGCGCTTGGGTAATGGGGCATGAGGGGCAGGGCGTTGGGGCTGCGTTAAGTGCGCTGGCGCATACGCCTGTACGCATTGCGCAGCCAGGCGGGCAAGAATCGTTGAATGTGGCAACTGCTGCGGCCATATGCTTGCATGCGAGCGCAGCTGCGTGGGCGTGATTGCCACTGCCCTATGAAAGGGGCTTCGTACTTCTTTTGGTTTTTGAGGGCGCCCCATCGAGGCGATGCCTGTGTCACTTTTTAAAGCAGCTTCTACCGTTTCTGTTCTGACCTTGTTTTCTCGCGTGACAGGACTGGCACGTGACTTGTTGATGGCAACCCTGTTTGGTGCCAACGCCTTAACCGACGCCTTCAATGTGGCGTTTCGCATTCCCAATTTGTTTCGGCGTTTGTTTGCTGAGGGCGCATTCAGTCAAGCCTTTGTGCCTGTCTTGGCGGGTACGCGTGCGCAAGAGGGCGATGCGGCAACCAAGCAATTGATCGACCGTGTCGCTACTGTATTGGCGTGGGTATTGTTGTTGTTTAGCGTTTTGGGGGTATTGGCCGCGCCATTGCTGGTGTGGTTGTTGGCCAGTGGCTTGCGTCAAGAAGGGGATTCGTTTGATGCTGCGGTGATGATGACGCGTTGGATGTTTCCTTATATCGCATGCATGTCCTTGGTGGCTTTGTCTGCTGGTGTGCTCAATACGTGGTGTCGCTACGCGGTGCCTGCGGCTACCCCGGTGTTGCTCAATATCAGCATGATTGTTGCTGCGATCATCTTGGCGCCTTGGTTTGTGCGTCACGGCATTGAGCCTATTTATGCCATGGCTGTGGGTGTAATGGCGGGGGGCATATTGCAATTGGCGGTGCAAATTCCGGCACTCAAAAAAATGGGGCTGTTGCCACGCCTTGCCTGGCGGCCGAGCCAGATACGAATAGCTTGGCACGATGGTGGTGTGCGGCGCATTTTGGGCTTGATGGCACCCGCTTTGCTGGGTGTGGGGGTGGCGCAAATTTCTTTGATGATCAACACACAAATTGCTTCGTATTTGCAACCGGGTAGCGTGACTTGGTTGTTTTATGCCGATCGGTTGATGGAATTCCCTACTGCCTTATTGGGCGTGGCTTTAGGTGTTGTATTGACGCCGCATTTGGCTGCGGCCAAAGCGGCGCAAGACAGCAGCAATTACTCCGCCATGCTGGATTGGGGCTTGCGTATGGTTTTTACCTTGGCCTTGCCTTGTGCTGTGGGGCTGCTCTTTTTTGCCAAACCATTGGTGGCCAGCCTGTTTCATTACGGGGCATTGCATGATTCCGATGTGACGAACATTGCCACGGCCTTGATGGGTTATGGCGTGGGCCTGTTGGGGTTAGTAGCAATCAAGGTGCTGGCGCCAGGCTATTACGCCAGCCAGGATATGCGTACACCCGTCAAGGTGGCAGTGTTTGTATTGGTACTAACGCAGGCATTTAACGCGGCCTTGGTGCCTGTTTTGGGGCATGCAGGGCTGGCGCTATCCATTGGTTTGGGGGCGCTGGTCAATGCGCTGTGGTTGCTGATAGGTTTGGTGCGGCGCGGCGCCTATATGCCTACGCCAGGTTGGGGGCGGTTTGGTTTTCAGGTGCTGGCCGGTTTGATTGCCTTGGCCATGTTCTTGTGGTGGGCATCGCAGTGGCTTGATTGGGTGGCTCTGCGTCAAACCCCGTGGTTGCGTATTGCACATTTGAGTTGGATGTTGGCTGCATCTGCTGTGGTGTACTTCGGCGTGCTATGGGCCGCGCGCTGTGACTTGCGCGGTTTGCTGCGTATTTCGCGTCGCTTGGGTTAATACGCAGGCCAAGCGATAGAGCTGGGATAGAGCTGCGACAGGGCTGTGTTTTGTTTGCCCGGCTCTGTCGGGTTTTGCATGCGCTGCTACACTGTTTTTGAGTGCTGCGGTGGCTTGCTGCCATCTGCATGCAGTGAATGTGCATGAGCCCCAGGCCCCACAACGTGATGTGACCGACCCGATGCGTTTGAACTTGCTTCCTCCTTCTCCCCTTGAGTATTTCACTAGCCTAGTGCAAAGCGATGCTGAGCTGCCGCTGTTGGAAGCGGTGGTTAGTTTGGCTCAGGACGAATACCCTGATCTGGATTTGGAGCATAGCCTCTCGGTGGTAGACAAGATGCAGTCGCGCCTGCGCAAGCGCAATGCGCAAAACGGCTCTGTGCTGGAGCGAATTCACCAATTGAACCAGTTTTTCTATGGTGAGCTGGGCTTTGCACTCAACACCAACGATTACTACGATCCTGATAACAGCTACCTGCACCATGTGTTGGAGACAAGGC
Organism: Lampropedia puyangensis; assembly: GCF_004833285.1. GTDB lineage: Bacteria > Pseudomonadota > Gammaproteobacteria > Burkholderiales > Burkholderiaceae_C > Lampropedia > Lampropedia puyangensis. Next base: position 434,388 of record NZ_STFG01000001.1, read on the forward strand.
GTGGCATTCCTATCTCGATTGGGGTGCTGTGGTTGGAGCTGGCCCGCAGTATCGGCTTAGATGTCTATGGAGTTTCATTTCCGGGACACTTCATGCTCAAGGTATTGTTGGCACAAGGGCAGGTCATTCTTGACCCTTTAACGGGTAAGTCGTTTTCCAGTCAAGAGCTCACCCATCAGTTGCAAGCGCAAATTCCACGCTTATCGCTGTACAACGAAGAAACCATGCCGCTGGGGCTTTTCTTGCAAAGCGCCTCGCCGCGTGAGATCCTCACGCGTATGCTGCGTAACCTCAAAGAAATATTCCGCGTGCAGCAAGATGGGGCAAGGCAACTGGCCGTGATGGAGCGTCTAGTGATCTTGCTGCCCAAAGATTGGATCGAGCGCCGCGACCGTGGTCTGGCTTATGAAGCCGTTGGCCGCACGCAAGAGGCCATGGTTGATTTTCAGTCTTATCTGGATTTTTCCAGGGAAGCTTTGGATGCAACCGAGATTGCGCAAAAGCTGCAGGCGCTGAAAAATCAAGCTTGAGTTCGGCTGCTGTTGGTGGTGTTTCTTCTCAAATATCCTCTAGCAATGCGTAGGGAACTGCTTTGATGGAAATAGGGGTTTCCATTGGAGCTTCTCCTTGCGCTTGTGCTTCGGTGTGCCGAATGACCAGGTGCTGGGCTGCAGTGTCGGTTTTGATGGAAATGAGTGCATCGAATGATCCGTTTGCGCTGGCCGGATCCTGTGCGACTTGCACAACAGTGCCGCAAGGTTGCTCGAGATCTTCTGTGCTGTAAATTTCTGCCCCGGTCGCTGGTACTGGCAGCTTTTGGCCGTGGGCTAGATAGGTTCGGCGTTTGATGGCTCCTCTGAATTGGCTGCGTGCGACCACTTCTTGGCCTGGATAGCAGCCTTTTTTGAAATTGATACCGCCGACGGACTCGTAGTTGAGCATTTGGGGGACAAACAAATCGACCACTGGGGCGCTGATGGTGGCTATGCCAGATAGCACTTCAGACCATGCCCATGTTTTTGCCAAGATATCTTGCTTGTCTGGCGCTGCGAGGTCTGCAATGCAGGCTGGAAGTTGTGCTTGGCTTGGTTGAATGTAGAGTGCCCGAGGTTGCTGTGCTGCAGGGTAAAGGGTGATCGACCATGCTGGCACGTGGGTGGATTCAGGTTCAACGCCGCCGGCGTCAACAGCTTTCGGTTGTGGGCCTGTTTGCGCATCGGTGTTGCTAAAACATTGCCATGGCATGAATTCTTCTACGGTATTGCCATGCATAGACTGCACGACGGTGCTGACTGCTTGGCCTAAAGCGCCGAGGAGCTGCCATTGCCCACTGGCATCGATGATTTTGACTTTTGCACGCAGGATGAACATGGAGAGGCGCTTTTGCACCGCAGCCAAAATGCTGTGGTGCACGAACAGGAGCACATCGTGCGGTCCATAGCGCACAGCAATAAAACTCGCTTGCATGCGGCCTTTGGCGCTGAGAAATGCGGCCAAGCGTGCTTGGTTGTGCTTGAGCAGGGCAAAGTCGTTGCTCAGCTGTCCTTGTAGGAAACTCAAGGTGTCTGGGCCCGTGCAATGGAGTACGCCGATATCGGGCACGGGGGTGATGGCGTTGGAGGGCAGTGTCATAGTCAAAAATGTACCTTTGCACCTGTGCTTGAATGGAGTAACAAGCTTGGTGTGATCAAGAAAAGATAGCGCGTTTGGGGGAATTGGTGTTGTGCCCCTTTGGGGTTGCGGTTCAACGGCCAGAATAGGCCGGGCAAGATGCATTGAAATCGGTTCGAGTGACTTTTAAATCATGCTATTGTCCCAAGCTTTCGTGCGAGACGTTATTTGCCTGGTTGGAGTCGTTGCCCTACATAGGCGGCTGCTTGACTAACCGGGAAATGGTTCAAGGTAGATACGATCTTTGTGCAACGCAATGGTTTTGAAAGTGCAATTTTTAACAGAGGAATGTGAGTTTTGCTGCGCCGTTTGTTTTTTCTCTTGATTCTTGTGCTGGCATTGTTAGGGGCTGCGTTGGCCTCTGTCGTGTGGTGGCGCGACCAGCCTTTGCAGATCGCATCAACACCTGCTGAATTGACGATTGCGCGAGGCACATCTGCGCGTGGGGTTGCTGAGCAGTTGGTGTCCTCAGGAGTGATGACCGTCCCTTCCGATCTGTTGTATGCATGGTTGCGTATAACGGGTGAAGGTACGCGCATCAAGGCGGGCTATTACGAGTTTGAGTCTGGCATGACCCCTCAGCAAGTGATTGATCGCCTGGTCAAGGGGGAGCAAAGTTTGCACCCTCTGACGATTGTGGAAGGATGGACATTCAAGCAAATCCGAGCGTTACTGGCGCAGCAGCCGTTGCAGCACGATACCGCCGACTTGAGTGATGTACAAATCATGGAAAAACTAGGCCGCAAAGGGCTGGCGCCAGAGGGACGCTTCTTTCCCGATACCTACCTGTTTGCCAAAGGCAGTAGTGAGTTGGCCGTACTCAAGCAATCCATGGAGGCGATGGACCGCATGCTGGAGGCTGCATGGCAGCAGCGGGATCGAGCGACTCCGTTGAAAACGCCTGAAGAGGCATTGGTACTGGCCAGCATTGTGGAAAAAGAAACTGGTATGCATACCGATCGAGGTCGCATTGCCGGTGTTTTTGTGAACCGTTTGCGTGCAGGCATGCTGCTGCAGACAGACCCTACCGTGATTTATGGCTTGGGCGATGAATATGATGGCCGTTTACGCCGCCGCCACTTGGAGGCCGATACGCCATGGAATACATATACGCGTGTCGGGCTGCCGCCTACTCCTATTGCGATGCCTGGCAAAGAGTCATTGCTTGCGGCTGTGCAGCCTGAGAAAACCACGTCCTACTACTTTGTAGCGCGTGGTGACGGCACCAGTGAATTCAGCGACAACTTGCAGCAACATAATCGAGCTGTTAATCGTTTTATCAGGGGGCGGCCATGACCGAGCCTGTACCAGTGCATCAGGTACCGCTTACGCGCAAAGGGTGGTTTATCAGTGTCGAGGGGATTGATGGCGCAGGTAAGTCCTCGCACATCCAGGCGATGGCGACAGCCCTAGAGCGGCAAGGACATGAAGTCGTCCTCACGCGCGAACCAGGAGGAACCCCGCTGGGTGAAAAATTGCGTGCTCTGTTGTTGCACGATGCAATGGACGCCTTGACGGAGACGTTGCTGGCATTTGCTGCACGACGCCAGCACATGCGTGAAGTGATTGTTCCTGCTCTTGCTCGTGGTGCCAGTGTGGTTTGTGACCGGTTTACGGATGCAACGTTTGCCTACCAAGGCTATGGGCGTGGCGTGGCATTGCAGCAGCTCATGCAGTTGGAGCAATGGGTGCAAGGGGATTGGCTTCTGCAGGATATTCGGCAAAGCGAGCAGGGACAAACGTATGTCACGCCTTCGCCTGGAGTATTGCAGCCTGATTGGACGTTATGGTTTGACGTTCCACCTGAGGTGGCTGCAGCCAGACTACAAAACGCCCGCGAGCCTGATCGTTTTGAGGCTGAAGCCCGTGTGTTTTTTGAGCGTGTGGCAGCTGGCTATGCCCAGCGTGCGGCAGCGGAACCACAGCGGTGGATTCGTGTGGTCTCGGATGCGCCACGCGAAGCTGTGCAGGCAGCGGTTTTGAGTGCATTGACCGAGCGCGGTGTGCTGCGTAAGGAGGGCTGATAATGGCAACGCGAGGTTCTTCTTCTACTCCCGCAGTCGTTGCGCCGCCCCCAATGCCTTGGCTGCAGGGGCAATTGCAGGCTTTGTTAGAGCAGCAAGGCCACGCATTGCTTTTGGAGGGCCCTTCCGGATTGGGGCAGTTTGGTTTAGCCATGGCGTGGGCGCAGGCCTTGCTGTGTGAGGCAAGGTCCCTTGAGGCTGCATTAGCCCCCGCTTGCGGCCATTGTGAGAGTTGTCATGCCGTGCATGTGCGTACCCACCCAGATTTGTTGGTGTTGCTGCCAGAAACCATGCAGTTGGCGCTCGGCTGGGCAAATACAGAGGGTGAGACGGTAAGCGACGCAAAGCGCAAACCGAGCAAAGAAATTCGGGTCGAGGCGATGCGGCAGATGATTACTTTTTGCCAGCGCACCGATGCACGTGGGCGCGGCAAGGTCGTGGTGGTTTATCCCGCAGAAAACATGAATACAGTGACTGCCAATGCACTGCTCAAAACCTTGGAGGAGCCTCCGGGAAATTCCCGATTTGTGTTGGCAACGGAGGCTGCGCACCGTTTGTTGCCTACTATTCGCAGCCGCTGCCATAGCTGGAAGATGAAATGGCCTGATGAAGTGCAGATACAGACTTGGCTTGCCCAAGCGGGCCGTAGTGCCGAGCAGATTGCGGGAGCCATGCAGGCCAGTGGTGGTCGGCCTTTGAATGCGTGGGAGTTGTTGCAAACGGGTTTTGACTTGAATAGCTGGAACCAGTTGCCGGGACAATTGGTTCGTGGTCAGGCTGGATTGCTGGCTGATGCAAGTGCAAGCCAAGCTATAGGTGTATTGCTGCAACTGTGCCATGACGCTATGGCTGTCGTTGCAGGGGCTGCGCCAAGGTATTTTGCGCAAGCTTCGCTTGCGCCTTTGTTTGTGGGCCTCGCTGGTGCTGATCAGTCATCGCTTGAGCAGCAGTTTCAACAAGGCGGCAGCTCTCCAAGGCAGCGAACATTGGAACGGTTGGGGCAGTGGTCCGCAGAATTGATGCAAGCATCGCGCAGTAGTGAACATCCGTTTTCGCCAGATTTGATGTTGACCGCATTGGTAGACCAGGCCAGCCAAGCCTTGCGTGTGCGTTAAACACGATCCACAGGTATGCAAAGGGGCAGCGGGTACACTTGTGACCTTTAGTCATCGAGGTGGTCGTCTTTGCGGCTATGCTCCTCCCACTGATTCAGTTGGCAAAAAATGCCCTCAAATGCTATGAATGCACCAGTAGAAGAGACCAGTAAAACGGCCCGCCCCAGCGTAATTCAGCTCAATATCAAAGAGCGCGCTGCGTTGTATGCCTCATACATTCCCTTGTTCAAGGAGGGCGGAATTTTTGTCCCCACCGAGCGTGACTATGCCATGGGCGACAGCATCTTTGTCATGTTGTCTTTGCCTGATGATCCTCGTAAATATGCCATTGCAGGTACGGTTGCATGGATTACGCCAGCAGGGTCAGCGGGGGGCCGTGCACGTGGCGTTGGGGTGCGCTTTCCTGCTGATGAGAAGTCGGCAGAGCTACGTCAAACCATTGAAAATCGCTTGGGGTCTGCATTGAGTTCCGACAAGCCCACACATACGGTGTAAGCGCAGAAGAAGTTGCGGCGCTAATACCGCGTTCTTAGCCATTTTTATCGCATCGAGGTGCGATTGAATAGGGTGGCTTATGGGTTGGTAATTCGCGCTGGCTATGTGCCTTAATGCTCTGCTTGCTCAGGGCTTTCAATCTTTTTATTCATGTTGACCGATTCACATTGCCATTTGAGTCATGTGCTGTTGCGCGATCAAGTGCCCGATATTCTTGAGCGTATGCGACTGGCCGGGGTAAGCCGCGCACTGTGTATCGCCACCACTTTCGAAGAATTTGATGCAGTGCATGCGTTGGCTTTGGCGCACCAAGCGCTGTGGTGTACGGTAGGCGTTCACCCGGACAACGAAGGGGTCCAAGAGCCTGATGTGGCCACACTGGTGCGCTTGTCTCGCCTTGAGCGGGTGTTGGCGATTGGCGAAACTGGTTTGGATTACTTTGATATGCAGGGGCGAAAAGCCGGGCGCAGCATTGCCGATATGGAGTGGCAGCGCGAGCGATTTCGTGTGCATATTCGCGCAGCTCGTGAGGTGCGTAAACCGTTGGTGATTCACACCCGTTCATCAGCCCAAGATACGCTGGATATTTTGGCGCAAGAAGGAGAGGATGGCGCAGGCAATCTGGCTGGGGGCGTCTTTCATTGTTTTGCAGAAAACATGCAGGTAGCGCGCCAAGTGCTCGATAGGGGGTACTACATTTCTTTTGCTGGCATTGTGACTTTCAAGAATGCTGCGGCTTTGCAAGACGTGGCCCGATTTGTCCCTCTTGAGCGCATGCTGGTGGAAACCGATAGTCCTTACTTGGCGCCAGTGCCGTACCGGGGTAAAACCAATACGCCAGTCCACGTGGTGCATGTGGCACAGTGCATTGCACAATTGCGTTCGATACCATTTGAGCAGGTGGCGCAGGCCACTAGTCGTAATTTTGATACGCTCTTTAGTCCTAATCACGAATAAGACATTGGCGCCTGCACAGGCAATGTGCGCAATGCCAAAATGGCATCTTTGATGCAAAGTGGGGCGTGCAACGAAGTGGTTCGGCGTATACCAGCTCGCCAGCATGAGCGGGGCATGCGCTCCAATAACAATCTGAGGTGTTTTTGATGAAATGTTTTGCGAAGCAAAGTGCACGCAACACTATGGCAAATGGGTGTACTGCTGCGCGGTCTTTATTGGCTTTGACTCTATCTGTTGTGCTGAGTTTGGGGGCTGCGGCTGTTGTTGCGCAAACACCTTCTGCTGGTGCCAAGCAGAATCAGTTGAGGCCTTTGACGCAACAACAAAATGATTTGTTCACATATGTGACGCGTGACAATGAAGGTGCCGTTCGTCGTTTGCTCGAGGATGGCGTAGAGCCGAATGTCCTTAACGACAAAGGCCAAAGTCCCTTAACATTGGCACTGCAGTTGGGCAGCCTGAATGCGTTCAATGGGTTGATGTCATCAGAAAAAACCAATGTGGAGTTCCGCAATGCACGCGATGAGAGCCCTTTGATGTTGGCCGCTATTCGCGGCAATGCCGATGCGGTGACGCGACTGATGCGGCAGGGCGCGCATGTGAATAAAACACACTGGACCCCGCTGCATTACGCTGCGTCAGGGGAGGGGGACACGCAAGTGGTTATTGCGCGCTTACTGCTTGAGCACAATGCGTACATTGATGCGCAATCACCCAATAACACCACGCCGTTGATGATGGCTGCGCAATATGGCACCAATGATGTGGTGAAGCTGTTGATGCAAGAAGGGGCTGATCCGACCATGAAAAACCAATTGGGTTTGACAGCTGTCGATTTTGCCCAGCGCGCTGGGCGCGACACATTGGCTCAGCAGATAGCGCAATACGCACAGAAGATTCAGCAGCAGCGCAGTCAGCCCAAGCCTAGTAAAGCGGCGCAATAAAGAGTTTGAGGCTATAGCTGGCGCTCGGCGTCAAGGGCTGCTGATTCGGATTGACTGGTCAACAATGGTCGCTCACATCTAAGCAGGTCTGACGCAGATGATTGTCTTGCTGTGGTATGGCGTCTTGCACTACTACAATCTCCGCCCATGGCTACACAGACTAAAAGCACCGCCACAGGCGGCAACAACGGGTATTCCGAAGGCTCCATCAAGGTTCTCAAAGGCTTAGAGCCAGTTAAGCAGCGCCCGGGGATGTACACCCGAACAGACAATCCGCTACATATTATTCAAGAAGTGCTGGACAACGCCGCTGATGAGGCGTTGGCAGGGTTTGGCAAAAAAATTCGTTTTACCTTGCATGACGATGGCTCGATCAGCGTCGAGGATGAGGGGCGCGGCATTCCTTTTGGCTTGCATCCTGAAGAAAAAGCGCCTGTGGTGGAGTTGGTCTTTACCCGGCTGCACGCTGGAGGCAAGTTTGATAAGGAGTCGGGCGGTGCCTACAGTTTCTCTGGTGGCTTGCATGGTGTCGGCGTCTCGGTTACGAATGCGCTGGCTACACGGTTAGAGGTCACGATTTACCGTGATGGCCAGGTTGCGCATTTGGTTTTTGGCAATGGCGGTGATGTGGTGGAGCCGTTGACTGTGCGTAAAGCGCAAAGCGGCGATCGCAAGCAAGGCACATCCGTGCGTGTATGGCCTGATGCCAAGTATTTCGAGTCCAAAGCCTTGCCAATGCCTGAGTTGATGCACTTGTTGCGTAGCAAGGCGGTGCTGATGCCCGGCGTCGCGGTGGCATTGACTAATGAAAAAACCAAGCAGACTCAGACTTGGCAATACAAGGGCGGCCTGAGTGATTATTTGGCACAAACTTTAACGACGGATCCGGTGATCCCGATGTTTGAAGGTGAAGGCTATGCCGATAAGCACAATGATAGTTTCGCGGTGGGCGAGGGGGCTGCTTGGTGTGTGGCGTTCACGGAAGATGGCCATCCGATGCGTGAGAGTTATGTGAACCTGATTCCGACCACCGCAGGCGGAACGCACGATAGTGGCTTGCGCGATGGCCTGTTCCAGGCCGTCAAGAGTTTTATCGACATGCATGCGTTGTTGCCAAAAGGTGTCAAGCTCATGCCTGAGGATGTGTTCTCGCGGGCCAGTTATGTCTTGTCGGCCAAGATTCTTGATCCGCAGTTTCAAGGTCAGATCAAGGAAAAGCTCAATTCGCGTGATGCCGTTCGTTTGGTGTCCAGTTTTGTCAAACCCACGATGGAGCTGTGGCTCAACCAGCACGTGGAGTACGGACGCAAGATCGCTGAGTTGGCGATCAAGGCGGCGCAAACCCGTCAGCGTGCCGGCCAGAAAGTGGAAAAACGCAAAGGTTCAGGCGTAGCCGTTTTGCCAGGTAAGTTGACTGATTGCGAAAGCCGCGACTTGGCGTATAACGAGGTGTTTCTGGTCGAAGGCGATTCGGCTGGTGGCAGTGCCAAAATGGGGCGCGACAAGGAAAGTCAAGCGGTTTTACCTTTGCGTGGCAAGGTGCTCAATACGTGGGAGGTTGAGCGCGATCGCTTGTTTGCCAATACCGAGGTGCACGATATCTCTGTTGCGATTGGTGTGGATCCACACGGCCCTAATGATGACGTAGACCTCTCAGGTTTGCGATACGGGAAAATTTGTATTCTCAGTGATGCGGATGTGGATGGTGCGCATATTCAAGTGCTCTTGCTGACGCTATTTTTCCGCCACTTCCCTAAGCTGATCGAGACTGGGCACGTGTATGTTGCGCAGCCGCCGCTCTACAGTATCAGCGTGCCTGCGCGGGGCAAGAAGCCAGCCACTAAGCTGTATGTGCTCAGTGAGCAGGAGCTCAATACAGCACTGGAAAAATTGCGCAAGGATGGTGTGCGTGAAGGGGCTTGGACTATTGGCCGCTTCAAGGGCTTGGGAGAAATGAATGCGGAGCAATTGTGGGATACAACCTTGAACCCGGATACGCGACATTTGTTGCCCGTGCAATTGGGGGTGTTTAATTTTGCGCAGACGGAAGGCTTTTTTACGCAACTGATGGGCAAAGGAGAAGCCAGTGCCCGTAGGGAGTTGATGGAGCTGCATGGGGATGATGTGCAAGTGGATGTTTGATATGCATGCGTGGCAAAGCACTTGAAATGCAAAACTAAGGTGTGGGTGAATTGAGAAAATGGATATTGCTTTTTTATTGCTGGTTTTGACTGGCTTGTGGTTGGTGTTGCGCGCTCGTTATCAGGCGCAGCGGGTGGCGTTTTTGGGGCGGCATTTGGCGGGTTTGCAGGTGGAAAAGCACATGGAGACGCTCACGCAAGGCTATCTGCGGGCCATTCGGGAGCAGGATGTGGTGCGACAGTCCCAGATTTGGGAGACTTTTGAGGGGAGCGAGCGTGGCGTAGCGGGACAGGTTGAGCGTTTGGCCGAGGCTATTGCAAAAGAGTCAGATGCGATGACTCGGATGGGGCGCTGGGCCTTGTGCGTGCCATACATCGAGCGATTTGCAGCGCCGTTGACTTTGGACTTCAAGCGGCTATTGCAATTGCATGCGCTCGGTATTCGGCAGGTGGTGGACAATCAGCAGGGATTGGGCGCCAAGGAGCGTGCCTACCAACTGTCAGCGGAGTTGTTTTTGTTGCAGCACAGTTGCCACTGGTATTGCAAGTCGCGCACGATTGCCGATGCGCGATTGGTTGCACGCCATCAAGTCAATCATGCCAAGGTGTTGGCTTCGGTGTTTGCGCAAACACGGGCTCAATACCAGCAATGGTTCAAGGCGTGAGGTACGCACTGGGCAGGCACTTGTATGCAAAAAGCCCTGTGTATTTTTAATATCGGCTACAATCTCTCGTTTTTCACGTCGTGGCCATTTTCCAGTCGCGACGCATGTGGCAACAGGGCGCCAAGGAATGCGCCTTATATCAAGGAAGTAAATCATGATTTCTTCGACCGCTAAAGCAGAGGTCATCAAAGACAATGCACGTGCTGCTAACGATACAGGTAGCCCAGAAGTGCAAGTGGCTTTGTTGACAGCACGCATCAATGAGTTGACTCCTCACTTCAAGCAGCACGCTAAAGACCACCACGGTCGCCGCGGTTTGCTGCGTATGGTGAGCCGTCGTCGTAAGCTGTTGGATTACCTCAAGGCTAAAGACGCCGATCGTTACACTGCGCTGATCGCTAAGCTGGGTCTGCGTAAGTAATTTGCACATGGTGCATGGAACGCCTGGGTTTGCTGTGGAGCGCTCAGGCGTTTTGTATTTGTAGGTTTTCGTTTTTCAGAGTGCTGGCAGAGCGAAGCTGTGTCATTCCATGGGTGTCGTGTAGTAGACGGTATCGATGGAATGGCATCGTGTTCTGTATGCGGTAAGCAAATAGGCTCTGAAATATTCTTGGGTGGGTGTCTCTATGGATTGGGGCGCTTATTGCCAGGATTTTTTAAGATGACTCTCGTTGCATTGAAGGAGCAAAGATGTCTATTTTTAATAAAGTAGTGAAAGAGTTTCAGTGGGGCGACCACAAAGTTGTGATGGAAACTGGCGAAGTTGCTCGCCAAGCAACAGGCGCAGTGTTGGTTAATATCGAAGATACCGTGGTGCTGGCAACAGTGGTGGCAAGCAAAAATGCCAAACCAGGGCAAGACTTCTTCCCCTTGACAGTGGATTACATTGAGAAAACTTACGCTGCAGGCAAGATTCCTGGTAGTTTTTTCAAGCGTGAAGCCAAGCCAAGCGAATTGGAAACATTGACCAGCCGCTTGATTGATCGTCCAATTCGCCCGCTGTTCCCTGAAGGCTTTTACAACGAAGTGCATGTGGTTGTGCACACCATTTCTCTGAATCCAGAGGTGGATGCTGATATTGCGGCGATGATTGCAGTGAGTGCTGCTTTGGGCGTTTCTGGTATCCCATTCAATGGCCCTATTGGCGCGGCGCGCGTGGGGTATGTGAATGGTCAGTATGTGCTCAATCCAGGCAAAACAGCGCGTAAAAACAGCCGCTTGGACTTGGTGGTCGCAGGTACTGAGTCTGCAGTGCTGATGGTTGAGTCAGAGGCTGACCAATTGACGGAAGATGTAATGCTTGGAGCAGTTGTGTTTGGGCACGACCAAGGTAAAGTGGCAATCAACGCTATTCATGAATTGGTGCGTGATGCTGGCAAGCCTGTGTGGGCATGGCAAGCGCCTGAAAAAGACCATGCATTTATCGCCAAGGTCAATGGTTTGGCGGAAGAGGGTTTGCGAGCTGCTTACCAAATTCGCTCCAAGCAAGACCGTACTCAAGCTACGCGCGAGGTTTACGCCAAAGCCAAGGCTGCTTTGGCAGAGCAGGGTCTGGAGTTTGACCCTATCAATGTAGATAACATTCTGTTTGATACTGAAGCTGCAATTGTTCGTGGTCAGATTTTGGCGGGTGAGCCGCGTATTGATGGTCGCGACACACGCACTGTTCGTCCGATTGAGATTCGCAATAGTGTGCTGCCTCGCACACACGGTTCAAGCCTGTTCACCCGTGGTGAGACGCAGGCTTTGGTGGTGACTACTTTGGGCACCGAGCGTGATGCGCAGCGTATTGATGCCCTTGCTGGCGAGTATGAAGAGCGTTTCATGCTGCACTACAACATGCCTCCATTTGCTACAGGTGAGGTGGGGCGTATGGGATCGACAAAGCGCCGTGAAATTGGCCATGGCCGCTTGGCTAAGCGCGCTTTGGAGGCAGTTTTGCCTGCCAAGGATGAGTTTCCTTACGTGATGCGTGTGGTCTCTGAAATCACGGAGTCCAATGGCTCTTCTTCCATGGCGTCGGTGTGTGGTGGCTGTCTGTCACTGATGGATGCTGGTGTGCCTTTGAAAGCGCATGTGGCTGGTATCGCAATGGGCTTGATCAAAGATGACAGCCGCTTTGCTGTACTCACCGACATCTTGGGTGATGAGGATCACTTGGGTGATATGGACTTTAAAGTGGCTGGCACCACAACAGGGATTACCGCGCTGCAGATGGATATCAAGATCCAAGGTATTACGCGCGAAATCATGCAAGTGGCCTTGGCGCAAGCGCAAGAAGCGCGTTTGCATATCTTGGGCAAGATGCGTGAATCTATGGGTGAGGCTAAGACCGAGGTGTCTAACTTTGCGCCTAAGCTGTACACGCTGAAAATCAATCCTGAGAAAATCCGCGACGTGATTGGCAAGGGTGGCGCAACCATTCGTCAATTGACCGAGGAAACAGGCACTCAAATCGATATCGCTGAAGATGGCACGATTACGATTGCTGCGGTTGATGGCGCTAAAGCTGATGAAGCCAAGCGGCGCATCGAGGAAATTACTGCTGAAGCAGAAATTGGCCGTGTGTATGAAGGTGCTGTGACCAAGTTACTCGACTTTGGTGCTTTGGTGAATATTTTGCCGGGCAAAGATGGTTTGCTGCATATCAGTCAGATCGCGCACGAGCGTGTGGAAAAAGTCTCTGACTACTTGAAAGAAGGCCAAATCGTCAAAGTTAAAGTGTTGGAGACCGATGACAAGGGACGTATCAAGCTGTCGATGAAAGCCCTGTTGGATCGTCCAGTGCGCCAAGAAGCTCCTCAAGAGTCTGGCCAAGAGTAAAGGTTGTACTGCAATGCCATTGGCCGAAACATCCACGACGATGCAAGCAGTTCTGCTGCGTGAATATGGCGCGCCTGATGTTTTGCATTTAGGGGAGGCTCTTCGTCCTGTTGCAGGGGGTGGGGAGCTGTTGATTCGCGTGGCCGCTAGCGGGGTGAATCGGCCAGATGTCTTGCAGCGAAAGGGCCATTACGCTCCGCCTCCGGGGGTGAGTGTGTTACCCGGTCTTGAAGTTGCGGGTGTTGTGGTAGATGGTGATGCTTCTGCTATTGCGGCTGCGGGGTTTAAGCTGGGTGATCGGGTATGTGCTCTGGTCGCTGGAGGTGGCTACGCGCAGTACTGTGTGGCCCCTGTGGAGCAATGCTTGCCTGTGCCTGATGGGTATACCGATGTGCAAGCTGCAAGCTTGCCTGAGACTTTTTTTACCGTCTGGAGTAATGTGTTCGAGCGTGGTGCTTTGCAGGCTGGTGAGACTGTGCTTGTTCAAGGTGGCAGCAGCGGTATTGGTGTTACTGCGATTCAATTGGCTAAAGCCAAGGGGGCGCGTGTTGTGGTGACGGCAGGTACAAAAGAAAAGTGTGATGCGTGCTTGGCATTGGGTGCTGATCATGCAATCAATTACCGTGTGGAAGACTTTGTGGCCAAGGTTGCTGAGTTGACTGCTGGACGTGGTGTGGATGTGATCTTGGATATGGTCACCGGGGACTATGTGCAGCGTGAAGTGCAATGCTTGGCTGAAGATGGTCGTTTGGTCATCATCGCCGTCCAAGGTGGTTTACAGGCCGCATTTGATGCGGGGTTGGTGCTGCGTCGCCGCTTGACGATTACGGGGTCAACTTTGCGTCCACGCTCGGTGCAGTTCAAGGCGCAAGTCGCGCAGGCCTTGCATCGGCATGTTTGGCCGCTTTTGCAGCAGGGCGTCATCAAGCCTGTGGTGTACCAAACTTTTCCTGCTGCGCAAGCTGCTCAGGCGCATGAGTTGATGGAGTCCAGTCGGCATGTTGGAAAAATTGTGCTGACTTGGTGATGATGAGAGAAATAGAGGACAAACAATGCCCCGAAAATTGGTTGTAGGTAATTGGAAGATGAATGGCAGTTTGGCTGTCAATGCAGATTTGGTTTCTGCTGTGGCTGCTGGGTTGCCTTGTGCTGGTGAGTTGCCTGGACAAGTTGATGTTGCGATTGCACCGCCCATTGTTTATGTGGCGCAGCTTAGGCAGTTGATTGACAAGAAGAATTCTTCCTTGGCTCTGGCGGTCCAGGATGTGTCGGCCGCTGCTTCTGGGGCTTTCACTGGAGATGTGGCTGCTTCAATGGTTGCGGAATTTGGTGTTCGCTACGCTATTGTTGGTCATTCTGAGCGTCGTAAATATCAAGGTGAAAGTGATTCATTGGTTGCGCAGAAGGCTGTGGCAGCGCAGCAGGCAGGCTTGACGCCTATTGTGTGCGTTGGAGAAACATTGGAAGAGCGTGATGCAGGTCGCGCTCTTGCGGTGGTTGCCGCGCAGGTGCATGCGGTATTGATGCAGTCTGAGTTGGATGTGTCACGTTTGGTGATTGCATATGAGCCTGTTTGGGCTATCGGTACGGGGCGAACAGCTTCGCCTGAGCAGGCGCAGGAAATCCATGCGGCTATTCGTCATCAGTTGAAGCAACTATCGGAGGCTGCTGCCAATACCGCCATTTTGTATGGGGGAAGTATGAATGCTGCTAATGCGAAGCAGCTTCTCGCTCAGGCTGATATAGATGGTGGCTTGATTGGTGGTGCCGCGTTGAAGGCGCAAGACTTTTTGGCGATCGTGCAAGCAGCGCAATTGTGTGGCGAGTGATGCGCATGCGCGTGCTCTGTTGGTAATTACAATTAGGTTGAATTGATAAAAGGTGGTTGAGTATGAGTATGTCGATGACGGTTGTCTTGGTGGTTCAGATTCTGGCTGCGCTGACCATGGCGGGTTTGATTTTGGTTCAGCATGGTAAAGGTGCCGATATGGGAGCCTCGTTGGGGGCAGGGAGTTCTGGTAGTCTTTTTGGGGCCTCTGGTAGTGCTAATTTCCTCTCGAGAATGACGGCTGTAAGTGCCACAGTTTTTTTTGCGGCTACTCTGGTGCTGACGTTCATGGCCAGTTCTGGTATGCAGCGTACTAACAACTCTGATGGTGGGACTAGTGTGCTGGAAAATGCGACTCTGCCAGTGCCTGCTGAGACTGGTGCTGCATCAGAAATTCCGGGGGCAGGTTCCACGGTAATTCCTTCCTCGGTTGCTCCTGCTTCTACTGGCAGTGCTACGGTCGATTCGATTCCTGCAGCCAGTGCGCCCGCAGCGTCCAGCGAGGCTGCTTCGCAGCAGGAGTCTGCAAGTAGCGGCACAAGCGCGAATTGATGTAGGGTAGATTCATACATATCACATGGCTGTGACAGCATGCGGTTTTTTAAAAAAGCAGCCTATGTCGGCTGCTTTTTTTGTGTGCATATAGGGATGTCCAATCTGTCCCCAAGGTGTGAAGAGGTTTGAGTGCATGCAGTTAGATGGCTGTTGCTATGGATCAATCTATAAAAATATAAAAATATTCACAGGGAATGCAGTGTGCTGACCATCGGGCTGTGTTTTTAAGGTTAGAATTCTGGCTGTTTCGCAAGGTGATAACCCCTCAATAAGCTGCCCACGATGCAGCGCCTTGTAAAACAATGGAAATTCTAAAAAAGAAGCCGTCGTGGTGGAATTGGTAGACACGCTATCTTGAGGGGGTAGTGGCCCATGGCTGTGCGAGTTCGAGTCTCGCCGACGGCACCATAACCAGATAAAAAAGAGTCCTGCTGCAATCCTGTGTTGCGGTGGTAAGGCTTTGCACGATGGCGACGATCCATGAATCTCGAACAATATCTACCGGTTTTGCTGTTTATCCTGGTTGGTAGTGCGGTAGGGGTATTGCCTCTCGTTTTGGGTTGGATTTTGGGGCCAACAAAGCCAGATGCAGCCAAGAACTCTGCTTACGAGTGCGGGTTTGAGGTTTTTGATGATGCGCGCATGAAATTTGATGTGCGTTACTACCTCGTTGCGATCCTTTTCATTTTGTTTGATTTGGAGATCGCTTTTCTTTTCCCTTGGGCGGTGGCGTTGCGCGATGTTGGTTTGACCGGCTTCGTTGCGGTGTTGATATTCCTGACTATTTTGGTCGTGGGTTTCGCTTATGAGTGGGCCAAGGGTGCCCTGACTTGGGAATAATCGGGTCTATCTGATCTTGATTGCGGGCGTGCTCGCCAAGGAGTGCAAGGATGATTGAAGGTGTCCTCAAGCAAGGGTTTGTGACTACGACTTACGATTCGGTCGCAAACTGGGCTAAGGCGGGATCGCTGTGGCCGATGACTTTTGGTTTGGCTTGTTGTGCGGTGGAGATGATGCATACCGCAGCTGCTCGTTATGACTTGTCACGTTTTGGTGCGGAGGTGTTTCGCGCCAGTCCGCGTCAGGCAGATGTGATGATTGTGGCGGGTACTTTGTGCAATAAGATGGCGCCGGCTTTGCGTAAGGTTTACGATCAGATGGCAGAGCCTCGTTGGGTGATTTCCATGGGTTCATGCGCTAATGGTGGTGGTTATTACCATTACAGTTATTCCGTTGTGCGCGGATGTGATCGCGTGGTACCTGTTGATATATATGTTCCTGGGTGTCCTCCGACGGCAGAGGCGCTTATGTATGGGATTATTCAGCTTCAGGAAAAAGTTCGGCGGACAAATACGATTGCGCGTGTTTGAGGGGTGAATAATGACGATAACGAATACCACGAGTGTGACCCCTTTGGTGCAGCAAGATGCACAGGCTTCGAGAGCGGTTTTTGAGCGTGTGCTTGGCGATTTGGTGAAATCGGTTGCTGTTTCATTGGATCAGGTGGTTGTTGATGTCTCTGCAGCTAATTATTTGGCTGTGATGCAACTCTTGCAAAAAAATTCTGAGTGCCGCTTTGAGATTCTTGTTGATCTTTGCGGTGTTGATTTTTCTGAGTATGGCGACGGTGTTTGGGATGGTTTGCGTTTTGCAGCTGTTGTTCAATTGTTGTCAGTGAGTTTGAATCAGCGCGTTCGGGTGCGTGTTTTTGCGCAGGATGATGATTTTCCTGTCTTGCCTTCACTGATTGGCATTTGGCGCTCTGCTAATTGGTTTGAACGTGAGGCATTTGATCTTTATGGCATTCTGTTTGAAGGTCACGATGATTTGCGTCGCATCTTGACCGACTATGGCTTTATTGGTCATCCATTCCGTAAGGATTTTCCTCTCTCTGGCCATGTTGAAATGCGTTATGACGAGGAGCAAAAGCGCGTTCTTTATCAGCCTGTAAGCATTGAGCCGCGTGAGATTACTCCGCGGATCATTCGCGAAGATAAGTACGGAGGCCTGCACTGATCGGCTTTTGTGGCAGGTCAGGTGAGATAAAACTATGGCTGAAATTAAGAATTACTCGTTGAACTTTGGACCTCAGCACCCTGCTGCGCACGGTGTGCTGCGCCTCGTATTGGAGCTCGATGGTGAGGTGGTGCAGCGCGCTGACCCCCATATTGGTCTGTTGCATCGTGCAACAGAAAAATTAGCGGAGCATAAGACATTTATTCAATCGCTGCCCTACATGGATCGCTTGGATTATGTCTCCATGATGTGCAATGAACATGCCTATTGCATGGCCATTGAGAAGCTCTTGGGGATTGAGGTTCCGCTGCGTGCTCAATACATACGCGTAATGTTTTCGGAAATTACGCGTATTCTCAATCACTTGATGTGGTTGGGAGGGAATGCCAATGATGCGGGTAGTTCTACTGTGCTGATTTATGCATTCCGTGAGCGTGAAGATCTGTTTGATATGTATGAGGCTGTATCTGGTGCGCGTATGCATGCGGCTTACTTCCGTCCGGGCGGCGTTTATCGTGATCTGCCCGATAGCATGCCTCAGTACAAAGCTTCCAAGGTTCGAAATAAGCGTAGTTTGGATGCCTTGAATGCGAAACGCGCGGGTTCTTTGCTGGATTTTATTGATGATTTCACGCAACGTTTTCCAGGCTGTGTGGATGAGTATGAAACGCTGCTGACTGAGAACCGCATTTGGAAACAACGCACTGTTGGTATTGGCGTTGTCAGTGCCGATGATGCTATGAACCTGGGAATGACGGGGCCTATGCTTCGCGGATCTGGCGTGGCGTGGGATTTGCGTAAAACTCAGCCCTACGAAGTCTACGATCGACTGGATTTTGATATTCCAGTAGGGGTTACGGGCGATTGCTATGACCGTTACCTAGTCCGTATGCGTGAAATGCGGGAGTCCAATCGGATCATCAAGCAATGCGTCGACTGGCTCAGAGCTAATCCAGGACCTGTGATTACTGATGACCGCAAAGTAGCTCCGCCCCATCGTGCCAATATGAAATCTGGCATGGAGGACTTGATTCACCATTTCAAGTTGTTTACTGAAGGTTTTAAAGTCCCAGCTGGTGAGACTTATGCGGCAGTGGAGCATCCAAAAGGTGAATTTGGTATTTACATGATCAGTGATGGGGCAAATAAGCCTTATCGTTTGAAAATTCGTGCGCCTGGTTTTGCGCACCTCTCTGCGATGGATGCAGTGACGCGTGGTTACATGCTTTCTGATGCGGTGCTGATTCTTGGTACGTTGGATATTGTGTTCGGGGAGGTTGATCGATGATTACCGAAGCCACCAAGGCGCGTTTTGCGCGTGAGGTCGCCAAATACCCTTCTGAGCGCAAGCAGTCAGCAGTTATGGCTTGTTTGTCGATCGTGCAGCAAGAGTTGGGTTATGTTTCGCAGGAAAGCGAAGCTGTGATTGCAGAAGTCCTGGAGATGCCAGAGATTGCCGTGCATGAGGTGACGACTTTCTACAACATGTACAACCAGCAGGCGTTAGGGCAGTTTAAGTTGGCTGTTTGCACCAATTTGCCTTGCCAATTGCGTGGTGGTAAAGAGGCTTTGCTGCACCTTGAGCAACGACTCAAAGTTCACATGGGTGATACCACCGTAGATGGTATGTTCACGTTGCAACAATGCGAGTGTTTGGGCGCGTGCGCTGATGCTCCTGTCATGCTCGTGAATGATCGTGATATGTGCAGCTTCATGAGTAATGATCGCTTGGATCAGCTGGTAGACGCTTTGCGTGCGGAGGCTAAAAAATGAGTCTGCGTGATGTATTGCAATCGTTCAAATCGACAGGTAACGAAACTTGTTTCCATGATCGCCATATTGAGCCTCAAATTTATGCGGGCTTGAATGGTCAGAATTGGTCTATTCAAGACTATGAAGCGCGAGGTGGTTACCAAGCACTCAAGAAAATTCTGGCTAAAGATGGCGGCGAAGGTTTGTCGCAGGATCAGATGATCGCGATTCTTAAAGAGTCGGGATTACGTGGCCGTGGAGGCGCTGGCTTCCCAACTGGCTTGAAGTGGAGTTTCATGCCACGCACTTTTCCTGGGCAAAAATACGTTGTCTGCAATTCTGATGAAGGTGAGCCTGGTACTTGCAAAGACCGTGATATTTTGATGTTCAACCCGCACATCGTGATTGAAGGCATGATCATTGCTGGCTACACGATGGGGGCGAGTGCGGGATATAACTACATCCATGGTGAAATTTTCGAGGCTTACGAGCGGTTTGAGGCTGCGCTAGATGAAGCGCGCGCGGCAGGATATTTAGGCGCGAATATTCTGGGGACCTCGTTTAGTTTTCAACTCCACGCGCACCATGGTTTCGGTGCTTATATTTGTGGAGAGGAAACCGCACTTCTGGAGTCTTTAGAAGGCAAGAAAGGTCAGCCGCGGTTTAAACCGCCATTTCCTGCTAGCTTTGGTTTATTCGGTAAACCGACGACGATCAACAATACAGAGACTTTTGCGGCAGTACCTTGGATTGTGCGTAATGGTGGGCAAGCCTATTTGGAGTGTGGCAAGCCCAATAATGGTGGCACAAAGATTTTCTCTGTCAGTGGAGATGTGATGCTGCCCGGGAATTACGAGGTTCCCATGGGGACACCTTTCTCCAAACTGTTGGAGCTTGCTGGCGGTATGCGGCCAGGCCGCCAACTCAAAGCAGTCATTCCAGGCGGCTCTTCGTCTCCAGTGATTCCTGCGGACATGATGATGGAATGCACGATGGATTACGACTCCATCGCTAAGGCTGGGTCCATGCTGGGCTCTGGCGCAGTAATCGTGATGGATGACTCACGCTGTATGGTTGAATCCTTGGCGCGCCTGTCCTATTTCTATGCACATGAGTCTTGTGGACAATGCACGCCTTGCCGCGAAGGAACCGGTTGGCTCTCGCGTGTGGTGAACCGAATTCTGGAAGGCCAAGGTCGTCCGGGAGATTTGGACTTGCTCGATAACGTGGCAGGTAATATCCAAGGACGTACGATTTGCGCTCTGGGTGATGCTGCGGCAATGCCTGTTCGCGCTATGCTCAAACACTTCCGTCACGAGTTTGAGGCCATGATTGTGAAGGCGCAGCCTCCTGCACCGACCGATCCAGTCCTGCCGGGTATGGCAGGAGCCATTGCAGCAGCTGCTGCCGCCAATGCCGCGCAACGTGCGGCTGCCTGATGGGGAGAACGATTGATGGTTGAAATCGAACTGGATGGCAAAAAAGTTGAAGTGCTTGAAGGTAGCATGATCATGCATGCTGCTGAAAAAGCAGGCACCTATATTCCTCATTTTTGCTACCACAAAAAGTTGTCTATTGCGGCCAATTGCCGCATGTGTTTGGTTGATGTAGAAAAAGCCCCTAAAGCACTGCCTGCATGCGCCACGCCTGTGACGCAGGGCATGATCGTCCACACCAATAGCGCCAAGGCTGTTCAAGCGCAGCAATCGGTGATGGAGTTTTTGCTCATCAATCACCCATTGGATTGCCCGATTTGTGACCAAGGCGGTGAATGCCAGTTGCAAGATTTGGCTGTCGGATATGGTCAAGGCACTTCGCGCTACCAAGAAGAGAAGCGTGTTGTACTGCACAAAAATGTGGGCCCATTGATTTCAATGGAAGAGATGAGCCGCTGCATTCAGTGCACCCGCTGCGTACGCTTTGGCCAAGAAGTGGCCGGTGTGATGGAGCTGGGAATGATTAATCGTGGTGAGCACTCAGAGATCACTACGGTTAAAGGCGATACCGTTGATTCCGAGCTTTCGGGCAATATGATCGATATCTGCCCGGTCGGCGCCTTGACCAGCAAACCGTTCCGCTACAGCGCCCGTACATGGGAATTGTCGCGTCGCAAATCTATTGCTGCACACGATTCTTCTGGTGCGAATTTGATTGTGCAGGTCAAAAATCACAAAGTAATGCGCGTTCTGCCTTTCGAGAATGATGCCGTTAATGAATGCTGGATTGCCGACCGTGATCGTTTTTCCTATGAGTCATTGAATGGGCCTGACCGTTTGACCGCTCCCATGGTCAAGCAAGGTGGCCAATGGCACGAAGTGTCCTGGCAGCAAGCCTTGGAGTACGTTGCCAACGGGTTCAAACAAATCAAAAATGACCACGGTGCAGACAGTATTGGTGCATTGGTGAGTCCACACAGCACTCTGGAAGAGCTGTTTTTGGCTAAGCAGCTGATCAAAGGCTTGGGCAGTGACAGTATTGATTACCGTCTGCGTCATGCCGATTTTGAGGCACCACAAGGCGTGCGTTGGTTAGGCACCTCAATTGCCTCGCTGTCGACTCTGGGGCAGGCGTTTGTGGTTGGCTCTAACATCCGCAAAGAGCACCCATTGTTTGCTTCTCGTCTACGCCAAGCCACTAAGGGTGGTGCACAGGTGTATGCGTTTGCAGAAAATGAATACGACTGGGCAATGCCACTGGCCAAGTCTTGGGCGGTGCCGGCGACACAGTGGCTGACACGTTTGTCTCAATTGGTCGCGGCTGTGGCAGCTGAAAAAGGCATAGCTTCTCCGGTCGAAGTGGCCGTACAAAGTGACGATGCCGCCGTGGCCAAACAATTGTTGGCTGGTTCCGGTAGCAAAGCAATTTTGTTGGGGAATGCGGTGGCTCACCATGCCCGCGCTACAGCGATTTTGCGTTTAGCTAACTGGTTGGGCGAACAAATTGGAGCATCGGTCGGTTTCCTGACCGAAGCGGCCAACACGGTTGGCGCCCAATGGGTTGGTGCCACACCGAAAAACCGTGGCCTGAATGCCAAGCAAATGCTCGAAGGCGGTCTCAAAGCTGTTGTGCTGCTCAATACTGAGCCGCAATTTGACAGTACTTCAGGCCAAGCCGCTGTTGCAGGTTTGCAAAAGTCCGAGATGGTGGTGACGCTGAGTCCGTTCAAGACCAATCTGGAATTCTCTGACGTGCTGCTGCCAATCTCTCCATTCACGGAAACATCAGGCAGCTTTGTCAATGCAGAAGGCCGTCTGCAAAGTTTCCATGCGGTTGTGAAGCCTTTGGCTGAAACACGTCCGGCATGGAAAGTACTGCGCGTCCTGGGCAATTTGCTGGGTGTGCCGCAGTTCGATTACGAAGATTCTCAGCAAGTGCTGGCTCAATGCATTGGTGCAGACAAGCCAACTTTCGTGCCCGAAACGCTGCTAAGCAATGCTGCTGGCGCAGTGGAGGCTCAAATTCAAGAAGCCACTGCGGCCCCTGTTGTGGCCAGCATGTACCAATTAGACGGACTAGTGCGCCGAGCCCCTGCATTACAGGCCACTAAAGATGCGCAGTTGGGTTCGCGAGCAGGTTTTGCTGCGGATTTAGACGGACTACAAGTATCTGCACGCCAAACCAAGGTTGAAGAGGTGAATGCATGATCGACTCCTTTTACAACTGGGGTTCATCCACACTCGGTGGAATTGCTTGGCCAGTCATTTGGAATTTGTTGAAAATCATTTTGATTGTCGCGCCGTTGATGATTGCGGTAGCCTATCTGACTTTGTGGGAACGCAAGTTATTAGGTTGGATGCAGGTGCGCTATGGTCCTAACCGTTTGGGGCCATGGGGTTTGTTGCAGCCTTTGGCTGACGGCTTGAAGCTGTTAACCAAAGAAGTGATTCGCCCAAGTGCGGCTAGTTTCAAGCTCTACTTGTTGGGGCCTGTTATGGCCATCATGCCCGCTTTGGCTGCTTGGGTGGCTATTCCATTCGGTCCGGATTTGGCGTTGGCCAATGTGCATGCAGGTGTATTGCTGATTATGGCCATCACCTCTATTGAGGTCTATGGTGTGATCATTGCGGGTTGGGCTTCTAACTCTAAATATCCATTTCTGGGTGCTATTCGTGCGTCGGCCCAGATGATCAGTTACGAAATCGCTTTGGGTTTTTGCTTCCTGGCCGTTGTGATGGTGACAGGCAGCATGAATCTTTCTGAGATTGTGCGTGTGCAGGAAGTAGGGCGTTTTGCTGATATTGGTTTGAATTTTCTGTCTTGGAACTGGTTGCCATTGCTGCCACTGTTTGTGGTGTACATGATTTCCGTGGTTGCTGAAACCAACCGCCACCCATTCGACATGGTTGAGAGCGAGGGCGAGATTGTGGCCGGTCACATGGTTGAGTACTCCGGTATGGGGTTCGCAATCTTTTTCTTGGCTGAATACGCCAGCATGTGGCTAGTGTCTTTCTTGGCTGCCATTCTGTTCTTGGGCGGTTGGGATGCGCCGGTTGGATTTTTGGAATTCATCCCAGGCTGGATTTGGTTGGGCCTGAAGGCTGCATTGATCGTGAGTTGGTTTATTTGGATTCGTGCGACATTCCCACGTTTCCGCTATGACCAGGTGATGCGTTTGGGTTGGAAAATCTTTATTCCTCTGACTTTGGTATGGGTGGTATTGGTTGGCGCTTGGCTGTTCTCGCCACTGAACATCTGGCATTAATGGAGCAAATCGATGGCAGTTACCACTGATGAAAAAATTGCGCCGGTTGCCCCGCAGAGCGCATTCTCTCTTAAGGACTTTTTCAAGAGTTTCATGCTCTGGGAATTGTTCAAGGGGATGGCACTGACAGGCCGTTATGCCATGCGTCCGCATGTGACGGTGCAGTTTCCGGAAGAAAAAACACCGCTTTCGCCGCGTTTTCGTGGTTTGCATGCATTGCGCAGATATGAAAATGGTGAAGAGCGTTGTATTGCCTGCAAATTGTGTGAAGCAGTTTGCCCAGCGATGGCGATCACGATTGAGTCGGATGTACGTGATGACGGTTCACGCCGTACAACACGCTACGACATCGATTTGACCAAGTGCATTTTCTGTGGCTTCTGTGAAGAGAGCTGCCCGGTTGACTCCATTGTGGAGACACAGGTTTTTGAATATCACGGTGAAAAGCGTGGTGACTTGTACTTCACTAAGGAAATGCTGTTGGCAGTTGGTGATCGGTATGAAAAGGATATTGCAGCAGCGAAAGCCGCTGATGCCCCTTACCGTTGATGGTGTTGGGTGGATTGGGTTTGCGAGTTGCAATTGATCTACCCTATACATTGAGGTCGCAAATGTCGGGGAGTGTGCATGCAGGCTTTGTTGTGCATATTCAGAACGCATCGCCTTGAAAAGGGCTGAAAAGAAGACAGAGATGGACGTCAGAACCGTATTTTTTTATTTGTTTGCCGCCGTGCTGTTGTTTGCAGCTGTGCGTGTTGTGACTGCGCGCAACCCTGTGCATGCGGTGTTGTACCTGATTTTTGCTTTCTCTCAGGCCGCTGGGATTTGGTTGCTGATGCGTGCAGAGTTCTTGGCT
Organism: Lampropedia puyangensis; assembly: GCF_004833285.1. GTDB lineage: Bacteria > Pseudomonadota > Gammaproteobacteria > Burkholderiales > Burkholderiaceae_C > Lampropedia > Lampropedia puyangensis. The sequence continues at coordinate 458,932 of NZ_STFG01000001.1, forward strand.
ATTTTGTTGGTCATGGTTTATCTCGGCGCGGTCATGGTGCTTTTTCTCTTTGTGGTCATGATGTTGGATATTCGCATTGAGCGTATTCAAGGTTCCATGAAGAAGAACTTGCCTTTGGCATTGATCATTTTTGCCATCGTTGTGGGGCAAATGGTTGCGGTACTTTGGATCGGTTTTCCCACTACAGATGCAGCAGGCGAGTTGATTGCTGCCCATGCCGATTACAACAATACACGTGAACTCGGCAAACTCATGTACACCGAATACGTATTGCCTGTGCAGGTTGCAGGGGTGATTTTGTTGGTTGGCATGATCGCCGCTATCGCTTTGACCTTGCGCAAGCGTCAGGACAATAAGGTCATTGATCCTTCTTTGCAGATTGCAGTGAAATCCAAAGATCGCGTGCGAGTTGTTCAAATGCCTGCCGCGCAAAAAGTGCAGCGTGCTGAACCTGAAGAAAATCAAGCGGGTAACGCACAAGCAGAGGTGAAGCCATGAATCTGTCTTTAGGGCACTTCCTTTCTTTAGGTGCCATCTTGTTTGCGATTTCAGTGATTGGGATTTTTCTCAATCGCAAGAATTTAATTGTTCTGCTGATGGCTATTGAGCTGATGCTCTTGGCCGTGAACATGAATTTCGTAGCCTTTTCGTACTTCCTGGGCGATCTGCATGGTCAGGTATTCGTTTTCTTCATCATGACAGTGGCTGCTGCTGAAGCAGCGATTGGTCTGGCGATTTTGGTTCAGCTCTTCCGTGCACGAACCAGCATTAGCGCTGATGACCTGACGACACTCAAAGGCTAAGCAGAGGGATAACAACAATGACTCCAACACTCTCCGCTTCCACTTTGCTTTGGGTGCCTTTGGCCCCGTTAATTGGCTCTGCCATCGTGGGTATCTTTGGCACCAAAATGGGGGGCAATTTGCTTGGCCGCAAAGCCAGCCACAGCATCACGATTGCTGGTGTTTTTATTGCGCTGGCGATTTCTTTGATGACTTTGTGGAAAGTCCTCAATGGTGCTCCTGTGCTCAACGAGACACTCTATCAATGGGCTGTCTTGGGCAATCTTGCCATGGAGGTTGGCTTTCAGATTGATAGCCTGTCAGCCATGATGATGGTGGTGGTGACCTTCGTTTCTTTGATGGTTCACCTCTATACCATTGGCTACATGCAAGAGGATGAGGGCTACAACCGTTTCTTTTCCTACATCTCTTTGTTCACCTTCTCCATGCTGATGCTCGTGATGAGCAACAATATGCTACAGCTGTTTTTTGGCTGGGAAGCTGTTGGTTTGGTGTCATATTTGCTGATTGGTTTTTGGTATCAAAAGTCCACTGCTGTATTTGCTAATTTGAAGGCGTTTTTGATTAACCGTGTGGGCGACTTTGGTTTCATCCTCGGAATTGGTCTTTTGGTAGCCAGTGTTAATACCTTCAGCTATGCGGAAGTTTTTGCCCAAAAAGATCTGTTGGCTAGTTTGACTATGCCTGGCACTGACCGCAGTTTGCTGACAGTCGCATTGATTTGCCTTTTTATTGGTGCAATGGGTAAATCCGCACAGTTCCCTTTGCATGTGTGGCTGCCTGATTCGATGGAAGGTCCAACCCCTATCTCTGCTCTGATTCACGCTGCAACCATGGTGACGGCAGGTATTTTCATGGTGGCCCGTTTTTCACCGCTGTATGAACTGTCAGACACTGCACTGAACTTCATTTTGATCATTGGTGCTATTACTGCTTTCTTCATGGGCTTACTGGGCTTGATTCAGAACGATATCAAGCGTGTGGTGGCTTACTCGACCTTATCTCAGTTGGGGTACATGACAGTGGCTCTGGGCGCATCTGCTTATAACGTGGCGGTGTTCCACTTGATGACCCATGCGTTCTTCAAAGCCTTGCTGTTCTTGGGCGCTGGCTCTGTCATTATGGGCGTGCACCACAACCAGGATATGCGTTATATGGGCGGTTTGCGTAAATACATGCCCGTTACGCACTGGACATCTTTGATTGGTTCTTTGGCCTTGATTGGCACGCCATTTTTTGCTGGTTTCTATTCAAAAGACGCCATCATTGTGGCCGTACATGCTAGCAATTTGTGGGCTGCAGATATCGCCTATTGGGCAGTGCTTTCTGGTGTGTTCATTACGGCGTTCTATTCGTTCCGTATGTACTTCCTGGTGTTCTGGGGTAAGGAGCGTTACGACCAAGATCCCCATGCCCATGAGCATCACCACGACGACCATGGTCACGGTCATGGCCATGACAGCAAACCGCATGAATCGCCTTGGGTGGTTACCGTACCGTTGGTCTTGCTGGCTATTCCATCGATTGTTGTGGGGTATCTGGTGATTGATTTCCTCTTTGGTGATTTCTTCAAAGGGGTCACGTATGTGAATGAGCATGCTCACCCAGCAATGGAAGTGCTTCGTGAGGACTTCACTTCCGTCATGGGGATGACTACGCATGCAATCTGGACTGCGCCATTCTGGCTGGCATTGGCTGGTGTCGCGGCAGCCTGGTATTGCTATCTTGTCAACCCTGCTGTGCCTGCGGCGATTCAGCGTACTTTTAGCCCTATCAATAAACTTTTTGAAGAGAAGTACTACATGGACAAACTCTGGATCAATGTGATCGCAGGTGGTTTCATGAAGCTGGGGCGTGTGTTCTGGAAGGCTGGCGATCAGAAATTGATTGATGGCGCGGTAGTCAATGGTTCATGGAAAATTGTCGGCTGGCTGTCTGGAGTCGTGCGTTGGTTCCAATCGGGCTTCATTTACTACTATGCGTTGGTCATGATTCTGGGTGTGTTTGCGCTCATGACGTATTTCGTGTGGCGGAACTACTAGGAGAACAATAAAAATGGCTTGGTTAAGTCTCGCGATTTGGGTGCCTATTGTTGTAGGTATCGCTCTGCTGCCCTTGAATAAACCTGGGCAAGCCCATCTGGTTCGTTGGTTGGCTTTGATTGGTGCGTTGCTTGCGTTGCTCGTGACGGTGCCGCTGTATACCGGTTTTGATACCCAGACTGCGCAAATGCAGTTTGTCGAGAAGGCTGCATGGATTTCAGCCTTCAATATCAACTACCACTTGGGCGTAGATGGTTTGTCTTTGTGGTTTGTGCCACTGACAGCTTTTATCACCGTGATTGTGGTGATCGCTTCCTGGGAGAGCATTACGGAGCGCGTCAACCAGTACATGGGCGCATTCCTGATCTTGTCAGGTCTGATGATTGGTGTGTTCTGCGCGCTGGATGGCATGCTGTTCTATGTGTTCTTTGAAGCCACGCTGATTCCGATGTATTTGATCATTGGGGTATGGGGTGGTCCACGCAAAATTTACGCAGCTTTCAAGTTCTTTTTGTATACCTTGATGGGTTCGTTGTTGACATTGGTGGCATTGATTTATCTCTACAACGTCTCGGGCGGTAGTTTTGATATTCAAACATGGCATGCCTTGCCACTCAGTCTGACTGAGCAAACCTGGATTTTCTTTGCATTCTTTGCTGCATTTGCTGTGAAGATTCCAATGTGGCCTGTTCACACTTGGTTGCCAGATGTCCACGTTGAGGCTCCTACTGGTGGCTCTGCTGTTTTGGCTGCGATTATGTTGAAACTGGGGGCGTATGGTTTCCTGCGCTTTTCTTTGCCAATAGCGCCTGATGCGGCTCATGAATACGCATGGTTGATGATTGGGCTGTCATTGGTTGCTGTGATCTATGTCGGTCTGGTGGCTATTGTCCAGGAAGACATGAAAAAACTGGTGGCCTACTCCTCGGTGGCGCACATGGGTTTTGTCAGCTTGGGCTTTTTCCTGTTCAACCAGTTGGGTATGACTGGTGCGATTGTGCAAATGGTGGCGCACGGTTTTGTGTCGGCGGCGATGTTCTTGGCCATTGGCGTGCTTTATGACCGTATGCATACCCGTGAAATCTCAGCGTATGGCGGTGTGGTCAACACCATGCCGAAATTCGCTGCCTTTGCCTTGTTGTTCGCTATGGCCAATGCGGGATTGCCTGCGACGGCTGGCTTTATTGGTGAATGGATGGTCATTTTGGGTGCTGTTCAACACAGCTTCACCATCGGTGTTTTGGCTGCGGCGGCATTGATTTTGGGGGCATCCTATTCCCTCTTGATGTACAAAAAAGTTTACTTGGGTGATATTACTAACGAGCATGTGAAAGAGCTGCAGGACATCAACTGCCGTGAGATGCTGGTGATGGTCATCTTGGCTGTGTGTGTCATCTTCATGGGGGTGTATCCGAAAATGTTCACTGACATTATGGATACCTCGGTCGTTAACCTGCTTGCGCACGTAGCGCAAAGCAAACTCCAGTAAATAGCCCAGAGAGAGACGCGATGATTGATAGATATAGCTGGGTAGCCGTTTATCCCGAATTGGTTCTTCTGATCATGGCCAGTGTGATTACGCTGGTTGACTTGGGTGAAAAGCGCCGCATGCGCAGTACTACACATTGGTTGACGCTGTTGACCCTTGCTGTTGTTGCAGGTATGCACTTCACCTATGCGGCCAGTGGCAACACCATTTATGGCTTTGGGAATATGCTGGTGGTCGATTCGATGGCCAGTTGGCTCAAAGGGTTTGCTACCGTCAGTGTAATGGTGACGTTGATTTATGCGCGTCCCTATTCAGCAGGTCGCGACATGATGCGTGGTGGTGAGCTGTTCTCGCTGTCTATGTTTGCATTGCTCGGGATCAATTTCATGATTTCTGGCAACAACTTGCTTTTGCTCTATCTTGGCTTGGAGCTGCTAACCCTCTCCAGTTATGCTTTGGTCGCTTTGCGCCGTGACGATAGCCAAGCAACGGAAGCTGCCATGAAGTACTTTGTACTTGGGGCAATGGCCAGTGGATTCTTGCTTTATGGTATGTCAATGGTCTATGGCGCAACAGGTTCCTTGGACATTGGTGAGATTTTCCGAGTCATCAATTTAGGCTTGTTTGAACACCAGCAGGTGCTGGTTTTTGGTTTGGTCTTTTTGGTCGCAGGCTTGGCATTCAAACTGGGTGCTGTGCCATTCCATATGTGGATTCCAGACGTCTATACCGGCGCACCAACCGCAGTGACGCTGTTGATCGCTTCGGCCCCCAAGCTGGCAGCTTTTGGCATCATCATGCGAATTTTGGTCGATGGTTTGCTGCCTTTGGCTACGGATTGGCAGCAAATGTTTGGTGTTCTGGCTGTTGCTTCGCTGTTTATCGGTAACGTAGTCGCCATCGCCCAAACCAACCTCAAGCGAATGTTGGCTTATTCAACTATTTCGCATGTCGGATTCATATTGTTGGGCTTGATGTCGGGTGTGCAGAGTGGGGAGTTCACCGCTGAAACTGCGCAGGCAGCTTATGGCTCGGCCATGTTCTACGTGATCACGTATGTTTTGACGACACTGGCCACATTCGGCATTATTTTGTTGTTGGCAAAAGATGGATTCGAATCTGACCAAATTTCTGACTTGGCTGGTCTGAATCAACGTAGCCCACTATACGCCGGCATTATGGCCATGTGCATGTTCTCAATGGCCGGCATTCCACCGTTGGTTGGTTTCTATGCCAAGTTCGCTGTCTTGCAGGCCTTGCTGGCAACAGGTACCGTGGCGCATATTGCCATTGCGGTTTTTGCTGTGATCATGTCTTTGATTGGTGCCTTCTACTATTTGCGTGTTGTCAAAGTCATGTATTTCGATACAGCTGATACTCAAGTCGGGCCAATCCAGGCGGGTTGGGATGTGAAATCCGTTTTGACTGCCAATGGCGCATTGATGCTGATTTTGGGCCTGCTGCCTGGTGGCTTGATGGCCTTGTGTACAGAAGCCATTCTCAATGCATTACGTGGTTAATGAGTTTTAGATTAACTTGCATGTTTTGTATTAAACCCCGTGTAGACGGGGTTTTTTTGTATGAAGGGCAAAATGGATTGGAACGGCAAAGCAGCGATCTGGATTACTGTAGCCTTGCTGCTGGCAAACCTGCCTTTTTTGTCAAGGCGAATGTTTGTGTTTGGGCGCGTGCGTAGTTCTGAGAAAACTATGGTATGGCTTGCTTTTGAGTGGCTGCTTATGTACGCTGCAGCACTGAGTTTGAGTCTACTATTAGAAGGTGCATCCTCATGGACTGGCGGCGCTGTTAAAGGCTGGCAGTTTTACGTCATCTCTGCATTTTTATTCACTACTTTCGCTGCTCCTGGATTCATTTACCGTTATCTCTATCAGCGTAAGTCTGATTAAGACGGCCTCCAGCTTTGACGCTCTCGCATTTGTACGGGCGCCGTTCCGTACAAATTATTGCTCATCATTTGATTGCGATTTTTTCATGAAGGTTTTGGATCTTCGTTGTGTGCATGGCCATGCTTTTGAAGGCTGGTTCTCTTCTGAGGATGATTACCAGACCCAAAGTGCACAAGGCATATTGTGCTGTCCTGTGTGCGAGAGTCTGCAAGTGAGTAAAGTGCTCAGCGCCCCTTATGTTTCGGCCAAGAGTAATCGTAGACCTGCCGTTTCATCGAATGTGACGCAAACGACTTCAAATCAGGGGAGGGCGACTGATACAGAGCTGCAGTCATCGCGCGTTAATGCATTGACTCAAGGCGACCTTGAGCAAGATGCGTTACGCCAAGCGCAAGAGGCGTTCAACGCGCATTGGATTGCGCATGCCAGAACCGTGATAGCTCAAGGCGAAGATGTAGGCAATGGCTTTGCGCAGGAGGCCAAGCGCATCCATGAGGGGCAAGCTCCAGAGCGTTTGATCCATGGGCAGGCGAGTCTTGAAGAAGTTGTAGAACTACTGGAAGACGGTGTTCCGGTTCTTCCGCTGCCTCACGAAGCCAAAGAGCCTGTGCAATGATCCCCTGAAAAGAGCATGGGACTTTTTGGCATAGCTCTGAAAAGCTTAATGGTTTATTGCGTCTTAAATAAACGCAATCTGTAGGCGGGCACGTTTAATTTCTAATGCTTTGATCAGTTGCTGATGCAGCGCATGTGGCGTTGCCGCTTGAGATTCCCAGCCAAGCAAGTCAGGGCTTTTTGCCCTGAACTGTCGCGTACTGTTGTCAAACCAAATCGTTAAAGTCAGCAATGGGTTTTTCCGAGTACGGTCATAGGCAGATGGGATAGACATAGGCATCATTTATTTAACATTTATTTGAATTTTACTGCGTCTATGCCATCGGTGTGCTTGATCGTGCGACGTGCCTTTGATGGGCGGTAGGAAGCCCTTTTTCTGTCACATTGGTTAAGAGCCATTCATGCGAACGACTTTGCTATGGCGCATTTCTATATATCTTTATATGAATAAAAAAAGAAAAAAAATGTATTTTTCTTTAATATTAATTCCATGCAGAATCGCGTCATCCAAACAATTACAGGTTTTAAGTCAAGGCTTCTTATGAAAAAAACAATGCAAAATAGTTTGAAGTGGGCCGCTGCCGCGCTGGCATTGACGCTTGCAGGTGGCGCTGTTCATGCGCAGCAAACATTACTCAACGCATCTTACGATGTGGCGCGTGAGTTTTATCGCGAGATCAATCCTGCATTCATTAAGCACTACAAAGAAACTACGGGCAAAGACATCAATGTTGATCAAGCCCACGGTGGCTCCAGTGCGCAGGCCCGTGCGGTTCGTGAAGGGCTAGAAGCCGATGTGGTGACCATGAACACCACGACAGACATCCAGTTTTTGGCTGACAACAATTACGTTGCCAAGGATTGGGAAGCCAAGTTCCCCTATGATGCATCGCCCACCACATCGACCATGTTGTTTCTGGTGCGTAATGGCAATCCGAAAAACATCAAGGATTGGGATGACCTGATCAAACCAGGCGTGCAAGTGGTTGTAGTGAACCCGAAGACCGGCGGTAATGGACGCTATGCCTACTTGGCCGCATGGGGTTCTGTTCTGGAGAAGGGGGGCTCTGAAGCAGATGCACGCACGTTTGTCTCCAATCTCTATAAAAATGTTCCTGTGCTGGGTAAAGGCGGTCGCGATGCCACAGCCATTTTCTTGCAACGCAATATTGGGGATGTACTGATCACGTTTGAATCCGAAGTGCTCTCAGTCGAGCGTGAGTTTGGTAAAGGCAAAGTAGATGCCATTTACCCATCCAGTAGCGTATTGGCGGAAAACCCAGTTGCTGTTGTCGAGCCTGTGGTTGCCAAAAAAGGCACAGCACAAGCGGCTAAGGCATACCTTGACTTCCTCTATTCTGATGAGGGACAGGAAATTGCTGCTCGCCATGCTTTGCGTCCACGTTCAGAAGCGGTGCTGGCCAAGCATGCAGATTTGTTCAAGCCGGTTAATCTGTTTCGTGTGAACAAATACTTCGGTTCGTTGGGAGATGCGCAACGTGTTCACTTCAATGATGGTGGCGAATTCGACAAGCTCTACGGCGGCGCAAAGTAAGTAAACCCCATGTAGGACGAATGGGCGGCAGTGATTGAATCGTGTTCATGGAGCGATGGCTTGTCCCGATACCCATGTGGCACTGGTTATGAGTCGCTGTTGCCCACTTTCTTTTCTGCGCGCTTGTGTTGATGGCGCAATGGAATATCCGCCATGGCATACAAGGCGCTAAAAGGCGCCTTGAGTGTTTTCAAGTATGTGGTTTCAGACGGCATCTTGTTTTCACAGATTCGTTGCTCACGGCCAAAACGGAATTCATTTGAAATCCATTGCGGCATGTCAGATGCGGTACTCCTCGTTGCGCTTGTTTACCCACGTTGATTGTTTATGTCACAACCTAATTACGCATCCCCGAGCTCTCCTTTGAGTACGGGTGAAAAATTCCAGCGTGCAGGGCGCTCAAAACGGGTCATCCCCGGCTTTGGCCTCACTATGGGCTATACCCTGTTTTATCTCAGTCTGATTGTGTTGATCCCGGTATTGACGCTTTTTGTCAATACTTTGCAGCTCACTTGGGCTCAGTTCTGGGATGCTGTTACTGCACCGCGTGTATTGGCGTCTTACAAACTAACGATCGGTGCGTCATTCATTGCGGCGGTTGTCAATCTGGTCTTTGGCATGTTGATCGCTTGGGTTCTGGTGCGGTACAAATTTCCATTCAAACGCTTGATCGATGCACTGGTGGATTTGCCCTTTGCGCTTCCAACTGCCGTGGCGGGTATCTCTTTGTCTGCTTTGCTTGCGCCAAACGGCTGGGTAGGGCAGTGGTTTGACAAGATTAACGTGCAAATCGCTTTTACCCCGATTGGGGTGACCATTGCGCTGATTTTTATTGGTCTGCCGTTTGTGGTGCGCACTGTGCAGCCCGTCTTAGAAGACTTTGAAAAAGAACTGGAAGAAGCTGCCAGTAGCTTGGGTGCCAGCCGTTGGCAGACATTCCAGAAGGTGATTTTTCCGGCCATCATCCCTGCGCTGCTGACCGGATTTGCCTTGGCGTTTGCCCGAGCCCTAGGGGAATACGGCTCGGTCATCTTTATTGCCGGCAATATTCCGATGGTGTCTGAAATCACGCCATTGATCATCATTGGCAAGTTAGAGCAATACGACTATGCCGGCGCCACAGCAGTCGCGCTGGTGATGCTCTTGTTCGCATTCATCATGCTGTTTGTCATCAATGGGCTGCAAGCATGGCAGCGCCGTGCTACAGGGGGAGCCAACAAATGACACAAACCGCACGTCCTGCCAAAGCCATTACAACGACTGAGTCTCCTTTGGTACGTCGCATACTTATTGGTATTGCACTGGCCTTCTTGCTGCTGTTCTTGGTGCTGCCCTTGGTGGCGGTGTTCGCTGAAGCGCTGCGCCAAGGCTTTGGTGCTTTTTTTGCAGCCTTCCAGTCTGACGATACCTGGTCGGCAGTCAAACTTACATTGATAACGGCCATCATCGTTGTGCCGCTGAATGTCGTGTTTGGGGTCATGGCGGCGTGGGCCATTGCCAAGTACGAGTTCAAAGGCAAAGCTTTTTTAATCACCTTGATTGACTTGCCATTTTCTATCTCACCAGTGGTTGCTGGTCTGGTATATGTGCTGCTTTACGGCATCAATGGCTGGTTAGGCCCTCTGCTGCAAGCCTATGACTTGAAAATCATTTTTGCAGTGCCCGGTATCGTGTTGGTTACTATTTTTGTAACCTTCCCATTCATTGCTCGGGAGTTAATTCCATTGATGGAGGCACAAGGCAACGATGAAGAGCAGGCGGCCATTGTGCTGGGCGCATCAGGATTTCGTACCTTCTGGAGTGTGACGCTGCCCAACATCAAGTGGGGTCTGATTTACGGCGTCATTTTGTGTAATGCGCGTGCGATGGGCGAATTCGGGGCCGTGTCGGTGGTTTCTGGTCATATCCGTGGGCAAACCAACACCATCCCGTTGCACGTTGAGATTTTGTATACCGACTACCAATCAGTGGCTGCTTTTTCTGTGGCAACTTTGCTGGCCTTGCTGGCCTTGGTGACCTTAGCGCTTAAAACATGGGCTGAATGGCGCCATGATGCCCAACTGAAAAAAGCCGCCGAAATGCCGCCTGAGAGTCCTTATGTCGTGGGCAACACCCAAGTTCCTTCTGGCGACGATGTCAGCCGCCATGAATGGAAACGTGCTACGCCAGTGCTAGCACCTAACGCAAACCGTCATTGAGAGTGTGGAGTTTTGTATATGAGTATCGAAGTCAAAAACATCAGCAAGACCTTTGGTGATTTCCACGCCCTCAAAGATGTCAGTCTGCATGTAGATTCAGGTGAGTTGATTGCGCTTCTGGGCCCATCGGGCTGCGGTAAAACCACTTTGCTGCGCATCATAGCGGGTTTGGAATCTGCCGATGCTGGAGTGGTGCTGTTTTCTGGGAACGACACAACCCATGTTCACGTACGTGATCGTCAGGTTGGATTTGTGTTCCAACACTATGCCCTGTTTCGCCACATGAGTGTGTTTGACAACGTTGCCTTTGGCTTGAATGTCAAGCCTCGCAGTGAGCGCCCCAGCAAAGCCCAAATCAAAGAGAAGGTCATGAGCTTGCTCAAGCTGGTTCAGCTCGATTGGTTGGCTGATCGCTTTCCTTCTCAGCTCTCTGGTGGGCAGCGCCAACGCATTGCCTTGGCCCGTGCTTTGGCCGTTGAGCCGCAGGTACTGTTGCTTGATGAGCCTTTTGGCGCCCTTGATGCCAAGGTGCGCAAGGAATTGCGCCGTTGGCTACGCCGCTTGCATGAAGAGTTGCACGTTACCAGTATTTTCGTCACCCATGATCAGGAAGAGGCGCTGGAGGTGGCTGACCGCGTAGTGGTCATGAACCAAGGCAAGATTGAGCAAGTGGGCACACCGCAGCAGGTTTGGAACGACCCTGCCAGCCCATTTGTTTATGGTTTCTTGGGCGATGTGAATCTATTTAAGGGCCGTGCGGAACAAGGCAGTGTCAGTCTGCAAGGTTTTGAACTGCACACAGGCGACCAGACCCAGTCTGGTAATGCGTTTGCGTATGTCCGTCCGCATGAAATCGAGGTGGAGCCTTATACACCGGGCGCTGAGATTGGAGCGGATGGTAAATCCAACGGCATTGTGGCGCGTATTGACCGTGCCATTGTGGTGGGGCCGATTGCACGTTTGGAACTTCTTGCGGAAAACGACTCCAAACAGGCGGACAATACGTCCGTGGCCAATACCCTGATTGAGGCGCAAGTCGCCGCAGAACGGTACGCCAAGTTGGGCTTGCGTGAGGGAGATACTGTGTTGGTGACTCCACGGCGCGCCCGCGTGTTCGTGGAAGGAACAACAACTTGAATTCCCTAATCAATTTCTTTTTTGGTTCACCTCGGCGCTTGCTCGCCATCATCGCAGCCTGTTGTGCGGCATTGTTGGCTTTTGCCTTTTATTTACAGCATAGTCTGGATCTGGAACCCTGCCCCATGTGCATTTTGCAGCGCATTGCACTGATTGGGGTTGGCGCTACCGCGCTGATTGGAAGCCTGTGGGGGCACAAAATCTGGCTTGGCTTATGGGGCTTGCTGGCATGGGGCACTAGCGCGTTTGGTGCATTTGTTGCCGCGCGCCAAACTTGGTTGCAATGGTATCCCCCTGAGTTTGCGACTTGCGGGCGCGATTTTTATGGCGTGCTGGAAAGCAACTTTCCACTGCGTGAAAAAATTCCCATGTTTTTCAAAGGAACAGGGGATTGCTCCGTAGTCGACTGGACTTTTCTAAGTCTGTCTATTGCCAATTGGTCTTTTGTAGCGTTTGCAGGATTTTTTATCGGTCTGAGCATCGTGGCCTTGCGTAAACGTTGACGCGCGCCTCAATTTGGCATGGGGTGGCTCTGCCCTTGGATTTTTAAGTTAAATCCTAAGCCTTCAATCGTTAGATTCTTCGAAAAACTATCTCTCTAAGCGCCCGGTGTCACAGCACCGGGCGTTTTTGTTTTGGCATGATCAATGCGGCAACAGGTTAACGTGTTAGTTTTAATTTTTTGTATTTATCCATCTCTATTTGGCTGAAAAAGCACAAGGCTAGTTTTGTTTATTTTTGATTGAAATAAAAAAGCGCTGGTGCATTAAGCACCAGCGCTTTTTAGATCTTTAAGACCATCACAAAGAGTGATGGGTCTTGCTGATAAGTGTTATCAGAACAGGTGACGCAGACCCACAGCGAAGGAGCTGAAGTCTTGACCAGCAGAAGCTCCTGCATAAGTGGCATTGCGCTCGTTGTCCACGCGTGTGTAGAAGCCGTAGACTTTAGTGCGCTTGCTCAGGTTGTAGTTGTAGCCCAATGTGTATTGCATTGCACCGCTCTTGTCGATTTTGTCATACTCGTCAGCCCAGCCCACGTTGGCGTGGAATTCGCTAGCGCCCAGGAAGTAGGCACCAACCAGACGTGCGGAGAGGCGGTCACCAAAGTCTGTGTAGCCCAAGTGGCTGGTTGTGGCAGCAGGGTTGAAGCCGTTGTCATCGTACTGAACATAGCCGCCCAGAGCGAAGTTGCCGCCTGTATACAAGGCGCGCAGGGTGGTGGCCTTGGCTTTGTCGAATTGAGAATAAGCAGCACCCAGATCGAAGTTACCAACTTTGTAGCTGGCGCTCAGATCGAAAGGCGAGTTGTCGCCGCCATGGTTGTCTTCGAAACCGTAGCCCAATTCAAAAGAGAAGCCGCCGAATGTTGGGGAGATATAGCCCACTTTAGCTGCGTTAGGCACCACGTAGGCAAACAGGGCATCTGCGGAAGAGCCTGTATCGTGGTTGTGCATGCTGATGTAGTCAGCAGTGTATGTGTAGGCTGTGGAGTTGTAGTTACCGGCCTTGAGGGTACCGAAACCACCAGACAGGCTCACGTGTGTTTCACGTTGAAAGCCAGAAGATGCACCAGTAGTGGAGTCCAGTTGTTGCTCCAGCACGAAGCCAGCTTTCAAACCGCCGCCCAGATCTTCGGAGCCACGGAAACCGATGAAAGAGGAGTTGCTTTGCAGGCCGGTTGTGGAAGATTGGCCAGAATATTTCTGGTTTTCCAAAGTGGTGTTAACGCGGCCATACAGCGTAACGCTGCTTTGTGCATGGGCGACTGCGCCAGCAGCCAACAGGGGGACCAGGACGAAAGGTAAATGTTTTTTCATGGCTGAATATTCCACAAGAATGTCAGATAGATGTCATCAGTGCGTCATTGTTGAGAGGCAAACTGCTGGTTTGCAATTCAATAACAACTCACCCGTAACAGGCATCGGAGTGTACGCCCGCCTGTCTGAATTCTGAAGCAATAGCTGTGCCAATCACGTTTGAAATGTGCCACAACGGACAGAAATTGGACTTGTTGTAGGCCATATACAACAAGTGTAAAAGAACAGTATTGCTGTCGACGTAAGCGTATTGCGTGCGCAGCATGCTTTCAATCACTCGTCTTGCGGCTGCAGGTTTGGCTGTTGTGTGTGTTCTGCGGCCTTCTTTAAAAGCCGCTGACGCTGGCCCATTGGAATTGCTCGGCCTCATCGGCTTCAGGTGGCCAACGGCGGATCGTTTTCTGAAAAAAAGCACTGTTAGGAATTTGCAGGCGCGCACCTCGCGTGTCTTCCGCAGTCAGGTCTTGAAGCACGGTGTAGAGCAGCCGAATTTCAAGGACGCGTCCTTTAACGCCTGGCTTGTCTGAAGCGTCGAGTATTTCAAGCCTGTCCCCGACCCGAAATGGTGCGGAGGTAAATAACAGGAATGAACAAAAGAGGTTTGAGAGCACACTCCATGCAGCAAAAAAAGCAACGGCAGCAACGGCAGCAAAACCTGTGAATGCTGACCAGATTACGGCAGCGGAAACCCCTAGTTGCTGCATCACCATCAGGGTGGCAACCAGCACGATGATCCAGCCGGCCATGGTGCGAAGCGGAACCAGCATGCGTGCAGGCAGGTTGTAGGCTTGTCCCAAGCGCTCAACAATGCGCCAGATCAAACGTTTGAGCAACCATGCACCCACCACGACAAGAATAATTTTCCCTGCATGCAGCAGGGTTGGAAGTGCGTCAAGCGCCCAACTGGGCAAGTGGTCTACTGTCATGGAGATGCGTTCAGTATGTTTGCTGTTGCTTGCCTTATGACAAGCGAAAGAGGGTATATGAGGAGGATGCGTTTTTGGGAAGATGCGCGGTGGCGGCGCAGTATGCTGGACAATGGTGTTCGCTTCACGCCTGTATTACACCTCATCAATGTGCACAAACCGATTGCGCCCGCGGGCTTTGGCGGCATACAAGGCAATGTCTGCTTGCATGATGAGCTGGTCGCGATGGGCGCCAGTGTTCGGGTGTGCATGTGGATCTAACGTAACAATACCGCCCGAGAGGGTGATGTAGTCAGCGGCTGATGAATGCGGATGCGGTTGCGGATATTGCTTGAACACGTGTGTCAGACCGCGTGCCAGTGTCAATGCACCAGCCTTTGGCGTATTGGGCAAAACCAATGCGAACTCTTCGCCGCCATAACGTGCTGCAACGTCTCTGGGCCTCAGGCATACGCTGCTGAGCAAGTGGCTTGCCTGCTTGAGAACTAAGTCACCCTGCAAATGCCCGCAGGCATCGTTGTAATGTTTGAAAAAATCGATATCGCACAAAATCAACGATAGAGGCTGTTGCTCACGCAATGCTGAGCGGTACTCCAGCTCAAGAAGGCGGTCAAAACCTCGCCGGTTGACCAAGCCGGTCAAACCATCGACCTCGACCAAATGGTTGAGCCTCTCGTTCGCGTTTTGCAAGTCCTGGCTGATGCCCATGAGCTGCCTGCGCATGTTCAGCAAACGCTGCATGGCACGTAGCTTGGCAGACAGAATGGTTGCCGTTACCGGCTTGACAAGGTAGTCATCACCACCGGCTTCAATGCCTTGCCAGATGGCTTGCTCGTCATGCAGACTGGAGAGAAACAAGATAGGCGTCCAGACGCTATTGTGTGTGGACGCTTCGAGGGCTCTGATGTGTTCAACCACTTCTAAGCCTGTGCCATCAGGGAGGATGACGTCGAGCAAGACCAAGTCAGGGTGGTGATCTTGAAACAGTGCCTGTGCCTGCTGGCGGCTGTTTGCTTGCCAGATGGTCTGTGCGCCAGCATTGTGCAGCATATGCACCAACATGCTGCGCACTGCGGGGTGGTCCTCCACCACGAGGATGCTGAATGGATCCAGCGTTGTGGGGGAGGCCATGGCTTTGCCGATGTTCAGATCACTGCTCTTGCTGGCGGCGCAGGGCCGGGAAGAGAATGATGTCGCGAATGCTGGCGCTGTCGGTCAACAGCATCATTAAACGGTCAATGCCGATGCCGCAGCCGCCTGTAGGAGGCATGCCATATTCCAGCGCGCGCACGTAGTCGTGGTCAAAGAACATGGCCTCATCGTCACCGCTGTCTTTGGCCTGCACCTGCGCATTAAAGCGTGCTGCTTGGTCTTCGGCGTCGTTGAGCTCAGAGAAACCATTGGCAATTTCGCGTCCGGTGATGTAGAGCTCAAATCGCTCGGTCACTTCTGGGCGCTGGTCGTTGGCGCGAGCAAGCGGCGAAATCTCTGTGGGGTGTTCCATGATGAACGTGGGCTGCCACAGTTTGGACTCAACAACTTCCTCAAACAGCAACACTTGCAAAGCCGCGAGGCTGCGTGTGCTCAGATGGTTGTCTTTTTCTGAGAGGCCGGCTTTTTTCAAAGCTGTCAGCAGCCATTCTCTGTCGTCTACCGAAGCACCACCTTCACAGTGCTCAATGATGGCTTGGCGAATCGTTAAGCGTGCAAACGGCTTGGACAAATCAACAGGCTTGCCTTGGTATTGCACTTGCTGGCTGCCTGCGGTTTTTTCTGCGGTGTCGCGCAAAAGGGCTTCTACAAAGTCCATCAGGTCTTCGTAGTTCCAGTACGCCGCATAGAACTCCATCATGGTGAATTCAGGGTTGTGGCGAACAGAAATACCTTCGTTGCGGAAGTTGCGGTTGATCTCAAATACCCGCTCAAAACCACCCACGATCAAGCGCTTGAGGTACAGCTCTGGCGCAATGCGCAAAAACATTTCCTGATCAAGGGCGTTGTGGTGCGTGGCAAAGGGTTTGGCATTGGCGCCACCCGGAATAGGGTGGAGCATGGGCGTTTCAACTTCTAGGAAGCTGTGGGCGGTCATGAATTCGCGCATGCTAGAGATGGCCTGGCTGCGCTTGATAAAACGCTGGCGTGTGCTTTCATCTGCAATCAAATCGACGTAGCGCTGGCGATACTTCATTTCCTGGTCGGCAATGCCATGGAACTTGTCTGGCAGTGGGCGCAGGCTTTTAGTCAGCAAACGCAATGCAGTGACCTTGAGCGAGAGTTCGCCGGTTTTTGTTTTGAACAAAGTGCCTTCGGCGGCCAGGATATCGCCCAAGTCCCATTTCTTGAACTGCGCATAAACCTCTTCACCAATGCTGTCGCGCGCAATGTAGAGCTGGATTTGGCCTGTTGCATCTTGCACGGTGGCAAAGCTGGCCTTGCCCATGACACGCTTGAGCATCATGCGGCCAGCTACGCTGGCGTGCACGTTTTGCGCTTCGAGTGCTTCGGTCTCCGTGGCGCCATGGCTTTGGTGCAGCGCTTGCGCGCGGTGTTCTGGACGGAAGTCGTTAGGGAACGCAGGGACGCCTTGCGCCTTGGCGGTTTCGCGTAGCGCATGCAGTTTTTCGCGGCGCTCAGCGATCAGTTTGTTTTCGTCTTGGGGTGGCGCAGCATCCGCTGCAGGAGTGGTGTTCAGCTCTGACATGCCAAAGGCCCGGTAGGCAGTTGCAAAACCGGCCATTTTAAAGCGCAAACGCCCCTTGGGCGTATTTATTGCTTGTGACTTACTTTGAGAAGCTGTGCTTAACGCTGATTTAGTAGAGCGTTCGTTGTCGATTTTTAACAGAATAGGTCAGTTTTTTTGATTTTTCTTGGGGAAATAACCCATGCAAAAGTGCTGTTGAAGAGGGGATGTCGGCGCATAATCGCCCCCAATTTTGGTGCGCAAACCAAAATGACTTTGAAGAAGCACTGTTGGGCTGGATACCAACCTAGCAAACAGTGCAACGTCATACCAGTGCAATGCTTTTAAGCCAGCGATGCAATGGGCAAAATCTGAACTCAAAAGGAGCGAAATGATGGGCAAACAATTCAAATCTGTGGCCACTAGCGTGGCTGTGGCCTGCGTCTGCGCAATCGGGGGATTGACGGCTGCGCATGCCGATACAGTGGTGCGACTGGGCTTTGCGGCACCGTTGACTGGGCCGCAATCGCATTACGGTGAGGACATGCGCAATGGCTTAACGTTGGCACTGGAAGAGGCCAATGCACAAGGCATTGAGCTTGATGGCCAAAAAGCAAAATTTGAGTTGGTCTCCAAGGACGATCAGGCCGATCCACGCACGGCAGTGCAAGTAGCTCAGCAAATCGTGGACGAAGACGTCCAGGGAGTTCTGGGGCATTTCAATTCTGGCACCACCATTCCAGCCTCGCGTGTATACAACGATGCAGGTTTGCCGCAAATAGCCATGGCCACGTCACCTGAGTACACCTTGCAAGGCTATGACACAACATTTCGCATGATGACCAGCGATACACAGCAGGGCTCTGCAGTCGGTGTTTATATGGTCAAGGATTTGAATGCCAAGAATGTGGCGTTGATTGATGACCGCACCGCCTATGGTCAGGGATTGACTGACCAGGTGGCCAAAGCTGTCGAGCGTTCGGGGGGCAAAGTGGTTTCGCGTGAATACACCACTGACAAGGCCAATGATTTCACCGCAATTTTGACCAACATCAAATCCAAGAACGCGGATGCCATTTTCTTCGGTGGTCTGGATGCGCAGTCAGGCCCAATGCGCCGCCAGATGGCGACCTTGGGTATCACTGCACCTTTGGTTTCTGGTGAGATGACTCGCAGTGACACCTTCTTGCGCTTGGCAGGCGATGCAGCCAATGGCACTTACGCCTCCTTGGCTGGTGTGCCAATTGATTCGATGGCACAAGGGGAGAAATTTGCGGCAGCCTACAAAGCGCGTTTCAATAAAGATGCGGGTGTGTACGCTCCCTACGCCTATGACGGTGCATGGAACATGATCACGGCCATGAAAGAGGCAGGTTCTGCCAAGCCTGAAAAGTATTTGGAAAAATTGGCTGGCTTGCAGCGCAGTGGTGCAACGAGCGAGCACATCGCTTACGACAAAAATGGTGATTTGAACGAAGTCTCCGTGACCATCTACGAGGTCAAAAATGGCAAGTGGGAGATGGTCAAAACCATGGTCGATTCTGGCAAGTAAGAACTGCTTGACCGGTTGGTAAGGGGGCGCAAGGGGGCTTGAGGCTGATCCCTTAGTCCTCTGCATGCTCAGGCATGGTAATGCCTGAGCATGCTTTTTCCCTTCAGGCGCTTGGCTCGGCAGTGGTTTGGCTAGGCGTTTGTAGCCAATGGCAGAGCTTGTATTTTGTATTGCAAGTCCTGTCGTTTTTTGAATGGCCTTTTCTGTGTGGGCGCTGTGCTGCACCAGCATGAATTTCAGGCTGAGTATGCTTTGTCAGCTCAGCGCTTAGGCGTGGCGATTCGCTCTTTCCATTGGATCCCCCATGGACATATTTATTCAACAAATCATCAATGGCTTGACGGTGGGCAGCGTGTATGCGCTGGTTGCTTTAGGCTACACCATGGTCTACGGGATCATTGGTCTTATCAACTTTGCCCATGGCGATGTCGTGATGGTTGGGGCCATGGTGGCCACCAGCGTCGTGTTGTCGCTGGCGTCAGGCGGTGCCACAGCCAGTTCGGCTGTATGGGCCTTAACAATGGCGCTGCTGACAGCCATTCCTGTGTGTATGGCTATTGGTTGGACGGCAGAGCGCTTTGCTTACCGGCCACTGCGTAAAGCGCCGCGCTTGGCCGCCCTGATCACGGCCATTGGCGTGTCCATCATCATTCAAAACTTGGCCATGATGTTTTGGGGGCGCAATTACCTGAACTTTCCGCACATCATTGAGCCGGCTGTTTTCCATATTGGAGAGGCACGTATCAGTGCTTTGCAGATCACCATCATTGTGGGTGCGGCATTGATCATGGCTGCGTTGTTGCTGGTGGTGTTGAAAACCCGTTTGGGTACGGCCATGCGCGCCACGGCGCAAAACCGTGAAGTGGCTGGACTGATGGGGGTGAACATCAATACCGTTATTTCAGCCGCTTTTTTGATTGGCTCTGCATTGGCAGCGGTTGCTGGCGTCATGATCACCACGTATTACGGCGTGGCCCAGTACACCATGGGCTTCATGTTGGGTCTCAAAGCTTTCACCGCGGCTGTGCTGGGGGGGATTGGTAATTTGGCAGGCGCCATGTTGGGAGGCCTGCTATTGGGGTTGATTGAAGCGTTGGGAGCAGGCTACATCGGCGACCTGACTGGCGGTGTATTTGGTAGCCACTACCAAGATGTGTTCAGCTTCATTGTGCTGATTGTGGTGTTGATTTTCCGTCCATCTGGTTTGTTGGGTGAACGGGCGGGAGACCGTGCATGACGACTCAAACAGTTTCTTCGCTTGAGCGCAAGCCAATTCCACTCAAGGTGTGGTTGGGCGCGCTGCTAATTGGTGCGGCTTTGCTGGTATTGCCTTTTGTGATCGGCGGCATGGCTGGCCAAGGTTGGGTGCGCATTCTGAACTTTGCCTTGCTCTACGTCATGCTGGCACTGGGGCTCAATATCGTGGTGGGTTTTGCGGGGTTGCTTGATTTGGGCTACATCGCCTTCTATGCCGTTGGTGCGTACGTCTGGGCCATGCTTGCTTCGCCCCATTTCGATTTGCATTTGCCGTTCTGGATTGTGTTGCCGCTAGGCATTGGTTTGGCTGCATTGGCGGGCATCATGTTGGGCTTTCCGGTTTTGCGACTGCGAGGGGACTATCTGGCTATTGTGACGTTGGGGTTTGGCGAAATCATCCGCATCTTCATGAACAACCTGGATGCGCCAGTCAACATCACCAACGGCCCGCAAGGTATCAACCGCATTGATACCTTCAAAGTGGGCGAGTTTGCTTTTGGTCGTGCAGAAACCATTTTGGGGTTTCGCATCACCGGACCTGAAAAATACTATTACTTGCTGATGGGCTTGGTGTTGTTGATTATTTTCATCTGCGTGCGTTTGCAGAACTCGCGCATTGGCCGCGCTTGGGAGGCGGTACGTGAAGATGAGATTGCCGCCAAAGCCATGGGCATCAACACCCGCAATATGAAGCTCTTGGCTTTCGCCATGGGGGCTACATTTGGCGGCGTGGCTGGTAGCTTGTTTGCCTCCATGCAAGGGTTTGTAAGTCCAGAGAGCTTTGGCTTGACGGAATCAATTGCCATTTTGTGCATGGTGGTATTAGGTGGCATGGGGCATGTGCCGGGTGTGATCGTAGGGGCGTTGCTGCTGTCGTTCTTTCCAGAGTTCTTGCGTGCCGTGGTCATTCCATTGCAGCAAAGCGTATTTGGCGAAGTGGTGATTGACCCGGATGCCATTCGTATGTTGTTGTTCGGTTTTGCATTGGTGCTGGTGATGATTTTCCGCCCTGAGGGCCTATGGCCATCAGCAGTGCGCAAGCGCCAATTGCACGCAAACAAGGAGGCGTCATGAGCGCTGTGGAATCAACTCCATCCCATTCCGGGCAAGCGCTACTGGTTGCGCAGGGTTTGTCTAAACGCTTTGGTGGCTTGCAGGCGCTGCAGGACGTCAGTTTCACGATTGAAAAAGGTGAGATTTTTGGGTTGATTGGCCCCAATGGCGCAGGCAAAACCACCTTGTTCAACGTGATGACGGCTTTGTATGTGCCCGAGTCTGGCCAATGCATGTTTGACGGAAAAGACTTGACGCGGCTCAAGCCGCACGAGATTGCGCAGCAAGGCTTGGCCCGCACCTTTCAGAACATTCGACTCTTTGCGAGCCTGAGTGCACTGGAAAACGTGATGATTGGTCAGCACCTGCGCACGCATGCGGGCTTGATTGGGGCGATTGTTCGTGGGAAAAAAACGCGGGCCGAAGAAGCACGAATCACCCAACGCGCCCTGGAGCTATTGGACTATGTTGGCATAGCCCATCGTGCCAATGAGATTGCCTCCTCTTTGCCGTATGGCGATCAACGTCGTTTGGAAATTGCGCGGGCGTTGGCAACAGAGCCAACCTTGTTGGCCCTAGATGAACCGGCCGCCGGCATGAATCCTTCAGAAACCGTGGTGCTTCGTGCTTTGATTGAGAAGATACGTGGTGATGGCATCACCGTTTTGTTGATCGAGCACGATATGAAGTTGGTGATGAATATGTGCGATCACGTGCTGGTATTGGAATACGGCAAAGTACTGGCCTTTGGTCGGCCCCATGAGGTACAGCGCAATCCCCGGGTGATTGAAGCGTATTTAGGGCAGGGCGCAGCTAAAGAACTGGGCTTGCTGTCTGAAGAAGGAGACGTCCATCATGTCTGAAGTCGCTCAGGAAAACGCGGTGCAGCCCGGCCACCAGAAAACCATTGCGCCGATGCTCAAGCTGCAGAAGGTGGATGTGGCCTATGGCGGTATTCGCGCCGTCAGGCACCTTGATTTGGAGGTGTTCCCGGGGGAGTTGGTGTCTTTGATTGGGGCCAATGGTGCTGGTAAAAGCACCACACTGCGTGCGATTTGCGGTTTGGTGCCGCTAGCTGGCGGCTCTATTGAATACCAAGGCGTAAGTTTGGCGGGCAAACCCAGTTATACCTTGGTGCGCCAAGGCCTGGTGATGGTGCCAGAGGGGCGAGGTATTTTTCCGCAATTGACGATCGAAGAAAACTTGCTCATGGGGGCTTACAGCCGCAGCGACGCCGCTGCTGTAGCCAAGGAAACGCAAGCCGTATATGCCATGTTCCCGCGACTGGCTGAGCGCAGGCGCCAAACGGCAGGCACCTTGTCTGGTGGTGAGCAGCAAATGCTGGCCATGGGGAGGGCCATCTTGTCTAAACCCGAACTGCTGCTGCTCGATGAGCCCACCATGGGTTTAGCACCGATTATGGTGGAGAAGATTTTTGAGGTCATTCGCGGCATTGCCGCGCAAGGTGTGACGATTCTCCTGATTGAACAAAATGCCAAGCTGGCGTTGGAGTTGAGCCAGCGCGGCTATGTCATGGAATCTGGAGAAGTCATCTTGCAAGGCCCTTCGATCCAATTGCTGCACGACCCGAAAGTGCGCGCCGCTTACTTGGGTGAGTAAGTGGCAAGAAACGCCCGTAGCGTCTTGAATGGCTAGGAGGCCAGATTCAAGACGTACGAGCTATCTCAAGCGGGAGGTTAGAAAGGGACTTTGGAGGAGGCCAGGAAGTTTTTAGCTCCAGCCTCAAAAGCCATATCGAGGCGGCCATAAAAGTCTGGGCTGCCCTTGGCGCTGCATTCGGAGGAGCCTCCATGCAGTGCCCCGATGACATACCCATTGGCGGTGAATAAGGCTGAGCCGCTGCTCCCCCCTTCTGTGATCCCTTCGGCCCATTGCACCCAGTAAAAACGACCATTCGGGTTGCTGCTGCATGTATCGCCATTGCAGTTGGCATAGGCTACGGTTTGACCGCCGGCGATTTTTGCCAGTGAACCTGCTGGGTGATGGATGCCGTAAATGTTTTGCTCGGTGTTGTTCTGGTTGGCATCCCATCCGGCCAGGAAAGTGCCTGCAGGGGCTGCATCGTTGAGAACCAGTAGCGTGATGTCGTTGCCTTGCTCCGAATTGTTGGAGAACAACAAGCGCGCGCCACCAGCGCGGGTGGTGCGCTTAGCGTCCAGATAATTGCCATTGCAGCTTGAGGTACGGAAGAACCAGTCTGTTTGAAGGCTACTGGCTTCAGTTTGGCTGCTGATACAGTGGTTCGCGGTCAGGAAGTAGGGGGTGTTGGAGTTGATTGCGTCGTTGAGTAAAGACCCTGTGCACCAGTAACCTTTGCCATCGGCTTGGGTGAACAACATACGCGCTACGGCATCGCGCTGCTGGCTGCCATTGTTGTAGCAAGTGACATCCAGGTTGCAAGAGCCGGCCGAGGGGACTTGTTCGGCTTTGGTGATCGCCGGATTGAAGTTCAGGTCTTGTAATGGATTGGATGACGATGCACTATCGGCAGATTCGACTGCATAGGTGTATTCGCTTGCATCACGGAACATATTTGAAATAGTTGGCAAAGCCACCTTCACCGCTTCGCTCGGTACGCCAGCAGGCAGGTTGATTTGCAATACCACGGTATCGCCGCCCAAGTCTGCACTCCACCAGGTGCGGCCTGCAATGCTGGTGTCGCCCGCATCGGTATTGTTCTTGATGGTCTGGTTAATGGCTGCGCCTGTGGTTTCATAACCAACAGCCTCGACTTGCCCATTGGCTTCTTTGAACACACGCACGGTGGCGCTGTCAGGCAGCGCGTCAACGACCAAGCCTAAGCGCAGGCCGAAAGCGTCCGTTGCGTGTACCCGCAAGGCGGCAGTGTTTTGGCCTTGGGCGTCAGTTTGCCATGACAGCAGTTGGGCCAGCTGCGTAGCTGTTTTTGCTTGAGGGACTGCCTGAGCCTCAGCAACCTGCACGGCACCACCAACGGCTGCGGACTTCAAGACCAAGTCTTGTGTGTCTAAGGCCGGTAGCGAGATGGTGACGGCGTTCGCAGCGTTGAATGCGGACAGACTTTTCAGGTCTGTGGCTGTGGCGGCCTTATTGGTGTTGTAGCGGCCCTCTACTTTTTTCACATTCAGAACATAGGGCGCTTCATTTTCAGGAGGGTTGTCGCTGCCGCCTCCGCAGGCGCTCAACATGGTTGCTGCGGCGATGGCGGTAAAACAGAATCGGTATGCCTGCATAAAGAAAGCCCTCTCTTGGATGGATGATGTAGGTCAAGGAATGGTGGATTGCGTACAGACTCGGATAGCGCTGCATGCGCATCGTTGTGTGCAACAAGGCGTCGCATGCGAGCATTTTGTTTGCGCCCTGCGATTATCTATGCACAGGCATGTTGATGGGAGAGGCCATTGTTAAGATACGTGTGTCCCTGCGATTTTTTTACTGAATTTGACAATGTCAATATTAAGCAGCGGCTGTGCTAGATAGCGTAATTTCATTTTTTCTCCCCGTTAATCACGTTAGAATTCGCGACTCGCAAGATTGCTTGAAAGAAAAATAGAAAATTAACGCATTCGCGTTGAGAGCCTAATTTTTACTATACAATCATGCGCTTGTTCCCTGATAGCTCAGTTGGTAGAGCGACGGACTGTTAATCCGCAGGTCCCTGGTTCGAGCCCAGGTCGGGGAGCCATTCATTTGATGAATGAGCTTTTAAAAGCTTGTTATACCAATATTCCCTGATAGCTCAGTTGGTAGAGCGACGGACTGTTAATCCGCAGGTCCCTGGTTCGAGCCCAGGTCGGGGAGCCATTCATTTGATGAATGAGCTTTTAAAAGCTTGTTATACCAATATTCCCTGATAGCTCAGTTGGTAGAGCGACGGACTGTTAATCCGCAGGTCCCTGGTTCGAGCCCAGGTCGGGGAGCCAATAAAACGCCTTTGCAAGCAATTGCAAAGGCGTTTTTTATTGTCTTTACCCTGAGGCAGGGTGGCGAGAAGGATTATTTCCAGAGCAGTTGGGCATTTAACGCCTGCAAGGTCAAAGCTGGCTGCGCTGTGGTTGCAGTGATGCAGTCATGTTCGCGTGTCCATGGTTGCTTCCTCATGAGTTAGCCAGTGGCAGAGTGCTTGACGCGTGCCTTCCACGCGCGGGTGATGCATGTCCTCGCGTGAAAGCAGCATGTATTGCGAACCATCCTCTAAAAAACCTAGCGGTGCAGTCAGTAGCTGTTGATCCAGATCGTTCTTCACCATATGCCAAGGGCCGATGGCCACGCCCAAGCCTGCAATGGCGGCTTGCAAACTGAAGTAAAAGTGGTCAAAAACCAAACCTGCTTCAGGGGTAGAGGTGCTGATTTGTTTTTCTGTCTTATGGCTTTGTGTGTTGCTGCTTGGTTTGGTGATGAATTTCCACTGGGGCCAAGCATCAAGGCGCGTGCGGGTATGCAACAGTGGGGCGGTGGGCTTTAGCTGCCATTGCCCAGCCTTTTTGGTAAACCATGTCTGCATTTTTTCTGGGGCGCAGACGGGGCCAAAGCGCTCGGTAAACAAGGGTTGCGCTTGATAGTGCGATGGAATCGCAAAGTCGTTGCGGCGAATGGCGAAATCAATGCCTGTTTCAAGGTCGATGGGACCACCGCCGGCAACCAAATGCACCATTGGCTCTGGGTGTTGGGCGATGAAATCCTGCCAGCGTGGGATCAGCCAACGCATCAACAATGTAGGTTCGCACGAGAGAACCAAGGGCATTTGCTCGCGCTGGCTCTGTAGTCGCAGATTCTGTGTAGTCTGGCTGATGGTTTCAAACCCTTCGTGGACGGCTTTGTACAGTTGTGTGCCTGCTGGGGTTAGAAACACTTGCCGGTTGCGGCGCTCGAACAAAGGTGTATTCAAATCGGCTTCGAGCAAGCGTACTGCGCGGCTGATGGCGCCATGCGTGAGGCACAACTCTTGTGCTGCGCGTGAAAAATGCTGCAAGCGTGCAGCAGCTTCAAAGCATCGTAAGGCAGGTAGTGATGGCAGGCGCAGCATGAATATGGTGGTTGTTATGTTATTTTTTCTCACATAAATGGTGAGAAAGTATCGTTATGCGAAGCGATACGTTCTGAATAATATAGCGTGACTTTGAAAGACTAGGTTTGATGTGAAAGTGGTGAAAATGACAGAAAAAATGGTAGATCTTCGCAGTGATACGGTCACACAACCCACGCCAAGTATGCGTGAGGTCATGATGCAAGCTCCTTTGGGAGATGATGTGTTTGGGGATGATCCAAGCGTTAATGCGTTGCAGGAGCAAGTTGCAGCACTCTTGGGATTTGAGGCTGCTTTGTTCATGCCCACTGGTACCCAGTCGAATTTGTGCGCACTCATGGCGCATTGCCAGCGAGGCGATGAATACATCGTGGGCCAGCAACAGCACACTTACCGTTGGGAAGCTGGTGGTGCAGCTGTGTTAGGCAGTATTCAGCCGCAACCTCTGGAGAACCTGCCTGATGGCAGTATGCGTATAGAAGATATTGACGCTGCGATCAAGCCAGATGATCCGCACTTTGCACGCACGCGCTTGTTGTCTTTGGAGAATACGTGGGGGGGGCAAGTGCTGCCCATGGCTTTTATTGATGCAGCCCATGCGTTGGTGCAGCAACGGGGGTTGGCTTTTCACCTAGATGGTGCGCGGCTGTTCAATGCCGCAGTGGCACAAGCTGCGCAAACGGGACGAACTGCGCAGGAAGAAGTCAAGCGTATTGCGGCACCATTTGACTCCGTTTCTGTGTGCTTCAGTAAGGGCTTGGGGGCTCCTGTCGGTTCAGCTTTGTGTGGCAGCCGCGCATTGATTGACCGCGCCAAACGCATCAGAAAAATGGCCGGTGGCGGTATGCGGCAAGCAGGCTTTTTGGCTGCAGCGGCCAGTTATGCACTGGAGCACCATGTGCAGCGCTTGGCGCAGGACCATGCATTGGCGCAGAAGTTGGCGCAAGGGTTGGCCGATATTGATGGCGTAGCCGTGCAAACACCCCAAACCAATATTGTGTTTGTCGACTTGCAGGGCACTGCGCGTGCACGGTCTGCTGACTTGTTGGCGTATCTGGCGCAGCATGGTGTGCGGGCCACGGGCATCTACCGTTTGCGGTTCGTAACCCATTTGGATGTCGATGAGGCCGGTATTGACCGCGCAATTGAGGTTTTTCGAGCCTTTTTTCAAAAGTGATGATTCACATCAGGATTTTTGGGGGCGAGTGCATTGATCGAAATAATGCCCCCAAATGCAATGCTGTTGCTGGGCCATTGGCGGGCATTGGGCCATGTGCCCATGGGGGCGTTGCGTAAGTATTGCAAGGTGTTGATAACACCGGCATGCGTGATCCACAGTATCGGCTGCGGTGTGTGCTGCTGCTGTTTGTCGTATTCAGCCCAGGCAGCGTGCACGCGTGCAAGAACGTCTGCAACACATTCTTGGCCACCAAAGCGATGGTGCGCAAAATCGTCGCTCCACGCCTCAACTGCGTCTTCGGGTATCAAACGCCACGGCGTCATTTCCCATTGACCAAAATCCATTTCGTTCAGTCGAGCATCAACCTGCCATGCGGGTAAATCGGGGCGCAAGCGCTGCAGGGTTTGGGCTACGGCTTGTGTACGCTGCCTCTGCGAGGTGATGACCAAGCACTGCGTGGGCAATTGTTCGGCAAGCGCCTGTGCGCATTGGTGCAAATGTGCTGTGTCGATAGGCACTTCGCTGGCGCCATAGCAGGTGGCTTCCTGCAGTAGCACCTTCGGGTGGCGCATCAATAGCCAACTCATGCGACTACTGCGCTGGCTGAAGGGAGGCAGGCGAGCATCGTCAAGTACAACGCCAGTTCTCCTATTTGCTGTGATGCGCCAAGACCGTCTCCAGTAAAACCATGCAGGCGTACATGCAATCGCCAAGCTACCACAGCGCCACCAGTCAGGGCACCCAACAGGCCAATCCACCAAGACATTTGTGGAGCTGCAGCGTAAAGCAGTGCGAAAGTCAGGAGCAACCAAAGCACCACTACCATGAAGGCGCGCATTTGGAAGTGTGCGGCAATTGGCTTAGATTTTGACTGCGCGGTATCGCCTACATGTGCCATGCAGGCAGTGATGCAAAGCGGCGCCACACGTGAAAAAACATGGGCTGCAACGAGCAATGCGCCAGCCTGTACGCTGGCCTGAGCAAGTGGCAGATGGGCCTGTGCTTGCAACCAAGCCGCGATCAGTGCCACTTTGCTGAGCAAGGCCATGACGATGGCGATTGCGCCAAACGCGCCGATGCGTGAGTCTTTCATGATGTCCAGTGCGCGCTGCGTTTGGTAGGAGCCACCCAAGCCATCGCTCAGATCGGCCAGGCCATCTTCATGAAAAGCACCCGTCAGCAGCAAGGTGGCTGCAGTGCTTGCAATGGCGGCAATCCAAGCAACGGCAGGAGCTTGTGGGACTGAGGGCAGAGCCAGCAGCACCCCGGACAGCACGATGGCGCTGCATAAGCCCATGAGCAGGCCTACGCCAGGCAAATGGGCCAGTGCCTTGGGCAATTGCTCGGGGCTGTAGCCAATCCATTGGCCCACACGCCCGGTAATGGGGATACGTGTGAAATATTGCAGCGCAAGTAAAAAGTGGCGAAGAGCTTGCATGAGATTGCAATCGAGAGGGCTTTGGGGCACTTAGAACGTGTTTAGGATGTGGCCGCACTTTGGCCCGAGACCTGCGCAGATTCAAAACTCGCCATCTCGCGCAGTATGCGGCAGGCAGATTCCAGTAAAGGCCAGGCCAAGGCTGCGCCTGAGCCTTCACCTAAACGCATATCCATTTGCAGCAACGCATGAACGCCCATGTCTTGCAGCATAAGGCGGTGCGCTTGTTCATGCGATTGGTGGGAGAACACGCAACGCTGCAAGACATGAGGTTGTAGCTTGGCGGCGAGCATGACGGCTGCGCTGGTCACAAAACCATCCACCACAATCACCCTGCGTTCCAGCGCAGCTTGCAGTGTGGCACCGACCATGCCTGCAATTTCCAGCCCGCCCATACTGGCGAGCACTTCTAGTGGTGCTTGTGCATGTGCGTGGCGCGCCAAAACTGCTTGGAGTACTTGGCGTTTGTGCTGTAGTGCTTGGCCCGCTACGCCTGTGCCTGCACCAGCGCACTCCTCAATGCGGCGCTGGCTCAGTCGCGCCAAAATCAATGCCGCGCAAGAGGTGTTGCCAATACCCATTTCACCCAACAAGATGGCATTGCCAGGCACTGAACGCACGGCTTGGCGACCAGCCGCAATCGCGGCGTGCATTTGGGCCTCTGTCATAGCGGCCTGTTGCGAAGCATCTGCAGTGCCTTGAGCCACTTTGGCATCCACCAGGTCAGGATGTGCTGGCAGCGGTTTGGCGACGCCGCAATCGACCAATTTCAGTGCCAGCCCATGTTGGCGCGTCAATACGCTGATGGCCGCGCCCCCTGAGAGCATATTGGCCACCATTTGCCAGGTCACATCACTAGGGTAGGCCGAGACCCCTTGGCGTGCCAAACCATGGTCGCCAGCAAAAATCAGGGCATGACCCTGCTGCAGTTGAGGGACAGTGGTGCCCAAAATGCAACCAATCTGATGGGCCACGTTTTCCAGACGACCAAGTGCGCCTAGTGGTTTGGTTTTTTGATCGAGCAACTGCTGTAGGGCAGACGAGAGTGTGCGGTCGGTTAAATCGGCGATGGAGGGGATGCTGTCAGAAAATGCGGCAGCCTGCATGTCAAGATCAGTGTTCATGGTGTTGGTTGATGCAAGGGTGAGGTATCCTAAGCCAATCATGCACCTGACCATTCAAAATCCTGTCCATAGCGAACTGATCATTAAGAAAAGCCGTTTTATTGGCTGTGTGCAGCCCGTTGCCAGCCGCAGTCAGGCGCAGGACATTGTGGCCGCACTTAAGCAAGAGCACCCCGAAGCCGCCCATGTGTGCTGGGCTTTGATGGCTGGTGGGCAGTCAGCCGCGGTGGATGACGGAGAGCCCAGTGGAACGGCAGGCAGGCCCATGCTTGAAGTTTTACGCCATCAGCAACTGCATGGTGTGCTGGCTACGGTAGTGCGCTATTTCGGTGGCGTCAAACTGGGGGCTGGTGGCTTGGTTCGTGCCTATACCGACTCCATTGCCCAAGCCTTGTTGGGAGCAGAGAAGGTGCAGGTCCAGCCCATGGCCTACCTGACTGTGCAGGTGCAGTATCCTCAAGAAGGGGTCGTGCGCCACGTGTTGCTGCAGCATGGGGTGGAGCAATTGGAGGTGACGCACGAGGCGAGGGTGCGCTTGCGCGCGCAGATGCCTGAGCGGCTTGTGCCGCAAGTGCGTCAGGCGGTGGTGGATGCCACTCAAGGCCAAGCGCAATGGATAGAGGACGCGGCGCACGAAGGATAGCCCTGGGTTGCGGCATGCTTGCACATGAAGGCTTGATAGTTGGCACAACGCAGGTGCATTAGCGAATACGGCCGGCGGGTGTAACCCAGGTGACCCTTTTCCGGGGACAGTGAGGGCTGGCACCGTTGAACCCCTTGATGAATGGGGATAGTCTGCGGTGCATTCCATTCAAACAGGAGACAACATGCCCGTGTCTGACGCTTTCTGGCCTCGAAATGTGCCGCGCACCATGCCTACTGCTGCCACATCGGTTTGGCACAACTTGCATGACAGCGCGCAGCGTTATCCCAATAAAAATGCGTTGGTTTTTTTTGGCACTAAAACCACTTATGCGCAGCTCGCGTATCAGGTGGAGCGGCTGGCGGCTTATTTGCATCAAATCGGCGTGCGCAAAGGCGATCGTGTCATCGTCCTCATGCAAAATTGTCCGCAATTGATCATTGCGCACTATGCGATTTTGCGTGCCAACGCGGTGGTCGTGCCGGTTAATCCGATGAACCTGGCACAAGAGCTGCGACACTACATTGAAGACGCTGATGCACGTGTGGCACTGGCAACGGGAGATTTGGCGCCGCAACTGGCTAAAGCCTCGGATGCATTAGTGCCTGAGCAGCAACTCAAGCACTTGATTGTGACCCAGTTCACCGATGCGTTCGACGCGCAAGTGCAAGGCGATGATGCTCCGCCTGAGGTCTGGCAAAAATGGCTGTGCAGCGAATACCCGCTGCCTGCTATTGAGGGTGCGCAAACGCACCGTTTTTCGGATGCTTTGGCTTGCACTGCCACGGCGCCTGTGCATGAGGTTGGTGCGGATGATTTGGCTGTTTTGCCCTACACCAGCGGCACAACAGGCTTGCCTAAAGGCTGTATGCATTTGCATCGCAGTATCAACTTCAATGCCACTGCTGCCACGCTGTGGGGCTATAGCACGATGGAGTCCGTCACGCTGGCAGTGGTGCCTATGTTCCACATTACAGGCATGGTTGCCGTGATGCATGGCTCCATCTACAAGGCGGCTACGCAAATCTTGATGCCGCGTTGGGATCGTGAATTAGCCGGGCGTTTGATATCGAAATGGAAAGTCACTAATTGGACCAACATTCCCACCATGGTGATTGACTTGCTGGCCAGCCCCAACTTTGCGAGTTTTGATTTGACCAGTTTGCTCTACATGGGGGGTGGTGGTGCGGCCATGCCCCAAGCAGTCGCGCAGCGCCTGCAAGATTCATATGGGCTCAAGTACGCTGAAGGGTATGGGCTGACCGAAACGGCGGCGCCTACGCACAATAACCCTGTTGATCACCCTAAACAGCAATGCCTTGGCATTCCTTTTATTGGCGTAACGTCGTATATCGTCGACCCTGAAACACTGGAAAAATTGCCCCCCGGCGAGCAGGGTGAGATTGTCGTCAATGGGCCGCAGGTGTTTGAAGGTTATTGGAAGCATCCGCAGGCCACAGCCAGCGCGTTTGTGGACATTGATGGGATGCGTTTTTTCCGCACCGGTGATTTGGGGCGAACCGATGAGGATGGTTATTACTTCATCACAGATCGGCTCAAACGCATGATCAATGCCTCAGGTTTCAAGGTTTGGCCAGCTGAAGTGGAGGCGTTGATGTTCCGCCATCCCGCCATTCAGGAGGCCTGTGTGATCGCGGCCAAAGATGACTATCGTGGTGAGACGGTCAAGGCTGTTGTAGTACTGCGCCAAGGCCATCAGGACACGACCGAGGAAGAGATTCTGACCTGGTGCCGCGAGAACATGGCAGTATACAAAACACCGCGCATCATCTCTTTTGTGGATGCATTGCCCAAAAGCGGTAGCGGCAAGGTGATGTGGCGACTGCTGCAAGAGAAAGAGCCGACGTAAGACCGCGCAGCAGCGGTATCAGTGTGGCTGGGCACGTGCAGGGCGCGGCCATCACTGCAACGGCGCAGAGATCGCGAACAGGCCTTCAGGCTTTGGCGATGACATAGACCTTTTTAACGCACTCATCGACTTCCCAGTGGCCAGTCCAGCCATCGGGGATGATGAAATGGTCGCCTACGGTGAAATGATGCACAGTTCCGTTCGGATCGACCAAACGGCAAGCTCCTTCGACGATGTAGCAAAACTCGATATAGCCCACTACGTGTGATGCAAACTTTCCCGCAGTGGCTTGCCAGGTACCAGAGTTGACCTTGCCATTCAAGCCTTCAAACACGTTCATCGTTTGGTATTGCGTCTGCCCGCTGATGGGGCGGCTAGGCTTACCCATAACGGGATTGACTAAGGTTTTCGCTGGCCAATGGATGATGGAGACTGTGTCTGTTGTCTGGGGGGACATGGTTCACTCTGGTCGATTTTGCAGGAGGGCTGCATTATCGCGGAAGCTGCTCATGTCCCATGGATGCTCTTGTCATGCATGTTCTGCTGCAAGACGCATCGCCAATGTATTGTTTACTGAACAGGCTGCTTTGAATAAAGGCCAGTTATACCGTTTCAAGCAGATGCGGCAGTCACCGAACGGCTTGGACGATGGCCGCTAGAGCGGTAGCGTGCGATGGCCAAACCTTCTGTGCTGATTTCTGGCGTTTTGCCAGTAACCAGATCGGCCAGAACACGGGCAGAGCCGCACGACATGGTCCAACCCAAGGTGCCGTGTCCGGTATTGAGATACAAGTTGCGGTATGGTGTGGCACCAATGATTGGTGTGCCATCAGGCGTCATGGGGCGCAGGCCGGTCCAGAAGCTCGCGCTGGGTAAATCTCCGCCTGGGAACAGGTCGCTCACGACCATTTCCAACGTGGCGCGGCGCCGAGGATCAAGTCGGAGGTCAAATCCCCCCAGTTCAGCCATGCCCCCAACGCGGATACGTTGGTCAAAGCGGGTGACGGCAATTTTGTAAGTTTCATCCAAGACGGTTGATTGGGGGGCGAGACTTTCATCGCGCAAAGGCACGGTAAGCGAATAGCCTTTGACCGGGTAGACCGGCAATTGCAAATTCAATGGGGCCAGTAGTTGGCGTGAATAGCACCCCAAGGCCAACACATAGCGATCAGCAACCAGCGTTTGGCCATTCACCCGCACGCCCGTAATGGCGTCGCCTCCCTGCTCAATGTGCTCAATGTGTTGATCAAAACGAAATACAACCCCCAGGCGTCGACACTCTTGCACAAGCGCGTTGGTAAACAAATGGCAGTCGCCTGTTTCATCGTTTGGCAGGTAAAGTCCGCCAGTGAGGCGATCTGTCGCATGGGTCAAGCCAGGTTCGACTCGCGGCAGTTGTTCGGGGGCAAGGAGTTCATGGGATACCCCGCATTCGCGTAGTACCTCTATATCGCGTTGTACTGCATCAATTTGTGCCTGTGTACGGAACAGTTGCAGTGTGCCGCCGCTGCGGTTCTCGTACTGGATGCCTGTTTCTGCGCGCAGTTGTCTCAGACAATCGCGGCTGTATTCGGCCACCCTGGTCATGCGCTCTTTGTTAATGGCGTAGCTGCCGCTATTGCAGTTGCGCAGCATGTGTGCCATCCATTGCAGCTGGAACAAGCTGCCGTCCAGACGAATCGCCAACGGGGCGTGCTGCTGGAACATCCATTTGATGGCTTTCAGGGGGATGCCCGGTGCGGCCCATGGTGTGGAATAACCGGGCGAGATTTGCCCAGCATTGGCGAAGCTGGTTTCCTGCGCTGCCTGTGGCTGGCGATCAATCACCTCGACTTGTGCGCCGGCACGGGCCAAATAGTACGCACTGGTGACTCCAATGACACCGGCGCCCAATACAATGACTTTCATTGGATTCAATCCGTATAAAAAGTAATTGCGCAACTTTATTGTTTTATTTGAAGTTGTATTCACTTTATTTTTTAATAAAAAAAGTGAATATTTTTGAAATATTTTCAGCAAGCAAGCGAGAACAGTGAAATGCACCCACTTGACAAAACCGACCGCAAGATTTTGAGCATTCTGCAAAGAGAGGGCCGTATTGCCATGACAGAGTTGGCCGACCGCGTCGGGCTGTCGGCTTCGCCCTGTACGGAACGTGTGCGCAGGTTGGAGCGCGACAAAATCATCACCGGCTACCACGCACACTTGGCCCCAGAACCTTTGGGAAAGACATTGTTGGTGTTCGTGGAAATCAAGCTCTCGTCGAAGTCTGACGATATCTTCTCGAAAGCGCGCCAGTCGTTGCTGCTGGTGCGTGATGTGGTGGAGTGCCACTTGGTGTCTGGAAGCTTTGACTATTTGGTCAAAGCCAGACTTGGCGGTATGCGCGAATACCGTCGCTTGCTTGGGGACATCCTCAAGCAACTGCCAGTGCCGGCTGAGTCACACAGCTATGTGGTGATGGAAGAAATTAAAGAGTCTTTGGAGCTGCAGCTGGAGCGGTAAAAGAGTCTCATAGCAACAGTATTTTTGGCACGTATGGACATCTTTCTGTATTTATTGGCGATGGCCGTGGCGTTTGCGTATGGCCCCAAGCATTCCAACCCCTGCAATCAAGGTCAATAGCGACCACATGTGTAATGTAGGTACAGGAGTTGCCTGGATCGTATTTCTTGGGGGGAGGAGGTTTGTATTCACGGAGATCAATACCGAGCCCGGTTGGCCAGGTGTGCCGGTTGCACTGGCATTTGCTATACCGCCAATTTCTTCACGATAGCCGCCAATACCGCCTGCCGCACCGGTGCTGCCTATTGCAGGTTGGTAGAGCACATTGCTGCCAACAGCCCAAACACATGAGCCGCCCCCCGTGCCACCTTTACCGGGCTCGCCATTGACCATGTCTATACCGTACCAGCCATCTCGCCCTCCGTCACCACCTGCGCCGACAGCCCCGGTATAGCCGCCACCGCCACCACCACCGCCACCGCCATTTGGGTCAACGGCAGTGGGATCGGTTGGGATCAGCGATGCGCCACCTACACCACCATCAGCGGCCGTTAGGCAGTTTGCGGTGGACACCACGGTGGTTAAGGCATCTCCGCCATTGGTTCCTGATGTCCATCCTGCAGTTGTTGTCGCATCGTCAGTTCGCCCCCAGTATGAGCTACCGCCACCGCCACCGCCAGCTCGAATTACGGTGTCGCCTACTGTTGCGACTGAGCCACCGCCACCGCCACCGCCACCGCCGCTGCCATAACCAATAGTGCCGTTGCCGCCTTTTCCACTACCATTGCCTCCGGTGCCGCCTACAGAAAAATTGGTGAGCATAGCTCCCCCATCACCTAGTGTGGCAGAGATAAGTTGACCAGGTTGGACTGCTATGGTGGCTACCACTTTTGCACCAGCCCCACCGTTTCCTGCATTGTCGTCGTCACCTCCTCCACCCGAGCCTCCTGCGCCTTCAAGAACCACGTCAACCCAGTGGACTCCAGCAGGAACGGTTGCTGTTCCTGCTGCATTCAGCAAAACTTGGGCAGGTACGCTTCCTGCAGATACCAAGCAGGCAACAGCAAGAGAAAATTTGAATTTTTGTGTGTGGAACATGGAGGCACTCATTTGGAAGTTCATTGGGTTTATACGAATCGCAGGATAGCTTATTGTGTCTATGTGAAACAATGTGATTTGTTTGTCACTCCTTTTGATTAACACTTTTTCATTTTTTTTGTGGTTTTTTGACGTTGTATTTAGATGCAGTCGTGGCTACGTAATTTCGTATGCCTGATTGCCCAAAAAAACTGTTCGTAGCCTTACGTTGTGCAAAGCGTCGTTCATACGAATTAGGTGAGCAGTAGTTCAGTGTTGAACGCTGACGTATGGGGTTTTGGAACCCTGTCATGTAGCCAGTGATAACGAGGTCGGCTTCTGGGGAATTGGGCACAGGTCGTTCACCACGTGTGCTTCATCTTGAGAATCAGAAAGAAATGCTGTATTGGTGCCTATCCCAATAACTTCCCTTGCGACTCATGCTGGCGATGAACTTGTAGTCTGCCAATATCTTGATGTAATCGCTGCTTGTATATTGGTTACCCTGTCTGAATGCGCGATCAATCTTGGCTTGGGGTTACGGCAGTTGATGACCGTCTTCAACGCCGAGCACACCGGCATGCGCATGCATGACTGATGCAGTGGCCCAGCCTACAAATTTTTGCGAGTACAAATCCAGCAATGCCGAGAGATAGAACCCACCGACGTCCGTGCTGACGTGCGTGATGTCAGCAACCTACTCCCACCAGGAGAGCCAGGTATGAACTGGTGGCCAAGCGCATTTGCAGCAATGGGTAAATCGTGATGGCTGTTGGTTGGTGTGTGTGCTTGCATTTGCATTAGGCACAGAGCCTGTTTCCGTGCATCAGCGTGTGCACAGTGCTGTCGGTCAGATCCATGTCTTTGTGCACTTGCGCCATTTAGAGTTATTTCGACTCTTTAAAAGCACTTTGCTAGCGGGCGCAGACCAGATCCCAGTTGCCGATGTCGTGCTCTTCGCAGTCAACAGGTGAGCCGGGGGGGGCGATGCGATCTACCACAAGCCAGGTGCCTTCTTTCAAGGTCCTTAAGGGGTGGTGCCATGTGCCGGGTGCCAAGTTGATACCTTGCTGGCCGTCGGAGAGAAAGGCTTGTACATGGGGGGGCTGCAATGCGTAGGCGGGAACATCGGCAGGTGCGACGACGACCAACATGGGCAATGCCTGGCCCATCGGAACAAAGGCTTGGGAGGTATAAGCATGGCGCTCTAGCACTTGCAGAGGCAAGTTCCAGGGCAGTGCCTGAGCATGAAAAAGGCTCATGCCAATGCGGCCTTCAGCACGCAATTGAGGTTGTGCGAGATCATGATAACGCTGACATGTACCTCCATTGATGGGGAAACTGCAGTGGCCTTTGCATTCAATGACCTGACCGAATGGCGCAAAGCTTTCAGCTGTGAGTGGTTGCACCGTAAGCCAGTGTGTGGTGGGTAGTGCAGGCATTATTGAACCGATCCTAGGAAAGCGGCCAATTCAGGGGTTTTGGGGGCGCGAAACAGCTCTTTGGCGTTGCCGTTTTCATGGATACGACCTTGGTGCATGAATATCAGACGACTGCCCACATCACGGGCGAAGCGCATTTCATGGGTCACCATGATGAGGGTCATGCCTTCGGCTGCGAGGTTTTGAACCACGGCCAGAACTTCATTAACCAACTCAGGATCAAGCGCAGAGGTGATCTCGTCACAGAGCAATACACTGGGTTGCATGGACAAGGCTCTGGCGATGGCAACGCGTTGCTGCTGGCCGCCGCTGAGCTGATCGGGGTAAGCATCAAATTTGTCACCCATGCCGACCTTGTGGAGCATCTCACGCGCCAGTTCTAAAGCTTCTCGCTTGCTGGTTTTTTTTACCACCGTTGGCGCTAGGGCGACGTTTTGGCCCGCACTGAGATGAGGAAATAGATTGAATTGCTGAAAGACCATCCCCACTTTCAGGCGTAGCGCGCGCAGTTGTTGGGGCATGGCAGCATCGGGCTTGAGGACAGCACCATCGACAACAATCTGCCCTTCATTGATGGCTTCAAGGCCATTGATGGTGCGCAGCAAGGTGCTTTTGCCTGAGCCGCTGCGACCGATCATGGAGACGACTTCTCCGCGTTCAACGAGCAGGTCAATTCCTTTGAGAACATGGTTGTCACCATAGTATTTGTGTAGGTCACAGACATCAACGAGCGGCATAGAGTTTCTTCTCCAGATGTTTGGCATAAAGCGAGAGTGGGTAGCACAGTAAGAAGTACCCGATGGCTACGAGGCCGTAGATGAGAAAGGGTTGGAATGTGGCGTTTGCAAGCATTGAGCCAATTTTGGTGAGCTCACTGAAACCGATGATGGACGCCACAGAGGTGCCTTTGACGATCTGTACAGAAAAGCCCACGGTAGGAGCAATAGAGAGGCGAAATGCCTGTGGCAGAACGACATGGCGCATTTGCTGAAAATATCCCATAGCCAGACTGGAAGAGGCTTCCCATTGGCCTTTGGGAATGGCCTGCACGCAGCCGCGCCATACTTCTGCCAAATAGGCGCTGGTGTAAAAAGTCAGGCCCAGTGCGGCTGCAATCCAAGGTGAAATATCCACCCCCAACATGGGCAGTCCAAAAAAAATCAAAAACAACTGCATTAACAGCGGTGTGTTCTGGAACAGTTCAATCCAGTAGGAAGCCAGCCGTTGAAGGAAGAGGTTTTTACCTACTCGCGCGAAAAGGATGATCAGCCCAGCGATGCCGCCTAACACGAACGCCATTAGGGAAAGGCGCAATGTTGACCAGAAGCCTTGCCCTAGGGCCGAAAACAAGGCAGGCCAGTTCATATCTGCAATCATGCGCGCACTCCTTGTGTGGGGGCTGCTTTAGGGGTAGGACGGTTGATGATCCAACGATTGCCAATCCACAGTAGGAGCTGGCGCAGCATGAGGGCCAACGCAAAGTACATCAGCGTGACGATGAGGTAGGTTTCCAACGCGCGAAAATTACGCGATTGAATGAAGTTGGCCGCGAACGTGAGGTCTTCTGCTGCGATTTGCGACACCACGGCAGAACCGAGCATGACGATGATGATTTGGCTAGTCAATGCGGGCCAGACTTTTTGCAAAGCCGGGCGCAGTACGACATGTCTGAATGTGGCAAACCGGCTCATGGCTAAGGCGGCGGCGGCCTCAAGCTGACCACGCGGTGTTTCTTTGATGCCAGCACGCACGATTTCGCTGATGTAGGCCCCCAAGTTGATAACCATAGTCAATACGCTGGCTTGCCATTCGTCGATTTGCACACCCAAAGACGGGAGACCGAAAAAAATAAACAGCAATTGAACCAAGAAGGGGGTATTGCGTATTAACTCAATGTAGACGCCAAAGAACCAGCTCAATGGTGCAATTCGCCAGGCTCTGCATACACCGCCGAGAATGCCAATGGTGCCTCCGGCGAGTGCGCCAATGGCGGTCAACGCCAACGTCACCGCCGCGCCTTGAAGCAAGGTGCCGCTGTAATCAAAGACGGCCAGAAAATCAAACTGGTAGGCCATGATGAAGTCCGAAAGAAGTGCGTCTGCAGTGAAAGGTGGCATACCGTCACTAAACAGACGCTGGTGAATACCTCAACGCATGTGCGCGATGTGTTGAGGCGCAAGCGCTATTGATGTATGCATCTGCCAGCAACGCATTACAGCGTTGCTGGCAACTCCAATTGCATCCACTTGACCGACATGGCATTGAGGCGGCCATCGGATTTGGCTTTAGTGATGATCTCGTTGAGTTTGTCTGCCAGTGCCGTTTCGCCTTTGGCTACACCGATAAAGCAAGGGGTGTCCTCCACGGCAAACTTCAGGTCAAAGTCGCGCTGTTTGCTTTTTTCGCGCACGGCGTTGGCCACGATGTTGCCCAGAGTTACCAGCTGTACTTGACCACTGAGGTAAGAGGTGGCGGTGGAGTTGTTGTCCTCGTAGCGGCGAATCGTGGCGTCTTTCGGGGCCAATTCTGTCAGTGCTAAATCTTCTGTGGAGCCGCGTGTTACGCCAATGGTTTTACCAGCTAGGTCGACTGGGCCAGTAATGGCCATGTTGGCCGGGCCATAGACGCTTTTCGGGAATGGCGCATAGGCTTGGGTGAAGTCAATGACTTTCTCGCGCTCAGCATTTTTGCCGAGTGACGAGATCACGATGTCGACTTTGCTGGTGGTCAGGTATGGAATACGGTTGGTGCTGGTTACGGGAACCAATTCGACCTTAACGCCCAACTCTTGCGCTACCAGGTTGGCCATGTCAATGTCATAGCCTTGGAGCTTCAGATCGGTGCCCATGGAGCCAAAAGGAGGAAAGTCTTGTGGAATGGCTACGCGCAGAACGCCAGCTTTTTGCACATTGGCCAAGACATCGGCCTGCGCGCCGGTGACTGCAATGGCAGCCGCGCACGCGACTAGGCTGTGTACAACAAGACGGCGAGAAAAGGTATTGGTGTAAGGCATGAAAAACTCCTGTGGTAGGCGAACGGTGAAAGGTGAAAGGCAAACGTGAATCAAATGGGGGTGAGAAGCCAGGGCACATCGTTAGTGCAGGACGGCTGGTTCACATGGCTTCGGGTGGCCGCTGAGAGCAAGTGGTCGCGCATGCAAGTGGCTGCGCTGCGCTCGTCTTTTGCCGCAATGGCATGAATGATTTGTGCATGCTCTTGCATGGGCGCTTGCAGGGTTTCCATCTCGATATAGGGTTGCTGCAGGCTGTAGAGGATGGCTGCTTCAAGGTGAGTAAACAGCGTATGCAGAGCAGGATTGCCTGACTGTTGCGCCAGCAGCAGGTGAAAGCGCAAATCGAATTGGGTTGCTTTTTGTAGATCGCATTGGCTCAAAGCGTGGGCGTATTCTTGCTGTACTTTTTCCAGTTCAGCGACGGTGTCTGGCGTGCTGTGACGAGCTGCCAGCGCTGCCCAAGCAGGCTCTACCACCAAGCGCAGTTCCATCAAATGGGCATTACTCAGGTGTAGCGTTTGACTTGGTAGCGCAAATGCTCGACCGAGGCTGGGGGCGGCTTCGTTTAGGGCATGTACCCGTGTGCCTTTGCCTGGCAACATTTGTACCAATCCGAGCGTCTCCAGCATAGAGAGGGCTTCACGCAGTGAGGCGCGGCTGATGTCCAGCTCGTCCGCCAGTGAGCGTTGCGGTGGCAGAAATTCACCCGCGGCGTACTCGCCACGCATGATGCGTTGCTGCAAAGTGAATGCGGCGGTATTGGCAAGTCGGGTCATAGGTGGTGCATGGCTTTTGTGTTCTGTGGTCTGACTGGTCAGACCGCGTAAACACTTCAAAGCATGGACCGTGCCAATTTTGAATAAAGTGTCAGTACAGAAGGAATTTGCAGCCCTTGTCATGTGGGTGCGTGCAAGCTAGAGGAGTGGGTTTCCAGCGCTTTCCTCTAGTTTTTAGCAGTGTACGCACAAGCTGGTGCAAGGCTTGGCGTTGATAGAGAGGGGCGTGATGGTGCGCGCCTGGGAACATTTGGTGCACGTTGCATGGGCTTGTGCATTGCGCACACCAAAATGGCCCATGCTGAAAAATAGCAAAATGACAGGCACACGAAGTGCCTGTTCAAGGTGCCAGACCTATTCCGCCATAGGTTCGGTTAGTGTTTATGCTGGCTGGTGCAGGCGGCTGTGCACCAAGAGGCTGCCACGCAGGTTGCTCCATGCTTTTGCACCAGCGAGTACTGCCAGGTCAATCAAGGGCTCCAGCACAATCACACTCATATATGCTGCGCCAAAGCTGGCAATACTTTGCAGGTTGTCCGCACCCACACCATGGCCATACAAGGCCCAGAACCCGACCCACAGCACGATACCGCCTTGGTATGCGATGGAGAGCTTGAATGCCTGCATGTATCCAATATCGACATAGGCCGTGTGCGCAGGGATGATTTTTTGCGCCAATGCGGCGGTAGCAAACAATGGCAGCAGCAAGGTGGTGACATTCATGCCGTATTGCGGTAAATCAAATGGCGCAAAGAATACACCTTGAATCAGCAAACCCGTGGCTAGACCAATGGCTGCAGGCGCTGTGCCAAACAGCAGGAGCAGCGTGGTGCCCAGAATGAGGTGCACCTCTGACACCCCTACCGGGTGGTGTGGAAAGATCTCAAAGAAGCAGAAGACCAGTGCACTGGCGATGGCTGTTCGCAACAGCACAGCCAGAATGCCATCGCTGCGTAATGCGCGCAGCGTCAGCCATGCGGTGTAGCCCAGTGCCGCGCTGGCTGTCGCGTAGCTGAGCAAGATTTTGGAACCATCCACCATGCCGGGTTCGATATGCATGAGAAAAC
Source organism: Lampropedia puyangensis (assembly GCF_004833285.1). Taxonomy (GTDB): domain Bacteria; phylum Pseudomonadota; class Gammaproteobacteria; order Burkholderiales; family Burkholderiaceae_C; genus Lampropedia; species Lampropedia puyangensis. The sequence goes on from NZ_STFG01000001.1 coordinate 501,126, forward strand.
TCCTTCAGAGTTGGTTGAGGAAAGTAAATCAGGTGTTGCGTGGGGGCGTGCTTTATCTGTTTTTCAATGTTGTATGGATGTGCACTGAATCGTCGCTACTTGGCGGAGCGAGTTGATCCAGGTGGAGGTAGCTGCATTGCCAGCGTTGTGCCAACTGTGTCATGCGCGCTAACGGGATGCGGTTGCGCTCACAGTCCACTAAGGTCGTGTGTGCTGTATGGGTGGGGCGTTCCGGCAAATGTGCAACGCGGCCGTCGCTCAGCAGCCAAAGTGTGCGCTGGGCAGGGGCGTAACGGTGGGCGTTACGCAGGAGTTCATCGGCTTGCGTTACGGCTTGCGCCAAAGGGCTGTGGCCACCGCCACCAATAGGTGCCAGCCAAGCGTCATTCCAAGCCGGGGGGCGCTGTGGTGGCAGCTGCAGTTGCACGCCTTGGCCGCCAAAACAGAACAACGCCGCGTGGGCGCGCGCTTGGTACGCCTCAGCCAACAAAGCCAGCAGCAGGCCTTTGGCGTGTGCCAAAGCCCCGGTTTGCCGCATGGATGCCGAACAATCGAGCACGATGCAGTGCAACGCGGTTTCGTGCGCCAGCGCAGGTTTGCGCTGTAAATGGTGCAAGCGCAATGGTTCAGCACCGCGTTGGCGCAGTGTCTGAGGCCAATCCCAACTGCCCATAGCGCTCGTGTTGAGGGTGGGAACGTTTGGGGTGCTGAGCCCTCCTGCCGCAACCGCACTGGCTGCGCGTATGCGGCACTTGGTGCTGTTGAGTGGGGCAGAAGGGCTCATACGTTTTTTAAAGGCTCGCGCGGGGCAGCACTGGTTAACAACGGCGCATGAGAGGGAATACGTTGCAAACGCACGGGTTCAGGCGCCATGGCTCCCCAATCCGGTGGCGCGGTAGCGCCGAGTGCATCGGGATTTGGGGCTTGCTGCTCAGAGGCGGTCTGGCCAGCATGGGCTGTGCTCGTGGTGTGGCTGGGTTGTCGTTGTGGTGGTGCAGGTGGCGTGGTCGCTGCCTGTGCAGTGGACGATTGGGCTGGCTGTGTATTGGCATGGCCATGACTGCGGTGGGCCAGCACCAGCGTCTTGACTTGGGCAACATGGGTAGTGGTGGTTTCGCTATCGCCTTGCCAGAGCGCGGCAGCCCGGGCGGCGCGCAGCCATACCATATCTGCGCGTAAACCGTTGACGGCCGCATCAATACAGCCTTGGCTCACCGCGGTGTGTACCGCATCGTTCCAGCCACCATCGGGCTGTGTGCTCCATTGATCCAAGCCAGTTCGCGCTGCGTGCAGGCGTTCTGCGAGCGCGGCATTGGCGTTTGCGTATTGCAGGCGGAATGCATGCGGATTGGCGTCAAATGCCAGCCGGGTTTTGACGATGTGTTGGCGTAAGTGAGGCTCGGTCACATTGCCCAGTTGAACGTTCAAGCCCAAACGGTCTAGCAGCTGGGGGCGCAATTGACCTTCCTCAGGATTCATGGTGCCAATCAACACGAACCGCGCAGGGTGGCTGTGTGAGATTCCATCGCGCTCGACCGTGTGAACGCCACTGGCAGCGGCATCGAGCAGTACATCGACAATGGCGTCAGGCAGCAGGTTGATCTCATCGACATACAGCACGCCACCATGGGCTTTGGCCAGCAGGCCGGGGGCAAATTCAACCGCGTGGCCCTGTATGGCGCTGTTCAAATCTAAACTGCCTGCAACATGTTCCAAACTCGCACCCAAAGGCAGCGTTACAAAAGGCGAATGAGGCGCGAGCAGTTCGGACAATGCGCGAGCAGCGGTGCTTTTGGCGGTGCCTGACGGACCTTCAATCAACACGCCTCCAATAGCAGGGTCTATGGCCGCAAGCACTAAGGCGAGCTGCATGTCGGGTTGGCCTTTGATGGCGCTGAAAGGAAATAGGGCTTGTTCCATAAAGTGACTGCGGTCTGTTAATGGGGGGCAGGTTTTACGCTTGCATGCTGTTTTCCAAAGTCAGCAAATGCTGGGCAATCGCATCGGCATCATCTCCGGGCTGTTGCCACAAGCCGCGTTGCATGGCATCTACCAGGCGTTCGAGTACATCATGCAGGGCCGCAGGATTGTGCTGCTGCATGAACGCGCGGTTGTGCGCGTCGTGCACGTAGGCTTGGGTCACCAGGCTCCAATGGTGGTCACTGACCTGGCCTGTTGTCGCGGCGAAGCCAAACAAATAATCGACCGTGGCCGCCATTTCAAATGCGCCTTTGTAGCCGTGGCGTTGTGCACCTGCAATCCATTTCGGATTGGTGATGCGGGCGCGCACCACGCGGCCAATTTCTTCTTTCAGGCTTCGCACCTTGGCTTGTTGTGGATTGCGGTGGTCCCCATGGTAGAGCGCCGGTTGTTGGCCGCTGTGCTGCGCCACTGCGGTAGCCATGCCGCCCTGGAATTCGTAGTAATCGGCTGCATCAAGCACGTCGGCTTCGCCATGGTCGTGGTTGTGCAAAACAATTTGCATGTCGTGCAAACGTTGTTGCAAGGCACTGTTGGCGGGCGTGCCTTCGGCGTGCTGGCCATAGGCAAAGGCACTCCACTGCACAAAGCGCTTGGCCAGATCGACTTGGCTGTGCCATTGACCGCTTTGCATTAATTCACTGATGCCTGTGCCGTATTGGCCCGGTGGGCTGCCGAAGATGCGCCAACCTGCTTGTTCTCGCGCTTGGGATGCTTCGATGCCTTGGGCTTGCAATTGCGCAGTTTCTCGCAGGATGCAGGCCCGGATGGGGTTTTGCGTTTCGTCTTCGCCTTCCACCGCGGCCACGGCTTGTACTGCCGCATCGAACATTTGCACTACGCCGGGAAATGCGTCGCGAAAAAAACCGGAGATGCGCAGTGTGACATCCACGCGAGGGCGATTCAAACCCACTTGAGGGATGACTTCAAAATCGGCCACGCGTTGGCTACCTGGAGCCCATTTAGGGCGCACGCCAATGAGTGCAAAGGCTTGGGCAATATCGTCGCCTCCTGTGCGCATGGTTGCTGTTCCCCAGACGGATAAACCCAGCGTTTTCGGGTATTCGCCATGCTCTTGCAGGTGCAGCTCCAGTACGCGCCTGGCTGCTTGCTGGCCCAGCGTCCAGGCTGTGCTAGTGGGAATGGCGCGCGTGTCGATGGTGTAGAAGTTGCGGCCTGTAGGCAATACATCGGCACGCCCCCGTGACGGAACTCCGCTGGGGCTCGGGGGGATGAATTGGCCTTGTAGTCCTGCGCTAAGGTGTTGCAGCTCCAGTGGGCCACAGGCATCCAGCGCAGGAGCGATGTGGTGTTCGATGGCCCGCAAAGCCACTTGTGTATGAGGCCCTAAAGGGTGAGGCCATGTTCCTGCAAGGATGTTGGCTGCGCCATGTTCCAGCCGCTCGCGGGTATCGCCGCAATGGCGCCAAGGTGCATCACTCAAGGCTTGCAGTACCGCAGGGCGCGGGCCAGACCAAGCGTGTGCTGCATCGGCCTGCCATGGATCGGTTAAGGCTGGGCCGTCAGTCGGGGTTAATAGGTCGTGGGCCAGTGCTTGTAACAAACTTAGCGTTGGTGCAGGAGGTTCGGCTTGCTGTGCCGATGAGGATCGATTGTGGGCACTTTGCACTGGGAAGTGGGCCAAAGCCAGTAAGGTTTGCGTGCGTTGTTCGTTAGAGGGGCTTTGACCAAAAACATGCAGCCCATCGCGAATCTGTGTTTCTTTGAGCTCGCACAAATAAGCGTCAATGCGCTCCAGTACTGCATCATTTTCGCCCTGTGCAAGCGACTCTTGCAGATCCAGCTCTTCTGCCAATTGCTGCTCGCGCACTGCTTGCAGAATGTGCTGGCGCAGTAATGCCGCGCGGCGTGCATCTACCAGCAGTGCGTCATAGTACTCGTCAACCAAGGCTTCTAGCTCTAGCATGGCGCCGTGCTGTTCGGCACGGGTAATGGGGGGCATGAGATGGCTGATGATGACGGCTTGGCTGCGGCGTTTGGCTTGTGCGCCTTCACCAGGGTCATTGACGATAAAGGGGTACAGGTGTGGCAGCGGGCCTAAGATGGCATCGGGCCAGCACTGGGCTGACAGGGCTAGGCTTTTGCCGGGCAACCACTCGAGGTTGCCGTGTGTGCCCACGTGCACCATCGCATCAATAGCGAATACATCACGCAGCCAAAAGTAAAACGCTAAGTAGTGGTGTGGCGGTACTTGCTCTGCGTCATGGTAACTTGCGTAATCTTGTGGTGCATGGACGTTGGCATGTGTGCGTGAAGGTTGAATGCCAATGAATACATGGCCTAAACGCAAACCTGCAATCATGAAGCGGCCTTGACGCAGCATGGGGTCTTGCTCTGGGGGGCCCCAGCGTGCGTGCAACGCCTGTTGCATGTTGGGGGCTAGTTGGTTCAGGCGGACTTGGTAGTCGGACAGGGGATAGCTTTGCCAAGCGGGGCGCAGCGGCCATTGTGCGGGGTCATTGGCAATCCCTTGTTGCAGCCAGTGCATCAATTGCTCGCCATCCAGAGGCATGTTTTCCTCTGGCCCCAAGGCATACCCCTCTTGTTTTAAGCGCTGCACAATCTGCAGGATGGAGGCGGGGGTATCCAAACCAATGCCGCTGCCAATACGCCCTTCGCTACCGGGGTAGTTAGCCAAGATCAGGGCGAGTTTTTTTTGTGTAGCAGGTATTTGGCGCAAGCGGCACCAACGGGCGGCCAATTCAGCCACAAAGGCCACGCGGTCAGGTTCAGGCAAGTAACCCACCACGTCTGTTTGCGTCCATTCACATCGGCGCAGCAAGCCTTTGAAGCTGATCGCGCGTGTGATGATGCGGCCATCCAGCTCCGGCAATACCACCTGCATGGCGATATCGCGAGGGCGCAAACCCTGCGGATCGGCTTGCCAGTCTTCTCGGTTGCCACCACTGACAATGGCTTGAATGACGGGGGCATCACCAGCCAGCCGCTCAGTATCGTGCGTGCTGTCTGCATTCAAGGCTGCAAAGGCAGTGGTGTTGAGTACCACTTGCACATCGTGGGTGCGGCACAGTTGGCGCAGGGTTGCCAGGCACAGCGCATCTTTGAGGGAGTCAATCGCCAACGGTAAGGCGTTGATGCCTTGTTGCTGCAGGGCCAATGCCAGTGCATCAAACACGCCGGTGTTGCCTGCCAGTAGGTGGGCGCGGTAAAACACAATCGCTGCGACTGGTGCGTCAGGCAGCCAGTGGGCTTGCAAGTCGGCGACGCTGGCAATGCTGGAGCTCGGTTGCACGCTTGCAGCCGACCAGGCCGCTGGCACATGGATGGCCACTTGGGGTAGGGCGCGCGGAGGCTCAGGCCGCGCTCCATATTGCAGGCCAAACCATGCGGTGGCTTGCAAAAAAGAACGTGCGTTGCGCGCACCGCCTGCGCGCAAGTATTGCCACAGCTGTTGGCTGACTTCAACAGGCAAGGTGCTACGGGCAAGCAGATGCGGGTCTTGTTGCAAATCACCTGAAAACATGGCCAGTTGCTGGCCCCGCACCTTCGCCAGTGCGCTGATTTGTTGGATACCGTAAGGCCATGCAGATTCTGAACCTAGGTGATCCACAATCACCACGTTGGCATGCTGTAGTACTTCATCGACATACAAATCAAGCGAAGCGTTTTGCCGCAAGTGCAACAAGTTGGCCAGGCGCACACTGGGAAAGTCGCTGTGTTGCTCCGCCAGGCTGGCACAGGCCTGCGCCAGCAATGCCAGCGTGGTGTCGGCAGAGCTGAGTATGACGATGGAGGCAGGCGTTTGGTCCAGGCGGGTGATGATGCTGTCATCCTCGACAAAGCCTCCTGCGCGGGTGCTGAGCAAATGCATGGTGTGGGTACGTCTTTGCTTATGGCAGGTTAGGCTGGCAGCCCGAGCAATGCATGCAGTTCAGATTGCAGCGCAGCAGCATCGAGTTCTTGCCCAATGAACACTAAGCGTGTGGAGCGCGCTTCATCTGCGCGCCAAGCTCGGTCAAAATGGGCATCAAACCGTTTGCCTACGCCTTGCACCAGCAAACGCATGGGCTTGCCGGGTACCGCGACGAAACCCTTGACGCGCAAGATCGATTGACGCTGCACCAATTGGGCTAGAGCATTGAGAAGTGCTTCTTTGCTGACTTCTGGCAGGCTCAAATCAAATGAGTCAAAGTCGTCGTGGTCATGGTCTTCTTCATGGTCGTGGTGGCTTTTGCGTTGGTCGATAGTGGTTTCGGCCGCTTTGCCCAAACCAAGCAAGACGGGCAGGGGCAATACGCCGTTGCTAGCCTGGATGATTTTGACTTCCGCTGGAATTTCTGCACGCACCAGTTGCTCCACTTGTGCTAAGGCTTGGGTGTCGACTAAATCTGCCTTGTTCAGGATGACCAAATCGGCAGCCGATAGCTGATCTTCAAACAACTCGTGCAGTGGCGATTCATGGTCTAAATTGGGGTCGGCTTGGCGTTGCGCATCCACCGCTTGCGGGTTGGCTGCAAATTGCCCTGCGAAGGCTGCGGGTGTATCCACTACTGTCACTACGGCATCCACAGTGAACACGTTGGCAATTTCAGGCCATTGGAAAGCTTGCACCAGTGGCTTTGGCAAAGCCAGACCAGATGTTTCGATCAAGATGGCGTCAATGTCTTGGCGGCGTTCAGCCAGCTTTTTCATGACAGGGAAGAACTCCTCTTGCACGGTGCAGCACATGCAGCCGTTGGCCAGTTCGTAGAGCTGACCATCGACTTCGTTGCCGGCATCGTCACAGCCAATGCCACAACTTTTGAGGATGTCGCCATCAATGCCCAGTTCGCCAAACTCATTGACGATCACGGCAATGCGCTGGCCGTTGGCGTTGTCCAGAATATGGCGCAGCAAAGTGGTTTTGCCGCTGCCGAGAAAACCAGTAACGATGGTGGCGGGAATTCTTGCAGTTTGCATGGTCGGTGACTTAAAAAGTTGGGGTTGCTTGCACGTTGGTATGGACGGCTTTACCAAGCACGTAACGTGCAGGGGAATAACGAGAGGGGGGCGACAGCACAATCGCCGGAGCCAATGTGGCGCGTTTGTTTTCTATCTGCGTGAGGGGGTAGCTATTGTGTGTGCGTTGACAGGCACCAAGGCGCCCAACAGCAGACGGCATCATGCAGCCATGACGCAATAAGCTTTGCCTTGCAGAGTATGAATGGATTGTCTGCGCAACTGCGCAGAAAGAGGTGACAGGTTTTTGTAATCTGTCTCGAGCTGCTGTCATGGCTGGCACTCCCGCGTCGCCGATGAATCTGCGCACCAGGCTTTGGCAGCCGCAGCGCGAACGGACGCGGTCGGGCCGGTATCCGGGCTTGTGGCGCGCCATTCATAATGACTAACGGTTTCAACCTTCCCACCCGACTCATCGGGGCAGTGGCCGCTGCCACTGGCAGCAATAAACCGTGTTAACACCACTGACCGTTGCGGGGGCAGCGCAGGCTTTGCATAAACCCAATGGAATGCGCACCTGCTTCCCGTTTAACTGGGTGAGCAATGCCTCACCACAGCACCAGACAGCGAAATGCAGCCTCTGGGGCTGCATTAGTGATTATAGAGAGAGATTTGTTGGACACATTGGGAGGGGCACTTCGCCTCTGTAGAATAAACTGGCATGTGAAAAAATCTGATTCGATGACTTCTCATGCCATCATCACTTCAGAATTTGCGCGCTTTACGCTTGCGTTGCACACTGAGCGTTCCAATGACCATCGCGCTAGCCAGAATGAGTATTGCTAGCGGGTTATTGGCAGGTACAGCTGCCGGAGCTATATGTGAGATGACAGTTTTACTGGTAATCAAACCAAATGCAATAGCTTGGCGGGACGCTATTGCTTCTGAGTCACTTCCATAGTCAATGAATATCCGGCTTGGAGTTTGTGTACCCAGGATGTAAGCGCCTCCTTCATTGTTGAAAACATCCTTATAGATGCGTGCTAGTTCAGGTGTAGACAAATCAAGGATGCCAACATTGGCGCTACCGTCTACTCGCGTTAGGTTGGCAATTTCGGTCCAGTTTCCCCCGTTAGTCGTAAAAAGTTGACGCTCTTGGTGGGTTCTACTTCTTGCAGTTGTCTCCGCATCTGCGGTGATCCATTCAAAAGCGTAGCGGTTACCTGCACTATCGCTGAGTTGGATGTCACTGAATTCTAGTGTGCCGTTGTTGTATCCATAAATGAGAGGTGAACCCGAAATGCCTTTATAACCCGTTCTGCCGAATGATGCATTTGTTGAAAAGTTTGGCGATGTGGATGTACCAAAATCTGGGTTCAGAGGATTGCTTTGTTTGAGTCTGAACGAAAGAATCAGTCCGTCGATAGTGGTAAAACTGAGCAACTGACCACTGGACGATGTGACTTGAGTTTTGTCGTAGTCTGAGAAATCAAGCCATTCAATCTCGTTTGCCTTTGGAGCGCTATCAGTCGCTTTTGAGGTGGTTGCGGCAAAAGCACTCATGCATAGACTGATTGATAAAGCCGCTGCTGTAGCTTGTTTGATGAATTTGGTTTTCATATTGACAAGAGATGTTTGTTAGATAAGTGCAAGCTTATCCACAGGAAGATGGATATGAATGGGTTTGCATTATTGTGTATCAAATATTTTTTTTGGAAAAAAATTGTTAATTTTATGTCTTATTAAACTTTGTTCTAAATGATGATTGCAGGGAATCGGATCTTAACGATTGAAATTTTTTGAGTGCTGGCTATTCGGTATGGCAATCAGCACTGTTGGTCTTACAAGCTATGTGCGTTTGATAATTACAATGCCGCCCTTTGCAAACAAAGTCTGGGTGTTATGGATATCGAGGTCAAGGAAGAGCTCAAGGCGTATATCGATCCGTTGAGTGAAGATGAATACGCCGCGCTGGAGCGCAGCATTGTGGCCGAAGGCTGCCGCGATGCGTTGGTGCTATGGGGGAATGTATTGATTGATGGGCACAACCGCTACAGCATTTGTCAAAAGCATGGCTTGCCATTTCAGACCGTGCAGAACACACGCTTTCAGTCGATGGAGGATGTCTACCTTTGGATGATTGACCAGCATCTGGGGCGGCGCAGTGTTTCAGACTTTCAGCGTGGTGTATTGGCCTTGCGCAAACGCGAAATTTTGCAAAACCGTCGCCAGCAACAGCGTGAGGCGGTATTGGCACAAACGCCTGGCAGTCAAGAGCATGTGTTGCCAGTGGAGCCGAACGCTGAGGTTGGCGCTGATTCCGCAGAGGCGCCGCCGCCGTGGGAAGGCGATGACAGTGCTGCGGTGCGCTACGCCCCTGCTGTGGATGTGGCAGCAGACGTTGCAGAAGAAGAGGCATTCAATAGCCGTGAGGCCTTGGCAAAAGCGGCGCGTTTGAGCAGCAGCCAAGTGCAAATGATCGAGAAAATTCAAAAGCAAGCGACACCTGAGGTGGTTGCTGCGCTGCGTGCGGGCGATATTTCGCTAAGTGCCGCAGCCACTGTGGCCACACTGCCAGAAGAAGAGCAAAGAGCCGCAGCCGTTGCTGGTGCCGATGAGTTAAAGCAAGCTGCTAAACGGGTGCGCGATGCTAAGCGTAAATCTAAAGAAGTGCCACCAAAGACAAGCTCTGATTCGATTGAAGTGCTCGGTACAGAGGATGTGCAGAGCGAATTGGTGCGGTTGCGCCAACGCGTAGCTGAGTTGACTGCAGAGAACGAAGCGCTCAAGCAGCAATTGCAGGCCTTGAATAGCTGATCTGTTGTATTGGTTTGGGCTGTGCAAAGCAGGGGCTTGACTCTCGCACAGAAAAATACCCGCCGCCTTCAGCGAAGACTTCGGGTCATGCATGTTGCGCAGATTAAGAGCGACCAACACAACCCTTGATACGTCGAAAGCAAAACCTTGTCGTACTACTCGTACTGTCTGCGGTTTTGCGCCTAGTCTCAACCGCAAACCTTCGGCTTGCTGGGGTGTGTTAGCCGCTCTAAGCAACGGCCTCTAGGTGGCATGGCGCCTATGGCATACCTCCCAGACTCAATTGGTCCAACGCAGCGCTGAGAGGTCATTGACAAAGACAGGCATGTCACGCCATAAGCCGCGAATGTTTTTGTTGGCGACGGTTACCCATTGGGGCTGGTAGAGGAAGGCGTTGACAGAATCTTCTGCCAGCATGCGTTGCGCGTTGCCAAGTAAACGGGCACGCTCTGCAGGTTGTACAGCGCCTTTGATTTGTTCAAATAGTTTTTGAAACGGCTCTGAGTTGTAGCCCCAGTAATAATCGGGGTTGGCGTAGTTGCCCAGATCAAACGGTTCTACGTGTGAAATCATGGTCAAGTCAAAGTGGTGTTTAGCCATCACATTGCTCAGCCACTGCGCCCATTCCACATTTTCCAGTTCGACTTGAATGCCAACCTTGGCCAATAACGCTGCGATCACAATGCCGCCTTGGCGTGCGTAAGGCGGTGGTGGCAGCGCCATGCGCAGTTTGAGTGGAGTTTTAATCCCCGCTTCTTTCAGTAACGCAACGGCTTTGTCTGGGTCGTAAGGGTTGATGCCCGTCGTATCGACAAAACCAAACGCGCCAGGGACATAGTGGCTGCCTATAGGCGCGCCATAGCCATCGCCAGCACCTTCAATCACAATGCGCCGATCAATGGCGGCAGCAATAGCACGGCGCACGCGTACATCATCCAGCGGTTTACGGCGGTTGTTGATGGCCAAAATCGTTTTGGCCCGTGAACCGCTGACAACGGTTTGGTATGCCGCATTGGTTTCAAACTGTTGCACACTGCGCGGCGACACTCTTGGAAATGCATCAACATCGCCAGCTAGGAGGCTTGCTACCTGTGCGGCAGGGTCTGCAATGAATTTAAAGACAGCCGTTTGAATGCGCAGTTGGCTAGCGCGCGGATAGTCGTCCCAGCGCTTGAGGCTTAACGAGGTGCCACGACTCCAGCGTACCAATTGGTATGGGCCTGTGCCGGTGGGTGTACTGGCGTTTTTTGCAGCACTTTTAGGCTCCACGATGATGGCTGTGGCTTGCCCCAGCATAAACAGCAGCTCAGGCTCCACATCGGAGTTGCTGATGCGCACGGTGTAGTCGTCCAGCACATCGGTGTTGAGCTTGGCAAAGGTGGCTTTGTCTTTATTAATGCTGTTGCTGGCCTTGGCACGATCAAAGCTGAACTTTACCGCTTCGGCATTGAAGGGTTCGCCATTGTGAAAGCGCGACTCCTTGCGCAAGCGGAAGGTGTACGTTTTCAGGTCTGATGAAACTTCCCAACTTTCTGCCAAGAGGGGTGATACGCTGCCATCGGCATTGATTTTGGTGAGCGTTTCGTACAGGTTGTAGAGCGTGATTTCACCAACCGCAGAGGCCGCGTTGGCCGTGGGATCCAGACTTGGCGGCTCCAGCGCCATACCAATGGTGATAGTGCTTTGTGTTGTGCCTGCGCTTTGGGCCAAAACGCTTAACGGCACAGTCGTGCCAGAAGCAGCCAGTAAGGCTGCGCCAGAAGCCAAAACGGTACGCCTAGTGAACATCGAGTGGGTATCTCCTGCTAGTTTTTCGCATTATTTCATGTTCCCATATGGCGCATACAGTCACAGGGATTGCCAATTGCAAAAAAGAAAAGGCCCTGAGATAGGGCCTTGTGCGCAGTGCTTCGTAAGCCCCGATCAGGCTTTGTTGGAGTCTACTTCTGTGTAATACCGAGCCACGCGCTCGACTTCGTTTTTGGAGCCCATGATGACGCTTACGCGTTCATGCAGTTGGGTTGGTTGAACCTCCAGAATGCGTTGGTGGCCGTTGCTGGCAGCGCCTCCAGCTTGCTCCATTAACCATCCCATAGGGTTGGCTTCGTACATCAAGCGCAGTTTGCCGGGTTTGTTGGGCTCACGCTTATCCCATGGATACATGAAAATACCACCGCGGCAAAGAATGCGGTGCACATCAGCAACCATGGAGGCAATCCAGCGCATGTTGAAGTTTTTCCCGCGCGGGCCTTCTTCACCTTGCAAACATTCATCGATATAGCGTTTGATGGACGGATCCCAGTGGCGCATATTCGACATGTTGATTGAAAACTCTTTGGTGTCTTCAGGAATCTTGACGTTTTCCTCAATCAGGATGAAAGAGCCTTGTTCACGGTCCAGTGTGAACATCGCTACGCCATCACCCACAGTGAGCACCAGCGTGGTTTGTGGACCATAGATGCAGTAGCCAGCAGCAACTTGTTTGGCGCCTTGCTGCAGAAAATCGGCTTCGGTTACGCCAGGATGGTCTTGGGGCTTTTCCAGTACGCTGAAGATGGTGCCAATACTGACGTTTACGTCGATGTTGGAGGAGCCATCCAACGGATCGAACATCAGCAGGTATTCGCCCTGAGGGTAACGGTTTGGCACGATGTAGATGCCTTCCATTTCCTCACTGGCCATTGCCGCTAAGTGACCGCCCCATTCATTGGCTTCGATCAGGACCTCGTTGGCGATGATGTCGAGTTTCTTTTGTACTTCGCCTTGAACGTTCTCACTACCAGCACTGCCCATGGCATCGCCTAACGCCCCTTTGTTCACTTCAAAGCTGATGCGTTTGCAAGCGCGCGCAACCACTTCAAGCAATAAGCGCAGCTGACCGGGGATGAGGCCGTCAACACGTTGTTGTTCAACCAAATAACGAGTAAGGGAAATGCGTTTGGACATGGTGCGAATCAGTTTTTTGGAGTGCTAAAGGGGGCGTGAGACAGTTGCCCAGATTGGGCTCAATGGTTTTCAATGAGCCTCAATCGGAATCCGGTGTCATTATCGGCGATCGCGCAGGCGCAGGCGCAGGATACTTTGCTGCGTTATAGAGAGCAGGGAGGTCTGCTTGAAAAGCATTTCCCAAGGCTGAATGTATGCCTGCGGCTAAGGTTTTATCATCATGTGGATGCACTATGAAGCACCCTAGTGCTGGCTGGATACCTTTCTATTCGGCCTTTTTCCAAGTTTGGTATCTGGGCCAATTATGCGGAATACGTTTTTGTGCCGCATGTTGAAACCAGAAGGCTAAGCCAGCCAAACCAATTGTTAAACCTAGGCTGAGGTAGATGCCTGTGCCCGGCAGCACCCAGTCCACCACCTTTTGAACAGGCTCGCGCAAAATAATGGCACCACTGAATGCCAGCATCGAACAGAGACTGGCTTTGTTTTCAATAGGGTGCGGGTTGTTTTGAAGCAAGCTCTTGCAGTTGGGACACACTGGGTAGGCATACAAAGGCAAAAAGCGCCTGCTACCCGGAGGTGGGGCGCTGCGCATTTTGGCTTTTTCAAGGTGATGTTGGCAGTGGGGGCAGGTGTAGTGCATGGGTTTGAATGGCGCCTATTTTGACCGCTGAAGGCATTGACGCTAGAGGCAGGCGATCACCAATGCTACGACAGCGATCCAGAACAGCAGCCCCGTCACAATGGCCACGAAATCATCGATCTGGCGGCGACCAAAGGCACGCCAAATCAATCGGCCTGTGCCTTCAAATAAGAAATCAATGAGGCCGTACGTCAATAGGTGAAAAACAAGACGACATGCCCTCACGATGACTTCTATTAACGTGTCGAAGATCATGCCGTTTCGTCCCGTTTCGCTTTGTGCGGTTTACGCAGCGGGTGCCAACGCCTTTTCAATAATTTCACGCACGTCTTTGCTCAGTTTTTCTTGCGCGGCCACACGTTGCAAGGCAGTTTCGGCATGGGCTTTGAAGGGCTCATCGAGCTTGCGCCATGCATCCATAGCGCGAGCCAAGCGGGCTGCGACTTGGGCGTTGATCGCGTTCAATGCAATGACTTGGTCAGCCCAGAATTGGTAGCCTGCGCCATCTTCGCGGTGGAAGGCTGCCGGGTTGGCGTTGGTGAAACCAAAAATCAGGCTGCGTGCGCGGTTCGGATTTTTGATGTTGAAGTCCGGGTGCTTCATCAGCTGTTGTACTTGGGGCAGGATGTCGCCATCAAGGTCTGGTGCGCTGGCTTGGAGTTGGAACCATTTGTCCAGCACCAGCGCTTCATTTTTGAAGAGTTGGTGAAACAGCGGCAGTGCTTTGGCGGCCAATGGGTGACGCGCATGGACCAGTGCTGATAGTGCGTTGAAACGGTCAGTCATGTTACTGGCGTCTTTAAAGCGTTGGTAGGCTTTACCTGGCCAAATGGTGTCTTCTGCAGTGCTCGAATGCAGCGTCAGCATGGCTAATGCTTTGCCCGCTAAGGCTCTGCGCCCTGCAGATAGCGCGTCGGGTGTGTATGCGCCGGTGTCATGGTGCAAGTCCCAAGTGCGTTGCCAATCTGCCTGTAAGGCGGCAGCCAATTGGGCCAACAGGGCTTGGCGCACAGTATGGATGCGTTGCGGGTTGACGGTGGCTATTTGTTCGGCAATGTAGGCTTCGCTCGGCAAGGTGAGCACCAGGTCTTTGAAGGCGGCATCGAGGAGCGGATCGTTCAAGACTTTGCTAAGCGCCTGCGTAAAGCGTGGTGGCAGTTCAGGCGTGTCATTACCATCATTGATGGCGGTGATGATGATGCGTTGCGCCCATTGCTGGCTGGCTTCCCAACGGGTGAATGGGTCGCTGTCGTGTTCGAGCAGGACTTCCAGCTCTTCATCGTCCAACTGCTGATGCAATACGACGGGTGCGCTAAAGCCACGTAGCAGCGAAGGTACAGGCGCTTGTGCCACGTTCACAAAGGTGAAGGCTTGCTGAGCTTCAGACAGCACTAGAGTCCGCTCCAGCGTGGCAGGGTCCGCTTCGCCTTGCAATTGCATGGGGATGGCTTGGCCACTGCGTGTGAGTAGACCGAGTTTTACGGGGATGACAGAGGCTTGCTTGTCAGATTGACCAGGAGTAGGGCGCAGTGTTTGCGTCAAACGCAAGGTATAGGTTTGCGCCATCTCGTCATATAAGCCAGTGGCTTGCACGTGTGGCGTGCCGGCTTGGCTGTACCAGCGTTTGAACTGAGGCAGTAAACGTGTCAGTTCGCTTTCTGGGTTGGCGTCTGCAATGGCTTGGGCAAAGTCATCGCAGGTGACGGCTTGGCCATCGAAGCGTTCAAAATACAGCGTGATACCTTTGCGGAAGCCTTGTTCGCCCACTAAGGTGTGCATCATGCGCACCACTTCTGCGCCTTTTTCGTAAATCGTCAGGGTGTAGAAATTGTTGATTTCTTGGTAGCTGTCAGGTCGCACAGGATGCGCCATAGGGCCAGCATCTTCAGCGAATTGGTTGGTGCGCAACAGGCGCACGTCTTCAATGCGTTTGACTGCGCGGGCACTGTCGCTGCCAGCCATGTCCATTGAGAATTCCTGATCACGGAAAACGGTCAAGCCTTCTTTGAGCGAGAGCTGGAACCAATCACGGCAGGTTATGCGGTTGCCCGTCCAGTTGTGGAAGTATTCATGGCCAACTACGCTTTCAACATTGCCGAAGTCCACATCGGTAGCGGTGGCTTGACTGGCCAGAACAAATTTGGTGTTGAAAATGTTCAGGCCTTTGTTTTCCATTGCGCCCATATTGAAATCGCTGGTGGCAACAATCATGAAACGGTCCAGATCCAGATGCAGACCAAAGCGTGTTTCGTCCCACGCAATGGAGGCAATGAGCGATTGCATGGCATGCTCGGTTTTTTCCAAGTCACCAGGACGGACAAACACTTGCAGCAAATGCTCTTTGCCATTGCGGGCAATGATGGTTTGCTCGCGCGCTACCAGCTTGCCTGCAACGAGTGCAAACAAATAACTTGGTTTTTTGAATGGGTCATGCCATTTGGCAAAGTGGCGCCCTTCTTCGAGTTGCCCTTCTTTGATCAGATTGCCATTGGATAGCAACACTGGATAGAGCGCTTGATCGGCACGCAAGGTGACGGTGTAGACGCTCATGACGTCAGGGCGGTCTAAGAAGTAAGTGATGCGGCGAAATCCTTCTGCTTCACATTGGGTGAAGAAGGTACCTTGGCTGGTAAACAGACCTGAGAGCAGGGTGTTTTTTTCTGGCTGGCAGGTGGTGAAAATTTCCAGTTCAAATGGGCTGTCATCCACAGGCAGATTGGAGAGCACGAGTTGGCCATTGTCCATCTTGAACGTGGCCCCTTGCCCATTGACCAGAACGCGCGCAAGGTTCAGGTCTTCGCCATCCAGGCGCAACGCTTGCTCTGTGCCTGCTGCTGTATTGCGGCGCACGCGCATTTTGTTGAGTACGCGTGTTTTGGCTGGATCCAAGTCGAAAGTGAGTTCAACCGTGTCGATCCAGAATGCTGGTGGGAGGTAATCCTCTCTGCGCACAATGTGGGTTGCAGGGGTGTCGGGGGAGAGGAGGGTGGTATCAGTCATAAACGGTTTTCAATGAAATCGGTACTGGACGCTGCCAGCGCTCTACGCCCAAAAAGAATGCCGCTTCAAGCGGCCAATGCACCATTATCCTTAATGTGGAGTGCGCTGACAAAAGCAAAAAAGAAAGCCAGCCCCCAGCATGTGATTGTGCAAAGGCTAAACACAAACATGCGGCCTTACTTGTTTTTTTTGCGATGGATGTTGAGCCCAAGACGATCCCGGTCGCGTTGGATACGTGCATTTTTCTTCGCATTCTCTTTTTCCATGACTTTGCGTTTGGTATAGCCAGACCAATCGGCCCATGTCCACCAAACGGCTGTCAGCCCGAAGGGCACTGCAATCCACCACCATGGCCAATTGGCGATAGGGCCAACTTCAAAATATTTCATGGCCAACAGAATCAGAGAGAGACCAAGCAAGTACATGGTGTTGAGCGTGTGCTGTAAGGGGTTGAAAGAGATGTAGGTGACGCAATTGCTGGATGCGCGGGGGCGTTACCAGCGCGCAGTCAGCACCAACAATCGTACCCATCGGTTTGTGAGTGCAAGGAGCGAGGTGCCGTACGCACAAGGATTCTAGTTCACCGTGCTTTGTTTTTATAAAGAGTCAAACTAGGTGACGATCAAATACCGGGACTAAACACTTAGTAGAAACAGTAGGCTGAATGTGCCATTGGTTCTCGCTTGAAGTCGATGTATTGGTGTTCTTTTTTAAGACAATGAGTTGTCTTTATGTTGATTTATCTTTTATTTAAAACTCAATACAGTAACGCCATTGCCACAGTCGTGGTGCTCAGGAGTTTTTAAATCATGACTTACTCGTCTACAGCCCGTTCCGATGCTTCATTGAGTGTCTTGGCCCCTTACGGCGCAGCAGCCCTTCGTGTGGGGCTTGGGGTTTTGTTTTTGGTGCATGCACTGACTAAATTGCTGGTGTTTACCCCAGCAGGTACTGCGGCATTTTTTCAGTCTTTGGGTTTGCCACCCGTTTTGGCCTACATCACCATCACGCTTGAACTGGTGATTGCTGCTGCATTGGTCTTGGGTATTTACGCCCGCTGGATTGGCTTGATTGGGGTGCCATTGTTGTTGGGAACCATTGTGACAGTGCATGGCGCCAACGGTTTTGGATTTGGTAACCCTGGTGGGGGCTGGGAGTACCCTGCCGTCTGGGCTTTCCTATTGGTGGTGCAGTTTTTGTTGGGTGATGGCCGTTTCACTATTCGTTCGCGTTAAAAGGCGCGCACTGTCAGCCTTGATATGTCGTTGCAAAACCATGTCGCACTTACCCGTACTGCCTTAGGTTTTGCCCCAGTCTCGGGTGTTTTATCAGCATGAAGCCAAGTTAACCGGCAGGCCAACTCAAGACGATGTGATGCCGTTTGGCTATGCCGTTGACGGTACAGGTCTTGCGCCGGTATTTGTTTGATTACAGTCAGGAGTTGTGTGATGTCTACTGCTCGTTTGCCATCATTGTTTATCTCGCATGGCTCGCCCATGACTGCGCTGCAGCCCGGTCAAGTGGGGGTGCAATTGGCCCAGTTGGCCCGAACCTTGCCAAAACCACGTGCGATTGTGATTGCATCTGCGCATTGGTTGGCACTGCAGCCGTCGGTTGGCGCTGCCGAGCAACCTGAGACCATTCATGATTTTGGTGGTTTTCCACAGGCCTTGTTCGATATCCAATACCCTGCTGTTGGCGATCCTGAGCTGGCTGCGCAGGTCGCAGACTTGCTCAAAGCCAGTGGATTGTCGGTACAGGTCGATGCCCACTATGGCCTTGATCATGGCGCATGGGTGCCGTTGCGTTTGCTGTATCCCGAAGCCGATATTCCGGTTGTACCGTTGTCCATTCAGCCTCGTTTGGGGCCTGCACATCAATTGGCGATGGGGCGTGCGCTGGCTTCGCTACGCGATGAGGGTGTATTGCTGATTGGTTCAGGCAGCATTACTCACAATTTGCATGATTGGCGGGCGGGATACGGTGATGGTCGAGAGGCTCCGTATGTTCGGCCATTCATTGAATGGTTTGAAGCCAAGCTGTTGGCTAATGACATGGATGCCTTGCTAGATTACCGCCGCCAAGCGCCTTTTGCGCAGCAAGCCCATCCGACTGACGAGCATCTCCTGCCTTTGTTTTTCGCGATGGGCGCTGCCGGCAGTGCGGATGCGTTAGGGGCTCAGCGCTTGGATGCTGGGGTCGATATGGGATTTTTGGCGATGGATATCTACCAGTTCAGCGGTGTGGCGCCAGCGGTGGCTACATTGAAGGCCGCGTGAGTGCTGCTAAACGCGTTGGGTCATCCTCTCAGCTAGCTTGCGAAAACAACCTGTTTGCAGCTAGCGCGTGAAAATGCGTGAATTGCAAACAGGTTTTTTCTTTTGGGAACATGTCAGAACACACTTTGGCAATGGGGCAGGACTTTAGTGCGTGAAAACTGCACAAATACCTGATTTCAGGGATACCCTGAAAGGGGCGCTTGGCATAATATCTGCGCCCATGATTCATCAAAACCTTCCCTTTCTTGAGCAAACGACGCTGCCTGTCCCCGTCTTGGTGGTTGAGGATGAGCCCTTGATTCAGCAACGCTTACATGGCTTATTGCTTCAGTTGGGTTATCGCGATGAAGTGTTGTCTTTTGCGGGTACGCTGCAAGCCGCTAGGGCGATTGTTGCGGCGCAGCCAGTTGCACTGGCCTTGGTGGATTTGCAATTGCCCGATGGGAGTGGGCGAGAGCTGATTTCTGAGCTGCGTGCAGAAGACCCTACTATGTCCATTTTGGTTGTTTCAGCCTGGAGCTCAGAGGATGCTATTTTGGGCGCGTTGCGCGCTGGTGCAACAGGCTATGTACTCAAAGAACGTGATGATTTTGAAGTGCTGTTCTCCATTCGCAGTGCCTTGCGCGGTGGCGCGCCGATTGACCCCTTCATTGCCCGGCGTATTTTGGAACTGCTACCCGCCCCGGCGACTCAGGCGCAAACTTCAGCCCAAATTGCAGCAGAGACAGCCGAGCAATTGAGTGAGCGAGAGGCCCAGATTTTGCGTTTGGTCGGCGATGGCTTGTCCAACCGCGAAATTGCTGAGCAGCTGTTCATATCGCGCTTTACCGTAGAAAGCCATGTCAAACGCATCTATCGCAAATTGGCTGTTTCCTCGCGTATGAACGCTGTTTTAGTGGCAAGAGAGCGGGGGATGATTGGGTGAACCTGGTACGTCAATGTGCGTTGTTGCTAGGCCTGCTGGTCATCGTCTCTTCCGCGCTGGCGCAGCAGGTGTGCGTGCCACAGGTACTTTCTGTGCAGGCCGCACCTGCGGCTGAGCAGTTGGCAAATCAACGCATTTCTGCGTGGCAGCCCATCCCAACCCGCCCTGTAGATGGGTGGATCAATGTAGCGTTGCCAGATGACTGGTCAACGCGTTGGCCGCAGCAACGTCTTGGGGTGTGGTATCGCCTGGACTGGCAGTTGGCGTGTATTAGTGGCCATTCTGACCAGGACGTCCCCGTGGCCTTGGGGATTGATGGCATAAGCATGGCTGGTGCGGTATACAGCAATGATTCGCTTCTGTGGCGCGACACGTCTTTAGTCGAGCCGTTGTCGCGCAGCTGGAACATGCCACGTTGGTGGATACTCCCGCAAGATTCTTTGCGCGATGGCATTAATACCGTGTGGGTGTACGTGGCTGGTGTGGTCGAACTCTCGCCAGGCTTGGGGCGTACGCGGGTAGATTTTGCAGACCAAGTACAGGCGATTCAGGAGAGCCATTGGTGGCGTCAACGCACTGTTTATATGCTGACGGCAGGAATGGCTGCAGCAGTGGGGGGCTTGTTTCTGGTGATCTGGCTGTTGCGCCGCAGTGAACGCGTCTTTGGTTGGTATGCGTTGGCGTCTTTGAGTTGGGCTGGTTATCTGACTACGTTGTTGCTCACATCATCATGGCCTTGGTCAAATGCACTGGCGCTGTCGCGGTTGAATATTGCGCTGTTCGTGGTCTATATAGTGGCGTTGTGCATGTTTATCTGGCGTTTTGCCGCTTGCCGCTTTCCTCGGCTCGAGCGGTGGCTATGGGGTCTGGCTGTGCTGGCGATTGGGGGTGTTGTGCTTATCCCCAGCGCAGCTGTACCGGTCGTGTTCGCGATAGTGTGGTATGGCGCAATTGCGCTGTTTTTCATCAGTGCGCTGCAGTACCAGTGGTTGATTTGGTGGCGTAAACGTCACGATCGCAGTCGTGCGCAGAAGTTGATGGCATTGTGTTTGCTATTGATTCTGGTTGTGGCCGTGCACGATACGCTACTGGTTTTGCAAATGTGGGCCCATCAGTCATCGTGGAATCCGGTCGTTGGCCCGTTGGCGACGTTGTTGATGGCATTGCTGGTTGGTTGTCGCTTGGCTGCAGGGATGCAGCGCATTGAACGCTTCAACCAAGAGTTGGAGAGCCGTGTGCAAGAGGCTCGACAAGAGCTCTCGTTGGCGCTGGGGCAAGCCCATTTGACGGCGTTAGACAATGCAAAGTTACAAGAGCGCATGAAGATTGCACATGACTTGCATGATGGAATTGGGGCGAGTTTGGTGCGCTCAATGGCGCTGGTGGAGCAGTCGTACGAAAACTTGAGCAAGGATCGCGTTTTATCTCTCTTTAGCATTCTGCGCGATGACTTGCGCCAAGTGATTGATCAAGGCTCTAGTGCGGGAGTGGTGATTCCAGATACCCCCGTTCGTTGGGTGGCTCCCTTGCGCCATCGTTTCACCCGCATCTTGGATGAGTTGGGCGTGAAGTCGACCTGGCGCGTTGAGGACCAATGGCAACAACCTTATCGGCCTAGTGCATTGCAGTGTTTGGGCTTGGCCCGACTCATTGAGGAAGCGCTGTCCAATGTGATCAAACACAGCCGCGCGCGCCATCTGCGGGTGACGGTTCGCTCAGATGGCGATATGCAGCAGCCTGTCGTGTTGGTCTTGCTTATTGAGGATGATGGAATTGGCTTCGATGTGGCAGCAGTGCGAGAGGCAGGCGTGTCTGTTGGCATGCGTAGCATGTCGGCACGTGCTGAGCGCATTGGGGCTCGTTTCAGTGTGCAGTCTGGGCTTAGTGGAACCGTTGTGACCGTGGTGACGCCATTGCAACAAAATCAGGTGCAGAGCTTTTCACCACCAGCAGGCACCATGTTGCAACCCCCGTCGACAGATCAAGGGGTTGCACTTCATTGAACGGGTGGGGTGCTTTGGTGCAGATCCAAAGCGTCTGAACACGGGCTTTGTTGGCGCTGCATTGTGTTGCCGGCAGCCTTGCCAATTTGAGTGTCATTCTTGTGAGAGTGAACTCAGCCTCATTGCACTCAAACGCGCTGAATGTCAGCACCAACGCTGCGGAGTTTGGCTTCAATGTTGTCGTAGCCCCGGTCTAAGTGGTGTAGCTCACCGACCCGGGTTTCACCTTGGGCTACCAAGCCTGCAATGACAAGGCATGCAGATGCACGCAGGTCGGTAGAACTCACCTGCGCACCACTGAGTTGTGCACTGCCCTCAACCACTGCCACTTTGCCATCCGCTTGGATACGCGCGCCCAAGCGGATGAGTTCACTGACATGCATGAAGCGGTTTTCAAAAATGGTTTCTGTGATGGTGGAAGCCCCTTTAACCACGCAATTCAATGTCATGAACTGCGCTTGCATGTCGGTTGGAAAACCTGGGTACTCAGTCGTGCGAAAGCTTTGTGCAACCAGCTCGCCCGATGCCGCCCCCGGGCTTTGCACGCGAATGCCAGAATCCAGTGATTCGATGCTGACACCCATGTCGCGCAGCTTCTCAAGTACGGCCCCCAAGTGCTTTGCACGTGCACCTTTGAGGAGGACGTTTCCGCCCGTTGCTGCCACAGCGCAGAGGAATGTGCCTGCCTCAATACGGTCAGCAACCACACTGTGCTCGCAGCCATGCAGACGTTCAACCCCCTGCACGCGGATGCGCCCGGTCCCATGCCCTTCAATGCGCGCCCCCATGGCGATGAGCATTTCAGCCAAATCAATGATTTCGGGCTCTTGCGCTGCATTGGCCAAAATCGTTTCACCCTCAGCCAATACCGCCGCCATCAACAGGTTCTCTGTGCCGGTAACGGTGACCATGTCGGTGGTGATGCGTGCGCCCTGCAGACGTTTCGCTCCACGTGGCAATGTGGCAATGATGTTGCCATGTTCTACAACTGTTTCTGCCCCCATCGCCTGTAGCCCGCGGATGTGCTGGTCTACGGGGCGAGAGCCAATAGCGCAACCGCCCGGCAAGGCGACTTTGGCATAACCAATGCGGGCCATTAATGGGCCCAACGCCAGAATGGAAGCGCGCATACTACGAACCAAGTCGTAAGGCGCTTCTGGTTCGCCCAATGTTTGGGCATGCAAGTGCACAGTGCCATCGGCATCATGGCGGGTGCGAACGCCCATGAATTCAAGCAGCTGCAGCATGGTGCGCACGTCTTGCAGGCGCGGTACATTGTGCAAGACCACTGGCTCGTCGGTCAGCAGTGCGGCACACAGCAGCGGGAGGGCGGCGTTCTTGGCACCAGAAATGGTGACTTCACCACGCAGCGTTTGACCGCCGCGAATAAGCAATTGTTCTGTGGTGCGGGACATAAGTGAAGAGACAGAAGACGAAAAGATACGCAAGCGGTTATTGAGTTTTCCACTCAGCGGGCGTGAGCGTTTTCATTGACAAGGCGTGAACCTCGTCTGTGTGCATACGATTGCCCAGGGTGGCATACACCTTGCGCTGGCGTTTGACGAGATTGAGCCCTTCGAATTCAGCTGAAACAATGGTGGCAAACCAATGGCGGCCATCGCCTTGGAGTTCAATGTGTTCGCATGCAAGGCCTTGTTCGATCAAGGATTGGAGTTCTTCTGCGGTCATGTCAATCGTGGAGTTATGCTGTAGGAAGCTGGGTTGCAATGCGCTTTAAGGGCTGTCTTGGTAAGGACGCTCTTAGGACAGATGCGCGATTATTCAATAGTTGCGTGAAGTCAACATGAAGTCTTGCTAACGACTGTCAATGCCAGTCAGGCAAAAGCCCATAGTGCGTTGTGCGCTTGTGTTCCGTTTACTCACCATTGGAGTAGTTTAGTTGCGGATTTTGTAACCTATCTTGAGCAAATGCAGCGCTAGCCAACTGGCCAGCGCCCAAGCCGAAGCGGTGATTCCCAAGCTTAGCCAAGGAGAGAAGTCGCTATGGCCCAGAAAACCATAGCGAAAGCCGTCAATCATGTAGAAGAACGGATTCAAGTGGCTGACAAATTGCCATACGGCAGGCAGTGAGTGGATGGAATAAAACACGCCGGAGAGAAACGTCATGGGCATGATTAGAAAGTTCTGGAATGCTGCCAGTTGATCGAATTTATCTGCCCATAAGCCCGCAATCACCCCCAATGTGCCTAATAAGCCCGCGCCAATGATGGCAAAGAGCAGTGCCCACATGGGGTTGACCAGTTTTAATGAAGTGAAAAAGACGGTGACCAGCATCACGCCCAAACCCACCACCACGCCACGCACGATCGAGGAGCCCACGAACGCGATATACCAGGCACGATGAGAGAGCGGGGTGAGCAAAATAAAAATAAGATTTCCTGTGATTTTGCTTTGAATCAAACTCGAGGAGCTGTTGGCGAAGGCATTTTGCAGCACGCTCATCATCACCAGTCCGGGCACTAGAAATGATGTGTAGCTCAGGTCGTTATATACCGTTACACGTCCTTCGAGTACATGACCAAAAATCATCAGGTACAGCAAGGCGGTGAGCACTGGTGCCGCAATGGTTTGAAACGCCACACGCCAAAAACGTTTGACTTCTTTGATGAGCAGCATTTGCCAGCCGCTGGCAGGTGAAGTGGAAAGTGGTTGCATGAGAAGGTGCGGGGAGTGAAGTTGCTGATACTGCGGTGCAACTGCAAGTCAGGTTCGTAGGTTTTTGGGGCTGTACATACTGCTGAATACAGGAATGTGGCAGAAGCTATTTAACGGATGGGGCTGCAGCTTAGGGGCGGGTGTTGGCTTATTCGCTTTGGCCCTCACCCATGATGGAGACAAACACATCTTCGAGGTCTGCGCGGCGAATTTCGATATCTTGCACTTGCACACCTGCCTCGCGCAGTTGTGTTAATAGGGCTTCCACATCGCCTGCTTCTTTGGCCGGGATTTGCACCACGCGGCCGGTCACCCGGGCCTTGCTTGCCAATGCTTCAGGTAAGGCCTGGTCAGTTTTGAACTGCAACACACTATGGCTGGCTGCGCTCAGTAATGTTGTTGTATCTTCCAGTGCCACGATACGCCCACGTTTAAGCATGGCGATGCGGTGGCACAAAGCCTCTGCTTCTTCCAGGTAGTGGGTGGTGAGCAGAACGGTGTGCCCTTCACGATTGAGGCGGTCAATAAAGTGCCACAGGGTTTGACGTAGCTCCACATCAACGCCAGCGGTAGGTTCGTCCAGAACAATGATGGGCGGTTTGTGTACCAATGCTTGAGCGACCAAAACGCGCCGCTTCATGCCGCCAGAGAGTTGGCGCATGTTGTGGTTGGCCTTATCTGTCAGGCCCAGGTGGTGGAGCAATTCGTCAATCCAGGCATCGTTGTGGCGGATGCCAAAGTAGCCAGACTGAAATTGCAAGGCTTCGCGTACGGAGAAGAAGGGATCGAATGCCAGTTCCTGTGGGACGATGCCAAGGCGCTGACGGGCTTGAGCATAGTCTTTTTGCACATCAAAGCCTTGCACCAAAACCTTGCCTGAGGAGGCCCTTGCCAGCCCGGCCAGGATGGCAATTAGCGAGGTCTTTCCAGCACCATTGGGGCCAAGAAGACCCAAAAATTCACCTTGACGGATATCGAGACTGACCTCATCGAGCGCCTTGAATGGCCCCGCAGGGGTTGCATAGGTTTTACTGACGGATTGGAAAGAGACGGCGGCTTGAGGCATGGATGAATAAAACAAAGCATGAAAGGCGCCGATGCAAGGTTACCGCCAGCCTTGTTCTTTGTTTCTGTGTATGTGGCAGGCCACAGGATGTGGGCTGTATTGGGGAATTCGCTATTCTAGGTGTTGCGCTGCGATCGTGCTTGCTGCATGACCAGCCTGATACCGTTGACCATTTTGTGCTGCATCAGTTGGCACTGTGGTGCGATGGCGATGACTGCCATCGTAGATTGCGCTGGCCTACTCGGCTGTAATTGCTTGCTTGGTCACAGGGTTTGAGGTGAGCGTCGATACAATGGCCGCGATTTTTCCTCTTTTCTCTGACTTATGGGACGTATATGAAAATTGCCATCCTTCCTGGTGACGGTATCGGAACCGAAATCATTGCTGAAGCAGTAAAAGTACTCAAAGCCTTGGATCTGAAGTTCGAGATGGAAACCGCTGACGTGGGCGGTACAGCGTACGCAGCCAGTGGTCATCCGCTGCCAGAGGCGACACTGAACCTGGCCAAGGCATCGGATGCTGTTTTGTTTGGCGCTGTGGGCGATTACAAATACGACAATCTGGAGCGCGCCTTGCGCCCTGAACAGGCGATTTTGGGTTTACGCAAAGAGTTGGGATTGTTTGCAAATTTTCGCCCTGCGATTTGCTATGAGCAACTCACCCACGCCTCCAGCCTGAAGCCAGAATTGGTTGCGGGCTTGGATATTTTGATTATTCGTGAGTTGACTGGCGATATTTATTTTGGTCAACCACGCGGTCGTCGTACCGCTGTTGATGGGCACTTTCCCGGCAGTGAAGAGGCGTTTGACACCATGCGTTATTCACGCCCTGAAATTGAGCGTATTGCCCATGTTGCTTTCCAGGCAGCGCAAAAACGCAATAAAAAAGTGCTCAGCGTGGACAAGGCCAATGTGCTGGAAACTTTCCAGTTCTGGCGGGATGTGGTCACTGAGGTGCATAAAGATTATCCTGATGTGGAGCTGGAACACATGTATGTGGATAACGCCGCGATGCAGTTGGTCAAGGCACCAAAAAATATTGATGTGCTGGTCACGGGCAATATGTTTGGAGACATTCTCAGCGATGAGGCGGCGATGCTCACCGGCTCGATCGGCATGTTGCCCTCAGCCAGTTTGAATGCGAAAAAACAAGGTTTATACGAGCCTAGCCACGGGAGTGCGCCGGACATTGCGGGCAAGGGGATTGCCAATCCACTGGCCACAATTTTGTCTGCTGCAATGATGTTGCGTTATTCACTAGACCAGGCTGAAGCGGCCAACCGCATTGAAGCTGCAGTGAAGAAAGTGTTGGCCAGTGGCCTGCGCACCAGCGATATTTATAGCGAAGGCACACAAAAAGTCGGTACCGTTGAAATGGGTAATGCCGTGGTGGCTGCGCTGTAATTGTGGCTCCATCAGCGGAACCTGTTCACACCTGCGATGCCAATATGGTGGGTGTGAGCGGGTCTCGGTTTTGACGAAAGTAGGCTGTGATGACAACCGATGCTGTGGCGGCGTTGCTTGAGGACATTCGTGTGTTGGGCGAAAACCAGCATCAATTGGTGCAGACTGTACGAATGCATCTTTGCCACCTTTTTCCTGCGATCAAGGAGGAGGTGAAGTATGGCGGCATCGTGTTTTCGCAGGATGGACCGTTTTGTGGTGTGTATGCCTATACACAGCATGTTTCTGTGGAATTGAGTCAGGGTGCGAAAATCCGCGACGCATGGGGATTTTTGCAGGGTAGTGGGCAATTTCGGCGGCACCTCAAATTGCGGTGTATGGCGGATGTCGCGCAACAGCATTTGGATGACTATCTTTTGTTGGCGTATCAGGCGACCAAACATTGAGATGCAGGCCTTCTGGTTTTCAGAGTGCGCACGCTGCGTTATGTTGCGGTGCCATTAAAGCGGGTTTGGTGGGCGCTGTTTTGCTTTTTCTCCTGCCCATGAAGGCGCTGGCTTGCTGCTGCGCCATGGCATTACAAAAAAGGCATTAACGCACACTATGAATCGCTCACAAAGTAGTAGCGCTCCTTCTGATTTATCTGTCAGCGAAGCCATTACGCAGCTGCTGGCAAGTATGGACAAACCGTATTTCACTGCGCGTGAATTGGTGGCCATGATGGGAGATAAAGGGCTGTTGATGGTTTGTGCATTGATGACCTTGCCCTTTCTGTTTCCTGTCTCCATTCCGGGTGTCTCAACCGTTTTTGGCTTAGCCATTTTGTTGATTGCACTGTCCATTAGTGTCGGGCGACTGCCTTGGCTCCCTGCCTTTGTTGCGGATAGGCGCTTGGATGCGGCCAAGCTTAAACCTGTGCTCAAACGTGGCGTGGCAATTTTGAAAAAACTCGATCGTGTTTTGCGCCCGCAGCGTTTACGTGCGTTGACGGTCGGATTCATGAACAACCTCAATGGTGCCGCGATTATGTTTGCGGCTGTATTGTTGATGCTGCCTTTGGGCTTAGTGCCTTTTTCCAATACTTTGCCAAGTATTGCCATTTTGTTGCTTGCATTGGGGATCAGCCAGCGCGATGGTGTGGTCGTGTTGGGCGGTTATCTGATGATTGCAGGCACTTTGGCTTACTTTAGCTTTCTGGCCTGGGGCGCTTGGCGTGCCGGTAGCCATTTCTTTGCATAAATCAATACCAAACGAGTACACCATGAATCGTGCGTTAGAAATGGAAGTATTTGCCGCTGTTGTTGATGCCGGCAGTTTTGTGGGGGCAGGTGATGTATTGAGCATGTCCAAGGCCGCCGTCTCCAGACATGTGGATGCATTGGAGCGTCGTTTGGGCGTGCGATTGATGCAACGCACCACCCGGAGGCTTTCCTTGACGCAAGAAGGGGCAGGTTTTTACCACCACTGCAAAGAAGTGCTGGCCGTGATGGATGCGGCTGAAGCTGAGGCCTCATCCAAGGTGCTGGAGCCTTCAGGCATTGTGCGCATCAATGCACCAGTATCGTTTGGGATTCGTTATCTGACGCCTGTATGGGAGCAACTGCTCAAGCGCCACCCTAAGATTGACATTGAGTTGTCTCTCACAGATCGCGTGGTCGATTTAATTGATGAAGGTGTGGACTTGTGTGTGCGTATTGGTGAGTTGACTGACTCTTCTTTGGTCAGCAGGCGTTTTGCCAGCACCAAAGTGGTGGCAGCAGCATCGCCAGCCTACTTGCGCGAATATGGTTGCCCGCAAACGCCTGACGATTTGCGCCAGCACCAAATCATTTCTTACCGCAATTGGACTGGGCCAGGCCGGGATGAGTGGGCCTTTAGGCCCAAAGAGGGTGGGGCATGGCAAACCGTGAAATTGGCATCTCGCGTTTTCAGTAATAGCGGCGATCCGTGCAGACAACTGGCTTTGAGTGACGCTGGTATTGTCTTTCAGCCTGATTTTCTGATTGGGGACGATCTGCGCGCAGGCACGTTGGTGCATGTGTTGCCTGAATACGATTACGAACGCAGTGAATTGGGCATTTATGCGGTTTATCCTAGCCGCAAGCAATTGCCGCAAAAGGTACGTGCTTTGGTCAATCTCTTGGTAGAGAGCTTTGCGACGGTGCCATGGGCGCGTGCTGAAGACTTGTCTGCGCCAGCTGTCTCAGCGCCTAAAATAGCGCCTTCAAGTCGCCGCACCAAGGCAGCGACATCACAAGAGAAACAACCATGATTACTTTGGCCCTCTCCAAAGGGCGAATTTTTGAGGAAACTTTGCCGCTGCTTGCCGCCGCTGGCATTGAAGTTCTCGAAGATCCGGAAAAATCCCGCAAACTCATTTTGCCGACCAACCGTGCCGATGTGCGCGTGGTGTTGGTGCGCGCCAGCGATGTGCCTACCTACGTTCAGTTCGGTGGCGCTGATATTGGTGTTGCAGGTAAAGACGTGTTGATTGAGCATGGAGGAGAAGGCCTCTACCAACCGTTGGATTTGAAGATCGCCAAGTGCCATGTGAGTGTGGCCGTGCCCGCAGGTTTTGACTATGCCTATGCGGTGCGCCAAGGCGCTCGTCTACGCGTGGCCACTAAATACACCGCCATTGCGCGTGAGTTCTTCGCACAAAAAGGTGTGCATGTGGATTTGGTCAAGCTATACGGCAGCATGGAGCTGGCGCCTTTGACCGGTATGGCCGATGCGATTGTGGATTTGGTCTCTACCGGCAATACGTTGCGTGCCAACAATTTGGTTGAGGTGGAGCGCATCATGGAGATCAGTTCGCAATTGGTTGTTAACCAGGCGGCATTGCGCCTCAAACAAGCCCAATTACGCCCGCTTATTGACGTGTTTGCGCAGGCTTCTCCAAAAAACTGATATACCGTTGCAGCTATTGAGCCAAGTCAGGCAATCAGTGGCACGGTACAAACAATGCCTTTCATAGTATGCGCTGCTGCCAAGCGCATGACTTTTCATAGATCCACACCATGACCTTCCAAGCACGCCCATTGCGTTTATCGACGCAGCAAGACGATTTTGAAGCCCAGTTCCAAAAGCGATTGCACTGGTCTGCAGAGACAGATACCGAGATTGAGCAGCGCGTTGCAGACATTCTCAAAGCGGTTGC
The DNA here is from genome assembly GCF_004833285.1 of Lampropedia puyangensis. Lineage (GTDB taxonomy): Bacteria > Pseudomonadota > Gammaproteobacteria > Burkholderiales > Burkholderiaceae_C > Lampropedia > Lampropedia puyangensis. The sequence continues at coordinate 530,944 of NZ_STFG01000001.1, forward strand.
GCAAGAGGGTGATGCTGCCGTGCTGGGCTTTACCGCACGTTTTGATGGATTGCCTGCCACTTCTGTAGTGCAGTTGGAACTAACACAAGCGGAATTGAAAGCGGCCTTTGATGGCTTGCCTGAACAACAGCGAAACGCCTTGCAGCAAGCTGCAGCGCGTATTCGTAGCTACCACCAGGCACAAAAGAAGGCTTCTGGCGAGAGCTGGTCGTACCGCGATGAAGATGGCAGCTTGTTGGGGCAAAAAGTCACTCCTTTGGATCGCGTTGGTATTTACGTGCCGGGCGGCAAAGCCGCCTATCCTTCCAGCGTGTTGATGAATGCCATTCCTGCCAATGTTGCCGGTGTGCAAGAGATCATCATGGTGGTGCCCACCCCGCGTGGGGAAAAAAATCCTTTGGTATTGGCTGCAGCCTATGTGGCAGGTGTCAGTCGTGCGTTCACTATTGGCGGTGCCCAAGCGGTTGGTGCTTTGGCCTACGGCACCGCCACTATTCCCAAAGTGGACAAAATCACTGGCCCCGGCAATGCCTATGTTGCCAGTGCGAAAAAACGCGTTTTTGGCTTGGTTGGCATTGACATGATTGCAGGGCCCAGCGAAATTCTGGTGCTTGCCGATGGCTCCACACCTGCCGATTGGGTCGCCATGGACTTGTTTTCTCAGGCAGAACACGATGAGCTCGCGCAAAGCATTTTGCTGTGCCCAGATGCGGCCTACATTGATGCCGTTCAGGAGGCCATTGATCGCTTGTTGCCGACCTTGCCGCGCGCGGAAATTATTGCCAAGAGCTTGAATGGGCGAGGCGCCTTGATTCATACCCGTTCTATGCAAGAGGCCTGTGAGATCAGCAACCGCATTGCTCCGGAGCATTTGGAGGTATCCAGTCACGAACCCCACCGTTGGGAGCCGGCGCTGCGCCATGCGGGAGCTATTTTCTTGGGAGCCTATACCAGCGAGAGTTTGGGCGACTATTGCGCAGGCCCAAACCATGTATTGCCTACAAGCGGAACAGCCAGGTTCTCTTCCCCTTTGTCCGTGATGGATTTCCAAAAGCGCAGCTCTATCATTGAAGTAAGTGCGGATGGCGCCCAAAAGCTCGGGCCTATTGCCCATATTTTGGCTGAGGGTGAAGGGTTGCAGGCCCACGGGCAAGCTGCGGTTTTGCGCTTGCGCTGAACAACAAGAGTTGAAAAAAAAGAAAGGCACCAAAAAGGTGCCTTTTATTTTTTTGTTTTTGATATCCGTTGTAGTTCGTTTTTTTAGGTTGGATTCGCCATGGTATTTTTTCTGACACTAGGTGCATTTGGCGAGTTTGTCTCCTCGGCCTCTCAATCAGCTGGGATAGTTTGATGGCTATCCGCTGTGAGTGGATGGACTATAGGTCAATGCACCTTTTTGGGTTATTGGTGCTTACCCTTTAATGTGCATATTTATGTGACATTTTTGTGAATGTCCTGTGCAGAGTCCCATCAACTGCATGGTGATCGCGGTGAACCTGTGATTGGTTAAATGGAAAACTGGAACGTATTTTTTGACACCAGAGTTGCGTCTACAACTCAAAGCTATTGAGCTTGCGATGCGCGTTTTCCAGACTGATACTTGGTGCCTGGATGGAGAGTTGACACATTCGTTTCTGGGCTTTGCTTGTATAGGCAATAATAGACTGGCTAGTTAGATCGTGCACACGTTCTAAGAACCCTATCCCATTCTTTTTATTGAGTGAGTTTTTCTTGAGTTCAACACCCCAGCTAAACATTCAAGCATTGGAGAAGCGGCAATGTGTTCGCTTGTCCGGGAATTGGGGCGCTGCGTCGGTGAGTCAGCGCGCGGTTTGGCGTCAACTCAAAGGAGCTTTGCACAGCGCTGCACAGTTGCATGATGCCGAGTGGGATTTGACGGATGCGCAGGGTTTTGACCATGTTGCTGCGCAACTATTGTGGGAGATGTGGCGCCAACGCATGCCGGCACAATTGCATGGCACAGAAAGTCAGAAAGCAATCGTTGAGCGTGTTGCTAAATTGACGGTCAACACACAGGTGAAAGCAGAGTCTGGTGGTGTTGCACAGGGTGTTTCACTTCTCGGTCAATTCGCCTTGGGTGGCTTGTCGCATGCCAAAGGGATGCTCGAGCTGGTTGGTCAACTGCTGCTTGATGCCATTCAATTGGTGCACAGGCCATTGCGCGGCCCTTGGCATGATTTCTCCGGGCATGTGTTTCGTATGGGGGCACAGGCCTTGCCAATTACGGCTTTGGTTGGTTTTTTGATTGGCGTTGTCATCGCTTATTTGCTGGCTTTGCAATTGCGACAGTTTGGAGCAGATGCTTTTATTGTCGATATTCTCGGCATTTCCATCACGCGTGAGCTTGGCCCTTTGTTGGCCGCGATTTTGGTTGCAGGGCGCTCTGGCTCAGCCATCACGGCCCAAATTGGGGTGATGCGCGTGAATGAAGAGCTTGATGCCATGCGGGTGATGGGAATTCCGCAAGGCTTTCGTCTGGTATTGCCACGAGCCATGGCGTTGGCATTGGCGATGCCTTTGGTTAGCCTCTGGACTACGATGGCTGCCTTGGTGGGGGGCGTGTGGGCGGCAGACATGTCGCTGAATATTTCCCCTGCATTTTTCGTTCAAACATTGCCGGCTGCAGTGGATGTGGCCAATCTGTGGTTGGCAATGGCCAAGTCAGTGGTGTTTGGGTTGGCCATTGCTTTGGTGGGGAGCCATTGGGGGCTTTGGGTCAAACCCAATACCGAGAGTCTGGGCAGTGGTACCACGGCGTCGGTGGTTACTTCGATCACGGCAGTGATAGTGATTGATGCTGTGTTTGCCATTATTTTCAGAAACGTGGGGTTTTAAGGCATGAACCGCACTTTGGATCAACACGCGCAAACTGGCTCAGATGGGCAGTCAGAAGATATTTTGGTGGATGTCGACCATATTTCGACGGTTTTTGGGCAGGGAGCTTCTGCTTTTTCGGTGCATGAGAATTTGGACTTGAAAGTCCGCCGTGGCGAAATCATGACCATTGTGGGTGGCTCAGGCACGGGTAAAACAGTGCTTTTGCGCCATATTCTGGGTTTGACCAAGCCAAGTGCTGGTGTGGTGCGTATCAATGGTATTCCTGCCCATGCCTTGCCGGCTGAGGGCGCATCAGCGCGCATGGGGATGCTGTTCCAGCATGGTGCCCTGTTTTCTGCATTCAACGTGCTGGACAATGTGGCCTTTGCTTTGCGTGAGCAGGACAGCTTGCCGGACGCGGTTGTACGAGATGCGGCAATCGTGAAGCTGCAGATGGTTGGCCTCAAACCCGAACATGCGTTGCGTATGCCTTCGGATTTGTCTGGCGGTATGATCAAACGCGTAGCTCTGGCACGTGCCTTGATCATGGATCCACCGCTTTTGCTTCTCGATGAACCCACTGCAGGTCTTGATCCGCGGGGCTCAGATGAGTTTTGCGAATTGCTGCTTGAAGTGCATCAAGAGTTGGGTTTGACGGTGGTGATGGTGACCCATGATCTGGATACGCTGTATGCCCTCAGCACACGTGTTGCGGTACTCGCGGAGAAGAAAGTCATTGTGGAAGGTCCACCTAAAGAGGTGATCACTTTCAAACACCCTTTTATTGAACAGTTTTTTCTTGGCGAGCGTGGTTTGCGCGCGCTCGAACCAGCCCCCGTGGCAAAACCATAAGGCCATAGAGCTAGAGGACATCGTGCATGGAAAACAAATCACACGCTATTGCGGCTGGCGTATTTGTCTTGAGTTTGGTTGTTGTGCTGGCATTTTTGGCCGTATGGCTTACGCGCGACCAAGGCAGTTACAACACCTATGAATTGTCGACTCCACAAGCGGTCACCGGATTGCAGCCTCAGGCCCCAGTTCGTTATAAAGGCGTAGCCGTTGGTCGAGTGAGTTACATCGGTTTTGACAAGGATGAACCAGGCCATGTGCTCATTCGGGTATTGGTGGACGACACTACGCCAGTGACAGAAACCACCTTTGCGACGTTGGGCTATCAAGGTGTGACAGGCCTGGCGTACATTGATTTGGATGATGCCAAAGAGTCTTTGCGGGATTTGGGGCGCACATCCAGAGGCTATAGGCGCTTGCCAATGCGGCAGTCCAACCTGAGTCAGTTGGCTGCGATGGGGCCGGAACTCTTTGGCGAAGTGCAAGAAACACTGACACGCGTGAAAACGCTATTGAGTGATGACAACCAGCGTGTCTTGATTGGCACGGTCTCCAGTTTTGGGCAGGCGGCCCACAATACCTCAGTGTTGGTTGAACAGCTCAATCAAAGCTGGAATAAGGATTTGGCGCCAGCGATTACCCAATTGAGCGGTGATGTTCAGCGCAACATGGCTTCGCTGGAAAAAACAGCACACAGTATCAGTCTGATGAGCCGTGAAATTGCCGCTGTTGCCAAGCAAGTGGGGCAAGAAGGAGGAGCGGTTGACCAGTTGAGTGTGACGGCCCAGTCGTTTGAAGGGGTTGCCAACGATATCAATAGCAACACCTTGCCGCGCCTGCAGAGCACGATGGATGAGGTCAGTGCCGCTATGCGCGAAGTCAAGCAATTGGCCAGTGGCCTGAGTGAAAGCCCACAAGCCTTTATTTTTGGCCCTAATGTTGGCCAACCTGGGCCGGGTGAACCAGGCTTTGTTGCTCCAGTCGGGCATTGAGCTAGTCGAGAGTGGAACGAATCAAGGAGTTTTTTTATGCCTATGCCACAAGCTAAAACTACAGGTAAGAGCCTTTTAGCAGCACAGATTGCGGATGTTGCTTCTTCAGCAAACTTACGGCAACGCTCGGTAGCAGTTAGTGCGGTTGTGGCTATGGTATGGGCGTTGCAGGGGTGCAGTGCACTGCCAGCGCCTCAAGCGGCCCCTGCTCTTTATGATTTTGGCTCTGTCGTGGCAGTTGCCGCCCCCTCTATCGTCGGTGCTGATTCAGGTCATCAAGGCCTTTTGCTGCGGCCTGTCTATTTGGCTGAAGTCACAGCCCAAGGTCTGCCAGACAATAGCCAGATCATGTTATACCGCCTTCGGTATTCAGAAGACTTGCAGTTACGTGGCTACCAGAAAGCCCGTTGGAGTCAACCAGTCGAGCAGTTGGTTGAACAGCAATTGCGTAGCCAATTGGCACGCAGCCGCCCAGTGTTGTCTGATCGCTTGAATGTGAGTTTTGGACGCAATGCGCAATCTGCCCCTGCTATTGCCTATGTCAATCTGATACATTTTGAGCAGGCGTTTACTGGGCCATCAACCAGCCAGGCAGAGGTTCAGGCGCAAGTAACCGTGGTTGAACCGAGTCCGCAAGGCGACCGTTTGTTAGGGCAGAAGCGTTTTGACTACAGCAATGCTGCTCCGTCTGCAGATGCAGTTGGCGGGGCGAGGGCTTTGGCGCAGGCGGCTGCGCAATTGTCTTTAGATGTGGATGCGTGGATCACAACGATTTTGAATTCAACGCCCCCGTCGTCAGGCGTGGAATTTGTGCCTTCTCAGTCGCGCTGATGGCCTCTTGGCCATAGCTTAAGAAGGGTTCAAGGGTGTGGTGCAGTCAGACTCTTGCCTTGAAACGGTGCAGGGAGGAGGGCAGCAAGATGCTCTGGTCTACTTGGTCAATCTGGGTGTGGCCGCAGAAGGCCATGCTGACATCCAGTTCTTTTTGCAGGATGGTCAGTGCTTTGGTTACCCCTTCTTGGCCGTACGCCCCTAAACCGTAGACAAAGCTGCGGCCAAGCATAGTGCCACGCGCGCCAAGTGCACGTGCTTTCAGAATATCCTGGCCGGTGCGGATGCCGCCATCCATCCATACCTCCAAGTCTTTTCCTACAGCATCCACAATTTCGGGCAAGGCACTGATAGAGGAGGGGGCACTGTCCAGTTGCCGTCCGCCATGGTTGCTCACCACAATGGCATCAGCGCCGCTTTGCGCAGCAAGCTTGGCATCCTCCACATCCATGATGCCTTTGAGAATGATTTTGCCGCCCCATTGGTTTTTGATACGCTCAACATCATTCCAGTTCAGTTGTGGATCGAATTGTTCGGCGGTCCATGAAGACAGCGAGGACAAATCCGTCACGCCTTTGGCATGGCCCACGATATTGCCAAAGGTGCGCCGTTGGGTGCCAAACATGGCTTTGCACCAGTGTGGCTTGGTTGCTAAATTGAGCAAGTTTTTTAGCGTGGGCTTAGGCGGTGTGGTCAGTCCATTTTTAATGTCTTTATGGCGCTGGCCTAGCACTTGCAAATCCAGTGTTAGGACCAGCGCTGAGCACCCAGCAGCCTTGGCTCGGGCAATCAAGTTGGCTGAAAATTCACGGTCACGCATGACGTAGAGTTGGAACCAGAATGGGTGACCGTTGGTGCCTTGAGCTACATCCTCAATGGAGCAGATGCTCATGGTAGAGAGTGTGAAGGGGATGCCAAAGTCTCGCGCAGCGCGAGCGGTGAGAGTCTCACCATCAGCGTGCTGCATGCCTGTCAGCCCTACAGGCGCAATGGCAGCTGGCATCGCCACATCTTGCCCCAGCATTTGGGTACGCGTAGAGCGTCCGGACATATCGACGGCTACACGTTGGCGGAAAAGCAAGTTCTGGAAATCTGCTTCGTTCGCCCGATAGGTGCTTTCGGTGTAAGAGCCCGAATCAGCGTAGTCGTAGAACATGCGTGGGACGCGGCGTTTGGCCACTTTGCGCAGGTCTTCGATACAGGTGATGGTGTTCAGATTGGTCATAGCATCCTGACTGGCAAAAGCAATTCAACAATGTGCGGCGGAGGCGGCAGCCTCACGGCAAAGGTTTGATTTCGTAAAGCCCTTCACCCATTTGACGGTGTGCACCAAACACCGCTTCGAGTGCGGCTACTTCAGCGATGCGCCAGCTCTCAAAGACATGGCGTTCGGCATCAGAGAGATTGTCCACATCAATCGTGTCAGCACTGCCTGTTCCTTGCGTTTGAATGATACGCAAGAATGCGTGGTAGATGGGAAGCACCAAGGCGACATTACCCAACGCATTCACGAGTGCTTGCCCGAAGGCTGCTTGCGCTTGTGTGCGCTGGCGTGAGGACACGGTTTCATCGCCGAACCAGAGATCAACATGAAAAGGCCATGGCTGCGACCGATCATGCGTGGTGCTTTGCTCAGCGGCCATTGTCATTACTGGAGGTATCGGAGGAGCTTGGGAAAGTAAACTGCAAAGGGAGGCGCACTTTCGCAGGGTCAAAACCTGGGGCAGGAGGGAAACGGCAGGACTGGATGAAACGAGCGACTTCTTTATCAAAAGCATTCGCAACGTTGGTGCGAGTAGCCTCATTCGCAGCGGAAGGCGCAGTGCGGATTTGTTTGAGCAGACGATTGGCTGGTTGGTAAGGCGCCAAGTCTGTAATGCTGCCATCGGCTTGAACCCAGAAATCCATGATGACGGTGGTTTCAAAGTACGTTCTCAGGGCTAAGCTGGGATAACGTACTTTGGTTTTGCACTTCCAAGGCATTTCCACGCTTCTGGGATTGGGGGGCGGTGGCTTGGTGGCGCAGCCTGCCAGTATGGTGCCCAAGCAGACTGCCGTCATGCTGCGGGATATCCAAGAGGAAAAAGGCAGGCGGGACGGATGTAAGTGGGGCATGGTGCAGAGAAGTAATGGACAGCTCTCCATGCTTGATGGCAAGCACTTGAACTGTTAAACAGTAATAGCAAGGCGCCGCAACGCCTATGCCGGATATTACTTGCTGGTCTCAAACAGGCCAACGCGCAGGTCATTGGCAACGTAGATTTCTTGGCCATCAGCGAGCAGGCGCGCATCTGCAATGGCCATGTTGAGTTTGCGTTTGATGACGCGCTTGATATCGATTTCGTAAGTGACGAGCTTGACGTTGGGTTTGACTTCACCAGTGAATTTGACTTCGCCAGCACCTAAGGCGCGACCTTTGCCGGGCAAGCGCAGCCATGTCAGGTAAAAACCAATGAGTTGCCACATGGCATCGAGTCCAAGACAGCCGGGCATGACGGGATCGCCTCGGAAATGGCACTCAAAAAACCACAGGTCAGGTTTGATATCGAGTTCCGCCACGATGCGTCCCAGGCCGTGCGCACCGGTTTCGTCGTCAATATGGGTGATGCGATCGAACATCAACATGGGAGGCAAAGGCAGTTTGCCGCTATCAGGCCCAAAAAGGCGGCCTTCGCCAGAGTCAATCAGTTGTTCGTAGGAAAAAGATTCGACCATTTTTCTTATCTGTGGATGACGATTTTGCGGGGCGCAAAACCAAAAAGGGGTGAGTATAGCTTAGCGTGCTTTGGCATCACTCCAGCGCCATTGTTGGGCCGCTGGCAGCACTTCAAGGCGTTGCTGTGCAGTGGCCGCCAGTTGTGCTGGCGAGACCAGTGCAGGATTGATGCTGTTCAAAGGCTGCAAAACAAAGGCTCTTTCAAACATTCGGGGGTGTGGCAGCGTCAACTCACTGGTGCCTAGTTGCAGCCAATGTCCGTCCTGTTCGTAGAGCAGAATGTCCAAGTCCAGCGTGCGGGGCGCATTGCGGTAGGGCCTTTGGCGCCCGGCTTCGAGCTCCAGTGCTTGAAGGGCGTGAAGCAAGTCCAGTGGCGCCATGGTCGTGCATATGCGAATGACGGCATTCGTGTAGTCTGGACCGTCGGCGTCTACGGGGGCTGAATGAAAAAGTGCAGATGCAGCGTCAAGCGTGGTGTGAGGCCAGCTTGCTATGGCCGCCACTGCGGCGCTGAGAGTTTCATGGGCGAGGCCCAAATTGGCGCCTAACCCTATCCATGCCCGATTGGCTTGGTGATGTTCTTGTGGCACTGCAGTGTGGTGCATGGCGTTTGTGTAAAAGATGCTTGCCGTTTTTGCAGAAACGAAAACTATTGCCGAAGGCTGTGCAAACACAGTTGCTGTGGCTTTCAATGGGATATTTGACATCGATTGGATGTCTGCAAAAACGGCGGTTGAACAGGCTTGCGGGTTTGGCGACCTATTCCTGATCAGTTGGTGTATTCGCGTTCAGATCATCGCCTGTGCCCGCAGCAGGTTTTTTGCGACGGCGGCGACGTTTTTTAGCGGGTGCTGTATTGCTCTGCAAAGCGTCGGAGCCGACATCAGGCACGATGCTGTCTGCCGATTTGCTGCTGTGTTCGTCCAACTCTTGCGCTGTGTTGAGCGCATCCGTCTTCGGTTTGCGTGGTTTTTTTTGTTTGCGTGCGGGGTTGGTTTTGCAGCTTTGTTGTGCTTGTTGGCGGGCGTGTTCCAGCATGTCGGCACGTTCTTCGTCGTGTGCGAGGCTAAATGTTTCCCACCATTGCGCTAATTCAGCGATGGTTTCGCCGGAGCGTCCACGCAGACGCAAAAAGTCTAGGCCTGCGCGAAAGCGCGGCTGCTCAACCATGCTGATTGGGGCTTTGCCTGTTCTGCGTTCAAAGCGTGGTTGCAGCATCCAGATTTCGCGTATGTCGGCGGCCAATTTGCCGCGACCAGATACGTCGCCAACCCGACGATCGAACACTTCGTTAATGGCGTTGGACAGTGCCGGGTTGGGATGTTCGCCACGGGCTTGTTCACGTTCCCATACGCGCTGTACGTCATCCCACAACACGCAGGCGAGTAAGAAACTGGGGGCAACGGATTTGCCTTCAGCCACACGGCGATCTGTGTCTTGCAGTGCCAGTGCGACCAGGGGCCAATCTGCGCGCTCGACGATTAAATCGAGTAACGGGTAAATGCCTTTGTCTAAATGCAATGCCTGCAACTGTGCGATAGAGGCGACGGCGTGGCCGGTTTGCAGCAGTTTGAGCATTTCGTCAAACATGCGACTGGGTGGAATGTCTTCAAGCAGTGGTCGTAATTCAGTGAGTGGCTGGGCTGTTTTGGTACCCAGTTTGAAGCCCAGTCGGTTGAGTTTGGCTGAAAAACGAATGGCGCGAAGCATGCGCACAGGATCTTCACGATAACGGGCAACTGGATCGCCAATCATACGGATCATGTGCTTTTGCGCGTCTTCAATACCGTGGTGGTAGTCGACCACGATTTGTGAACGCGGGTCGTAGTACATGGCGTTGATGCTGAAATCACGCCGGGCCGCATCTTCTTGCATGCTGCCCCATACGTTATCGCGCAGTACGCGTCCGCTTTCATCCACGGCATGTTGCACACCAGCTAGCGCCTGGCGGCTGGTTTTTTCGTTGCCAGAAATTTTTTCTGCGGCTTGGTTGTCCAGGTATGCCCGGAAGGTGGTGACTTCGATCACTTCGTTCTCGCGACCGCGGCCAAACACAACATGAACAATGCGAAAACGCCGACCGATGATGAAGGCCCGGCGAAACAGAGACTTGACTTGCTCTGGTGTCGCGTTGGTTGCGACATCAAAGTCTTTGGGTTTGAGGCCAAGCAGTAAGTCGCGTACTGCGCCACCAACGATGTAGGCTTCGTAGCCTTTGTCTTGCAAGGTTTTCACCACGTCAATGGCGCGGCGGTCTACAAAATCAGGATCGATGCCGTGCACGCTGACAGGGACTTCGTGGCGCTTGCCGAAAGTCTTGGTGTTCAATGCGGCAGTTTTTCGTGGTTTAGTACGTGGGGTGACTGGAGCCTGATTCTCTTGTATTGGCGCTTTTTTACCGCGTTTGCCAAGGAGTTTATCGATGAATTGCTTGATCATAGGAGCAGTGGTTGCGCGAGCTCACGCTTGGGGGAAAAGATCCAGAATGGCCCAGCCACGCTGTTGTGCCTGTTGGCGTAGAAAGTCGTCAGGGTTGGTTGCAATGGCAACATTGGCTTGCTCAAGCAGGGCCAGATCATTGCTCGAATCGCTGTAGAAAGTGGTGTGTACACTGTCCCAGTCCCAGCCGCGCTCAGTCAGCCACTGTGTCATGCGCGTAACCTTGCCCTCACGAGAGGTGGGGGTGCCTGCAATGCGCCCTGTGTACCAACCGGATGCATCGCGCTCTAAATTCACGGCCAGCAAATGCGTAATGCCCAGTGCTTGCGCAATAGGTCCCGTGACGAATTCGTTGGTGGCCGTCACGATGACCAAAGTGTCTCCTGCATCGCGGTGTTTGGCAATCAAGTCCAGTGCTTGGGGCAAGATTGCTGGGGTGATGACTTCTGCCATGAAGCACTCTCGTGCAGCATGGCTGGCTTGAGGGCCCAACTTGCGTACGGCTTCAGTGGCAAATTGCACGTATTCGTTCAGATCCAACGTGCCTGCACGGTACTGGGCAAAGAACTCGGCATTGCGTTGTGCAAACGATTCGCTGTGCACCAACCCTTTACGCGCCGTGAATTGGCCCCATTCGTAGTCAGAATCTAGGGGCAAAAGGGTATGGTCAAGGTCAAAGAGGGCCAGGCGTGGGCGTTGGTCGTTCAAAGTATGGGTCATGCCATTCAATAGTGCAAAGAACGCTCACAGACGCAGCAGCGTCAAAATGCGCATTCAGAATCTTTCATTGGAGTACAAAGACTGTCGGCAGTGGGTCTTGAGGTCTTGTTTCAAACGGTGCTAGCGAAAGGCTGCAAGGCTGCGCGTGCGAGTCCAGTGGTTGGCTGCGCTAACTAGGCCCATAGTATGAAGATGTGATGAAGATCTGCAGACAATAAAAGCGCATTCTCGCAGATTTGCAGGTGATGTAACAGGCCCGCTGCGCAGCACGGCAAAGCAAAGGCTCAAGGTCTACGTTTGAGACTCTGAGCTTTGCGTTGGAGGTTGAGTAAAAACTGCTGCAAATGTAAGAGTAAGAGCGCGCGATCGTGCGGAGATGCTTATGGGAGAGACGCCGGGCTGTCATGCAGCACTTCGCGCAAAAGTGGGATGGTGATGGCACGTTGGGTACGCAGGGCGTGCACGTCCAAGCGCGCCAACAACTCGCTGAGGCTGGAAAGATCGCGTGCAAAACGCCCAAGCAGGTATTGGGCGACCTCATCGCTCAAATGCAGTCCACGTTCACGGGCCTGAAGCTGCAGTACCGCTTGCCGCTGTACGTCGCTAAGGGGGTGAAGCTCAAAGCTCAGGCCAGAACCCAGTCGTGATCGCAGGTCATCACGCATGGCCAGATCAATGGCTGGGGCACTGCCTGTGGCAATTACCCAGCATGGGGGGCCGTCGCTGGGATAAGTGGCGTTAATGAACCAGTTGAAGGCGCGTTGCTGCTCGGCTTTGCTCAGTTGGTCGGCATCGTCAATCAAGACGGCGCTCCATTGCGGGTTGAACTCCCTTGCGTTGGGTTTACCGGCATAAATGCCCGGTTGGAGCCAGCCCACGCTGAGGCCATGCGACTGCAGCGCTAAGGCCACCGATGTCAATAAATGGGTTTTACCCGTACCTGGGCCTCCCCATAGGTAAACAGGAATAGGGGCAGTATATGCAGCCTGCTCGGATTGCGCGTGGAGGTTGATAGCAGAGGCCATGCCTTCTTGCAGAGCTTGAAGCGCGCCTTCGTTGCCACAAGGCAAGTAGCGCTCAAAACTCGGCTCCGGGGCCATGCCAATGTCCAGAACCAGTTGTTGCATGGCCAATAGCGGATCTTTAAAAATGCCTCTGTGAGACAAGGGTAACGGACCAGCGCGGTAACGCTCTGGCCTTAAAATGGCAGCATTCTAGCGCCGCTAAAGCTCGTTGCCTGACTCTATCTTGGCACAAGCAGTGACTTCGTTGCTCTACCGTAGTAGAGTGAGCGGCCTTGTGTTCCGGTGCCAGTGTGCCCACTTGATTTTTTTCTCCATGAGCTCTTCACCATCATCCAACCCCACTCCTATTACCTACAAAGACGCCGGCGTCGATATCGACGCGGGCGATGCGTTGGTGGATCGTATCAAACCATTGGCTCGCAAAACCTTGCGCGAAGGCGTATTGGGTGGCATTGGTGGCTTTGGTGCTTTGTTTGAAGTGCCAAAACGCTACCGAGAGCCTGTGTTGGTGGCAGGCACCGATGGTGTAGGCACCAAACTCAAGCTTGCATTTGAGTGGAATATGCACGACACCGTTGGTATCGATTTGGTAGCCATGAGCGTCAATGATGTGCTGGTACAAGGCGCTGAGCCGCTGTTTTTCTTAGACTATTTTGCTTGCGGTAAGCTGCATGTCGACACGGCTGCGGCAGTGGTTGGCGGTATTGCCGCTGGTTGCGAGGAGTCTGGTTGCGCGCTGATTGGTGGTGAAACGGCCGAAATGCCAGGCATGTATCCTGATGGCGAATACGATCTTGCAGGTTTTGCCGTAGGCGCCGTTGAGAAATCAAAAATTCTGGATGGCAAGAGCATTGCGCAAGGCGATGTGGTGTTGGGTTTGGCCAGCCATGGCGTGCATTCCAACGGATTTTCGTTGGTGCGTAAATGTATTGAGCGAGCTGGCAGCCAACTGCCTTCTACACTGGATGGCAAGCCGTTCCGTGAAGCCATCATGGCGCCTACTCGTCTGTATGTGAAAAGTGTATTGGCCGCGCTGGCTAAGCATTCCGTCAAAGGGCTGGCACACATTACCGGTGGTGGTTTGCTGGAGAATATTCCTCGTATTCTTCCTGCGCACTTGGGCGCACGCTTGAAAGCTGGTAGTTGGCCACAAAGCGAACTGTTTGCATGGTTGCAAGCGACAGCTGGTATTGATTCCTACGAAATGAACCGCACCTTCAATAACGGCATTGGTATGGTGTTAGTGGTTGCTGCGGCTGATGCTGATGCTGTAACGGCCACGTTGCGCGAGCATGGTGAGCAGGTGTTTGCAATTGGTACTATTGACCAGCGCGGAGATCAGGCTGCTGTGACAGTGGCGTGATCGCAGGTTGCATGCTATTGGCCCGAGTGCTTGTGGCATGGACGGCTGTGTGAAGTTTTTCCACAACAAATGGGGCGCGTACAGACACCCCTTTTCTCTATGAGTGAGAGGCTTGATGGCATCGACTTCAGAGGAGGCCCTACAAGGGCAAGCGCTGGTGGCCACGTCTAAAGTGCCGGATTTGTGCGCTGGACAGTTGGATAGCCATGTTTCGTTGCCAGTGCGCATGGCCAGTTATGCGTTGGTTGCTGCCACGCTGTTGTTGGTCATGTTGGTTGGTTTGCTTCCAGGCCTGTTGGCTGCGTGTTTGGGTTTTTTACTCACACGCTGGATCAATACGTTATTGGTGCATTTTGCTCGCAGGCGATGGCACCATCCTCCTGCTGATGTCCTGCGATGGATTTCAAATATCGCGGCAACCTTGGTCATCGTGGGGCCATTGCTGATCATGTTCTTTGCCTTGAGCCACTACCGTGGTTTGCTGTTGACTGCACCACACCAGTTCAGTGAGCTGACAGACTATGTCGCGCGCACAGTGCTGTCTTTTAAAGACAATCTTCCGGAAGATATTGCCGCGATGCTGCCTAAAGAGGCAGAGGAAATCCAACGCACGATCGCAATGTATTTACTCTCCAAAGCGGCGGCTTTGGCCAACGCAGGCAAACTGTGGCTTCTTGGTTTCATGTATGCCTATGTAGGTTTATTGATAGGCGCACTCGGTGCGATTCGCGTGCAGAAGAAAATGCATGCGCCGCTTTCAGATGCCTTGAAAGTGCGCGTAGCGCGATTTGGCGATGCATTTCGCCAGATTGTGACAGCACAGTTCTGGATTGCCAGTTTCAATACTGCTCTTACTGCTTTGTTCTTGCTGGTGGTTTTGCCGCTTTTTGAGCTGCGACTGCCTTACACCCCAGCCTTGATTACATTGACTTTTGTGGCAGGCTTGATACCGATTGTTGGTAACTTGCTGTGCAATGTTGTCATCACGATTGTGGGCTTGTCTGTCTCACCGACAACTGCACTCGTTTGTCTTGGTTTTTTGGTTCTGATTCATAAGGCTGAATACTTCATTAATGCCAAAGTAGTCGGCCAGAAGACGCACATTGCAGTGTGGGAGTTGCTTGCAGTGATGTTTGTGAGTGAGGCTATTTTTGGTCCAGCAGGGCTCGTGGCGGCACCTTTGTTTTATGCTTATTTGAAGAAAGAGCTGGAGGCTGTGGGCTTGGTTTGACTCACTGCAATCCATATTGAGGATAGCGCGCGCCTTCACGAAAAAAGCCCACACATCTACTTTAAAAGGGATGTGTGGGCTTTTTTGATTGAGAAATTTAGGCGCCAGGTCTTCTCAGGAGTAGGAGTATTTCATTGTTGGTCAGCACTTCTTGTGGGTAGTGCTCCAGCAACGGCAAGGGGGGCATATCCTGCATATGGTTCTTTTGTTGGCGCACCACTTCAAAGCCCGCCTCTTGCATCAACGCAATCAGCTCATCTGCCGTTAAGCGGTTGAGGTGCTGGTACTCTTTGAAAACAAAGCGTTTATAGCCATCTACGCCGAAGTCGTCGAAGCCGTAGTCAACTTCACCCATGTCCAACTCGCCCTCGTAAGCTTGGATGCGTTGCCAAAGTTCTTCTTCACTCACGAGCAGGTGCACCCACGGCGTATCAATGTAGCGACGCAAATGCGCGCCCCACGCAGAGTAGTACAACGGTTCAATTTGCAGAAAGAACACACCGCCAGGACGCAGACACTGAAACAAATCGCGTGCAATGGGCAGGACTTGATCGCGCTGGACATGTTCAAACGTTGACCAACTCATGATGCCGTCGACTTGGTGCTTGCCGGCCAAGGATTGGGATGGTTGGATGTTTTCGAAACTGAGGCCTTTAGGCAGTCTTTGCAGGTGCAGTTGTTCTCGGGCTATTTTCGGGAGTTTCTTGAACTCTTGGCGAATGTCCACGCCATGGATACGTTGAGCACCGTAGCGCAGCATCAATGCCAAGTCGCTAATGCCATCACCGCAACCAAAGTTCAGCAGTTTGGATTGGCGCAGATCTAGTTCTTTTCCCATCCAGTCATGAATCAGATCGGTGGCATAAAAGAAATGCGCTTTGAACCATTCATTGGTGATGAGGGACTCATCGAAACGGGGCTGGCCTTGGAAGGCACTCTTGATGCGGTCAATGAGATGCAGCATGAAACTCTATGGTTGGCAAATGGAATGAAATTAGATGTCTGGCTGGGCAGCAGCGATTGTCGTTTCTGCTTGGCTTGGCAGCATGGTGGATGCAGTGGCTGCTTACGGTACCACTTGGAATAGGGCCCAGGTGGCGTTGTCTTGTGCAACGAGCTGCAAACTGGCATTGCGCTGTAAAGCAGCCGCATGGGCGGTGTTTGTCAACACGAATTCTACGTTCAAGAGGCGGAAGTCAAACAAAGTAGGCTCTAGTCGCAGTTCGACACGATCCATGGCTGGCGCTCCAACAGAGAAGAAGCGTGGATTGTTGGCTTCTTTTTCACTTAACGTGATATGAAGGTGCTGATAGCGGTTGTATTGGCTGATAAATAGGCTATCAGGGTCCAGGCGAGCCCAAAAAGCTAATGGAGGCTCATAGAACGTGCTGTTGAGTACAGAAACGCCGGCGCTAGCTAAGGCGTTTGACCACTCTCTTTGCGCCACCACGGCTATTTGCGGTTGCTTGCAAGCATTTGTGTCGCTTCGTGTTGACTTAGCTGAGCACAGATTGTCTAGTGGTTTTGCCAGCTCGGTGACAGGGGTGATGAAAGATGGTGCCTGTGTAATGGGATTGAAAGGAAGAGCAGTTGCCAGCGTCCAAGCTGCGTAGATCAGGATGGCAGCTTTGAGGCGGCCAGAAGCAAGTAAAAAACCCAGTGCAGCACATCCCATATAAATCAGGCCGGTTATTCCCAAACCTAACCACCCCTGTAAAGGGGCAGGCATGCTGTCGAATTGTTGTGCTGTGAGGTATACAAATGCGACGCCACCCAAAACGCCAAGGCTATTGAGCCGATACGTGTTAGAGGACGCAAGAATGCCTTGCTCGCGCAGGATTTGCCAGCGCCATATCAGCCAACCCCACAATAAAGTTTGGGCAAGCCCTAACGCTACATCTAGTCGGAAGGCTGGTGCCATGCTCCATAAGGTGGCATGCGCGAGCCAACCAGGCAAACCCCAGAACATGTACCAGGAAACAAAAGCGATGTATGCCCAGAGCGTGAGTGAGATTGCGTCAGGGCCACGCAACCTGTCCCATACCACCAGTGTTGCCAATGCCAGCGGGGGGAGTACATAAATAAAATTACCAGCATCACTTGCAATCGACCACTGTGATGCATTGAAGAGAGTAATGGAATTGGTCAGCCCCTTGCTCAAGTGCCAAGGGTCTGCATAACCACCTAGATCGATGCTGCGCTGTCCTGGGTAAACGGTATGTCTGAGCACCTCAATCGCATCTTTCCCATCCAGCCACCACGCGCCCAAAAGTATTGCCGCAACTGTGGTCGCGAGCAGTATGCCAATGAGCTGCGGCCTGCCAAAATGCAATTGCGCGCGAAATTGCCATGCCGCAGCGAGAGTCGCAAAAACCATGAGATAGCCTAGTGGTATTTGCCAGCCAGGGTAGAGCACCAGCACAAAACCTGCAAAAGCCCAACCCAAACAGGCACTGGCGGCTAGAGCTGTCGGCCAACGGGTCGCTCTTAATGCCACGTCTGCTGCTAACGCGGCTGCTAAGGGGAAAAAGGTTGCGTATGCAGGCCATCCAGACCAGCTTACAGAGTAGCCAGACCAAGCAACAGTAGCCGCCAACGCAGCATGAAGTTTCCATGGGCCATTAAACCAGCGCTGCAACAACGCAAAAACAGCACTAAAGCAAGCGAAGAAAGGCAGCCACCAATCCCAAGCGAGGGCTCTGCGCATGTCTAAAAAGAAAAAGCCCCATGTAGCCGGTTTTGCAATTGCGGCTGCATTGCTGATAGGCGCGCCCGTCATCCCCACTACATTCATGTTTTGACCAGGTTGTCCATGTAGAGGATTGATGTTTGGGAAGCGATTGGGCACCTGTGTCTGACTGATGGCTAACGGTGTGACAACCTGCCATTCATCTGCGCGTACATCTTGTGCATGCCCCATCCATACTGATGCGTTGTGTGATATCACAGGAGTTTGATTGAGCAGCCGTGTGATGGAGGAGCCCGTCCAGCCTCCAGCTACCAACAGTACAAAAGAGATCGAGATGGATGCAAGAAACAGTGCTTTACCCAAGGTGTCTGAGCTGGGTTTGGTTTGTCCTACCCGATTGCTATGTGCGGTAGACAGTCGACTGTTGGGTGAAGTATTCGGGGGAATCAACCATGCCAGTAATGGAATGGCTATTGCTAACCAAAACAGGAATTTTGCCCGATGACTCGGTTGTTGTGGTGGTGGGGGGATGTCTGCAAACGTGCTGTTCTCAAGACTTTGCACGTCAAAGTGGGATTTGTCACCCAACATCACTTGCATGCGAATGGAGTGCATGCCTGCGGGTACGGCGTCGGGCACATGCAAGGGTAAGCTGAATCCACTGGTTTCCCATAGTGGATTATTCAGTGATTGAGCTACATCAACTCTGGCCGTTGCGTAACCCAGGCGACCTTGGTAAATCAACTGGTCTCCCAGCCAAACTTTGGCAAAGGTGACAAAAACATCAGGACGGTGAGAAACAGCCCAACCAGTCAGAGTGATCGTCCGATCTGGAGCGACGTGAATGGATTCCAGTACACCTCGTCCTGGTGTGTTGCTTGCCTCTGTGTCTTGCGCGTGAGTCACATTTGGCAAGGCAAAAGTAAGTGCTAAAAGCAGCAGGGCAAAGCCAATCGCATTAGATAAGCGTGCCCTTTGAAAAATCACACAGTAACAGTACTCGCAGAGTGAGGTGAGCGTCTGCCTACGTTGAGAGAGCATGGAAAGATTGCTGTTACTGGTTGAGTTGCAATGTGGTTGGTGTCAATGGTATTGACTATACGTGCGAGATCGGGCAGTTAAGTCGACACCAGCTTACCAATAATATAGGCGTCTTGGTAATTCCAGAATGAGGCTGGTGCGTATAGGCGCAGTTGGTCTATGCCGATAGTTTGCGCAATCTGCGAGCGCACGAAGGCATCACTCGTGAACGTCGTTCCGTATTCTTGTGCCTCAATGGCATTAGATTCGCTGGATGGGAAAAAGCGCAAGCCAGTTTCATCCATTTCAACCCGTTGGCGCTGTTGGGCTTGTATGCCATGGGTAGTGAAGACCAGTACGCCGCCGGGTTGAACGCTTTGGTAGAGGTGGTTTAGCCAGCGGCTCCAGCTTTTGAGTGGCAGGTGGGTAAAGAGTGACAGTACAAACACCACTTCGTATTGGCTGGGCCAAGTGACTTGCTCTGGCTCAGTGGATGAGACAAAGCCTTTAACGCCGAAAGTTTGTGTTGAGAAATGCACCGCATCTTCTACGACGTCGGATACGGTTAGCGCATCTTCACCAATGGCTTTAACCAAATGGCGTGTAAAGCGGCCATGGCCACTGGCGAACTCTAAGAAACTCTTGGTTTGGCTCAGTGGTTTGTTCACTTTCTCAAGCAATAGCATCAATTCTGAAAGTGTGCGCCAGCCATCAGCGAAGTAGTCGCGCAAGGGATTGATGGAGGTTGGGTGACCTGCAAAGAAATGGAATATGTCGTCCTGTTGTGAGATGCTGCAGTTGAGCCCCATCATTTCCTGAAAAGAGCCCTCAAGTTGATGCTTTTCTATCAGATGGTGCGCAGCCAACCTGGTTGATGGCTCTTGGCGCGCCTGGAGTAGCAATGGAGCTGCTGCGCTGAAATCCGATTGACTGAGCAGCTGCTGTGCTTGTGTCAATCGCTCTGTAGCTGAGGTGTTGGCTGTCATGGTCAGGATGGTATGAAAAGGGTCATGCCCAAGTATGGGGCAACTTGACGAGGCCGGGCATGAGGGTTGGATTTAGAAAACGAATGTGCATGAAGCGCAGCCATTCGTCATAGACCACTAAACCGCTTTCATCAAATAAAAAGGCACTGATGACGTATTGGCCGCTATGCAGCGGCAAATCGGCAAAGGTCAAAATAGATTGCCACGATCCATCTTCGAGCTGTTTTGGCGAGGCCTTGTCTTCATGCGTTGCCAAGGACGTGATTCCAACCCCTTTGGACTGCTCAATCATAAAGCCCACGTTAGGGCATTCGGCGCCGTTGCCTCGCGCTGTAATGGTGACGATCAGGTCTTTGCTATTGAGTAAGGGCGCTTGGCCCTCTTTGTCCTCAAGCAGGTGCGAGACTTCGACATTGATGATATGTGCGGCATCTGCATGGCGTGCGCTAACGGGTGTTGGTTTTTGACTTGCTGCATTGCCTTCGGTGTTCTTGTCTGTGGCGCCCTCGTTGGTGGGCTCTGCGGCTTGTTCTTGCTCTTGCAGCAAAATTCGTGTGTGGGTGAGGTAGGCTCCAAGGACTTCTTCTGTTTGACCAAAAGCTTCAATCTTGCCTTTATGCAGCCACATCGCGGTATCGCACAGGGTTCGAATATGGTAGGGGCTGTGCGAACAAAATAAGATGGTGCAGCCGTTTTCCTTGAAGGCGGTGATGCGTTCGACACATTTTTTCTGGAAGGGTTGGTCACCAACGGCCAGCGCTTCGTCCACGATCAGAACATCAGGCTGAATGGCTGTCATCAGCGCAAAAGCCAAGCGCACGACCATTCCTGAAGAATAGGTTTTGACAGGCCGATTCATGGCATCGCCAAGCCCTGCAAATTCCACAATTTCAGTTTCGAGTTCAGCCATCTGCGCATGATGAATACCAATCATGCTGCCCGCAAAGTACAGATTTTCCCGGCCACTGAAATCTGGGTGAAATCCTGCTCCCAATTCCAAGATCGCTGTGACACGCCCCACACGCTCAAGCGTGCCTGTGGAGGGCTGGAGCGTGCCTGCCAATAGTTTCAAAAGGGTGCTTTTCCCCGCGCCATTGTCGCCAATGACGCCAATGCACTGACCACGTTGCAACTCAAAAGAAACATCCTGCAGTGCCCAGTGGCTGCGATGGTAGGCGCCCCCAGTAACCAGTGCTTTTAGCCGTTGACGTGCGGATGGGTAGAGCTTGTATTCTTTGCCCATTTGTTGGGCTTTGAGGACAACCTCTGCATGACTTGATTCGGGTTGCCCGTTCTCAGGTTCGTGCGCGCCCAATACGGGCGTCGAAGATGAAGCGGTGTCTGTCATAGCCAATCCACCAGTTGGTCACGGCTGCGGCCAATCACAATGTTCAAGATCACGGCAATTACCGCAATGGTGATGCCGATGGCTAACCAAATGCTTGCTGGTGGCCATTGCCCTTTGAGCAATACATTTTGATAGCCAAGTACATAAGGGGTGATGGGATTGAGCCAAAGTACCCAGCGCCAGCGTTCTGGAAACATAGTCAGTGGAAACAGAATCGGTGCGGCGAAAACTCCGACGGAGAATACAAATGCGACCAGCTGCGCAACGTCACGCAAAGCGGCCATCAAAATAGCAAGTAAATAGCCCAGCAACCATGCCGTCACAGTTTGTAAGGCCAGCAGCGGCAGCATGGCGCTAATGGCTAATGCGCCGTGGTGCATCGGCCAGTAGGCTACTGTTACCAGCAAGAAAAGGGGGAAGAATACGACGGCACTGGCCAGTACTGAGCGTGCTGGAAACAAGACGGGAGGCAAAGGGTTTTTTTGCAGTAATCCTCCTACGTCAACCAAACTGCTCATGCCGCGCTGCGTCATTTCGGAAAAAGCCATCCATCCGATCATGCCGACAATCAAAAAGGTGCCAACTCGTTCTGAAGGAGCCTGCTCACCTAGGCGCATTGCGAAGACCAAGTCAAAAACGACAAAGTAGCTTGCAATAGTCAGCGCGGGTTGGATCCATGCCCACACAATCCCGCCGATGGAGCCAGCAAAACGGGCGCTGAGTTCACGCTTGGTCAGAACGACAAGCAAGGCGCGCATCCGAGCCAATACAGCTATATCTGAAAAAAGAAACTTCATGTTTTCAATGTCTGGTTGAGATTAGCAAAACCAGAGGAGCGAGTACGAATGCATTGCATGTACGTAATGGATTTTTGCGTTTTTCAAGCCTGAGTAATTGTCTGCTTGTTGATCGGCCATGTAGTGGCCAAACGTTGTATGGCAAACGCAGACCGTGACTACCATGGTTCCCATAACAACCGCTTCTACGCGCAAGCAAAGCCACGCAGTTTAGCTGTTTTGCTTTGTACTCAAACTAAACACTGTTTCAGTGCGTGACGGGGCACACTGCGGGCTTGCGCAAAACGGGAATCTGCGCAACTGCATGGCACTAATGCCGTTACGTTTCGTCTGTCAAGGCCGGATTGCACTTGATATTTACCCCCGCTTGGGTGCAGAATACGCCGTTTTTCAAATTCATCGTTTTCCCTAGTTATCATTATGTCGACAATTCAGGTTCGTGCTGCGACTTTGCGTGATGCCAAAGCCATTGCCCAAATTCATACCGCTGCTGTGCAGGCAGCTTACAAAGGCATTGTGCCCGATGAGCATTTGAAGTCTGTCAGTGTCGAAAAGCGCGTGGCTTACTGGCGTGAAGCTATTGAGTTTTGCGAGCCTCAAGTCAAGGTGGCAATTGAGCAAGACAAGATCGTTGGTTTTGTCGGATTTGATCGCTCGCGTGACGAAAAGACACGCCCTACCACTGGTGAGATTTGGGCTATTTATATTGCCCCCAACCATTGGAATAAAGGCGTGGGTGCCGCACTTTGGGATGCTGCCAGAGAAGGCTTGCATGAAGAGGGGTGCACGAACGTGACCGCTTGGGTCCCCGTACAGAATGAGCGTGCTTTGAAATTTCATGAAACCGCTGGCTTTGAGCGTGAAATCAGTAGCGCCAAAACAGCTACGATCGGTGGCATGAAGTTTGAAGAGATTCGCGTTAAACGCTCACTGACAACAGGCCGTTGATTTGCTGCAGTTCAGTCGATTTTTGGTGGTTTGCCAGATCGTCTCTCTGATAAGCGTTGATTGGCTTGTTAAGGTTAAGGTATCTGTTTAAGTAAGAAAACCGCTGATCCCAGCGGTTTTCTTACGAACATTTATTACAGATAGATGCCCCAAAAGAGGGCGTGTTCTGTAGCGGTTTCTCCGCAAGAATGCAGGTGCTACTTATAATGCTTTGATACTTTTTACATGGCGACTGCATTCAAATGCAGGGTATGTCCGTGTATGCTTAAACAGTGTTTTTGACTAAACATTCAACGATCACTAGATGGAGAACAAATCACTATGACCAAGCCAGCAACACGTTTGCTTACCCTTACTTGTGCTGCGGCAGTTGCAGCACTGGTTGCAGGTTGTAATGTTAACGAGGGAATGCTGAATGCAGGAGGCTCAGCCCTTAAAGCTGTGACGCTGAGCAAGGAGGACGTTGTTCAGATGTCGAGCCAATCTTGCCAAGCACTCGATACAGACAATCAAATTGCCAAGTCCAATAGCAAGTATGCAACACGATTGGCCGCCATTGTGAAGCCTTTGCCTAAAGAAATTGAAGGGCAAACGATCAACTATAAGGTCTATATGACCAAGGATATCAATGCTTGGGCGATGGATAACGGCTGTGTGCGTGTGTATTCAGGCCTGATGGATTTGATGAATGATGATGAGGTTCGCGGCGTAATTGGCCATGAGTTAGGGCATGTCGCTTTGGGGCATTCCACCGCGAGCATGCGCACTGCTTATGCCACCTCTGCCGCTAGGCAGGCTGCTGCGGCCAGCGGCAACGCAACGGCTGCGGTGTTGTCCAGCTCTGCTGCCGGCGCGTTGGGAGAGGCATTCATCAATGCCCAATTTTCCCAGAGCCAGGAAACAGCAGCAGACAATTACTCATTTGATTTGCTGACTCAGCTTAAATTGGAGCGCAAGGGCTTGGTTACTGGTTTTCAAAAACTGGCCAAACTCAGCGGTAAAAGTAGCGCGGCTTCTTCATTGCTGAGTTCTCATCCATCGTCAGAAAAACGCGTTGAGAATTTACAAGGACGTTTGGACAAGGCCAAGTAATCGGCATTGATCAAAAATAAAAAAAGCGCATAGCCGTTGAGTTATGCGCTTTTTTTATCATTTTGTGTTTTCTCTTGGTGCATAGCCTGGGTGTATTGGCGCAAAATTTAGTGGTGGAAAGCAGTTAGGATTCAAAACGTGATGGGTACAAATGACAATATGAATGGACAGTTGCATTTATCGTACGCGGGGGATATCTCTCCTCAGCAAGCCTGGGCGTGGTATCAAACCGGCGAGGCGCTTGTAGTTGATGTGCGCACCGATGCTGAGCGTGCGTGGGTAGGTTCTGTGCCGGGGGCCATTGCTATTGCGTGGAAACAGTGGCCAGGAATGGCCTTGAATCCTGATTTTGATGCGCAACTGCGTGCGGCAGTGATTGGGGCTGAAAGCAAGAAATTAGCCATTCTCTGCCGTAGTGGCGTACGTTCAATTGCTGCGGCTGAACGTGCTACTTTGCTGGGTTTTGAGGCCTACAATATTCTTGAAGGTTTTGAGGGCGCGTTAGATGCCCATGCGCACCGTGGGCGTATAGGGGGCTGGCGTTACCATGGCTTGCCCTGGGGGCAATCTTGATTTTAAGGAATGGGATTGGCACTTTTTCACTAGAAGCTTAAAAGGCAAAGGCACCTGTCGGTGCCTTTTTTTGGTGAATTCTCTGAGACTAACTCAGAAAACGCATTCCGAAATATTACAGTGCGGGAATACGAAGTTTTTGCCCTGGATAGATTTTGTCTGGGTGCGACAACATGGGTTTGTTGGCCTCAAAAATCACAGGGTACTTATTGGCATCGCCGTAGTATTTCTTGGCAATAGCGGAGAGGGTATCTCCACGCACCACATCGTGGTATTGCGCTTCTGGTTCAGGGTTGGTAACAGACATTTGGTTGTCCACTTCATTGACGTTGGCAACGTTGCCACAGCACAGAGTGACTTTTTCAAGATCTTGCTGGGTATCGGCTACGCCATTGACGGTCACCTTGCCTGTTTCGCCATTGAATGCCACTTTGACATCGCTGACATTGAGTTTTTGCGTGGCAATGTAAGCTTCGATAGCGGTTGCGGCAGTTGCATTCAATGCCTCTTGACCTGAAGCACCAGCACTTTCTGCTGCGTTAGCGGCCTTTCCGCCGAAGAGTTTTTCGCCCGCTTCTTTGATGAAACTGAAGAGACCCATGCTTGACTCCTTTTGAGTGAAAATGCAGCCCCGAGATGATGCTGCCAACGGCCAAGTGTAGCCGCATGTGATTGCACTGGTTATGATTTTTGGTGACAGAAACAAAATATCAAAATTCCTGAAATGACATTTCTTGCAATAGACATAGGTAACACGCGCCTGAAATGGGCTTTGTACAGCGAGGCACGCTGGAACGCCCGCCTGATAGCTCAGGGAGTGGAGTTTTTGGATCACATAGACCGTTTGTCGGAAAACCATTGGGCGGGTTTACCTGCCCCTAGCATGATGCTTGGCTGCGCCGTTGCTGCTGATGCTGTGCGCAACCGTGTGGTTGAACAATTGGAGATTTGGGATGTTGAGCCGTTTTGGGTAAGCTCGGGCAGGCAAGCCGCTGGCTTGGTTAATGGCTATGACCACCCTGGGCGTCTAGGCGCTGATCGTTGGGTAGCCATGATCGGTGCGCGCAATCGGCTTCTTGCGCGCGGAGAAAAGCGACCTCTGATTGTGGTGATGGTGGGGACCGCCGTGACTGTGGAGGCTATCGATGCCGATGGACAGTTTCTGGGGGGGCTTATCCTGCCGGGGCACGGGATCATGCTCCGTGCGCTGGAGTCCGGCACCGCAGGCCTGCATGTGCCTACTGGTGAAGTCAAGCCTTTTCCAACCAATACCAGTGATGCATTAACCAGTGGTGGTACTTACGCGATTGCAGGTGCGGTAGAGCGCATGATTCAGCACTTGCAGCAACGTACCGGGCAAGTGCCTGCTTGCATCATGACTGGTGGTGCCGGTTGGAAAATGGCGCCCAGCATGACAAGGCCTTTCGAGCTGGTGGAAAGTCTGATTTTTGATGGTTTACTGGCGCTGGCACAAGAAAGGGTCCATACAAACGCTGCATCTAAGGGGGAAATATAGAGGACGTACGTTGCCTGCTGTTATGTGAATACAAGCGATGCATCTTAGGTATCCGTGCTTACTGCCGCAATACATCGCGCAATGATTCATATGTTTTATCAGAACCTTTGAATGGATTCTTAGGAGAAAGAGAGAACGGGTTGGCTGCACGCTCAATCTCTTTGTTTTCCCAGACGGGTTCCATGAAAAATGAAAAGAAACTTGCGCCCGCGCGGCGGTGTTGCTCAAGCGTGCGTTCCAATTCTTGTGGCGATAATGGTTTGAGAGGATGAAATTCCGTAACTCCGTATTGGTGCTGACCTTGCGCATTGAGGTCGTTCAGGAATGCCTCGCTCATGCTCGATTCGCCATATAGACTCACACCTAAACGGAGTTTAGTTTGTGCTTGCAGCGTCCGTTGAATTGCAAATTTTTGCGGATCCCAGCCAGGGTTGGTATGGGGAATAATTTGGTGAAGGTATAAGGGGTTTTGTGCCAAACACGTGCCATCTAATACATTGCTGAAGGAACGTAAGTACCGGTTGACTTGCTCTTGCCGGAATGCATGCCAAATTGATGCTAAAGGATTGAATAAGTAAGGGCGGTCTTCGCGCGGCAAGTCTACATAAAAGGCCCAATCTTTGGAGGCGGCTATGCTGTGTGGCCAGCGAATGGTTTTTTGAGTGGAGGTGGGCGCAATGCCCGTGTTGACTTGCAGCGTTTTGCTGATGAGTAACTGCAAAGTTTGGCCAGGCGCTTGCAAATAGACCTGTACAGTATGCGGACCGTTACTCCATTGGCTGTAATCGAGAAACGTTTGCCAGCCAACAGATCTATCGCCAAAGTCAGGGCGTGCATCAAGTACGTCTTGACGGCCTTGATTGATCGGAAGACGAGCAACAGCTTCTCCGTCAACGTAGACCAGTATCCGACTCTGCGCGTGCGTCTGGACATTGGCGGTGAACGCCCAGCCACCCACCGGAATCAATCCATGGCTGTAAGCATCAATGTGTTCAGTGCGGCGCGCCTCCCATTGTTGGCGAGGCAAGGTCAAAATATCGCTGCGCGGCGCATCAATCTCGTCCCAGTGGGTGATGTTGGCAGCGATGGCACGATTAAATCTGGCCAGTGTTCCAAAACGACTTTGAAGATAAGCATGCCATTGCCCTATTGAGGCTTGGCTGTAATCAGTAATGCGGTAGGGCTCAGTAAAGCCTGTACCAGTAGCAAAATTGGGAAAAAGCTGGTGAACTTCACCAAGCAAAGACATGCCGCGTACTTTTTCAATAGTCGCTTCGCCTGACTCACAGATGGTATTTATCACCGCTTTCATCGCTTCTCGACGATAGAGAGTGATCGGATTATCTGTACGGGCAACAGACCATGCGTACAAAGGGCTGCCTAAATAGTCGCTCGGAGCAATCGGCCCTGTTGATGTTTGGGCTAAATTGGCATCGTCTTGTGCCAAGTCCTTTTCGATTGCAGCGTGGGCACTGAAATGAGTGGCAAACAAGTAAACGATAGCCTGTTGCGAGCTATCGCGCAGGGTGCGAACGAAACGATTTATCCTGTCTTGCTGAAGGCGCCATTGACCCGCTTCATCTTGAGCGTACAGCTGTAAGAGCGGGATCGCAAGCGTGTATCCCAATTCGTAGCGGTGTTGTGCTTGGCGCGAGTGTGCTGGGTCGGGCAGTTGAGCAAGCGTTTGGGCAATCAATGCGGCTGCTGAAGCATTGATGGCTTTTGTACAAACCGATTCGAGTGAGGCAGGGACCTGCGCATTGGCATTGCCAGGCAGGATGCAACTGTCCGTCACCTCTACCATTGGCGCCAAGAAGAGTTTTGGTGCTTGGCGAACTGAAGCTGCATCAAAGCATAAAGCAGTTGCGGTCACCAAGAGCATCAGAGCACAAGCGTAGCCCAGCATAGTTTGGCGCTGCATGAAGGTCTTTCTACTTTGATATCGTGCATGCCTAACAGAAGCATAGCCGTGTGCCGTTTCACCTGCTTGTTCAAAGGCAGATTCTTTCTGCCAATCAGTGCACTGAGCTGATTGGTATCGCACTTAAACTGGCTTAGAACTTAAACCCATTAGGCTCGGGGAAGCCCTGCAAGCGCGGGAGATTGAAATCCCAAGGCGTTGTGACTTGCAGTTTGCCGTGTTGTTTTTTGACTAAAGTCATCCGCATGACGGGCTCTTGGCCAACGCAAGCCATCAGGCGGCCGCCTTCGTTTAGTGCGCCAAGCAAAATGGCAGGAATTTCCACAACAGAGCCGCTGATGACAATGGCATCGAATCCACCAGCGGGCACGTCTGCCGCTCCATTGGCTTGCACAACGGCCACGTTTTGCACACCGTAGCTGCTGAGGTTGGCTTTGGCCAGCGCAACCATGTCTGGGGCAATTTCCAGAGAAACCACTTCTTTACTCAAGGCGCCAAGCAATGCCGCCATATAACCAGAACCTGTGCCGATTTCAAGTACACGCTCGTGGGCTTGAATATCCAGGTCATTGAGGATGCGAGCCTCGATTTTTGGTGGGAGCATGCATGCATCTGGGCGAGACTGCCACTGGCCATCTGGAAGCAAAGGCACAGCCACGTCCATGAAAGTCATATTCCTGTATGCAGCAGGAGTGAAGTGCTCGCGCTTGACCCGCGCCAAGGTTGACAGTACCACACTGTCATCCACGTTCCAGGGGCGAATTTGTTGCTCAATCATATTGAAGCGGGCAACATCTTCCGGGTGGGTGAATTCTTGCAAACGGTTCAAAGGCAATGTCATCGTGTTCTCCAGAGTCTGAGATTCCGTGTCTGACTCAACGCAAGGCTGATAGGGGATGCTTGGGATGGCGCTTCTGGCAGACGTTCCGTGCGACAGCACAGCTTGGGTCGGTTGTGTGGATGGTGCATTGCTCCATTGCCCATTGCCAACCCCGGATCAACTTGGCATTTTAGTTCGGGTTCAGGGCATTTGATGGTTCATATTCATCTCGAAGGCGTTTTGAGTGCGTTTGACGACCTCCGAAGTTGTTGGAATGCGCGTTTTGAGAGTTGTTTCTGGCCGCGTGCATCTGTTTTGTTGCTGCTTAAAAAGGGGTTTTTAGCCTTGTTGAAGGAGGCTTATTGTGCAGAAGTGCCTTGGCGTTGGGCGCGGCGGGCTTGTTGTTCAAGCCAATTAGAAAGTTCGAGCAGCCGTTCGTGTTCTTCTCTTTCTTTATTGTTTCCTATAGGCGCTGATTCAAGGTCTTGTGTCAGCGCGTTTTGAGTCAGTTGCTGCAGCTTCAGGGCTTCGTCACTGGCTATTTGCCATTGGCCTTTTGACAGTGCATGCAAAGCATGTACGAGGCGTTGGTGTGCAGCCACGTCGTGGCGGTATTCACGCCAGATTTTGGCCTCTGTGGGCATGCGCCATACCGACAGGATTGCATAGACCAACAGGGCGCCAATGGCAAAGATAAATGCAATCAGCAGCAAGAATAGGTTCAGCGAGAGGTCAACGCGATACGGGTGCCAGAATAAGGTGACAGTGGCGCGGTTGCTGTTGAGAAACAACGCTGCAGCGACAGCAGAGGCAAAAAGGATAAGGACCCACAGAGCACTTCGCATATCAATCTCGCTCCTGAGAGGCGGCTGCAGGAGTGTTTATTGCTGCCGAAGTGCCAGTGTTTGCACTATTGCCCCCAACAACTGAAGCCGCATTGGTTGTATTGGCGGGCTGCGTCGTGACTTGGCGCACAGCGTGCGCAGCGGCAATCGCATTGAGGGTATCTGTAATGGCAGGGGCTTGTACTGAAAGAATATGGTTTTGCAGTTGCTGCAAGGTGCGTAACGCCTGCTGGGTACGAGCGGAAGTCAGGTCGAAATACTTCAGCAGCAATGCTTGTGCGGATGCCAGATCTGCGCGGGCAGAACTTGATTGGCGTGCAAGCAAACCCATGCGTGCATTCATCAGTTGCAGACGCATGTTTTCTCGCAGGAAAAATGCTTGCTCTGCTGTCAATAGGGCTGCTTCTGGGTAATCAATGCGTTGCACTCTAACCAGCGAAGAGAAGTTGTCAAATAGCACACCTAGCCAGCCTCTATCATCCGCTTGCACGGCAACAGTGTTCCGGTCATCAGGTAGAGGCGTGGCTTCTACATTGTCTGGGGGCACCGAAATGTTGCTTGCTGATTCCGAGTCGGTTGGCGCAGTCTCGATGGCAGGAGAGGGGGCATTTTGAGCGGAGGAGGTACCGCCAACGGCATTCGCTAAAGGAATTTGCTCCAACTGCAGCAGCAATGTATCGATGCGTCCGAGCAGGCCAGCCGTGTCGGTCACAGCCGCGCTGGTTAAGCGGGACAAGTCCTGCTCGATAGCGCTGCGAATAGGGGTCAGCCGTGGCTGTTCTGCACGGTCGAGCCGTTGTGCCGCATTGCGTAATGCAGCCACCAAAGGGTCAGCCAAGCCCGTCAATTGGGCTTGTTGTTGTGATAGGCGCAATGAGGCTTCCATGTCAATCAGCATGGTTTCGTCGCGTGTGCGTGACAGCTCAAAGGCCATTTGCTCAATGTGGGAGCGTTGCAGGGTGTATTCATTCACCCGGGCCTCACTCAGGCTGGAGCGGGTTGATGCATCACGAGCCAAGGCCTGCGCTTGTTCCGATAGAGTTTTGGCTTCAATCGCCTGGGCTTGAATTTGTGTGGTTTGAACCCCCAATTGCGTTTGAATGTGGTTCAGACGTCGCCATTGGCTGTAGGCGAGAAGAAGCCCGAGCACCGCAATAGCAACAAGCAGCCAAGCTCCCCAAATTGGGAACAGCATGGGTTTGCGCCAGTTAGCGATGACCTGATGAAGTGGCTGTGGGGTGGGGCGTTCTTCGGAGTTCACAGGGAGATGGTCAAGCTTGTACCTTCATCGGTGCAGGAGCAATGCGATGAGTTGTTTACGTAGGTGCTGATTGTGGCACGTTCTGCTGCTATGGGGCTGATGGTGCTTGCATCGCATGCGCTGCCGCTGCAATAGCCTCAGGTGTGGGGCGAGTCTCAACCACTTGGCCAAAGCCGGCATGCAGTAGGGTGTGTGCAATGCGCGGGTGGGTTGCGATTGCGCTGTGGTTGCGCCAGTGGTGCGCAGGGTAGTGTGTCGTCAGGTTACTCACGGCCTCTGAGCTACTGAATAGCCAGATGAATTGGTGGTT
Organism: Lampropedia puyangensis; assembly: GCF_004833285.1. Classification (GTDB taxonomy): domain Bacteria; phylum Pseudomonadota; class Gammaproteobacteria; order Burkholderiales; family Burkholderiaceae_C; genus Lampropedia; species Lampropedia puyangensis. The sequence goes on from NZ_STFG01000001.1 coordinate 562,077, forward strand.
CTCAGCCAGCGTCACCAGCGCGGCTTGATGGGCTTGCCAGCGGGGAGGTCTGCGTTCGTAGACGCAGATAAAGTCGACTTCTGCACCGTGGTTGCCCAATGTTTGGGCTAGCCAGTCGCGGCCCGAGCCTCGATTGCAATTATTTGACTTGTCGGACGCGGATTCGCTGGATCCACGCACCACTAGCACGCGACTGCCTAGAGTAATTTGCTTATGCACCACGGTCCAGAGTGCCTCGGAATCAAACTGGCTTGCATGCACGGGGGCAGGTTGGTCAATGGCTGCTTGCGTAAAGCCTAGGTTTTGCAATGCTTGGCTGGTTCCAGGCCCAGGGGACCATAGGCGCGGAGGTTGACCCTTTGCCTTGGCTGGATTCATGGCGATTTGCTGCCATTGAGCTAGGCCAGATTGGTCCCAGAAAAACTGCACCGCATTAGGGCTGACGTGCATGATGGCTTGGTAGCGATCTAGTTGTTCCAGCGCTTGAGTGCGTGCTTGTTGCATAGATGGGCCGATAGTGGGCGCTATCTCAATCAGGGGCAAGGCGACCGTGCGGATGTGGAGGCGATCAAAAGCAGCGCTCCAGAATGGCAATTGCTTTTCGGGGCGCGTCAAAATCAGCGGGCGGACAAGCGTGCTCAATGGTCAGGCTCCAGATATGAAGGCATTTTTTGCTTTTTCACCAGACCTCAGGCTAATCGGCAGGAGTCAGTGCAATATGCGCAAGCACTGCCAGTGGCGCAGTTTCGGCTCGTAAAACGCGTGCGCCCAGTGTGGTGGCCAAAAAACCGTGGGCAATGAGTGCTTCTTCTTCAGTGGCGGAGAGCCCACCTTCCGGGCCGGAGACAAAGCACATATTGGCTGCGGGGTGCTGGGAATGTAGTCGGTTTGCCAGTGTTTGTGTGCCGGTGCGCAGGCTCAGAATGCACCGCAGTGATGTCGTCCGATCGGCTGGTGGTTGTGGGGTGGTATCTGCTTGCAGCACACGGTATGACTCATTTTTCAGGAAGCCGTCCAGTGATTGCACAGGGTGGATGATGGGGACCGTGTTGCGGCCTGATTGTTCACATGCAGCTGTGGCAATGGCCTGCCAATGTTCACGCTTTTTATCTGCTCTTTCACCTTTAAGTCGTAACACGCTGCGCTCAGTCATGACAGGGCTAATGCTGTAAACACCCAGTTCAGTGGCCTTTTCAACCAGCCAATCCATGCGTTCATTGCTGGGCATACCGACTACCAAATGCACGCGTGTGGGTATTTCGCGTGAGTGCTCTTCGGCGTTGAGTACGCGCACACGCACCGTTTGACGGCTGATGGCCACAATGTCGGCTGTGTATTCTTGGTTTGAGTTGGGCTCAGCACCGGGGAATAGACACACCGATTCACCCGGTTGCATGCGTAAAACTTGAATGTGCCGACTGGCTGCAGCGGGCAAATCAAGCTCTTCACCCAAGGTGAGGGCGTGTGGAAAATGAATGCGGGGAAGGGCCATCGGCAAAAGATAAAAAGTAGGTTATTGCAGCACAGCTCGAGAACATGCTTGTGCTAATCAATATGTGGTGAGCATTTCTATTGTGTATAGAGTTGCACAAGTGAAAAGCGTTTTGGGAATGGTGGCCTTCACAACCGACCAAATGAAAAAGCTTCAGTTTTTTCAGTGTTCTCAATCGCATCAATCAGTCGCAATAAAGGGAATAGCTCCCTATAGCGGCTTGCCGTACTGCGAATGTAATGGATGAATCGAGGCGTGTCGGCTAGGTACTTGGGCTTGCCATCGCGTAACGTTAGCCGGGCAAAAATGCCAGCTACTTTCAAGTGGCGCTGCAGCCCCATCCATTCCACGGCACGGTAGAACTCTCCAAAATCTGCCTCCCATTGCGGCACACTGGCAAGCAGGCCTGCTTTACGGGCGCGTTCCCAGTAGCGAACGGCGATGTCAATGAGGAAATCTTCTTCCCAGCTGTGAAAGGCATCGCGCAACAGGCTGGCCAGGTCATAGGTGATGGGGCCATGCAAGGCATCTTGAAAGTCGAGGACGCCGCTGAGCTGGACGGGGGATTCGGCGTTTTGCGCTTGGGGGGTGACCATCAGGTTCCGCAGCATGTAGTCACGATGCACAAAACAGGTCGGGGCACTTAGATTGTGTGAGGCTATGGCTTCGAATGTCTGGTGTAGCGTTTGTTGCTGCGTCGCATTCAATTGGGCCTGTCTGTGCTGGCCCAAATACCAATCGGGGAAAAGCTGCATTTCACGCATCAATATGGCACGGTCGTATGCAGGGACTTCGGGGTGGGTGCGGCACTGCATTTGTACCAGCCAATCCACGCTTTGTAGCATCAGTGGGTAGGCCGCATCAGTGTCATAGTCAGGGGCTAGATATTGCAGAACAGTTTGTTTACCAAGATCGTTCATCAATAAGAAACCGTCTTGCAGGCTGCATTCGAGAATCTTTGGTGTGGGAATCTCCGCAGTATGCAATAAAGCACCTACCTGCATAAATGCATCAAGCGGTTCTTTCTCTGGCGGGGCATCCATGATGACGCGGGACGTCCCGCTGGTTGTCTGGATACGAAAGTAGCGTCTGAAGCTGGCATCTGCCGAGGCCAGTTGCAAACTTGCGATGTCTAACTGCTGTGCCGGGGCAATGGTACTTAACCATCGGTCAAAAATAGCCTTGCGTGCAGGCTCGGTCCACTGGATGTCGGTCATAAAAAATGGTGCTGAGGAGGGGCAAATGCCATGAAGCGGCTGAATGGGGTTGCTGCTACTGTTGCGCGGCATTTTACAAACGATGGCAGATGCGAACCTGATAATATGCGCCGACTGCAAAGACTTTGCTCTGTTGGCCCTTGCCTGGCACCATCCTTAATACTGACTGTGCAGGTGCGACATTCACGGGCGTTGCGCGGATGGCTGCAACTGGTGGATTTGGAGCGGAAATTGATGAAAAGAAAAGGGAATTTGTGAATCGACCCCGACCATTTGCGCCGCAACGTTTGTCGCGGATTGCGCATTCGGCCATGTTGTGCCTGTTAGCCAGCACTGTCTCGCCTTCACTTTGGGCGCAAGCACAGCTCGATCATGGGGACTGGAATGGCCCGTTGCTGTTGCAGAGTACGCCTGCATTGCAAGAGAAAATTGCCCCAGCCCAGGCTGAAAAGAGCCCCATTTACCTTTCTGGTGAGCAGATGGAGGGGCAGCAAGATTCTGAATTACGCGTGACAGGTAATGCGCGTTTACGCCGTGCCGATACACGCATTCAAGCCGATACCTTGCGCTACGACCCTACCAGCAGCCAAGCGCAAGCGGATGGCAACGTCACAATCGACAGCGCAGCTGACCAATATTGGGGCAGTCAATTGCGTCTGAATGTGGATACGTATGAAGGCTACTTCAACGATGTGCGTTACCGCTTTGGCGAGAACCAGGCTTTTGGGCAGGCCCAGCGTGTCGATTTCATTGATCGTGACCGTTATGTTGTGCATGAGGGCGACTACACCACTTGCCAGCGCGTGGACAGTGATCCCAACTGGCGCCCAGCGTGGCAGATCAGGGCCAAAGAGTTGACCATTGATCGTGTGGCGGATGTGGGGGTTGCGCGTAATGGCGCGTTGGAGTTCATGGGTGTTCCGATCTTGCCCGTGCCTTACCTGAGTTTCCCTCTGTCAGATAAGCGCAAGTCAGGTTTTTTGCCGCCAACGGTGGGATTGGACAGCGTATCGGGTCTGCAGTATGAGCAGCCCTACTACTGGAATATCGCACCCAACCGGGATGCCACTATCACTACGACCGTATTGGCCCGGCGTGGTGTGGACTTGGGTGGTAAATTTCGCTATTTGGAGCAGAATTTCAGTGGGGAGCTCTCTGGCCGCTATATGCCAAGCGATAGCTTGCGTGATAAAGATCGCTGGAGCGCAGCGTTGCGCCATCGTCAAGTGTGGGAGTCCCCGGTCGGGAACATCAATTGGGATGCCAACCTCAATCGAGTCAGTGACCACAACTACTGGCGCGACTTTCCGCGGAGTTCCTATGGGCTTGCCGAGCGTTTGTTACCCAGTGAATTGAACGGTTCATGGCAGCAAGACGATTGGCGTGTGCGCTTGCGCACTTTGAAATGGCAAACCTTGCAAGATATCGATTCGGTGATCTTGCCGCCCTACGATATGCTGCCGCAGTTGAATGTACGCTACGAACCGTGGAGCCTTGACAGTGGTTTTGACTTTAGCGTGGAGATGGATACCACCCGCTTTCAGGCTGACAAAGACTTTACCAATGTGCTTACCGATGGCACCCGTTCATACGCGCTGGCTAAATTAAGCCGCCCTATGGTTGCGCCGCAAGGGTTTCTGACTCCATCGGTGCAATTGCATGCCAGCTATTACAACTTCGACTCTTCCGCCCTGACTGCAGGTCGTAAGAGCTACTCTCGTGTTTTACCAACGTTCAGCATTGACTCTGGTTTGGTGTTTGAGCGCGATACGCAGTTGTTGGGGCGAAACCTGCAACAAACGCTGGAGCCACGCGCGTTCTATACCTACACGCCTTATAAAAACCAAAGCATGCTGCCGATGTATGACACGGCAGAGCTGGATTTCACGTTCGCCAGTATTTACTCTCCCAACGCATTTGTAGGGCAAGACCGCATTGCTGACAACAACCTGTTGACGCTCGGCTTGACCTCGCGCTTGATTGCAGCCGATGATGGTGCCGAGCTGGTCAAAGCATCAGTGGCTCAGCGTTTGCGCTTCAAGGACCAGCGCGTCACAGCACCTGGCGTGGATCCACTGGAGGAGCGTTGGTCAGACATTTTGCTCGGTGGGGCAGTGAATTGGACGCCGCGTTGGGCAACCAATGGTGTCATTCAGTACAACCACGATCAGCGGCGCACTGTGCGCTACACCATGACGGGCTACTACAAGCCGGGGGATTACAAAGTCCTCAGTGCAGGCTATCGTATGAAACGCGATGCCAGTAAACACGTGGAGTTTGGTTGGCAGTGGCCCATTTCTGAGTTGTGGCAGTCCACAGCCAGCGCTAAATCTGATGGCCGCTGGTACGGTGTTGGGCGCGTGAACTACAGCATGCGCGATAAAAAACTGGTCGATACCGTGGTGGGGGTTGAGTACAGCGCCTGCTGCTGGACTGGCCGGGTTGTGCTTGAGCGTTTGCAAAACAGCTGGAACAGCTCCAATACGCGCGTTCTGTTCCAGTTAGAACTTACAGGGCTCTCGCGAATCAATATCGGTTCTAATCCGCTCAATTCACTGCGCAATAACGTCCCTTACTATCAGGAAATAACCCCTGCGGCGGCGGAGCCTTCAAGCCGCTTTGGCCATTATGAATAATGGCTTAGCTCAATCCCTCAAGCATTGTGCTGTCGTACTGGCTAGTCAACACAGTGACAAGCATGCACAATGCCTGTCTTGCCAAGTTCGGTGGTTGGCCGTCTGATGGCTTGCAAGCGCTCTCTGTGGTTTATCTTCATTTGAAAATGACATCCGTTTTGAATACCTTTTATACGCAAAGCAAACGCCTTGTTGCGGTGGCATGCTTGGCCTCTGCTGTAGCTATCGTCCCGCTGACTGGACAGGCCCAAGGTTTACGCATGCCTGGTTCTGGTAGCGCCAGTGGTGGCCTAACAGGGAGTGGGGCAAGTGCGGCAGGGGCCTTTGCCAATGACTTGCAAGGTGCTGCATCGAATGCGGCGGCTTCTTCCCGCGATGGTAGTAGCAACCGACAGGCGGATTTCATCATTGCCTTGGTCAATTCTGAGCCAATTACCAATGTTGAGTTGCAAAACCGCATGGTTCCTGCGCGTGAGTATTTTGCACAGCAAGGTCAAAACCCCAGTGAAGCGCGCATTCGGCAAGAAGTGCTGAATGTGTTGATTGCGGAACGCTTGCAATTGCAGGAAGCCAAGGCAACCAATCTGACGGTTGATGACTTCACGCTGAACCAGGCTGAAGCGAACGTGGCGGCTAAAAACAATGTCAGTGTGACCACCATGTACCAAGAATTGGCGTCCTCAGGCATTGGTCGTGAACAGTTTCGCCGGCAAATGCGCAACCAGCTAACGTTGATGCGGATTCGCGAGCGGGCTGTGGAAGCGCGTGTGCGCGTTACCGATCAGGAGCTTGATCGCTACCTGCGAGAGCATCCGGTGGATCAAGGGGAAGCGATTCCTGAGGCGCTCAATTTGGGGCATATCTTGGTGGTTGTTCCAGAAAAAGCCAGCGCAGCTGAAGAGGCGCAACTCAAGCAGCGCATCGACCAAGCCGCAGAGGCATTGGCTGCTGGCAAGAATTTCGCTGATGTGGCGAAAGAATACTCGCAAGCCAACGAAGCCAGCCGCGGTGGCGAACTGGGGCTTCGCCCTGTGACCCAATACCCTGATTTGTTTGCCAATGCAGTGGCAGACAAAGCGGTTGGGACGGTTGTGGGCCCCATTCGATCGGGCGCAGGATTTCATATTTTGAAAGTGCTGGAGCGCCAAGAAGGTGGCGCAGGCATGGTCATTCAAAACCATGCACGTCATATTCTGATGACGGCTGCTTCAGGGCGCTCAGCACAGGAAGTGGGCGATATGCTGATGGAAATCCGCGATCGTGTGGTGCGCAATGGAGAGGACTTTGCCGTGCTGGCGCGTCAGTACTCAGAAGATGGCAGTGCCAAGGATGGTGGTGATTTGGGCTGGGCAGGCCCGGGCATGTTTGTGCCTGAATTTCAGGCCGCGCTCGATGAGTTACAGCCCGGGGACGTCAGCCAGCCTGTGGTCTCTCGTTTTGGTTTGCACCTGATTCAGTTGCTCGACCGTCGGCAACACAAGATGACGCAACAAGAGCAGCGTGAATTGGTGCGTAATGAAGCACGAGAGAAAAAAGTCGAAGAAGAGTACCAGAAGTGGATTGATGGCTTGAAAGCGCGTGCTTTTATTGAAATGCGTGACCAAGACAATTAATCGTTCTGTTGGGTTGATTGGTTACTACCCAAGGTGATTGGCAATGTCGGGTGCTCTGCATGGTTTACATATGGGGCGCTTGATTGGTTTGCTCGAACTGGCGCTTAGTGATCGCCATTCAGGTTTAGTGGTTTGTTTGTGAGATTCTTTTGTGCGTCATATTCCTCGTAAGCGTTTTGGTCAGCATTTCTTGGTTGACGACTCTGTCATTCATCACATCGTCACGGCCATTGATCCGCAACCAGGTCAGCCTGTAGTGGAAATTGGCCCCGGGATGGCGGCTTTGACCAAGCCTTTGCTCGAACGCCTTGACCGACTCACCGTGATTGAGCTTGACCGTGACTTGGTAGTGCGTTTGCAGCGCAATCCTCAACTCAATGTGGTGGCCAGCGATGTTTTGCTGGTTGATTTTCGCCAGCTCTCGGAGAGTTTGGGCGGACAGCGTTTGCGGGTGGTAGGCAACTTGCCCTACAACATCTCCACTCCGCTGATGTTCCATTTGCTCGATGCGATCGAGGTTGTGCAAGACCAGCATTTCATGCTGCAAAAAGAAGTCATTGACCGCATGTTGGCGCAACCCGGGACTTCGGCTTTTGGGCGCATCTCAGTAATGCTTCAATGGCGTTACGCTATGGAGCGTATTCTTGATGTTCCGCCTGAGGCGTTTGATCCACCGCCTCGCGTTGACAGTTCTGTTGTGCGGATGGTGCCGCTGACGGAATGGACGGCGGTGCCACAACCTTTGCTGGAAGAATTAGTCAAAGTGGCTTTTAGCCAAAAGCGTAAGCTGGTGCGCCATACATTGGGTAAATGGCTTGAAGCCAAAGGCTTTGCTGGTACGTTTGATGTACAACGCAGGGCTGAGGAAATCCCTGTGGCCGAATATGTGGCTTTGGCTGAGGCATTGCACAAAGCAGACGCTGTTTAACGGCTGACGGTGTCTACCGGCCAGGTTGTTGATATCAGCCTGTGTGGTTTGTTCTTGGCGGGGGATTGGCTTAGGCAGTAGTCAATAGCGTCATACAATCGCCGCCATGAATGTTTCCTCTCATGCGGGCACAGACCAAGGCAATCCCTTGTTGCAGGGCCTCAATCCAGAACAACGTGCGGCAGTGACTTTCACCGGCGGTAATACGCTGATTTTGGCTGGTGCTGGCTCTGGTAAAACACGGGTGTTGACCACCCGGATCGCTTGGTTGCTGCAGACCGGACAGGCATCGCCTGGGGGTATTCTGGCCGTAACGTTCACCAATAAAGCCGCGAAAGAAATGGTTACGCGTTTGACTGCGATGGTTCCAGTGTCTGTGCGCGGCATGTGGATTGGCACGTTTCATGGATTGTGCAACCGCATGTTGCGTGCGCATGCGCAGACAGTTGGTTTACCCAAGCAGTTTCAGATTCTTGACATGCAAGACCAACTCTCTGCCGTCAAGCGAGTGTTGAAGGCGCATAACGTTGACAGTGAGATGCTGCCGCCAAAAAAGCTGCAATCGTTCATTAATAGCTGTAAGGAAGAGGGCATGCGCCCAGGCGATGTGCCTGTGCGTGATGCTGATTCACGTCAGCGTGTCGAGCTGTACCAAGTCTACGAGCAGCAATGCCAGAAAGAGGGCGTGGTAGATTTTGGCGAGTTGATGCTGCGCAGTTTTGAACTGCTGCGAGACAATGCCGCTGTGCGCGAACACTACCAAACGCGTTTTCGGCATGTGCTGGTGGATGAGTTTCAAGACACCAACCGCCTGCAATACCAGTGGCTCAAGTTGATCGCTGGTGCGGGATATGCTCGCGACGAGCAGCGAGGTTTGGCCTGCGTGGTTGCCGTTGGCGACGATGACCAGAGTATTTATGCCTTTCGCGGTGCGCGCGTGGGCAATATGGCAGATTTCGTGCGTGAGTTTGGCGTTCAACAGCCTATCAAGCTAGAGCAGAACTACCGCTCATACAGCCATATTTTGGACAGTGCCAACGCATTGATTGCACACAATAGCCAGCGTTTGGGTAAAACCCTGCATACTGACCAGGGCGCTGGCGAAGCATTGCGAATTCATGAATCGGTCAATGATTTGGCTGAGGCGCAGTGGATCGTCGACGAAGTGCGTCAGTTGATGCAAGTTGATGGCTTTGCAAGGCAAGAAATTGCAGTGCTTTACCGCAGTAACGCACAGAGTCGTTCTTTAGAGTCGGCATTGATTACGGCCAAGGTTCCTTACCGCATTTATGGGGGACTGCGATTTTTCGAGCGTGCTGAAATTAAACATGCGCTGGCTTATCTGCGCTTGCTCGAAAATGCTAATGACGACACCAGTTTTTTGCGTGTGGTGAATTTTCCAGCACGTGGTATTGGGGCGCGTAGCATTGAAGGTCTGCAAGATCAAGCGAAGGTAAAAGGCTCGTCACTTTATGCAGCCTCGGCCACGATGGATGGCCGGGCTGGTGACAAGCTGCGTAGCTTTGTGCAATTGATTGAGCAGTTGCGCCAAGCCAGCATGGGGCAGACATTACGCGATGTGATTGGCTTGATGCTGGAGCACAGTGGTTTGCTTGCGCACTATCGGGCTGAAAAAGATGGTGTTGACCGTGTTGAGAACTTAGAAGAACTGGTCAATGCCGCTGAAAGCTTTGTGGTGCAAGAAGGTTATGCGGTGGATGTGACCAGCTTGCCTATGGACGAGCACGGTACCCCTGTGGGCCAGGGCTTGGCCAGCCAAGGCGTTGACTTGAATGCACCTTGGGAGGAACAAGCCATTGTTCCTGTCGCTCAGCGCACATTGGCTGTACAACCTGCAGCATTGGATCCTAATCAGTCTTTGTTCGTCGATGTGGATACTGGTGAGACGTTGACGCCATTGGCTGCATTTTTGACGCATGCTGCCTTGGAGGCAGGGGACAATCAGGCGCAGGCAGGACAAGAGGCCATTCAATTGATGACGGTGCATGCATCTAAAGGTTTGGAGTTTGATGCGGTCTTTATTGCGGGTTTGGAGGAAGGCTTATTTCCCCACTACAACAGCATGAGCGACCAAGATGGCTTGGAAGAAGAGCGCCGCTTGATGTATGTGGCCATCACGCGTGCACGCAAGCGCCTGTATCTCAGTCTGGCGCAGGAGCGCATGCTCAATGGGCAGACGCAATACAACGTAGCGAGTCGTTTTCTAGATGAATTACCAGAAGAGTCTGTGCGATGGTTGACCCCCAAGCGCAACCCAGCTAGCCGAAATGCAGGGGAATCTTTTGGTGGTTTCTCCAGCACCGGAGGGTGGAATTCAGGCGGACGGCAGTCATCGACTTATGAGCGCTCAAGCTACTCAGCAAGGCAGGCGGAGGATGTCCCATATCGCGAAGGAGGCCGCTACGGCGCATCTAAACAGGTTGCTTATGGATCAGGCCCTGTGCCACCCCAGGCATCTGATGGTATTGAGACCCATGGTATTCGTGCCGGACAAAAGGTTTTTCATGCCAAATTCGGTGAAGGGGATGTGTTGGCGATAGAGGGTAAGGGCGCGGACGCTAAGGCCAAAGTCAATTTCGGCCGGCACGGCACCAAACTGCTGTTGCTGGCTGTTGCCAAGTTGACGGTGGTTGCCTGATGCGTGCGAGGCGACTTTCAAGCCGTTGTCAGACAGTCGCGATGCGGTGGTGATTGGGCGAGAAGGTGAAGTCTGATACCAAGGGCAGGTGGTCAGACATGCGCCGCCAGATACGCCCACGGGGCACAAAAACTGACGCGGGTGTCAGATGGCGTACAAAAATGCGGTCTAGTTGTACAACCGGCAAAATCGATGGGTAGGTGAAGGCGCGCTGTGCGTATTCACTAAAGCCCGTTTCGCGCAGTAGTAAGCCCGTTTGGTCACCCCAGTCGTTGAAGTCTCCTGCAATCACCACAGCTTCGTCTGCTGGTATTTCATCTTGAATGAACTCCCGGATCAATGCGACTTGACGCAGCCTGCTGATGTGGATCAAGCCAAGATGAACTACCAGCACATGAACGCAATGGCCTGATACATCAATGCGCGCATGCAAAATACCGCGTTGCTCAAGACGGTGGTCGGAAATGTCCCGCTGCTGTGACCCGAGTACGGGCCAGCGGCTCAACAATGCATTGCCATGTTCGCCATAGCGGGTAATGGCATTGGTGTAATAGACCGCTTCATAGCCTTCAGGAGCCAGAAACTGCGCCTGAGGAATTTCTGGCCAATTGGCAAAGCGTTCTTGCTCTTTGAGGTTGGCTTTGCGTACCTCTTGCAAGCAGATGATGTCTGCATCAAGCTGCTCAACAGCCAGTCCTAAATTACCAATTTCCAAGCGACTCAAAGGGCCAAGGCCTTGAACCCCTTTGTGGATGTTGTAAGTGGCCACGCGCAGGCGTTCGGGGGCTTGCGCATCAGTGAGGTGGGGCTGGTCAATTGCGGGGAGGAGCGAGGCAGAAGAGTGCATAGTCTGGATTCAAGATGACGGTTTAGTCTCTAGAGATTGCAACAAGCTTCTGCCACTGGGTTGACTGCGCCCTTGTTTGCGTCTTTATTCGCCGCTTTCTTCACTGGTGCCTTGCGGATCGGGCAGACGTGAAGCTTGAACGCGCTCGACCATCTTGCCATCCATCTCGACAATCTCAAAACGCCAGCCTTCCCATTCAATATGGTCGCCCACTTGGGGAATACGTTCGAGCAAGAGCATGAACATGCCGCTGAGGGTATGGTAGTGTCCACGCTCCTCTTCAGGCACGCTGGAGAGATTCAAGCGGTCCTTGAGTTCCACATTAGGGATAGTGCCATACAACGACCAGGAGCCGTCTTCAAGCTGGCGAGCCCAAGCGTCGTCTGCATTGCGCGATGTGAACTCGCCCGTCAAGGCTTCGGTCACATCTTGCAATGTCACAATCCCTTCTGTTTCACCATATTCATCGACAACAAATGCCATTTGCAGGCTGTTGGCGCGGAACTGATCGAGCAAAGACAGACCGGTTAAGGTCTCAGGCACATACAAGCTGGTGTGCAAGTCACGCGCAAAATCGGGACCTTGTCCGCTGCTGACACGGGCGAGCACTTGTTTGGCGTGAATGTAGCCGAGAATTTGGTCTAAACCACCATTGCAAACCGGGAAGCGGGTGTGGCCTGACTCGATCATGCGTTGCAAGTTGACTTCGTCACTTTCATGCAGATCAACAAAGACAATGTCAGTGCGCGGGGTCATTAGTGAGCCCACTTCGCGGTCATCCAGTCGGAACACATTACGCACAATGTCATGCTCGTTTTGTTCAATCACACCTGATTGAGAGCCTTCGGCCAGCATGGCGCGGATCTCTTCTTCGGTGACGCCTTCTTCCGAGGATTGTTTTACCCCCAACAATTTCAGTAATGTGTTTGTGGAGAACGCGAGTAGCCAGACGAATGGGCGCGTCAGCAATGCAAGCAATTGAATGGGGCGTGCAACCAAACGCGCAATCGGCTCAGGAGAAATTTGTCCCAGACGTTTAGGTACCAACTCGCCAATGACGATGGAAATATAGGTCACGCCAATCACCACCACCACTGTTGAGGCAATATTAGCCGTTCCTGCGTGCACGCCAACGGACTCCATCCAGATTGCCAAAGGGGCAGCCAAAATAGCCTCACCTACGATACCGTTGAGCAGACCAATTGAGGTGATGCCGATTTGGATGGTCGATAGAAAACGGGTTGGGTCTTCTCCTAATTTCAACGCGGTGGCTGCGGCTTTGTCGCCGCTGTCTGCGCGCGCCTGTAAACGCGCACGCCGTGCAGTCACTAGCGCAATCTCTGACATGGCAAAAATGCCATTGAGCAGAATAAGACCGATAAGAATGAGAACTTCCATGATTACCCTCCTAATACGGTTACTGACGTGTCGGTGTGCTGATGACCACGGCAGAGGAGGGTAGAGGCGCGTCGAAGTGCGTTATATGCACTGCACTTCTTAGCGAAAGGAGATACGTTGAAAAAACAACTGGGAGGTTCCATGGAAGAAAAAACAGCGACTTTTCGTAAAAAAATGATCAGACAAAGCAGAGTTGATCAATAGCCGCTCAGAGTTGAAAGATATATCGTAACCGAAACAGGCCTGTCTACGCAGGCTTGCGCTGGAAATCCTTGTGGTAGTTTGTTCTTCACCACAGTGTCATCAGCCTGGCATGTATCCGTTTTTCAACTGGACGGCGCTCACTTAGGCGCAAGGCGAATAGCACCGTCAAGCCGAATCACTTCGCCGTTGAGCATGTCGTTTTCAATGATATGCAGGGCTAGTTTCGCGTAATCCTGTGGAGTGCCCAAGCGACTTGGGAATGGCACATTGGCTGCCAGTGCGTCCTGCACCTCTTGGGGCATGCCAAACAGCATCGGTGTACCGAAAATGCCGGGGGCTATCGTCATATTGCGAATACCGTCACGCGCCAAGTCGCGCGCGATGGGTAATGTCATGGCCACTATGCCGCCTTTGGATGCGCTGTAGGCTGCTTGGCCAATTTGACCGTCGTAGGCCGCAACACTGGCCGTAGAAATGAGAACACCGCGCTCGCCAGTAGCCTCGGGCTCGTTATCCAGCATGGCCGTCGCAGCGAGGCGAATCATATTGAAACTGCCAATCAAATTGATCTGGATAGTTTTGCTGAATGCAGCTAGATCGTGCGCTCCTTTTTTGCCAGCCGTTTTTTGTGCCGGAGCAATGCCGGCACAATTAATCAAGCCAGAAAGCCGGCCTAACTTGACTGCTGCGGCAACGGCTGCTTGACCATCGGTTTCTGATGTGACATCCGTTTTAATGAATGTGCCGCCAATTTCGCGCGCTACTAGTTCGCCTTTGTCAGCCTGCAGATCAGCCAAAACGACTTTGGCCCCACGTTCTGCCAGCATGCGTGCAGTGCCTTCGCCTAAGCCGGATGCGCCACCTGTGACGATAAAAACATTATTTTGAATGTGCATGAAGTCTCCTGATTGTGCTGTGTTATTGATGGCTGTTTTGATTCAGCCTCATGCGAGGTGTGCAAATCATTATAGGGAGCCGAGGCTTTGCAAAAGTGCATGCATGTCTCTGCTGCTTTGCAGTGACGGGCTCCATCTTTGCGCAAACGTTGCGTCAAAAATAAAAAAGCGACACTGTGTTTTTCACATGTGTCGCTTCGTAAGAGGTCTTGTAAGACCTTGATTTTGCTTGTAAATGGTGCCCCGGGCCGGAATCGAACCGGCACGCCCCTTAACGGTAAGCGGCAGATTTTAAGTCTGCTGTGTCTACCAGTTCCACCACCGGGGCTTGCAACAAACGGCGTATCGCTGTTTGTTGCGAGTCGGCATTCTACTTCAATGCAGCGCTTACCTTTTGGAAGTTATGAGGCAAATTGTTGGCAGCGATGGCAAGGTTCAATTTTTTGGGAGGCGCTTTGCAATTTCTTGAAGTAATTGCTTGGCTAATTCCCGCTTACTGGCCCTTGGTAGTTCTACGTGGCCGCTGTCATCAAAAATAGTCAGGATATTGTCGTCTTGGCCAAAAGTGTTCGGACCAATATTGCCTACCAGTAGAGGAATCCCTTTTCGCTTGCGTTTGGCGCTGGCAAATTCGACCAGATTGTCGCTTTCAGCAGCAAAGCCCACGCAGTACAACCGCCCTGATTGTGCTGTTGTTGAGCGGGCGATGGAAGCCAAGATGTCAGGGTTTTCCACGAAATTCAACTGAGGTGTACTTTCCCCTTCCGCTTTTTTGATTTTGTGCTCAGCAATTTGAGCAGGGCGCCAATCGGCCACGGCTGCGGTTGCAATGAAGATGTCTGCAGTGGTTGACTGTGTCAGCGCAGCATCAAGCATTTGCTGGGCAGATTGAACGTCCAGACGTTGCACATTGCGGGGTGTGGGCAGTGCGACTGGGCCACTGATCAAGGTCACTTGTGCCCCTGCTTCTTGCGCAGCCTGTGCAATGGCGTAGCCCATTTTTCCGCTCGAACGATTGGTGATGCCGCGCACTGGATCGATCGCTTCAAAGGTGGGGCCTGCGGTGATCAGGATACGTTTGCCAGCAAGGACTTTTGGGGTGAAATGGGCAATGACGTCATGCACGATCTGTGCGGGTTCGAGCATTCGCCCATCACCGGTTTCGCCGCATGCTTGTAAACCATTGCCTACGCCGAGGATAGTGGCGCCATCCTGCGTGATTTGCTGCATGTTACGCGCTGTGGCTGGGTGCAGCCACATTTCGCGGTTCATTGCGGGCGCAATCAATAAAGGAATTTTTCCAATGGGGCGGGCCAAGCACATCAAACTCAGCAACTCATCGCTGCGCCCTTGCGCCAGGCGAGCGATGAAGTCAGCGCTGCAAGGTGCCAGCACCATGGCGTCGGCTTCACGGCTGAGGTTGATGTGGGCCATGTTATTGTCTGGACGGGCATCCCATTGGGAGATGTAGACAGGTCGGCCAGACAAGGCCTGCATGGTCGTAGGGGTGATGAATTCGCAGGCCGCTTCGGTCATGACGACCTGAACGGTGGCCCCTGCTTTTATCAGCTGGCGACACAGCTCTGCACTTTTGTAGCATGCCACGCCCCCTGTCAGCCCTAAAAGAATGTGCTTACCAGCCAGTTCAGCTGGGGCTGTAGTTGAAATGGCGGGCTCTGCCTCATCAGGGGTTGGAACTGGGCTGTGGTAGGTAATGGGGGATGGTGGTTTTTGCATGGTGAGTGAGGGGCAATGCAGAGCCATTGTCCCGATGGGAGGCTGCATGATTGCGCAATGCGCGTGTCGTTTTTGTCAATCTTGGACTGGCCGGTGTTCTTGGACGCGCAGTTGCACCGTGCGTCGCAATCGTTCAGTCTAATAGATATCTTGTTTCCCCGCGTGCCTCAGCTGAGGCGAACGCTGCTTTTGCATTTACTGTCTGCGCAGATGGTGTTGAACCTGCCATTGCTTGAAACGCACAATTCATCAGGTGCTCAAGTTCGCTCGGCTGGAGCAGGTGGTTTTGCGCATCGCGAGGCATCTTTTCTAGAATGCAAAGCCTGCAGATAGAAACAAACACAACCCAAAGGAGACATGCATGCAGCAAAAAATCGTACTGAAAGGTTTAGCGATAGTTGTCGTGGCGGTACTCGTGGCCTGTGGTTCAGGCGCGGAGCATCAGGCTGCAGACCCGATTCTGCGTGAGGAGTTGGCACCAGTGGCTGTTGCTTGTCCGGTGCAGGTACCGCGTGATGCGCGCTGCCTTGGCGGCAAGGATTTCAATGGGGCTTACTACTTGATTGCCATTCCTGCAAATTGGCAAGGTGATTTGGTGATGCATGCGCACGGTGGGCCAGCCTTGGGTGCTCCGACCATGGCGCGGGTTGAAGATGATCTGGGTCGATGGTCCATCATGGTGCGTGCGGGATATGCATGGGCTGGCTCATCGTATCGCCAAGGTGGTGTGGCAGTGCGCGCTGCGGCAGAGGATACGGAGCGACTGCGCCGTATCTTTCACGCTTTTGTTGAGAAACCCACGCATACGTTCTTACATGGCCAGTCTTGGGGGGCTAGTGTTGCTGCTAAGACGGCAGAAATGTTCGCTTCAAATAGTGCGCAAAATCAACCATACGATGCGCTCCTTTTGACAAACGGCGTTCTGGCAGGTGGCACGCATTCGTACGATGTCAGGTTGGATTTGCGCGTGGTTTACCAATACCTGTGTGGCAATCATCCACGGCCAACAGAACAGCAGTACCCGCTCAATATTGGGTATCCGGCAGGTGCAACAATCAACAATGCCAACATTGCAGCAAGAACACAGGAATGCTTGGGGCTTGAAATGCCGAGGGCGCAGCGCACAGCGCAGCAACAAGCCAATATTGATACGATCGTGCGCGTTGTCCGTATCCCTGAAGACGCGATTCAATCACACCTCAATTGGGGAACAAGGCACTTTCAGGAGATCGTGAGCAAACGCACAGCTGGTGTCAGTCCATTTGGTAATACCGGTGTGCGCTATAGCGGCTCCAGCGACGACGCGGCCTTGAACGCAGGCGTGGAGCGTTTTGTGGCAGATCCGAAAGCGTATGCAATGCTAGCGCATGATACTGATTTGACGGGGGCAATAGCTGTGCCGATTTTGAGTGTCAAGTGGATCAATGATCCAACTGCCTTTGTGGAGTTGGATCATTTTTTCAAAAAAACCATGGATGCCGCTGGTGCGGGCGATCGTCTCGTTCAAACCTTTACGCGCACAGGCACGCACAGTTACCTCAATGATGCAAGTTATGTGGGCTTGATGCAGGCGCTATCTGATTGGGTACACGGCGGCCAGAAGCCCACACCACAGGGCGTTGCCGAGCGCTGCGAGCAAGCGTCTTCGCAATACGGCGCGCAATGCACGTTTGAGCCGCTCTACCAACCGAAACCGTTGGCAACTCGCGTGCCTGAACGCCAGCGGCCACAGTGATAGATTCGAGGGCATTACTCTTTGAACAAGGCGCGTGCCTCGCCCAGCGATTGGGCGATTCGGGTGATGTGTTTGCTCAGGCGCTCTAGCCAACGTTGTGCAGTCAATTGTTCAAGCGCTGTGGCCGGGGTGATGTGCTCATTGACCGCACCTTCTACCACGTTGCGCCGAGCTTGGCTTTGGTGCTCATGAACCCATTCAGTGATTTGTCTCAGCTCCTCTGACACCTCTTCTTGCACAACAACGCTATCGTCTGTGAGCCACATCGCCGTTTGCTCCAGCGTAGGGGGTAGGCGGCTGGCTAAGGCCCACAATGCAGGCTGCTCGCGTAGCGTGTCTGCGTGGCTGATGCCTGCCAAGTCGTCGCGCAACACCCGGGTTTGGTCCAGTAGCAGTAACAGGTGCATGAGGCGCTGCTGGTCTGCAGCTGACTGAGGTGCGGGCAACTTGGTGATGTAGCTGTCTACTGCGTGCAGCAATTTGTCCAAACTTATCCCACTTTTATTGGAAGCTAAAGGCTGGCCTTGGAGTCGTTGTGCCAGCAAATGGCAGGTGTCTGCCAAGCCCAGGCTGATGGTTTTTTCTGCCGCTGCAATGGCCAAGGCAGGTACAGACAGTAAGGTGTTATCGAGCATGCGCAAACCCGGAGGTGCATGCTCTTTGATCATGCGGCTGACCAGCCTGGCTAGCCCTTGCGTTTGCGGCAAAAAGACTGCAGCGCCCAATACACTGAATGTGGTGTGGAATGCGGCCAGTGCTAATGCAGTGTTGACACCGTCGTGGCGCATGCCCCAAACATGTACGCCCCAGAGAAACAGAGGCTGCAGAATGACAAACGCCAATAGGGCTGAGCCAAGGTTAAAGAGCAAATGCACAAGTGCGGTGCGTTTGGCATTGGCCGTGCCTCCAACCGCGGCAAGCAAAGCCGTGGCTGTGGTGCCAATGTTTTGGCCGATGACCAGTGCCATGGCCTGCGAGAAATCAATGGCCCCGCTTGAAAGTGCCGCGAGGGTCGTTGCCAGTGCCGCGCTGGAGGCTTGCAGCACGATGGTCATTACCAAACCAATGAGAATCAAAAGCAATTGGGCGCCAATGCCAGGTGATGCAAATGCGCTCAGATCCACTTGAGTGGCTAAACCTGCCATGGCTTGCTGTAGGAAATCAATGCCGACAAAAATCAAGCCAAAACCTGCCATAGTCAGCCCAGCGAGAGCAGCGCGGTCTTTGCATAGCAGCTTCATGATGGCACCAATGCCGATGATGGGCATTGCCAGACTGGAAATGGAAAATTTCATACCCAGTAGCGTGACAATCCAGCCTGTACTGGTGGAGCCAATATTGGCGCCAATGATCACGCCGATGGCATTTTGGAATGTCAGCAAACCTGCGCTGACAAAGCCGATGGTGGCCATGGTCGTTGCAGTTGATGATTGCACCGCTGCGGTTGCCCCCATGCCTGCCAGCATGGCTTTGAGGGGCTTGCCCGTTAAACGGGCCAAGCCTGAACGCAGGGCTTCGCCGGCTATGGCTTTGAGACTGTCTGACATCAGCACCATCCCAAGCAAGAATAGTCCTATGCCGCCGGCCAGCGTGCTGAGTGTTGCGATCACGAACGCTTTCTAATGGTTTTTTGGAAAGTGTGGATTTAGAGATGTTTGGGGATGCCTCCACCGCTTTAGAGGCTGCGCAAGTTTGTTTTTGCCAGCCTCTAAAGTTCGATGATTTTTACGCTACTTGCGTGGCTTTTTCGATCAGCGTTTTAACCTGCTGCACGTCGGCAGGCAACACCTGAACCCGCTTGGGTAAGGCTTCAATGCCATCGAACTGCGCTGGGCGTTGAGGCTCTCGGCCCAAGGCTTCAACAATCGTGGCGCTGAATTTGATCGGCAAGGCCGTTTCCAGTACCAGCATGGGTTCGGCATCGGGCTTGTGGATTTCACGGGCCACCTTCACACCATCAGCAGTATGGGTGTCAATTTCCTGTTGGTGTTGTTCCCAAACAGCGCGGATGGTTGCTAACCGATCAGGATGGGTGCTTTTACCACTGACAAAACCAAAACGCTCTTCTTGAGCGATGAAGCGCGGATCAGCGCTTAAATCGAAATAGCCTTGTTCAGCGAGAGTGGTGGCAAACAGTGTTTTCAATTCTGCGCTGTCGCGGCCTAGCAGGTCGAACACGAAGCGTTCGAAATTGCTGGCTTTGGAGATATCCATGGAAGGGCTGGAGGTCTCCAAGGTGTTGGCGCTGCTGCGTGGCCGATATACGCCTGTTTTGAAGAACTCGTCCAACACATCATTTTCATTGGTTGCAACCACCAGCTGTTTAATGGGGAGGCCCATTTGGCGCGCCACATGCCCTGCACAGATGTTGCCGAAATTGCCGCTTGGTACTGTGAACGACACCTGTTCACTGTCAGTTGTTGTGGCCTGGAAATAACCGGCAAAGTAATACACCACTTGGGCCAGTAAGCGTGCCCAGTTGATGGAGTTGACTGTACCAATTTTGTACTGCTGTTTGAACGTCAGGTCATTACTGACTGCTTTGACAATGTCTTGGCAGTCATCGAACACACCCTCAATGGCGATGTTGTAGATGTTGGCATCTTGCAAGCTGAACATTTGCGCTTGTTGAAAAGGGCTCATGCGGCCGTGCGGACTGAGCATGAAGACGCGCACGCCCTGTTTGCCGCACATGGCGTATTCGGCTGCGCTGCCTGTGTCGCCCGAGGTTGCGCCCAGAATGTTCAGTTCAGCACCGCGGCGGGTGAGTTCGTACTCAAAGAGATTGCCGAGCAATTGCATGGCCATGTCTTTGAAGGCCAATGTGGGGCCGTTGGAGAGGCCTTCGAGCCACAAGCCTTTTTCCAACTCACGCACAGGTGTGATGGCATCGGTTCCAAAAACGGCCTTGGTGTAGGTATTGTGGGTCAGTGCGCGTAAGTCGCTGGCAGGGATGTCATCAATGTAGAGTGACAAGATGGCAAAAGCCAATTCTGCGTAGCCTTGCTGTTGGTAAATGGTGCGCAGTTGTGGCAAAGACGCTGTGATGTTGGGGTAGTGCTCGGGCAGGTATAGACCGCCATCAGGGGCCAAACCTTCGAGCAGGATGTCGCAGAAACGTTTACGGGCTGGGTCACCACGGGTGGATAGATAAAGCATGGTTCTATACAGAGGGGGATAAGAGAAAGAGGTATGCAGCAGTGTGGGCCTAATGCCCACTGCGGCGTAGAACGTCACGGGCGACGCCACCATACCAGTAAGTATGGAGCAAGTCGGAGACTTCTTGCGCGTCATGGTCGGCAATGCCTTGTACCGAAATGACCACTTGGTGGTGAGCACGGTCATAACGCGTTCTTAAACCATTGCGCCATTGTGGCTCATGGGCATGTTCAGCCAATACGAGTTGTATGCACATAGTGCTATACCAATCTTGCAGACTAAAGCCACTTTCGATGTTGATTTCAGCAATCTCGTGCCAGGCGATCAGCTCTTCTTGCCCGGGCCAACCTACGGAAATGCCTGTGCGGGTGAGGTGCATCACAGGACGTTGCGCGCGCAGTATCAGTACACCAATTGCCGCTACGCATGCCAACAGCGCAAGAACATACAAACCTTGCTCCCATATTGGATTGCGCTGCGATTGCGACAGGATAAACAGCATGCCGATGGCCAGAACCCCGGTGGCAGCGACTGGGAGCAGTATTTTTTCTTCAAGGTCGGTGGCCTGTGTGCCTTCTTGAGCCCACTCGCGTAACTCGGCAACCCGTTCAGGCAAGAGGGTTGCGTTGTCTTTTGCGGCATCGCTAAATTGCAGTTGGAGTTTATCAACGACAGTGAGGGGTGTTGTGCTGCTGGGCTCGCTGATGGGTTGGGTAGGGTGTGACGCACTGGCGTGGGCTAAGCCAAATGCTTGTAATAGGCGGGAGGAGTGGCGCTGTTGGTAGCGTTCAACAATCGCTTGGCTCCAGCGTACTCCTGCTGCTTTAAATCGTTGGTAGCTGGTAGGGTGGCTGTCAAATTTTCCGGCTTGCCTTTCTTGCAAGTGCGACCGCGGATCAGCGAAAGCGTGTAAACGTACTTGCTTATCAAACTCTGCAAGGATGCTTTGTGAAGTTTGGTGCGGGCTTTGTTGCCATGCGTCGTCTAATACGTTTGACAAGACCGGGCTGAGCTCCGTTAGGCGCAGGGAGGTGGTTGCAAAGGTGCTGGCGCCTACAAGTGCGACTTCAACTTGGTCTGCTCGCAACTCTTGTTGGCGCTTGTGGGAATAGAAGGCGATATCAAAGCTGTGCAGAAAATACCCGGCAATCGCATGGCTGGGTTTGTTAAGCCAGTGCAGATAGCCCAACTCGCGTTGCCCATCCCGGACGCTGCTAAGCCGTGCGTGGGCCATGGCGTAAGTAGTGCTGAAGGCGCGGCCCTGCGCCGTATCGTTGGCGGCGAAATGCGCCAATTCATGTGCAAGTAGCCCGGCAAACTCTTTGCCACTGAGGTATTGCATCAAAGGCAAGCACAGGTAGAGTGTGCGCTTGCCTTCGGCAATGCACGTCTCGTCAGGCAGCAGGAGCGCCGAGTCGGTGACGAAGAAGTGTGGCATAACGCCGGCCACAATGTACTCTGGTGGCGGGGTGTGGGTTTTGTTTGCGACTTGTTGCACAAAACCCCATAGTTTGGGGGCTTGGCTGGGGTCTATCAGTTCACCATCTTGGCGATCTGGAGTGCTGTTGACAGTTTGGGCGAAAGTGTGCCGCCAGCGCAGTAGTTGAAGTGCCGCAACACCGATGATAATCAGTAAGCCTAGCAGCAGGCCCAGCGCCGTTTTGTAATGCCATGCAGAGTTTGCTGCGCGATGCAGTGCGCGAATGGTTTCTGCGCTGAGTTGGGAGATTGCACTTCCAAAGAAGCAAAACCACAAGAGCAACAGTACCCACGGCAAACAGGCTTGCCCTTTGGAGAATAGGCGCATCAATTGCTCAGCAGATTGTTGCGCGCGTATTCCTAGCATGTGGGTGCAGGCGAGGGCAGTCATACCGCCAATTAGACCAATACAAGCGAGGATAAAGGCAAGGCTTGTAAGTCGATATGGCAACGCCATCGTCCAATGCTGATTGATACCAAGGCTACTGTTAGACCACGACAACCAAGCACCAGACCACAGCATGAGCACTGCAGGCGCAAGCAATATGGCCCCTGCTAGCCAGCGTTGCTGCGCAGGGGTGAGGGATGGTGGCAGTAGAGGCAGTGGCATACAGCATCAGGCAATCGCATGGTCCGATTTGCGGATTGGCGTTTACCTTAAGGCAGTGCCAATGCCATTTAGCCGGTTAGCGATCGAGTTGGGCAGTTGCTTGCAGGAGGACTGCCCATACGCCTTCTTAGTTCAGCTCTTCTTTACGTAAACGCACGACAGAGCCGAGCACGGTGGGCAGGGACTGAATGCTGGCCAAGGCATCGTTCATGGTGCCTTCACGGGTGCGGTGAGTGAGAATGATCAGGTCTGTTTGGTCAGCGCCTTCGCCAAGCACATCGTCCGATTCGCGTTGCAAGAGTGCATCAATACTGACGCCATGCTCTGACAAGATGGTGGTGATTTTTGCCAGAACACCAGGCTCGTCGGAAACGCGCGCGCGCAGGTAATAGCTGGTGACCACTTCTTCAATTGGCAGCACGGGCAAACTGCTCTGCGCCGCATTGAGGCTGGCTGATTGGAAGCCCAGTACCGGGGTGTAGTGTGCTGGATCGGCGCCTTGCAGGCGAGCGATGTCAACCAGATCGGCAATCACAGCGCTGGCTGTCGGCTCAGAGCCTGCTCCTGCGCCGTAGTACAGCGTGGTGCCTAATGCATCACCATGTACCACAACCGCATTCATCGCGCCTTCCACGCTTGCAATCAAGCGCCGTGCCGGAACCAGTGAAGGGTGCACGCGCAACTCAACCCCTTTGTCTGTACGCTTGGCGATGCCCAGCAGTTTGATGCGGTAGCCTAACTGTTCTGCGTATTGAATATCTACGCGTTCGAGTTTGGTGATTCCTTCAATATGTGCTTTGTCAAACTGAACTGGAATACCAAACGCAATGGCACTCATCAATGCAGTTTTGTGTGCAGCATCAATGCCTTCAATGTCGAAGGTCGGATCGGCTTCTGCATAACCCAGGCGCTGCGCTTCTTTGAGTACGGATGCAAAGTCCAGGCCCTTGTCCCGCATTTCCGAGAGGATGAAGTTGGTGGTGCCATTGACGATGCCGGCAACCCAGTCAATACGGTTGGCAACCAAGCCTTCGCGCAATGCTTTGATGATGGGAATGCCGCCAGCGACCGCCGCCTCGTAAGCAACAATCACGCCCTTGCGGGCAGCTGCTGCGAAAATTTCAGTGCCGTGCACAGCCAGCAGAGCTTTGTTTGCTGTGACAACGTGCTTGCCTGCTTCGATGGCTGCCAGTACCAAAGTCTTGGCGATGCCATAGCCGCCGATGAGTTCGATGACCACATCCACGTCATCGCGTGAGACAACTTGTTGTGCATCGCTGACTACTTCAATGTCATCGCCCACAATGCTGCGTGCGCGATTGGTATCGAGATCAGCCACCACCGTAATGGCAATCTCGCGGCCTGCACGGCGGCTAATTTCTGCCTGGTTGCGTTTGAGAACGGTAAAGGTGCCAGCACCAACGGTGCCGATGCCCAGAAGGCCTACTCTGATACGGGTCATGGTCTTGGTTCAATAGAACTGTGGAGGGAAATGGGGGCGCATTGCAGAAGTACTGCCCAGCAAGTGCGAGCGTGTTTGCCCTGCGGTTTTGCGCCGTTGGGATGTGCTTATGCGCTATTGGTTTTCTTTTCTGCCGCACGCAGGATAGGTTTTGAGGGTGCTGTTCGCTCGCGAACGGTTTTAAGGAAGCGAGCAATGCGCTCAATAGCCTCGCGCAAATCGGGCTCATGCGGCAAGAATACGATGCGGAAGTGGTCTGGCTTGGCCCAATTGAAGCCTGTGCCTTGCACCAGCATAACGCGCGTTTCTTTGAGAAGCTCAAGGAAAAACTGGCGGTCATCAGCAATGGGGTACATCTCCAGATCCAGCTTGGGGAACATATACAACGTCGCTTGTGGCTTGACGCAGGTGATACCAGGGATGGCCGTGATCAACTCATAGGCCAGATCGCGTTGGCGACGCAGACGTCCACCTTCCCCCGTGAGTTCATTGATGCTTTGGTAGCCGCCCAGTGCTGTTTGAATGGCCCATTGGCCAGGCACGTTGGAGCACAGGCGCATGTTCGAGAGCATATCCAAGCCTTCAATGTAGTCTTTGGCGCTTTTCTTATCACCAGAGACGATCATCCAGCCAGCACGGTAGCCGCAGGAGCGGTAACTTTTTGAGAGGGAGTTGAATGTCAACGTCAGCACGTCAGTGGACAAGCTTGCAATCGCCGTATGGGTGTTTCCGTCATACAGTACCTTGTCATATACCTCGTCGGCCAGAATGACTAGGCTGTGCTGGCGTGCAATTTCAATCAAGCCCTGTAGGGTTTTCAAGGAATAGATGACCCCAGTCGGATTATTGGGGTTGATGACCACAATCCCCTTGGTACGTGGTGTGATCTTGCTGCGGATATCGGCTAGATCGGGCTCCCAGTTGTTATCTTCGTCGCACAGGTAGTGCACTGGTGTGCCGCCGGAGAGGTTCGTCACCGCAGTCCATAGCGGATAGTCGGGGGCAGGCAGCAACAACTCATCACCATCATCGAGCAATGCGTTGGTGGCCATGGCAATCAGATCGCTGGCGCCGTTGCCGAGGTAAATATCATTAAGCGTCACGCCCACAATGCCTTGGCGCTGTGTTTCGTGCATGACAGCCTTGCGGGCAGCAAAGATCCCTTTGCTGTCCGAATAGCCTGCCGAAGCAGGCAAATTGCGAATCATGTCCTGCTGAACCTCCTCCGGCGCATCAAACCCAAAGGCAGCCAAATTGCCAATATTGAGCTTGATGACTTTTTGGCCATCGTCTTCCATGCGACGCGCCTCTTCGACAATCGGCCCGCGAATGTCGTAGAGAACGTGTGCCAACTTGGTGGACTTGTGGATCGGTTTCATGAAGATACCTGTAGCCTAGATGTGGAGGTGAGAGGAAACCTATAATTTGACCACAGTTGATCGGGGTTGATTCCTGATAATTGCACAGATAAACACTTGCACCATGAAATTCCACGCAGAACACCCAGAATCGAGCTCCATCATCGCCCACGGAAGTGGATGGATTCAGTTGCCTCAGGCACGGTTTGAAAGCTCAATGGTGCTCAGCAGTGAGGGGTTGTTACAGCCTTGGGAGTGCTCCTCGTTTGATGATTTGACGGCTGAGCATTTTGCTCAAGTGGCTCAATGGTCCAAGGAGCAGGGGATCCAAGTCGTTTTGTTTGGCAGCGGCTTGCGCAACCGTTTCCCGCCAGTGCAGTGGTTGCGTCCGTTTGTGCAGGCTCAATTGGGCTTGGAAACGATGGACACTGCAGCAGCTTGTCGAACCTACAACGTGTTGGCAGGAGAGGGTCGCAAGGTTTTGGCGGCATTGATTCTGGAGTAAACCCGCCGCTATTACGTTGCCGAAACGTCAAAGAGTGTCTTGGGGTGAGCGCGACCGGATAGCTCTACATAACGGGATCTTGCTTGGCGTTTCAATGCTGGCTTCGTTTTGCGGACACTCATTGGTGTTTTTGAGTGAGCGCAGAACTTTAAAGGAACAGTTGGTAGTTTGGCCCTGTCCTTTACTTGCAAACGCGAACGGATTACAATTGCAGGTTGCGCCGGGCCTGCAACTTGCATCGCCGTTGAGCTTATATGAATCGGTGTGTTAATCCCTATTTCGTGGTCCGCTACTGAATGTGGGATTGATAGATTCACACTAAGAGCAATGGGGTTTGTAGTGTGCGGCAACTTGCTGCAGCGAGCAGTGATGATGTTCACTCGAACACTTTTTCTACGGTCAAGAAAGCGGCTGGTTATACATCAGCGGGCTATTTTGTACGGTGATTAAGGGTTGTCAAGAATTTTTTCACGGTTTGCGCTAGGTTCGACATTTTTTCAACGACACATTAGATTGAGAGACCCTATTAATATGGCGATCGTTGTCAATAAACCACTTCCCGAGTTTGAAGCCAGCGCAACTGGAGGCGTAACGGTAACGAATACCTCCCATAACGGACAAATTCTGATTCTCTATTTTTACCCTAAAGACAATACGCCCGGCTGTACAACAGAGGCGATGCAGTTCAGGGATAAATACGATAAGTTTGTCAAGTTAGGGGCCGAAGTTTTTGGCGTCTCACGTGACAACATGAAGTCACATGACGGTTTCAAAGAGAAGTTGGAATTGCCTTTTGAGTTGATTGCGGACACAGAGGAAAAAATGTGTCACATGTTTGGTGTTGTGAAAAACAAGATCATGTATGGCAAGAAGGTCAAAGGCATTGAACGTAGCACTTTTTTGATCAACGCTGACGGCGTATTGGTTCAGGAGTGGCGTGGACTGAAAGTACTTGGGCACGTTGATGATGTGCTCAAGGCTGTCAAGGCGCTCAAGGGCGCGGAAAAACAAGTGGCTTAATTTTTTACCGCTTGTAGATGGTAAGTCTTTTTATTTTGAAGAATCCTGAGGAAAAGTCCGCGTGATGTGCGGACTTTTTCTTTTTGCGCGCTTGTGCGGAGCTTGGTGTGGGCACTTTTCTGATGCCTGCATGAAGTCTGGCGCGTATAGAATGCCGCATTCTTTCAACCCATCTCTATTGAGTGAACATCATGTCTTTGAACAACGTTCCCGCAGGTAGCAAAGCGCCAGAAGTCTTTAACGTCATTATCGAAATCCCGCAAAACGCTGATCCGATCAAGTACGAAGTAGATAAAGAGACTGGCGCGATCTTTGTGGATCGTTTCATCAATACCGCGATGTTCTACCCTGCCAACTACGGGTATGTGCCACAAACCTTGTCTGGCGACGGTGACCCTGTTGATGTTTTGGTGCTAACGCCTTACCCACTGCAGCCCGGTGTAGTGGTGCCTTGCCGTGCGTTGGGTATTTTGCGCATGGAAGATGAGTCTGGTGTGGACGGTAAAGTTTTGGCTGTGCCTACAGAAAAGATTTTGCCTGCCTATGCGCATTTGAAGAGCATTGCCGATGTAAATGAAGGTACGCTCAATGCGATTAGCCACTTTTTCGAGCACTACAAAGATCTTGAAAAAGGCAAATGGGTCAAAGTGCTGGGGTGGAGTGGTGTGGAAGATGCACACAAAGAAATCACAGATGGCATTGCCAACGTGAAAAAATAAAAATGGACACGACGCCTGTCAGCGTTGAATATGCTTTGAAAGCCATGGGCAATGAGAATGTGCCGTGGCTTTTTTTCATGCCTTAACGTCATTTCAACGCATACACAAAATGTAGGCTGGCTAAGAACGTATTTAGGATCATCACGCAGACAGCGTTGGAGTTGAGAAGGATGTCATGCGCGAAAATGCAGTCGGACAATCTGTCCAGGCGAGGATTCCTGACACAGTAGCGCACTTTGGACGCTCAAATCCAAAGGGAACCAAACCCCCTAACCAGCCAAGATGGTTTAAATTCCAGCGCATGATTACACCCCGCAGCGCCCTGAAGTTCGACCTCTTTGCCCAAGCAGGGCGCACCCGCAAACTTGAAGAAGTGTGCGACCCATTGCAAGTCATCGCCAAGCACATCGACTTCAAGGCGCTAGCGGCTTTGGTGGTGCCATTTCTTGGCCGAGGCGATGCAAGCAAAGGCGGCAGGCCAGCCTCCCCGGAGGATGTGATGGTGCGGGTCTTAGTGCTCAAGCAGCTCTACAACCTCAGTGACGAGCAGATGGAGTACCAGTTGCTTGACCGCATGAGCTACCAGCAGTTTTGTTTACTTGAGCAAAGTCTCAATGTGCCGGATCGCAACACCATTTGGCGCTTTGGGCAATCGCTGGGCATTGATGGAGCTGGGGCTTTGTTTGAAGGCGTAGAGCTGCAACTGCGCCGCCACGGCTACATCGCCAGAGGCGGACAAGCCATTGATGCGACCTTGGTGCCGGCGCCCAAGCAGCACATTCGCAAAGAAGAACGCACCCAATTGCAAGAGGGCCAATCCCCCGATTGGAGTGACGCCAAAGCGAGGCAAAAAGACACCGATGCCACGTTCACTAAAAAGCACGGTAAAAGCTACTTTGGCTACAAGCTCAGTGTGAGCGTGGATGACAAGCATGGCTTTATTCGAGGCGTAGCCACACGCACAGCCAGCGAGCACGACGGCCACCACTTTGACCAAGTGCTTGATACGAGCAATACAGACAAGCAGGTAGATGCAGACAAAGGCTATGACAGTGCCCAAAGGCGCGAGATGCTCAAAGTGTTGGTTTTTAAAGATGGCATCCAACGCAAAGCGCAAAAGAACAAACCATTGAGTGATTGTCAGCAAGAGCGCAATCATCGCATTGCCAAAAGAAGGGTCAAGGTCGAGCATGTGTTTGCCGGTATACGCCACATGGGCGGCAAGCATGTGCGCACCATTGGCATGGCCAGAGCGGCTGTGGCCATGACCATGATGGCCACTTGCTACAACCTCAAACGCCTGGCCTCTTTCCTGCACCGGGGCGTTGATGCCTTCTACAAAACCAAGCCCTCAAAGACAGAAGTGCNGGGCGTTGATGCCTTCTACAAAACCAAGCCCTCAAAGACAGAAGTGCGTCTGCAAACAGCAAAAGCGTAACAAAACAGGGCCAAAAGGCCCTGTTTTAGACGATTTATGCGCCATTTCTGGCCTCAAACCCTGTTTGGATCTGAAGTGTGCAGATTTTGCATGGGTTAAGAGAGGTGCCTCAAAGTACAAGGCCAAGAACGCATTGCGGCGCGGCCTCTTTTTTGCGTTTTGCGCGACTGTGGGAAGATCCTGAACACGTTCTTAAAGAGCGTGTGTTGCGAGTCGGAACTCGGGATCATCAGGGTATGCTTTGATTGTGAAACCTAAACTTCGCATCAGGCGCAGCATGCCATCGTTGTTGGTGAGTACCAAGCCAATGATCTCTTGCAAGCCCTTGTCGCGTGCAACATCCATGATGCTATGCATCAGGCGTGAGCCGAGCCCCTGACCTGCGAATGCATCATCCACGACAAGCGAGAACTCGCACGTCGTTTGGTCTGGATTGGTGATGTAGCGTGATACGCCAATGATGCGTTCACGCAGCAGTTTGAGGCCTTGTTCGTTGGTGAACTCTTCTTCAATTACAGCGCAAAGCGCCATTTCACGGTCGTAGTCGATCAATGTGAATTGCGCCAGCATGGATGCAGGCAGTTCCGATAAGCGCGAGACAAAACGGAAGTAACGACTTTCGGGTTTGAGGCCTTTGACCAAAGCTTGTAGGCCATGTGCATCATCAGGATGAATGGGGCGAATGCGGTACTCGTCACCACCACGCAAAGGCCAAATCTGGTCGTAGCGTGTGGGGTAGGGCAGTATGGATAAGTGACCGTATTTCCCAACCCGCCCAGGTGCGGTTTGCACGGCGGTGCCTACAACGATGCGTGCGTCCACGGCAACGACGCCGTTTTCGTCCACGATGATGGGATTGATATCCATCTCGCGCAGTTGAGGCAAGGCGCAGACCATTTCTGAGACGCGCAGCAGCACTTGCTCAAGAGCGCCTCGGTCTACCGCCTTGGCTCCACGCCATTCGTCCAAGGTCTCTGCCGCACGAGAGCGCTCGATCAAGCGTTTCGCCAAAAATTGATTCAATGGCGGTAACTCCATGGCATGGTCATCGATCAATTCGATCATGGTTCCACCGGCACCAAAGGCGATAACAGGGCCGAAGGGCTCATCTGTTACTACACCAATGTAGAGTTCCCGCCCCCGATTTTTGCGTGCCATGGTTTGCACCGTTAAGCCGTTGATGCGTGCTTGCGGACGTTTTTCCCGGACGGTGTCCATCATGTCGTTGTAGATGTCACGTACAGCCGTGGCACTCATCACGTTCAGTGCAACGCCACCGACATCTGATTTGTGTGAAATATCAGGAGAGTCGATTTTCAGTGCGACAGGAAAACCCAACTGTGAAGCGATCATCATTGCTTCGGTAGGCGTGCGTGCCAGCAGCGTCTGTGTAACGGGGATATGGAAGGAGGAGAGTAGTGCTTTGGACTCCATCTCCGTGAGGATGTGGCGCCGCTCAGCCAATACACCTTCAATCAGCAGCCGTGCGCCTTCAACATCAGGCGTGGCGAGGTTTGATGAAAGCGGTGGCGGGGTTTGTTGTAGCAGTTGCTGGTTTTGATAGAACGACGCAATGTTTGAAAAGGCACCCACCGCCGCTTCAGGTGTGCGGAAACTGGGAATTTTTGCGTTCGACAGGTTTTTGCGCGCATCACCCACTGTGGCATCACCCATCCAACACGCTACCAATGGTTTATTCAATTGCGGGCGTGCTTGAATGAGTTGTTCAGCTACTGCGATGGGGTCGACGCCCCATTTGGGTGAGAAGATGACCAATATTCCATGAATGCTTTTGTCGCGTACGGCCGCATCAAGTGCTGCGCGAAACGCTGCTGGGCCAGCCTCTTCGGAGACATCAATCAAGTCGGTAAGCGATGCGCTGCTGGGGAGCTCTGTTTGGAGTTGTTGGGCTACTTCGCTGGAAAGCGTGCCCAACTCCAAACCCATTTCGTTGGCCCAGTCTGCGGCCAAAACGCCAGGACCGCCCCCATTGGTGATGATGCCAAGCTTTTTGCCTACAGGCCGGTAGCGAGATGCAAGGCATTTGGCTGCTGAGAACAGCTCTACAAATGAACGGACCCGCACGGCTCCAGCGCGGCGAAGCACCGCGTCGAAGACATCATCGCTGCCCACGATGGCGCTGGAATGGGTTTGAGCCGCCGCCGTGCCCGCAGCTTTACGCCCAGCCTTGAGTACGACAACTGGTTTGGAAAAGGCCGCAGCGCGCAGCGCGCTAGTGAAGCGGCGCGCATTGGCAATGCCCTCCATGTACACCACGATGCCTGAGGTGCGCCGGTCAGTGGCCAGAAAATCCAGCACATCCGCCAATTTGACTTGTGACAGGGGGCCGGGTGATACCACGGTGGAAAAACCTACGCCATTGTGCTTGGCCCAGTCAAGAATCGATGCGGTCAACGCACCTGATTGCGCTACCAATGCCAATTGCCCGGGAGCGGCCAGTTGGCCAACTGCACTGGCATTGAGTTGTAGGTGTGGGCGCTGCAATCCTTGGCTGTTGGGGCCTAACAGCCAGATTCCCATGCGCTGTGCAAGCTGGTGCATGGCGCTTGCCTGAGCATGGTCTATGCCGCTGGACAGCACAATAGCCGCCTTGACTTTGACGCGCCCCGCTAGTTCTAAGGCTGCCATGATCTCTTGATGCGGCAGGGCGATGAGAGCCAAATCGGCTTTGGTTGATGCCAAATCTGCCAGTGTGCCAGTCGTCGTGTTATCCAGTCGGGTGATTTTGCCGGTAAACGACGCTTGACTCAGATAGGCGTGCAGTGCCTGCGCTTGAGGCGTTTGCTGCGCGGGCTCGGACTCAGGGCCGGTAAACAGCAAAATCGACTGGGGGTCAAACAATGCAGAAAGGTAGTGCTGGTCCATAGCGTATGGTCAAAGAGAGGATAAAAGCCGCTGCAGCGTGGGTGCAAGAGTGCTCCGAAGCGCAAAGGGGTTGCATTGCGGTTTGCCCACAGGCACATTGCATGCGATTGTGCCTATTATGGATAAAGGTTCAGAGGTCGAACTTAGGGTAATCTTGAGCCTCTTGAACAGGTTCTAGCGTAACTTGTTGAAATCCCCATCTTCTGCGTTCGGGCGCTGCTTTGTGTCCCGTGTGTTCTGGCTTTATTGCTTGCGTTGTGCCCATGTTTGCTTCCACTTCTGTGAAAATCGATGCTGTTGTGACGCCGCGCCAACGCGCCTGGAGACGATTCAAACGCAGTCGTTTGGGGTATTGGAGTTTTGTGGCTTTTTGTACCATGCTGTTGGTCAGTTTGTGTGCAGAAGTGCTCTCCAATGACAAGCCTTTACTGCTCCGGTACGAGGGGCAATACTATTTCCCTTTGCTGAAAAACTACCCTGAAAAAACATTCGGTGGTGATTTCGAGACGCCTGCGGATTACCTAGATCCTTTTATTCACCAGCGCATTACCTCGGATGGCAACTGGGCCGTTTTCCCGCTCAACCATTACGGCGCTCGCACGATCAATTACTACAGCACTGCCCCAGACCCGGCCCCGCCGTCTGCAGACAATTGGCTGGGAACTGATGACCGTGGCCGAGATCTATTGGCGCAATTGCTGTATGGGTTTCGTGTCAGCGCGTTGTTTGCGATTGCACTAACGGCTATTGGTGTGGTGTTGGGGGTGCTGATTGGGGCCGTGCAAGGTTTTTTTGCGGGCAAGGTGGATTTGTGGGGGCAACGGTTGTTAGAGATATGGAGCTCCATGCCCGAGTTGTTTTTGTTGATTATTCTCAGCGCGATTTTTCAACCGAGCGTTGGTTTATTGCTGATTATCTTGAGCATCTTTGGCTGGATGGGAATGTCAGACTATGTGCGTGCTGAATTTTTGCGCAATCGCCAGTTGGACTATGTCAAATCAGCCAGAGCCTTGGGGGTGAGCAACTGGCAGATCATGTGGCGCCATATCTTGCCCAATAGCATGACGCCTGTGGTGACGTTTCTGCCTTTTCGCATGAGTGCGGCTATCGCCTCTTTAGTGGCTCTGGATTTTCTGGGCCTTGGTGTGCCACCGGGAACCCCTTCATTGGGGGAATTGCTCAACCAAGGTAAGAACAACTTGGATGCCTGGTGGATTGGTGTGTTCACGTTCGCCTTGATGGTTATCACGTTGCTGCTGCTGACTTTGATGGGGGATGCACTGCGTGATGCGTTGGATCCACGCAAGGTGCATAGCGAGATAGTGCCAAAGGTGCCCCGATCAAATAATTCGAACGCTTCAGCTGAGACCAAAGGAGCTGCAGCATGAGTGGTGTGAAGCGTCATGAAATAGCTGACCGAGATGTATTACTTGATGTGCACAACCTGCAAGTGACTTTTGCGGCTAACGAGACACCTGCGGTGCAAGGAGTGAATTTTCGGATCCATCGTGGCGAGAAATTGGCGTTGGTGGGCGAGTCTGGCTCTGGGAAATCTGTTACAGCGTTGAGCTTACTGAGGTTGCTTGAAGGCGCGCAGTTGTCTGGGCAGGTGATGTTGGAGGGGCGCGATCTCCTGCAACTCTCACCACGTGAATTACAACGGGTACGCGGTGATGCGATTGCGGTAGTTTTTCAAGAGCCCATGACAGCGCTCAACCCCTTGATGACGGTTGGACGGCAAATCGCAGAGGTGGTCGAACTTAAACAAGGGGTTTCCAAAAAGCAGGCCTGGCAAGAAGCCATTGCCTTGCTGGCGCAAACCGGTATTCCAGAGCCGCAGCGCAGAGCGACGGCATACCCGCACCAACTCAGTGGCGGGCAACGCCAGCGCGCAGTGATTGCCATGGCGTTGGCCAATCGCCCAGCCCTGCTGATTGCCGATGAGCCCACAACCGCCTTGGATGTGCACTTGCGCATGCAAATTCTTGAGCTACTCAGCCAACTGCAACAAACCACAGGCATGGCTGTGCTGATGATTACGCACGATCTGAATTTGGTTCGCCAGTTTGCAGACACTGTTGCAGTCATGCAAAACGGCCATATTCTGGAGCAAGGCCCCGTACAGCAAGTCTTCGGCATGCCGCAGCATGTGTACACAGAACGACTTATTGAAAGCAGGCCTGTGCGGGATGTTGCCACTCCCGTTGGCGAAGCATTGAATGCAAACCCCTGTTTGGCTGCTGCTGCATTACAGGTGTATTACGACGTTCCACAAACAGGAGTGCGTGGTTGGTTTAGAAAAGGCCAGTTCCAAGCCGTTGCACCGATGGACTTTGTGCTGCAGCCTTGCGAAACATTGGCTGTGGTCGGGGAGTCAGGTTCTGGTAAAACGACCTTGGCACAAGCCGTGTTGGGCTTGCTTCCTGCGCAGGGCACACTGGAGGTCATGGGGCAAACGTGGCAGCAACCTTCTGCACGCAACAGCGCGCATAACAAGCATTTGAGAAAGCAGGTTCAAGTCGTTTTTCAAGACCCGTTTTCAGCGTTATCGCCGCGCTTGACTGTGGGCGAAATTGTGGGAGAAGGCTTGCTAGTGCACGCCGCCCATGCAAGTGCACAAGACAAGCGTGAGCGAGTTTTGCGCATGTTGGCTGAAGTGGGGTTGACGCAAGCGCAATTTCCGGGCCTGTTAGAGCGTTATCCGCATGAGTTCTCTGGAGGTCAGCGCCAACGGATTGCGATTGCTCGTGCTTTGGTGGTGGAGCCTGCGGTATTGGTGCTTGATGAGCCTACCAGCGCCTTGGATGCCACCATTCAGCAACAGGTGCTGGCTTTGCTACAACGCTTGCAAAAAGAGCGCGGTCTGGCCTACCTCTTGATCACCCATGATGTAGATGTCGTCAAGGCGATGGCCCACCGCGTGATGGTGATGAAATCAGGGCAAGTGGTTGAAAGTGGCGATGTCTGGCAGATTTTGGAACAGCCGCAGCATCCCTACACGCAGGCGTTGGTTGCTGCTGCTGGCTATGGACAGCCGGGTTA
Organism: Lampropedia puyangensis; assembly: GCF_004833285.1. GTDB lineage: Bacteria > Pseudomonadota > Gammaproteobacteria > Burkholderiales > Burkholderiaceae_C > Lampropedia > Lampropedia puyangensis. Next base: position 597,117 of record NZ_STFG01000001.1, read on the forward strand.
GTTTTAAAGAACATCCAAATCGACTGTTCAATGAGTGAGCTCCGCGGCGACGGTTGAGTGGGCTCATGCTGCGTTCTTGGTATGTTCAAGAGTTTTTGTTGCATTGCAGCAAAAAAACAATCTTTAGCGGACAATGCCAGTTTTTTAAGAATCTGCGCTTGGCTTCTATCGCCATTTTCTGCGCAACCCGCAGATGCGCTATTGAACAGTAATCACAGTACCGGTATGAATGAGCAAGTAGGACGAAAGGGCGCAGTGAACCCTTGGTGGGCAGTAATGGCGCTGGCGCTGTCCGCCTTTATTTTCAACACGACAGAGTTTGTGCCTGTGGGCTTGCTGTCTGACATCGGTCAGACCTTTGCTATGCGCACCGAGCATGTGGGCTTAATGCTCACCATTTATGCATGGGCCGTGGCATTGGCGTCATTGCCTTTGATGTTGCTGACACGTGAGATTGAACGGCGCAAGCTACTGGGCGTGGTGTTTGTGGTCTTCATTGTCAGCCATGGGGTGTGTGCCTTGGCAACCAATTTCCCTGTGTTGTTGGTCGGCCGTTTGGGGATTGCTGCTGCACATGCTGTGTTTTGGTCGATCACCGCATCGCTGGTGGTGCGCATTGCACCTCCCGGACGCAAAGGGCAGGCCTTGGGCATGTTGGCTACCGGGACCTCCTTGGCAATGGTGTTAGGCATCCCGTTAGGGCGTGTTATCGGCGAGTGGCTTGGCTGGCGTTGGACCTTTGTGCTTATTGGTGTGGTCGCAGCTTTGGTGATGGGGTTGCTCATGCGCTTGTTGCCGTTGTTGCCCAGCAAGAATAGTGGCAGCCTCAGCAGCTTGCCCATTTTGCTTAAACGTCCAGCGCTGGTGAGTATTTATGTGCTCACTATTACAGGGGTGACGGCGCATTTCACTGCCTATAGCTATATGGAGCCTTTTGTGGAACAGGTTGCCCAGCTGGATGCGCAATTTGTCACGTGGGCTTTGCTGCTATTTGGGGGGGCAGGTTTGCTCGGCTCGGCCTTGTTTAGCTGGCAAGGGCTTCAACGGCCTGCATTGTTTTTACTGTCCACGTTAGCTGCATTAGCAGTGTGCTTGCTCAGCTTGTGGGCCAGTGCCTGGCACGCAGGTAGTCTGTTGGTGTTGGTTGCGCTGTGGGGTATTGTCTTCATTTGTTTTGCATTGGCCATGCAAGCACGTGTTTTGGGCTTGGCCTCAGACTCTACTGATGTGGCGATGGCTTTGTACTCCGGCCTGTTTAATGTAGGTATAGGGGCTGGGGCGTTGCTGGGCAACCAGGTGGGCGTTCATGCAGGGCTGTCTTACATCGGTGTAGTCGGTGGTGCGATTGCATTGCTGACGTTGTGTGGCGCAGCCATGGCGCTTTCTCGCTATCGTGCTGGTTTTGCCGCTGAGCGTATTTAAAAAAAGGCGACCTCATTGATGAGGTCGCCTTTTTTTATGTTTCCTACTATTGCCAGAGTCGTTTAACTGCGACGTTAAACCCCTGCTGCGCTGGCCTGCTCATCTGCGTGGTAGCTGGAACGGACCATGGCGCCGACGGCGGCATGGGTAAAGCCCATTTTGTAAGCTTCGTCTTCAAACATCTGAAAGGTGTCTGGGTGCACGTAACGTTTGACAGGCAGGTGGCTGTTCGATGGTGCCAAATATTGCCCAATGGTCAGCATGTTGATGCCGTGCTCGCGCATGTCGCGCATGACCTGGAGAATTTCTTCATCTGTTTCCCCCAAGCCGACCATGATGCCACTCTTGGTGGGGACGTTGGGGTGCAGTGCCTTGAATTTTTTGAGTAGGTTGAGACTGAACTGGTAATCCGAACCTGGGCGCGCTTGTTTGTACAGGCGTGGTGCCGTTTCCAAATTGTGGTTCATGACATCGGGCGGTGCTGCCTTGAGAATTTCGAGCGCACGGTCATCGCGACCACGGAAATCGGGCACGAGAATTTCAATCTGGGTTTGTGGCGAAAACTCACGAATGCGCTGAATGCACTGCACAAAATGGCCGCTGCCACCGTCACGCAAGTCGTCACGGTCTACGCTGGTGATGACTACATAGCGTAGTTTCAGGGCAGCAATGGTTTTGGCGAGATTCAGTGGCTCGTCTTTATCCAATGGATCTGGGCGGCCATGACCGACGTCACAGAACGGGCAGCGGCGCGTGCACTTGTCTCCCATGATCATGAAGGTGGCGGTGCCTTTGCCAAAACATTCCCCAATGTTGGGGCAACTGGCTTCTTCACAGACTGTATGCAGATTGTGCTCGCGCAAAATCTGTTTTATCTCATAAAAACGGGTCGTTGGCGAGCCAGCTTTGACGCGAATCCATTCTGGTTTTTTCAGCAGCTGGCCTTGTTCAACCTTGATAGGAATGCGCGCCAATTTGGCTGCAGCTTTCTGCTTGACGGTTGGATCGTAAGGAGCGGTGGACGCTGGCTGCGTGGGCATGGCTGGAGTCGTCATAAACACGTGGGCTATGAAAGCCGAGCAAGAAAAGGTTAAGTGAGCTGCTTGTGAAGCTGCAGGCTAAGCACCGATGACACATCGGCGACAACAGAGCAAGCGCCCATTGTATGCATGTCTGTCGTAACAAGGTGTTCGTAGCCACAAGGATTGATGTTGGTGTAGGGCTGCAGATCCATGGCAACATTCAATGCCAATCCATGGTAAGTGTTTCCTTTGCTGACCTTGATGCCTAAGGCTGCTATTTTGGCCATCCCGCAGAAATCAGGAGATGCTTTTTTCACAACGTTTGCAGCATCAGCTGGCGGTGTTGAACGATTTTTTTCTAGAGGCGAGGTTGCTTCTGCGATGCGTACGTACACACCAGGGGCGCCGGGAATGCGCTCGGCCGCGATGCCATAGTGTTGGAGCGTGTCAATGGTGGCTTGTTCAAGTCGATAGACGTATTCTTTAATGAAGATGCCCAGACGCTTGAGGTTGATCAGTGGATATGCCACCAACTGACCGGGGCCATGGTAGGTGACTTGGCCACCCCGTGCAGTTTGCACAATCGGAATGTCGCCTTTTGCCAGAATATGCTCTGGTTTGGCCCCAAGCCCCAACGTAAATACTGGAGGGTGTTCACACAGCCACAACTCATCCGCGCTGTATGCTGTGCGCTGTGCGGTGAACTGCTCCATGGCGTAAAGGGTGGGCTGGTACGCTGCCAACCCAAGCTGTTTGACAATCACAGTAGGGCTCAAACAAAAAAATGGTGACTGCCGCGGTCAGAACACCATTTTTGAAAGCGGGTGTGCAGTCAATTCACGGTAGATGCCATCGAGGTGATCGCGGCTGGTTGCCACAATCGTGATGGTAATGCTTTGGTATTTGCCTTCACGGCTCTCACGAAGTTCAATAGTTGTTTCGTCAAAATCTGGGTCGTGCTTGTTGGCAATGGTTTTGACTGCCTCCAAGAACGCATCGGATTTCAATCCCATGACTTTGATGGGAAAGTCCAGCGGGTATTCGATAACAGATTCTGGTTGGGTATTGGGGGTATTGTTTGATTCAGTCATGCTGTTCTATATATGGACTATGGGCCTGAATTAAAGGGGCAGAGCGAACTGCCTGACTATGGATGCTTATGTAGCTTCGACTGAGTGGGTGGGCGACGCCACAAAATTACCGGAAACTAAGCGCAATTGTCTGTCGCATCGTGCCGCCAGATCTTGGTCGTGTGTGACCAGTACAAAGGCGGTGCCGTGGTCGCGTGCCAAGTCCAGCATCATGTTAAAAACGGCATCTGCCGTTTCTCTGTCGAGGTTACCGGTCGGTTCGTCGGCGAGTACGACTAAAGGATCGGTAACCAGTGCCCTTGCAATCGCAACGCGTTGGCGCTCACCGCCGGAGAGTTCAGCAGGGCGGTGCTGCAAGCGTGCGCCCAAGCCTACTTTTTCGAGAATGGCGGTGGCCTTGTTGCGGCACAGTTGAGCGCTGGCGCGGCGAATACGCAGTGGCATTGCCACGTTTTCTAATGCAGTCAGTTCAGGTAGCAGATGGTGAAATTGGTACACAAAGCCCATCTTGCTGTTGCGCATAGCTCCGCGCTGGTTGGTGCTCATGGTTTCCAGTTGCTGGCCATCCAGTACGACGGTGCCGCTGCTGGGTTTATCTAACCCACCAAGGATGTGCAGTAAGGTGCTTTTGCCAGAGCCGGACGAGCCCACAATGGCCAGAGTTTGACCTGCATAGACATCCATAGAGAGGTCTTTAAGGACGGTGACATCCAGTGCGCCTTCCTGGAAACGCTTGACTAGGTGGTGCGCACTCAGAATGGCTTTATTCATAGCGTAATGCCTCCGCAGGGTTGATACGGCTGGCACGCCAGCTGGGGTACAGGGTCACGACAAAGGCCAAAACCAAAGCCACGACGCAGATGGAGACAATGTCATGCATTTGCGGATCGCTTGGAATCTCACTAACCAAGTACACGTCTTGCGGTAGAAACTGAAAGCCTAGGACCTTTTCAATGGCCGGGACGATGACATCAATGTTGTTGGCTACCAGCAGGCCCAAGCCCAATCCCGCCAATGTGCCCAGCACGCCCACCATGGCACCTTGTACGACAAAAATTGCCATGATTGAACCCGAGGTGGCGCCAAGCGTGCGCAAGATAGCAATATCCGCGCGCTTGTCGGCCACAGTCATGACCAAAGTAGCAACCAAGTTGAATGCAGCCACGCCGACAATAAGCGTCAAGATGATGAACATCATGCGTTTTTCCATTTGTACGGCAATGAACCAGTTGCGGTTTTGCATGGTCCAGTCGCGTAGCAGCAATGGATCGGTCAAGGTGGCTGCTAGCTGCTGCACCACTTCAGGCGCTTTGTGCAAGTCCTTGAGTTTGAGCCGGATTCCTGTTGGCGCATCAAGACGGAAGATGCGCTGCATGTCTTCGTAATGCATCATGGCCATGCCGGAGTCGTATTCATAGTGACCTGAGTCAAAGGTGCCAACGACCTGGGCTTGCTTTAAACGTGGCAACACACCTGCAGGGGTAACTTGACCGGATGGGGCGACCACAGTGACGTTGTCTCCAATGACGACTCCCAGTAAGGTAGCGAGTTCTTTGCCCAGCACAATGTGGAAGCTGCCGGGCGTGAGCTGGTTGAGCACCTCTTTATTCATACTGCTGGCTAAATCAGTCACTTGTGGCTCTAGTGCAGGATCAATGCCTCGCAATACCACGCCACGCATATCATCGCCACGTGCTAACAGCGCCTGAACCGATACAAAAGGGGCCACACCAATCACTTCTGGATTGCGTCTGACCTGTTCTGAGACACGCTCAACACTCGGTAAGGTTCCGCCACGCGGGGCAAATACTTCGATATGCGAGACGACCGACAACATGCGATCACGCACATCGCGTTGAAAGCCATTCATCACAGACAAAACAATGATTAATGCAGCCACGCCCAACGCAATGCCAATGGCAGAGACGCTGGCGACAAAAGACAGCAGGCCCTTGCTTTGGCTGGTGCGCCCTGCGCGGGTGTAGCGCCAACCCATGGACCATTCGTAAGGAGTTTGCATAAAGGCTTATGAGTGAGATGTCGCGTTTAATGCGCAGCCATGCTGCATCAAACGGTGGAGTAAAAAGAAAACAGGTATGCCGGTTGATGGTTGATACCAGCGCGCCAGCCTTGCTTTTTAGGGGAAAGTGGCGAAAAGCGGCCATTGTGCATGAAACGGCGCTTGCTGCTGGTGTGATGGTATGGGCCTTTACGGTTATTGCATGGCTAAATAAAAAGAGCAGAAGCAGGGGGCAATGTAGCTTCATGGCATGGGCAACCACAGAAGGTGACATTGGATGGAAATCGGTTGCGCATACAATGCCGCCTGAATCCCTTGGTTGATTGCGTTAGACTTAGATGGCTTTTGATGGGGTTGCCACATCAAAGTTTAGCGGCGCAACTTCTTTATTTAATCTCATAGGTTGCTTGCAAGTGTGCAAGTGGCGAACTGGAACGTTATGTCACAGCAGGATAAAGATACCGAATCACGCATTGCCTTGTTTCTCGTATTCGGCTTGATTGCCGCCACCGTTATTGGTGTGGTGTGGTTTGGTGCGCACAGCGTGCTCAAGAAAAAAACGGCGGCGCCTGTTGAACTGGTTTCTTCTATCCCTGCCTCGACAGTCCCAGAACAGGCCCATGACCAGCCCTTTGTGCTTGAATCTGGTGATCTGGCACGCTTTTATTTCACTAAGGGTCAGGCAGTCACGGCTGAAGATGCCAAAGTGCAGCCTACATTGACCAAGTTGCTGGAGTTGGTCAAAACCGGTGGCTTCTTGCAGTTGCTCCCATTCAATGGTGGTCAGCCTGAAACGGCTGCTGCTGATACCCTTGTTCAAGCCCGTATTGAGCAACTGCGTGCGCAGTTGCTGCGGTTGGGCGTGCCTGCTGACAAGCTGCAGGTTGCGGCGGTGCAGATTGATGCCGATAGCAAGGATTGGGCCCATGCGCAGCGTATTGATGTAGTGGCCAAGCCTGCCGCGCAACCGTCCTTGGCACAAGTGGGGCCTGCCGGCCTGGCTCCAAGCGATGCGGACGCGACTGAAGACGGACCTCGTGTTGCTGTTGAAAATGGTGTTGTGAAGTTTTACTTTGCCGTAGGCAGCGATACCTTGGCGCAAGGGGCTTCTGAGGCGCTGCTGGATGTGATTGCTGCGGTGAACAGCGGCAAACGGGCGATTGTTTCAGGTTTTACTGATCCAACCGGAGATGCCGCATTGAATGAAGAATTGTCCAAAAAACGGGCATTTGCTGTTCGCGATACCTTGATTCAACTCAACGTTCCCGAAGACAAAATTGAGTTGGAGAAGCCACAGTCCTACACAGGGACGGGAAACAACGCTGAAGCCCGCCGTGTAGAGGTGCGCATCGAGGGATAAGGTCCCGCAGCGAAAGTAGTGATTCTTTGTTTGAGTGTTAAGGGGCCTTTGAGGCCCCTTTTTTTATTGGATGATTGGTGAGGGCGCAGTCAGACGTAGATAAGCAGGTGCTTATGCTGGTATTTTGTTTTTGTATTCGTGCGTGGTTGCCTTTGCGTTTTCCTTTTTAGACTATCGCTGACATTTGTTTTTTTTGTGAGGTTGTACGCGCCCATCTGGCTTGAGTGCAGACGCGGCCGTGACGATTGCCTGGCAATAGGCATAATGGTGCAAAGGGGTACTTTGTGGCGCATTTATAGTGTCTGCACAGTATCAAAACTATCCTGATGGAAAGCCGCATTTGATGAGAGCTATTGGTAAACAAGAACCGGTGCAGGCACTCAAAGCTGCTTGGCATGCCAAAGCGGCAGTAGCGCACGAGTACCGTAACTTCTTTTTGGCGTGGCGTAAAAATCCCAAGGCAGTCGGTGCCGTGATGCCTTCAAGTCCTGCTTTAGCGCGTGCGATCACTCGCCATATAGAGCCTGATTCTGGCCCGATTTTGGAGTTGGGTGTTGGCACCGGAGTTTTCACAAGGGCTCTGTTGGCACGTGGGGTGCATCAAGCCGATTTGATACTCGTGGAGCGTGACTTGCAGCTGGCTGATGCCTTGCGAGGCCAGTTTCCGTTAGCGCAAGTCGTTACCGACGATGCATGCCGCTTGGGGCGACACGGGCTGCAGCATGGTACTGCGATTCCTCCTTTAGAGGCGGTAGTTTGCGGCTTACCTTTGTTGAATATGACTGCTACTCAGCAGTTGCGTATTGGGCGTAGCGTTTTTGCAGCCTTACAACCTGGGCGCTCGCTCTATTTATTTACTTATGGATTGCGTTGCCCGGTACGTTCTGCTGTTAGGCTAAGGTTGGGCGTGCAAGCTGAACGCATGGAAACGGTGGTGGCTAATGTGCCTCCAGCCCACGTGTGGCGGCTATGGCGGCAAGAGTGATTCTTTGAAAAAAGCGCTTCGTTGAGATGAAGCGCTTTTTTTTGATCAATGCCCTTGTTCTGCTTGATCAAGCAAACCTTGAACAATCTGTTGCAGTACTTCTGGTGAGGTTTCGCTACTCATCAGCGGGGCAATGTGCAGCCCAACTGGACTGAACATGCCGCGTCGAAAAGGCTTGACCATGGCGACATTCTGGCCGTTGCGCACTTCAATACGCGAGAAGAATGAACCCCAGAGATTGGATAGCGCCATCGGAACGATAGGCGTATCAATGCCTTCGGCACGTGCATCTGCGACGATTTTTTGTATCCCACGACGAAAGCGTTGCAATTGGCCATCACGGGTGATTCCACCTTCCGGGAAAATGCCTACCAAGTCACCATTGCGCAAAGCTTGTGCTGCCTTTTCGAAGGCGGCATCAAAGGCTTTTGGATTTTCACGCTGTGGCGCGATCGGAATGGCTTTAGCCATACGAAAGATGAAACCCAGCACAGGATTTTTGAAAATGCGATAGTCCATGATGAAGTAAATAGGACGAGGGCTAGCGGCCATCAGCAATACGGCATCTACAAAACTGACGTGGTTGCACGCCAAAATGGCTGGGCCGTGTTCAGGGATATGCTCGCGCCCCTGAATCTTGAATCGGTAAATCACATGGGTGAGTACCCATGCCACAAAGCGCAGTAAATACTCAGGCACCAAGAGGAAAATATAGGCCGCCACAATGGCGTTGGTGATGGCCAGTGCCAGAAAAATTTGAGGAAGACTCAAGCCCCATTGCAGCAGCAGGCCTGTCAAGATGGCGCTGGCAATCATGAACAATGCATTGAGAATGTTGTTCGCTGCAATGATGCGTGCGCGGTGCGTTGGTTGCGAGCGCATTTGAATCAAGGCATACATGGGAACGCTGTAGAGACCTGTGAATAGGCACAGCAACAGCAAATCTGCCATCACGCGCCAGTTGGCTGCGACACCAATAAATTGAGCAATGGACAAGAGCTGGCCGGGGTCGTTCAGGTTGCGCGTAGCAAAATACAAATCCACTAGGAAAATGCTCATGCCGATGGCGCCTACAGGAACCAAGCCAATTTCCACTTGTTTGCGCGAGAGTACCTCGCACAACAGCGATCCGATACCGATACCGATGGCAAAGACTGTGAGCAGTAACGACGCCACTTGTGTGTTGCCATGCAGTACATCTTTGGCAATGACAGGGAATTGGCTCATCAACACCGAGCCAACAAACCACATCCAACTGATACCTAAAACTGAGCGAAAGACCACCACGTTTTCAGCGGCCAGTTGCAGGTTCTTCCAGGTTTCGCTGAAAGGGTTGAGGTTGATGTGTAATTTGGGGTCAGTCGCTGGTGCGGCAGGAATGGCTGCACTGCTCCAATAACCCAGTGCGGCTAACAGCAAACAGCCTGTTGCGACGAACATCCGGCCCCACTCTCCCATATCGATCAACACACCGCCCAATAAGCTGCCCAACACAATCGCCACGAATGTACCCATCTCAATCATGCCGTTGCCGCCTGTTAATTCGGCGGGGTGCAGCTGTTGCGGCAAGTAGGCGTATTTGACTGGGCCAAACAGAGTGGATTGCAAGCCCATCAGAAAAATACAGGCCAGCAACACACTGACGGTGTTGAAAAAGAAAGCCAAGGCGGCAATGGCCATGATGGCTATTTCCAGCAATTTCAGTTGCCGAATAATCAACCTGTGTGGGTGTTTGTCGGCCAGTTGGCCTGCTGTGGCTGAAAACAGCAGGTACGGCAAAATGAAAATCGCGCCAATAACCAAACCCGCCATTTCTGGTGGGAGCCAACTGATAGACAGCTGGTAAGTGACTAGAACGGTAAAAGCAAACTTAAATAGGTTGTCGTTGGCTGCGCCTGCGAATTGGGTCCAGAAAAATGGCGCAAAGCGCCGTTGACCCAGCAGTTTGAATTGACTGACTTCTTCCGGTTTGGTTGAAGTGGCCGTGTTAGGGGTGTGTTGCATAGTCACGGGTGCTGGTCAGTTGGTTGATGATGGGCTTGGGTATTGACTTCGGGCGCTTTGGCGTTATACAGCATTTGAAGCAAGGGCCATGCAGCACAGGCTGCCAGCACATGCTTGAGGCTGTGGCCTGAAAGGTAGCCAGCTGTCAATGTAAAGAAAAAGTGGTCACCCCATTCGGCCAGTTTGGCCAGGGCATACCAACACAGGATTGGCGTGAGGGCGATGGAGAGGATAGCCGCTTGGCGGCGTGCTGGTTGCATCGCCAAAGCCAATAGCAGTAGCATGCCGCCAGCTTGGACGATGATCCAAGGCGTGAAATTGCCTGTATGGCGCCAAACACTCAAGGCGATAGATGCTCCCGCGAGGGTGATCACGGTCATGATGCTGGCGCTCGTGTCGTCCAAGGCTTGTTGCACTGCCAAGCCGACAATGGCGGCAAACACCAGTGCCATAGCCAAGCGATCCCAGAAAACGCCAGCATCATCGGGATGTAAATGGTAGAGCGAGGAGGCGACAGCTGTGGCGGCAAAACCAGCAGCGGCTAAAACCGATAGCCACCACCAAATTGGCAGTGGTGCGCGTAGCGTACCCAAAGCCAATGAACGCCATAAGCACCAGGCAATGGCAACACCTGCGGCCATTAAAGGAAAATTACTCAGCACATCCATGGCACGGGGAATTCCCCAGAGTGTTCTGTCGTCTGCAAACGCGTGGTAATGCGCTGCCTGAGCCATGGCAGGCAGCGCAATGGCTAATACAACGAGAAACAGGACGTAACAGCAGAGTGATAGGGGGCTAAGGATGAAAGGTGGTTTGTGCATGGCGTTTTCTATTTTCTGAATGAGGCAGGTGAAATAGTGTTGCCAGTGTCACTGGAATGAACGAATGAGTATCTCGATAAATCAAATAGCGATGCCAATTGTCTTTTAGGTATTAAATAACGATACATTTTAGGATCGTGGTTCGGTAGGCCTTTCATGGCAGAGGCCAAGGCGTAGCGGAACCGGCATTGCACAATCAGTGGGAGCGTTGCATGAGTACGAGCAGGGAATTGGTATCCGTTATCAAAAAAGAGCTGAAAGCCAGCCAAATGACTTATGCAGACTTAGCGCAGGCCTTGGGCATGGCAGAGTCAAGCGTTAAGCGCATGTTAGCTAAGGGGGATATGTCGCTCTCGCGCATTGATGCGATTTGCCAAGCACTTGGTTTGGAGTTTGCCGAGCTGGCCCGGCGTGTGGCAGACCAACAACCGATGATGGCGCAATTGACCGTAGAACAAGAGCGGGCCGTGGTGGCTGACAAGAAATTGTTGCTGGTTGCTGTAAATGCCATGAGCCTATGGACTGTGGAGCAAATGGTTGCGGCCTATCAAGTCAACGAGGCCGAGTGCGTGAAGTATTTGGCACAACTCGATCGCTTAGGTATTTTGGAGTTGCGGCCATTGAACCGTTACCGCTTGAAGTTGGCTAAAACTTTCAAGTGGCGCCCCAATGGCCCAGTGATGCAGTTCTTTCGAGAGCATGTGGCACTGGATTATCTGGGCGGTAATTTCGCGCATGATGATGAAGGCTTGTTCCTTGTGCATGGCAACATCAGCCGTGCAGCAGCGCCCGGGCTGCTTGAGCGCATGCATAAGTTGGGACAAGACTTTTCGACCCAGCACTTGAGCGATCAGAAAGTCCCCGCTTCAGAGCGCGAAGGCTACACCATGATTTTGGCCCTGCGGCGCTGGGAGTACTCGGCCTTCACTGCATTGCGGCGGTGAATGGTATTGAAGTAAGGCTCCTTTGACCTTTGGGGTGAGGCAGCAGGACGCGGCATGCATCTATTCATGCTGCGATAGGCAGGTTTGCCGCGTAAAGCAGTTGACGGCAAAGGCTATACTTTGTCGACGCTGGAGTGGGCGCGCGCAAATGTGCTGGGAGAGATGTGGCATGCATGCTCGCTCTGTTTTCAGTACCTCACGAATTTTGCAATGGCAGCCTGGGCGCTGTCTTTTGGCGTACGCATGCAAACTACTTTTAGAAAAATTGCGATTCTGGGCAAGTACCAGATCAGCCCCTCACAGGATGCGCGCAAAGCCGCGCGTGCTGTGGTTGACGATGTCGCCCGATTCCTGATTCAGTTCGGCTGCGAAGTGGTCATCGAGGCAGAATCAGCAGAAAATCTCGATGTACATGGTTATCCGCTGTTGAGTCCACGTGAGATTGGTGAGCAGTGTGATTTGTGCATTGCCATTGGTGGGGATGGCACCATGCTGGGCATTGCCCGTGAATTGGCGCCTTACGGCACGCCGCTTATTGGTATCAATCAAGGGCGATTGGGATTTGTGACCGATTTGCCGCTGAACCATTACCAAGATCAACTCGGACCGATGCTGCATGGCATCTATGATCAGGATCTGCGGCCATTGATTTATGCCACGATCGAACGGGAAGGTGAGCAGATCTTCAGCGGTCATGCCGTTAATGATGTGGTGGTTTCGCGTGGAGCGATGTCAGGCATGTTGGAGTTTCGCGTTGAAGTGGAAGGACAATTTGTCTCAAACCAACGCGCTGATGGCTTGATTATTGCCACACCAACAGGCTCAACGGCTTATTCCTTATCGGTCGGTGGGCCGATTGTGCATCCAGCAACTTCTGGCTGGGTGGTTGCCCCCATTGCGCCGCATAAACTCTCCAATCGTCCGTTGGTGCTGCCTGATAGCAGCAAAATCAGTTTGAAGCTGCTCTCTGGTCGGGATATGAGTGCCAAATTCGACATGCTGAATATGCCGGAGTTGCTCATTGGCGATATCTTGCATGTAGAGCGTTCGCAGTACAGTGCCCGTTTTCTGCATCCCAAGGGATGGAGTTATTTTGCCATGCTGCGTAGTAAATTAGGCTGGAATGAAGGAGGCAGTTGATGGCATTGCGGCGCTTGGTGTTGCGTGATTTTGTGTTGGTACAGTCGTTGGAGCTGGATTTTCAAACGGGTTTCACCGTGCTCAGTGGGGAGACTGGGGCAGGCAAATCCATTTTGGTTGACGCCATGCAAATGGCCTTGGGCGCACGAGCAGAGTCTGGTCTGGTGCGCGAAGGAGCTCAACGAGCAGATATCGTTGCTGAGTTCGATCTCTCTGATAAGGCCGCACCGGCCTTGCATGCGTGGTTGCAAGCCCATGGTTTTGACGTGGATGAAACGGTAATTTTGCGCCGTACGGTGGACAGTCAAGGCAAAAGCCGTGCGTGGATTAATGGGACGGTCGCCACGGTGGGGCAATTGCACACGTTGGGGGAAAGCCTAGTCGATATCCATGGCCAGCATGCTTGGCAAAGCTTGATGCGGGCGCAGTCTGTGCGCGAACTGCTTGATGCCTACGCGCAGGCTGATGATGCGCAAACCCAGCGTGCCTGGCGCGCGTGGCGAGATGCGACTGAAGCGCTGCAGCAGGCACAATCGAATGCGGCACGGCTGCGTCAAGACCGTGAACGCCTGCAATGGCAGATTGAAGAAATGGGGAAGCTGGCTCCTCAAGAAGGAGAGTGGGAGGCGCTCAATAGCCAACACACCAGACTCACACACCTTCAAGACCTGCAGCGTGCTGCCAGTCATGCATGGACGCTGCTTGATGGCAGTGAGGGTGAGGTAGGAGCTACGCAAGCACTGAACCAAGCTGCGCAGGCTTTGGCAGAGCACCGTGCGATTGAGCCGCAATTTGCAGACTGGGAAAGCACCTTGCTGCAATTGCTTGATCAAGTCGCGGACGTTGCGCGCAGTTTGCGCGATTATGCGCAGTCGCAAGAGTGGGACGCCAACGATCTGCAAAGTCTGGATGCGCGTGTAAGCCATTGGCTGACTTTGGCGCGACGCCATCGCCAGGCGCCTGAGGCGTTGCCTGCATTGTGGGCTCAGTGGAAGGTGGAGCTCAAGGCACTTGATGCAGGTATTGATCTGGAAGCCTTAAGCGCCACGGAGCAAAAGGCCAAGCACGAGCTTGACCATGCGGCGCAAGTGCTTTCACGTCAACGCCATGCAGTCGCGCCCCAACTTGCTGCCGCGGTGACAGAGGCGATGCAAGAGCTTGGCATGGCAGGAAGTGCGTTTTCCATCGCTATCAAGCCGCTGCCTGAGCCGCAGGCGCATGGCATAGACGAGATTGAGTTTTTGATTGCCAGCCATGCAGGTGGTACTCAGAAACCATTGGGAAAAGTCGCTTCTGGTGGTGAACTCTCTCGGATCAGTTTGGCAATTGCCGTATGCACTAGCCGACTGGGGTTGACGCAAACCTTGGTGTTCGATGAAGTGGATACGGGCATTGGTGGTGCTGTTGCCCATAGTGTTGGGGCCTTGATGCACCGCTTGGGTCGCGACCGCCAAGTGCTCGCCGTCACGCATTTACCCCAAGTGGCTGCCTGTGCGGATCAGCATTTATTGGTGCAAAAAAATCGATCATCAGAAGGCGTTAGCAGTATGGTAGCGCCGGTGCTTGGAGAGGAGCGCGTGCATGAAATTGCACGTATGCTGGGAAGCGAGGCGATGACCGGCGCGACCTTAGCCCACGCGCGTGAAATGCTGTTGGCAGGTGAATTCGACAGGCACAGCACGATGCAGGTTAAAGCAGGCCGAAAGACAGCATCAAATAAACGGAGCAAACATGCGTGAATTGGTGGTAATGACCGGTATGTCCGGTTCAGGTAAATCCGTAGCCCTTAGTGCGCTGGAGGATGCCGGCTACTACTGTATTGATAATTTACCGCCAGAACTATTGATGGCCAGCTTGGCGCTTGAAAGAAACCAGCGCATTACTCAACTGGCCATTGCTATTGATGCCCGAAATGCGGCATCTTTACCGCTGGTGCCCCATATTCTCGAGTCTGTGCGCCAGCAAGGGGTGAATGTCAAGGTCATATTCCTGGATGCCTCGACCGATGCGCTGGTGCGCAGGTTTTCGGAAACGCGTCGCAAACACCCACTCGCGGCAGGGGAAGATGCGCATGGTGACGATGCTTTGGTTCAGATGATTTTGCGTGAGCGCCAATTGATGGGCGCGTTGCGCGACATGGCGTTAGTGATTGACACCAGCCACACCCGCGCAGCCCAACTGCAAAGCAACTTGAAAACGATTTTGGGGGTTGTGCAAGAGCACTTGACCTTGGTGTTTCAGTCCTTCTCATTCAAACGGGGTGTGCCGCGCGATGCCGATTATGTGTTTGATGTGCGCATGCTGCCCAATCCCCATTACGAGCCTGCGCTCAAAGTGTTGACTGGGATTGACCCGCCGGTAGCCGCCTATTTGGATGCCCAGCCTCTGGTGCGCAGCATGCAAGATGATATTGCAAGCTTTTTGCACAAGTGGCTGCCGTATCACGCTGAGAACCACCGCAGTTACGTCAGCGTCGCCATTGGATGTACTGGCGGGCAACATCGTTCGGTGTATTTAGTCGAGCGTCTCGCACAGGTCTTTGCGGCGCAGTGGGTGACACTCAAGCGACACCGGGAAATTGAACTCAGACAGGCGCCTCAGTCCGCAAACGGTTAACCTTGTTCAGAGACGTGCTTGGTTCTTGCTGCACTAATCGCCTAATAAGCCCTCATGGAGTGACTTGTATGAACACACTAAAAAAAGCAATACGCATTCCTCTTCGTGATTCAGAATTGGGCGAGGGGTTGACCATCAAACGTGCCTTGCCTACCCGTGCCCTTCGCACAGTTGGGCCTTGGTGCTTTTTGGACCATGCAGGCCCAGTTGCACACAATATGATGAATGTGGGCCCGCACCCTCATATTGGCTTGCAAACCTTCACTTGGATGATTGAAGGTGAAATCATGCACCGCGACAGCTTGGGCTATGAACAAGTGATTCGTGCAGGTCAGATTAATTTAATGACGTCAGGCCGTGGCATTAGCCACGTGGAAGAAGCCCACAGCACAGGGGGGTTACATTTAGTGCAACTTTGGATTGCATTGCCTGCATCCCACCGCCATGGCCCAGCGGCATTTGCCCATTACCCGGAACTTCCTCGTTGGGACGATGGGGCTTGGCAATTCACCTTATTGGCCGGTAGTTTGGGGCAGCAGCACTCCCCTGTAGAAGTGTATTCACCATTGGTGGGTGTTGATATTCGGTTGACTGCGGGCGAGGCCAATGCCAATGTGAGCATGGAGCTCAACCCAACGTATGAATATGGTGTGTTGGTATTGAAAGGGCGGACCAAGATCAATGGCGAGATGCTTGACCCCAGTGACTTTTTGTACTTATCAGCAGGGGCTGCGGTGCTTGAGTTGGCGCGCGATGGTCATGAGGATTTGCAACTGATGGTTATCGGTGGCGAACCATTGGCGCAAACGCCCATCATTTGGTGGAATTTTGTTGGCTATAGCACCGAGGAAGTGGTGGAAGCAACCCGTGATTGGCAAGCGCACAGCGAGCGGTTTGGCACAGTACTTAATACACCGTTGAAGCGTTTGCCAGCCCCTTCTGTTGAGGGGCTAGTGTTGCATGCACACCAGCGCAAGAGCGAGGAGTAAGTTCCTAGCGCAGTCTGGTGGATTGGCTGTTTTGCTCTTTTGATTTTAGGGTTGTTTAGCAGTCTAACTGCGGCTGGTCATCCTGGTCTACGTTGCGAAGAGGTGCCATTCTCGCTTGTAAATTTAGGTGTTGATTTTTCCTCTTGCACTGTCTGTTTTTGATCCGATAAGGCTTTGGCGATGCTGGCTGAAAGTAACAAGATCGCGCTGGAAAAATAGAGCCACATCAACAAGGCAACGAGCGAGCCAGCTGCACCATATGCTGAAACCGCTGCGGCCCCAGACAAGTAGATAGCCATTGCATGTTTGCCTAAGGTAAACAGCACTGCGCCAATGGCTGAGGCTATGATCAAGTGACGCAAAGAGGGTTTTGCGCCATCACTGATGCGCATCAGGCCCACAAAAAGTAGCAAGACAAACAGGAACGACAAACCTTCATTCAAGGATGACCACAGCCATGGGTGAATCCAGGAATCGCCCAGCATTCTGGCAACTACGCGCAGCACGGCAGATAGGACGAGGGATGCCATAAGCAGCCCACCCAGTGCCAGCATATAGCCTACACCCCGCAAGCGCAAAACAACCACCCACCACCAAGGTTGGTTGCCGTCTTTTGCGACGCCCCAAATCATTTTGAGCGAGTCTTGCAGGGCAACAAACACACCGGTTGCCGCCATCAACAGCACACCAAAGGCAATCACACTGGCGATCAATCCTTGGGTGGGGGCAGTGGCACTTTGCATCGCTTGCTGAATAGCGGAGGCAACTTGCGGGCCGGTTACTGCTTGAATTTGAGTCAGTACCGTGTCTTGAATCATGTTGCGATCAAGCCACCAGCCCAAGCCAGCAACCATCAAGACAAGCAATGGAGCCAAACTGAGCATGGCATAAAAAGCCATGGATGCACTCATGCGCATTCCATCAACGGCCATCCAGTGCATCACGCCTTGAACTGGCCAAGAGTTCAGCGCCCGCTGTTGAAGGCCGTGTGCAGAAGTTGCTGTTGGGACTTGTTTTTCGCTGTTCATGGATGCCACTTTAACAGCCACAAGAAAATACACCGAGCCGTTTTGATGATTGAATCATGCTAGGCGCTTTAGATACATTGGCCTATGCACAGTTTGATTTAGAACGTGAGCACATTCTAAAAGGAGAGAAGAGAGCCGCATCAGGCTAGATGTGTTGAAGCATTGGGTCGCCAATAGGTTTTGTTATAGCTTGTCACGGTGCCGCTTTCCAAGTCGAAGGCGAGGCGCTCGGTCAGGGTTTCTAAGGCTCGGCCGTAGAGGTGAAAGAGCAGGGTGCGGCCTTCGCCGCGCATGTGAATGCTGTGGATGTCGTCACCTAAATACGCAGCCGATGTGCCGGGTTGCACAATCAGTTCGCGTTCCAGCTCCAGCGTGCCGCGTTGCGGGTCGCTGCCATCATCGGTGCGGCGGTAGATGCGGTTGATTTCTTGCCCTTGGATGGCGACGATCACGGCCCAGGTGCGGTGGTCGTGCGGTACGGAGTTTTTGCCTGGCAGCTGCGTGTTCAGGTAGAGCGCGTAGCTTTGGTCGGGGTTGGTGTGCAGTGCATAACGGGTGGAGAGGGAGCCGTTTTGCGGGGCGGGGAAATCCTCCGGTGCAAACCATTCTTTGTGTGCGGCCAAGCGTTCCAGAATCGCAGCGGTTTCTTTTAAGGTTTCGCGATCAATGCCGCGCTGGGCGTGCAGTTGCTGGATTTCTGCCATCGTGGCGCTCACACCGGCGGCGCGTGCGGTGGCTATTTCGCTGTGTTGTGTCATGGTGTGCTTCTCTGTTGGGGTTTCAGAATTTTGTTTGCGTGTGTTTGAGCTGCTTAGCGCATCAGTTTTTCAAGGCCGATGGTTTTCTCCACCCCCACCACAACGAGGATGGAGAGCAAGACCATCGTCACCGAAATAGCAGCCACCACCGGATCGTTGTTGTACGAGGCGTAGCTGTAGAGCTGGATGGGCAGCACGCTGAAGTTGGTGCCGCTCAAAAAGAGCGATAGGCCGACGTTGTCAAACGAGACGATGAAGGCAAAGAGCGCGCCCGCAAAGAGGCCGGGGCCCAGTTGCGGCAAAGTCACCAAGCGGAAGGTTTGCCACGGCGTGGCGCCCAAGTTTTGCGCGGCCAGTTCTTGGCGGGTGTCAAAGGCCATCAAACTGGCGGAGACGGTGCGGATCACATAAGGCAAGGTCAGCGCCAAATGCGCAACAAACAAGCGCGAGGGTTGGTGTGACCAGCCGTATTGCGAGAACACGGCCAGAATGGCCAAGCCGCTGAGGATCATGGGCACAAAAAGCGGCGTCATCAGCACCGTGCGCAGCAGCGATTGGCCGGTAAAACGGCTGCGGTTCAAACCCAGCGAGGCGGCCAAGCCCAGCACCACGGCGGCCGCGGCTGTGCCTACGCCTAGCAGCAGGCTGTTCCACGCGGCTTGCAGAAACTCGGTGCGCTGGGCGATTTGGGCATACCACTTGAAGGAGATGCCTTCATCGGGCCAGCTCATGAAGTCGTGCGTGGTCAGCGAGACGGCGAACACCAGCAGCAGTGGGCCAATGACGAAGATCACCACCAGCGCACTCCACAGCGCCAGCCAACGGTTGGAGGAGGATGTTGTCGTACGGCTCATGATTTACCTCCGCCCACCAAGTTGGGGCGCTCGCCCAGTTTGGCGGCGACGGCCACTACTGCCCATACGGCAATGAACAAGATGGCGGCCACGGTGGCAGCTTCACGCCATTCGAGGTAGTTGATGGCGAGGTCGTAAATTTCGGATGCCATGACTTTCATATTCGTGCCGCCCAGCAAATCGGGGGTGACGTAGGCGCTGGCACTCATGGTGAAGACCAAGATCGAGCCAGCCACAATGCCCGGTGTGCACAGCGGCAAGATGACGTGCCAAATCACGCGCCAGCGGCTTGCGCCTAGGTTTTGGGCGGCCAGCAGCAAGCTGTTGTCGATCTTCAAAACCGAGGTCATCAGGCACAGCAGCATGTAGCCAAAGTAGACATGCGTCAGGCCGATGACCACGCCGGTGACGTTGTACATCAGCGTGACTGCGGGCAGGCCAAAGTGCGCCAACCAGCCATTGAGTAAACCTTTGGGGCCAAGCAAAACCACCCAAGCCAGCGTGCGCACGACCAAGCTGGTCAGCAGTGGCGATAGCAGGAGGATGGCTAAGAAGGCGCGTTTGCGGGGGCTGAGTTCGCGCATGTACAGCGCCACGGGAAACGCCAGCACCAGCGATGCCAGCACCGTTGCCAAGCTGATGCCCAGCGTGCGCAGCATCAAGCGCAGGTTGTAGGAGTCGGCGAAAAAGCTCTCGTAGCGCGCCAGCGTGAAGGCCCAGCTGCCATCGCTTTGCGTCTCGATCACACTGGCGATCAAGAGCTGCAAAACAGGCGCTAAAAACAGCACGCCGATGAAGGCTGTAGCCGGGGCGAGCAGCAGCCAGTGCTTAGAGGGGGATGAGGCAGAAGCGGTGGTCATGCTCATTCCTTAGGCAGGGCGATGGTGTCGGCCACGGCCCATTGCGCAAACAGCGGTGCGTTGCCTTGCAGCGCGTCCATCCACGGGCCAGCGGCTTGCTCACCGCGCAGCTCTTGCCCCAAGCAGCGGATGGTGAATTGCACGGTGGAGCCTAAATATTCCAGATTCAACAGCTCGGCTGGCACGCTGTTTATGCCAGCGGCATCTGTTGCGCCTTCAACACTTAAGCGCAAGCTGTGCGATGGGATGGCGTAGCTGCGGTGGTCAGAGTGGGCGTTCAAGGGCGCAGGCACCTGCAAGGCGGCGGGAGGCGCAGCCTCCGTCATTGCCGCCGCCAATTGGTATTGGCCGTTGCCAATTGGGGTGACTGGGCCGGTGAGCACATTGGTATGGCCGACAAAGGCCGCGACAAAGCGCGTAGCCGGTTGGGTGAAAATTTCACGTGGGGTGGCAAATTGCTGCAAACGCCCATGGCCGAGGATGGCTACGCGATCTGAGGTGGAGAATGCCTCATCCAAATCGTGGGTGACCAAAATGGTGGTCATGCCTGTGAGGCGGTGAATCTCGACAAAATCGCGGCGCAGTTCTTGGCGCAGCTTTGCATCCAAATTGCTCAGTGGCTCATCGAGCAGCAGCAGGCGAGGCTCCAGCACCAAAGCGCGGGCCAAGGCCACGCGCTGCTGCTGCCCGCCTGAGAGTTCACGTGGGTAGCGCTTGGCTAAGCCATCCAAGCGCACCAGCTCCAGAATGCGGCCCACGCGGGTGGCGATGTCGGACTTGCTCACCTTGGCCATGCGCAGGCCAAAGGCGATGTTGTCAAACACACTCATGTGGGGGAAGAGCGCGTAGTTTTGGAACACCATGGCCGCACCGCGCTGGTGGCTGGGTACGTGCTCAAGCTGGCGGCCATCCAAGGTGATGCGACCCGCATTGGGCTGAATAAAACCCGCAATCATGTGCAAGGTGGTGGTCTTGCCGCAGCCCGATGGCCCCAAGAGCGAGATGAACTCGCCTTGCTGGATCTCCAGATTCAGGCTTTCAACGGCGGTGTGATCACCAAAGGTTTTACGCAGCCCTTGCAGGGAGAGAAAGCCGGTTTCTTCCGAAAACAAGTTCGCAGGGCGGGTATCCATGGCTTGCAATGATGGCGGGTGGTTGGACATGCTGAATCCGATGCTCAGCGCTCTAGCGCGCGTTCGAGTTTGCGGGTCCAGTCGCGACGATCTTTGACGAGGACGTCATTGTCGATCTTAGGCTGAGCGGCCAACACGGTTTGGGTAGGCACGCCCAAGACGACTAAGTCAGCAGGTACTTCGACCTTGGTGTTCACTGGGCTGTAGAACAGCTCACGCACCAAAGTTTGCTGCGATTGTGGCGCGAGGAACCAGTTGATGAACTTTTGCGCACCAGCGGCATTGGGCGCGCCCTTCACAGGGGCAACCATGGTGTAGCTGGGAATGGCGCCTTCTTTGGGCAGCACAAAGGCCAGATCGGGCAGCTTGCGCACCAGTGGCAGTGTGCGGATGGTGGCGCTCACGCCGACTTGGTATTCACCCAAGAGGATTTTTTCTTCATGCTTGGCGGCAGCGGGTTCGAGCACACGGGCGCATTTGGCCAGCTCGGTAAAGCGGGAGATGCCTTGGTCGATCTTGCTCACGTCAGCACCAGCGAGCATCAGCACGGCATTGAGGGTATAGACCTGACCGGCTTTTTCCAAGCCGAGGTGGTTGCAGAACTCGGGGCGAGCGAGGTCATTCCAGCTGGTGGGAGCGGCCCAACCGTTTTTGGCGAACGCATCTTTGCGGTAGTAAATGCCGGTGACAAAAGCGCCAATGCCTACGCCATCATTGTCTTTGGCACGTGCGCCTTCGGCTGTGTCTTGGTAGTTGGTGACGATGGTCGTGTCAATCGGCGCCAGCAGGTCTTGGGTGGAGGCCAGGCGCTGGGTCACGTTCTCAAACAGCACCACATCGTATTCAGGCGCGTTGCGGGTGGCGGCCAACTTGGCGACGTTGTTGGGCGCGGTGCCGGGAACCCAGTCGATGGTGACGTTATTGTCTTTCTCAAACTGGGCGAAGATTTTTTTGTAAGTCTCATCAAGCTGGCCACCGAAGGATGCCACCACGATGCGGTTTTGGCGCGTGTCGGCGCCTTGCGCTTGGGCTGCCAGCGGCAGCACGGCGGTCAAGACGGTAGCGGCCAAACCGACTTGGGTGAAAAGGCGACGGGAGAAGGGCAATGCCATGGGGTGTTCCTGTTCTGGTTCAATGAATGCCGGCTGAGTTGTTGGATGCGGCATGGATTGGAGAGGGTGTTTCAAACGTGAAGGGTGAACGCGTGCTCGGTGGTCAACATCGCACGGCGTTGCACCACGGCATGCCGTGCGCGCTGCAGTGTGTGGTTATCTTGTGCATGGGCTTGGCGTTCGGCTTCACGTCGGTTTTACGTTGGGTGTGCTGCGGGTTAAGCCGCTGTGCTTGCCAAGCTGTTCACCAGCGCGACCAAGCGTTGGTGAGCGGTCACTGCAGATTCGGCATGGAAGGGCGGGTGACCAAAGCGGCCAAAACCGTGGTTGGCGCCAAGGTACACATCCACTTGGGCTTGTGCATTGCCCGCCAAACCTTCGCGCAGTTGGGCGACCAGCTCGGGTGGGGTGCGGTGGTCCAACTCGCCAATGTTGACGATGGTGGGCAGCGCAATCGCCGGGAGCTTGGCCAAATGGCGCTCCATGAAGGTGGGGTAGTAGGCAATGGCCGCGTCCAAACCATCGGCTTTGGCAGATGCCTCAGCTGCAGCCAGCAATGCCAGCTCACCGCCAATGCAATAACCGACGGTGGCAATAGGCACGCCCGCGCCGACCTTGGCGCGCAAAAAGCGCACAGCATCCAGCACATCCAAGGCGCTTTGGGCGCGATCGACCGCACCGCCAAAAGCGCGGCCGCGTTGTTGGTCTTCGGGGTTGTATTCCAAGGCGATGCCGCGGCCTTCGGGCTGGCGCCAGTACAAATCGGGGATCAGCACCTCCCAACCTTCGGCCACGTATTTTTGGCCGACGACTTCAATCCACGCGTTGAGGTTGTAGATCTCAGCCAAAACCACGATGGCGGCTTTGGGCTTGCCATTATTGGCATTGGCGGGCAGGTGAATCGCTTGGTAGCTGCCTTGGCCTTCAGGTGCGGCAATGGTGACGAGAGCGTGAGACATGGGGCTTGTATCCTTGGTCGTTGTGGCGGCATCGGCCACGCCGGTGTCGGATTGGGTTCTTTGTGGGAACTGGGGCTCACCTTGGCGCACTTGGGCCAGTAATTGCTTTTCCCAATCGAGGTAGACGCGCATGGCCACGCGGTCGCCTTGGCGGCGGCTGGCTGCCCAAAACAGGGTGTCAATGCGCTGATCTTGCTCTGGCACCAGACTAGCGGGAGCCGGGGCAATGGTGGGTAGGCCAGCCTCTATCCATGCTTGAAGGCCGCCACGCACTACCAGCACATTGTGGCGCTGCTCGGGCGGAAGTGCTTCTTGCAAGTCATTGGCGAGCAAGTGGGCCGCTTCAGAATCGGCAGAAAAAACCACTGCTTTAGCGCCATTTTGCAAAGCGGTGCGCCAAGGGCTTAAACGGGCGCGGTTGGCCCAGCGCGCCGTCCATTGCGTTGTGCCTACCGTGCCTTGCAGGTATTGCGCGCTGTTGTCGCAGTGGATGGCGATGACCGCTGCATCGGCTTGTGGTGCAAGGCCTGCGGCGGCTTGCTCCAACATATCTACGGCCTCTTGCAGCGAAATTTCTGCGGCGATGCGAGGAGCCGCTGTGCGCGGCACTTCGACTTTTGCGGCTTCATCGGCCTTGTGTTTGGCACTGCCGGTGAGGGGCAGGATGAGTGTGGTGGCAGCTGTCTCGACATTCGCGTTGGCGTTTGAGTCCGCGTTCGATTCCGCACTCGCATCCGTTGGGATTTTTGTTGCGCCGGTTGCACCTGTGGCACCGGTTGCAATCGGCGCGATGTGCACTTCCCAGCCCATTTGCTTGAGCCAGCGGGCCGATGCGGTGGCGCGCACGCCATTGTCATCCACCAGCACAATGCGGGCACCCCAAGTGCCTAACCAGCGGTCTGTGGCTTGCACCAGCTGGCCGCCGGGCGCGTGGATGGCGCCAGCAACGCTGCCGCTGGCAAATTCTTCAGCCGTGCGCACGTCCACCACCACGGTGGTGCGCTGCGCCCGCTCAGCGGCGGATTGCCAGTGCTGTACTTGCTCGGCTGTGGCTAGCGGCAGTGCAAAACGCTGGCGCAGTGCGGCTGCGCGCTCTAACGCAATGGTTTGTGCGGCGGCGCTGGTGCTGCCAAAAACTTGGGTAGCATCTTGCGCCAATGGGTGATTGGCCAATTGCCAGCCGTGCAAACCATCGTTAAGGGCAAATACCTTGTTGGGAATGCCAGCATCAATCAGGCTTTGCGCGCCAATCAAACCGCGGGTGCGCCCGCCGCAGGCCACCACCACCGTGGTGGAGGGTGAGGGGGCAAGGTCTTGAATGCGGTACATCAGCTCAGCACCAGGGCAGGCGATTGCTGTTGGAATGTGGCGGGCTTTGTACTCGGCCACGGTGCGGGGGTCCAACACAACCACATCGGCTTTTTGTTCAATCCACTTGGCCAAAGCATCAGGCTGCAGCATGGGCGTGGCGTAGTGCTCACCCACCCATTCGCCAAAAGCTTTGCTTACGCCGAACACCCCGTAGAACAGCGCTTGCGTGGTTTGTGCTTGCCAAAGCGCGTGCCCACCTGCTAGCAGTTGCACATCGCTATAACCCATGGCTTGCAGGCGCTTGGCGGCCAAAGCGGCAATGCCGTGCCCGTGATCCAAAAGCACAACCGGGCAGCCGAGGCGCGGCACCAGTTGACCGACGATGCGTTCGAGCTGGCTGTAAGGCGCGTTGACGGCGCGCAGCAAGTGGCCCGTGCCGTACTCGCCTTCTTCGCCCACGTCGAGCAATGCCTGCTCAATGGCTGCCGTTTGCAAACGCGCTACCAAATCATCCAAAGAAATTTCGCGAATACTCATGCCAGCTCATCGATCGCCACCTGTTTGGCGTTGGGGATTCATCACGGATCCACTGCTGTGCAGTGGGTTTGTCAGCCAGAGTCTTGCCAAGAAGGGGCATGTGCCAATTGCTGGGTTTTTATTGCAAGCTATGACTAGCTATTGCAAGGCCGTGATGGTAGGGGCAGGGCTATATGCGATCAAATACTGTTCTTGAATATGTTTATGATTTTTGAACAGATAAGAAATTAGATGATTGAAGGCTGAGTTTTATTTTTTATAACACTTTGAATTTAAATATTTTTATAAAATTATGAGGTTTGGGGGAGTTGGCTTAATTTTAAAATACATTAAATTTCTGCATGTATTTGTTGGCTCTCTTCATGAATTAGAGGGCTGTGCGTGTTGCATTAAGCGTGGTTGCCTTCGCGCAGCAGCTTGAAGATTTCTTTGGCAAACGGGTTCAGGCTGTGCGGGCGTACCCAGAGGTGGTAGGTCACCTCTGGCAGCTGTGGCAAGCCATCTTCAGCGCCCAGCAAACGCACTCCGGGGCCTACCATTTCCATGCTGCGGGCGGTAATGCCAAGGCCAGCCCGCAAAGCGGCTTTAATGCCCAAAGGGCTGCCGGAGGAGCACACCTGCGTCCAAGGGATTTGTGCGCGCTCAAGCGCATCGATGGCGCTGCGGCGAAACAGGCTGCTCTCATCGCCCAAGATCAATGGCAAAGCGCGGCCAGCCGCAATGTTGAAGTGCGCGGCGCACAACCACACCGTGGGCGATTTGCGCATGGCAAAGCCTTCGAGTGCGGCATCTTCTCGGGTGGAGAGCGCTAAATCCAATTCGCCTTGGTGCAACTGCACCATCAGTTGTGGGCTGCGTGCGACCACCACCTCAATGCGCAATTGCGGCATGGAGCGGGCAATGCGATTGAGCATTTGCGGCAGCAAGGCATCGGCCACGTCGTGGGGGGAGCCTAAGCGCAGCACGCCACCTTCGCCTGTGGCTTTGAGCGAGCGCATGGCATCGTCATTGAGCGAGAGAATGTCTCGCGCATAGCGCAGCAATTGCTCGCCGTGCACCGTCAGGCGCTTGGCGCGACCATCTTTGACAAAAAGCGGCAAGCCCACTTGCGCCTCCAGCCGCTGCATGTGGTGGCTGATACCTGATTGGCTGCGCCCGAGTTGCCGTCCCGCCAATGCGAAGGTATCGGCATTGGCAATGGTCACAAAGGTGCGTAGCAATTCAAGGTCGAAGTGGGGAGTTGGCATGAACGACTACTTTGAATGAGGATGTATTTTGATATGCAAGTTCAAGAGTAAAGGGTGATGGGCGCACTTTCAGATTGTTTGTAGTACAAGACGTGCTGGGACTTGACAGCTATGAATGCACGCAGCATAGGATCTGCTGTCATGGTTGCAAGTAACGGTGCAATTAAACGCTGCTCATCGTAGTTGTTTGAAAACATGTGCGCTAGTAGTCGACGCATGGTATCGATGATTTTTTCAAAATTAACAATGGCTCTTCCAAGCGCAGCATATTCATTAGTTATTTGAACTTGATCTTCTTCGTTAAACATTGATTTTTGAAATTTTATGTGCGATCACCCCAAAACCGGCGCCAACAGCCGCTTCAACTCCCCCTCATCCATCCCACGCCGTTTCGCCATTTCCTCCACCTGATCTTTCCCAATCTTCCCTAGCGTGAAGTAATCGGAATCAGGATGCGCAATCTGAAACCCAGACACCGATGAAGCAGGCCACATGGCCAAGCTCTCGGTCAGGCTCATGCCAATTTCTTCGGCATGCAGCACCTCAAACAGCGGCGTTTTCGCGCTGTGGTCTGGGCAGGCCGGGTAGCCGGGGGCGGGGCGGATACCTTGGTATTTCTCGGCGATCAGCTCTTCGTTGGCTAAAGATTCATGCAGCGCATAGCCCCACAAATCGGTGCGCACGCGCCAGTGCAGGTATTCGGCAAAGGCTTCGGCCAAGCGGTCGGCCAAGGCTTTGAACATGATGCCGGAGTAGTCGTCCAGCGAGCGGCGGAATTCTTCTTCCTTCTTCTCTACGCCCAAACCGGCAGTCACGGCAAACAGGCCTACGTAGTCTTTCACGCCGGATTCTTTGGGTGCGACGAAGTCGGCCAAGCAGCGGCTGGGGCGCATCACGCCGTCCACCGCTTGTTTAGGGGCTTGCTGGCGCAGGCCGTACCAGGTCATCAGCACTTGGTCGCGGTTTTCGTCGGCGTAGATTTCGATGTCGTCTTCGTTCACCGTATTGGCCGGGTAGAGGCCAATGATGCCGCTGGCTTTGAGCCAGCGCCCTTCGATGATTTGGCGCAGCATGGCTTTGCCGTCGGCAAAGACGCGTTTGGCTTCTTCACCGACGATTTCGTCTTCCAGAATGGCGGGGTAGGGGCCGGCCAAATCCCAAGTTTGGAAGAAGGGGCCCCAGTCGATGAAACGCTCTAGCTCGTGCAGGTCAAGGTTTTCGATGACGCGGCGGCCAAGGGCGCGTGGCGTGGTGGGTTGGTAGGCTTGCCAAGCTTGTAGACCAGCCGTTCTTGCTGAGTCCATTAACGGGCTTGGTGTTTGTGATCCGGCTTCGACGGGCTCAGCCTGAACGGAATTGGAAGTGCCGGTTGTACCTGCTGCGGATGGCCACCATTTGTTTTCACGGGCTTTGTCCAGCGGCCACAGCTGCACGGGCTTTTTATTGGCGTGCTGTTGGCGGACTTTTTCGTAGTCGGCGAGCGTTTCGGTAATGAAGTTAGTCGCGCCATCGCCCAGCAGGTTTTGCGCCACGCCTACGCTGCGCGAAGCATCGGGCACGTAGACGACGGGGCCTTCGTAATGCGGGGCGATTTTGACTGCGGTGTGCACGCGGCTGGTAGTTGCGCCGCCGATCAGCAGCGGAATACCACGTTCTTTGAACCAGCCGTCTTTGTTCATCTCGCTGGCGACGTACTGCATTTCTTCCAAGCTTGGCGTGATCAGGCCGGAGAGGCCAACGATGTCCGCGCCTTCTTCCTTGGCCTTGGCCAGAATTTCGTGGCACGGCACCATCACGCCCATGTTGACGACTTCGAAGTTATTGCATTCGAGC
This sequence comes from Lampropedia puyangensis, assembly GCF_004833285.1. Taxonomy (GTDB): domain Bacteria; phylum Pseudomonadota; class Gammaproteobacteria; order Burkholderiales; family Burkholderiaceae_C; genus Lampropedia; species Lampropedia puyangensis. The sequence continues at coordinate 625,163 of NZ_STFG01000001.1, forward strand.
ACGACGGAGACGATGTTTTTGCCAATGTCGTGCACATCGCCTTTGACGGTGGCCATGATGATCTTGCCGTTGCTTTTGACTTCCGCGCCGGATTCTTTCAAGAGGCGCTTTTCTTCCTCGATGTACGGCACCAAGTGCGCCACGGCTTGCTTCATCACGCGGGCGGATTTGACGACCTGCGGCAAGAACATTTTGCCCGCGCCAAACAAGTCGCCAACGATGTTCATGCCGTCCATCAACGGGCCTTCGATCACGTGCAGTGGGCGGCCGCCTTTGGCGACGATTTGCTGGTAGACCTCTTCGGTGTCTTGCGTGATGAATTCGGTAATGCCTTGCACCAACGCGTGGGCGAGGCGCTTTTCCACCGGCACGGGGTTTTCCGGTGTGCCGCGCCATTCGTATTTTTTGCTCTCGTCCTTGGCTAGGCCTTTGGCGTTTTCGGCAATTTCCACCAAGCGCTCGCCCGCGTCTTCGCGGCGGTTGAGGATCACGTCCTCCACGCGCTCGCGCAGTTCGGGCTCCAGGTCGTCGTACACGCCGACCATGCCCGCGTTGACGATGCCCATGTCCATCCCCGCTTTGATGGCGTGGTAGAGGAATACGGTGTGAATCGCCTCGCGCACAGGATCGTTGCCGCGGAAGGAAAAGGACACGTTCGACACGCCGCCGGAGACTTTCGCACCGGGCAGGTTTTGCTTGATCCAGCGTGTGGCTTCGATGAATTCCACCGCGTAGTTGTTGTGCTCTTCAATGCCGGTGGCGACGGCAAAAATGTTCGGGTCAAAGATGATGTCTTCCGGCGGGAAGCCGACTTCGTCCACCAAGATGCGATAGGCGCGCTCGCAAATCTCGATCTTGCGGGCGTAGGTATCGGCTTGGCCCACTTCGTCAAACGCCATCACCACGGTGGCCGCGCCGTAGCGTTTGATCAGCTCGGCCTCATGCTTGAATTTCTCTACCCCTTCTTTCATGGAGATGGAGTTGACGATGGGCTTGCCCTGAATGCAGCGCAGGCCCGCCTCGATCACTTCCCATTTCGACGAATCGACCATGATGGGCACGCGGGCGATGTCGGGCTCCGACGCGATGAGGTTCAGAAAGCGCACCATCGCGGCCTTGCTGTCGAGCATGGCCTCGTCCATGTTGATGTCGATGATCTGCGCGCCGTTTTCCACTTGCTGACGTGCCACGGCCAGCGCTTCTTCGTACTGGCCGTTGAGAATCATGCGCGCAAACGCTTTGGAGCCGGTGACGTTGGTGCGCTCACCGATGTTGACGAAGAGGGAGTTATCGTCAATAACAAGGGGCTCAAGGCCAGAGAGGCGCATGGCGGGCGGGGCGATGGGAGAAGCGGGGGTAGACGTGCTGGACATGGAGCGATCAATTCATCGTGTCTGCGGGATTACCCGTCATTGTGCCAGCGGGTGCTGGTGTTGCACCACTACTTGGGTGGCCCAAGGCGTGCAATTACGCGGTGGTGGCGTTGGGGTGTCGGGTCAGGCGCTGGCCGTGGTTTGGTTTTCTGCGCTGGTATCTGTACTGACTGTTTGAGTGCTATTGGGCAGGCCAAAAATGCGGTCAAAACACCAGGTGAACACAAAGGTATAGACGAGGAAGAACACCATCAAACCAAAATCCATCACAAAGGCTTGCCAGAGGGTAACGTTCAATTGCCACGCAAACAGGGGCACCAGAAACACAATCAAACCGCCTTCAAAACCCAAGGCATGGGCAATGCGGCGCTTGATGCTGCGGCCTTTAACGGTTTGCTTGGCTTCCCAGCGCTCAAAAAAAGTATTGAAAACGTAGTTCCAGCTGACAGCGATGGCAGATGCCGCCACGGCTGCAACTAGTGCCTGCGACATGCCTCGCCCGCTGACGAAGGCCAGTCCCCAACTAGAGACGGCGATGGCAATGATTTCGTAAATGGTGACGTACACAATCCGGCGACGGATGCCTTGTAACTGCATGGGAATAACTCTGGGAACCAAGGAAAACCCGAGACTGTAGCGCGTTTGCAATGGCATTGCACCTAATTGGCGCATGGGCAATAGACAAAGCCGGTTAGAAAGCTATGCTGTAGCTTTTGTGTAACCTTGGAGACAATCCATGCCCCCTAGCAAGAAAGCCACCACCACAGCCAAGCCAAAAGCCACGACTGTGAAGGCTGCTGCGGTCAGCCCATCTGCTGAAAAAGCCTCTGCAGTCCGAAAGCAAAAAGTGCCTGTAGCCAAGCTGCCTGCAACACCTGCACGCGTTGAGCGTCAAACCGAGCCAGCGCCTAAAGTACGCAGCTACCAGCATCAACATGCGTTGCCTTCATATTTGAATCCTGAGCATTTGGGGCCATGGGGCATTTACCTTAAACAGGTTGATCGAGTCACCCCCTATCTGGGCCATTTGGCCAAATGGGTTGAAACACTCAAGCACCCCAAGCGGGCGTTGATTGTAGATATTCCTATCGAGCTCGATGATGGCACTGTGGCCCACTTTGAAGGCTATCGGGTGCAGCACAACTTATCGCGCGGGCCAGGCAAAGGCGGCGTACGTTTCCACCAGGATGTGACGCTGTCTGAAGTGATGGCTTTGTCGGCTTGGATGTCGGTTAAGAATGCGGCTGTGAACGTGCCTTACGGCGGTGCCAAAGGTGGTATTCGGATTGATCCGCGCCAATATTCGCAAAACGAACTGGAAAAAGTAGCCCGCCGCTATACCAGTGAAATTGGCCTGATTATTGGCCCAACCAAAGATATTCCTGCACCTGATGTCAACACCAACGAAAAGGTGATGGCCTGGATGATGGATACCTATTCGATGAACGTGGGCGCTACTGCGACTGGCGTGGTGACTGGCAAGCCTATTGAGTTGGGGGGATCCTTGGGGCGCCGTGAAGCTACGGGGCGCGGCGTATTCACGGTTGGGGTGGAGGCGGCCAAACTCATTGGTCTTCCCATTGAAGGTGCACGTGTTGCCGTACAAGGCTTTGGGAATGTGGGCGGTATTGCTGGAAAACTTTTTGCTGAAGCTGGCGCGATTGTGGTTGCGGTGCAAGACCACACGGGCACCGTCTATAGCGACAGCGGTTTGGACGTACCAGCATTGCTTGAGCATGTGCGCGAAAGTGGGGGCGTTGGGGGCTTCAAACAGGCTGACAGCATGGCGGCGCAAGAGTTTTGGGGTGTGAACTGTGACATCTTGATTCCAGCTGCGCTGGAAGGGCAGATCAATAAAGACAATGCGCACCAGATCAAAGCCAAGATGGTGATTGAAGGCGCTAACGGCCCGACCACGCCAACAGCAGATGACATCTTGAATGACAAAGGCGTTTTGGTGCTGCCCGATGTGATTGCCAACGCCGGTGGTGTGACGGTGAGTTATTTCGAGTGGGTGCAGGATTTCTCCAGCTTCTTCTGGACAGAGGATGAAATCAACCAGCGTTTGGTCAAGATCATGAAGGACGCTTTCAATTCCGTTTGGCATGTTGCGCAGCAGCATAAGGTGACCCTGCGTACAGCCACCTTCATTGTTGCCTGTACCCGCATTTTGCAAGCGCGCGAATTACGAGGGCTGTACCCTTGATGCGCCATTGCCAGAGAGCTCTGGTGATCGTTGTCGTGGGGGCATGGCTTGCGGGTTGTGCCAACCACTTGCCTGCGCAGGAGAGAGAGGCTCCTGTGCAACACCAGGAGGAAACCAACGTGTGCATGGTGTACCGCGCCATGATGACTGCCCCCATGCCACCTCAAGACATGGAGCGTTTGCGTGTGGCCTGCGAAGCATCTATGCCTGAGTGACGTGGCATTATTGGGTGTGTGAATTAGCGATTAATGCGTAAGCCACCGCGCAGAAAATCTGTAAAAACACGAAACACCTAGGGTTTTCCTGGGTGTGTAGCGCACAAAAAGCCATTTCAAGCAGAATTACGAATCATTCTCTAACTCAATATTGATGGTTATGACAGATCAAACAACTGCAAGCACTTCCAGCACTTTCACGCGCCGCAAGTTCATTGCATCCACAGCCGGGGTGGCGGGGCTTGGTGTCGTGGGCTATAGCGTTTTTGGTGGCAGCCAGTACAGAGCTGCGACTGCAGACCGTCAAGTCGATGTGCTGCTCATTGGCGCGGGCATCATGAGTGCCACTTTGGGTACTTTACTGGCAGAGCTAGAACCCGGCTGGACTTGCGAGGTGTTTGAGCGGCTTGACCAAGTGGCCGAAGAGAGTTCCAACGGCTGGAACAATGCAGGCACCGGGCATGCTGCGTTGTGTGAGTTGAATTACACACCGATGGACACCAATGGCAATGTGCAAATTGCCGCTGCCTTGCGCATCAATGAAAGCCACCAAGTCTCGCGTCAATTCTGGGCGCATCAGGTGCGCCAAGGAGTGCTGGGTAATCCACGCGACTTCATCAATTCCACGCCTCATATGAACATGGTGTTTGGTGAGGAAAATCGCCAGTTCATCGACAAGCGGTTAAAGGCGCTGTCGGTTTCGCCGTTGTTTACAGGCATGGAGTCGAGCACCGATCCTGAACAAATTAAGCAATGGGTGCCTCTGATGATGGAGGGGCGTGCTGATGGGGAAGTGCTGACGGTTACGCGCAACACCATGGGCACTGATGTGAATTTGGGCGAAATCACCCGCCAGTTTTACCGCTACTTGTCGAGTCAGCCCCATTTCAAGATTGTCACGGGCCACGAAGTGCGTTCTATAACCCGCAACGAAGATGGCACATGGCGGGTTTCTGCATTTGACATGCGTGATGACAGCAAAATCCAAACCGTGGATGCCCGTTATGTATTCATTGGCGCCGGTGGCGCGGCATTGCCTTTGCTCCAGCTTTCGGGCATTCCTGAGTCAAAGAGCTACGCGGGTTTTCCGGTTGGCGGCGAGTTTTTAGTGACAGAAAAACCTGAAATTGCCAAACGCCATTTGGCCAAGGTATACGGTCTGGCTGATACCGGTTCGCCACCAATGTCGGTGCCGCATTTGGATACGCGCATGCTCGATGGCAAGCAGGTGCTGCTGTTTGGCCCATTTGCGACCTGGTCCAGTAAGTTTTTGAAGAATGGCTCTTACTTTGATTTGCTCAAGGCAACGACTTTTTCCACTGTGATTCCGCAACTGCAAGTGGGAGTCGATGAGTTTGGATTGATCAAATATCTAGCAGGTCAGTTGAGCTTGAGTAAAGAACAGAAGATGGATTCGCTGCGCCGCTATATGCCCGAAGCCAAGGATGAGGATTGGCGCCTGTGGCAAGCAGGGCAGCGCGTGCAGATCATCAAGAACGACCCGGAAAAAGGTGGCCAGCTGAAACTGGGGACTGAGGTGGTGGCTTCACAAGATAAATCGTTGAGTGCGTTGCTTGGTGCATCACCTGGTGGTTCGACCTCTCCAGCCATCATGCTGTCGCTGCTGGAGACGGTGTTTCCACAGCAGATGCAAACAGCGGCATGGAAAGACAAGATCAAGCACATCGTGCCAAGCTATGGCGTCAAGCTCAACGAAAATCCTGCGTTGTTGGCGCAGGTGTGGGCAGAGACGACAGAAGCACTGCAGTTGGCTATGGCTCCGCCAACCCTGCAAGGCGTGGCCGCTGGCAGCCATCCTGTAGAAAATCCTGCTGAAGTGAAGAAAGTGCCAGACATCGCTTTGTAGGATTGTGTCGTCGGTGTGCGGCAATATAGGCATTTCCTGCGACTATATACTTGCTGCATTGCTTGTGCTGATGCGCAAAAAAAAGGCTGCTCGATGGTGCGGCCCTTTTTTTTGAGGCTTAAAAGTAGCGTTTCGCAGTTGTTTTGCGCAAAAAAAAAACCGCACAAAAATGTGCGGTTCATTTATTTCCAATGAATCTTATTTTTTTGAATAATTCAAAAAAAATCATTGGTAGGCGCGATTGGATTCGAACCAACGACCCCCACCATGTCAAGGTGGTGCTCTAACCAACTGAGCTACGCGCCTGAAGCGAAGGCCGCATTGTATAGGGCTTTTGAGTTCATTTTTGGAAGTTTGGTGTTTTTTTTCATTTTTTCCTGTTTTTTTGTTTTTTAGCTGTTTATCTTCGTTGCAACGTGTGCTGGACGGAGTGATCGCGGCAATCAATATGCCATCTGCGGGAAGCTTCCGATTGCTTCTGCAGATGGCGTTTGTTGCCGAAAGATGCACAGCACTGATGTTTAGAAGGGGGCGTCAATATCAACTACGTTGATGAGTTTGTGGTTCACAAACTCTTTGATGCCCAGATGAACCAGTTCTCGGCCATAGCCAGAATTGCGCACGCCGCCGAATGGCATGTCGGCCTTGACACGTGTGGGTTGGTTTACGAACACCATGCCGGTTGAGATTTTCTTGGCTACTTCTTCGCCATGTTGGACGTTTTGAGTGAACACTGAACCACCCAATCCGAACGGAGAATCGTTGGCAATACGAATGGCGTCAGCTTCATCTTTGGCGCGGAAAATCATGGAAACGGGGCCAAAGAATTCCAGATGGTAGGCAGGGTTGTCTGGTGTGACATTGGTCAGGATGGTGGGCTGAACAAAAGCGCCTTGAGCAGGCACCTTGGGGCCAACTTCTGTGGCAATGGCGCCGTGGGCCACAGCCTGATGTATTTTTTCTTTGAGCTCATCTGCCGCGCTTTGTGAGGACAGCGGCGCCAAGGTGGTGGAGCGCTCAGCGGGGTCGCCAGCTTTGAGCTGAGCTACGCCTTCTGTGTAGAGGCGCAGATATTCGTCATAGACAGAATCAACCACAATCATGCGTTTGGAGGAAACACACACTTGGCCGCCATTCCAATGGCGACCGAATACCCCCCATTTGGCGGCTTTGGGGACATCTGCATCGTGAAGGACAACAAAGGCATCGGCGCCTCCGAGTTCCAGGGTTGATTTTTTCAACGCTTTGCCTGCTAGACCAGCAACGATGGCGCCAGCACCTTCCGAACCTGTCAGTGCAACACCATGAACGCGAGGGTCGTTCAAAATCAATTCAATTTGGGTGTGTTTGACAAACAGGTTGATGAAGGCGCCTTCAGGCAGGCCTGCATCGCGCATCAGTTGTTCAAAGGCTTTTGCGCTTTGGGGGACGTTGGAGGCGTGTTTGAGCAGCAGGGTGTTACCCGCAGTCAGTTGAGGTGCCAGAATGCGGGCGATTTGGTAGTAAGGGAAGTTCCAGGGTTCAACGGCCAGCAGCACGCCTAATGGCTCATGCACGATGTAGGCCTTGCCATCAGCGGCAGACACAGGAAGTACATCGGGTTGGAGTAGGGACTCCCCATTTTTAGCGAAATACTCCAGAATTTGTGCAGACAACTCGACTTCTGCCTCTGCTTCACCAATCAGCTTGCCCATCTCTAAAGTGAGGATGCTGGCGTATTGAAAAGCATTATCCCGTAGCAGTTTGGCTGCCTTGTTTAAAACGGCTGCGCGAGTGGAAAAAGGGGTTTCCTTCCAGTTCAAAAATGTCTGATGTGCGTGACCAATAGCTTGTTGAACCTGCTCGTCAGTGGCATCTGGAAAAGTTTTCAGTTGTTCGCCTGTATATGGATTAACGGTTTTGTAAGCCACAATTGGACTCCCTAAAGCTGCATCAAATAGAACGTGCATTGCCAAAGAAGCAGCCACACAATGGCAATGTGTTGCAGCCCTTTCACGCACTCATAGTGTGGGGGATTCAGAGTTTTTTCCTCTTTAAGCTGCATCAAGGCATCTTGTGCCTTGCTGAGTATCTTGCGCCTTTTATGGGCCGAGACAATGCCTAAAAAAGAAACAGTGTGTTGTGTTTTTTGTGCCTGAGTGAAGGCGCGCTGAATGAAGCGCAGTTGGATGCGTTTAGAACGTATTTAGGATGGAAGTCTTGTGATTCGGGTTTATGAAAAAACTTGAATGCTGTTGTTCGATGATGAGGATATTGTGAGCAGGCCCGGAGCGGTTTAATAGGAAGAGCGGATGTTTGCAGGCTTTTTTCAATACATGGCACAAGTTGCAAAGGCACGCGTGGACTTCGCTTTGCGTGATGCCGTGGTCTCAGCCATTGCTGCCGTGCTGGCTTGGGTAGCTGCCCACTTGCTATGGGGGCACGCCAAACCCACTTTTGCAGCCGTGGCTGTTGTGGTGTGTCTGGCGCCGGGCTTGCCCAGCCACCTCAAGCAAACTTGGAGCATGCTGCTGGGATGCACCATAGGGATTGTGATTGCTGAAGTGGCGTGGTTGCTGCCTGAACACCATCCTATGTTGCGCTTGGGGTGTTCAATTTTTATTGCTTTACTGCTGGGGTGCTTGGTCAGTCCAACGCCGGTTGCGGCGATTCAGGCGGCCGTATCCGTGCTCTTGGTTTGGGCTATGGGGCCTGCGGTTGCGGGCGAGGCGCGTTTGCTCGATGTCATGACTGGCGCTGCAATCGGCTTGGTGTTCAGCCAGATTTTGTTCACGACGGACCCACTCAAAGGGATGTCGGTTGCAGCGCAAAAGCTTTTGCACCAGCTCGGCAAAGGATTAGAGGCCATGCAGCTGGCCTGTGCTGGGACAGATTCTGCGCAGGCCGAAAAGGCACTCAACACCATCACGCAGGCCTACAGCAATTTGTCGGTGTTGCAGGCCGCTATTGAGCAAAGCGACCAGTCAGCCAAATGGTCCGTACGGGGGCGGTTGGTTAGTGACAAGGTGCAGGCGCACGCACGGCGGTATGGTCGGCATGCTGCCCGTTTGTATGGGGCCAGTTTACTGTTGGGAGAGGGCTGGGCGAGGACGTTGGCGCATGCTGATGGCGCGGCACCAGATGCCTTGCAGCGTAAACTGAATACGTTGGTGCAGGTGTTGCTGCGATTGGAGGTCGGAGGGAACGCCGCTGGGCCGCAGCAGTCAGCTTTACTGCAGCAGTTAATGCCATTGGTTCAACCCGTGTCTGCAGTGACCTGGCAATCTATGGCGGTTGATTCTGCACGCTGGCGCTTGGTCGATGAGTATGCTGTGCAGGTGGCGCAGGCAGTTGTCGCGTTGTTGGATGCCGAGCTTGGTGTGCACGACGCGACGCTATGAGAACGTGTTTTTACTGCGTTGTCATGGGCCATCAGGCGGCTGCAGGGTATGGTCTTTTGGTCTGAGGCTGGAAAGGTTGTCCGCAGACTGGGATAATTGCGGTTTTTATACCATCGTCCCCCTTGTTTGCTTTGGTTGCTGGATGGGCCGATGAGACAGCGTTGAGGCGCACGACAAGTTGCGCCTTGATGCCACCACGAGATCGACCATGACGACTTTTAGCCCTGAACTTTTATTGCCTGCTGGTTCGCTGGAAAAGATGCGCGCTGCCTACGATTTTGGCGCCGATGCGGTGTATGCAGGCCAACCCCGTTATTCTTTGCGCGCGCGCAATAATGACTTCAGGATCGAGCAGCTTAAGCAGGGCATTGAAGAAGCACACGCACGGGGCAAAAAGTTTTTTGTGACCAGCAATTTGTTGGCACACAACGACAAGGTGCGCACTTATCTGCGCGACATTGAGCCTGTGATCAATCTCAATCCTGATGCATTGATCATGGCCGACCCGGGCTTGATCATGCAAGTGCATGAGAAGTGGCCGCATATCCCAATCCATTTGTCAGTGCAGGCCAATACGACCAACTCTACTTCCGTGAAGTTTTGGCAAAAAGTTGGCGTCTCGCGCATTATTCTTTCGCGTGAATTGAGCCTCAAAGAGATTGAGCAAATCCGCCAAGACTGTCCAGACATGGAGATTGAAGTGTTTGTGCATGGCGCTTTGTGCATTGCCTATTCCGGGCGTTGCCTGTTGTCGGGGTACTTCAACCACCGCGACCCAAACCAAGGCACTTGCACCAATGCCTGCCGTTGGGACTATAAAACCCATGACGCAGCTGTTGACCCCAACACGGGCGAAGCATTGGCCACGGAAAAAATGGATGCTGGCTTTAACTTTCAGCATATGCAGGAAGAGGCCGATAAGGCGTTTTCAGCTTGTGGCGATGGCCAGCGCCACCCCAAGGCCGATCAGGTCTATTTGATTGAAGAAATTGGCCGCCCTGGTGAGCTGATGCCGATCATGGAAGATGAGCATGGCACCTACATCATGAACAGCAAGGATTTGCGCGCGGTTGAGCATGTGGAGAAGCTAACGAAAATCGGTGTTGATTCCCTCAAAATTGAGGGGCGTACCAAGAGCCTGTATTACGTTGCACGCACGGCACAGGTGTACCGCCGCGCAATTGATGATGCGGTAGCGGGCCGCCCCTTCAATCCGGCGTTGATTACCGAGCTTGAAGGCTTGGCCAACCGGGGATATACAGGTGGTTTGCTTGAGCGTCGCCCTGCCAATGATTACCAGAACTATGAAACCGGCCACTCTGTCGCCAACCGCAGCCAGTTTGTGGGCGAAGTGCGTGGCGTGCGTGCAGATGGCTGGGTTGAGGTGGAGACTAAAAACCGCTTTGCAGTGGGCGATACCCTGGAGATTATTCACCCCACTGGCAACCGTTTTGTGAAGCTGGAAACCATGCAGAACAAAGATGGTGCTGCCATTGATGTGGCTTCAGGCAACCCATTGCGTGTCTGGATTCCGGTGCAAGGCCCTGTTGAGGGCGCTCTGGTTGCACGCTTGCTGCCCGAGACTGCTGCCAGCGTGGCCGCCAGCTTGTCTTGAGCTGAGTGCAGCTAGGCCGAAAGCCTTGCGGGGCGTTGAAGTCATGGCATGATGGACGGATACGTTATTTCGATATTGAAGACCCATCTGAATGAGAACCGCAACGCCGCATATTGCGCTGATTGGAATGCCCGCGATTGGGAAGACCACTGTAGGGCGCAAATTAGCCAGAATTTACGCTAGGCCATTCGTCGATTTGGATCATGCCATTGAAGAGTCCATCGGTTGCAGTATTGCGGAATATTTTGAGCGCATGGGCGAAGTGGCATTTCGTGATGCCGAGCAGCGTGTATTGGCAGAACAGGTGGCTCGTGCTGAGCCTTTGGTACTTTCTACTGGTGGTGGTGTTGTGCTGCGCGAGGCGAACCGAGCCCAACTGCGTGCGCAATGCCACGTGCTGTATCTGACTGCAAAGCCTGAAATGTTGTTGCGCAGGGTTCGCAATGACCGCACCCGACCTCTGCTGCAAGTGGCTGACCCGCTCAAACGGTTGCAAGAGCTGTATGACGCGCGCCACCCGTTCTATAGCGAAACGGCGGACCATGCCATCGTCGCCGATGCTGGAATGCGCCATATTCTGCAAACCATTGAGCAAGCTTTGAAAACACACGGCATTGAACCTGTGCTGCCAGCCTGCACCAGTGATGCCCGTTCCCTGAATTGCCATTCCCCATTGTGAGCTTATGACTACCGCAACTACTGCCTCCTCATTTGCCCAGTCTGATCGTGCCGCTATTGATGTGGTACAGATTGACTTGGCAGAGCGTTCTTACCCCATTTTGATTGGCCAAGGCGAGAGCCTGTGGCAAGAGGCCCATGCGCACTGGCCCAAGGGCACCAGTGCGGTGATTGTGACCAACGACACCGTGGCACCGCTGTACGCAAAGGCATTGCGCCAACGGCTTGAAGGCCATTACCCTAAAGTCATTGAAGTGGTGTTGCCCGATGGCGAGCAATATAAAAACTGGGAAACACTGAACCAGATTTTTGACGTACTGCTAGGCCAAGCTGCGGACCGCAAGGCCGTGCTGTTTGCATTGGGCGGTGGTGTGATTGGCGATATGACTGGCTTTGCCGCTGCTTGCTATATGCGTGGGGTGCCTTTTGTGCAGGTGCCTACCACCTTGCTTGCGCAGGTCGACTCTTCGGTTGGTGGCAAAACCGCTATTAACCATCCCTTGGGTAAAAACATGATCGGTGCTTTTTACCAGCCCAAGCTGGTGGTGTGCGATCTCGATACGCTCAAAACCTTGCCTGCTGCAGAGTTGAGCGCGGGGCTGGGTGAAGTCATCAAGTATGGCCCGATTTATGACATGGCCTTCTTTGAATGGTTGGAGGCCAATGTACAAGCACTGGTCGCGCAAGATGTGGAGGCCTTGCGGTATGCCGTGCGACGCAGTTGTGAGATCAAAGCGGCAGTGGTGAGTGCCGATGAAACCGAAAGCGGCTTGCGCGAGATTCTCAATTTCGGACATACCTTCGGCCATGCGATTGAGGCTGGCAAAGGCTATGGCGCTTGGCTGCATGGCCACGCTGTGGCTGCAGGTATGGTGTTGGCCAGCCATTTGTCGACCAAGCTCGGCTATCAGCAAGATGCTCAGTTTCACGCCCGTTTGGTTGCACTGTTGGAGCAGGCTGGTTTGCCTGTGCAAGCGCCTGTTCTGGATGCGACTAACAATGCACAGCGTTACTTGGATTTGATGCGTGTGGACAAAAAATCCCAAGGCGGTGCAATCCGTTTTGTGGTGCTCAAGCCAGCAGGCAAGGCCGTGACAGAAAAAGTCGACGATGCCATTGTGGCCAACTTGCTGAACGAACTTATCACCGCATGAGTAACACCACCGCATTGGCCGTTTACGCCAGCGATTGGGCGCAAAGCCGTGGCAGAAGAATTGCGGAGCAGAGTGCTCCAACGCGCAGTGATTTTCAGCGCGATCGAGACAGGATTGTGCACTCATCGGCATTTCGCAGACTGGTGTACAAAACGCAGGTCTTTCTCAACCATGAAGGCGACATGTTCCGCACGCGCCTGACGCACTCGCTGGAAGTGGCGCAGGTAGCGCGCTCCATTGCGCGTCCGCTGGGTTTGGATGAAGACTTGGTTGAAGCCATTGCCTTGGCACATGACTTGGGGCATACGCCGTTTGGCCATGCAGGCCAAGATGCGCTACACGACTGCATGCGTGATTTTGGTGGTTTTGAGCACAATATCCAAAGTTTGCGTGTAGTGGATCTATTAGAGCAGCGTTATGCAGACTTCGATGGTTTGAACCTGACCTATGAAACACGCGAGGGCATTCTTAAACACTGCTCTGCGCACAATGCCCGTTTGATTGAAGCTCAGGAGCCAGGTGGTATTGCGCGTCGGTTTCTTGACCCGGCACTACCGAGTCCGAGTCTGGAGGCGCAGCTGTGCAATTTGGCCGATTCGATTGCCTACAACGCCCACGACATTGACGATGGTGTGCGTTCAGGCTTGTTGCATGAACAGCAGTTGGAAGATGTGCCTTTGTTTTCTACGTACCGGCGTGCCACATTGGAGCAGCATCCGCATTTGCGTGCCGCGCCCAAACGCTGGTTGTACGCGACGTTGCGCGAAATGCTCAGCGCGCAAATCTACGATGTGATCAACACTACGCGTGCACAGTTGGCAGTGCACGCGCCTGACGGCGCCGATGCCGTGCGCCGATTGCCACTGCTGGTGCGTTTTAGCGATGCGATGCACCAACAGGCCGTTCAATTGAAACGAACGCTGTTTGCCAATCTATACCGTCATCCAGTTGTGGAGGACACCACAGGCAGGGCGAAACAGGTGATAGCCACTTTGTTTGCGCATTACTGGCAGATGCAGCAAGAAATGCCGCCTGAATTCGCTGCCAGAGCTGCGCAGGCCGTGACAGCGCATGACCAAGCCCGTGTTGTGGCTGACTTTATCGCCGGGATGACTGACCGCTATGCATTGCGCACGCATGAGCGTTTGACGGGCAGTCGTATCATGGATGGTGCCTTGTCCGTCCATGAATAAGCGGTTGTAATAATCACTTTTTGGCATGCGTGCGCAGGCATAGATCCCCATGAAAAAAGACCATGCATGCATGGTCTTTTTGTTGGGCGTCAGTAGTTTCTTTGCAGATCAGGCTAGGCTGGCTTTGGCTGCTTCGTAGTTGGGCTCTTGCGCAATTTCGCTGACCAGCTCGCTGTGCAGCACTTTATTGTCTTCATCAAGTACCACCACGGCACGTGCGGCCACGCCGGCCAATGGCCCTGTGGCGATGGCCACACCATAGTCTTTCAGGAAAGCAGCGCCGCGCATGGTGGACAAAGTCACCACGTTGCTCAGGCCTTCAGCGCCGCAAAAACGTGCTTGGGCGAATGGCAAGTCAGCTGAAATGCATAACACGACAGTGTTGTTCAAGGCGGATGCTTGTTGGTTGAAGGTGCGAACCGACGTTGCGCAGGTGGGAGTGTCTACGCTGGGGAAAATGTTTAGCACTTTGCGCTTACCAGCAAATTGCGCCAAAGTAACATCGGCCAAGTCTTTGCCAACGAGCGAAAAGGCCGGAGCCGTTTGACCGGCTTGCGGCAATGTGCCTTCAACTTCGATAGGGTTGCCTTTGAGGGTAACTTGTGCCATGGGTGCTCCTTGTAATGGTTAAACAGAAATGCAATGCGCTTTGTGCAGTGGGCCAGACTGGCATTTGGAAAATGGTCTTTCTGCATGGTTCGTGCGCCACTGCCTGATCGGGCGAATTGTCGCATTCAGGCCGGTGCAGTGTTGGACTTCTTCGCAGTGGCTTAGCCTCAATAGGGCTATTGCGATGGTGTCAGGGGCAACTGCAACGACGGGGGCAGGTGGCTGCAGTGCTTGCGGTGCGGCCTGCCGATCAGTGGAGTGCAGTAAGCACTTTTCCTGAAAAACGAGGCAACTCTAAATAGGCGCAAACACCTTGCTGCTCAGCGCGGTTGCTCAAACGAAATTGGCCGCGGTGGCTGCGCGCAACAGCCTCAACAATGCTCAATCCTAAGCCGTAACCGCCGGTGGCGTTGTTGCGCGATGGCTCACCCCTGACAAAAGGCTGGGTGATGGAGGCAAGCAAAGCTTCAGGGATGCAGGGGCCCTCGTTGAGTATGGTGATACTGACCGTTTCTTGGGTGTGTGCCAACAGCACTTGCACGTTGTGGCCGTAGCGCAGAGCGTTGTCGAGCAAATTGCTCAGGGCGCGTTTGAGGCCCATCGCATCGGCCTCAATGGGGGCTCCTGTGGCACCTGTGATGGTGATGTGGTGCCCCAGCTCTTGCAGGTCTTGGCATAGGCTGTGTGCCAGTGAGTCTAGGTCTAAACGTTGAACATGGGAGGCCCGTTGCTCCGCTTGAATGAAGGCAAGGGTGCTTTCAACCAAAGACTCCATGTCGCTGAGGTCGTCACGCAGTTTGCTCACTGATGCCGCGTGGTTGTCAGTGTTGAGCAATGCCAGTCGCAAGCGCATACGGGTCATGGGGGTGCGCAGGTCATGCGAAACAGCGGCAAGAAAACGATCGCGCTCCTCAATCTGGGCAATGATGCGAGCCTGCATGCGGTTAAAGGCATGGGCTGCATGGCGTACTTCTGCGGGGCCATTCTCGTCCAAAGGGGTGGCCTGGGTGATGTTGCTGCCCAATGATTGGGCAGCTTTGGCCAGTCGCGACAACGGCTCCGCTACCCAGCGAACGGCAAGCACCACCAGCGCCACGACAATCAAAATACGGATGGCGTAGACCCGCCAGAATAAGTCACCAAGCACGCGCCAGGCATTGTCTTCCTGCCAACCTGGCTGTAACTGCGAGGTGATGCGAAGCCATTGGTTAGGGGCGTATTGCAATTGCATCGAATAGACCACGGTCAAAGGGCTAAAGCCTGAGAGCGTGAACCAGTCTGCGTTATGGCCTTGGTCATCCAGCAGGGCCAGATGCAGTAACTCTAATTGCCGCTGGTCGGGGACACGTTCGTGAAATACGCGCTCCAAGAGTTTGGCTGCAGAGAGAGCATGTTGTGTGCGACCCAACTGGCTGGGCTGGCTGCTGGTGCTGAGGGTGGCATTCAGGCCGATGTGCGTAGCCAGTTCCAGTACTTCAGCGCGTGGGTGCCCGCTGTCAAGCAACTCGACCAAGTCTGCAATGCGCTCTCCTACCAGACGCGTTGGTGCTTCAAGCCGCTGGGCGTGGCGCACATTAAGCCAAATACTACTGGTGAGGAATTGCGCTGCCAGCATTCCTGCCACCAGGATCAGCACCATGCGTCCAAATATGGAGTCCGGCCAAAGTCTAGCCAGGTGCTGCTTGGCCTTGCTGATGGCTTGCTGAATCGCGGTCATGCCAGCCAGGTTTTAGCTGAAAGCATGTGGCAAGGGCAAGGGGGTGGGTGTGAGACTGGCCGTGCGGGGCAGTTCGCCGTTGTACATATATCCTTCGTGGCGGATCGTTCGGATCATTCGCGGCTGACGGCTATCTGATTCGAGGTGGCTGCGCAGGCGAGAAACGCACACATCTACCGTGCGGTCGTTAGGAGCTCGCTCGCGTCCGAACGCGTGTTCCAGTAATTCATCGCGGCTGATGGGGCGGTGCGGGCGGCTCAATAGCAATTGCAGAATCTGGTAGTCAGAGTTGGCCAAGCTGATCACCACGCCTTCTGGTGAATGGAGTTGACGCGCACGCGTATTGAGTTGCCAACCTTCAAAGTGGTAGGTGGCGGGGATGTCGTCGCTCTCGTTGTGGAGCGCGTCATTTGCTGACGGATTGAGTGCATTCTCAGGCGGGCTGCGGCGCAGCACTGCTTTGATACGGGCGAGAAGCTCTACAGGTTCAAACGGTTTGGCCAGATAGTCATCTGCGCCCAGTTCTAATCCCAGCACACGGTCGAGTGTGCTGCCTCTGGCCGTGAGCATGATGATGGGGGTTTTGGCGTAGGTGGGGTGCGCGCGCAACTCTTTGCACAGATCCAAGCCATCCGAGCCTGGCAACATCAGGTCCATGACGATCAGGTCAGTGGGGCCTTGCAGCAGCGCTTCGCGCATGGCATCACCGTGTTCTGCCGTTTTGACATTGAACTGTGCTTGGTGCAAGAACGTTGCAATCAGTTGGCTCATGTCGAAGTCGTCTTCAACAACAAGAATATGGGGGCGCAATGACATGGGGAATTCAGCGTAAAGGGCGATGCGGCCTGAGAATCAAAAGTAATGGCTTGCGTGGTGCACATAACTCGCCACGTTGGGAGCGTGGGGACATGGCAACATCTTAAATTGAATCACTGGGGTGTGCGAGACGCGTCATCTGGTACAAACCAGCACGCTGGGGCGGCGTTCACGAGGTGTATGCCAAGAATGGCTAAATGCAATATCGGCGCAGGTTTACAACGGTATCCTGACCGTAATGTAAGCGATGTTGCGCCACCCAAATGCGCTATTCTTTCGGGATAAAAATGATAATGAGAATATATTTCATTACATTTCATTGGCTCTGTAACCCCTTTTCCGAGCCGCAGATTTACTAGACTTCGCTCGCGTTCGAAATGCCTTCAAACAGCATCTGGATACAAGCGAGCAGTGGCAGGATTGAGTTTTTCTGCAACTGGACGTGAAGGACTGAACGCAATCAGGTCACTACCACATACCAAGGACTGCCGAGTGCGTCCCATCGCTTGTTGCGGTATGGGGGGTGTTGGCTTTATTCCATTCAGAGCAATCCATGTCATCGAATCCATCTTCTTTCGCGCGCCGGGCTTTGCCGCCTTCGGTGGTTCCTACGGTATTGGCATTGAGCATCCAAGCACTCATGGCCTCAGGCGCTTATGCCCAGTCTGCAACCAACTCAGACACTCCGGCGCTGGCCGAAGTGCAAGTGAGCAGCACGGCCGAGGTGACCAATGCCAGTGAAGTGACCAAATCCTATGAGAACCCAGCCGTATCGGCATCGACGGGGCTGACATTGACGCGCCGCGAGACACCGCAGTCTGTGAGCACGGTCACGCGTCAGCAAATGGACGATGAAAACGTTGAAACCCTTGACGATGCGTTGTTACATGCCACAGGGATTACGGCCACCCAGCTCGACATTGGTGCGCGTGTTGATTACCGTGCACGCGGCTACAAGATCACCAACTTCAAGGTCGATGGCGGTCGCATTGATGGTGACACTGGCTTTGCTGGTCAGGGTATGTCGATCAACATGGATTTGTATGACCGTGTGGAAATTTTGCGTGGTGCCAATGGGTTGATGGGCAATACCGGAGATCCTTCTGGTGCCGTCGAAATGGTGCGTAAAGAACCACGTAAAACCCGCTCAACCACCTTGTCTGCGACGGTGGGCAGCTGGAACAAGCGCCAATTGATGGCTGATGTCAATCAACCCTTGACCAGTGATGGCCGGGTGCGTAGCCGCTTTGTGGTTTCGGGGGAGGATTCAGATGGTTTTCGCGATCGTGAAGAAAACAAAGCGGTTGGTGCGTTGGCCAGCTTTGCCATTGATGCCACGCCTGATACCAAAATTGGTTTTGGCGCGCAGTATGAGCGCCGCCGTTTGAATGGGGCAACATGGGGCACAAACGTACCGATCTGGTTTGCAGATGGCACGCCAACCAGCTTTAGCCGCAGCTTGAATTCAGCGGCGGATTGGAGTTTTAGCGAGCGCGAAAGCCGTGGTATTTTTGCTAATGTGGAGCACCGTTTCGAGAACAACTGGACTACACGCTTTCAGGCTTCTAGCGCTAAGGGCGAGAGCAAAACACACATTGGCGCATCCAAAGCCAATAGCGGCGGTAACCGTGGTTACTGGAACCAAGATGGCACAGGCGGCGCCATGAATACGATGTTCCAAGAAGGCGAGAACACTACGAAAAATGTGCAATGGAGTCTTAATGGCCCTTACGAGCTGTGGGGGCAGCGCCATGAATTCATGGTCGGCTTTAATGGTACAGACAGCAAGAGCACAACGTTTGGCCTGAAATGCACTACGGCAGAAGGCGTGGCATTGGGCGCTTGCATGAACCGCATCACTGACCAATTTGCGATTCCAGATTGGCGTGACTTTGTGGCCAATGGCGATACGTTTGGCGAGATCACGGCTGCGCGCACAGGGATCAACACCACAAGTCGTCAAAAAACTTATGGGGGCTATATTGCCAATCGGTTCCGCATTACTGAGCCATGGTCTGTGATTGCAGGCGCCCGAGTGAGCTGGCAGCGTAACTATTCCAATGGCAATCTGGCGTCCGAGTTCAGCAAAGAAATCACGCCTTACATTGGGACCGTGTACGACCTCAATGACAACTACTCTGTTTACGCTAGCTACACCGATATTTTTGAGGCGCAAAACCGCCGCAAAATCAACGGCGACTACATCGACCCGAAAACAGGCAGCGCTTACGAGGCAGGGATCAAAGGCGAATGGCTCGATGGCTTGTTTGATGGCTCTTTAGCGGTGTTCTATACCAAACAGCAGAAGCTGGCCACTAAGGATCTGGACCCGCAAGGCAACGACCAATATGTGTACGGCAACGAAGCTGAAGGTGTTGCCTATATCAATGGTGCATCCGGCGTGCGAACAAAAGGTTTTGAGGTGGACTTTTCTGGCCGCATCACACCCAATTGGAATATGTATGGGGGCTACACCTATCTGAAGGTCAATAACCCCAATTCGCCTAATACGGACGATGATCCACGCCACTTGCTGCGTTTGAACACCAGCTACCGCTTGCCTGGTGCACTCAACCGTTTGACTGTCGGTGGTGGATTGACATCACAGAGCTCAATGCGCCAAAGTGCCACTGGTACCAGCCACCCTACGCAGGGTAGTAATGTGAATATTGACCTGAAAGGGTACACCCTGTTCCATGCGATGGCGCGTTACGACTTCAGCAAGCAGCTGGTTGGTACGTTGAACATCAGCAATTTGTTTGATAAAACCTACTATCGCCAATACGGCTTCTACGCTGGAGCTATCTACGGTGAGCCGCGTGCTGTGAAATTGAATCTGCGCTACCAGTTCTAAAGGCCGCAGTTGGGCTGATCGCCAGTTCAGCCATTGCCCTCAAAGCACTGACACACATGCTGTCAGTGCTTTTTTTATGCCTAGAAAGCAAAGACAGGATGAAATAATTTTGTTGCCGCGCAGGTGACAGCCGGATCACGAATGCATCATAAAAGAGACAAATTAAAAAATGATATCAAAAACCATTCTCATTTAATTTATATTTCGACTCCGTAAATTTTCGTCAATTTGACGTGTTACGCAGAACTATTGATGGGTATGGCGGCGAAGCCAAAACGCTTCCGACTGGTGTCGGTGTTCAAGGCATCGGTCAGGCTGGTTGGAGCTGTACATGAGCAGCACACATACCCAGTGCAATAGGCTTTTAGCTAGCCAAACATGGAAGATGCCAAAGGCACTTGCCACGACAAAGCCAGCCGATATCGTCCTTTTAAAAGGTTTGATTCCATGGCTTATATCCGTAGTCAAAAACACCGAGTTACTCGGCAAGTGGCTTCTTCTTCTGTGGTGGCTGCAATAGGCTTGGCCGCTTGCAGCTCTGTATTGGCACAACAAGTTGCGCCTGATGCGCGCAATGCTCGCACACTTGCTGAAGTGGAAGTGTCAGGTGATGCGCAGACCTACAAAACCGAGCAGGCTGCCAGCCCCAAAATGACAGCGAATTTGGTTGATACGCCGCAAACTGTTACGGTGATTAACCGTGAAGTGATTGAAGAGCAAAACGCCAGCACGTTGCAAGAGGCACTGCGCAATACACCGGGGGTGACTCTGTTGTTGGGTGAAGGCGGCAACTCCAACACCAAAGACAACATTTTTATGCGCGGTTTTGATACCAGCAGCAGTATTTTTGTTGATGGGGTGCGCGATTTGGGCAGCCAGAGCCGCGATACCTTCAATGTCGAGCAAATCGATGTGATCAAAGGGGCCTCCGGTTCTGAATATGGCCGTGGCGCCCCATCGGGCACCATCAATATGGCCACCAAAGTTCCTTTTACGGGCAACGCCAATGAAGCGCGCGTTTCCATGGGAACTGACGACCATAAACGCATTACGGCGGACATCAATCGCAGTTTGTCAGATACGTCTGCCGTGCGTTTGAATGCCATGGCGCAAAACAGCGGGACCCCAGGGCGCGATTTTGTGCGCAACAAGGGTTTTGGTTTTGCGCCATCGGTAGGATTTGGTTTAGGCACGCCGACACGCGTGTTTGCTGATTTATCGTATGTGAAAAAAAACAATCGCCCAGACGGTGGCGTGCCCACATTGGGTTTGCCCGGTTTTTACAATGCGGCGCTGGCCAATGCAGGTGTTGATTTGAGTGGTTTGGCCGCTGTTGACAGCTCCAATTACTACGGCAGCTTGAGTGACTACAGCAAGACCGAAAGCACCCAGGCCACATTGCGTGTGGAGCATGACTTCAGTGCCGATGCCACGCTGCGCAATACCACCCGCATCGGGCAGAATGAGTTTGATCAACTGCTCACGGGCACCAGTGCTGTTGTTAGCGATGGCTCTGGCGCCAATGCCGTGGCCAGACTGGATCCTGCGACATGGACGGCGTCTCGCTCACGTCAGTTGCGTTGGCAAAAAAATTCGATAGCCACCAACCAAACCAATTTGAGTGCTCGCTTTGCGCTGGCTGGCATGCAGCACACGCTCAATACGGGGGTGGAGCTGATCTATGAGAAGCAGACCACTAAAGGTCTTACGGGCGCGGGTACCGTGGCACAAGCCAACTTGTACAACCCGAATGTGAATGACCCGATCGCAGGGCAAGACATCCAACGGACTGGCCAGCGCAGCAACGGTAACACCAAAACGCTGGCGTTGTATGCGTTTGATACGGTGGAGCTGCACCCTCAGTGGCAAGCCACAGGAGGGGTGCGGGTTGAGCGTTACCGCACGCAGAATGACTCGGTGACAGCACCTGATGCGGCTGGCGTTCAAACCTTCAGCAACCTCAAAGCCAGTGATACCTTGGTGAGCGGCAAGTTGGGATTGGTGTTCAAGCCTACAGCCAATGGTTCTATCTACGGTGGAATCTCCACTTCTCAGCAGCCTCCTGGCGGCAGCAACTTCACGTTGAGTGCAACCGAAAGCAGCATCAATAACCCCAATATGGATCCGTCTAAATCGACCAACGTGGAGTTGGGCACGAAATGGAACCTGTGGGATAACCGCTTGATGGTGACAGGTGCTGTGTTCCGTACAACGGTTAAAAACGACCTGACCCGCACGGTCGAAGGTGACATTCAGCAGTACGGTAAAAAGCAAGTCTCTGGCGTTGAATTGGGTGTTGTTGGGCAACTGACACCGGCCTGGAATGTAACGGCAGGCTTGGCACGCATGAACACCAAGGTCAAGGATGGCTCTTCCACCCAAACAGGGGCGCAGTTGAACTGGTCACCCAAACTGAGCTTCACCAGCTGGACTTCCTATCGTTTGGGTAATGGACTGACCGTTGGTGGTGGCGCGCGGTATATGGATTCGGTGACACGTTCGGTCAGCAACAGTGCTGATCCAGCTATGTCCAATATGCTCAATACGCCGTCGTATTGGGTGTATGACGCGTACTTGGCTTATGAGATCAACCGCAATGTGTCCCTGCAGTTGAACGTATTCAACCTGGCTGATAAAAAGTACATCGCCAATTTGAATAACAACGGTGGCCGCTATACACCAGGTGCGGCGCGTTCTGCACAGGTGACTGCCAATATCAAGTTCTAAATCAAGCCGGGCTGCCGTTGGCCATTTGCTGCTTGCTGTAGGAAAATGGCCAACACGAGTTCCGGCTTGATACTTGTTGGGGGGCGTGCGCACGCCTGCCCCATGCCAACTGATTCACCAGTAGATGAAAGAGCGCACACCATGATGCTGCATATTCCCGGAGTGCTGACGCCAGATGAGGTGTTGGCGATACAGCAACGACTTCAACAAGCGGACTGGGGTGATGGGCTGGCCACTGTGGGGGCGTTGGGCGCTACGGTGAAGCACAATCGGCAGTTACCGCAACAAGCCCCTGTTGCGCAGGAACTGGCCCAATACGTCAGTCAGGCGGTACGCAAACACCCATTGTTTGTTTCGAATGCCTTGCCGCTGCATGTCTTGCCGCCGCTCTTTAACCGCTACGAAGGAGGCGAGAACTATGGTCTGCATGTAGATGGCGCGATTCGCCAGTTGCCAAACGGACAGAGTATGCGCACCGATGTTTCCTGTACGCTGTTCTTGTGCGAACCAGATACTTACGAAGGGGGCGAGCTGGTGGTCGTGGACACGTATGGCACGCACGAAGTGAAGTTGCCAGCAGGCGATATGGTGGTGTATCCCTCAACCAGCTTGCACCAAGTGTTGCCTGTTACGCAGGGCGTGCGTTTGGCCTCGTTTTTTTGGGTGCAAAGTTTGGTGCAGGACGATCAGCGCCGAGCGATGCTGTTTGAGCTGGATCAAACCATTCAACGTTTGCTGGCGCAGTTGGGCAGTACGACCGAAACCGTGGCGTTGACCAGCCACTACCACAACCTGATTCGCCAATGGGCGCAAACCTGACACCAGTGGCAGCACCGGTGGTGTTGTGTACAAAGGTGCTGCCGCGCCTGTTTTGCAGTAAAGGCTATTTGTGTTTGTTCAGAATGGCCCTTTGAAAATGAAAAAAGCCCCCAGTCCTATGCAACCAAAGCCGATCAAATGGTTGAGGGTCAGTGACTCTTTGAGCACCAGCGTCGAAAATACGGCAAACACCACCAAGGTGATGACTTCCTGCATGGTTTTGAGTTCTGCTGCTGAATAGTGTGCGTGGCCTAAGCGGTTTGCCGGTACTGCCAAGCAGTATTCAATCAAGGCGATGGCCCAACTGATCAACACCACTTTGACCAGAGGCGCATGCGGAAACTTCAAGTGGCCATACCAAGCGATGGTCATGAAGACATTGGAGAACACCAGCAGAAGAATGGGGAGCCATTTCGCCATTCAAGAACCTCCGTCATTGGCATGGTTATGCATGCTGAAGCAGCTCAGCATGCGGCGATTGATTATCTCTGCAATGGCACGACCAGAAGTTGGTGTTCGCTATCTTCAATGTTCAAGGGTGTCAGTACACGTCGCGTAAATAGCGTTTGTCTTTCTTGAGCTGGTTGACGTAGTCAGCTGCTTTTTCGTGTGACGTGCCACCATGTTCTGCCACAATGGTGTGCAGCATGTCGTCCACATCTTTGGCCATGCGCGTGGCGTCGCCACACACATAAAAGTGGGCACCTTCTTGCAGCCATGCAAAGAGTTCTGCGCCATGTTCGCGCATGCGGTTTTGCACATACACCTTTTCACCTTGGTCGCGTGAGAAGGCCAGCTCTAGTCGGCTGAGGTGGCCGTCTTGGTGCCATTGGCTTAGCTCATTTTCGTAGATGTAGTCGTTTGCACGGTGCTGGTCACCAAAGAAAAGCCAGTTCTTGCCTTTTGCACCTGTGGTTTGACGTTCTTGCAAGAAGGCACGAAATGGTGCAATCCCTGTGCCGGGGCCCACCATGATAATGGGCGCATCGGTGTTTTGTGGTACGCGAAAGGCTTTGTTGGGGGAGATGAAAATGGCCGGTTTCTCCCCACGGCCAACCCGGTCGGCCAGGTAGGTAGAGCACACTCCACCGCGCTGGCGGCCTGCATGTTGGTAGCGCACAGCCGCAATGGTTAGGTGGACTTGGTTGGGGTACGCTTTGCCACTGGATGAAATGGAGTAGGCGCGGTGCTGCAAGGGGCGCAATTGCGCAACCAGCTCTTGTATGCCAATCGTTTGCGCAGGGTTGAGCATCAGTAAATCCAGAATGTCTTTGCCCCAAAGCCAGGCATCGAGCGCATCTTTGTCGTCATGCTCCAGAATGTATTGGAGTTCTTCGTGTTGACTGCCTTGCCCAATCCAGTCCACTAATTTGCGTGAGGGGGCTGAGATTTCCAGTTGGTGCGTAAGTAAGTCCCCCAAGCTGCTTTCATGGCCCGGCACTGGGCTGTCGTAGTCCACATTCAAACGCTCAAGCAGCAATTGAACCAAGGCCGGATCATTGACAGGAACGATGCCCAGTGCATCGCCTGCCTCATAGTGCAGGCCACTGCCTTCCAGGTCGAACTCAAAGTGGCGAATGTCTTTGGCTGATGCAGCGCCAGATAGTTTGTGGTTGCTCAGCAAGGTAGAGGCATAAGGATTTTTCCGGCCCGTGCCTGGAATGGCTGGCGTGGTTGGAGTGGCGCTGGCAGCAGGCGCGGCTATTGCCCCAGCACCTGCCGTGCGGGCGAATTGGGGCATGGCGGCTTCTATCCATGTTTGCGCTTGTGTTTCGTATTCAACGTCGCAATCGACGCGTTCACACAGACGCTTTGCGCCGAGCTGCTCAAGCCGCATATCAATGAGCTTGCCGGCTTGGCAAAAGCCGTCGTAGCCCGTATCGCCTATAGCCAGTACGGCAAAGTGCATGTGCTCCACACGTGGGGCGGTGCTTGCTGAAATGGCATCCCAAAACAATTGCGCGTTGTCAGGCATTTCACCTTCTCCGTACGTGGAGCTGATAACCAGAACGTGACGCATGGCGGCAAATACCCCTAAATCCACTTCGCCCAAGGCCTGAACGACCGGGGCCATACCTTGCGCGCGCGCCAGTGTGGCCGCATGTTGGGCCAATGCTTCAGCATTGCCTGTTTGGGAACCGAACAAAATATGCAATGGCACTGAGGCAGTTGCAGCCTGCGCACCGGCGGCCGTGTTGGCGCTCTCCAAAACCAACAAGCGCGAGTGCAGGCCAGCCAAGAAGCCAGCGAGCCATGATTTTTGATCGGCACTGAACGGGGCGTCTTCAGGAATGTAAGGAATTTTCATAGTCTGGTTTGAGGGGGACGACCCTATCCGGTCGGTCCAAATATTGGAGTGGCCAATGCCTGCACAGAGTCCTAGGCATTGGTCGTGTTGCTGCTTCGCGGTCTTAACGTGCCGCGCTCAGGGCTGCAGTCAGATCTGGCAACGCTGCCTTGGCAAACAGCTCTTCAAAATCAGGCATGCGCCCAAGTGCAGCGGTATTGCGGCGGTCTTGGTCCATGATCCAACCATATGTGGCCGGCGCATCAATAGAGCGGATGTTGCGTTGTGCCAACGCCGCTTTGTAGTCCGCCAGGCGCTTGGCGGCAATCAAGGCTGCCAGTGCGTCATCGCTGTATGACTCAATGGCAGCACGGGCATGGCGTTGCAGCTTGCTCATCAAACCAAAGTCTTCGGTCATCAGTAGGTTGCGCACGGCTTTTTGGGCTGCGGCGTCTTCAACGCGCGTATCTTTGGGCAACTGGCTGAGGGCCAATTGCTGCGCCGTACGCAGCACTGTGTAGTTGTTGAGCAGCACCAGCATTGCGTGGTTGTCCATTTCGCCATAAGCGGGTACGGCCCCAGCGGCAATGGGTTTACCGTCGCGCCACGCCCGTTTGAATTTGGCGACTTGGTGGCTGGCTAGCGCTGTAGAGAGTTCTTCGAGCAGCTCTTTGCGGGGTTTGTTCTGCAAAATGGCTGACGCATCTTGGTACAGCAGCAAGGCGCGCGGCATGGCAAATACAAAATGCACACGCTCGGCATCCCAATGGGTCAGGAGCCAGGCGGCCTTCTCTGAATGGGTGGCCTCAACATGCCAGCGCAGCAATTGCAAGATGGCCTGTTCATGCACACGCGGCATTTCGCCCTCGTCAGTGAGTTGGCCCAGCAATACAGAGTCGCTGGCGGCGTACTGCGCCAAGGTGTTGTACGGGTCGTATTGGTAGGCAAAGCCACCGCTCATGCCGTTGCCAAAGCCTTTGCCATACGTCCCCAGGTTGAGCACGACGCCGTTGGTCATGTATTCACAGCAGAAGTCGCCAACGCCTTCCACGATGGCTGTGGCGCCAGAATTGCGCACCGCAAAGCGATCACCAGCCTGGCCTTGTACAAACAAGCGACCGCCTGTCGCGCCAAACAGGGCGAAGTTGCCGATCAATACGTTGCCGCCCGGCTCTTGCGAGCCGCCACCTGGCGACAGCACGATCAGCTCACCCCCGCATTGGCCTTTGCCAACCCCGTCGTTACAGGTGCCGCTGTGTTGCATGCGCATACCGTCATTGCAGAAGGCGCCATACGATTGGCCTGCTGCACCGCTGGTGTGGATGCGCACACTGCCAGCGCCCAAGTAGCGGCGGCCACGGTCATCGCACAGTACCGCAGGAGTGGACTGCAATTGCTCCTCTGTCAGTTCGTGGTTGAGCATGCGTTCGATGTCGATGGCCAATTGGCCGCCCACGCTTTTGCAACGGTTGCTCAGCACCACCCCATCGCCGAGTTCAACGCGGTCGGCATGGTTGCCCACCAGTGCATGCCGCACAGGAGCCAACCAGATTTGATCGTGTGTGAAGT
Source organism: Lampropedia puyangensis (assembly GCF_004833285.1). Classification (GTDB taxonomy): domain Bacteria; phylum Pseudomonadota; class Gammaproteobacteria; order Burkholderiales; family Burkholderiaceae_C; genus Lampropedia; species Lampropedia puyangensis. Next base: position 652,242 of record NZ_STFG01000001.1, read on the forward strand.
CTTTTTCTAAATACACCGGGGCAGCAATCGTGACTTCGGGCACTACGGTGAGCATGGCGCGCAAGTCGAGTGCACCCACTTCATGCGCATGTGCCATTTGATGCAACAGGTCGCTGCGGCCACGCGCTGCGCGCAACGATGGCAGGCCAATGCGCGCCAAAATTTCACGCACTTCATGGGCCACATTCATGAAGTATTGGGCCAATTGCCGAGGGTCGCCATCGAAAGCTTCGGCATTGGTTGTTAAGCCTGCGGGACATTTGATGTTGCAGTTCTTGGCCATCACGCATTTGAGCATCATCAGCGCAGTGGTGCCAAACTCAAAGCTGTCGCCGCCCAGCAAAGCCGCTTTGACCACGTCGGAGCCGGTTTGCATGGCACCGGAGCAGCGCAATTGCACCTTGGCGCGCAAGCCGTTGGCACACAGCGCATGGTGCACTTCGGCAATGCCAATTTCAGCGACTCGACCGGTATATTTCAAACTGGTGACCGATGCGGCGCCAGTGCCGCCGGTATTGCCAGCTACGTTGATGACATCCGCCCCCGCTTTGGCAACCCCCACTGCAATGGTGCCAATGCCTTCGCTGGAGACGAGCTTGACAATGACTTTGACGCGTGCGGCCTTGCAGTCATGGATCAGCTGGGCCAAATCTTCAATGGAATAGGTATCGTGGTGCGGTGGCGGTGAGACCAGCTCTACCCCCGGTGTGCCGCCGCGAGCTGCGGCAATTTCCACCGTGACTTTGGGCGCAGGCAGTTGCCCGCCTTCGCCGGGCTTGGCCCCTTGACCGATTTTAATTTCCAGCTCTTCAAGCATGGGGTCAGCGAGGTAGCCTGCCCATACACCAAAGCGGCCTGAGGCGAGCTGTTTGATGCGTGAGGCACGAATGGTGCCGTGGCGCGAGTAGTGTTCACCGCCTTCACCGCAGTTGCTCATGCCGCCCACCATGTTGGTGCCATGGGCCACGGCTTCGTGGGCGGGGGCTACCAGGGCGCCATGGCTCATCGCGCCGGACGCGAAGGTGCGTGTAATTTCGCTGGCCGGTTGTACGGCGCTTAATGGCAAGCTGCTTGGGGCCTCAAAAAGGCGGCTCAAATAGTCAGCTGCTGCATTGCAGGCGTGGATGTGCAGTGCCTCGTTGTGAACCCGCATGTCAAGAATCGAAGGCCCAAAGCGGGTGAGCAATGCATCACCAAGTGCAGCAAGGCGCGCGGGCGCTTCGAGCAATCCGTCAACACAGTCAGTCAGGTGCAAGGCAAAGCGCTGTCCTTCTTCAACGACTTGACTGCGCAGGCCGCGAACTGCAAAGCCGTTGTTGCACAAGGCGTAGCGGCCCAGTTTTCGGCCAAATTCGGCGGCACTGTCTACGTGGGTAAGGTCGGCGGGGAAGGCCAAGATATCGCGCAGCGCAGCGGGGCGCTTTTTACGCTCTTGCAGCATCAGACTGGAGAATTCCCGGTAGGCCGGCGTGATGGTGAACCCGTCGATGGCCTGCGCAGGAATGCGGTCAAAGCTGTTGGCGTCGTAAGCCTTCGCATTCAATGCAAATGCATCGTGCAGTTTGGAGAGGGTAAGCAGGCGTAGAAATTGTTCGCCTTCATGGTTTGGAGCAGTAAATGCAATGGGACGCTCTGTCATGTCCACAAAGCCGCGTACGGCGGTGGTGCCATAAGAGTGACCCGCGCCTTCGGAGCGCTCTTTGAATAGCCCCAGCAATGGCACATCGGACTCTGCGCTGACGCGCAATGCACTTTGGTGCCAGTCAACGACCATGTTGGCAATGTTCTGAAAGCGAGCGCCGCCAACTGGGGTGCGCAGATTGGGAAAGTATTTTTTCAGTACCGGGTCGTTGGTATCGAGAAAATTCGGTTCGAAAAACTCCCCGCATGAATAGCTCTCGACTGTGCACAGGCCGACTTTCCCCATGGTTTTCATAAGCGCTTTTTCAGCTGCTTTGGCGTAGCGTTTGAATGCTTTATTGCCTTCTTCACCTTCGCCGTATTTTTCTTCGGCCCGCATTTGCACGCCCAAGGGGTAGATGGCCGATGCGCCAAAACCCAATGCTGCTGCGATGTGGTGGGAGGAAATGCTTTGCCCACTTTCGACCACGAGAGACACATCCAGCCGCAGACCTTCCTGCACCAAACGCTGGTTGATGGCGGACACCACAATCAGCATTGGCATGGCTGCGCGGCTAGAAGAAACATGCCGGTCAGTCAATACGGCAATGCCCCCCTGTGAACGGGCAAAATCCACCACCGCATTGGCCAGGCTGTCAATGGCGTGCTCCAGCGCCAATGCGTTGTCGGTGCGTGTGCTGATACTGGTGCCAACGACGGGCGTATACAACATGTCAAAGCGTTCATAAGGGGCAACGCGCTGCTCGCGCAGCCGCAACATGTCCAGATGCGTCAAGATGGGCGTGGGGACAATGACTTGCTGGCCTTTACTGCGGCCCAAATGCGGCTTGGCACCCAGTGCTACGCGCAGGGTCATGCCATCGGCTTCTCGGATAGAGTCCAGCGGTGGGTTGGTCACCTGTGCGAAGCGTTGAGAGAAATAATGGGCCACGCCGCCTTCATGGTCGGACAGTGCATTGATGGCGTTGCCATAGCCCATGGCTGAGATTTTTTCGCCTCCTGTGGCCAACATGGGGTCCATCATGAACTTGAAGGACTCCTGGTTGTAGTAGTACGCGACAAAGCGTTGGTAGCGCTGCAGATCACCGTTGTAGCGCATTGGCGAACCTTGTTGTTCGGCAGCAATGGCAGGCAAGTCATTGAGGGTGATGCGTGCTTGCGCCAACAGGGCGGGATAGTCCTTTTGCGCAGCCAGTTTCTCAAGGGCCTGTGCACTGGTGTAGCTGCGGCCTTCTCGGTGGTCAAAATAGAGCATTCCACCCGCTTCAATGCGCCCGCGACGAATCACAGATTCTGGAGCGAAAGCAATCTGCCCCGCTTCAGACATTGCGCCAAGGTAGTGTTCTGTTTCAATGGAGCGCAAGGGGCGCAGACCCAAGCGATCAAGTCGGGCACCAATGATTTGGCCGTTGCCGAAAATGAAGGCGGCCGGGCCATCATTTTTTTCCTCATACAGAGAGAAGTATTCCAGCATCGCCCGTACGCGTGGGCAGAGGGCGGTGTCGTTCTCCCATGCAGGCGGCATCATGGAGACAACGGCCTCAATCAAATCCAAGCCATCTTCAAGCAATCTGCTGTGTAGCGTTTGATCCAGACGTGAGCTGTCTGACTGCCCCTTGGGACGCACAATTGTTTTATCACGAGCCAAGGCCAAGGCGTTTTCTGCAATCCGGTTCTTGCGGTCGGTGTTGAGCTCGCCATTGTGCGCCATCAAGCGAAATGGTTGCGCCATTGTGGTGTGCGGGTCTGTGTTGGTGGAAAAACGGGTATGGAAAAACAGATCGCGTACCGCGTGATCCGGATCCATCAAATCCATGAAGTACGGGATGACTTCGTTGGAGTTCAAACGCCCTTTGAAAACCTGCGTGCGTGAAGACATGGACAGTGGATACAACCCGCCTAATTGCGCGTCGGTGAATGCACGCGCTTCAATGGCCAGCAACGCCTGATAGATGCGCTTTTCAAATTCCTCTTGGCTTTGCGTGTCATCGGGCGAAGCAAAAATCCATTGCACGATGGGCAGCTGAAACCGCTCTGCTGCTGGCCTTGCTGCAGCATGATTCAACGGCATATCCCGTTTAAAAAGAACGGGGAGTTTGAATTCCGCCAGTTTGGCTTCGACCCATTGTTCTGCTCGGTCACGCGCATCAGCATCTTTGGGGACAAAAAAATTGCCAACACCAAACTGGCCTGCTTGCAATGGCAATGCGGTGATTTTGCGAAAAAATGCAATAGACAGGTCTACATTCACCCCCGCACCATCCCCAACGCCTTCGGCGGACATGCCGCCCCGATGCGGCACAGTGCATAAGGCTTCGTGGGCCAGTTGCAGCACTTCATGCGTCTGTACCCCATCTTTTCGGGTTATGAAACCAACACCGCAGCTGTCAGTCGCATCGTCTGGGGTGTATAGCCCTGTGGATTCTGACCTGACCAATGCAGAGGGGGAGTGGTGATCCATATTGTTCATAGGTTTTCTTGGTGTGTTCAAAACAGCCATTTGCATGCTGAGAGGTCTGCAGTAAGTGTCCTGACTTTTTATTGGTGTCAAAAATGCGTTTGATATGCATTTACTAATTAGTGCAAAACCTATCTCGAAATTGCTCAAAGGCGCGCCAGATTACAGATATTTTTCAGGATGCTCAAGAAAAATAAATGGGGACGGTATTTGTTATATAAATTTGCTTATTATTTATAAATAAATGGGGACATATATAAAGTTTTTATCCAGAATGAGGGGCATTGCCAATGCGTGGCGAACACAAGCGACTAGAAAGAATGGGGCGCTATGTCAATCAGGTGTGCACGAAAAATAGTGTGCAATGCAGCAGGCCTATTAAATGCAAGCGTGACAGTGCGCACAGGCCCATGTTTTCGGCGAATTCCAAAAAAAGTGCAGGGGGCTGTGGCGCAGAGGAGTCGGCCATACACGCTCTGGCCTGAATCAGCACGCTTGTGCGCACGACTGGCGCGGCTGATTTATGTGGTGTGAATAAGTCAATGCTGCGCCTGGCATCCAATGGATTGGTATTCTTTTCAGAGGGGCGCACCGAAGCGTGCGCCGCAGCATTGCTGGGTTGATTGACGCGTGTACAAACAGAACAATGGCGAGCAGATGTTCAGATCGCAGGCCATTCTGGCATTCTTGGAAGCGCGCGAACCTGTCTATAGCGGCCCGTCGTTGACGGTAGCCTTCTTGTTACTGAGTTGAAGCGCCTTGGGTGCGTTGTTTGGCTATGGGGTGTGTTTGAACCAGTCGTAGCGCCAATGAGAAGCCAGCGCTGTGCCCATCGACTGCGCCATCCATAAAGTCGATGTAGTAGATTAAGCCGGGTAGCGATGCAATGGGCGTTTGGCTCCAATAGGGGGCGCCATCGCCTAAATCTTCAACGTCAGGAAATACGTGGGTGTCAATGGCAGCCGTATTGCATGGCTGTATGACTAAACTGTGCAGTTGTTCAATCGTGGGGACTTGCCAACCCTGTCCTTGTTTTTTTGCTGCTTCTTGCGCCGCAGCAAGATTCATCAGTTGCACATCTCCTGTGCAGGACTGCCCATCCCATTGTTTGCCGATGCTGCAGCGCATCCAAGTCAAGCCGGTTTGATGGTCGAGCACATGGGCTTCTTTTAGCTCGAAGCGAGAAGGTGTGGCACTGGGTGTGCTGTCCTTGCATGCGCTCCACGCTAAATTGGGTAGGAGTATTGCGGTACTAAGGGCGATTAAAACAGAGGGGATCGAACGCATGCTGGTGGTGGTACGTATTGGCTTCAAAAGGGCGCCGATACTAGCATGCATGCCTCACATCTGGCTCGGCCGCAATCGTATCCACTGCTAAGTATTCTCAGAGCGTGTTTAGGATCGGCGACCTGGTCGCGCAAGACTCAAAAAAAGAGGCGGTGCACAACGGGTAACGCCGTCATATGCTTTTTGCTCGTAACCTATTGGACTCCACTGCAGTCAGCGAGGGGATCCTAAACACGTTCTCTCATGTGCTGAGTGGTGTAAAGCGGGCGATGGCTGTGCCATTGTGGGTGACAGGCTCGCAAAACATGGCATAGGGGCGAACCCATAAACCACCATCGCCGTACAAGGGTTTGTACAGCACCATAGGCTCAAGGGTTTCGCTGTGGCGAACAACGCCAAGCACCTCGTAGTCGTTGCCTTTGTAATGGTGGTAACGTCCAAGAGGAAGGGTTGGAAGGGGCGTTAGAGTCATCGTTGTCACTGTGCTGGACTGGATTGAGGGCTTACTGGCCGTTCGCGTGACTGGCTAAACTGGCTTGGCGCAGCCGCCATTGCGCACGAATCGAGTCGATGGAGAAAACCAGCAGCCCCAGCCAAATCAAACCAAAGGCGACCAGGTGCTGTTGGGTAAAGGGTTCGTGGTAAACAAAAACACCCAACGCCAGTTGCAAAGATGGCGCCAGATATTGCACAAACCCCAAAGTGGACAGCGGCAGGCGTTGTGCCGCATTGGCAAACCACAGCAAAGGCACTGCGGTGGTCAGCCCTGATGCAGCAACCAGTGCCCAGCCTGCCCAACCATGCTGGCCGACTGCAAGCCCTTGGTCGTTACAACCCAACCAAAGCAAGTAAGCGATGGCCACAGGCACCACCAGCAACGACTCAACGGTCAGTCCTACCGTGGCCGATACGGGAGTAAATTTGCGAAAGAGGCCATACAATGCAAAAGAACTGGCCAGCATCAATGAGATCCATGGCACTTGGCCTAGGCGAAGGGCCATCCAGGCAACGCCACAGATGGCCAGGCCAACGGCCAGCCATTGTGCAAGACGCAAACGTTCGTGCAAGCACAGCACACCAAGCAACACGCTGAATAACGGGTTGATGAAATATCCCAGACTTGCCTGCACGACTTGGTCATGGCTGACCGCCCACACAAAGCCCAGCCAGTTGACGGAAACCAAGGCCGCAGTCAATGCCAAGACGGCCAGCAAACGTGGTTTGCGAAAAACGGCAGCCAATGCCCGGCCTTGTTGCATGCCAAGTACCAATGGCACGATCAGCAGCAGCGTCCAAATCACTCGGTGGGCAATCATTTCCAGGCTGGGCACCCAGGCCACCCACTTCCAGTACACGGCCATCAATCCCCAGGAGCCATAGGCCAACAGGGCATAGATCACGCCAGCTTTAGTGTCAGAGGAAGTCGCAGTGGATGGCATGAAGAGTCCAATAGCAGTGAGCGAGCGATCATACGACCAGATGCATGCGGGTAGAGCGTAAGGCGTGACATACGCAGGGCTGAAAGTTTTGTGGCGCGTGGAGATGCGTGCGCTTCTGGCGTTCAATGAAGGGAAGTTACGTGCGATCCAGCCAGATGCATGCGGCCATGCGGCCAGTACTGCCTAGTTGCGCTGCATCGCGGCGGTGTGAAAAATACCATTGGGCGTTGCGCACCGTACACCACGGCGCACTGCCATCGTTGCCATGCAACTGCGTGATGCCCAGTTTCTGCAGGCGAATACGTGCCACGCCGCTCAAATGTGCCATCCAGTGGTCAGGCCGTTGCTGGGGGTGGGGCAGAAAACAGGCCTTGTAGCGTGCATTCAACGCATCGAGTGAATCACAAAGGCTTTCAGACTCGTCGACAAAGGCATTGCGTACGTCCTTCCCGACTTCAAAGGCTTGCGGGCCAATGCAGGGCCCTAACCAAACCAGTGTGTCATGGGCGATTTCTGCATCGGTAAGGCTTTGGCTTTGCGTTTGAAACCAGCGCTTAACGGCTTTGCGGAAGGAATCAAAGCTGGTCTCCAGAATTCCCTGCCCATTGGTGCCAGCCAAGCCGCGCCAACCGGCATGTGCTGCCGCCACAACAGGGGCTTGCTTGTGTGCAAACAAGACAGGCAGGCAGTCGCCCACCATGATGGTGCAGACGACACCGGGTTGTGTGGTGATGGCTGCATCGGCGCAAACCTGCGTCGTATTTGGGGGCAAGTCTGTTGTAGCGTCTGCAGTCAGTGGATGAACGTCACAGCCATGCACTTGTTTGAGATAGCGCGGTGCGGCCGCTTGTGTATACACGCTGGTCGCTTGGATGGCTTGCTGCAGCAGTGCTCGATTGGCTTGGACGTGGGCACGTTCGTCGCCAACGAACTCGCCCATGTTCCAACTGTCCCATGGCGCGGTACTGTGCCCGCCTTGGCGGGTGGTGAACAGCGCTTTAACGAAAGAGGGGGCAGGCCATTGGGGGCGCAATACAAAAGCCTGCGTTGTCTGGTCTGGGAAAAGTGGAGTGGGCTGCGACACGGTTGCTTTCACTGCGTAAGGGGGGGATGAGCGATGCGCAAAGAGCGCAGATTTACTGCACCCATGTATTCATTTGAATGATCGGAAGCAGCACGGCCAGAACAATCACCATCACCGCAACTCCCATGGCCACAATCAGCAAAGGTTCAAGCATGGTGGCCAGGCGCACGGAGCGTCGCTGCACTTCGCTTTGCATTTGTTTGGCGGCGCGTTCGAGCATCAGTGGCAAGTCGCCTGTTTGTTCACCCAAGCGGGCAAACATGGGCAGCAGCGCGGGAAAACGTTTTTTTTGTGCAATCGCTGCGGCCAGGGGGGCGCCTTCACGAACCAGTACCAGGGCATCCATGGCATCGCGGCGCATGGAGCGGTTGCTGACGGTTTCAGCGGCCGCTTGCAGTGATTTCAAAATGGGCACGCCCGCTGCGCTGAGCATGGCCAGCGTAGAGGCAAAGCGCGATGCATTGAACTGCGCACTGAGTTTTCCTATGACCGGCAAGCGTAACCATGCCGCATCAAATTTTTCCCGTTGTGATGGAATGCGCAGCCAGCGGCCTACGCCAAAAATGGCCACTACCAGTGCAATCAGAACCCAAAAACCGTAAGCACGGATCACGCCGCTGATACCCATGAGGATTTCAGTCAACAAAGGCAGGCGGCGGTTTCCACCCGAAAACACATTGGCCACTTGTGGCACTACATAGCTGAGCAAGAACGTCACAATCACAATGCCCACCAGCGTGACGATGGCTGGGTACAACGCTGCGCCCACAATCTGCGACTGCAATGCTTGGCGGTTTTCCAGTTCGTCGGCCAGCCGGTCAAGCACATGGCCGAGCTCCCCGCTTTGCTCGCCGGCACCCACCACTGCGACGTATACGTCTGAAAATTCGTTTGGCCAGGCGCTCAAGGCACGAGCAAAGCTGGTGCCTCCATTGATCTCGGCGCGCAAACTGGCCACCAGCCGTTGCTGGCGCTCGTCTTCAGCTTCTTCTGCCAGCATAGCCAAGGCGCGTTCCAGTGTTAAACCTGAAGTCACCAAGCCGGCTAACTGCCGCGTCCAAATCGTCAAGTTCGTGGCATTGAATACCTTGCTGCCCCAGTGGCGTTGCGAATGGGCCGCATCTTTACCCTGTGCGACGGCTTCAACGGATAAGGGCACTAAGCCTTGCGCACGCAACTGGCTGCGGGCAGAGCGCGCAGAGTCCGCTTCTAACGTGCCTTTGCGAGATTGGCCTTGCGCGTCGATCGCATCAAAAGAATAAGCAGGCATGTGCGTTAATCATGTGGTCTTGAGTAGAGGGTGGAGTTGGTGGCATTGTGCACGCAACCGGCTATCTGGCACTGTAAGAAAACCGCGTTACCGCTTATTGACGGTGACGCCAAGCCCAAGGCGGCGTAGGATTGGCCTGCCCCCATAGCCCTTTGCCACTGCGTTTGGCGCGTGCTTCTGCAGCAACCAAGTGGGGGTAATCACCTGCCGTGGCGCGATAAGCCCATGCCAGACCGGCCTCCACCATGAAAGTCGCCACATCCTGCTGTTTGCATTGCAAATCCAACAGGCTGCGCCCGTATTGGTCACGTTCATGTTGCCGCGCCAATGTGAAGGTTTCGCGCAAACATAAGCGCTGCAATGCCTGGCGCGAGGCTGAACCATAAGGTTGGCGCAACTCGGGCGCATCAATGGCTTTGATACGAATGCGCACCTGTGTGCGGTAGCTGCCTTGCTGGCATTGCGCGCGCACAGTGTCGCCATCTGAGATTCGGTGAATAGTGCATGACATGGAGCCGCTGGCGGCACGTGAGGCTTGTGATTGACCAGCCGCAGTTTGGCAGCCCACCAAGGCTATAGCAACCATGGCTGTCCATAAGCAACGCGAGATGTAGGAAAGAGCAAGAGGCAGGAACATGTTGCGCATTATTTCAAGAAATCATGCGCAACATACGGTTTGGAATGGCATCGCCCTAACAGTAGAGCTGCAGATGGGGCGATGCCTGCTTTCGTATTTAGCGATGACGCGACGTTTTGTCGTATGGAGTTGTGCAAGGGAAGGATTGGCTGGCGCTGCCCATGGTTTGCGGCATAGAGGATTGGTGCCATTGACATATTGCAGGCACGGGGCATGCTGCAAGGTGCTTTGAGGATTGGTTTTTTGGGGGCTTTGGCTGGTATTTTTTGACGTGATGCACAAGTCATGGATGTGACGAAAAAAATCGTCTGTCAATAAATTCTTATTTAATTGGCATCAACTTGCACTATATTCGCGCACTAGTTTGCGCAGAGCATGCGTGTATCCTCATGAGGAGTAGAGATTGATGACAAGGAGACCATCATGTTGATTGGCGTACCACAGGAAACGGCGCGGGGAGAAACCCGGGTCGCGCTGACCCCGGAAACCGCAAAAAAACTCATTGCCCAAGGGCATGCGATTCGCGTGCAAAGTGGGGCGGGTGTGGCTGCATCTGTTACTGATGAAGCCTATCGCAGCGTGGGTGTTGAAGTTGTTGATGCGGCTGCAGCATGGGCTGCCGAGGTAATTTTAAAGGTGCGTGCTCCATCCGATAGCGAGCTGGCACTGATGACGCCCGGCGCGGTATTGGTCGGGATGCTCAATCCATTTGATACGGCCGGCCTGCAGCGTATCGCTGCGGCCAACGTCACTGCGTTTGCGCTCGAAGCTGCCCCACGCACCACCCGCGCGCAGAGTATGGATGTGCTTTCATCGCAGGCCAACATTGCAGGTTACAAGGCGGTGGTCATGGCCGCCAATGCGTACCAGCGCTTCTTCCCTATGTTGATGACAGCCGCTGGCACGGTCAAAGCTGCTAAAGTGGTCGTTTTGGGAGTCGGGGTTGCTGGCTTGCAGGCCATTGCTACGGCTAAGCGTTTGGGCGCGACCATTGAGGCCAGTGATGTGCGCCCTAGCGTGAAAGAACAGGTTGAATCTCTGGGCGCCAAATTCATTGATGTGCCTTATGAAACCGCAGAAGAGAAAGAAGCTGCTGAGGGCGTTGGTGGCTATGCCCGTCCGATGCCTCAGAGTTGGCTGGATCGGCAAAAAATTGAGGTTGCCAAGCGCGTGGCTGCCGCTGACGTAGTGATTACGACTGCGCTGATTCCTGGCCGCGCAGCCCCTACGCTGGTGACTGCGGAAATGGTGCAGGCGATGAAGCCGGGCTCAGTGATTGTGGACTTGGCTGCAGGGCGCGGACCTGATGGTGTGGGCGGCAACTGCCCTTTGACTGAAACTGATACCACAGTGCAAAAGCATGGCGTGACGTTGATTGGGGAGTCAAATTTACCCGCGTTGGTTGCTGCAGATGCCTCACAGCTGTATGCGCGCAATGTGCTGGATTTCCTCAAACTCATTTTGCCAAAAGACCAAGGGCTTCAGATTGATTTGGAAGATGACATCGTGGCTGCCTGCCTGATGAGCCGTGATGGAAAGGTGACCAAACCATGAACCGCATCATGTTGCGTGCCAAGCTACACCGCGCCACAGTGACGGAAGCAGATCTGCATTACGAGGGGTCTTGCGGCATTGACGAGGACCTGATGGATGCGGCCAATATGCGCGAGTTCGAGAAAATCGAGCTCTACAACGTCAACAACGGTGAGCGGTTTTCCACTTACATCATCAAGGCGCCGCGTGGTTCAGGGGCGATATCGCTCAATGGCGCTGCAGCACGTCGCGCGCATGTGGGTGACTTGCTCATCATTTGTACTTATGCACCGATGAGTGAAGAAGCTGCCGCGGTGTACCAACCCACGATCGTTTTATTGGGTGAGAACAACCGAATCACATCGATCAAACCGCCTAATCCTTCGCTTTAAACCGATTCACAACAGGAGAGCCACCATGGAGTTTGTATCCCCCATCGTGACCAATTTGATTATTTTTGTACTAGCCATTTACGTGGGTTACCACGTGGTCTGGACAGTGACCCCCGCATTGCACACCCCTTTGATGGCGGTGACCAATGCCATTTCAGCCATTGTGATTGTGGGCGCCATGCTGGCAGCAGCACTCACTGAAACTCCACTGGGAAAAACCATAGGCGTGCTGGCGGTGGCCTTGGCTGCGGTCAATGTGTTTGGCGGTTTTCTTGTCACACGCCGCATGCTGGAAATGTTCAAGAAGAAAGAACGCAAAGCAGCGCCCAAGACTGAAGGAGGCAATGCATCATGAGCATGAACCTCGTCACTTTGTTGTATCTGGTCGCCAGTGTCTGCTTTATTCAGGCGCTGAAAGGCCTTTCGCACCCCACAACATCGATCCGTGGCAACGTGTTTGGCATGGCAGGCATGTTGATTGCTGTGGTAACTACGGCAGCCCTGATCGTTAAGCTTGCCGGTGGTGCCATGGGTTTAGGGTGGGTCATTCTTGGCCTGCTGGTGGGCGGCACAGCAGGCTCGATCATGGCCAAACGTGTTGAGATGACCAAAATGCCTGAACTGGTCGCTTTCATGCACAGCATGATTGGCCTGGCCGCTGTGTTCATTGCCATTGCGGCGGTGGCAGAGCCTTGGGCCTTCAGTATTTCCGCGCATGGTCAGCCGATTCCTGGTGGTAACCGGGTGGAGTTGGCGCTTGGAGCCTTCATTGGCGCCATTACCTTCACAGGCTCTGTGATTGCGTTTGGCAAGCTGTCAGGAAAATACAAATTCCGTCTGTTCCAAGGTAAACCGGTGCAATTTGCTGGGCAGCATTGGTTGAATTTGGGGTTGGGGCTGCTCGCTGCCTTCTTTATTTTTGGCTTCTGGCACAGCCAAAGCTGGCTAGACATTCTCTTGGTCGTTGCACTGGGTTTTGCGTTGGGTGTGCTGCTCATCATTCCGATTGGAGGCGCTGACATGCCCGTAGTGGTGTCCATGCTCAACAGCTATTCTGGCTGGGCGGCTGCTGGCATCGGTTTCTCGCTCAACAACTCCATGCTGATCATTGCGGGCTCTCTGGTTGGTAGCTCTGGCGCGATCTTGAGCTACATCATGTGCAAGGCCATGAACCGCAGTTTCTTCAATGTGATTCTGGGCGGTTTCGGGGGGGATGCCACTGCAGCTGCAGCGGGAGAACAAGCACAGCGCAATGTTAAAAGTGGCAGTGCCGATGATGCCGCCTTCGTACTGGGCAATGCTGAAAGCGTGGTGATCGTGCCCGGTTATGGCTTGGCTGTGGCCCGTGCGCAGCACGCTGTGAAAGAGCTGGCTGCCAAGCTGACGGAGAAAGGCATTGATGTCAAATACGCCATTCATCCTGTGGCAGGGCGCATGCCTGGTCACATGAACGTGTTGTTGGCTGAAGCTGAAGTGCCTTACGACCAAGTCTTTGAAATGGAAGACATCAATGGCGAGTTTGGGCAAGTCGATGTAGCGATCATTCTGGGGGCCAACGATGTGGTTAACCCTGCTGCACATGTCAAAGGCAGTGCCATTTATGGCATGCCGATTCTCGAGGCTTACAAAGCTAAAACCGTGATCGTGAACAAGCGATCCATGGCTGCTGGTTACGCTGGGTTGGACAACGAACTGTTCTACATGGACAAAACCATGATGGTTTTTGGCGATGCCAAAAAAGTGGTGGAAGACATGACCAAGGCCATTGAGTAAGCCCGCTTGCCACTGTTACCACTGAGGTGGAGAACGCTAGCGTCCATCACCTAAAACCACAAAAACGGGGTGCACAAAGCAATCACTTTGTGTACCCCGTTTTATTTCGTTTGTATAGTCCGCGCATAGCACAGGCTTATGCAAAGGATACTGGCGTGTAGTGGTGATATCGCCCTGACGTGGCAGACCCATGCAGCAAAGCTTGTTTCAATCACATAAGAAAGGATCGCAATGCAACGGATCATGGAGTCGTTCTGGCGGGCGCTGATAGACAGCTTTCGTCCCAAAATCATTGCCTTGTCGCTTTTGCCCCTGGGCTTGATTGTGGTGGCTGCATTGGTGCTGGGGTACCTGTACTGGACCAGCGCGGTGGTGGCTGTGACGGATTGGATGCATGCCAGCACCATCTGGAGTTGGTTTGACGCGCGTTTGGCCACGATGGGGGTGAGCAATATCACTGCGATATTTGCACCGCTATTGGTGGTGTTGCTGGTGAGTCCTGTACTGGTGATCACCAGCTTGCTTTTAGTCACCATGCTGATGACGCCCGCTATGGCCAAACAAGTGGCGCAAAAGCGGTTTCCTGGCATGCAGCCCCAACCGGGGGCCACCTTTTGGCGCAGCTTGGCGTGGTCGGCATCGTCTACCTGTTTGGCTTTTCTGGCTTTGGTGGTGACCTTGCCGTTGTGGTTGATTCCACCTCTGGCGCTGATCTTGCCACCACTGATTTGGGGCTGGTTGGCTTATCGCGTGATGAGTTTTGACGCGCTGGTGGAGTACACAACGGCAGACGAGCGTAAGCTGATTGTCCAAGAGCACCGTTGGCCATTGCTGCTCATTGGGGTGGTGTGTGGTTTCCTGAGTGCAGCGCCAAGCGTGGTCTGGGCATCTGGGGTGATTTTCGCCTTTGCCTTTGTTGCCTTGGTTCCAATTGCTGTGTGGTTATTCACCTGGGTGTTTGCATTGACTTCGCTTTGGTACGCCCATTACTGCCTCAGCGTTGTTGCAGAGCGGCGGGGGCCTCAGGTGCTGGTGCGCGATGCCTCAGGCGACAACACGGGGGGCACTAACAGTGCTGAGGCGGCTGAACCTGCACCATCTGCACCAAGCGTCACTTCTGCACCATCATCGCCTGCTGCGCTCTTGGGCAATGGTGCGGCGGGCAGAGCGGGCGATGCTCCAGGCAGTGACTGAGCCAGATGCTCTAGGCTGAACTGGTTTGCGTTTTTTACCAAACGCGATCGCGGCTTACGCCTGATTTTTACAGGCCTGCTTGGGCTGCAATGGCATGGGCCCAGCAGCGCACGGCTTTCCAATCGGTGTACTCGCTGTTGGTTGATGGATTGGTCTCGCCCCCTGTGATGCGCATGATCAAGCGGATCATGGCTTTGTCCAGCCAACCATAGCGGGGGTAGCGCAGCGCGCCTGCAAATACGGCAACTGTTTCTGGATGCCAGCCGCGCCGATGCATGCGTTGGAGAAAGCGCCGCGTATAGGGATGGGTCTGTGGCGTGTTCTTTTCTGGCTTGCGGGCGGTCAGGCTCACCGAGGCAAAGGCTGTGGGCACATTGGCTAGCCAAGTTTTGTTGGCTTCAATAAAGGATTCGAGTTCGGGGGCAAAGTGGCCATAGCGGATCGAGGCAATCAACACCACACCGGCAACTTTTCCCTTGGACGTAGCCCATGCTGGAATTGGGTGGTGGCCTTCTTCTTGTGATGACAGGGCTGCAGCCAGTGAAGTGACGGGGGCGCTAAAGCCTCGTGCTGACAGTTCAGCGGCCACGACATGGGCAATTTTTTCGGCTTGCCCAAAACGGCTGGCATGCAAGATGGCGATCGTTGAGGGCATGAATCTCAGGCTTTCTGCGGTGCATCACCGAAATGTGAAGCCGCTGCTGGCCAATGTGTGGAGCATTTTTTCATGCTGCATTTGCTTTTCGATGGCTTTGCGGGTGTTGTTTAGCCAGCGTTTGAGCCCTTTGCTGGTTTGCAGCAACGTCAATTGCTCTTCAATCTCTGCGATTTCTTCTTGCGTGCCCTCGACAAAATCCGTGATGATCGATTTGAAATCTTTCGAGGTGACGCTGCAGATCGGGTCAAGGTGGTAACGCATTTTGAACTGTGCCTGCACTTGCAATAATTCGATTTTCAGCTCTTCACTTTGCTGCGTTAGCACGCGGTTGTAGTGTGAGAGTTGGGTGTCAGCCAACTGTGAGAGTTTGTTGGGATCGATCTGTTCAACCTCTAACTGCAGTTGCAACAACTGCAGCAAATCCTTGGTGCGGTAAGCCGCGGTGACGCGCTGCATCAGCGCGGTTTTGCGTTCGCGTTCGGTTGGGTCAGGCTCGCGGTCGGGGTGTAGCGCGCTGCTGAGCTTGCGGAAAATGCTCTGCAGCGACTGGCTGGCCTGCTGTTCGGCTTCTCGTTGCTCTTGGAGTTTTTTCTGCTTGGCTTGCTCGCGCTTTTGCTGCGCTTTGGTCTGGGGTTTGGTTTTTGCTTCTGTTTGATGGCCTGCTCGATGCGGTTGGGTGGTGTCATCACTTTCGGCTTGCTCTTGTTGCAGGCGCTGCAGCATGCGCGCTATGAATGCTTCTGGATTGTCCAGGTCAATGTCTTCCTGGCTCAGGTCCATGCCCAACATGTCTTCCATTTGTGCGCGAATTTGCTCTTTGGCTTCGTTCATTTGCGCTTCAAGCGTGCTGTCGCTGTGCTTGTCATAAAGGGCATGCAATTGCTCGCGACTGGGCTCGTCCATGGCCGGTTTTTGGAGCAATTCTTCGCACAAATCAAGCACTACGTCGGACAGCGTTTCGAGGTCGGCTTCAGTGAGTTTGATGGTCGCGTTTGCGTTGTCCAATAGGCAGGCCAATTGCCAGTTCAGCAGGTTCTTTTTTTGCTCAAGAGGAACGTACTCTGTACGCCAAAGGTTTTGAAAAACAGCCTCTTCCTGCTCCCATTTCTTCAGGGCATCGCCTTGGCGTTGCAGTTTTTTTACCAAGTTGTTGAAATGCTTTTGCGCAGGGGTAAAGGTTTGTGCTCCTGTGGGGGCAATGGCCAATTGCTGCAGTAACTGTTTGCTTGGTGCAGATTCAGGCGAGGGCATGTCGTCGAAAAGCTGGGTTTGGGTGGAATTTATGGTGGCATTCAGTGCTGCGTTGCTGTCTGGTGGCCGGGCGCGGAACCGTCAGCCACTGCCGCGGTGGGCTGTCCCAGGTTTCTCAGAACATCACGCACCATTTGCACGCGGTCTTTCATTTCAGGCAGTTCACGCTCGATGCGCAGCTTGTCGTTGCCTGCGAGTTTGATGTGCCTGTTTTTCTGAATCAATTCAATAATGCGCAAAGGCTCAATCGGAGGGTTGGGCCTGAAGCTGATTACGATGGCTGCGGGCGAGGCATCTACCTTGTGCACGCCATAGGGTTCACACAGAATGCGCAGGCGGTGCGTGTCAATAAGCGACTGCACCTGCTCTGGCGGTTTGCCAAAACGGTCGACTATTTCTTCGAGCATCACATCAATGGCATCCAGGCTGTGCGCAGTGGCCAGGCGTTTGTAGAACGACAAGCGCAGGTGCACATCGCCGCAATAGTCGTTGGGCAGCAGCGCGGGCACGTGCAGGTTGATTTCCGTGACCGCCTGCATCGGGGCGAGCAAGTCAGGCTCTTTACCTGCTTTGAGGGCTTTGACGGCATCAGAGAGCATTTCGTTGTAGAGCTGAAAGCCAATCTCCAGCATATTGCCGCTTTGGTTTTCGCCCAGCACTTCACCAGCACCACGAATTTCAAGGTCATGCATGGCCAAGTAAAAACCACTGCCCAGCTCTTCCATGTCTTGAATTGCATCTAGACGTTGTTGGGCTTGCTTGGTCAGGCCTTCGGTGTCGGGCACCATCAGATACGCATAGGCTTGGTGGTGGCTGCGGCCTACTCGGCCACGCAACTGGTGCAACTGTGCCAAGCCGAACTTATCTGCGCGGCTGATCACAATGGTGTTGGCAGACGGCACATCAATGCCGGTTTCAATAATGGTGGAGCACAGCAGGATGTTGTAGCGTTGGGCCACAAAGTCGCGCATGACTTTTTCCAGCTCGCGTTCAGGCATCTGGCCGTGCGCGACCGCAATACGCGCTTCGGGCAGAATTTCTTGTAGTTTGTCGCGCCGGTTTTCAATCGTCTCGACTTCGTTGTGCAGAAAGTAAGCTTGACCGCCGCGCTTGAGTTCACGCAACACGGCTTCACGGATCACGCCCTGGTTTTCACTGCGCACAAAGGTTTTGATGGCCAAGCGCTTTTGGGGGGCTGTGGCAATGACCGAGAGATCGCGCAGGCCTTCAAGCGCCATGCCCAAGGTGCGGGGGATCGGTGTTGCGGTCAGGGTCAGTACATCGACCTCGGCGCGCAACGCCTTCATGGCTTCTTTGTGGCGCACACCAAAACGATGTTCTTCATCAATGATGAGCAGCCCTAAATTTTTGAAATCGATGGAAGATGACAGTAGTTTGTGTGTGCCCACGACAATATCAACCGTGCCTTGCGCCAAACCTTTGGCGGCTGCATTGATCTCTTTGGTGGTACGAAAGCGGCTCATCTGCTCGACCTTGACGGGCCATTTGGAGAAGCGGTCGGTCAGCGTCAGGTAGTGCTGTTCGGCCAGCAGTGTTGTGGGCGCTAGAAAGGCTACTTGCTTGCCCCCTAATACCGCAACGAAGGCGGCACGCAGGGCGACTTCGGTTTTACCAAAGCCCACATCGCCACACACCAGGCGATCCATCGGTTGCGGGCTGACCATGTCTTGAATCACTGCGTGGATTGCGGCTAACTGGTCAGGGGTTTCTTCAAACCCGAAATCTTTGGCAAATACCTCGTATTCACTTGGGTTGAAGCGGAACGAGTGGCCTTCACGTGCAGCACGCCGTGCGTAGATGTTGAGTAACTCGGCGGCGACATCGCGCACTTGTTCTGCGGCTTTGCGCTTGGCCTTCTCCCACTGGCCTGAACCCAGCTTGTGCAGTGGCGCTTCGTCGGCAGCCACACCGCTGTAGCGGCTGATTTGTTGCAACTGACTTACGGGAACGTAGAGCACGGCTTCGCTGGCGTATTCCAGATGCAGGAATTCTTGCAGCGCTGGACTGCCGTCGGGGTTCTTTTGCCCCATGTCCATGTTGATCAGGCCGCGGTAACGGCCAATACCGTGTTGGGCATGCACGACGGGGTCCCCCACCTTGAGCTCAGCCAGATCCTTGATCAATGAATCTACATTGCTGGCTTGCTCGTGGCGTTTGCGCTTGCGTGTGGTCGGCTCAGCATTGAACAGCTCGGTTTCAGTGACGAAGTCTATGCCCGCATCCAGCCATGCAAAGCCACGTTGCAGCGCACTGGTGGCAATGCCGATTTTTTCGTCGCTGGATTGAAATTCTGCCAACGAATCAAAGGCTGGGCTGCTAAGGTGGCTGGCGCGCAGGAAGTCGGCCAAGCTCTCGCGTCTGCCTGCACTTTCCGCCAAGATCAGAACGCGTTGCTGGGTATTGCGCAAATGGGCTTGCAGGCGTGAAAGCGGGTCTTCGGCTCCGCGCACGGCAGAAATATCTGGCAGTGCAAGAAAGTCCGCCGCAGCATGGTTGGCATCGCTGTCAGCGGTTGCCTCATCACTGGCAGGACGCAGAGACAGTTGGGCCAGCGGTTTGCACAACGAATAGAACTGTTCAGTGGTCAAAAATAGGGTGGCAGGCGGCAGCGCCGGGCGCTCTTCATCGCCTTGCAGCAGGCGGTAGCGCTCTTGTGTGTCTTGCCAAAAGCGTTGCAGCGCGGCATCCAATGGGCCGTGCAACACCAGCGTGGTGTTGGTGCCCAAATAATCGAAAACGGTGGCTGTCTGCTCAAAAAACAGGGGCAGGTAATATTCAATCCCTGCCGTAGCGACGCCATTGCCCATGTCTTTGTAGATGCGACTTTTGGTGGGGTCGCCTTCAAGCAACTCTCGCCAGCGGCTGCGAAAGTGTTTACGCGCCTGTTCGTCCATTGGGAATTCGCGCCCCGGCAGCAGGCGGATTTCTGGTACTGGAAATTGGCTGCGCTGGGTGTCAGGATCAAATGTGCGGATTGAGTCAATCTCGTCATCGAATAAATCAATGCGATACGGCAGGGCCGCGCCGTTAGGGTACAGGTCAATCAAGCTGCCGCGTACAGCATACTCACCAGGGCTGACCACTTGACTGACGTGCTGGTAGCCCGCCATCGTCAACTGCTCTTTGAGTTTGGCTTCATTGAGTTTTTGCCCTGATTGGAAAGCAAAGGTATAGCCTGCCAAAAAAGAGGGGGGTGCCAAACGGTACAGGGCCGTGGTGGCGGGGATCAGTAGCACATCTGCCTGGCCTTGCTGAATGCTCCATAGCGTGGCCAAGCGCTCGCTGATCAAGTCCTGGTGCGGCGAGAAGCTGTCGTAGGGCAGCGTTTCCCAATCAGGAAACAATACGGGCTTAAGCGTAGGCTCGAAAAACACCATTTCACGCAGCAGGCGTAAGGCATCGCGGGCATCGGCCGTGACAATCGCGGTGCGCTTGCCCTGTGCTTTCTCGCGCAATGCCAACTGGCACAGCAGTAAAGCATCTGCAGAGCCAACAGGCATGGGCATGGTGTAACGGTGACCGGCGGTGATTTTGGGGAGATGGATCGACATGGTGGTAATGCAGCGTTGGTCTTACTTGGCCCTTTGTGTCACCATCTTGCTGCTCTAGCAGAAGTGGTACATATCGCGCAAAGGCCTTCAACGCAGAGACGCTCAAAATAAAATGCCAATGCCCCATTCAATGGGGCATATGTATTCGTAATACAGCACATTTTATAGATAGATGGGAGGAGCGTTTTACGTTCCCTTTTTGCCACCTCACGATGCATCCTAGGCGGATACATCCTTTGCGCCATGTTGGTACACAGACTTGTTGGCGCTTAGTTGACTGCGATCTATGTAACACAAAGGTGAGCACTAGGACGCAGTACTTTGCTGGCGCAGAACAAGGCTAGTTCTGTGTTTTCAGTTGGCCATCTTGAATGACTTTTTTCCACTTCTGGTCTTCACTTCGAATGAATTCAGCCAACTCTTGGCGTGTAGTGGGATGAGGGGTCAAACCATGCTTTTGTAGCGCTTCTTTGACATCAGGTTTGTTGAGGACCTGGACCAGAGCATGGTTCCACTTTTCCAAGATAGTTTCAGGCGTGCCTGCTGGTGCAACAAATGCGTACCAGTTGAGGGCATCAAAGCCGGGAAACCCAGATTCCGCTACGGTGGGAACATTGGGTAAATAGGCAGGACGTTGCAACCCCGTTGTTGCCAGTGCCGTGAGTTTGTCCGTTTCCACGTATGGCATGGCCGTGGGAGGAGCTGCAAAGTAAGAGGCAACACGTTCGCCCAGCAGGTCCTGCAATGCGGGAGCTCCGCCTTTGTAGGGCACATGCACCATTGGAGCTCCAGCTTTTTGGCTCAGCAACTCGCCTGTCAAATGGGACGCTGAGCCTGCGCCCGATGATGCGTATTCAACCGTGTTGGGGTGCTCTTTGGCGCGTTGAATGAATGCCTCAAAGGTGGTGATTCCAGTCCCTTTATGCACTACCAATACGTTGGGGAAATAGACACCTCCTGATATGGGGGCCAAATCCTTAAAGGGATCGTAGTTGACTTTCATTAAGTGGGGAGAGATGGTCAGTGGGCCAACAGAACCAAACAACAGCATGCTGCCGTCTTTGGGGCCTTTCGCAACTTGCCCGTGGGCGATGTTGCCACCTGCGCCTGCTTTGTTGTCGACGACCACAGACTGCCCGACCGTCTCGCTGAGTTCTTTGGCAATCAAACGTGCCGCTAAATCGGCTGCACCGCCGGCGGCAAATCCGACAACCATAGTGACTGGCTTTTGCGGGGGGAATTCTTGTGCTTGCACCGTATGGCTATTGGTGATGACAAAAGCGATAGTCGCAGCCATACCCGCAATTGAATTGCGTTTTCTCATCGTGGTCTCCTTCTGGCTTGGTGCCAGTTCGTTAAAAATCAGTCTGCGCCCAAGCCAATTGGATTGGGTTGGCGTTTTTCTACGTTGTGGCGAAGTAAGGCTGCGGTGCGGAAAATGCCGTGGGCGAATTTGTTGTAGGGCAGGGTGATGAATAGGGCCATCACGGCACCAAGGTGCACGCACAGCAGTAAGGCCAGTGCGGGGGTGGATCTTCCTAACCAAAGGGCCATGCCTGTGGCTGCCACAAAAAACAGCAATGCAATAAAGCCGAGATCCATGGTTTTTTGTTGGCGTGCCCCTTGTTCAGGGTTGCGTTTTTGATGCAGATACCACAGTCCCGCAGTGCCTAGCATCATGGACGCACCGCCAACAGCACCCAGGAGTTTTGGGAGGCTGGGAAATTCATACGGCGCGACCCAGCCAAATACATAGTGGTAAATGGTAGCCAGGGATGTTGCGGCAAAGCACAGGAGGAAGCCATAAAAGGTCAGGTGATGGCACCGTCTGCGGGCATGGGTAAAGGCATCGTCTGCATTGGTGCAGCCTTGCCCATGTCCTCCATCCAAATATTTAAGCTCAAGGACGTTGCTTGTTGCCTCCAAGGCTGCTGGTGGCTTGAGGTCTGCACCGCTGGTTGCGGGCTTGATGTCACGCCAGAAGCGTCGTACCCCCATCGCTAGTGCAAGCATGGCAAAGAGAAAAATGGGTAGGAAAAGACTGATTAAAAGGTTGTGTGGAAAGAGGTTATAAAAATTGCCCTTTAAGTCCACACTGCCCCATAGCACAGCCAGCCCATGGCCGTTCAGGACGGTTGACAGAATAAGAAACAGCGACAACGCGGCAAACAAAGCAAGAGACAGAGTCAACCCATTGCGTTGGTAAAGTTTGCCTAAGGGGGCAGGCCAGGCGTACTCGCTGTACGTTTGACCACGCACGACAGCCATTGCTTGAGGCACGTTGACAGCAAATTCATGCGGTGGGGCGTATTGGCACGAAGTTAGGCAGGCACCGCAATTGTGGCAAAGGTTGGCCAGGAAGTTGGTGTCTGCTTTAAAAAACTCCAGCCGGCGTGTCATCGCTGGAAAAACAGCGCAAAAGCCTTCGCAATAGCGGCAAGCGTTGCAGATTTGCAGTATGCGTGCCACTTCTTGTTCCGCTTCGGTCATTTCGACCGTCTCACCTGCGGCCAAGGCTTTGGCTTGTTGGGTCAGGAGTTCTATCGTTTGCATAGTTGGGGTTCCATGGACTCAATGGCTGGCATGTTCTTGTTTTTCATCGGCAACAGGGCCGCTGAGTACGGATAAGCTTTGCGCGACGCGGGCGGCATTCAAGCCTGCAATACGGCCAAAAGCAGTGCCAATCGACATGCCAACTCCTGCCGTGTAACCCTTGCCCAGCACGTTACCGGCCATCATTTCGCCGGCAACAAAGAGGTTGTGGCTGGGGATATCGTTAAAGCGCACCGCTGCGGTGTCATCTACGCGTAAGCCCAAATAGGTAAAAGTCACCCCCGGGCGCAATGCATAGCCGAAAAATGGTGGCTTATCTAAGCGCAACGCCCAATGCGACTTTTGCGGCATCACTCCTTGTGTATGGCAGTTGTCCAGAACCGTATGGTCAAATTGGCCGGTTTGGCAGGCAGCGTTGTATTGCGCAATGGTTGCTTCAAACGCTGATGCGTCCAAGTCCAGTTTGTGCGCCAGTTCTGCCAAACTGTTGGCTTTGACGCCGTTGAATACTGGCGGCATGAAGCGGCCAATGGCTTTGCTGTCAATGATGGAGTAGGCAATCTGGCCTGGTTGCTGGGCTACTAAACGGCCCCAGATGGCGTAGCGTTTGGGCCAGAAGTCTTCTCCTTCATCGTAAAAACGTTTGGCCTCGCGGTTGACGACTACGCCTAACGAGACGCAGTCGATGCGTGTGCAAATACCGCCGTCATACAGTGGAGCCCGGGCATCAATGGCGACCATATGGGCTTGCGTGGGATCACCAATGCCATCGGCTTGATGCTCCTCTAGCATGTGACGCAATAAAACCCCTTGGTTGAAGGCTGTTCCGCGAATCAGGAAGTTGTCAGAAGGCCATTCTCCACGCTCGTTTTGTCCCCATGCTTGGCGAAGCCATTCACGGTTGGACTCAAAGCCACCGGCCGCCAGCACACAGGCTTTGGCGGTAATACGTTGACCGTTGCACCATGCCGCTTTGAATTGGCCTTCTTCAATCTCCAGTTTGTCGACTGGTGATTCGTAGCGTACTTCTATCCCTAGAGAGGCCGCACTGCGGTAATAAGCATTCACAAGGGCTTTGCCGCCGCCCATGAAAAACGCGTTGGTGCGCGCAACATGCAAAGCGCCGGAGAGTGGGGGCTGGAAGTGCACACCGTGGCGGCGCATCCAATTGCGACATGTGGAAGACGCTCGGATGACCATGCGTGCCAAATGCTCGTTGGTGTTGCCCCCGGTTACTTTGTAGAGGTCTTGCCAATACTCTTCTTCTGGGTAGGCATCGACCAGAACGTCTTGCGGGGCTTGGTGCATGCAGCGCAAGTTTCTGGTGTGTGCGGAGTTGCCTCCGCGCCAAGCCTTTGGGGCTGATTCAAGCAGCAGCACGCTTGCACCTGCTTCACGCGCCATCAGCGCGGCACAGAGTGCAGCATTGCCACCACCGATGACCAATACATCGGCGTCCATGGAAACCCCTTTCTTTTTTGCTTGATGACCTCTTGCAGGTCCTTCATCGTGTTGGGGCTGATTATCGAGATCAGAACGCCAAGCACTAGAGCAGAATCAGAATGGGGGTATCACTAAAAGTGATGGGGTGTCAGGGTTTTCCTGGGTGCAAATGAGCACCAAACCAACGCCCTGATCGCACTAATTCCCGTACGCAGTGCAGCAACACGACGCGCAGTGCCAATGCAGCAGGTGAGAGTTCTTCATCAGACAGACAGCATAAGATGTTGCTGCGGACGGCCAAGTTGTCATCAATCCGAGACCATTCAAAATGCTGCGCCGGCTCGGCTACACGGCCAAGTGCAGCCCAGGGTTGAATGGTGGAGCCAAGGCCATCAGCCACTGCAGCCATGACGACATGCAGCGAATCAATTTCCATCGAAATATAAGGTTGAATGCTTTGCCGATTGAAAGCCGCTTGCAACGTGCTTCGCAGGCCATGGTTGGCAGTAGGCAAAATCAGTGGCTCGTCTTTAATGGCGTTGAGCGTGACTTGTGCAGGTAACGCAGAAGAGGCCACTGTTTTACGGCGAAACAAGAACAGATCTTCATCCAGCAAACCTTGGGTTTGCCAACGTTGCCGCAGAGCCGGCTCTTGTGTGTGCGCTGCATGGGTGTGGGTATCAAACAAAATCGCAACGTCCAGTGAGCGTGCTTGGAGCATGTGCGCCAGATGCCCTGACATGCCATCGGTTAGCAGGAGCCGCACATCAGGGTAACGCTCACGCATGGCGCGAATCAACGGCACGGCCAGGATAGTAGCGGTTGTAGTGGGCAGGCCCACACTCACAGTGCCACTCAAGCGGGCTTGTTGGGCATTGTGGATGGCCTGCTGGGCATGCCGCAGTGTGAGCTGTGCCTCTCGAAAAAACGCCATCCCCGCTTCAGTGGGAATCACGCCTTGGGTCCTGCGTAGTAACAATCTGGTTGATAGCTCGCTCTCTAAGCGACTGAGCTGCTGACTGACAGCAGATTGGGCCAAGCCCAAGTCCAGCGCTGCGGCGCTCATAGAGCCAAGCTCCACAACACGCACAAAATAGCGAAGTTGGCGCAGTTCCATATTCGAGTGGCGATGCGTCGTGAACCATACGCAACGCAGTTTGTTTAGTAGCCCATCACAATACGTGATATTCACATGGTCACGTATTGTTTTTTTATTCTGAAATCTTGTGCAAGTGGTGCCAAGCACGGATTCGCTCAATAGTGCTGATTGTGGTGCTTCACTTTTGGTGAAAATTAATTAACGCGATCTAGCACTTGGCCATACGTCAAAAAATGCTCAACGTTGTGGATGACCCGCTCTTGCATCAGGTTCCGTGTCTCGTGGGTTGCGCTGGCCATATGGGGAGTTAGAACGACGTTGTCCAAGGCCTGCAATGCTTCAGGGGCCCCCGGTTCATTGGCCAGAACATCCAATCCAGCGCCGGCGATATGCGCATGTTGTAGTGCGTGAATCAATGCTGGCTGATCAATCACAGAGCCTCTGGAGATATTGATGATTATTCCGTTGGCTCCAAGAGAACAGAGTACTGATTTATTGACTAGGTGTTTGGTTTGTGGCCCTCCTGTACAGGCTACGACAAGATAGTCAGCCCACTGTGCCAGATCGTTTAGTTCTGCGAAGAATTGGTACTTGCTGTCAGGCAATTGGCGCCTGTTATGGTAGCCAACGGCCATTCGGAAGCCGATGGCGCGTTGTGCAATAGCTTGACCAATACGGCCTAAACCAAGCAGACCAAGGCGTTTGCCTGCCACGCTGCGCCCTAGGGGAAATTGGCCTAACTCTTGCCAATGACCTTGCCTTACATATCTATCTCCTTCAGGAATGCGGCGGGCAACGGATAGGATTAGTCCCCATGCCATGTCCGCAACGCATTCGTCCAATACATTGGGAGTATTGCTAACTTGAATGCCCAGACTTGCTGCTGCATTGAGGTCGATGGTGTCATAACCAGCCCCCCAACTGCATATGGCTTTGAGTTGTGGCCATTTCTTCATATCCTCTGCGGAGCAACCTCTGCGAACACTGGTTACGAGAACTTGTACTGTAGTCGGCAAGTTCGTGTTTGCACCCTGCCAGAGAGGTATGGCTTGATGCTGATGACGGAGCCGTGCATCGGCATCTTCGCCAATCGGAGTCAGTTGGACGATTTTTTGGGGCTGATTCATGAAGCGACTGACGTTGGCATGTAATGGCTGGCTTCACAAGCGCTGGTAAAGCCCATGCCTTGTTTTAAGCAAAGTTTCATTTGCGAGTCTTTGTAGGCAATGGTGCGGGCTTGCTGTAATACCAGTTGAGTGTGAGCACGTGGCACGACGACGATGCCTGTGGCATCGCCAACCACCAAGTCTCCTTGTGCAATGGATACGCCACTGATCTGAACGGGCTCGCCCATGCTGACTAACTGCAGGCGACCTTTACCTGTAATCGGAGAGACATGACGGCTGGCTAACCACAGTCCCGTAGCACGAATCTCAGTCAGATCTCGACAGGCACCATCTAGTAAAACACCGGCTGCTTTGCGCTGTACACAGGCGTAAGCAGCTAAACCGCCTAGACTGGAGATGGGTTGTTCTTCCATCGCCACTACAAGTATCTTTTTGGGACCCGTGGCTTCCACCAAGTGGTGTACACCAAATGCATGAGCAGCAAATGCATGGACTGTTGAACTGCACTGGTGCTGAGCGGTAACAGCTTCAGCTGCCACAATGCCTTGGCCACTGCGCAGTTCAATGCCTCTTAACAGGTTTATTGGTAAGTGCAGGCTATCGAGTGCGTCGCACCACGTGCTGACGTCGTACTGCGCGCATTCTTGCAGCCAATGTTGCGTTGCCATTGCTGTATCGGCGCTGGTCCGATCAGTCAATTTTTGCTCCTGATAAGGCAACTGCTTCAGCCCAGCGTTTTTGCTCTGCTTCTACTAGTGCTTTGAAGGCAATAGGCCCAAGATTATTGACTTCGCCCCCCATTTCTTCCAGTTTCCGGGTCACTCCGGGCAAAGCCACAACGGATTGAATGTCTGCGGCAATTTTGTCGCGAAGTGTAGGATCCATATTGGCTGGTGCAAAAGTACCAAACCATGTGGCTGCAAGAAAGTCTTTCATGCCCAGTTCATCAAAGGTAGGGATTTCTGGCATGGATTTCATGCGCTGGTGGTGCGCCAAGGCAATGGCTTTGACTTTCCCTGAGCTGATGTAGGGCGCTACTTCCGAGAGCGTAACAAACGCCGCATCCAATTGATTTCCAACCAAATCTGTCACCATTGGTGCGCCTCCACGGTAGGGGACGTTCGTGCCTTTGATTCCCGTTTTTTGCTTAAAAAGTTCAGAGGTGAGGTGTTGCACGCTCCCCGTTCCGGGTGAGCCAATCGATAGCCCTTGCGGTAAGGCTTTGGCCCAGTTTAAAAATGAAGGTAAATCATTCGCAGGAACTTTGTTGGCAACTACCAGTACGAGCGGAATGGTACTGGTCAGCGTGATCGGAGTGAAGTCTTTGACCGGATCAAAGGACAAGTTGCTGTACAGACTGGAAGTCACTGTGTGCGTGGCGGTAGTTTCGTACAAAGTGTAGCCATTGGGGGGAGATTTCGCGACAAACTCAGCACCGACGGTGGTGCCAGCTCCTGCACGGTTTTCTACAATCACGGGCGTATTCCAACTGCGGTAGAGTTCATCTGACAAGATTCGGGCAATGATGTCAGTAGCTCCTCCGGGGGCATAGGGCACAATAATTTTGACTGTTTTATCTGGAAAGTTTTGTGCTGATGTTGTATTTGCCATGGGCAGGCAGATCAGCCAGCTTGAGCACGCGATGGCGATATTTTTCAGGTGAGTGCGCCATGTTTTTGGGATGGAATGTTTCATTTTTGTCTCCTTGGTTCTTATTTATGCATCCTGCCGGCCAGCCATACATGCGTGCTGACCGGCCATCGTGGTGGCCATTAAATTAGCTGTCGACCTCAGTTCAATCAGTGGTCTTGTGCTTGACGCCATTGCAATAATCGTTTGACACCCTCTTGCATAGACACAGAGGGCTGCCACTGTATTTCTTGCCCAGCCAGAGCGTGTGGAATACTGAATGCTCCGCCTGAAGTTAGGCGCACTTTGCCGGGCTCTTCAGGCGGGGAAATAGGGACCAGTTTGCTATCGCAGTAATCCAGTACGTGTTGCACGATCTCACGTGTGGTGACGGTGTCAACTCCGGAAACATTTACAGCAACATCGCTGGCATCGCTTTGAAAGGCAGCAATATTGGCGCGGGCCACATCACCTACATAGACAAAGTGCTTAGTCTCTGACCCATCACCAGGCAAAGTTGGCGCCTTACCTGCACGTACTTGGTCATAGGTGCTCATGATGTAGAGCGCATTGGCTGCACGGTAGTGTTGTCTTTCTCCATATACTGTGGAGTAGCGGACCACTACATAGTTGAGGCCGTGTTTCTGGTGGACTTGCCTGCACAATTGCTCGCCAATAATTTTGGACGCACCGTACAGTATGGCTGCAGGTGGAGCGCCTTCAGAATGAAAAGGCGTTGTTTCAGTTAATTCGCCTTTAATCCCATTGCCATATCCGTAGACGGCATTGGAGGACGCAAATACCAGTTTCTTAACGCCATTGCGACGACAGGCTTCGACTACGTTTTGGGCGCCACGAATATTGACATCTAGTGCAGCCCAGGGGCTTTGATCAAACCCCAGTGTCATATAGGCCGCCAGATGCAAGACTCCATCGATTTGCTGGGTCGCATCTAAAAGCTCATGCAGTTGCATGATGTCTGCTTTGAGAATACGTACCTTGGGATGGTCTTGTAAATGTGCGATCGCTTGCATGGCACCAAAGGCAAAGTTATCCAAGAGCACTAACTCTTTGGCACCTTCCGCTAGCAGCAAGTCTGCGGTGTGCGAGCCCACTAGGCTGGCCGCACCAATGATGAGAAAGCGATGGCCACGTATGGCAAGTCGATTGTTGGGTGTGTGTGTTGGCATAGAGTGTCCTTGTTATTGGGCGCGTTAGCCCAGAGCCATTGGGGCTTGGTGCAGGCCCCAGTAAATACTTTTGTTTTGGCTGTAGAGCTTCAGGCCTTCAATGCCTTTTTCGCGACCAATACCGCTGTCTTTGAAGCCCCCAAATGGCGTAGCGATATGGGACTGCTTGTAGGTGTTGATCCACACGGATCCTGCTTGAATGGCTCGCGCAATACGCCAAGCCTTGGCGTAGTCACTTGTCCATATTCCTGCACCCAAACCAAATGCGGTGTCGTTGGCTTGTGCAATTAGGTCGTCTTCGTCATCAAAGGGGAGGGCGACCAGAACAGGTCCAAAAATTTCTTCCTGACATACGCGCGCACTGTTGCTGAGACCATCAATGAGTGTGGGCATGTAAAACGCGCCTTGTTGCAGTTCTGATCCAGACGGAGGCATTCCTCCTGCAAGAATTTCCCCGCCCTCATGGCGGGCTAGTTCTACGTAGTTGGCTACGCGCTGGCGATGCTTGAGGGAGATCAATGGTCCGACCTGTACGGTGGGATCATCGGGTAATGCAACACGTATTTGCCGGGTTCTTTCTGCCAGGCTATTTACGAATGCTTTGTAGATGGTGCGCTGCACAAACAGGCGTGAACCAGCAACACAGCTTTGCCCTGCCGAGCCAAAAATACCAGATATGACTGCTGCTAAGGCTTTTTCTTGGTCTGCGTCTTCACACACAATGTGTGGAGATTTTCCACCAAGCTCTAAAGCCACTGGAATGAGGCGCTGTCCGGCAATAGCTCCGATTGCTCGTCCTGTATCCGTCCCTCCGGTGAACGACACCATGCGCACACCCGCGTGTTTGACCAATGCAGCACCGACATCCTCACCATCTCCTGCGAGTACCTGTAGCATGCCTGTGGGCAAACCCGCCTGCTGTGCGATGCGTAGTAGCTCAAATGCCAACTGAGGAGTTTCCTCTGAGGGTTTGAGTATTACCGCATTACCAGCTGCTAGCGCAGGTGCGGCTTTCTGTGCTTCATTCATGATGGGGGAGTTCCATGGCGTGATGCAAGCAACCACACCGAATGGCTCTGCCAATGCCATAGAGAAGTACTCTCCACGCGCCGGTGTTAGTGCTCCCTGTAAGGTTTCACACACGGCTGCGTAGTACCGAAAATTTCCTGCTGCCGAATCGACCATATGCAGGCATTCTTTATAGGGTTTGCCACTGTCGCGCATTTGTAGAGCCGCGAGCGATTCGCGCTCAGCCAGAATGCCCTGTCCTATTGCATAGAGTACGGTAGCGCGTTGGTCTTGACGTAAGCCAGACCATGCTTGGTGATGAAAGGCATCCCAAGCCGTTTGTACGCAGGCGTCAACGTCTTGCGCTGTTGCCTTTTGCACCTCGCCTGCGACTTGGCCATTCGCTGGATTGATGGAAATTAATTTGTTTTTGTTTGCCGCTAGATCGTAGTTGGTTTGGCTTGTTTGTGTGGCCATGTTTTGCTCCTTTGCGTGTATTGGATGCGCAAAACATCTGCTCATAAAATTGATATTTATCTTATATTTATAGGTTATGGCTATAAATATTAAATACCGAGCTTTAAAGGCATTTTTGTTGGTGGCGCAAACACGTTCCTTTACGTATGCCGCTAACGATCTGGGGGTGACACAGCCCTCCTTGACAGCGTTGATTCATGATCTAGAGGAAACTGTTGGCATGCGTTTGTTTGAGCGCTCGACGCGACATGTGGAACTTACTGAGGCTGGTGGCGAGTTTCTTTCGCGCATCATGCGACCATTGGGCGATATTGAAGATGCCTATGCCAGTGCTGTGACTCACGCAAAAGGGGAAATCGGTTCGATCTCTATCGGCAGCCTACCTTCTGCCGCCATGGGCATGTTGCCAATTGCAATGGCTCAGCTCAGGCGCTCACACCCTGCATTGCGTACAAAAATCATTGAAATGCACAATGACCAGCTGCTGGAAATGATTCGAAGCAATCAAATTGAATGTGCGATCGGAGCTATGACCGAATCCACTCAGGATTTGGATTTTGAGCCTTTGATAGGAGATGCTTTTTATTTGATCGTATATCCCAGTCACGCCTTTGAGAGTCGTCAGCGCCTGTATTGGCGCAATATTCAAAAGAAAGAGTTGATTGTTTTGGCACAAGGATCGAATGCACGGGCGCAGATCGAGCGTGAGTTGCCGGATCTTGATGGTGAGGAAAAGAATGAGCCACAGTACGATGTCACACACATCGTCACTGCGCTAAACCTAGTGCGTCAACAAGTGGGGGTAACTGTTGTACCTGGACTCTCTATGCTGGGCTTGCACTTGAATGGGTTGCACATCAAACGATTGCAAGACGCCAATGCGCAACGACGTATTGGCATCATTAAGCGTAAAGGCAAATTTCTTAGCCCAGCCACCACCATGTTACTCAATACTTTGCGCAGCATTGCTCCTTCGGTTGAGAAGAAGTTAGAGTCGCTTAATGTAAGGACGGATGTAGACAGAGCAAAGCGGAGTTTCAGCTAGAAAACAGTTCTGGCGCAATAGCGCGTGTTGCAGCCAGTCCTGTCATTTCTGAATGTAGGAATGGGACTTCCAAAGTACGCAATTGGCTGGCGTAGGTATTCCACAAACTGGCTTGGAGTTGCGGTTTATTGGCGTGGTCTTTGCCTGCGCGGATGTGGGTGAGAACGCCGTTGTAGTAGCGGTGCTGGTGTTCTCGGATAAGGCGGTTGGTGTCGGTCACCACGCGGATCACGCCTGCCAAGGCTTCATCGGGCAATTGTCCTAATGCGGTGTCGCCCTGTTTCAGAAAGGCAATCACTTTGTCTTGGGTGTCCAGTTCTGGGTGGCCTTCAGGGTCATAGCCTGCAATCGCCAGCAGTGCGCGCAGGGCTTGCAAAGGGGATGGCTCAGGTTCGGCGCGCCAGACATCTGCAGGATAGGCATCGAGCATGGCAACCAAGCCCAGCGTTTTGCCCATGTTTTGCAAATGCACGGCAGTGGCCTGCGCAATGATGCCCCCGACGGACCAACCCAACAGATGGATAGGGCCATCGGGTTGGATTTGCAGCAGACGTTGGGCGTACTGCGCTGCCAGTGCATCAATGCTTTCAGGCAATGGTGTTTGTGGGTTCAGCGCTGGAGACTGCAGACCATACACCGCGCGTGGCACGCTGTGTTCGGACATGAAGTCAACATCTTTGGGGTGCGAGATAGCGCGGGCCAAGTGGCGATAGCCCCAGCTGATCCCACCTGCGGGGTGAATCACAAACAAGGGTGCATGGTCACTCAATATTGCCGAGCCATCTGCCATAGCGGCTGCGCTGGCCAATTGAATGACTGGGGCCAAGCCACTGTCGAAGCTGACTTTTTCGTCATCGATCAATGCAGCCAAGCCGCTGATGCTGGGTTGAGCGAACAAGGCGCCTAAGCCAGGGTTGCGCTGCCACTGTTCCTGTACCAATAGCAGCAGTTGCACAGCGCCAAGAGAGTCGCCTCCCAGGCTGAAGAAATCGCTGTCGGCATCTATTTTCTCTAATGGGACTTCCAATAATTGTGCAAATAGTGCGGCCAGCTTTTGTTCTGTGGCTGTTTGCACGGCTCGGCCGTTGCTGCTGCCAAAATCAGGTGCGGGCAGGGCTTTGCGGTCGAGTTTGCCGTTGCTGGTTACGGGCCAATCGTGCATTTGCACGATGGCAGCAGGCACCATGTAATCGGGTACTTGGCTGGCAATGAAGCGTTTGAGTTGCGCGTGATCGAGTACTTCAGAGGCTTGCACATAGGCTACGAGTTTTTTGTCACCCACGCGATCTTCGCGGACGATGACATTGCCGCGGCAGAT
The DNA here is from genome assembly GCF_004833285.1 of Lampropedia puyangensis. Taxonomy (GTDB): domain Bacteria; phylum Pseudomonadota; class Gammaproteobacteria; order Burkholderiales; family Burkholderiaceae_C; genus Lampropedia; species Lampropedia puyangensis. Next base: position 685,320 of record NZ_STFG01000001.1, read on the forward strand.
CATGCCGCTGGCTTGCATGGCCGCGTCAATTTCACCCAGTTCGATGCGCAAACCCCGCAGTTTGACTTGGTGGTCACTGCGACCGATGTACTCCAAGGCGCCATCGGTACGCCAGCGAGCCAAGTCCCCAGTTTTGTACATGCGTTCACCAGAATGGAAGGGGTCTGGCACAAAGCTGGCACGGGTCAGGTCATCACGGCCTAGATATCCGCGTGCCAATTGCACTCCGGCCAGATACAAGTCACCGGCCACACCTGCTGGCACGGGGTGCAACTGGGCATCGAGAACGTACAGGCGCGTATTCCAGACGGGAAAGCCGATAGGAATAGGGCGTGAATGATCACTCGCACTGGCAGGCCAATAGCTGACATCGACGGCGGCTTCAGTGGGGCCATAGAGGTTATGCAACTGAGCCGTCAAGGTGGCATGGGTGCGGTCGCGCAGATCGGCCGGCAACTCTTCTCCACTGGTGAAGATGCGCTGCATATGGATGCCACGGGCACTGGGTTCGCTCAGGAAAGCAGCCAGCATCGAAGGGACGAAATGGCACGTACTAATGCGCTGTTGGCGGATGATGCGGGCCAACCAGGCAGGGTCGCGATGGGCTTCAGGAGGGGCCACTACAAGCGTGCCACCACATAAAAAAGGTAAAAAGAACTCCCATACAGAAACATCGAACGTGGCGGGTGTTTTCTGCAAAATCCGATCATCCGCACCAAATTTGTAGTGTTGGCGCATCCATTCCAGTCGATTGACGATGGCTTGGTGTTCGACCATGACTCCTTTGGGCTCTCCCGTCGAGCCGGACGTATAAATGACGTAGGCCAAATCGTGCGGTGAAGGCGCCTCCAGTGCACTCATGTCTCCTTCTGCTTGCTCGGGCCATTGCGATGTAGTCAGCAATGGCAACTCTTGCGGCAGCAGGTGGGCATCAGCCGGTTGTACTAAAGCGCACAGAGGTTTGGCCAACCGGACCACGCGCGCCAACCGTTCGGCGGGATGGTGCAAATCAAGCGGCAGGTAAGCGCCACCGGCGCGTTGTACTGCAAGTAATGCAATGACCAGTTCTAAAGAGCGTGGCAGTGCGACAGCCACTAGCGTGTCTTTGCCGACGCCTTGGCGTTGCAGGGCTTGAGCCAATGCGCGCGTGCGCTGTTCCACTTGCGCGTATGTCAGTGTGGTTCCTTCAAATTCCAGCGCAGGCGAATCCGGGGTGTGGCGCATTTGCGCTTCTATCAGGGCGACTAGGGTGGTACTGGGTACAGGGTGCTTTGTCGCATTGACATCAAAGACATAGCGCTGCGCCTCTTCAGGGCTGGCCAGGGTTATGTTGGCCAGCGTGGTGGCCTGCAATGCTTGGCTGATGAAGTGGGGGAGGCGCTGCAAATGGGCTTGTACGCTGTACAGGTCGTACAGGTTGGGGTTGGCTTCGATTTCCAGTTCGAGCGCATTGTGGCCGTCGCCTCTGAAGCCAATGGTGATGTCGTCAATCGGGCCTGTACCCAAAATCTCCAGTTGGGCATGTAAGCCGGTTAAGTGAATGGGCTGGTAAAACGGTTGCACATTGATCAGCGCACCGTACAGGCGACGATTGCCACCCAGCAAGCCCAGATCGCGGCGCAACTGTTCGCTGCGGTAACGCCCATGGCGGCGTGCACGAACCTGTTCTCGTGCCATGGTCTCCAAGAAGTCTGAAAGGCTTTGTTGGCTGTTGGCAGCGACGCGAAGTGGCAGCACGTTCATGACCATGGCAGGTACGCGGGCGCTGGCGCTGCCCAGACGCCCCATAAAGGGAATGCCGACTACGGTCTCTTCTGCAGCAGCCATGCGTTGGCAGTACAGCGCAGTAATGGCCGTGAGTACATCGGGCCATGGGATACCTGCCTTGTTTGCAAAGTCCAGCAGGGTCTTGCGCCAATGGGCACTCAATGGCGTGCGCAGGTGGTGGCAGGTATGCGCAGCCTGTGCTTTGGCACTTTGGTTGCCCGCCATGCCTGCCACTTCTGGGATGGGGTGTAGCTGCGCTTGCCAATAGGCAGCGTCTTTGCTGCGTTTGTCCGCATTCCGGTAGGTATCCGCTTCCGCCATGACAGCCCCAAGCAAGCCGAGTGGTTTGGCGAGCGCCTGTTGGTGTGCTTGTTCGCCTTGTAAGGCTGCGTTGTAGAGTTCAACCACACGGCTTTCCCACAAGGCCATGCCGTAGCCATCGTTGAGCAGGTGGTGCGCGCGTTGGTACCAAACAGCATCGGTATCGGTTAACAGGAACAGGCACTGCTTGGCCAGTTTGTCTTGAGCAGGAAGAAGAGGCTGCACCATGTCAGCATGCATGGCTTGCCGGGCAGCGGTTGCATTGCTGTTGAGGTCCCCGTTGGCGCGCCAGTCCACCAGTTCTAGCCAGGGCGTATGGCTGGGGTCAAGATATTGCTCTGGTGTTTGGCTGGTTTCACGAAAGCGCAGGCGCAGTGACTGCGCTTCTTGCGTGGCTTGGTTCACCGCTTGCGTAAAGGCCTCCAGTGCGATTGCGCCATGCAGCCATAGTGCATGGCCTGTATTGAGGCTCGGATTATCTGGTGCCAGTTGCTGGGCATACCAAAGGCCCGATTGGGCTTCGCTCAAAGGCCAGACAGCTTGAGTGTTGAGAAAAAGGCTGTCTGGTGCATTCATGAGAAACATTACGCAAATGAAAACGGTTAAAAATGGGCAGCTGGGCGTGGAGTAATTGGCCGCACGTTACCTAGGGAGATGCCAATTAAGGGGTGATCTGTTCCAAACGCTTTTGCACCACACTCCACCAGCCTTGCAAGGTGGTGTGTTCTGCAATCTCAGAGAAATCCAAACCAATGCCGGTTTCATTCCAACTTACCAACAGATTCAGTACGCGCATGGAATCCAGCCCGAGATCCATCAGGTTGTCATCGAGTTGAATGTCTTCTGGTTGTTCATGCACCATGCGTGCGATGTCTGCGCGCATGCGTTCAAGGGTGAGTGTGTTCTGGCTCATGGTGGTGAATGCTTGTAAAAGGCTGGTGGCGCAGGCGTAGATGCCATGAATGGGCAATGGCGCTTAGGTGGTAATGCAATGCGCCACACTGAAGTCAAATGTGAAAAGGAGTCAGCACTTAGATTGCTGACCCCATTAAGCGGCTATTTTGCCATAGCCTGAAAATAGAAATCATTATCAACTGATGTAAAGCGCATCTTTACGGAACGGTTTGCTTACATCCGCCGTTCACTGCTGCTTCAATGCTGTCGCGATACCGTTTAAACGCGTCAGGCAGGTGATGAGAGAGCCGGTTGTGATCACGGCGCAAGCCGTCAGCAGGGCGTATTGGGTATGGTTCAGTGGCGCTTCAAGTAAAGCAATAGCACAGGCGGCAGTCATCAGTGCCATGCGGTGTTGTTTTGCCATTGGGCCGCGAAAGCTTTGTGCCAAGCCCAAGGATCCACCCAACACACGTACATAAGCCGTCAGGGCGGCAGCTAAGGCACCCAGCCAACCCAGCCAATCATGGCCCACCGCGTAACCGAGTGCCACAATCAAAATGCTGTCGGCAATGCGATCTGGCACTTCGTTATAAAGCGCACCTGTTGGGGTTTTTTTGCCTCCTTCAATAGCCACCATGCCATCAATGACGTTGCATAGCAGGCGCAATTGAATGCCCAGAATGCAGCCAAGCATGTTCCCGCCAGCAGGCAGCCACAATAAACTTGCTGCGCCTAATGCGGCAAATGCCACGCTGGCCACGGAGATGGCATTGGGTGTGATGCCTGTTTGAGCCAGCTGTTTGCTCAAGCGCTGAATCCAGGGATTTGAACGGGCTTGAATAGGGCGTCGGGCCATTTCCTGTGATTCTGCCGCGGCGTTGCTGGCCTGCGGATTGGGGGCAGAGGGTGGATTTGTCATGCGCAGTCAAAGAAAAGGGTTGACCAACTGGTAAAACCGCTCAAAGCAAAGCGGCACGGCTGATGCTGTCTTTTGGGCAGCGGTCTGGCACCGGTATCATGCCGGCTGGATTGTGCATCAACAAACAGTATGAAACTGAAAATCATTGTCGGAACGGCTAGCGACAACGCGCTTTACGCCGCCCAAGCCATTCAAACCGCGTTGGCTGGTGAATTGAACGCCATTGACGTTGTTTTGGCGAATGCCCATACGACAGGAGAGATTCTGGAGGTCGGCGCTGATGAGGTGGTATTGGTGTGTACCTCCACACACGGTAACGGCGATGTGCCAGAAAACTTGCTGCCTTTGTATGCAGACCTTGATGCGCATCCACGCTATCTTGGGGCGTTGCGTTATGGCGTAATTGCTTTGGGAGACAGCTTTTACGGCGAGACCTTTGCCGCAGGCGGCAAACTTTTTGATGCCCGCCTACAGGATTTAGGCGCACAGCGCATGGGTGACCTGTTCACTATTGATGCCAGCGAAATGCCCGATGCCGAGCCCGAGGCTGTGCAGTGGGCGCAGGTATGGGTTGCGCAATGGCTTAAACCGGGGGGTGATCGCTGACGACCAGGCTAGTCAAGGCGTTCATCGTGCAACGCCCATTGGCCTTGTTTACGATCAGCAAAAAAACGTTCTAAAGTCACACGTGTGGTGTGAAATGCCAGTTCTTCCCAGGGAATTTCGTTTTCTGCATAAAGCTGGGCTTCTTGAGTTTCAGGGCCCGGGTTGACCTCGGGGCTGTGCATTTGTGCCAAATAAAACAAATGCACTTGCCCTACGCGTGGCACGCTGATGATGCTAAAGAGGGCGCCCATGTCTACGCGAATGCCCGCTTCTTCCCAGGTTTCACGTGCAGCACCTTCGGCAGTGGTTTCATCTAACTCCATGAAGCCTGCAGGCAAAGTCCATTTACCCAAGCGAGGCTCAATGTTGCGCTTGCACAGCAACACTTTGTCTTGCCATACAGGGATGGTGCCCACCACGTTCAGCGGGTTGAGGTAATGGATGGTGTGGCAAGAAGGGCATACAGCCCGAATATGTGTGTCACCATCATCAGGAATGCGGTGTTCGACGGCATGCCCGCACAGGCGGCAGAAATTGATGAGGTTGCGAGGCTTCATGAGAGGCGAATATAGCAGTTGTGGTTGCGTTTGGAGACCAATCGACTCGCTTGTAGAAGGCTATGGACTGCGAAAAAACTGGGGCTATGGTGCCTTTTCCATGCAGGAGAATACCTGATTCGCCATGACTGGTAGCTTGGGTTGTGGCCGTTGCTGTGCTTGACTGCCAATCTGCTAAGCAGCCGTGGCTTGTCTGACCGCATGCTCCCATTCCTCCATCAATGCGCTGGCACGTGCACGGCTCATTGTGGGGAAAAACTGCCGCTCTGCTTGCCAAAGGGCTGCGAGCTCGTCTGTATCTGCGTATACATGTGCCTGCAACCCAGCCAACCATGCCGCGCCTAATGCGGTAGTTTCAATCATGCGGGGACGCAGCACTGGAATGCCGAGCAGATCGGCCTGGAATTGCATCAATAGATCATTCACGCAAGCACCGCCATCTACCCGCAATTGCGTGACGGGGGGCGGCGCCAGCTTGCTGGGCATCCAGGCCCATAGCTTGCAGTAGAGCCGTGCTTTGGTAGGCGATACTTTCGAGTGCAGCCCTCGCAATGTGGGCAATGCTTGTGCCTCTGGTTATGCCCGTGATCGTGCCGCGTGCCTGCGGCTGCCAATAGGGCGCACCAAGCCCTGTGAAGGCGGGCACGACGACGACGCCACCGCTATCGGGTACTGATTCGGCCAAATGCTGTACTGCCCCGCTGTTGCTGATCGCGTTCAGGCCATCACGCAGCCATTGCACCACCGCACCTCCAACAAAGACGCTACCTTCTAGTGCGTACTGCGCGCGCGCATTGGGTTGCGCAGAGCTGGTGGTGATCAGACCATGGTGTGACAGATGGCATTGCGCTTCGGTATGCATCAACATGAAGCAACCCGTGCCGTATGTGTTCTTGGTCATGCCGCTGCTAAAACAGGCTTGCCCAAAGAGAGCTGCCTGTTGGTCGCCAGCCACCCCACCAATGGGCAGCGCAGCCCCTAACCATTGGACATCGACGTGACCGAAGTCGGCCGATGAAGGCAGCACTTGCGGCAGCACCGATTCAGGAATGTTCAAAAGTTTGAGTAAATCAGCGTCCCAGACATTGCGCCGGATATCAAACAGCATGGTGCGCGCAGCGTTGCTGACATCGGTGACATGTTTGGCCCCTGCGGTCAGGTTCCAGATCAACCAACTGTCGACCGTGCCAAAGGCCAATTCGCCAGCTTCAGCTTGCGCGCGAGCGCCAGGAACGTGGTCAAGCAACCATTGCAGTTTGGTTGCAGAGAAATAAGCATCGATGCGCAGGCCTGTTTTTTCCTGAATGCGCGCTTCATGCCCGGCTGCACGCAACACGGCACATGCAGGTTCGGCGCGACGATCTTGCCAAACAATGGCGTGGTGCAACGGTTGACCAGTTTTTCGGCTCCACAGTACGGTGGTTTCGCGTTGGTTTGTGATACCTACGGCTTTGATTTGCGCTGCGTGCACACCAGATTGTTTGATGACCTGTTGTGCCGTGGCCAACTGTGTTTGCCAAATGGTGCGGGCATCGTGTTCGACCCAGCCTGGGCTGGGATAAATCTGCGGCAACTCTTGCTGCGCCATGGCATGGATGCGACCTTGGCGGTCAAACAATATGCTGCGCGAGCTCGAAGTGCCTTGATCCAGTGCGAGTAAATAGCTAGCAGACGTGTGCATCAGGCATCCTCAGACGGTGACCGCAAAGTTGCGTGGGAAGGCTCAGTCTTTCAATTGAATAGGTGTTTGCGTGCCAATAGGAACGGCGGTGACGCTGTTTTGCGGCGAGCCGTCAATGAGCCGATCGGAATAGGTCAGGTAAATCAACGTATGGCGCTGCATGTCCACCATGCGCACAACCCGCAGACGTTTAAAGACAAGGGAGATACGTTCGCTAAAGACCTGCTCTTGTTTTGGAATGGGGGCGGAGAATTGAATGGGGCCCACTTGGTGGCAGGAAATCGAAGCTTCAGAGCGATCTTCAGCCAGTCCCAGGCTGCCTTTTACGCCCCCTGTTCTGGCCCGCGAGACATAACAGGTCACGCCTTGTACCGCTGGATCGTCATAAGCTTCAACGATGATGTCGTGGTCGCGGCCAATCAGCTTAAAAGCGGTGTCCACCGTGCCAATCGTTTCACCTTTGGCCATGGCTGTGGATGGCGAGATAGATATGGCCGCAGTGATGCCCACAATCCATGCGCTAAGGCTGGTGCAGGCGATACGCAAGGCGCGCCCGTGGATGGTTTTGTTGGGAGAGCGGTGAATGTGCTGCATCAAGAACTCCTGATAAACCTTTGGTAGATGTAAGCATACATTCTAGGATGCTCCGTATCGGAAGACTGGTGTACTTGGGTTCTACTCTGTTATGGGAAGACGGGGCCGCCTCATTCTTTTTTTGCATCGTGCTGATGCACGAATAGCAGCATGCTTTATCAGTTCGAAATCATGCTGTCGCAATGGCTTATATCAAGCAGTAGTGACTGAGCTTGGGACACCTCTTCGAAATGGAATAGTGGCAATGGAAATGAAGACGGCCTGCAAAGAGTCTTGCAGGCCGCTTGTTGAACTGAACGTGTGCATGGCTGCTGCGCATGCAGATGATGCATTAGATGCGCGATTACAGCACTTCGAAAATGCCCGCTGCGCCCATGCCACCACCAATGCACATCGTTACGCACACTTTTTTAGCGCCGCGGCGCTTGCCTTCAATCAGTGCGTGGCCGGTCAGACGTTGACCAGAAACCCCATAAGGGTGGCCCAGTGCAATCGCACCGCCATTGACGTTCAAGCGGTCATTGGAAATGCCTAGTTTGTCGCGGCAGTAAATTACCTGCACGGCAAAGGCTTCGTTGAGTTCCCACAGATCAATGTCGTCGATGCCAAGCCCCAGCTTTTTCAACACTTTTGGAATGGCAAACACAGGGCCGATGCCCATTTCATCTGGTTCGCAGCCAGCTACGGCAAAACCCAAGAAGCGTCCCAAGGGTTTAAGCCCTTTGCGGCTGGCATAGGCTTCACTGACGATGGCGCAGGCACCTGCTCCATCGGAAAATTGGCTTGCGTTGCCCGCAGAGATCAAGCCGCCGGGCAAGGCTGAGCGCAGGCCTGCAATACTTTCTTTTGTGGTGCCTTCACGAATGCCTTCGTCTTGCGAGGCCGTGACTTGTTTGGTCATCAGCCCGCGAACCTTGTCAGCCACGCCCATGGTGGTGGTGATGGGAACGATTTCATCAGCAAATTTGCCAGCTTGTTGTGCGGCAAACGCTTTTTGCTGGCTTGCAGCGCCATACTCGTCCATGGCCTCGCGCCCGATGTTGTAGCGTTTAGCTACTTGCTCTGCGGTTTGTAGCATGTTCCAGTAAATTTCTGGTTTCATGGCTTGCAGCTCTGGGTCAACGGCCATGTGCATATTGAGGTTGGCCTGCACGCATGAGATGCTTTCCAGCCCTCCTGCGACCAATACATCGTTTTCGCCTGCGATGATGCGTTGGGACGCCAAGGCAATCGCTTGCAGGCCCGATGAACAAAAGCGGTTGATGGTCATGCCCGAGGTGGTGACAGGCAAGCCTGCACGCGTGGCAATGAGGCGTGCCACGTTGCCGCCTGTCGTGCCTTCTGGCAGGGACATGCCCATGATCACGTCTTCAACTTCTGCGCCTTCGATACCCGCGCGTTCAACGGCATGTTTGACCACATGCCCACCCATGGTGGGGCCGTAGGTCATATTGAGGGCGCCTTTCCAGCTCTTGGTCAGAGGGGTGCGCGCGGTGGATACGATCAATGCGGATGTCATGAATTAAATCCTTTTCTGCGATCGGCCGCAGTCTGTTTTGTTTGTCTGTCGGCCGTGAGTGGGGGTGATTTATTGGAACTGTTTGCCTTCCGCAGCCAATTGCTTGAGCAATGGCGCTGGTTGCCAGAAGTTGGCATCGTCATGCGGATTTTTGGCAAAACGTTTCATTGTTTCCACCACGTTGAAGAGACCAAATTCATTGGCGTAATTCATGGGGCCACCACGGAAGAAGGGGAAGCCATAGCCGTACAGGTAGACGATATCAATATCGCTGGCGCGCTGGGCAAAGCCTTCTTCAAGAATGTGTGCAGCTTCATTGACCAAGGAAAATACCAGTCGTTGGACGATTTCCTCGTCGCTGATTTTTCGCGGTGTGATGCCTGCATCTTTGCGGTATTGCTCAATCATGGTGAGCACTTCTTGATTGACGATTGGCTCGCGTTTGCCTGGTTCGTAGTCATACCAACCCGCACCGGTTTTTTGACCAAAGCGACCCTTCTCGCACAGCAGGTCGGCAGTTTTGCTGTATCGCAAATCTGGTTTCTCTACGGCACGGCGCTTGCGGATAGCCCAACCGATGTCGTTGCCTGCCAAGTCGCCCATGCGGAATGGCCCCATTGCAAAGCCAAATTTCTCGACGGCCTTGTCCACTTGTTGAGGCGTAGCGCCTTCATCAATCAAAAAGCCTGCTTGGCGGCTGTATTGCTCGATCATGCGGTTGCCAATGAACCCGTCGGTGACGCCTGCAACGACGGCCACTTTTTTGATTTTTTTGGCCAATGCCATCACGGTAGCGAGTACGTCTTTAGCCGTTTTTTCGCCCCGCACGACTTCGAGTAGCTTCATCACGTTGGCTGGGCTGAAGAAGTGCATGCCAACCACGTCTTCTGGGCGCTTGGTAAAGGATGCAATCTGGTTCAGATCCAATGTCGATGTATTTGAGGCCAGGATCGCCCCCGGTTTGATGACCGCGTCGAGTTGTTGAAAAACCTGCTCTTTGACGCCCATTTCTTCAAAGACAGCCTCAATCACCAAATCTACATTGCCCAGATCCCCGTACTGCAGGGTGGGTGTCAGCAAAGCCATGCGCTCTTCATATTTCTCTTGTTTGAGCTTGCCTTTTTTGACTTGGGCTTCGTAGTTTTTGCGAATCGTGGCAATACCGCGATCCAAGGCCTCTTGCTTGGTTTCCAGAATCGTCACAGGAATGCCTGCATTGAGAAAATTCATGGAAATTCCGCCGCCCATGGTGCCCGCTCCAATCACTCCCACGGTTTTAATTTCGCGTAACGCAGTGCTGCTTGGCACATCATCGATTTTTGATGCTGCACGTTCAGCGAAGAACAGGTGACGCAGTGCGCGCGATTCAGGCGTCCACATCAAGTTGATGAACAGCTCGCGCTCTTTAGCCAAACCGTCATCGAATTTCAGTTTGGTGGCAGCTTCAACGGCTTCCAGGCATTTGAGTGGGGCCGGAAGATTTTTTGCCATGGCGCCAACAGTGGTGCGGGCAAAGCCAAAATAGGCTTCATTTTGTGGATGCTTGCAAGGCAGATCGCGGACTTTGGGCAAGTCTTTTACGTTGGCCACGGATTTGGCAAAAGCAATGGCTGCCTGCTCAAGCTCCTGTGGGGAGTCGACCAGTTCGTCAAATAGTTTTTGACCTGGTGCGTTAGCCAGCAACTCTGCGGGAACCGTTTCGCCACTGACAATCATGTTCAGGGCAGCTTCAACCCCAATCACACGCGGCAAGCGTTGGGTGCCGCCAGCGCCAGGTAGCAAACCCAGCTTCACTTCAGGTAGAGCTACTTTGGTGCCTGCAGCCACTACACGGTAGTGACAGCCCAATGCCAGCTCCAGCCCTCCGCCCATCACAACGGAGTGAATGGCAGCAACCACTGGCTTATCGGCATTTTCAACGACCGTGATGACCCCATGCAGGTTAGGTTCACGGAATGCAGCGTCTTTGCCAAATTCAGTGATGTCTGCGCCACCACTGAAGGCTTTGCCAGCACCTGTGATAACAATGGCTTTGACTTTCGAGTCGGCAAGGGCTTGTTCAACCCCATCGACAATGCCTTTGCGTGTTGCGAACCCTAAGCCGTTAACAGGCGGGTTATTCAGAGTGATGATGGCTACGTCATCATGCACTTTGTATTCAGCCGTCATGAAGTCTCCTTGGTAGGTGGTTGATTGAAATGGCAAAAAAGAATTTAAATAGAACGACCGTGCTATTTTTGCTTGATTCTATCGGACTTCACTTTGCGCTCACAATCGCAAAGGGGACAGGCGGCACTAGGGCATATACCTACTGCACCATCGGAAATGACGCGTCAACAAAATTCTTAAGCGTCAAAGATCGTAAACACGTTCTTAGACAGTGGGCAAAGCCTCTTGTTGCCCAAAAGATTGTTCATATAAAGTGCTTTGATGTTGAAAAAACTATTGCTTCTTATTTGGACTGTGCAAACAGGCATTTGCTCTGCACAGATATACGAGTGCAAAGACGAAAAGGGTAGTCGTATTTGGACCAATCAAGCTTGCCCAGAAGGTGTTGTGCTTCACCAAGGTGTTGACGCTGATGTGCAGCGTGACGCCGAACGTGCTGATCGAGAGCAACGTGCCCGACGTCAGAAAGAGTCGGCAGATGCAGCCCAGCGATTCAGGCAAAATGCCTATGACAGCCGAGTGCCCGGCAGGGCATCAACCAAAAGTCTTCAGCGCTGTGATGCCACACGCCGTGCGCTGCGCATTGAGCGTGCGAAAACCCATTCGGATGGCGAGCGAATTCGCCAGCTTTCACGCGATGAAAGCAAGTACTGCTGAGCGGTTTACATTTCAGTTTCGATCGCCATGACGGCTTTGGCATGCAAGCCTCATTGGCGACAGCTCTTCTGCACTATTGCCCGCTATGCTGGGCTATGCATTCAGAATTGACGTTTCCTTATCCTGAGATGCCAGCCGCGCAAGCTATTGTGAGCAATGGCATGGTGTTCTCAACACATTGCGCCGGTAGTGGTTTGCCTGTATTGCTGCTGCATGGTTTTCCAGAATTGGCCTACTCATGGCGACACCAAATTCAACCGTTGGTAGATGCCGGCTGCCAAGTGATCGTGCCCGATCTGCGAGGCTATGGGCATACCGGTTTGCATGGCTCGCTCAGCGATTACCGGATGCACAACCTTGCCTGTGACGTAGTGGGCTTGCTCGATGCTCTTGGTATCGCCCAATGTGTTGTGATTGGCCATGATTTTGGCGGTGCGTTGGCTTGGACATTGGCGAGAGACCATGCCAAGCGGTTTCTCGGCGTCGTCGCGCTCAATACGCCTTACACACGCCGTACGGAAGACCATTTGATTGACACCCTACGCAAATACCGTGGGGAAAGTAATTACATGGTGTATTTCCAAAAGCCGGGGCAGGGGGAGGCTTTGTTGGAGGCGAATGTGTATGCCACGTTTGCGGGCATGATGTGCCGCCCTAATGCGTTGATGCGTGATTTCAGCCAAGCTCCTGAAGCGCTACAAAGCTTACCTGCCAGCTTGCTTGGGCAAGATAAACGTATTCAAGGCGTTTCTTTCCTGACTGAGCAAGAGTTGAGCGTTTATGTCAAAACTTACGAGAAAACGGGTTTTACTGGTGGCTTGAATTGGTACCGAAACCTGGCTCGTAATTGGCAGGATACCCAAGGGGTTGCAGATCGCGTCGAGTTGCCTGCATTGATGGTTTGTGCTGAGCACGACATTTTTTTACCACCAGCGACAGCGGAGGGAATAGAGCGTTATGTGCCTTTGATCCAGCGCGCGTTGATTCGCGATTGCGGACACTGGACGCAGCAAGAGCGGCCCGAGGAAGTTAACGCTTTGATCATCACTTGGTTGCGTGAGCGGCTTTGGTTGTGATCGATGTTGCTGTCCTAACCTAGGCTCTATCTGACAAACAACAGGGTTTAAGCATCCATGTTTGAGAGTTGTAGGACTGCACGTCCTCTGTCTACATTGTCCGATCTAGCTGCTTTTCAAGCGCGATGTGTTTGATTCCATCGGCATCTGCCAAGGGGTATATTCAGAAAAAACCTGGTTGCTGCACCTGCGGCGCGGCTTGGGCTTGATCAGGAGGTGCGTCATTCACAGAAACCGCATCCTGCATAACCGCATCGGTAAAAAAATCATCCGTATCTTGCTCTTGCCCAGTGTGCTCTTGTAGAGCATCTGAAAGTTTGGCAACTAATGTTTGCAATGCTACGGTTTGCGCAGCCAATTGTTCCTGCATATCTGTGTCTTGTGCATGGGATGCGGTTGGTTCGTCAGGAACTGCGGGCAACTGCGATTGCAACTGTTCATGAGCTTGCCTCAAATCGCCTAATTCGTAGGCTAAGTTCAAGGCTGCCAGAACTGCGATGCGTTCGCGGGCGCGAACTTTACCTGCATCATGAATGCGGGTCATTGCGTCATCAACCAAACGGACTGCATCAGACAGACGCGTCTCTTGCCCTTCTTTGCAAGCAAGCAAGTAGCTTTGCTGCAAAATTTTTACTTCTACTTGCTTCATGGCTTGCCTTCCAAGGCGTTCTGTAAGTCAGGCAAACGCTCCAGCAGCGCATCGACGCGATCACGTGCGGTATGAAGCCGCTGAACCAAGCCGTCACGCTCTTGGGTCAATAGCTGAACTTGTTGTGCAAGCTGCGCATGGCCTTGTTCTGCAGTGCGCAGGCGCTCAAGCAGTTGATCAATTTGGAGTGACAGAGTTTCTGTCAATGAGTTGGGCGTTTGCATAGCTTTAAATTGTATGCGCACTGTATGTGTATGGGTGTGTGTTCTTTACACAATGGGGGTTTCTTGCTTTTTGTTTGAGAAGGTGCGTGAGGCCTAGATGGTGGATCAGTGATGCATGTACCTAAAGGATTGCGCCTAGCTTGGTGCGGTGGAAGGGCAAATCAGTCGCAGAATTTTTCTTCAACGACTTATGGGCCGTGTTGGAGCCTTGCTCGTGGTGTGTTCTTGCGAGCGTATCTCTGATACATGTTTGAGGTGAGTAAACAGTGCGAGGGCGGCAATAATGCGCATAGTGACCTTGTCTTGAAAGCTGACGTGTAGAGCGCCGCATATGCGATCACTACCGATTGATTTCAGCTTGGCAAATCTTTTTTTCAATATCTACAAGCGATACGAGTGAGCAATGCAAACCTTTTTATGGCATGACTATGAGACTTTTGGTGCTAATCCCAAAAAGGATCGACCCGCGCAATTTGCAGCTATTCGCACAGATATGGAGCTCAATGAGGTGCAAGAGCCGATGGAGTGGTTTTGCAAACCACCTTTGGACTATTTGCCAGATGCGCAGGCATGTTTGATTACGGGGATTACCCCGCAACAGGCCATGCAAAAAGGAGAAATGGAGCACGTGTTTGCTGATCGAATTCAACAGGCATTCTCTCAGCCCGAGACGGTTGGTGTTGGATACAACACGATTCGTTTTGACGATGAATTCACGCGCTTTTTGTTATGGCGTAATTTGTTGGATCCCTATGCGCGGGAGTGGCGTGATGGCAACAGCCGTTGGGATCTACTCGACGTGGTTCGCATGACTTATGCGTTGCGACCAGAAGGCGTGAATTGGCCTGTGGGAGAGGACGGAAAAACGAGCTTTAAACTTGAGTTGCTTTCTGCCTCGAACGGTTTGTTGCATGAAGCGGCCCATGATGCGGTATCTGATGTGCGTGCAACGATCGCACTGGCACGCCTTATTCGACAAAAGCAGCCTCGCTTATTTGAGTATGCTCTTGCACTACGCGATAAGCGGATGGTTGCGAAAGAGTTGGGATTTCCCGCTGCGCAGAACCAAGTTAAACCCTTTGTGCATATTTCAGGGATGTTTCCTGTTGAGCAGGGGTGCTTGGCAGTCATGTGGCCTTTGGCCAATCATCCAACTAATCGCAATGAAGTGATTGCATGGAATTTGGCAAGCGATCCGCGCGAACTGCTTGACTTGGATGTTCAAACCATTCGCCAGCGCCTTTTCTCTCGGCAGGTTGATTTGCCCGAAGGGATCGTGCGTTTACCCATCAAAAGTATCCATATGAATAAATCACCAATGGTTGTCGGTAATTTAAAAGTATTGACACCGCAGGTACAACAACGCTGGAATATGGATATGGCAACGCTGGAGCAGCACGCATTGTGGGCACAAGCTTTGCCTGATATGAGTGCGATTTGGGCGGAAGTCTTCAGCAGGCAAAAAAACGATCTTGGTGTCGCTGTGATGGCGGAGCAAGATCTGTATGGCGGTTTTGTGTCTGATGCCGATAGAAAACGATTGCTGGAATTGAAAAAAAGGCCCTTGGATCAGTGGTCTGAGTGCAAAGGGCGTTTTGAGGATCCGCGCTTAGATGAATTGGTGTTTTTTTACCGCGCACGCAACCATGTAGAAACACTGAGTGAGCAAGAAATGGCGCAATGGGAGCAGCATCGCAAGCGCGTATTGATTGAGGGGTATGCAGGGGCTCGAACTGCATCGCAATTGATGGCCGAAATTGACGCTTTGTCTGATGATGCGAGCGAGGCGCAGCAGGACATTCTTGGCGCGCTCTATGAGTGGACAGACTACGTTACGCCAGATTGGTAATGCGTCTACGGTACTTTCTCTGTCCGTCTTGTTGGGTTGCCTGTGAATAGGCAATTTTGCCTATTTTGTGGAGCAGGAAAATCTGACTCAACGCCTGTTCAATAGGCGAAAAAAAAGCACTTAAATTAATAAGTGCTTTTTTAAAACGGTGGGTGGTGGGTGCTAACGGGGTCGAACCGCTGACCTACGCCTTGTAAGGGCGCCGCTCTACCAACTGAGCTAAGCACCCCACCGGAAAAACGTTATTTTACAGCATCTTTTAGTGCTTTACCAGCACGAAATTTAGGAACTTTTGCTGCTTTGATCTTAATTTCTGCACCAGTCTGAGGATTGCGTCCTTTTCGGGCTGCTCGTTTAGATACTTCAAACGTGCCAAAACCAACAACGGCAACACTACCGCCTTTTTTCAACGTTGTCTTGATCGCACCAATTGTAGCATCCAATGCACGTGCTGCGGCGGCTTTGGAGATATCTGCGTTAGCTGCGATGTGCTCAACAAGTTCTGTTTTGTTCACGATATGCCTCTTCTCTGATGAAAAAAAGTTCAGGACGCAACGAGAAATGGATCAAAGCTGATTCAACTTCTTTTGTACTGCGGCAACCCGACACATGATTAAAGGATGAAAACCACAAGATGGCGATTAAATAGCGCCCCTCAGCGACTGTCAAGGATTTTAGATCCTTGCCTGCGCTTCATTCTACTGGTGTAAACGTGCCTTGATCGCTAAAGAGGCTTGTTTCATGTAATAAATCATCGACCAGATTGTTAAAACTGCAGCAACCCAAAGGAGGATTTGCCCCACAAAGCGTGTGTGCAACAGTGTTAAGAGAGGGCCATCCAGCAACAAAAAGGGGATGGCAATCATTTGAACTGTGGTTTTTACCTTGCCGATCATATGAACGGCCACACTTTTGGCCGCGCCAATTTGAGCCATCCATTCGCGCAGTGCCGATATGGCAATCTCGCGTCCAATGATGATTAGGGCGACAAATACATCAATTCGCTGAAGGTGTACGAGCAGCAACAGCGCAGCACACACTAAAAATTTATCGGCCACGGGGTCAAGAAACGCGCCGAATGCAGAAGCTTGTCCCAATTTACGCGCCAAATAGCCATCGAGCCAGTCTGTAATGGCAAAAACGATAAATAAGATGGCCGCAATCCAGTTGGCCAAGGCAATCTCAATGGGAAGGTAATAGACCACCACAATCAACGGGATGGCCACAATACGACTGAGTGTTAGCAGCGTCGGAAGATTCAATGGCATGGCGCTTATAGTCGAAGAGGGGTGTCGGAGCGATTGAGGCGTTGAGCGATGCCACAGGCAATTGGCGTTGCATCAGCACTGTGTATTATCCGGTTGTTTTCGATAGGTATCTGCTTGGTACGCGATTCCACTTTGTGGTGGGGCAGCTGTGTGCAAGTCAGTCAAGTGGTTGATTTGCCCCTCTGCATCGAACACGTTTTTTTGCGCATCCTATCGCGTTCCTTGTTACAGCTTCTTTTTCTGATCGAGAAAAAGAATAAAAACCAAGGCTGCAATATTCAGAAGCGCGAGAATGAACCAAGTGATGGCATAGCTGAGGTGGTTATTTCGAAACTGGATTTGTGTCATTCCGCCGCGCGGTTTGGTCTCGGACGTGGAGGATGAGTCGGAATTTGCAAAGGCATCCATGAAGAATGGTGCGGTTGCTTTAACATCAATGTGACGAGCGGCACTCAGTTCTTGCGGCCAGCGACGGTACCAGCGATCCTCTGTGGGAACATTTTTGCGTAGGAAAAGATTCTCCTCTTCAGGGAAGCGCAGAAGCCCAGACACAACTGTGTTTGACAATTCTTGAGTCGGAAGGTTGGATTGTGCCTTTTTCGCTTCAGTGGGGACAAAGCCTTGATTGATCCAGAGAATGGATTCTTTGTTTGTTTCGGCGGTGCTGTTTGGTGCTAGGGCAAATGGGGCCATGACCCAGTATCCTGGCCCTAATTCTGTATTCGCATACACAAGGATTTTTTCTTGTTGCAGCCAGTGCCCTTTAGCTTGAATGGGTAAATACTCAGCATTTTCCCGCTTCCATTTTTGCCATTCGCTTGGGTTAACTATGGGTTGTGGGGTAGCATGTATGCGTGAATCAACAGCAGCGATCAAGTCTCTCTTCCATGCCAGTCGTTGCACTTGCCATGTGCCGAGGCTGCAAAATACGATGGTGTTAATGAGGAAGAAACAAATCAAGCCTAAGCGCTTGGCTGTCAATTTTCCTGTGTTGTTTGTTGGCATGGTATTGATGTGCGGGCTGAAGAGCGAGAGCAAGCCACTATGGGGCGGGGCAGTTACTCATGCCAATGTTGAGTTATCCACGAGGCTGGTCGTATAAAGCGCCAACGCCGGTTGCGCCTTCCTGCCGCAGCGTCTGGTGGGTTGCATTCACCATGAAAAATCACGATGCGCGCACCGTCCGGAATGAAGGGTTCTCTCCAGTAGTTTGTGGGCCATAAGGGGATACCGTGGTATTTGAAACTGGGGCACCACTGCTCAGGCCAATATGCCAATTGCCCTTGTTTGAAAAGAAAGTCAGAAAGGTAGGCCTGCTCATTACGAAATGCTTGCTGAACTTGTGCAACGTGCTGCTGAAAATACTCCAGCACATCTGTGTGCGCGCCGATCTCAAAGCGATAGACGGATGAGTTGCCTGTGATTCGGCGTTTTTTCCATGGGCGCGCATAGTCGTGGATGATCCTAAAGGAGCCTGATTGCGTGAAGAAATCATCTAATGAGCCAACAACAACGACATCCAGATCAAGAAATAAAGCTGTTCCTTCTAGCTGGTATTTGTCTTTCAGATCCTGGGAAAAGGTAGCTAGTTTCTTCCATGCGCGATCTGGTTGATTGGGATAGCGTTGCCAATCCAATTCAGGAATGGGAAAGCATTCGACTTCGCTTCGAATGCCATCGGTGTTGTCAGTGAGGCAGATAAAACGAAAATCCCCGTTCAGATGCCTGCGGGCCATCGCATAGAGACGATTGACGTATTCAGGGCCATATTTGCTGCCCCATTTCATGCACAAAACGTGTCGATTATGGGTGTTCACGGCAGGAGATTGCCCCATGGTGTGTGGCCCTCAAGTTTGACTCATTGGGTAAGGTTGAATGGCTTGCACAGCAGTATTGCTTCGCGCAAAGCCTTCAAATGTTTTGATGCGCAGTGCGTGAATCAATCGAGTGATTTTTTTTTCGCGGAAGTCTGTTTGGGTTTGGATTTTTTGATATTTCCCCCCGCAGTCAAACGCTGATTGCCTAATACACGCAAGGTTTTGATCTCTGGCTTGAGTCCTAGTTTTTTGCTGTGTTTCACGACTTTGACGTCTACTGGTGCCTTGCCATCGCCAGCTGCTTTTGCTTTTGGGGCCTGAGGGCGCCAAATCACCAGCAACTTACCAATATGCTGCACTGCGGCTGCGTTGAGAGACTCGACCAGTGTTTGTAGATAAGACTCACGGGTAGCGCGGTCATCACTGAAAACACGTACTTTGATCAGGCCGTGTGCGTCCAGGGCAGCGGCCACTTCTTTTTCGACAGCGGCAGTTAGTCCGTCTGAACCAATCAGTACAACAGGGTTGAGGTGGTGGGCATCCGCGCGCAAACTGCGGCGTTGCGCTGGGGTCAGGGTCAATGAAGTCATGGCATGATTATCGGCGATGCAAGATGCTGTGACGTGCTTGGAACATCAATTCATGGTTGTTTCAGGTGTATTTCGAAAAGGTTTAAACACAATGGCGACGAAGGGCAAGGGTTCAAAAGTAAATAAAACGTGGTTGTACGACCACCTCAATGACCCTTATGTGAAGTTGGCGCAAAAAGAAGGTTATCGCGCCAGGGCGGTATACAAGCTCAAAGAGATCGATGAAGAGCATCGCTTGCTGGCAAAAGCCCAAGTGATTGTGGATTTAGGGTGCGCGCCTGGTGCCTGGTGCCAATATTTGAGTCGCAAACTGAACTTGACGCTTGAGAGCGAAGGTAATGTTCTGGGGCCTAAAGTAGTTGGCGTTGACTTGTTGCCGATGGAGCCTGTTGCAGGTATTCACTTTATACAGGGTGATTTTCAGGATGATGCCATCTTGGCGCAGCTGGAGAGTGCGGTGGGTGGCAGGCCGGTCGATGCCGTTGTTTCTGATATGGCGCCCAACTTGAGCGGGCATTCCGCTACGGATGGCGCGCGAATTGAAAATCTGATTGAAATGGCCGTAGATTTTGCGCAGCACCATCTCAAGCCTGATGGCGTTATGGTGGCTAAAGTGTTTCATGGCCCTGGGTATGACCATTTGGTCGGCTTATTTCGCGATACCTTCAAGCAAAGCAAGCCGTATAAACCCAAAGCATCACGCAGTCGCTCATCTGAGGTGTTTTTGATTGGGCAAGGCTTGCGAAAATCTGTCTGTTAGGTCGTGACTAACTGTCAATTCCCTGACGATTATTAGGTTTGAATTTG
>NZ_STFG01000010.1 GCF_004833285.1 Lampropedia puyangensis
CAGCCGGTGCCAGGCTTGGGCACATGGGCTTTGGCTGCACTGGCACTGCTGATGGCTTGTGCGGCTGGTGCACGGCCTTGGCGCGGCGCTAAGGTGGGAGGTTGAGGGCGCGAGTTGAGGGGCGCGTATTGGTGGCCCCTGACATAAGAGAAAGGTGAAAGGTGCCCTCTAACGAGGGCGCTTGATCAAGCCGAGACTCCACACCTAGGACACACTCGGACGAGAGGACGCATGGAAAAAACCGCGTCCCATCGCACAGGGCGGTGGCGCCCCTGCACCGAAGAACGTGTTGACGATCTCCGCACCGTCGCGTCAATCTCAAAAAAAGAGATCGTGCAAAGCAAGGTGCCCATCTTCGCTTGTTGCCGCGAATCACCTCCTTTTGGATACCAGCACGGTCTGCACAAAGATCATGAACACGCGCTAAAACAGCGCCATCATCATGGTTAACGGCCAGATGACCCGACGCTAGTCGACATCTGTGCAGCCACACTGCATCACGAAATATCGCAGGTTGAAATCAAGCAGCAACCTTCTACGGTTCTCTTGGCACTGCACCCAAGCGCCACGAATAAGACTCCTACAATCACAACGAGTACTTAACCTCGCAACTAGGCCTTGCAACTCGATCTCCGCAACTATTGTCCTCTTTGCTTCATGGATTGACACAGCCCATGCCCGCCCCACCTATTCGGCGCATTGCCCATCTGGATATGGATGCCTTCTTCGCATCGGTGGAGTTGCTGCGCCAACCACAGCTCAAAGGCTTGCCGGTAGTGGTGGGCGGCAGAAGCCGCAGTGCAGGCTGGCTAGGCAATGCAGCTTTAGAGGCTCTGCCTGCTCATGCCATTCCATTAGAAGCCTTTGCCCGTCTACACAGTTATACCGGGCGCGGCGTCATCACAACAGCCACTTATGAAGCGCGGCAATTTGGGATTGGCTCGGCCATGGGCATGATGAAAGCGGCCAAGCTGTGCCCTGATGCGTATTTGCTGCCAGCAGATTTTGAGCAGTATCGTGCGTATTCACGCCGCTTCAAAGCCATCATTGCCCAACATGCACCGGCCATCGAGGATCGCGGCATTGATGAGGTGTACATCGACTTCACCGACGTGCCTGATGGGCAAGAAGAAGGCGGGCTGCTGCTGGCCCAGCGTATTCAGCGCGCCATATATGCCGATACGGGCCTGACCTGCTCTATTGGCGTGGCACCTAATAAGCTGTTGGCTAAACTGGCTAGCGAATGGCACAAGCCCAACGGCATTTTCATACTAATGCCAGACCAAGTGACCGAGAAACTTTGGCCTTTGCCCTGTAAAAAAGTCAATGGCATCGGCCCAAAAACCAACGACAAACTGCTCACTCTGGGCATTCACACCCTGCATGATCTGGCCCATACACCAGAGCAGGAGCTGATCGATGCCTTCGGCTCTACCTATGGTGCTTGGCTGCATCGCATCGCCTGGGGGCAAGACGAGCGAGCTTTGGTTATGGAGAGTGCGCCCGTTTCAATGAGTAGGGAAACCACATTTGAGCGCGACTTGCATGCCAAAGCAGACAAAGCCGAACTTTCTGACATATTCACCCATCTCTGCCAGCGCGTAGCGGCCGATTTGCAACGCAAAGGCTATGCCGGACGGACCATTGGCGTGAAAATTCGCTTTCCGGATTTCCGCTCAGCCACGCGCGCCATCTCGATCAACCACCACACCCAGGATGCCGCCACCATCCGACAGATTGCAGGGCAATGTCTCAAGCGCATTGACTTGCAGCGGCGCTTTCGCTTATTGGGTGTGAAGGTAGACAACTTGCTCCCCCTCGAAGAGGCGCAGGACGTCGATAGCAAACTACTCAGCCAAACCAAGCCACACCATGCGTGCGCAGCGCAACTATCTTTGCCTTTTGATGAATGAAATCGGCTGCGCTGCTGCAAATGCAGCGTTTACGGTGCGGAAGAGACGACTGGCGCATCTGCCACGCTGGTGGTATTGGCTAAAGTCGCCCCTTGTGGTGCGAGCAAAGCATTGATAGTGCGTACCTCATCCATGCCCAATGTTCCACTGGCTTGGGC
Source organism: Lampropedia puyangensis (assembly GCF_004833285.1). Lineage (GTDB taxonomy): Bacteria > Pseudomonadota > Gammaproteobacteria > Burkholderiales > Burkholderiaceae_C > Lampropedia > Lampropedia puyangensis. Next base: position 2,072 of record NZ_STFG01000010.1, read on the forward strand.
CAGTCGCAAGTGGCTCATCAAAACCGTATAGCGCGCCTGCGCCAGATCTCTGCGCGTCTGAAAAAGCTGGCTTTGCGCGTTGAGCACATCGATATTGATGCGCACGCCAACCTGGTAGCCCAGCTGATTGGCTTCCAGCGCGCTTTGCGAAGAAGCCTCTGCCGCTTCCAGCGCTTTGACTTGGCTTTGACCTGATTGCAAGCCATAAAACGCTTCGCGCGTGGCCTGCGTTGCGCCACGGTTGACTTGGTCAAGCTGTGCACGCGCCTTCTCTTCAAGGGCCAGCGTTTCTCTGATGCGATTTTGCACCGCACCACCTGCAAACAATGGCATATTCAATTCCACGCCGACACTGGCCTCACGGCTGCGCATGCCTGGAATTGGGCTGGAGATGGTGCCATCGCGGTTGTTGGTTTGCCCCACCCGCGCATTCAAGCTCACGGTGGGCAAATGGCCAGTTTCGGCTTTGTCTGTTTCCAACTTGGCAATGTCCAAGGCCAGCTTGGCCTGGCGCACTTGAGGCTGCTGTTCTTGCGCCCAAGACACCCAGTCGAGCACATTGTCAGAAGCCGGATGCGGCAGTGCCGCTGGCAGTTTGAGCGGCCAAGGTTGGCTTTGAATCAGACCAACCGTTTGGTCCAGCGCCAGCTTCTTGACTTGCAAGTCATTGGCCGATGCGATTTCTTGCGCCCGAATCAAGTCAAAACGCGCCTGCGCTTCACGGGTGTCGGTGATGGTGGCGTTGCCTACCTCAAAATTACGCTCAGCAGCGGCCAATTGCTCGTTCACCGCCGCCTTTTGGGCTTGCACGAACGCCAACGTATCTTGCGCAGCCAACACATCAAAATAGGCCTGCGATACACGCACGATCAAGTCTTGCGCTGCCGCATTGAGTGCATATTGCGCAGACTCGACTGCCAATTTGCTCTGCGCCAGTTGCAGCTTGTCTGCAGGACGATAAAGCGATTGTGAAGCGATCAACGCCACACTATGCGTGGTGCCTGTGTGCTGCAACCCTTGCGGATGCACCCGCGTTTGCGCACGCGACAGATCTGCCCCCACGCCCACTTGTGGCAGCAGCGGCGCACGCGCTTGCTCACTGCGGCGCTCTGCAGCTTCTTTCTCTGCTTGCACTGCACGCCATTGCGCGTCGTAGCCGGTGGCGTTCTCCACCATATCCAGCAGGCTTTGTGCCTGCGCAAGCACAGGAGCGGCGCACAGCAGTGCAGATAAACCAAAACGAAGAGTGCAAGGAATAGGCAAACGCATGGATAAGCAATGGAGTAATGCCGCCAACTCAGGCATACGGCAAACACAGAACGAATAGGTGGCGATAGGCTAACGGCAGATTGTTGCATACGATGGCACAGCTTGCGGCACGTTTACACACCACGCCCGACTGGTTTACATAATCAGCACAGGCGCTGCGTGCACCAAGAACCACCGCAGGCGTGTGCGCATACCGTCACAATCCACACAATGGCGCACTATGATGTGCGCTCATTCAATACACAGCACAAAAGCGCTTTACGCACATGGATTGGGATAATTTGCGCTATTTTCTAGCGCTTGCTCGCACCGGCACCTTGATCAATGCCGCTCGTACCGTACAGGTAGACCACACCACTGTCAGCCGCCGCATTCAGGCGCTGGAAAAGCAAATGGGCGTGCCCCTTTTTGCCCGCGAAGCCGCAGGCCACCGCTTGACCGAGGCAGGTCGGCATTTGTTACCACAGGCCGAGGCCATGGAGGAGGCGTTCCTGTCCATTGAAAGCAGCTCTCTAGCCAAAGCAGAAGAAGGCCTTTCTGGCTTGGTGCGTGTGGGCGTGCCAGAAGGGCTCGGTGCGAAAGTGCTGGCTGCCCCTTTGGCCGACTTGGCCAGACAACACCAAAACCTGGTGATAGACCTGCTGGCTTTGCCTCGTCTGTTGCACCTTTCTCGGCGCGAGGCAGATATTGTGATTTCACTGGAGCGCCCCACACGTGGCTCGGTCGTGGTCACCAAACTCAGTGACTATGTCCTGCGCCTGTATGGCGCCAAAACCTATTTAGAGCAGCATCCCCCCATCGCCACAGTGGACGATCTGGAACCACACACCTTCATTTCGTATGTGGATGATTTGCTCTTTTCCAAACAGCTGCAATTTCTTGAGAGCTTTTTTCAACCTGCGCATTTTGGCCTGCGCAGCACCAGTATTTCTGCGCAATATGAAGCCGTGCGCCACGGCACTGGGCTGGCCATTTTGCCTGCCTTCATTGGCGACAAAGACCCCTCGCTCACATGTGTGCTGCCACAAGAAGCACGTTTTCATCGCACCTTCTGGATGTCCATGCCAGCAGAAATCCGCCACCTAGCACGGGTGCAGGCCGTTTGGCAATTTTTACGCGATACCGCACGTGCACCAAGCAGCGGCCTATTGCCACAGTAACGCCCCCGCGCACTCAAAGCCGGCCATGAAGCGGCAAGCTGCAATCAAGTATTCGTGCATGGCCAAGGAGTCCGATTACAATTAATGCAGCGCGGCACTGCTCCACCAAGATGATGCAGGCCGCAATGAGGCCACACACGCTGGCCAACCCAATGCAATTGCACACCGCTGAATGGCAACATTCGGCGGTGCGTTTTTTTGGAAAGCGAAAAATGACCACTCTTCCCGTTACCAAGCGCGGCGCAGAACTACTCAAAGCAGAACTGCAGCAACTCAAAAGTGTCGACCGCCCTGCAGTGATCAATGCGATTGCCGAGGCTCGCGCCCAAGGCGACCTGAGCGAAAACGCGGAGTACGAGGCAGCCAAAGACCGCCAAGGCTTTATCGAAGGCCGCATCAAAGACATCGAAGGCAAGCTCGCTGCCGCCTTGGTCATCGACCCCAGCACGCTCAGTGCGGAAGGCAAAGTCGTCTTTGGCGCCACCGTCGAGTTGGAAGACGAAGACAGTGGCGACCGTGTCACCTACCAAATCGTGGGCGAAGATGAGGCCGACATCAAGCAAGGTTTGCTCAATGTCTCCAGCCCAATCGCACGCGCCTTGATTGGTAAATTTGAAGGCGATGTCGCTGTTGTCAACGCCCCAGGCGGTGAAAAGAGCTACGAAATCGTTTCTGTACGCTACCTTTAAGTCAGACACACTGCACACGACCACTCCAGCGACCTACAAGGACATGCCCATGCGCCCCATTCTTCAACAACAGTTGCCTGTGTATGCTGCAGCGTTGTGGTGGGGCAGCCTGTCTGCCATTGGGTTTCTGGCCGTGCCCATGCTGTTTGCCCATTTGCCCACCGCCAGCATGGCAGGGCAAGTGGCAGCCAAGCTCTTCTCCGCCATGACCTGGGTGTCACTGGCTTGCTGTTTTGTGCTGATTTTTTGCTTCCGCCCTGCACGCGATGGACAAGAAGAAGCATCAACCTCGGCCAGCCCAGCATCACCTGATGCGTCATGGGCACTGGCGCTAACAGGCTGGATTCTCGCAGGTGCAATTGTGGCTCTGCTCAGCGAATTCGGCATTGCCCCACGCATCATCGCGCGGGAAAATCTGGCTTTGTGGCACCGTATCGGAACCGCGATGTACGCTGCGCAATGGCTATGCGCCAGCGTGGTGATGTGGAAACTGGCCTCACGCATCCAACGGCCACGTTAATAAGCGTGGCCTTCGCACTGCTGCGCCCCTTCAGGCCAATGCCACTCAATGTGCAGCAGCTTCTTGCGCAGGTGCTTTCTGCGCGGCAGGCTTTTGAAAAATGCTCGAGCGCAAATGGGCCCCTTCACCAATACCGCGCTTGGCAAACCACCCCTGATTCATCTCCAGCACATACCGAACAGGCTCTTTAGAGCAATGCGAGTCCGTCGTCATGGGTTGCATATCAGCCGTATTGACAATGCGGCCATCATCAGCCACGAAAGCGGCGGTCAATGGCAACAAGGTATTTTTCATCCAGAAACACTGCACATTAGGCGCTTCAAATACGAAGAGCATTCCTTCCTGTTCAGGCATGTTCTGACGGTGCATCAATCCGATCTCGCGCTGCACCGGTGTCGCAGCCACTTGTGCATCAATGCGGTACATGTTGCTCGACAACTCCAGACGAGGCAGATTCATCTGCGGCTGGCCCTTCGCTTGAGGCCCAACTTGAGCATGCACATTTGCAGCCAACGCAAATGCAAGCGCACCAGCCCATGGGGTTAACGAACACGACACACGCCTTTGTCTTTGTGCCTTGCGTAGCCCATGCAAGACGACCGTAATGAAGGAAAGAAAATAAGCGCTCATAAGATAATCTGAACAAGACAAAACTGAAAACGGCCCCATCATACCCTTGCACACAGCAGCCAATGTCGCTGCACTGGCAATCGCGCCTGCCCGACAAAATCAGCCAAGACACATACAATAGCGCGCATTATTGATAGAGGCTATGCGGTGTTCATACCCACATAGCGGACCTCTTCATCCCTCCTCCCCCCACGCAAGCCTAGCGGCAGGCCAGCCTGCTTGCCGCCAGCACCTGCGCCACCTGGGTTTTATGCCCTACGCCCTCATGGTTGCCTCAATTCACATCGTGCCTTTCGCCGCGTTTAACGGCATGCAAGACTTTTTGCAGGCGACGCACGCCACGCTGGAACTACCAGGGTTGCGCAGTTTACTCACGCGCCACACGTTAACCCCTACACACTGGCTGCATGTGCCTGAAGGAAGCTTTGTCACGCCACATGAGCAGGCGCTTGTACAGGCCGTGTGGCCTGCACTTGCGCAGCAAGCGGCCTCCACAGAACAAGAGGCGCCGCCCGTGTCCTTAGCAGCATGGACTGCGGCACAACACGGGCATAACATTCACAGTCAAGATGGCTGGGCCTTGATGGCGCCAGCACACTTGCACATCACCACCGACTCCATCTCGTTGCTTGATCCCAGCGGCCTGGCACTCAGCGCACAAGACAATGCAGCGTTGCTCCAAGCAGTGCAAGCACTTTGGGCTGAAGATGGCCTCACTTTACAAGCATTGCCCAACGGACACTGGCTTGCAAAAGCCCCATGGCTACACGGTTTAGCCTTGCCATCATTAGATCGCGCCATCAACCGCGACGTTCGCGCTTGGATGCCTGAATTGCGCCAAACCAAGACGCTGCAACGTTTGCAAACTGAAGCCCAAATGCTGCTGTACAACCACGCTGCCAATGATGCGCGCACCGCACAGGGGCTTGCCCCCATCAATGCATTGTGGGTATGGGGCACAGGCAGCATCCCTGCATCGCCAATGCAAACGACCCTGCAGATCGAAGTGCATGACACGCTTCGCACTGCCGCTTTGCGGGGCGATTACCGTGGGTGGACTGCCGCATGGCAGACCTTGGATCAAGTACTTCTCGATAGCGTGCAGAACGCGCAGCAAAACACTGACTCGGTGCAATGGATTCTCGCTGGCGAGCAGCAAGCGGTCACGCTGTCGCCGCACACACCAAGCTGGTTCACCCGTTTAACACAAGGCTGGACTTCATGGCGCAAAAGCGACCCCGTCCAAGCCTTGCTACAACAGCTATAAGCTTGCTTGAGAAAACCACTCACGAATACCTCAACCACCTGACTGTTTGCCATTGTTTGAACCTGATTGATAAGTCGTCCCCGTGAAATTCCGCCAACGCCAACCTATTGCAGCCGCACAAAATGCCCTAATCCACGCAGGCACGCACCCATTTCTTGCGCAATTATTTGCAGCCCGGGGCATTGACGATGCCGCACAGTTAGACAATAGACTGCAAGCGCTGCTCCCCCCACAGCAACTCAAAGGCAGCCAAGAAGCCGCCCAATTGCTGGCCGATGCCATTGCCCAGCAGCAACGCATCTGCATCGTGGCTGACTACGACTGCGATGGCGCCACTGCCTGCACCGTCGCCATGCGTGGCCTGCGTATGTTGGGTGCGCAGCACCTCGACTACATCGTGCCCAACCGCATTGAAGACGGCTACGGCCTCACACCCAAACTGGCAGAACGGGTGCACGCCTTGGGTGCAGACTTGTTGGTCACGGTAGACAACGGCATTGCCAGCATCGAAGGGGTTGCCCACGCGCAGGCCTTGGGGCTTAAAGTTTTGGTCACCGACCACCATTTGCCCGGTGAAGTCATTCCCGCTGCCAATGCGCTCATCAACCCCAACCAGCCCGGCTGCACCTTTCCCAGTAAAAACCTCGCGGGTGTAGGTGTGATGTTTTACACCCTGCTGGCTCTGCGCAGTCTGCAAAGAGACAGCGGCCTGTACCAAACCCAGGCGCAACCACGGCTTGATGTGCTGTTGCCCTTGGTGGCCTTAGGCACTGTTGCCGATGTGGTTCCTTTAGACGCCAACAACCGTTTGCTGGCAAGCCAAGGCTTGGCCCGCATCCGTGCAGGGCAACTTCCCCCCGGCATGGCAGCTTTGTTTGAGATCAGCCGCCGCAATGCCGCACGCGCGCATGCCAACGATTTGGGCTTCGCCCTCGCCCCGCGCCTGAATGCTGCGGGCCGTTTGACGGACATGACTTTAGGCATTGAATGTCTACTGACTGATGATCTGCAAAAAGCGCAGGAATTGGCCCAGGCGCTGGACGACATCAACCGCGTGCGCCGTGATCTGGAAGCGGACATGAAGCAAGTAGCCATGGGCAGCATTCTGCAAAAACTCGCTCGCAACACACGCATGCCCGCGGCCATCACCATATCCGACGAAGGCTTCCACGAAGGCGTGGTCGGCATTGTGGCTGCGCGCATCAAAGAGCAATACCACCGCCCAACATTTGTGTTTGCACCAGGCGCCAGCCAAGAAAACAATGGACTGCTCAAGGGTTCAGGGCGCTCTATTGCAGGCTTTCATTTGCGCGATGCCCTCGACCTACTGGCCAAACGCCACCCAGGTGTCTTAGAAAAATTCGGTGGCCATGCGATGGCTGCAGGCTGCACCATCCGCGCCGAGCATTTGGACACCTTTCGCCAAGCCATTCAAACGATTGCAGAGGAATGGCTCGACGATGCAGCGCTGCAAGGCGAAACATGGGTTGATGGGCCTTTGCCCGCTCAGTTTCGCTCCATTGAAACGGCCGAAGCACTACAAATGCAAGTGTGGGGACAAGGCTTTGCAGCCCCTTTGTTCATGGAACCCCTGCATGTACTTGAACAACGTGTGGTGGCCAGTAAACACCTAGCCATCAAAGTGCTGCACCACGGCCAAGTGGTAGAAGGCATTTGGTTTGGCAGAACTGAGCGCTTGCCTGAGCAAACGCCGCTGGCCTATCGCCTGGAAACCGATGAATGGATGGGGCGCAAACGCCTGCGATTTTTGGTGGAAGCGCAAGGCTAAGAGCGGCTAACGCACCCCACCAAACCGAAGGTTTGCGGTTGAGACTAGGCGCAAAACCGCAGGCAGTACGAGTAGTACGACAAGGTTTTGCTTTCGACGTATCAAGGGTTGTGTTGGTCGCTCTAAATCGTGTCGACTTGATCGCTGTTGACATACAGGCCTGTCTGTTCACTACCTCATGAATAGGAATAGGGCCAGATTTTTTGCCTACCCAATGTTATCTGTCTGAAAAAACCGACACCACGACTACAGCGACGGTGCTACCTTCTGCGCTCCCTTTGTGGGGCTTGTTTCGGCTGGCATGCCACCCCAAGCCAGCGCTGCATCTCCACACCTGAAACGTCCTACGTCAAAAGCATGCCACGCGCCATGCTTTTGACGCCATTGATAACAGAGACAAAGCAAATGGGCACAGACAAAACAACACCCACGGCGGGCCATACCGAGACCATCGTTCACCAAGAAGGAGCGCAACTGGACTTCAGCAAAGACATGAGCTACGGCGATTACTTGCAGCTAGACGCTATCTTGAACGCACAAAAGCCCTTGTCCCCCAACCACAATGAGCTACTGTTCATTGTGCAGCACCAAACCAGCGAGTTGTGGATGAAGCTGATGCTGCATGAACTCCATGCAGCCATGGCTGATGTCCGCACAGGCGACTTCCCCCCTGCTTTCAAAAAGCTCGCACGGGCCTCTCGCATCATGGAGCAACTGGTATCCGCCTGGGATGTACTGGCGACGATGACCCCGCCTGAGTACACCGCCATTCGCCCATACCTGGGCTACTCGAGCGGTTTTCAAAGCTACCAATACCGCAGTATCGAATTCAGCTTGGGCAACAAAAATGCAGCCATGCTCAAACCGCATGCCCATCGCGCCGACTTGCTCGCGCAGGTTCAAGCCTGCTACGAAGCCCCTTCACTGTATGACTTAGCCTTGGCGGCACTGGCAAAGCAAGGGCTTGACATTCCCGCAAGCTGCCTAGCGCGTGACTGGCGTCAACCGTACATTGCCGATGCACAGGTGGAGGCAGCTTGGCTGCAGGTTTATCGCAATCCCGAAACCCACTGGAACCTTTACCAATTGGGGGAGAAGCTCGTCGATCTGGAAGATGCCTTTCGGCTTTGGCGCTTCCGTCACGTCACCACGGTTGAGCGTGTCATTGGCTTTCGCAGAGGCACGGGCGGCACAGGCGGCGTGAGCTATCTGCGCAAAATGCTGGACGTTGTACTGTTCCCTGAGTTGTGGAGCTTGCGCACAAGCCCGTAGCCTAGTCTTGCGGCGGCATACCCTCTGCAATCCAATCAAGCGCGCGACAGGCCACGCAAGCATTCCATGGTATTTCTTCGTCTGCAGAAAATTGGCGTGCACCATGCACCAGCCACCCCTGTTTTAACCAGAAGGAGACCTCATGAGTTTGTTTGCATTAACTGGGAAAGTTGCGCTGATCACAGGTTCATCACGCGGCATTGGCCGTGCCATTGCTGAGCGCATGGCCGAACAAGGTGCCAAGGTCGTGATTTCATCGCGCGGGCAAGAAGCCTGTGATGCGGTCGCCAAGGCGATCAACGAACGCCATGGGGCGGGAACAGCGATCGCCATCGCTGCCAGTATTTCATCGAAAGAGGCGCTGGCCAGTTTAGTCTCCAAAGCACGCGAGCAACTCGGCCCGATTGATGTTTTGGTGTGCAATGCCGCCTCAAACCCCTATTACGGACCGATGGCTGGCATCAGTGACGAGCAATTTCGCAAAATTCTGGACAACAACGTGCTCTCTAACCACTGGCTCGTCAATTTGGTTGCCCCAGAGATGAAGGAGCGCAAAGCGGGCTCCATCATCATCGTGTCCTCGATTGGCGGCTTGCGCGGCTCACCCGTCATTGGTGCCTACAACATCTCCAAAGCAGCTGACTTCCAACTGGCACGCAACCTAGCCGTGGAACTTGGCCCACACAATGTGCGTGTGAATTGCATTGCGCCAGGGCTGATTCAAACCGATTTTGCCAAGGCCTTATGGGAAAACCCTGAAACCTTGGCCAAAGCCACCTCTACCACGCCACTGCAGCGCATTGGCCAACCCGATGAAATTGCAGGTGCAGCCATTTTCCTGGCCTCTGATGCAGGAGCATTCATGACGGGGCAAAAACTGGTTGTCGATGGCGGTGTCACTATCGCATGATGCATACCTCTACACTCCATACACACACATGTCTTTGGCGTTAATGCCCACAGCCGCCTCCTCTGCACGAAAGGCCTAACGTGAATGCTACGACCACCTCCACCGCAGCGTTACCTTTGCGCACCGCGTGGGTCATGCTGTTAACATTGATTGGTGGTTTCGCACTCAGCCAAGCTTACCGGACAGTGGCAGGCATTTTGTCCGTCCCCTTGATTGCGCAATTTGGCCTCAGTCCGCACGAGATGGGCACTGTCGCGGCAGCCTTTCACTTCGCCTTTGGAGGCATGCAATTGCTTATGGGCATTGGCATTGATGTGTATGGAATTCGGCGCACCATTTTGTTGGCTTTTCCCTTGGCCATTGTGGGCAGCGTAGTCTCTGCGTTGGCCAATAGCCCTGCTGTTTTGGTCACTGGGCAAGCCCTTATTGGTGTGGGCTGCGCGCCTGCTTTTCTGGTTTGCACCGTCTTTATCGCCCGCTATTTTCCTGGCCATCGCTTCGCCGCTATTTCTGGCCTGGCCCTGGGTTTGGGGGGCTTGGGCCTGATATTCACAGGCACGCCACTAGCCTGGGTGGTTGAGCAGTATGGCTGGCGTTGTGGCTTTTGGGTCTTGGCAGGCTTGAGCTTGCTGGCATGGAGCGTTATTTTCCTTCGCGTCTTCGAACCACCGGCTGCGGAAAATAGAGATGCGCCCCCAATACCCTCCGATACCGCACGCCTTTCTCGTTCTTCCACTCTATGGCGCGCATTGAAGGGCTATGGCGAGCTGCTGCGCATGCCGCATACGGCAGGAATCTTGGCTTTGGTGTTTGTGGGCTACGCCTCATTCATTACGCTGCGTGGATTGTGGTTAGCGCCTTACCTGTCCGATCGTTTCGGGCAAAGCTTGATCTACAGTGGCAACATCGCCTTGGTGCTGTCCATCATTTCGCTATTTTCACCTTCGTTTTTCGGACGTTTGGACCCCGGCGATGCACACCGGCGCAAAGGCTTGATCGCCTTTCCTTGGACCTTGGTACTGCTATTTGCCATTTTGGCCGTGACGCGCCAATTGGGTGTGGCCGTGGTCTGCCTGATCTTGATTTCCATTTTCATGGGCTGCGCCGTTTGGCAATATGCTGATGTACGCAGCGCTTACCCAGTGCACATGACTGGCCGCGCCATGGCCCTCTTTACCATGTCTATGTTTTTAGGCGTTGCCGTCATGCAGTCTCTCTCAGGGGTTGTGGCGGAATGGGCGCTGGCACACCAGCACGACAAATACACAGCAGTATTTGCAAGCGTTTCCATCTTGCTGGCCGCAGGCTCAATCGCTTTTATAGCGCTGCCCAAACCTCGCCATCGCAATGCGCAATAGCAAACCCAGCAATTTTTAGCAACGCTACCAATTGCAGTCATGCGCGGGCTCTTACACGCATGTGGCCCGTATGTAGAGCAGCCAAACGGTACAATTGAGAATCAATCTCAAATTTAATCACCATGGTCAGCCTCAGTCACGCACCTTCCCCATTGTCATCCCCATCCGCTACTGGCACCCGCTGGTTGATTGTGGCCTTGTGTGCAGCCATCATGATGGTCGAAGGTTTTGACTTGCTTATCTACAGCAATGCGATTCCATCTTTATTGATGGATGCCTCCATGGGGTTGGACAAAGCCAAAGCCGGCAATATTGGCAGCATGATTTTTATTGGCATGTTGCTCGGTGGCGTAGCTGCAGGACAAATCACCCAGTCACTCGGCCTGTCACGCAGCATTCGCTATGGGTTTGCTTTGTTTACCTTAGCCACAGCTGCTATCGCCTTTGTCACGAACGGCTGGCAACTAGGGGCTTTGCGGCTTATTGCTGGTTTGGGTTTGGGTGTGGTGTTGCCTGCAGGCCTGTCACTCGCGCGCAGAAACAGTAAACCTCAGCATGGTGCATTGGCCATCAGCTTGGTGATGTCAGGCATCCCTGTTGGTGGGATGTTGGCCGCCATTGTGTCGCAATGGATTATTCCGCACTGGGGCTGGCGCCCCCTGTTTGTAGCAGGCGGTGCCCTAGGACTGCTGGTTTTGGTGGTCATGACACCTTTGCTTTCGCGCCATGAACATACATTGACCAGCCACGCAAACCAAGCAACCGCTGCTTCTAACGTTGAATGGCGCCACATTCTCCGTGGGGCCAGCCGCACTATTTTGTTGATTGGCACTCTGGCCACCTTGGCTGACTTGCTGACTTGGTATGGCGTCGCAGTTTGGTTGACCCAATTGATGTTTGAGTTTGACGTACCATTCAATGGCGCCATGCAAATGATGTTCACACTCAATGTAGGCGCCATTGCAGGCTCTATCTTCACTGCGAGCATTGCCATGCGCTTGGGCACACGCCCTGTAGCTATCGCTGCAGGCATTATTGCCGCCATGTGTTTGGCCGCAATTGCATCACGGCATCTCTCAAGCAGCGTCTTATTCATCGTGATTGCACTGCTCGGCATGAGCGCCATCAGCGCACAAAACCTGGTCAATGCCTTGGTTGCTGATGCATTCCCCGCCGCATATCGCGCTGCCGCTATTGGCATCACATTAGGGATGGGACGTTTGGGCGCGGTGATTGCGCCATCACTGGGTGGCTACATTCTGGCTGGCGGCCATGGCCCTGCTTGGGTACTACAGGCCTTTGCCATCGCTGCCATGGTAGGCGCTGGTGCGTTGCTGTTTCTCACCCCAGCATTGTCCAAACGCTCCCTCCAGGCTTTGGAGAACACAACAGCACGTCGGTCTTGACTCAAAACGAGAAGTTTTTTAAGCCTGACCGAACAAATAGCTGCAAATGGCCACTGAGGCCATAACAGCAACCACGTCCGCAATCAACGCAGCCAGCAGCGTGTGGCGAATACGGCGCACTTGCACCGCACCAAAATACACAGCCAAAACATAAAACGTGGTTTCAGAAGACCCCATGATGGTAGAGACCAAATAGCCCACATAGCTGTCTGGACCGATAGCGGGGTCTGTCAGAATCGATGACATGACACCGTATGAGCCTGAACCTGACAAGGGCCGCAGCAACGCCATGGGCAATGCCTCAGCAGGCAGCCCCAATGGTGCAGTAAACACCGCTAAAGCGCCAACTATCACATCCAGTGCGCCACTGCTGCGCAGCATGCCAACGGCCACCAAAATAGCGACCAGATAAGGCATGATGCGCAACGCCACATCAAAACCGTCCTTTGCCCCTGCAATAAACGATTCGTAAATGCGCACCCCACGCAACCAGCCAAACAGCAAAAAACCCACCATCATGCCCGGCACAATCCAGGGTGCAATCGCTTTGCCCCATACGATGGTCGCGGGAATCGCCAACACCATGGCTGACAAAGCCAGCACACTCACCCAAAATGGGTAAGCGCTTTGGTCATTTTGTGCACTGTCAGCGGTCTCAAGCACGGTAGTGGAGCCTTGCTGAAACTCTTTCACCCAAGGGCGCTCAAGCGCCAGCTCTTCTGCGCTGGCTTGCCCTACCGGGAAATAACGCTGAAAAAGCAGGGCCGCAGCTATAGCGGCAACCGTCGAAACAATGGTGGCAAACAACGTAGTTGGCAAAATGCCTGCTGGGTCCATTGAGCCGGATGCGGCCCGAATCGCAATGACTTTGGCAGGCAGCAAGGTAACACCCGAGGTATTGATTGCCAGGAACAATGCCATGGCATTCGTCGCTGTACCAGGCCTGGCATTGAGCGCATCCAATGCCTGCATCGCGCGAATGCCAAAGGGCGTAGCCGCATTGCCTAGCCCCAAGGCAGTAGCTGACATATTCAGAATCATGGCCCCCATGGCTGGGTGGTTGGCTGGCACCTGAGGAAACAAACGCACCATCAAAGGGCGAATCAGTTTGGCGATGATGGTCAACAAACCACCTTCTTCAGCCACTTTCATCAAGCCCAGAAACAAGGCCATGATGCCCACCAAGCCGATGGCCAGTTCAATCGCCCCTGTGGCCGATGAAATCATGCCCGCAGAAAGTTGCTCCATAGGGCTGGCGCTCGCCGCAGCCTGCGCCGTTGCAGTAGGACCAGGCTGCCATTGCAATTGATGCCAACCGGCAGTTAGAAAAGCAATAACAACAATGGCAAGAAAAAGAATGTTCATGCCGCTGGCTCTATGTCTTTTGACCTGTGCCCGTTAACGGACTGCATCACCGTTTTGCGCACGGTGGCGCAAGGCATGGTCCATCACAACCAAAGCCAACAAAGCCTCTGCAATAGGTGCTGCACGAATACCTACGCAAGGGTCGTGGCGCCCCTTGGTAACCACCTCAACAGGATTGCCATCGATGTCAATCGACTGGCGAGGCGACAAAATCGAGCTGGTGGGCTTAATGGCGATCTTCACGTCAATATCTTGCCCGGTGCTGATCCCGCCCAAAATGCCCCCAGCATGGTTGGTTAAGAAACCATCCGGCGTAATGGAGTCACCATGCTCGGTGCCAAGCTGGCGTGCGCTGGCAAAGCCAGCACCAATTTCCACGCCTTTGACAGCGTTGAGCCCCATCATGGCAAAAGCGATATCAGCATCGAGCTTGTCATACAAAGGCTCGCCCAAGCCCACAGGCACGCCACTGGCTAGAACACGAATCACAGCGCCACAGGAATCGTGCTGCTTGCGCAGCGCATCCATATATTGCTCGAGTGCTTCGGTGTTTTCAACGGGTGCAAAAAACGGGTTTTGCCCCACGTAATCCATCGATTCAAAGGGAATATCAATGCTGCCAAGTTGCGACATGAAACCGTGGAACTGAGTCCCAAAACGTTCGTACAACCATTTTTTGGCCACTGCTCCTGCCGCTACTGTGGGCGCAGTCAAACGCGCCGAAGAGCGGCCACCACCGCGTGGATCGCGAATGCCGTACTTGTGCCAGTAGGTGTAATCGGCGTGCCCCGGACGGAACTGACGCACGATATCGCCATAGTCCTTGCTGCGCTGGTCGGTGTTGCGAATCAACAAGGCAATGGGGGTGCCAGTGGTCTTGCCTTCATAAACACCAGAGAGAATTTCAACCGCATCGGGCTCATTGCGTTGGGTCACAAAACGGCTGGTGCCTGGCCTTCTGCGATCCAATTCCTGCTGGACATCAGCCTCAGACAAGGCCATGCCCGGCGGGCAGCCATCAATCACGCAGCCAATGGCTGGGCCGTGGGATTCACCAAAGTTGGTGACGCGAAATAGGGTTCCAAGGGTGCTGCCGCTCATAGTGGGCGTGATTATGGCAGCTTGCTGGACAGACACAAGCGTGGAACGCAAGCTTGCACACATTTGCACATCCGCCAAACCTACGCTAAAGCCCCTTCGCTACAACATGGGTGAAAACAAACGCATCACAGCTTCTGCCAAACGTTGTCTAAATGGAATATGCCGATGCGTTGGCACGCGGCGAGATTGTCGTAAATCTCGCTCAAACTGTGCAGCCAGATCACTATTGAATGGGGTACCAAATACCGCTACCCCAACCTCATAGTTCAGACGAAAACTGCGCAAATCAAAATTGGCCGTTCCGATGCAGCCCAGGTCATCATCAACCACCAGGGTTTTCGAGTGCAGCATACCGGCCTTGTACTCCCACACCTTCACGCCAGCTTCTATCAACTCGTCGAAATAGGAGCGTGCCGCCAGCGTCACCAATAAAGAGTCGGAGCGCTCTGGCACCAGAACCTGCACATCCACCCCTGCCAAAGCAGCATTGGTCAGAGCCATCATGGCAGCCTCAGAAGGCACAAAATACGGCGTTGTAAGCCACACCCTGCTTCTGGCATTGTGAATCGCCTGCACATAGCTGCGGTGAATGGGTTCTGCAGGGTTGTTTGGACCTGAGGTTTGCACCTGCACATCGAACGGCCCCGTTGGGCTAACGGGCAAATAGTCTTGCACGCAGGCTATGCATTCGCTCAACGGTTGGTCGTTGGCATACGCCCAGTCTTCTAAAAACACCACCTGCAACCAGAACGCAGGATTACCTTGCAGCCGTACATGCACATCGTGGTAGGCATCCGCGCGGATACGTGTATCCTCTTCATCGGTCACATTCACGCCACCCGTAAACGCCACAGAGCCATCCACCACCACAATTTTGCGGTGGCTGCGGTAGTTGATCACGGGGCGCCAGCGCCGGCCAAACCGCGTATCGTGGAACCGAGCAAATGCAATTCCCGCATCCAACATGGGTTGCACAAAGGTCTTGTTCAAATTTTTCGAACCCAAGGCATCAACCAGTAGCCGTACCTGAACACCTTCACGGGCCTTTTGAATCAAAGCATCACGCAGGCGCATTCCCGTTTGGTCTGGCTCATAGATGTAGTATTCCAAGTGCACATGGTGGCGCGCCTGATGAATGGCATGCTCTATGGCATCAAAGGTCTGAGCCCCACTGCACAACAATTGCACAGCTTGCCCACTACAGGGATAAATACCGGTGGTAATCGCACTCAGTTGGGCCAACTGCCTCAATTCAGCAGGTGCATGCAAGGTACGCTCTTTCAGAGCCTGCAAGTCGTCACTCACATACATGGCAACGCGGTTGTTCAAACGCCTGATTTGCTGTTTGCGCAGGCGCTGAGGCCCAAAAAAATAGAAGATAAAAAAACCTAGATACGGCACCAATGCCAGTACCAAAATCCAACTGATCGTCGCCTCAGGTGGGCGTTTTTGCAGCAGCACCCAAATGACCAACACCACCACATACGCTGCCCACGCTAACGCCAGGAAGGCTTTCAGTGAGGTGGTCCAATCCATAGGCATAGTCAAAGGCATCAAAGCTCAGGTAAGGAATGTGCTTGCCAATCCAGCAACGCATTGGCAAGCGTTCGTGCATCACGCTGGGCATGCCCTTGAAGTGCGAGGTAAGGCACCGGCAGCGCATCTCGTGCACATCGTGCTTGCCCCCCCCCGTCAAAACATGTGCACGCCCAATTGCGAGCATGGCCTGCATCAGGGTATGGTGCGCAAGCCTCCTGTATCAAAGCAGCATACCCTGACTGGCCCATTTGTGTAGCCTTCAATGTGTTGCTATATGAAGCGAAGTGTGATCGTAAATAAGACTCTGCACGCCATGTTTTTTTTGTTGTTGCGCCGCTAGGCGCAGGCCAAATACCTGCCGTTTCAGTGCAATGCAATTGCACTACTGCATCCACCTGAACAAGATTATTCTGTCCATCCTCATGTGCATGTAAATGCTTAGCCAAAGCAAAAGCCAGTTGCTCACTCCCATCCTGGCACACAAGCACACATCGTGAAGCTTGGTTAGCACGCAACAGTGCATTAATGGCATCCACATGGCGCGCCAAAGTATGCCAAGCGGTTTTCTTGGGC
Organism: Lampropedia puyangensis; assembly: GCF_004833285.1. GTDB lineage: Bacteria > Pseudomonadota > Gammaproteobacteria > Burkholderiales > Burkholderiaceae_C > Lampropedia > Lampropedia puyangensis. The sequence goes on from NZ_STFG01000010.1 coordinate 18,920, forward strand.
TTGTCACTGCGCCCCCATCCAATCAAATCAGGGGCAATGACTTGCTGCCCCTGATCAACCAGGCACTGCATTAAGGGCGCCCACCAAGCACTCCAATGCCACAAAGGGTGCAAAAAAATCCATGTGGTTGCGCCCTCGCCCTCATCGCATGCCGTTTTTTGCATGAAGTAATGCATGCGCATACCCATCGTGGCAGGCAATGTGCTGAGGTACAAGCCTTCAGGAGCAGAAGCGGCAAAAGCCGTTGACGGTGTGCGCAAGGCCGTATCAGGTACGCGATGCGCAGTCTGGTTCTGCGCTGCATCGTGTCGCCGTGCAGCAAAAAAATCCGAGAGCAACTGCGCGGCCTCATCAGCCAGCACGCCACCCAGCACCTCTGTCTGGTGATTCAGTTGCCGATTCGCAAACACATCCACCACAGAGCCTGCGGCCCCTGTCTTGGCTTCTTTGGCGCCATAAACCACCCTGCTGAGACGGGCCTGAAACACTGCGCCACTGCACATAGTGCAGGGCTCCAGCGTCACATACAAGGTACACATATTCAAACGGTGGTTGCCCATGACCTGTGCAGCCTTACGCAATGCCAACACTTCCGCATGCGCGGTAGGGTCGCCCAACTGCAAAGTCTGGTTGTGTGCTTGCGCGATCAACTGACCATCACACACGACAACGGCACCTACGGGCACCTCTGCGGCAGCAAAAGCCAGTTGCGCTTGCGCCAAAGCGTATTGCATCCAAGCCGCATCGCGGCCCTCACTCAGCATCTTGCCGCCCTTTCAAAATCAGCTCCAGCGGACACACCATTCAAGACCAAGTAGCCAACCACAGCAACGGGGGAAAACACATATTCGTAGAATGGTTTGTTTTCAAACGCTGGCATGGGCTGGTCACTGGTTGCAGCCCTTTGCGCAAACGCATGCATGGCCCTGCCATCAAGAGGCTGCAGCGCAGATGCCACAAAACAAAAAGGTGAATACATGGAGTGGGCTTACCGCTACTTTGAGAGTCAAACTGAAATAGTTCAAATGAGCGTCGCGCTCGTGTTGCTGGCCGCCATTGCACTGTTGTCTCGGTTTGTGGTGGCTGTCATGTTGCGCCGCGCGCTGGGCAGCTTGCGTGAGCGCTCACAAAGCCGGTTAATCAAAACCTTTCTCGACGACCGTGTACTGGAACGATTGACCAAGATTGTGCCATCCTTGGTTGTGCAGCTTGGGATTGGTTTGGTACCGTTTCTACCCGCCACCCCAGCCTTGGTGATTCGCAACGTGGCTTTTGCGTTGACTGTGCTGCACTCGGTACGAGCCATCAGCATGCTGCTTAAGGTTATCGCCCAGCGTAGCGAAGAGTTCGATGCACAGCACCGCTCGTCTGCACTCAAAAGCGTCACACAACTCATCACGATTGCCCTGTACTGCGCTGCACTGATTGTCATCATTGCTACACTGATCAACCGTTCGCCGGTGGTGGTATTGTCCAGCCTGGGCGCACTTTCTGCTGTGCTGATGCTGGTGTTCAAAGACACGATCTTGTCATTCACTGCGGGGATTCTGATTTCCAGCAATGACATGCTGCGTTCAGGCGATTGGATCGAAATGCCTCAAGCTGGGGCCGATGGCGCCGTCGTCGACATTTCCCTACACACCATCAAAGTGCAAAACTGGGACAACACCATTACCACCATTCCAACATGGAAGCTGGTCTCCGAGAGCTATAAGAACTGGCGCGGCATGTCTGAGTCAGGAGGTCGGCGTATCAAGCGCTCGCTGTGGATCGATGCCAGTACGGTGCGCTTTCTAACCGAGTCAGAGATTCAGAAACTCGATGACATTGAACTCATCCGCGACTATTTGGTGGGTAAGCAGGAAGAAGTAAACAGCACCAATGCCGCACGCAAGAAAACGCTGGGCGAAGCTGCCAGCCTGCCTGCCAATCAGCGCCGTCTGACCAATCTAGGTACTTTCCGCGCCTATGCATTGGCCTATCTGAAGGCCCGCACAGACATCCACAACGGCATGACGCTGATGGTGCGTCAAATGGAATCTACAGCCAATGGGATTCCGATTGAGGTCTATTGTTTCACCTCCACAACCGCCTGGGCCAATTACGAAGCCATCCAGGGTGATATTTTTGACCACTTGATCGCCATCCTTCCTGATTTGGGGCTGCGTCAGTTTCAAACCCCGACAGGCGCGGACATGCGCAGCATGCTAGATGGTTTCAAGCCACTGCCATTGGCTACGCCAAATACGGACAACAAACCGAAAGCCCCTGTAGCGACCAACTGATAACCATAAATTGCTTGCACAAGCATCATCGCCAGTGTGAACACATGGCATGCAAACGTACAAAAAGGCCGGATCAACCGGCCTTTTTCCATCATCAGGCATGCATATCAACTAGGGCGCTTCATTTCGCAAGTGGTTGGGGTGCTGGCATCTTCAAGCGGGTAATACTTCACAGGATGGAAAGAGTAGCCTGTGTTCTCGGAGGAATACGGCATCTCTGGCGTAGCCTTGGTCCAGCGGGAAATATAGAGGCCTTGCTGCAATTGGTGGTCGTCCTTGCGCATCTCAATTTCTTTATCCATGCCCTGAACGCGCAGGCCCTCCAAAGTCGCAGCCACTTTGATAGGCGCGGTCGATTGGGCTTTGGCCATGGCATTGGAGAGCAACGCATAGGCATTAAAAATCGATGCCGTGAACATGTCATCGTTCATGCGTTCTTTGAATCCTTTGGTGATTTCACCAATCGGGCCAGGCAAATTCATATGGTTGTACGACACCATATACACATTGCCCTCAGCACCAGGACCCAATGCAGTGGGCGTGCCTGTCACCCCTCCGTAATAGGTGAAGAACTTGACCTTGTTCAAGCCCGCGTCGTTGGCGGCCTTGATCAACAAAGCCAAGTCTGAGCCCCAGTTACCAGTAATCACTGCATCGGCGCCTGAGGCTCGAATTTTGGCAATGTAGGGAGCGAAATCACGCACTTGCGCCAACGGGTGCAGGTCTTCACCAACAATCTCGATGTCCGGGCGTTTTTCTTTCAGGTTGTCTTTGGCATACTTGGCGACTTGGTGCCCATGCGCATAGTTCTGGTTGATCAAAAAGACCTTTTTCACCTCTGGCAGGTCTTTGATGTAATCGGTCATCGCCTTCATTTTCATAGAGGTATCAGCATCTAAGCGGAAGTGCCAATAACTGCACTTGGAATTTGTCAGGTCCGGGTCCACTCCTGCATAGTTAAGGAAAAGCACTTCTTTGCCAGGATTGCGTGCATTGTGCCGCTCCAGCGCTTCCATGATAGCCAATGAGGCGCCTGAACCATTGCCCTGCACCACGTAGCGAATGTCTTGGTCGATCACCCCTTTGAGCAAACTGGCCGTCTCTTGAGGGCTGAGTTTGTTGTCCAGGCCAATCACTTCAAATTTCACCCCAGCCGGGTTCAACTCAGGGTGGTTATTAAAGTACTCAGCAATGTATTGGTAGCTCTTGAGCTGGTTGGACCCCAACGCGGCCATCAGGCCAGACAGCGGATCAAGCCATGCAATTTTGACGGTCTCCCCCTTTTGGGCCATGACCGTACCACTGAAAGCCACCAATGCCGCCAATGCGGTAGCGCGAAAAGCGATTTTCATACCATGTGTCTCCATTTCAAGTTGTTATCGACCACCAGCCAAAGCCACGCGGCGGTGACCAAGTACGCTGCCCTGCCACGCGTTGCGATCCATCTGATGACACGTTTCACCCTGCAGCACAGCTGCGAGACATGAAAAATCATTCCTTTCACAACGCATTGACCAAACAGTGCACGAGGTGCAGCGTATGGCGCGCCCTACCAACTCCCAATGGGACAAGCCCTTAGATACGCATGATGCGTGTCACCAAGATGACTATTTTGCAATGCAACATAGGGAAAAGCCATGACAGCCTACTGCAGGGTTTCCGTGTCATCATATGGATATGTTTGGAGCGCAATAACGCCCTCTAACCCCAAGCGCCTGCCTATGTCTCGGCATACACACTGCCCTGCTTCGTATTCAGGCCTTTTCATCGTCCAAAGGAGTCTTCTTTATGAGTCGCGAAGTTGTAGTTGTCAGCGCCGTCCGTACTGCCATTGGTACTTATGGTGGAAGCCTGAAAGACATTCCACCAACTGCCTTGGGAGGGTTGGTGGTCAAAGAAGCGTTGGCCAAGGCGCAACTGGAAGGCAAAGAAGTCGGCCATGTTGTGGTTGGCCACGTCGTGAATACAGAGCCGCGTGACATGTACCTCTCACGCGTAGCTGCCATTGAAGGCGGTTGCCCCATTGAAACGCCCGCGTTCAACGTGAACCGTCTTTGCGGTTCAGGCCTGCAAGCGGTGGTTTCAGCCAGCCAAAGCATTTTGCTCGGCGACTGCGATGTGGCCATTGGTGCTGGCGCTGAGAGTATGAGCCGCGCACCATACGCCAGCTTGAACACCCGCTGGGGCGCCCGTATGGGTGACGTTACCTTGGTGGACATGATGGTGGGAGCGCTACACGACCCCTTCAAAAACATCCACATGGGTGTGACAGCAGAGAACATTGCCGCCAAATGGGGCATCAGCCGCGACGAGCAGGATGCCTTAGCCGTAGAAAGCCACAACCGCGCCGAGCACGCCACCGCCAACGGCTACTTCAAAGACCAAATCATTCCCGTCACGCTCAAGTCTCGCAAGGGTGATGTGGTGTTTGATACGGATGAGCATTTCCGTACAGGCGCCAAAACAGAAGACTTCGCAAAGCTCAAACCGGTCTTTCAAAAAGAGAACGGCTCCGTCACTGCGGGCAATGCATCAGGACTGAATGACGCGGCTGCCGCAGTGGTATTGATCGAAGCAGGAGCCGCCCAACGCAAAGGCTTGAAACCACTGGCACGCCTGGTTTCCTATGCGCACGCAGGTGTTGAACCCAGTTACATGGGCATTGGCCCTGTCCCCGCCACCCAATTGGCCTTGAAAAAAGCAGGGCTGACAGTCGCAGACCTCGATGTCATTGAGGCCAACGAGGCCTTTGCAGCACAAGCCTGCGCCGTTACACGCGACTTAGGCCTTGACCCCGCCAAGGTCAACCCCAATGGCTCAGGCATCTCGCTAGGGCACCCTATTGGTGCGACTGGCGCCTTGATTACGGTCAAAGCCATCCATGAACTTCAGCGCATCCAAGGGCGATATGCATTGGTCACCATGTGTATTGGTGGCGGGCAAGGTATTGCGGCCATTTTCGAACGCCTATAACGCTAAGCAAGCGAAGCTGCTGCATTCACTAACACAATCAAGGGCACTGATGTGCCCTTTTCCTTTATGCGCTGTCGTTGCTCGACATATCCGGCAGCCAGCAAAAATGGCATATTTTCTGCTTAAATCCTGTGTAAGAAGCGCCACCGCTTAGTAATTGCCCTCATGACTCAAGCATCCACTTGAAGGTTTCGCCCCAGTAAATTCAGTTACGATGCGGGCTCGCAAATGGGTTGCCGTCTGTTGCCAGTATGACAAAATCAAACCTTGGCAGAGGGTTGTTGAAATATTTTGATTGAAGGACATTTCCATGAAAACACGTACGAGTGCTGCTCGCCGTCAATTGCTTCAAATCTCTGCAGCAGCATTGCTGGGCTTAGGGGTGATTGCTAGCCCTGCGGCATATGCACAAACCAAGTCGGTTGCGGTGACCGCCATCGTAGAACACCCTGCTTTGGATTCTGTGCGAGACGGGATTAAAGAAGAGCTTGAGGCCAACGGCTTCACTGGCGACAAACTCAAATGGCAATACCAAAGCGCGCAAGGCAATCCAGGCACAGCCGCGCAAATTGCACGCAAATTCATTGGCGAAAAATCTGATGTAATCGTGGCCATTGCAACGCCATCAGCACAAGCCGTGGTGGCAGCCACCAAGGAAATTCCAACCGTTTATTCCGCCGTGACAGACCCCGTCGCAGCACAGTTGGTCAAGGGATGGGAAGCCACTGGCACCAACGTGACCGGCGTTTCTGATGCCCTCTCGCTAGAAGACCAAGTTGGCTTGATCAAGAAAATCGTGCCCAATGTCAAACGCATTGGCATGGTCTACAACCCAGGTGAAGCCAATTCTGTCGTGGTGGTAGAAGAACTCAAACGCATCTTGCCAGCGCAAGGCATTGAGTTGGTCGAATCCACAGCGCCTCGTACAGTAGACATCACGGCTGCAGCACGTAACTTGGTTGGAAAAGTGGATGTGATTTACACCAACACCGACAACAACGTTGTTTCTGCCTATGAATCGTTGGTCAAAGTCGCCACTGACGCCAAGATTCCTCTGGTGGCTTCCGACACAGACAGCGTCAAGCGCGGTGCGATTGCGGCCTTCGGCATTGACTACAAAAATCTGGGGCGCCAAACCGGCAAACTGGTTGTTCGCATTCTCAACGGCGAACAGCCCGGCACCATTCCTTCCGAGCGAAGCACTAAAATGGAACTGTATGTGAATCCAAAGGCGGCCAAAGCCCAAGGCGTCACATTGTCTGAAGAGCTCATCAAATCAGCCAAAGAAGTGATTGAATAACCATTTGGATGACTGAGGACTCTGGAGAGTCTGCCCACTGTTGATCTGGGGCAGACTCTCCATTTTGTTTTCTATCTCATACTTCTGCGCACTGCCCATATTGCTACGGTTTGCCAACCACCAAAAGCGAACTATGCTAGGGCAACGCAATGCATACAACGACAAAGAAAGCCAGTTGCGATGACGTTTTACGCTTTCATGGGGTCAATGGAAATCGGCCTGATTTTTGGCTTGGTTGCGCTCGGCGTGCTGATTTCCTTTCGGATCCTCAACTTCCCAGACCTTACCGTTGACGGATCATTCCCGTTAGGCGGAGCAGTGGCTGCCACACTGATCTCCAGCGGAACAAACCCTTTTCTGGCCACGGCCATTGCCACTTTTGCCGGAGCCATGGCGGGCTTTATGACCGGTTGGCTTAACGTCAAACTCAAAATCATGGATTTGCTTGCAGGCATTTTGATGATGACTGCGCTGTACTCCATCAACTTGCGCATCATGGGTAAACCCAATGTTCCGTTGATCTTTGAGCCTACCGTATTCACCATACTCATGCCCGGCATATGGGCTGACTACATTGAAAAACCACTGATCTTGCTGATCATCGTGCTGATGGCCAAGATCGTTCTGGACTGGTATTTTTCATCTGAACGCGGTCTGGCCATGCGCGCCACCGGCGCCAACGCCCGCATGGCCAATGCACAAGGTGTTGCCACCAACCGGGCCAAACTGGTTGGCTTAGCGATCTCGAATGCCCTAGTCGCCCTTGGCGGTGCACTGTTTGCCCAAAGCCAAGGCGGTTCTGACATTTCGATGGGAATTGGAACCATCGTGATTGGCTTGGCCGCAGTGATTATTGGCGAGAGCGTTCTGCCATCGCGCAAAATTCTCTGGGCTACTTTGGCCGTCATCATTGGTGCGGTGCTGTACCGTTTCTTCATTGCACTGGCCCTCAACAGCAGTTGGATTGGCTTGAAATCTCAGGATTTGAACCTCATCGCCTCAGCCCTCGTGGTGCTGGTATTGGTGTTCCCTATCTTGAAGCGTCGGCTCAAAGCGCTGACGAAGTAACCCCATATCCAAAAGGTCAACCATGCTCAAAGCACACGACTTGCGCATCACATTCAATCCCGGGACCCCAATTGAAAACCCCGCGCTGCGGGGCGCTAGCTTGGACATCCCTTCTGGACAATTCGTCTCAGTCATTGGCTCCAACGGCGCGGGAAAATCCACCTTTCTCAATGCCATCTCTGGCGACCTGATCATGGACTCAGGCACTATTGAAATCGATGGCATTGACGTCAGCAAAAAACAGGCTTGGCAACGCGCCAATCTGGTTGCTCGTGTGTTTCAAGATCCCATGGCTGGCACGTGCGAAGCATTGACAATCGAAGAGAACATGGCTTTGGCAATGGCACGCGGCAGAAAACGCCGTTTTGGCTTTGCACTGAACAAGCAAAATCGCGAAATTTTTCGCGAAAAACTGGCCATTCTTAACTTAGGGCTGGAAAACCGCCTGACCGATCGCATTGGTTTACTCTCTGGCGGACAACGCCAGGCAGTCAGCCTGCTGATGGCCTCATTACAGCCCTCGCGTATCTTGTTGCTCGATGAACACACGGCTGCGCTCGACCCGAAAACTGCCGCCTTTGTCCTTGAACTCACCGCTCGCATCATTGAAGAAAGCAAGCTCACCGCCATGATGGTGACCCACAGCATGCGCCAGGCGCTGGACTACGGCAGTCGCACCGTCATGCTTCACCAAGGCAAGGTCGTCTTGGACGTCAGTGGCCCAACGCGCAGTGGCATGGATGTTCCAGACCTGCTGCACATGTTCGAGCGTACTCGAGGTGAGAAAATTTCTGACGATGCACTGTTGCTGGGCTGAATGCCCTCACGCAATGGCTTTTATTGCCATAACGACCAAGGCCAGAGTTCAATCCAACACGCTCTGTACAGTCAATCGTGGCTGGATTGAATTCAGGCCCGTCTGAATCGATTACAATCGCCTGCGACGGGCCTCCCCGCATGGTGAAACAGCCAACCGGGTCAGGTGGGGAACCAAGCAGCCCTAACTGCGTAGTCAGTGCCGGGGTAAGGCTCGTCACCTTTCATCTTTGTCGTTCTTATATACACAAGAATGCACTTCTTCATGGCGCTCACGGCCGCCAACTCGCAAATCCAGCCTCCTTGCCTCGTCATCGGGCATACTGCACGCCCTGTACCCATTGCCGCCACACGGCAGCCAGCCGCAAGTCTTTAGCAGAGTTGACGTACTTTTAACGTCGACTCATCTTGAAATGCAGCCAATCGTTATAATATACGTTGCAGTTGCAAGTGCGACAGCAGCACCTCCGGAGCAGGCAAGCGTGACCAGGACCTCACCGCCTCAATACCCGCAAGGACTGCATACCAAATGTTCGCCCACCATTCTTGCGCCTATTTCTCTGTTGACTGTGTTGACATGCCTCGTTCTGCGGGGCGCTGACGTTTCTCCTGCGCAATTGGATGGTTTTAGAAGCTATTGCAATTGATCGGGAGAATTGAATTTCTGTCCTATTCACCGATGAGATTGCACTATGGCCACCAGCAAGAAAACTTCGGCATCCGCCAAGTCCTCCAACTCCTCTGCCACCAAAAGCAGTAAAGCCAGCACTAGCTCGGCCAAAGCGAAGGCAGACAACGCGGTCTCTGTTGCGCAATCCACATCGGTTAAAAAGACTTCGGCGGCAGCCAAAAAAACCAACACTGCAAGCACTAAAACTGCTTCAGCGGCGGTCAAAGCCACCAAGTCTGCAACTCTCCCCAAAACTGTGACAAACGACAAAAAGCCCACTGCTAAAACTGCAGCCAAAAAAACAACTAAAGCCGCTGATAACGATCTAGAACTCGGCGAAGAATCTTTAACGAAGAAGCCCAAAGCAGCCACCAAGGCAGCAGGCACTCGTGGTAAGAAAAAAACTGGTAAAGACGATAAAAAAGGCAAAGCCAGCTTTGATGACGAAGATGACCTCGATCTAGACAGCGACCTCGAGATCGAAGAAGAAACAGAAGAAGTCGTTGAAGAGGAAACCTCCAGCGACAGCAGTACCGAAAAAGCCAAACCACTGCGCATGAAAATCAGCAAGGCCAAAGAACGGGCCTTGATGAAAGAATTCGGACTGGATGAAGGCGTCATTTCTGAAGAGGAAGACCGCGAACGCCGCGAGCGCCTCAAAACCCTGATCAAGATGGGCCGCACACGTGGCTACTTGACCCATGGTGAGATCAACGACCATTTGCCCGACAAACTGGTAGAGACTGAAACGCTGGAAGTGGTTGTCTCCCTGCTGCGTGATATGGGTGTGGACGTCTACGAGCAAACCCCTGACGCAGAAACACTGCTACTGAACAACTCCGGTCAAAACATCACCACGGAAGAAGAGGCCGAAGAAGAAGCGGAAGCAGCCCTCTCCAACGTAGACAGCGAATTCGGCCGCACCACCGACCCCGTGCGTATGTACATGCGCGAAATGGGTACGGTTGAACTGCTGACCCGCGAAGGCGAAATTGAAATCGCCAAACGCATTGAAGGCGGCATGCAGGACATGATGGAGGCCATCAGCACCTCCCCTGCCATCATTGCAGCCGTCCTGAACATGGGCGAAGAAATTCGTGAAGATAAAGCCTTGATCACGACCATCGTTGACGGTTTTGTCGATCCCGATGAAGCCGATGACTTCGTGGCCGAAGAAGACTTCGATGAATTTGACGAAGACGACGATGACGACGGCAAAGGCGGCTCAAAAGCCATGACCAAACGTCTTGAAGAGCTCAAGAACAAGGCCATGGAACACTTTGACCGCCTGCGTGGCCTGTTTGAAGGCCTGCATCAAGCGTACGACAAGCACGGATGGGGCTCCAAACAATACAGCGAGCAACAAGCGGCTGTCACCCGCGAGCTGATGTCGATTCGCTTTACTGCAAAAACGATTGATACGCTGTGCGACATGGTGCGCGATCAAGTCAAATCGATTCGCGATTCCGAGCGCAAAATCAAGGCTATCGTTGTCGACAAATGCGGCATGCCACAAGCGCGCTTCATCAAAGATTTCCCACCAAACCTGCTCAATCTGCAATGGGTGGAAAAAGAAGCTGCCGCCAGCCAGAAATGGAGCGACGTGCTGGGACGCAATATTCCTGATGTGCAAGAACTCCAGCAAGGTCTGCTTGATTTGCAAAACCAAGTGGTTGTGCCGCTTGATGAACTCAAGAACATCAACAAGCGCATGTTGGCAGGTGAGAAAGCGTCACGCGATGCCAAAAAGGAAATGACCGAGGCCAACTTGCGTTTGGTTATTTCGATTGCGAAGAAGTACACCAACCGCGGCCTGCAATTCTTGGATTTGATTCAAGAAGGCAACATCGGCTTGATGAAGGCCGTCGACAAGTTTGAATTCCGCCGAGGCTTCAAGTTCTCCACGTATGCCACTTGGTGGATTCGCCAGGCCATTACACGCTCAATTGCCGACCAAGCCCGCACCATTCGTATTCCGGTGCACATGATCGAGACCATCAACAAGATGAACCGGATCTCGCGCCAGCACTTGCAGGAGTTCGGCTACGAGCCTGATGCCTCCATCTTGGCCGAGAAAATGGAGATTCCTGAGGACAAGATCCGCAAGATCATGAAAATCGCCAAAGAACCCATTTCGATGGAAACACCGATTGGCGACGATGACGACTCGCACTTGGGTGACTTCATTGAAGACACCAACAACACCGCGCCAATGGATGCAGCCATGCAAGCGGGCTTGCGCGATGTAGTCAAAGACATTCTCGACTCCCTCACACCACGCGAAGCCAAAGTGCTGCGCATGCGTTTTGGTATTGAGATGAGCACTGACCACACGTTGGAGGAAGTGGGTAAACAGTTTGACGTAACCCGTGAGCGCATTCGTCAAATCGAGGCAAAAGCACTGCGCAAACTCAAACACCCGAGCCGCTCAGACAAGCTGCGCAGCTTTATCGACAACTTGTAAAACCGTGCTTGAAGGTCTATTGAATGGATCTTTGAAGCCTGTGTGTAAAAGCCAATGCCCGCACTAGCGGGCATTTTTTGTGCTCTCCACTCTCTCGCCATGACTCAAAACGAGTTCGAGGCGCCACACTGGTCATACACAAGCCGTTTCTGCTCGTACTGCTCTCTCACGATCTTATCGAGCCCCAAGGTTTCCAATTTTTCACGGCATTCTTACCCCAATTCATTGACCCTAGTGAACCAAGTTTGCTGCAATATGCGGTGCTGGCCCTGCTATCTGCCTGCATTGATGTACTGGTCATGGCGGGCTATGCTTCATGCGGAAATTGCGCAGTCAAAATACTCCCCCCGCAAGGAATGAAACTCATCAACAAGGCCTGCGCTGGTGCCATGCCCATCTTGGCGTCCTGGTTGCTATTCGCTAGACGATCCACCCCTTAAGGCCAAGGAAGACTGACGTTCCACACCATGCAGTAAAGCTGTCGCCAAGTCTGGTTGCTGGCGAAGTCGCCTACGCGCCTCTTGCGCAGTCTCCCGCCACTGCTGCAGGTTCGCTTGCGTTGGCCACACGACTGCGCGAGCGGACTGCGGCAACGTATCACGCGTAGAAGGCATGAACTCATCCATCGCATTAAGTAGATGCATAGCCGCACGCCAATCTGCGCAGGCGCCCAACCAATTGAGAAAAGCATTGAGCTTGGCATGGTGGGCATTGTCTTCTTGCGGGTAAATATTCCACAAAAAAGGCTGGCCTGCCCATAAAGCACGTACGAGCGAGTCTTCACCACGCACGATATTGCAGTCACACGCCCAAAGGGCTTGATCGAATTCATCTTGACTGGTATGTGGTAAGGCATAAACAGTCAATCTGCCATGCTTGAGCACCTCTGCTTTCGCCTCGCCCCAGCCCAAATTTTGCCAGCATTGCCGCAGCCAAGTTTGTGAACGTCCTGCCATGGCCAGCACCACAACATCACCACCACCCGAAGCCCATTCGCTAAGCCACTGCGGCAAACAGGCTGGCTCATATGCAAAAAGGCTGATCCACTGCGCATCGCACTGGCTGGCTAATGCAGCAGGCCCGCAATCTGAAAACTGCGCATGATGCAATTGGTGTGCTGCAACAGTTTGCGCACGCCACTGCATGCGGTCAAACACAGCTTGCCGGTCAAGCACATCCAGCTCGCGCAGCAAGCCACCGGTTAGTGCCGTAAAACCTGGATAGAAAAAAGTTTTGGTTTGCCCCTTGGCCAGACCAAACATGATGGGCGACTGCAGCATGTGCATGCGCTCGACATAAGGCTCGGCAGAGAGGTATTCAAGGTTTAACCACACAGGCCAAATGCGCTGAGTAGGTACCGCGACTGGCGTAGTACAAGCCTCATCAACAGTGTCACAAAAGCCAATCTGAGAGGCTAAAGCTTGCAGGTAAACATCGGGGATATCACAGCCAAAGGCCTCGACCAACACGTCCGGAAAATGAAAGCCCTCATGCACAATAGCCGTTTTCTGCGCTTGCACCGCAGGCCAAACCATGACCTCAATGGCGGGATGATGGGAAAAATCAGGAGCCATCCATTGCAGAGGGCTCGCGTCGTCCATCCATAAACGCACACGTTGCCCCAATTGGGCCAAGTTGGTGGCCAAACGCCAGCACACTCCGGCATCGCCATAATTGTCGATGACCTGACAAAATACATCCCATTGCATACATGCCTTTGTTATTCTGGCTACGCCAAGCTTGCATTGCGTGCCCTTTAGTCGCAATGCTCCAATCGGTATTGTGCCGATGGTTGCCTGCTCGCTGAAGCAATCGCAATCCGCCTCCCATATTTTTGTTTGATGACCGTTGATACCCCCACTCTCCAAATCCTGCTGCAGCAAGCATTGCAGTTGCCCCTATTGCCGGGCGTCTACCGGTACTTTGATGCCAACAACCAGCTGTTGTATGTAGGCAAAGCCAAGAACCTCAAGCGCCGTGTAAGCAGTTATTTCCAAAAAGATCATGGCGGCTCACGCATTGGGCATATGGTCAGCAAAATTGTGCGTATGGAAACCACAGTGGTGCGCTCAGAAGCAGAGGCGCTATTGCTGGAAAACAACCTGATCAAAACACAAAATCCGAAATACAACATTCTGTTCCGTGATGACAAGAGCTACCCCTATTTGAAAATCTCTGCCGTAGCAACACCCAAGCAGCCCTTACAGCAGTCACTTGCGGCTGAATGCTATCCACGCATCAGTTATTACCGCGGTGCCACAGACCGCAAACACCATTACTTCGGCCCTTACCCAAATGCCTGGGCCGTGAAAGAAACCATCCAACTGCTGCAGCGCGTGTTCATGCTGCGCACCTGCGAGGACACTGTATTCAATAACCGCACGCGTCCATGCTTGCTGCATCAGATCAAGCGGTGCACTGCCCCTTGCGTGGGACTGATCTCGCACGCTGACTACGTTGCCGACACTGAGCAAGCACAAGCACTGCTGCGCGGGCAGACTGATGCGTTGGTGCGCAAGCTGGAAGCGCGCATGATGGAACACGCCGAGAAAATGGAGTATGAGCAGGCCGCACAGGTGCGTGACCGCATTGTCTCACTGTCCACCGTGCTGCAGCAGCAATCGGTTGAAACCGTCGGCGATGCCGATGTGGACATCATCGCAGTGGTGCGCCAAGGCGGAAAAGCCTGTGTCAATCTGGCCATGGTTCGCGGTGGCCGCCATTTAGGCGACCGTGCATACTTTCCCAGTCAACTCGATGCCGCGTTGGCCATCACCACTGAATCAACGCAACCTGATATACAGACACAAGAAGCCCCCCTCTCTACCACAACACAAGACGAGTCAAACGCTACCGCGCCAAACCGCGAAGCACTCGTTGCCGCCACAGGCCCAGACATCAAACAAATCCCCCTATCTGCCGAAACACAAATTCTTGCAGCGTTTGTAGCCCAACATTACCTGAGCTACCCAGCCCCGCCTTTGCTGGTGAGCAGCGAGCCTATCGACAAAGACCTGCTGGCCATACTGTCGCAAGACGCAAGCAAAACGATTCGCAACGTCCACCAGCCGCGCGGAGAGCGCAAAACATGGCTGGATATGGCGCATAAAAATGCGCAATTGCAACTAGCCCGTCTGCTGTCTGAAGAGGGCTCACAAAAAGCCAGAACACAAGCGTTGGCCCAAGCCCTTGGACTCGACCTTGAAACCAGCGCACTCGATGAGCTGCGCATTGAATGCTTTGATATTTCACACACCGCAGGAGAAGCCACGCAAGCTTCATGTGTGGTGTTTGAGCAGCACAAAATGCAACCCGGTGAATACCGTCGCTACAACATCAGCGACATCACTGGGGGCGATGACTATGCCGCCATGCGCCAGGTATTAACGCGTCGCTATAGCAAAATCATGGAGGCCTTGCAGCAAGAAGACGAGCGCTTGCAGGTCGATCATAGTGATGCACCAAGCGTGGATGCCACAAGTATCGACACACCTCCAAACCCTCCCCAAGCCGGACGAGTCAAACTGCGCATGCCCGACTTAGTGCTCATTGATGGAGGCAAAGGCCAAATCTCCACCGCACGCGAAGTGTTTGAACAACTCGGTCTGGATATTGGTCTACTGGTGGGGGTTGAAAAAGGTGAAGGCCGTAAAGTCGGGCTTGAAGAGCTGGTATTTGCCGATGGCCGTGCCAAAGTGAGCCTCCCCCCTACCAGTGCGGCCCTGATGTTGGTTGCCCATATTCGGGATGAGGCACACCGCTTTGCCATTACAGGCATGCGTGCACAACGTGCTCGCGTCCGCACAGGCGCAAGCCGTCTGGAAGATGTGCCTGGCATTGGCCCCAAACGCCGGGCACGCTTACTGCAACGCTTTGGCGGCGTTCAAGGCGTCGCCAATGCCAGCGTACAAGACCTGATGACCGTAGATGGCATCTCCAGCGATCTGGCAGAAAGCATTTACCATGCGCTGCGGGGTTAACGCCCCTTTTATCTTCGCTCTTTCCTACTGAGCGTCGGTGATGCCCACCTAAATTCATCTGTACTGCACCCCATACTATGCTGGACTCACACTACTACACCTCCATCAAAGGCCTGTGTTTTGCAGGAATGTTGTGCACTGCAGCCAGCGTACAGGCGCAGGCCGCAGTGGCACAAACAGCACGCCCTGCAGAGCCACTACCATGGCAGCATTGCACCTCTAAGCAAGACAATGCAGAGCGATTAGCCTGCTTCGATGCGCTCGCAGCTTCTGCCTCTACAGAGGCCGCAAGCACCCCCAAAAGCGCGGCGTTAGCAACTACAAGTAGGGGAAGCAGCACTGAACACCCTGCACAACTGCCCACCCCAGCCGAACTCAAAGTCACCACGCTTGCCCCTCCTGCAGAGTCGGTCACAAGTGAAGGCTGCCGAGATACCCGTTTTGACACCACTTCACGCATGTGGGAACTGACCAGCGAGACCGATTGCGGTAACTTTCGCTTTCGTGGCTACCGCCCTATTTCGATCGGCCTGAGTGTTGGCAACAACATCAACCGGCAACCTTATTCACCTAGTCCTGAAAATGGCTTGGCCAATTACAACCACTACCAGCGCCATGAAGCCAGGCTACAACTGTCCATTCGCACCAAACTGGCCAGCAACCTCTTAACGCAAAGCAGCAGCAAACGCGACTCGTTGTGGTTTGGCTATACCTTGAATGCCAATTGGCAGGCATTCAATAGTGCGCTCTCACGCCCATTTCGCAATACCGACCACCAACCTGAATTCATGTATGTGTATCCACTCGAGTGGAAACTACCCGGCCAATTCAACGTGCGCTATGCAGGCCTAGGCATCAACCACCAATCCAATGGGCAAAGCAACCCGCTGTCTCGCAGCTGGAACCGTTATTACCTGATGCTGGGCGTTGATGTAGGCCAGAATGTACGACTGCAAACACGCCTATGGCAGCGCGTGAAAGAAAGTGCAGCCAAAGACGACAACCCCAACATCAGTGACTACATTGGCCGAGGCGAGTTTTCTGCCGCATGGGATGTGAATGAACGCAACACGCTCTCCATGACGCTGCGCCATTCACTGCGCAACAGTGCCAAAGGCTCAACACGCTTAGAGTGGTACCACACACTGGGCAACAACTTTGCAGGTGGTAAAAGCAATCTGCGTCTGTACACCAGCATTTTTTCCGGCTATGGGGATAGCTTGATTGACTACAACTATCGGCGCACCGTATTCTCGGTTGGATTTAGTTTGCTGGATTTTTAAACATCCAACACTGAATAGATGAAGCAACGACAGCAAGTAGCCCATCGCGCTGTCGTTAAGGCTAGCGTCCTTGTTCCGGCGAGTATGTCAGCCTCAAAAACAAAAAAGCCAATGCACTTTCGTACATTGGCTTTTATCTTGTGGCGGAGCGGACGGGACTCGAACCCGCGACCCCCGGCGTGACAGGCCGGTATTCTAACCAACTGAACTACCGCTCCACGGTAGGCAGCTTTCGTTGCATTCATGCAGAACACAACCAAGTGCTACAACTTGGCGACCCTACGGGGATTCGAACCCCGGTACCCACCGTGAAAGGGTGGTGTCCTAGGCCTCTAGACGATAGGGTCAAAGCCATGGATCATTTTTTCTTACAGAAAAAATACCGACTAACTTGGTGGAGGTAAGCGGGATCGAACCGCTGACCTCTTGCATGCCATGCAAGCGCTCTCCCAGCTGAGCTATACCCCCAAAAACCAACCATTTCAAAAACTTTGGCGGAGCGGACGGGACTCGAACCCGCGACCCCCGGCGTGACAGGCCGGTATTCTAACCAACTGAACTACCGCTCCACGGCAGGCAGCTTTATTGCATTCATGCAGAACACAACCAAGTGCTACAACTTGGCGACCCTACGGGGAATCGAACCCCGGTTACCGCCGTGAAAGGGCGATGTCCTAACCGCTAGACGATAGGGTCAAATTGGTGGAGGTAAGCGGGATCGAACCGCTGACCTCTTGCATGCCATGCAAGCGCTCTCCCAGCTGAGCTATACCCCCCAATATTTCACTTTCCGCCAATGCTTGAATTTAGGCTTTTGGCCTTTCATTAAATTCTCGTATCTGCGAAAGAGCGAGATTATGGCATGAAAAATTAGGCCTTCGAGAGAAATTCAATGACTTTTTTCTGTCCGAGTAATTCAAGCACCGCATCGACCGATGGCGTATGCGCCACGCCTACAGTCAACACGCGCACCGGCATGGCCAACTGCGGCATTTTCAGGCCCTGCTCTTTGAGTACCGTTTTGAATGTGGCGCTGATGGTTTCTTTGCTCCATGCGATATCAGCAAACGCTGCACGCAGCGCAGCAATGGCAGGACGCGCTGCGTCAGTCACATGCTGCTGATAGTCAGCTTCATTGATGACCGGCACATCCACATAGAACACCTGTGCCCATTGGGCCAAGTCTTCCAGTGTTTCACAGCGGTCTTTGAAGAGTGCAACAATGGAAGTCAGGTGTCCATCATCCAATGCAGCTTGTGCAATCCCCCGCGCAAGCAAACGCGGCTTAAGCAATACAACCAAGGCATCGTCATCCATCGCCTTCAGGTGTTGTGCATTGACCCAACGCAGCTTGGCCTCATCGAAGCGCGCGGCACTGCTACCCAAATGATCCAGATCAAACCATTGCAGGAATTGCTCTCTCGAGAAGATTTCGTCATCACCATGGCTCCAGCCCAAGCGCGCCAAATAGTTGATCATGGCATCTGCCAGGTAGCCTTCGTCTCGGTATTGCGTGACCGCTTTGGCACCATGGCGCTTACTAAGCTTCTCACCCTGCTCATTAAGAACGGTCGGCAAGTGCGCAAAAACGGGTGGCTCTTTGCCCAAGGCTTTAAAAATATTAATTTGGCGTGGCGTGTTATTAACATGGTCGTCGCCACGAATCACGTGGGTGATGGCCATGTCAATGTCATCCACCACGACACAAAAGTTGTAGGTGGGTGTGCCATCAGGACGAGCGATCACCAAATCGTCAAGTTCCTCATTGCTGACCTCGATGCGGCCTTTGACCTTGTCATCCCATACCACTGCGCCAGTAGTGGGATTTTTAAAGCGCAACACTGGCTGCACCCCTTCAGGAAGGGGCGGCAGCACTTTCCCCGGTTCGGGGCGCCAGGTGCCATCGTAGCGCGGCTTTTCTTTGGCAGCCATTTGCTTCTCGCGCAAAGCATCCAACTCCGCCATACTCATATAACAAGGGTAGACCGCGCCTTGTTCCTGCAATTGCTTGAGCACTTCTTTGTAACGATCCATTCGCTGCATTTGGTAGAACGGTCCCTCATCAGGGGTCATGCCTAGCCAACTCATGGATTCAAGGATGACATCCACCGAAGCTTGCGTGGAACGCTCCAAATCGGTGTCCTCAATCCGCAAAATGAAATCCCCCCCATTGGCGCGTGCAAACGCCCAAGGGTATAAGGCCGAGCGGATGTTGCCCAAATGAATAAAACCAGTTGGAGAGGGCGCAAAGCGCGTACGTACTTTATTTTCAGAAGAACTAGACATAGAGATTTCAATCTATACAAATGGACTTATTGCTCCGTAAGGAGCCTACAAGCAAAGCAAAACAACTTACGAGTGGGTTGCCGCGCCATGGACGATTTTTGCGCCAATAGCCCCCAATACCAAACCCGTGAATTTATCAATATAAAAGACGGTGCGATTGAACCACATGCGTACCGCGCCATGTGACAACACCAGCACAATCAAAGCGTCCCACGCAAATACGACCAGCACCATCCACAAACCTAAGCCCACTTTGAACGCGATAGCGACCTCCGGTGTCAGAACCAACGAAAACAGACTGAGATAAAACAGCAGGTTTTTCGGATTCAAAATACCCGAAGCAAAACCAATGACAGCCTCACGCCAGAAACTGGAAGCCCGCTCAATCGGCTCCGCTGCGGCCGCTTGCATTAAAAATGCATAGTCGCTCCTACGGGCACGCAGCGCCATCACACCCAACCACAATAAAAACAAACCACCCGCAATCCGTACGATCATCAGTAGGCCAGCAGATTGACTCAGCACCGTAGCCACCCCTAACAGGCACAACGCAATGTAGACACCGTTAGCAATCGCAATACCCGCAGGAACACCCAACGCCACACGCACAGGATGGCGTGCAGCACTGCGCACCACCATTAGGAAATCAGGCCCAGGGCTGAGCAGCGCCAGAAAATGTGCCAGCGCAACCGCAAGAAAAACTGACATAGATCACCTCTTAGTTAAACGATTGCGCAATGCATACACCCGCCTTCAAAGGCAAGCCAAACCACGCGCCAAATCGTCTTGAATATCCTTGGGATACTCCAGCCCAACAGAAACACGAATCAACCCCTGCCCCACGCCTGCGGCTTGGCGTTGCTCTTCCGACAAGCGGCCATGCGACGTGGTAGCGGGATGTGAGACCGTTGTTTTCGTGTCACCCAAATTCGTGGTCTTGCTGGCCACACGGCAATGATCGACGACAGCAAAAGCATTCGCCCTGAGCTGCTCAGGGGAGTCTCCACGCACATCAAAAGACAAAACTGCCCCCCCAAATCCACCTTGCTGTTGCATGGCCAGTGCATGCTGTGCGTGACTATCCAGACCAGGGTAATACACACGCGAAACGCTCGGATGCGCTTGCAGCCATTGCGCCAACTCCATGGCATTGCGGCTTTGCTCGCGCATGCGAATGAACAAAGTCTCCATTCCTTTTAACACTACCCAAGCGTTAAAAGGCGACAAATTAAAGCCCGCGCTACGAATAAAGGCGCCCAGTTTGTCTTGTACGAGGGTGCTCGGGCCGCAAACAGCCCCGGCCATCACGCGCCCCTGCCCTTCCAAAAATTTGGTACCAGAATGGATCACCAAATCAGCCCCAAAGCCAGCGGCGCGCTGCAATGCTGGGGTCAAGAAGGAGTTATCAACAGCCAGCCAAGCCCCTGCGTTATGCGCCAAGTTGGCCAACGCATGGATATCACATACATCAGTCAATGGGTTAGTAGGAGTTTCTGCAAACAGCAACTTGGTCGTGCCCGGACGGATGGCTGCTTTCCACTCCTGCAAATCCGTCTGAGACACAAACGTAGTCTCTACCCCAAAGCGCGCCAGTTCTGATCCCAAGAGTTTGATCGTCGAGCCAAACATGGAGCGTGAGGCAATGACATGGTCACCGCTTTTCAATAAGCCATATACCACTAAAGAAATGGCCGCCATTCCCGTTGCAGTACCAATCGCACATTCCGTTCCTTCTAAGCCCGCCAGACGCTGCTCGAAACTGGTCACTGTCGGGTTGGAGGTGCGGCTATAGGTATACCCCGGCTCCTCATTGGCAAAGCGGCGCGCCGAGGTCGCAGCATCAGGCTGCACATAGCTGCTGGTCAGAAACAAAGCTTCAGAATGCTCACCATATTGGCTACGCGCAATGGCTTGCCGCACCGCCAATGTTTGAGGATGCAGACCTTCAGGCAACTCGAAATCAGAAGAGGAATCAGTCACAGGGAATACCCCACTCAATACTCAAAGCCGTGTAGTTTATGCCTGTTTTAGCACAGGGCTATGGCTGAGGCCATCGCAGGCGCCAAACAAAAAGCCGTTTGGATTGCTCCAAACGGCTTTTGCTTGCAAACAGCGCACCTATTTCAAACGGCAAGTTGGCTTAGGCCAACTCGGGCTTTTTTATAACGGGTGCTTGAAGCCAGCGCTTCAGGCAGCTTTCACCAAGGCCTTGACCTTGGCAGACAGACGGCTCTTGTCACGAGCGGCCTTGTTTTTGTGGAAGATGCCTTTATCGGCCACAGAGTCGATCACGCTTTGCGCTTTGGCAAATGCGTCAACAGCTTTATCCTTGTCACCAGCCAAAACAGCTTTTTCCACATTCTTCACGAATGTGCGGTACTTGGAACGCAGCGATGTGTTAGCCACATTCAGCTTGATGTTTTGACGAGCGCGTTTGCGGCCAGAGGCCAAACGGGGGTTCTTTTTAACTGGCTTGGTTGCCATGATTCAATCCTTCAATTGTTTGGAGATGTTGTTTGCAAAACAGGAGATTATAGCGTGCTTACAGGCACACATGCAGTTTCCCCTGAACATCTGCAGAAAATGCACGTTACCGCACCATTAGCGGTAGTACACGCAAATGCGCTGCCCATTGATCTCATGCACGTCAATATCCAGCTCATACAGTGGCTGCAACACCTCTGGCCGCACCAACTCTTCTGGCGTCCCCATAAAGTCCAACTGCCCATTTTTCATGGCAACAATACAGTCCGAATACGCTGAAGCGAAGTTGATATCGTGAATCACCACCACAACCGTTTTTCCATGTGTATCCGCAAAATTGCGCAGCAAACGCATCATGGCCACTCCATGGTGCATATCAAGGTTATTAAGCGGTTCATCGAGCAAGATGTAGTCCGTATCTTGACACATCACCATGGCCACAAAAGCCCTTTGCCGCTGTCCGCCTGAAATCTCATCCAAATACCGATCAGCCAGTGCAGTGAGTTCCAGCATTTCCAGCGCATGGTCAATGTGACCCACATCTTGTGCAGTCAACCGACCTTTGGAATGCGGAAATCGGCCAAAGGCAATCAAATCACGCACGGTCAATCGCAAAGACATGGGATTATCTTGACGCAAAATGGCCAACTTTCTGGCCATGACATCACTGGGCGTGCTGCCCACGTCCATGCCATCAATGCGAATGCGCCCTTCATCCATCGGCATCAAACGGCTGATCATGGACAACAACGTGGACTTGCCTGCCCCATTGGGACCAATAAACGACGTCACGCCCCCTTTAGGGATCGTCAAGCTCACGCGATCCACAACAGCCGTTTGTCCATACCGCTTAGTGACACTCTCAACTTCAATCATTGCTGTCCTATCAAAAGATGGCCGCACCAAGTGTGGCTGCGCCTTTTGCCTTTGCTGTTCGCTCTACCATCGTGCGCGCTGGTGCTCAATGCCCTTTGCCCCGCAGGAGCAATAGCAAGAAAACCAATCCGCCCACAAACTCAATCACCATGCTCAACGCAGAGTTGTAGCCGAGCACGTGTTCAAGCACCAATTGCCCGCCAACCAAAGCGATAACCCCCAGTAAAACGGCTGCAGGCAAGGTATAGCGGTGGCGCATATTCCCCATCCATTGGTACGCTAAGTTACTCACCAGCAGCCCCAGAAAGGTAACGGGTCCAACCAGCGCTGTAGAAACCGAAACCAACACCGCAATGCAAAACAAAATCTGCATCACCCGTTTGGAATAATCCACGCCCAGGTTAATCGCAATATCCCGCCCCAAAGCGACAACGTCAAAGCTAAAGCGAATACGCCAAAGAAACGCCGTGACCACAACCAAAGCGATTGCCGAAGTAGCCAGCAAATCTATCGCGATCAGGTTGAAGCTGGCAAAAAAACGGTCTTGCAATGAACCAAATTCATTGGGATCTATAAGGCGCAGCATCAAACCCGTCAAGGCGCGAAACAACACCCCCAAGACAACCCCCACCAAGAGCATCAAATGCAAGCTGCGCACGGCGCCAGAGAAAAGCGTCCGAAACAGAATAAAGGCCATCAACACCATCACGCCCGTTTCACCCGCGAACTTCCAAGCAGGATTGAACGTGGACACCACCTGCATCCCAAATACATAAGCCAATGCGGTTTGAATCAACAAATACAAAGCATCAAAACCCATGATTGCAGGCGTCAAAATGCGGTTATGGGTGATGCTATGGAACAGTACCGTCGAAATACCCACCGCATAAGCAACCAGCACCATGGCGGCAAGCTTAGCCCCACGGTACTGCAATACAAACGCCCAATCAGCCTGAACCTGTATGGTCAAAAAGACCACAGCGCACAGCAGTGCAACTCCTGTCAACAGTGCAATACGAGCCCCTGGGCGGAACATCCTGCGGGAATCACGCGAGCCCCGTTGCGGGACACATCCACGAGATACGTGCGACGAAGAAGACATGGCGTTCATCCCAATTCTGTGCGCTTGCGCCACAGCAAACCCAAAAACAAGATGCTGCCCAAAACACCCATGATAGTGCCAATCGGGATTTCAAATGGGTGTATGACCAAGCGGCCAATGATGTCGCACAGCAGCATCAATGCGGCCCCTGAAAACGCAACCCAAATAACAGAACGCCGCATTCTGTCGCCCATGAAAAGACTGACAAGATTAGGAACAATCAAGCCAAGAAAAGGAATGACCCCCACCGTCACCACAATGGATGCAGTCACCATGGCCACAATCAGCAGCCCAATAAACATCCAACGCCCATAGTGCACCCCCAAACTGGTGGCCACGGACTCTCCCATGCCAATCACTGTGAAGCGATCAGCGGCAAAAAAAGCAGCCACCGTCAACGCAAGTGACACCCACAGTAGTTCATAGCGCCCCTGCAAAACGGCAGAGAAGTCGCCAACTGTCCAAGCACGAATGGCTTGCAACATATCAAAACGGTAGGCCAAAAAAGACGTCACCGCCTCAATCACCCCGGCAAAAACCAGGCCTACAAGCGGCACCAACAAAGCACTACGCATAGGTAAACGCTGCAAAATCAATAGAAAAATACCGGTTGCAGCCAAGGCGAAGCCACTTGCAACCAACATTTTTCCTAGCAATGCCATGCCCGGTGCAACCAGCGCCACCACCAGCATCCCCAGACTTGCAGCACTGACAGTGCCCACCGTCGCGGGCTCCACAAAACGGTTACGGGCCACCATTTGCATGATCATGCCTGCTACGGCAATACTGGCGCCAGCGAGCAGCAAAGCCAAAGTACGTGGAATACGGCTGATCAGAAGTACCTGCGAGACCACATCATCAGCACGAGGCTGGAGCACATCACGTAATGAAATACTGCTGGCTCCCACCAACGTGCTCCACAACGCCAACCCCGCCAACACCAGAAAAGCCAAAGCGTAGACCAGCCAACGTGCCCACGTCGTAGTTTGCTTGATAGGAGATTGTGAGGAGATTGGGCGAACAGACATGCAAAAGTCGAAACGAGAGCGCAACCGATCAACCGCTTGAATGCGCTGCGAAAGAAAGGCCTACCAAGAAGTGGCAGACCAAGAAAAATGCGCAGGTCAGTCAGGCCGCACGTTACTGCCCAGCCAGACTCATCAGTGCATCAGTGCACAGCAGGCGTCGCTTTTGAAAACACCTCATGCAGTTGCCGAACATTGTCGCGCAATGCTGTGATACCGGCATTATCTAAGACATACCAGTTCATGGCATTCAAATACACAATCTGGCCCTTTTTCCCAGCATTGGTCGCCTTGATCAGCGCGTTATCGAGCAAGCGCTCAGCTGCTGCACCTTCTCGGCCAATGGCACTGTCACGATCGAGCACCAACAACCAATCAGGGTTGGATTGCAAAATGAACTCAAACGAAATCGATTGACCATGACGCTCATCACCACTGGCAGCCTGCGCGGGTTGAACGCCAAACGCATCAAAAATCACACCCATACGAGAACCTGGGCCATAACTATTAATGCGGCCGCCACTGACCAGCAACAGCATGGCCTTGCCAGCACTAGGCGTGACGGCTTTCAAGGAGTCAATTTCTGCTTGTGTCTGCTCAATCAAAATTTGTGCTTTGTCTTGCTTACCAAACAGCTCGGCAAGCTTGCGTAAATTGGAAAAAACGCTTTCCACCGCATGGCCTTCATCAATGGCCATATCAACAGTAGGGGCCAGCTTCTTTAACTCAGCATATCTTGGCTCGCTGCGACGACCAATAAAAATAACATCAGGCGAGAGTGCTCGGATCGCCTCGTAATTTGGCTCAAAAAGACTGCCTACTTTTGTATACGTATCGCCCTCATACGACTTCAGATGCGAAGGCATTTTGAAGGCCGGAACCCCCACCACTGCATCCACCCCCAATGCTTGCAGCATATCCAGCGTAGCCAGATCAAACACCACCACTTTTTTAGGATTCAAGGGCAGGCTCTCTTCGCCCTTGGCGTGCTTGAAATCAATGCGTCCAGCTTGCGCCATGGCACCTGCTGCAGTGGCAGCTGGTGCCCCTTGTGCGTAGACCTGCTGCCCCACCACACCAGCCATAGCCAACACCGCCGCAGCTACAAAGCCAACAATCCGGCCAACGCCCCGAACCTTTGGCATATGAACTCGATTGCCGCCAAAACGGATAATAGAAAAACCAGTGCGCATAGTCATCCGTAAACTCTCTGATCAGGAAATATAGAAGTGGTGCTGATACCGCTCAAGCGCCTATTGCCGCAGCTGGTATGCAAAGGATTTTGAACTCCAAACACCAATAATGAGAATGATTTTCAGCCCTAATTCTACCCTTTGAAACACGGCATCCATGCGGCCTCCGCGTCCATCACGGCTGCTTTACACAAGCAATGCACTATTGGCCCACTCCATTGCAGCACATCTTGTTGCCCCCTCATGTGATAGGCCCAGCTTTTAAACATACAATCGCGCCATGTTCATCCCGCTTAAACCGATGGACTGGCCGCATCTGGCTCAGCCAAGATACGGCTCCACAGCATATGCAACAGATGTTTACGAAGCAACAGACAGAAATTAGCGCTTCCAAGCTCCGCTACCGTCTTAGCTTCTCTTTTTTTCGATAGCATTGCTGTGTCAGTCTCACTGCGGTGGGACACCAACTACTCAATAGCAACCTCGTTAATGCATTTGCTTTACAGGTCGCATACCATCCGTCAACCATTACCGTAAGGAATTCATCATGGCTACAGCCCAAAAGCGCACACCTAATGCCGCATTCATGAAGCCTCTGAAGCCAAATGCCCAGTTGGCCGCAGTGATTGGCGCCACTCCTGTTCCACGCACTGAAATCGTGAAAAAACTGTGGGACTACATCAAGGCCAACAACCTGCAAGATGCAGCGAACAAGCGCAACATCAATGCTGACGCGAAACTGCGCCCATTGTTCGGTAAAGACCAAATCACCATGTTTGAATTGGCTGGTTTGATCGGCAAAAACGTCGAAAAATAATCCTGCTACGCACAAGCACCGCAAGAATCGCCTGTTTGTGTGAATCGCATAAAAAAGCGCCTTTAAGGCGCTTTTTCTATGGCTATACAGTAGGGAAAGAGAGAGGAACCACTCCTCTTGCTGTGCCAAGGTTGCAAATCAAGGCAGCAAAATCGTTGAACCGATGGTCTGGCGTGCTTCCAACTTTTCATGCGCCAAGCGAACATCATCCAAAGCGAACCGTTGCTCAACATGGCTATTGACAGTGCCATCCGCAACCACTGCAAACAAGTCATCAGCCATTGCTTGCGTACGCTCTCGTGAAGTGGTGTGTGCAAACAAGGTTTGGCGCGTCACGTACAGCGAGCCCTTGGCCGCCAGAACGGCTGGTGCAAACGCAGGCACAGGCCCCGAGGCATTACCAAAGGTGATCATCAGACCAAAAGGCTGCAAGCAGTCAAGCGAACCTTCCCAGGTATCCCTACCCACCGAGTCGTACACCACCTTGACACCTTTGCCTCCGGTGATGTCGCGCACGCGCTGCACAAAATTGTCCTGGCGGTAGTTGATGGCAAAGCTGGCACCATTAGCCAAGGCCAGCGCGCATTTCTCGTCCGATCCGGCAGTCGCTATCAGCTTGAGGCCCAGCAACTTGGCCCATTGGCAGGCAATCAAACCCACGCCACCGGCAGCGGCATGGAACAAGACAAAATCACCGGGCTCTAGGCCTTCAACGGGCTTGCATTTTTTCAGTAAATACTGGGCAGTTAAGCCTTTGAGCATCATCGCAGCGCCTGTTTCGTAGGAAATGGCATCTGGCAGGCGGCAGACATTTTGTGCGGGCATCACGCGCTCTTGGGTGTAGCTGCCCAGTGGGCCGCTGGCGTAGGCCACGCGGTCACCAGCTTGCAAATGTTCAACGCCCGCGCCCACCTCCAGCACTTCGCCTGCGGCTTCCATGCCCAGGTTCAAGGGCAAATCGTTGGGATACAGTCCTGTGCGGTGGTAGACATCAATGAAGTTCACTCCGACTGCATGGTGGCGAATACGCACCTGCCCCGCTTGCACGGCCCCGACTGGCAGATCGACGACCTGCATGACTTCGGGACTCCCAAACTGCTGAATTTGCACGGCCTTGACCATGGCTGAATCTCCTTGTGAGTGGATTTTTTTGAGTGTTGCTGGCCCAATGGCTGCGCACGGCACAGCCATTGGGCCACAGGGATTCAAAACGTGCCGGAATAACCGCCGCCATCAATTAGGCAGTTTTGGCCAGTGATGTACCCCGCTTGCTGGCTGCACAAGAATGCGCAGTAAGCGCCAAACTCATCCGGCAGCCCCAAGCGCCCAGCAGGAACTGCCGCCGCCTGCTTGTTGCGCACCTCCTCCACACTGAGACCGCTTTTCTCCGCTTGCACAGCAAAATTGCCTTTCAAACGATCAGTATCAAATTTCCCTGGCAAGAGATTATTGATCGTGACCCCTTTCGCGGCGATTTCAGAGCGCGCCAAACCAGCCACAAACCCTGTCAACCCACTGCGGGCACCGTTAGACAGTCCCAAAATATCAATGGGCGCCTTTACCGCACTAGAAGTGATGTTGACGATGCGGCCAAAGCCGCGCTCAGCCATGCCGTCAACGACTGTTTTGATAATCTCAATAGGCGTGAGCATATTGGCCTGCAATGCAGCGTGCCATTCCGCATCGCCCCATTGTCGAAAGTCCCCCGGAGGTGGCCCCCCCGCATTATTGACAACAATATCAAATGCAATACCAGGGCCATCCTGCACCGTGAACACCTGCTCGCGCCCCGCTGCTGTAGTGATGTCAGCAGCAACTGCCAGCACACTAGGTGCCTGTGTCTTGCCATGCTCTTGCGCCCAAGTCCGCGCCAACTTCCCCAACTCATCTGCAGCTTTGTTCAAGCGCACACCACCGCGGCCATTAATCACCACATTAACGCCTTCTTGAACCAATGCGCGCGCGCACCCCAAACCCAAACCCGCGCTGGAACCACACACTAACGCCCAGCGGCCTTCAATTCCTAGTTTCATCGTATCTACCTCTTTCATCCATTCAGGGCTTAGCCTGCTGTTGAATTACTGTGCTCTTGCGTTATGGCAACGCTGACACGCGGGACACATTGTGCCTTGCCTTTGTCCTCCATGCTTGCCGGCGCGATACATGCACAGCATGTATCAGTTGCCATAAAAAAGCCGCCTCAAACGAGGCGGCTTGGCAAAGCTATTAGGCGAGGGCTTCAGTCTTCGACAAAAGCCTCTTCACGCTTGCTGCGAATAGATGGCAGCAACACGATCAGCAACAGCACCCCTGCTGCGATCAACAGGCCCGCAGAGATCGGACGGTTGACCAGCACGGCCCAATCGCCACGCGAGAGCAACAAGGCACGGCGCAGATACTCCTCCATCATCGGACCCAAGATGAAACCAAGCAGCAAAGGCGCGGGCTCAACAGCCAATTTATGGAACACATAGCCAATGAACCCGAAAATCCCCACAAGCCAGATATCGAACGCATTGTTGTTGGTGGTGTACACGCCCAGAGCACAGAACAGCACAATCGAGGGGAACAACCAGTTGTAAGGCACGGTCAGCAACTTGATCCAGATACCAATCATGGGCAGGTTCAAGATAATCAACATGGCATTGCCAATCCACATGGAAGCAATCAGCCCCCAGAACAACTCAGGGTTGTTGGTCATCACCTCTGGGCCTGGCTGGATGTTGTGAATCGTCATCGCGCCCACCATCAAGGCCATCACGGCATTAGGCGGAATACCCAATGTCAGCAGTGGAATGAAAGAAGTCTGAGAGCCTGCGTTGTTGGCAGATTCAGGCGCAGCCACACCACGGATATTGCCTTGACCGAATGGCACTTCACCAGGCTTGAGGCGTGTTTTCTTCTCAAGGGTATACGATGCAAAAGAAGACAGCAACGCACCACCACCAGGCAAGATGCCCAGTACAGAGCCCAAGAGCGTACCGCGGAAAATAGCAGGTGCCATCAGCTTGAAATCTTCTTTCGTGGGCATCAAACCTGTCACTTTCGTGGTCATGATGTCGCGGTTCTCTGGAGGGCGTGCCAAGTTGGCAATAATCTCGCCGTAACCGAACACCCCCATGGCGATTACCACGAAGTCAATACCGTCAGTCAGTTCAGGAATATCCAAAGCGTAACGGGCCACGCCTGAGTTGATATCCGTACCAATCATGCCCAAGAGCAAGCCCAGCACAATCATCGAAATCGCTTTGAGCAATGAGCCCGAAGCCAGCACCACCGCACCGATCAAGCCCAACACCATCAGCGAGAAGTATTCGGCTGGACCGAACATGAAGGCAACTGCTGTCAATGGCACCGCAAAAGCGGCAATCACTAATGTACCGAAACAACCTGCAATGAACGAGCCGATACCAGCAGCGGCCAGCGCAGGCCCCGCGCGCCCCTTCTTGGCCATCTGGTGACCGTCAATCACCGTCACCACAGAGGCTGATTCACCGGGCAAGTTCACCAAAATCGCAGTGGTCGAGCCACCATATTGTGCGCCGTAATAAATACCGGCCAACATAATCAACGCCGACACCGGCTCCAATCCGTAAGTGATTGGCAGCAGCATCGCAATCGTGGGCACAGGGCCCAGGCCAGGCAGCACACCGATTAAAGTACCAAGCAAACAGCCAATAAACGCATACAACAGGTTTGTTCCTGTGAACGCAACGCTGAAACCCAGCGCCAAATGGTCCAACATTTCCATCATGATTTACTCTCCGCTGTGTTTATCCAATGAAACTGGGCCACACAGGCAGCACCAAATTCAAGCTTTTGATAAAGACCAAATAGCTACCTATAGCCAACACAGCGCCAAGAACCACACTGGACTTGAACGACGCGTTATAGCCAGCACGGCTGGCAATCACAGTCAGCACGAAAATGGCCACAATCAAACCAAAGGATGGAATACCTAAAGAAGGCAGGCCCACCAACAAAATCCCGAAGGCAAAGTTGGCTGCCAAGATATAAAACAGTGGCTTCCAAGCCCACTTGCCTACGGGGTCACCATCGGGAGGACCATTTCTGCGCAAGATGGACCCGAGGACAATGCCACCTCCCAAAACGGCTAGCAAAATGCCCAAGATCATGGGAAAGTAGCCTCGCCCCATACGGGCGGCAGTGCCAACCGTGTAATTGGTTGCCCCAACTGCAAAGGTCACCCCAATGGCGGCAAACATCAAACCGGCAAAAAAATCTTTTTGACTTTTTATGAGCATGCGCAGAACTCCTAAAAAACGCGCTGTGACTCGACAACAGGCCACATCCATTGAATGCAACACGGCACTCCATTTCTGCAACCTAACCTGATAACGGCGAAATTCTCCTGCGCAGCACGTTTTGTCATTACAAGGAAACCCCTAATGCATTCTGTTTTGTTGCTCTTTTTTATTTGATTTGCGATACAGACTGACTTAAAGCTGACTAAATACTGACTATTTCCTGACCAATTGTTGACGCATACAAGCTCATACATGCTGCGCGCACTCACAAACAGCACCGACGATGCGCCGCGACCACATGTAAAAAAACAAGCAGAACTTCCCTAATAGGGTTGGCACGACTCGTCTAATAGGCACAGCATTCCTATCATGAGCAACTCGCTCCCCTAGCCATGCACCACCATGCGACTAGATGGCCTAGCAGCAAGTTGGAGGGGCTGCAGCCCTCCTCACGCACCTAAGAACGCCTTAGGTTTCTCTCATCTTTGCCCACCATTGATCGAGTGACCACCTTCTCAGAACCAACAACTAACAGCCACTGGTTCAATCGAAGACC
Source organism: Lampropedia puyangensis (assembly GCF_004833285.1). Lineage (GTDB taxonomy): Bacteria > Pseudomonadota > Gammaproteobacteria > Burkholderiales > Burkholderiaceae_C > Lampropedia > Lampropedia puyangensis. The sequence continues at coordinate 50,366 of NZ_STFG01000010.1, forward strand.
AAGCTTTGGTATGTGCCTGAGCGCGGCACTTGCCGCAGGCCTAGTCGCAGCAGGTCTGCTAGGAGTGACGCAGACCCAAAAAAGTAAAACGATGGACTCACAAAGCGAGGCCATGGCACAGTCGCACGTGGCGCTAGCGTCTCAAAGTGCGCAGTGGCTTAGCCTATCCCTCAACGAAAAGCAAAGCCTACTTGACGCTTTTGCCAGCACACTAGTCCACGTCGATCTCAATGATGCGATCGACGTCAAAGCATGGCTCAATGCCTATGCCGCGCCATTGACCAAAAGCTTCGCGCAAACCTGGCTGGTCGCCCCTGACAGCCAGACAGGTTCACTCCTCAACAGCGACTTGCACACATCTCCACTACGCGCCAGACTGCTGAGCGCAGGACAAACGACGCAAGCACAAATCCTGCCAAGCACGCTTACGCGCACATTGGCATCGCATATACAAGCCAAACAAACCTCCAGTTTCGATGCCATCGAAGCAAACCTGCCAGCACAAGCGCAGGTGCTACACACCAGTTTGGTACTAAACACACAAGGGGCACCCATTGCGGCACTCCTAGGTGTCCTTCCGCTCTCAAGCTACCTGCCACAAGTACAGATAGAGCAGCTGCAAATATGGCCCCAAAAAAATGCCTCTGAAGCACGCCCCCGATTAGAAGGCCTATTTCTGATCAACGGAGAAAACCGCGTCATCGCCAGTGCAGGCACAACCTCTGACGCGGATGTGGCAGTTTCTCGTTCGCTCACCTCAATAGAAAACCAAGAAACGCCACAAAAAAATACGTCGAGCATTGCACTAACGCAGCAAACAGTTCCTGGAACACCATGGCGTGTGGGTATCGCCACATGGTCTGCGCCTGCTTTACGCACATCACCGGAGCATCAACTGATTGAATGGTTTAAAAGCCAAACACCATGGCTACTGACAGTGGTGGTATTAATCGCTATCGGATTCGTTCTTTTTTGGCGCTTCTTTACTGAATCCAAGTTACCACTGCGCTTGTCACGCCCAGAAACGCAAGCATGGCGCCAACATCAACTACCGTGGTATCAGGCCATTCTCAGCCGCGCCTCAATACCAGCACCACTCAGCCACATGCAGAACGAGTTAGCGCCTGAAAAAAAACTCACGAACCCGTGGATCGATCCAACGAAGCCTTCCCGTGCGCACACTCACTTTGTAGACACCAACCATCTACACGCCAGCAACCAATGCATGGTGCTCGTTCGCTATGGCCGTATCAAAACCATTAGCCGTGGCGCAGCGCGCTTTTTAAGAATGGACGCAGACTGCACAAATCGTCCACATTTGCGCCAACGTTTGGTGGCGCCTCATGACTACGAACGCCTGCGTGTACTACTGCACAACGCATTGCAACACAATCCATCATTCACGTTCACCACGTTCATACGCGATCCACAAGGGCAACACCATTCCCTTTGGGTGCAAGCTTTTGCGGTCTGCAGTCCGACCTCTCAGCGCAGCAGCAGCCATTGCATTCTTTTCTTTCAAACTGTTCAGAATGCGCTTGAGCCCTTCACTCCCATGCACATTGCAGGCAATCTTGCACGGGAAATCAATCCCATCACAGCCCTACCCCAGTTCAACATATGGCGAAGTCAACTGGCGCACTGGCTGAATCACGGCAAACCCAAAAAACGACTCGAAACCAGCATTAGCAAACCCGCACAGGACACGACAGCAGGCTTTGTGTTCTATATCACTATCGATGGATTTTCTGTGCTCGTCAGTGAAGGGGGCCAGGCTTTCGGCAACGAAGCTTTACGCTATGTTGCCAATACATTGACGCATGTCTTGGCCATGCAAGAAGCAACCAGTCTGGTTGGGCATGGACAACAAGATCATTTCGCCCTGGCCTGCTTCAACATACAAGAAGCCCAAGCCCATGCACTGGCATCTCAATTACAACAAGCCATTTCCTCGCTGCACGCGAGCTACCAAGGCATACCCATGGCGTTAAGCATTAGCCAGGGAATTGCGCCCCTGCCGTCTCACATTGAGCAATTGGATGCACAACTGCATGCGGCCGATCTGGCTTGCTTTGATGCTGCAGCAAAAGGAATCACGGGCATCAGCATGGCGCAGTCACTTCAAGAGATTTGACCTGCAAGCAGCGACAACCATTGCCAGCAAAGAGTCAATGGAAGGCGCGTTCACGCAACCATTTGGTCGCAACCCACTTTTGGCCTTCCACCACAGGAGCGCCGCCATGCAATGAGAGTGTGCTGGGATGCGGTTTATCAAAGCTGAAAAATACCGCCGTTCCCTGTTGCGCAGCAATTTCCAAGCCGGCATTCGGAAATGTTGTCCCCCCACCGGAAACTGGTGTATTCAAATACAAAAGAAGTGTCCCGACTCGCTGCCCTCCACGACGCAGCAACGCGGAGGTGCTAGGTAGCCCTGGCTCAAAATAGTCGTAATGCGGCTTGTATTCCGCTTTGGGGCCATAGTGCAGCACCTGCAGTCCTTCTCCATTCTCTACAGGCCACCCCAGCAAATGCGCAATGCGCTGCTCTAATGCTGCAATTACAGGATGCTCACCTCGCTCAAAAAACATGCCTTCACTGGTGCGATCGTCATTGAGTTCATCTCCCCCTTCCTCGCTTTGGCTATCCACGGTGAGTGATCGCTGCATACGCGGCTTGGCCAGTTCAATCATGAGCTCGCACTCTTGAGGGGTCAACAATCCTTCTAAAACCACCACTCGTGGCAGCTTCAAATGCATCACCACTTTGACGTTACGGTCCCCTGCATCCAAAAAACTTGGGGAGCCAGACAAAGCCAAGTCAGGGACAGGGACGGACTCAGGTTCATCACTCTTGGCGATAGCTGGCATATTCTCGAACTGCTCAGGCTTATTGCGCTGAAGATGCTCAGTCAACACAGCCTCCAGCGCAGCCAAGGCCACGTCTTCAGTCCACCCCGCATCCAGCATAGCTTGCAATACTTTGGGAGCGGAAACACCGGCTTGCGCCTGGTCAACGATCCATTGACGCAACTCTGGGGTGACCGAAGCCAAATGGGGGTTAGAAGAAAATGGCATGACGACAACTCCTCAATGGACTAGCTATTCGGGCCAGGTTGAACGGCAAGAAAGGCTTATGCGTACATTTGGCTTGAAGGGGCCCTTGTCAGATGCAGCGCCACATAGACACCTGCTCAACAACGACGGTTCAAACCCTGTCAGACTCTTTTCGTTTGAAAACCAGTTGATCGGCAGTCGATGCCTGCTCATCAAAACGATAACCTTCGCTGCTAAAACCCAGCAGCGCATCAGGGTGCTCAATACGCTGCTCTATCGCAAAACGAGCCATCAAGCCGCGCGCACGCTTAGCCAAGAAACTGATGATTTTGTACTGGCCTGCTTTTTCATCTTGAAAAACGCACTCAATCACGCGCGCTTTCAAGCGTTTGGTATCGACTGCCTTGAAATACTCGTTAGAAGCGAGATTCACAATCACCGGTGCCGCCTGTGCTTGCAGACGCTGCAGCAAGTAGGCACTTAAAGGCTCACGCCAATACTGGTAAAGATTTTCCGCTTTACCAACCGGAAACCGGGTTCCCATCTCCAAACGATAAGGCTGCAACAGATCCAAAGGTCGCAGCGCTCCATACAAGCCACTCAGAATCACCAGATGATGCTGCGCCCAATCCAGAGCGACATCGTCCAGCGTACCGGCTTGCAAGCCTTCGTACACATCGCCATTAAAAGCCATCACTGCTTGGCGTGAATTATCTGGCGTGAAGCGCGGACTCCATGCATGGTTGCGCTCCACATTCAAGGTGGCGAGCTTGTCGCTGATCCCCATCAGGGCAGCCAATTGTGATGGTGTTTGTTGCTTGAGCGCTTGCATCAGTACATGCGCCTGCTCGATAAAAGCAGGCTCTGTAGAAGCAAGAGAAGGATCAATCGGTGTCTCGTAATCCAGTGACTTGGCTGGAGAAAGCAAAAACAACATAACAGCTCCAACAATTCAAACGGCACGCGAAAAGAAATGGCCACCTCAGTACGCCGCCATTCATACACACAATAACCAATTGCGGCACGTCAAGCTCAATGGTGGCATCACAACAATGCGCCATGGGTTCAAGCCCGAAAGCAGGAAATGTGTTGCCACATTCACTCAAGCACTAATCCACAAATTTCACTTATTGATGCCGATAGAACACCTGCAATGATGTTAAATCGGCATCAAGCTTCAATAGTAAAGGCCAAAGCAGGCCTTTCTGCGCCATCACCCCTGCTTTGGCAGATCAAAAGGAAACTGCTGTGTACGCAAATCTTGACGCGTTTCAACCAGTTTCAGCGGCTTGTCATCGAGAACCACCACGGCAGGCCTCTCGCGCGGAACATGTACCGGCTTGGGCTGCGCTGCCATTTCTGCTTGTGCTTGAGCCACTTTCTGTGCATCAGAATGTACCCACTGCAATCCAGCTGCAGCCACTACAGAAGAGAGCTCAGGCACATTCAACACAAAGCTCTTGTGCACATGCTCAACAGAAATTGCTTGCACCTCAGTAGCGTGCACTTCTGCTGCCTCGGCGGCTACACCGCTTGCTTCAGTTGACTCAACACGATGACTTGCTACACCCTGCACTGGCTGCACAACAGGTGCTTGCGACACTGGTTGAGAGATGCTCTCGGCAGCACCCTCCTCTGCGCTGTGCACTGAAGTGGACACGTCACTCGTCGCTGCGCTATCGCTTTGATCGGCAGCGCGATCAAAGTAGCTGCGGCGGCGCGGCTGCTGTGATTGTGCGTCTACAGCCAAAGTCGCATCTGGCACCCCATCGACCTCCGTCGAGGGGACTTCAGGCGCTTTTGCATCCTCTTGCCCTTCAACGGTCTCATTCTCACGGTCTTGGCGACGACGATCACGGCCATAACGATCACGAGAGCGGCGTTCGCGGCGCTCTTCACGCTCGGCACCACCCGCTACGGCATCACTGGAAGGCAATGCAGTATCGACTGCTGCGGGTGCAACCACCTGCTCTTCTGGCTGCGTCGACTGGTCAAAGTCAGATGCACCAACGAAACGCTCATCGCGCTGATTGCGCTGCCCCTCTCTGGCTTCGCCCTGGTTGCGCCGCGGATTACGACCACGACCGGAACGCTGCCCATCACGCTCTTGCTGCTCTGCAGATACCGCATTCTGCGCCTGCGCATCCTGCACGCCCCCATTGGCCAACGCTACATCTACCTCTGACGATGCAACGTTCTGACGCGTGCGTCGGTCTTGCCGCTCTGCACGCTCACCTTCAGGTCGCTCTTGGCGCTCTGCACGAGGCGAGCGTGCCTGACGTGGCTCACGCTCGGCGCGCTCCTGGCGCTGCTGCTCAGATTTTTGCTCACTGCGTTCTGAACGCTCAGCACGGTCTCCCCGCGATGGGTTGCGCTCTGTTGAACGATCACCGCCACGCTCATTGCGCTCGCCTCGTTCTGCGCGGTTGCCGCGCTCTTGGCGTTCGCCGCGCTCCCCATCGGCGCCCTCAGCACGGCCAGTGGACTTGCCTGCGCCATTGCGGCCACGCCCGCGCCCGTCCTGACGCCGTTCAGACTGGCCAGCGCCAGTACGCTTGCGCTCGTTGCCTTGTGCGGTCTTGCCCTTCTCGGCTGACTCTTGCGCTTGAGGTGTAGCCGTTGCCGCCGCAGAGCCACCAAAGAAACGATTCCAGATGCGATCCAACCAACCCCATGCTTTAGAAGCTATCGGCGCGACTGGCTCAGGCGCCTTGGCAACCACTGGCGGAGGTGCATCATGCACAACGCCTTTGATGCGCGGCGTCTGGCGATTGGTAGGCTCTTTGGAGCGCCGTGCCGTCGCCAGCGGATCTTCGATGTCTTCTGCCAGCTTGTAGCTTGCAGCAGGATCATCCAGACGGGTGTCGTCGGACTTGAGCCGCTCCATCCTGTAATTAGGCGTCTCCAGCATCTTGTTGGCCACAATCTGCACATTCACACGCTGCTGGATTTCAATCTTGGTGACTTCTGCACGCTTTTCATTGAGCAGGAAGCTGGCCACTTCCACGGGAACTTGGCAATGCACTGCCGCTGTTCCGTCCTTCATGGACTCTTCTTGAATCACACGCAAAATTTGCAAGGCTGAACTTTCGATGTCGCGCACATGGCCAGTGCCGCCGCAGCGTGGGCATGGGATCGACGCCCCTTCAGACAAGGCCGGTTTGAGGCGCTGGCGGCTCATCTCCAACAAGCCGAACTTGCTGATCGAGCCGAACTGCACACGGGCACGGTCTTGGCGCAATGCATCGCGCAAGCGGTTTTCCACTTCGCGGCGGTTTTTCGCCTCTTCCATGTCGATGAAATCGATCACCACCAAACCACCCAAATCGCGTAAACGCAATTGGCGCGCCACTTCGTCAGCAGCTTCCAGGTTGGTGCGGGTCGCTGTTTCTTCGATGTCACCCCCCTTGATCGCGCGCGCCGAGTTCACGTCAACGGCCACCAGGGCTTCAGTTTGGTCAATCACAATCGCACCGCCAGAAGGCAGTTGCACCGTGCGGGCGTAAGCCGATTCAATCTGGTGCTCAATCTGGAAACGCGAGAACAGGGCCGCTGGATCGCGGTAGCGTTTCACACGTGATGCGTTTTCTGGCATCACATAGGACATGAACTGTGCGGCTTGGTCGTAGATCGCATCGGTGTCGATCAGGATCTCGCCAATATCGCTGTTGAAGTAGTCACGAATGGCACGAATCACCAGATTCGATTCGTGATAAATCAGGAAGGCGCCTTTGCTGGCAGCTGCCTCATCAATGGCACTCCATAGCTTGAGCAGGTAGTTCAAATCCCACTGCAGCTCTTCTGCGGTGCGACCGATCCCTGCTGTGCGGGCGATGATGGACATCCCTTTTGGGTACTCCAATTTGTCCATTGCCTCTTTGAGTTCGCTGCGGTCATTGCCTTCGATCCGGCGCGACACACCACCACCACGGGGATTGTTGGGCATCAACACCACATAACGCCCAGCCAAGCTGATGAATGTGGTCAGTGCAGCGCCCTTATTGCCACGCTCTTCTTTCTCGACCTGCACCAGCAGCTCTTGACCTTCGTGAATCGCTTCGTTGATTTTGGCTTGGCTAACCGAAATGCCTTCAGCGAAATACTGACGCGAAATTTCCTTGAATGGTAAAAAGCCATGGCGCTCTTCGCCGTAATCGACAAAGCAGGCCTCCAAACTCGGCTCAATACGGGTGACAACGGCTTTATAAATATTGCCTTTGCGTTGCTCGCGCCCTTCAATCTCGATCTCGTAATCGAGTAATTTCTGCCCATCAACGATGGCTAAACGACGCTCTTCTGCCTGCGTGGCATTGATCAACATCCGCTTCATGGATGCATTCCTTTATTCGATTGGTCAGGTGCATAAAGCAAGCCTCACTTGCATCAGCAATACACCAAACCAGGTGTTCAAACGTTGGCAGACTCTTTCAATCTGCCTCTGGCGCCTTTGCTGGCACTGAACATCAATCGACCAAGGAAACAGTAATACCTACCACGCACACACTGCACTTACCGTGTCAGCCTTTCGGGTGGAGGCAATACCAAGATAGAAGCGACAGCAGAATACATCTGACGCAACACAGGCTTTCTCCTGCGCGCTGCCAACCACTGCTCAACCTCTTGTTGAATGGCGTGCCAACCTGCAGTGCGGCAAGCGCACTGACGCGTTTGCTCGAGCACCAGCCCGAGCAACAGCAAGGTTAACAATACAAGCATCAACATAGGATCGCTCAACAACAAAAAGCAGCGCGCCGCCAGCACCTGTGCTGTTGGGCTATTGTCGTGGTGCATTGAGCACACACTGCAACTGCTTCTTTTAAAAATTCCAATCGATTATTTGTTCAATGCCATCTATTGGCACTGCTGCATCCAAGTTGTTATCGGCTTATGGCAAGCAGCAGAACCAATCTGGCTCATTTGCCCTATATATGGCCCCGCAAAGAGAAAGGCGATCCTTTGGCGCTGTGAAATTGGCCGAAATAGCCTGCAGCTATGCTTTGCGTGACGACAATCCCTCTAATGCACTACACTCGCAGCGCTTCAAAGGCCGTCATCAACCTTTCATATAGGCGGGCCAATTATAGAGGCCAAATACATGATTACGCACGCGGCCTGACACTCTTTATCAAAAATGGCACCCCCAACTCCAAAGCCGTCGGCACCTCAAGTTCAGTTTCTCACCGTGCAAGAAGAGTGGGCTGGGCAGCGGCTCGACAATTTTTTATTCCGCACAGTCAAAGGGGTTCCTAAAACCCATATTTATCGCCTCATCCGAAGTGGGCAAGTGCGCATCAACAAAGGGCGTGCGCAAGCAGACTCCCGCCTAGCTGAGGGCGACGTCATTCGCGTGCCACCAGTGCGCCATGCGGATGAAGCAAAAACCGCAACGTCTGCACCACAAGCGCCAGCAAAAAGTTTCCCGATTTTGTTTGAGGATGATTGGCTGCTGGCCATCAACAAGCCTGCAGGCGTAGCCGTACATGGAGGCAGCGGTGTCAGCTTTGGCGTTATTGAGCAATTGCGTGCAGCCAGACCAGAAGCACGCTTTCTTGAGTTGGTCCATCGCCTAGACCGCGAAACCTCCGGCATCTTGTTAATCGCCAAAAAGCGCAGCGCCTTGACCCATGTGCAAAACCAATTTCGAGAACGCAGCACTGGAAAAACCTACTTGAGTTTGGTCAAAGGCCTATGGCCAGCCAATCTGAAGGTGATTGATACCCCTTTGCGCAAATACTTGCTTGCTGATGGTGAGCGGCGCGTGCGACCAACAAACAAGGACGACGCAGAAGGCATGCGCGCACTCTCGCTCGTGCAAGTACGCCAAACCTTTGCGGCCGTCCCGCAACACGGCTTGCCTGCAACCAGCCTGATTGAAGTCACCATCAAAACGGGGCGTACGCATCAGATTCGCGTTCACACAGCCAACAGTGGTCACCCAATTGCAGGCGATGACAAGTACGGCGATTTCGACTGGAACAAAAGATTAGCCAAACACGGCCTGGGCCGCATGTTCCTGCACGCATGGCGCCTGCGTTTTACACATCCCAACAACGGCCAATCGATTGAATTATTGTGCGAGCCCGGCAATGATTTATTCAATCCAGTTGATACACCTAGAACTGCGAACTAACTATCCGAGTCAGTCACAGGAGCTAATTCTCTTGTGCCACGCAAGCGTAACCGTAGAACCTGTTAATGACCTCCACACAGTCACGCAAGACTTTAAAAAAAAGAGGCAATGGAAGACGCCTGTTGCAGCACATACACCTTTGTGCGCAAAACGGGCAACGCCGCAATGCACTTTTTGAGGCCTTACCCTTTGGACTCCAGCGCGTTCTGCGTGACAGATCGTGAACACGTTCCTAGGGTTTCACCGCAGTTTCGCTGCAGCAACCTGAAGAATTTGACACAATCACGCTTAATCAAACGTATTACCCAAGACAAACAGGATTACTTCCCATGAGCGACGTTCAACAACGCATTGACCAATTGGTTAAATCCAACCCTATCGTTCTATTTATGAAGGGCTCGGCCAGTTTCCCGATGTGCGGTTTTTCCGGCCGTGCCACCCAAATTCTGAAAGCCTCAGGCGTTGATCTCAAAACACTGACCACAGTGAATGTTTTGGACGACGCCGAGATTCGCCAAGGCATTAAAGACTACAGCCAATGGCCCACTATTCCGCAGCTCTATATCAATGGCGAGTTCATTGGTGGCTCAGACATCATGATGGAGATGTACGAGTCTGGTGAATTGCAAAAGCTGTTGGCGGCGTAAGACCCACACGCCAAGTCCGCTTTGGCACAAGCATCTTTGACACCGCATAAGCCGCACGGCGCACCCCGTCTTCAAGGGTATCGTGCGGCTTTGCTGCGTTTTGACAGCCAAGGCCAGCCACTGTTTGACAGCGATGGACTGCTCATTGTGGAGACTGCACTAGCACACGCCGCATCCAGCACAACAAAGGCAACGTCCTCGCGCCCAGGGCTGATTGTTGCGGCAGGCTCCTATTCAGCTTTACACCGCCAGTATGCAGAGGTCCCAACCACGCACTGGCCAAGGCACATCATTGCACCCGGCTTCATAGACCTGCATGTGCACTACCCGCAAACAGACATCATTGGTGCGCCAGCTGACGGATTGCTGCCTTGGCTGGAGCAATACACCTTTCCTGCTGAAACCCATTTCTCAAGTGACTCGCATGCACAGGAAGTCGCCGTTTTTTTCCTGCAAGAGTTGCTGCGCAATGGGGTAACGACTGCTTTGGTGTTTGCCTCCTCCCACCCTGAATCGGTCAATGCCCTCTTTACTCAAGCCCAGCAGCAGCATTTGCGGTTGATCACCGGTAAAGTCCTGCAAGATCGAAACAGCCCTGAAGGGGTGCGCGACGATACAGAACAAAGCCTATTAGACACAGAGCAACTCATTCACCGTTGGCACCAGCATGAGAGGCTCGGATACGCCATCACTCCGCGCTTTGCGCCTACCAGTAGCCACCAGCAACTCTATGGCGCTGGCGAGCTTGCGCTGCAGTATCCAGATACCTGGATTCAAAGCCATGTGGCAGAAAATCTCGATGAGCTGCGTTGGGTCAAGACACTGTATCCGCAAGCACGCTCCTACCTCGATGTCTACCGCCAAGCGGGCCTATTGCGTCCACGCGCCATTTATGCACATTGCATTCACCTAGACGATGCGGACAGGAGATTGATGCACGACACGCACACCGCCGCAGCCGTCAGCCCCACCAGCAATTTGTTTTTAGGCAGTGGTTTTTTTGATTTTGCTGCCGCCAAACACACCGGCATGCCGTGGGCCTTGGCCAGTGATGTGGGAGCTGGCACCAGTTTTTGCCCACTGCAAACGATGCTGGCTGCCTACTATGTGGGACGAGAAGGCCAAACGAAAGAAGGCCTCTCTTTAGCGCCCTCCACACTTTGGTGGCACCACACTGGGGCTGGGGCTGCTGCTCTCGGTTTGCACAATCACATAGGCAATCTGCAGCCAGGCCTTGAGGCTGATTTTGTTGTACTCGACCCTCACGCGAGCCCATTACTGTCACGCCGCAGTCAGCAAGCCAATACTTTGCAAGAGCAATTGTTTGCCCTGATCGTGCTGGGTGACCAACGCGCTATTGCCCACACCCACATTGCTCCGCGCATTGCCCTTTCGAATGCACTTTAGGTCAGTTGCCCAACCGTCCAATCTCTATCACCAAACCATGCAAACTATTGAAGAGCCGACACCACATGCCACGCCATTTGAATGGATTGGCAAAGAAGAGCGCGTACGCGCGTTGGTTGACCGCTTTTATGACTTGATGGATCTGGAGCCCGCCTACCAAGCATTGCGTGCCGCCCACGGCAGCACACTAGACGATGCACGTAACAAACTATTTTGGTTCCTGTGTGGCTGGCTTGGTGGCCCAGATTATTTTGTGGAGCGGTTTGGCCACCCACGACTACGCATGCGCCATATGCCGTTCTCGATTGGTATTCGCGAACGAGATGAATGGGTTGCCTGCATGATTCAGGCGATGCAGGAAACGGATGTTCCGCCCGCCCTACAAGAAAAACTGGCCCACAGCTTCATGCAGACAGCAGACTGGATGCGCAATCGCTAGTGCACACACGCCTCCCCTGGTCAAAACCAATATAGTGAATATGCACTGAGTCAGTCTGTCCATTTCTGCCGTGCCACAACAGTATTGCTCGCAACCATTGAGACGCTACACTTTGACACTTCATTCAAGTTGCTGTTTACTCGCGATACGATTCGTAAAGCGTGTGCGCTGACGCTCCGCCCCTTCAAGCCCGACCCAACCCAAAAGCCAGAAAGTACTGCGTATGTGGTTTTCCAATCTCTCTATTCGCTCTAAGCTTTTGTGGGCTTTTTTCTTGCTCGTAGCCTTAGCTGGTGTGCTGGGGGCCGTATCGCTGCGCCAGCTCATGAACGTGCACTTGAGCAGCGAAGAAGTCAATCTGCGCTGGTTACCTGCGATTGCTGAATCCGGTGAGCTGGCTGCGTCCTTAAACCGTGTGCGCCGGGTTGAAGCGCGCTTATCCACAGCACTGGATCGCGCAGACCTAACGCAAATGCAAACGCTCATTCAAGAACGCTTGGGCAACGTCAGTACCCATGAAAAGCAATTTGAAGAGATTGCCAAAGACCCACAGGCTAGTGCATTGATGCAAGAGTACGTGCGAATGCGCACAGCCTATGACGCGACACGTGCCAAGATATTGGAAGACATGCAGCGCGCTATTCAATACTTTGAAACCCAAGGCAGCCGCGACCAGGCCTTACTGCAAGAAGTGCGCAACTACTATGCAGGCCCGATGGATGATTCTTTCGCGCTGGTTGAAGACCAAGTCTCCAAACTCCAAAGCTGGAGCAGCGAAAAAGCCAACGAGGCCAATATCCTTGTTGCCAAAGCCTACCAACGGGCCATCGTTCAAATCAGCGTAGTGCTGGCCTTGGCCATTGCGGCAGCAATCACGCTTGCGCTGAGCATCACCCGCTTAATCACAACCCCGTTGCAACGCGCCGTTTCGGCCATGCAAGCCGTATCCCAAGGTAACTTGACGGAACGTATCGCAGGCGCCGGGCAAGACGAAATGGGGCAGATGCTGAAGGCCCTGGAATCGATGCGCAGCAAGCTTGAAGACGTGGTGTATGGCGTTCGCAGCAATGCCGAAGGCGTCGCCGCTGCCAGCAGTCAAATTGCGCAAGGCAATAACGATCTGTCCATTCGCACAGAGCAGCAAGCCAGTGCGCTGGAGGAAATTGCAGCCTCCATGGAAGAGCTCGGATCGACCGTGCACCAAAATGCAGACCATGCCCGCACCGCCAATCAAATGGCCATTGCAACGACACAGACCGCAACGCAAGGCGGTCAAGTCATGCAACAAGCTGTCCAGACGATGCAAAGTATTTTGGATGGTGGGCGCGAGATTGAAGACATCATCGGTGTCATTGACAACATTGCCTTTCAGACCAATATTCTTGCGCTCAATGCAGCCGTGGAAGCAGCACGTGCGGGCGAGCAAGGGCGGGGCTTTGCGGTGGTAGCCCATGAAGTACGCAACCTGGCCCAACGCAGCGCAGAATCCTCCAAAGAAGTGAAGGCACTGGTAGCTAACAACGCCTCCCGCGTCAACCGCGGTGCCGAACTTATCGAACAAGCTGGCAAAGCCATGCAGGAAATCGTTCAGAGTATTCGCCGCGTAACCGATCTCGTAGGTGAAATCAGCGCCGCTAGCACGGAACAAAGCGCAGGGGTTTCACAAGTAGGCGAGGCTATTGTGCAAATGGACCAAGTCACCCAACGCAACGCGGCATTAGTCGAAGAAAGCGCAGCCGCAGCAGCCAGCCTCAACCAACAGGCGCAGGAACTGGTGTCTGCAGTAGAAGTGTTCAAATTGGCCGAAACGCGTAATCACACAGCGTTAAACAGCACCAATCGACCGGCAATGCTACCGCCCCACAGCAATCCACCCCATGCCCGGCATACCAACTTTTCGGCAGCAATGGCCGCATCGTCTCCCCATGCTACTGCACCGGCCCGCAGCAACCATTTAGCCTCCCCTCGACATTCCAAAGATGACGAAAACTGGGAAAGCTTCTAAACACCTGATCCCCACTGCAAGCGGACCGCCATCCCCTGGCCTCTGATCTTGTAATGCCCCTATCTCGCGCACCTGCCGATACTCAATTCAAGCACGCTCTCTGCGTGCTTTTTTATTGCATGCTTCATTTATAAAGATAATTCAAGATAATATAATTAGCCACCCAACAAAACATAAGAACCATGAAACTTGAACAGAAATACGAAGCACTGCTCGGTGAAATGCTTGAGAAAAAATCACAAGGCATACATCAGATTCGTGCTTGTTTCCAACTCTTATCACTGGCATCGTCGATTGACCGTGATTGCGCCACCCGCCTAGCACCGCACGGTCTTTCCGAAGGGCGGTTTGTGATGCTGTTTCTGCTCAACGCAGCATTTCCGAACGGTTTAGCACCTAACGTGCTCGCAGAAAAAGCTGGCATCAGTCGAGCCACGGTCACAAGTCTGCTCGATGGTTTAGAACAGCTCCAACTGGTTACTCGCCACGCTGATCCCAATGATCGTCGTGCGTTGCAAATTCACTTAACCAATGAAGGGCAAGATGTGGCTAAAACAGTCACTGACCAACATGCCGAATGGATTGCCGGGCTGTTAAAGCCGCTGTCAGCCACCGAATTGGAGCTACTTAGTAGCCTACTTGCAAAGGTGGCCGCACCACTCAACAACAAAATCGCATGACAGTCAAACCATTGCGCAAAGGGGCCAGTCGCACGGCAGATATTCCCGCCGATATTCTTGCGGCGCTATCGCACGGAACAATACCAAGCGCCACCCTTACAGAAGGCCTCGCTCTTGACCAATCTATATTGGTGCGTACGACTTTCCCACACCTCTCCCCCCCTACATTGCAAGCAATTGATGCTGCGTGCAAACAAGGAATTCTGAAGCGAATGCGCAGTATCAGCGCAGCCCTACTGGCAGAACTGGGCAATCAAGCGATTGATCAGTGCCAAAACCACCTCTCTGACACGGTAAGGGGATGGGCATGCTTCATGGTGGGACACTCGCCCTATCAGGATGTGAACGCACTGCTTAACGCAATCCACCCCTTAGCCGATGATGCGCATTTTGGTGTCCGCGAATGGGCGTGGCTGGGCGTGCGCGCTGCGTTGAGTAACGACCTGCAAGGCTCCATTAGTGCATTGTCGCAATGGACTGCATCGCCATCAGAGCGGGTACGGCGCTTTGCTTGCGAGGCCTTGCGCCCCCGCGGTGTCTGGTGCGCGCACATAGCCGCACTCAAACGAGCCCCCAGCATGGCATTGCCTATTTTGCAGCCACTGCGTACAGACCCGTGCACCTACGTTCAAGACTCTGTCGCCAATTGGCTTAACGATGCAGCCAAAGACCATCCGCATTGGGTGCAAACACTTTGCACCCAATGGCTGCATGACTGCCCGTGTGAAGCCACCGCCCGCATTTGCCTGCGCGCTCAACGCAATCTGTAAAAAGGAAAGAAGCAATGTCTCATTACCTTGTCGAACTATACACACCAAATGCAGCATGGCGCACTCTTTCAACCGCCTTGCGCCAGCAATTCATCGCCAGCATTGTCCAAGCAATGGGACAGCTCAGCGAAATGGGAGTTGAGATAGTGGCACTCGGCCAAACCGCCCAAGAAATAGATTGCCCCACTACACACGAATTCGTTGGCATTTGGCGTTTTTCAACTCCTGAAGCGCGGAAGGCATTACTGGCAGGAATCAAAGCCTCCGGCTGGTACACCTACTTTGACCACATCAACGCAAGCTGCGATAACGACACATTTGCAAGCCACCTGCACCAGTTGGAAACTTGCTGAGCAACCACCCATAGCAACAAATCAAAAGCCTGCTTCCTTTTACCAAGGAAGCAGGCTTTTCCATTTATGCACAAACACCCCATGGTGCAAGTGCATTCGCTATGGCGGCTTATTGTGTGCCATCGCCCAAGACAATACCTTCACGACGTGGATCCACGCCGCCTTCCCATTGGGTCTTGCCATCACGTGTAACACGCATGATGGTGGAGATACCACTGGACTGGGCTGAATTAGAAATGGTGTGTCCCTTGGCTTTGAGGCCATCCATCAAACCACTCAAGTCCAAAGTCGTGTTGGCACCATCCACGCTGGTCGTGCGACTATTGCTTGCTCCAAAATCGACCAGTGAGGTCGCTTGTTGTGCATCCAGATTCCAATCCAATGCCCCAACGACCGTTTTCAACACATATTGAATGATGGTGCCACCGCCTGGGGAGCCTGTAGCCATCAAGAACTCGCCCGGCTCAGTACCTTTAAACACGATCGTGGGCGCCATGGTGCTGCGTGGGCGTTTGCCAGCATCCACACGGTTGGCGACCAAATTGCCGTTGGCATCCAGAGGGTTGGCAGAAAAGTCTGTCAATTGGTTCGAAAGCAAGAAGCCATCGACCATGTGGAAAGACCCCATGCTCGATTCGACCGTAGACGTGACTGATGCCACGTTGCCGTATGCATCGGTAATCGAGAAATGCGTTGTGCCATGTTCAACAGTCGTATCGATGCCTTGCCGCTGTGCAGATCCGAAGTCTCCTGCCGTAGCTACACCCATGCTTTGATCCAAACTGATCAAACTGGCCCGTTGCTTGAGGTAGTCTTTGTTCAGCATGCTGGCCACGCCTTGACCAGGCAGCGGCACAAAGTCGGTATCAGCCACGTACTTGTCGCGGTCTGCATAAGCCAGGCGAGACGCTTCGGAAACCAAGTGCACCCCCATCACGCTTGGAATACCACCTTCATTGTCCGGATCTGCGGGAGGGTATTGCTTCAGGTCGAAATTCTCCAAAATACCCAAGGCTTGCACAATCGCAATGCCACCTGAAGAAGGAGGCGACATGCTGCAAATGTAGTAAGCATTGCGGTAAGTTGTACACACAGGCTCACGCTTTTTCGGCTCGTAAGCAGCCAAATCCTGCAGGGTCATCAAACTGGGAGTCATAGGCGTGCGAGCCGCGTCATCACCCACTGTCTGACCGGCCTTGGCCACAATTGCCTTAGCAATTTCACCTTGATGCAACGCATCGGCACCTCGTTCAGCCAAAGCCTGCAAAGTTTTGGCGTATGGCACGTTGGTCATGGTCTCGCCGCTCTTGCGTGGCGATCCATCTGTATGGAAAAAGGTTGCTACGGCGTTGGCATCCAGCGCCAGATTATTGGCATTACTGGCAATGGCACTGCCCAAACGCGCAGGAATCACAAAGCCTTGATCAGCCAGCTTAATGCCCTCATCAAAGAGCTGATTCCATTGCAATTTGCCGTGCTCAGTCTGAGCCATCTCAAGCATACGCATGACGCCCGGCACGCCAATGGAGCGTCCACTGCGACGCGCACTTGGCACGGGTGCCCCGGAATCTGCATCTGCTTGTTCTTGCCGCTGCAGGTAGTAGTTGGTTGCAGCAGCAGGCGCTGTTTCACGGCCATCATAGGCCGTCACTTTTTTGGTTGCGGCGTCGTAGTACATCATGAATGCGCTACCGGCCAATGTGCTCGATTGTGGCTCCACCAAGCCCAAAACGGCTTGTACTGCGACAGCGGCATCAGCGGCCGTTCCGCCTGCGCGAAGCACCTCACAACCTGCTTTGCTGGCCAAAGGCGTATTCGCAACAACCATGTAGCTGTTGGAGTATTTAGCTTTGTAGCCCAGACGGTAACCAGAAGGAGCCTCAGGCGCTGCAGGGTCGCCAGGTTGGCCGGACCCGACAACTACCCCAGCCCCGTTACTGGAGCTGACGGTGCAGCTATTGGGGTTGGTGTCAACAATCAAGCCATTATCGACAACCAGATTGTCGCTACCACCGCCACATGCAGCCAAAAAAATTGCGAAGGCAATGGGGGTAAGCAATAACAACGGTTTATTTTTCATCAAGGAGCCTTTACGGTAAGACGTAGAAAAGTTCTGCAAAATGTGCGGCCATCATGCATGCATCTTCAGTGCCAGAACTTTTGTTTTTCTGTAAACAAAGCAACAAAACCAATGCACCCTCAGGTGTAGCTTCTGGCGTCTTCAATCACCTTCCCATCGTTTGGCAAAGCTCCTGGGGCAAGGCATTGCACATCCCCCCTTAGTTTGGTCACTTCACGAATGGCCGCCGCCAAGGGCGCCTGCAAAGTTTCAGCGCTATCTGCCGTTTCAACCTGAAGCGTCATTTGGTCATTGGCCATTTCACCTGTGACAACCAAACGCGCTTTGCGAATCGCAGGAAAACGTCCGATGATTTCTGCCACTTGCCCTGGATGCACAAACATGCCGCGAACCTTGGTGGTTTGGTCTGCACGGCCCATCCAGCCCTTGATACGCGTATTGGTCCGCCCCGTCGGGCATGTGCCAGGCAACACAGCAGAAAGGTCTCCAGTTCCGAAGCGGATCAAAGGGTAATCGGGGTTCAGCGTCGTCACGACCAACTCGCCCACTTCGCCCTCTGAAACAGGTTCGCCCGTACCGGGGCGAACAATCTCCACGATGACATGCTCATCCAAAACCAAGCCCTCCCGTGCTTGGGTTTCGTAGGCAATCAGTCCTAAGTCTGCCGTGGCATAACACTGGTAGGCTTGGACGCCACGCGCCGCGAACCAATCACGCAAAGATGGAGGAAAGGCCTCCCCCGACACCAGCGCTTTGCGCACACTGGCTATCGACACGCCCAATTCCTGCGCCCGTTCAAGCAGCAATTTCAAAAAGCTGGGTGTGCCAGCGTACGCGGCGGGCTTGAGCTCTGCCATGGCATGTACCTGCTGTTCTGTCTGGCCCGTCCCCCCAGGAAAGACCGAACACCCAAGCGCATGCGCGCCGCTTTCCATCATGGAACCCGCAGGTGTGAAGTGGTAGCTGAAGCTATTGTGAACCAAGTCACCGGCCTGAAAGCCTGCCGCCCGCATGGCACGGGCCATGCGCCAGTAATCTGCGCGAACACCTTCTGGCTCATATATGGTGCCTGGACTGGCAAATACGCGTGGCATTGCTGCGCCATAGCCAATAGCGCTGAAGCCACCGAAGACATCGCTCTGGCGCTGCTGCTGTTGCCGCTGCAGCAATTCGTATTTGCGAATCACAGGCAACCGGGCCAACGCCTGACGATTATCGATCGAAGAGGCGTCAACACCTTCCAAGAGCTGCGCGAAAGCGCTGGTTTGGCGCTGCGCGTGTGCAATCTGCATGGGTAGCGCAGCCATCAAAGAAGCTTCACGTTCCTGCGCGGAGCGCTCCTCCTCCGGGGCAAGCGCTACAGCTTGCGTATGATTGGGGCTTGCCATCCGTTGTCTCCTGTCTAATTGATGTCACTGGATTTGCGTTGCAAACACCCATAGTGCTGCAACTGTCTCTGCAGACTGCAATCAAAGTTTTTGGTGAAGGGCTTACATGCACATCAGCATGAAGCATTTGCAACACGCTTGCTGCGCGAGCGTTCCTGATAGGCCTAGGTCATGCAAGCCAACGTTTGCGGCGCTTATAGCTTTTGACATCGCGAAAACTTTTGCGACCATCCCCACCGACGCCCAGATAAAACTCTTTCACGTCAGAGTTATTGGCCAAGTCTTGAGCCTTGCCATCCATCATGATGCGACCGGACTCCATGATGTAGCCGTAGTCTGCATACTTCAGCGCCATATTCGTGTTTTGCTCTGCCAATAAAAAAGTCACTTTTTCTTTGGTATTGAGGTCCTTGACGATATGGAAGACCTCCTCAACGATTTGCGGCGCCAATCCCATCGATGGCTCATCAAGCAACACCAGATTAGGGTTGGTCATCAAGGCACGACCAATAGCACACATCTGCTGCTCGCCTCCTGAGGTGTAAGCTGCTTGCGACGCACGGCGCGTTTTCAGCCTTGGGAAATAGGTGTAGACCTTATCCAAATTGGCGGCAACTTCACCCTTGTCGGCACGGGTGTAACTGCCAGTCATGAGGTTCTCTTCAATGGTGAGGTGGGCAAAGCAGTGCCGCCCTTCCATCACCTGAACCACACCGCGTTTCACCAAATCTGCTGGCGAGAGGTTTTCGATACGTTCGCCTCGCAGCTCAATCGAACCTTTGGTGACATCCCCACGCTCGGCCTTGAGCAGGTTGGAAATGGCCCTTAACGTGGTCGTTTTACCTGCGCCGTTGCCACCCAGAAGGGCCACAATCCCACCTTCAGGAACCTGCAGCGAAACGCCTTTGAGCACCAAGATCACATGGTTGTAAATCACCTCAATGCCGTTGACGTTGAGGACGATGTTGGGCTGACTCATAAAGGGCAACTCCAGTAGTTTGAACTGTGTGTCAAAAAATAGGCCTTTGGCACCACCTTCGCTATCACGGACAGGATGAGGTGCCTAGCACTGTGGTCAATCTGACCTGAGCTGCCTACACGATACGAAACAAACACCGGTAGACAGTTTTTCGCGATTTTGAAGAGTCTGGCCCTCCTGACCCTTCATAAAACGCGTAGTGCAGCAATCACATTACGCCCCGCAATCGGCTTGCTCACGGCGCTTGAGGTTCTTCTCTGCCAAGTATTTGTCTGCACCGTCTTTGATCATCTTGTCGAGCACGGCTGGATCAGCTTCATACCAATCAGAGAGATTGCCCCATTGCTTACCATCCCACTCGTGCACACGCACACTGGTGGAGCCCATATGGTTGGCGCAGGTGGTTTGCAGCGGACGGATGATGCCGTCAAAGCCAAGTTCCTTGAGACGCTCTGCTGTCAGATTCAGGTTCTCCATACCCCACTGCACTTGTTCTGGGGTCATCACCTTGCCCTTGCCAAATTTTTCCTGCGCAGTGCGAATAGCCTCTACCGTCAGCATCTGAATGATCACGCCACGCGTGTACAGCACTGAGCCAACTTCATTTTTGTCGCCTGTGCCTTGCCCTTTGCCATGCACATAAGTGAGGATGTCTTGCGCGACTTTGGTGTCCTGACCATAGCCATTCAACGCAAGTGCCTTGTAGCCTTTGGCACCATCACCAATGTCGCGCACATCTGGCTCTGCACCTGCCCACCACACACCGTAAATTTTGTTGCGCGCGTAACCAGTAGCCTGCGCCTCTTTCAACGCCGTAGAGTTCATCACACCCCAGCCCCACAGAAACACATAGTCAGGGCGGCTTTGACGAACCTGCAGCCAAGTGGATTTTTGCTCTACACCAGGTGCGGTCACAGGCAACAGCTGCAATTCAAAACCGTGCATTTTGGCGCGCTCTTGCATTACAGGAATAGGCTCTTTACCAAAAGGGCTGTCGTGGTAAACCAGCGCGATTTTCTTGCCTTTGAGCTTATCCAGACCACCTAACTCTTTACCCAAATGCTGAACCAGCGCATCCGCACCAGTCCAGTAACTACCCAGATACGGGAAGTTCCATTTGAATGCCATCCCGTCGGCAGCAATAGACAGGCCATAGCCCAAGGTAATCAAAGGAATTTTGTCTGTATTGGCCTTTTCTGTCAGGGCAAACGTGACACCAGTTGATTGCGGATCGAACAAGGCCACACCTGGACGACTCTTCAAGCGTTCATAGCACTCCACGCCACGGTCTGTTGCATAGCCAAACTCACATTCCTCGAACGACATTTTCACGCCATTGATCCCACCATCGCGCTCGTTGACCAGCTTGATGTAGTCCTGCTTGCCGTTGGCCCATGGAATGCCGTTTGGAGCATAAGGCCCCGTACGGTAGGACAGCAATGGAATGAACTGCTCCGTCTGCGCTGAGGCAACAGGGGTAAAGCCCATGGTCGCCGTGGCCAAAACGGCGGCGGCCAAAAGAGTGGTTTTGATGCGCTTCATGGTTTGTCTCCTTAACGGTTGTTTATGGTTGCGGGAACGAAAAAACTCACACGAAATACAACGAACAGCTTGGTGCATCTATTGCGCGGCCTTGCCAATCAATGCGGGAAAGGCCAAATACGCAGCTTCTGTTTGGCCGTTGACCACAACTTGGCCAAGCCATGCGGCTCCACAATCAGGAACCACACGATCAATGCGCCAAAAATCATCAATTCGGTATGGGCCACACCTGCGGTGGAAATACTCAAACCAAACAGGCCAAACAGCCAAGGCAAAAATTGGTTCAGGAAAATGGGTAAAACCACAATAAACCCTGCCCCCAAGAAGCTGCCCATGATGGAGCCCAAGCCGCCAATAATGACCATGAACAGCAGGCGAAAGGACACCTCAACAGAGAATGCAGCAGGCTCCCATGCGCTCAGGTGGATAAATGCCCACAACGCGCCAGCCATACCGATGATGAACGAACTGACCGCAAAAGCGCTGAGCTTGGCGTACATAGGGCGAATACCAATCACCGCAGCGGCCACATCCATATCACGAATGGCCATCCATTCGCGTCCAATCGCACTGCGCACCAAATTCTTGGCTAGCAAAGCAACGACCACTAGCAGCGCCAGACAGAACAAGTAACGCGACAAGGCTGAATCAAGCGGATAGCCAAACACTTGCAGGTGATTGACCGAAACCGAACCTGAAGGCGAGTAATTGGTGAACCATTTCACGCGCAGGAACATCCAGTCAGCGAAAAACTGTGCGGCCAAGGTCGCCACAGCCAAATACAACCCCCGCACACGCAAGCTGGGCAAACCAAACAAAATACCAAAAAACATGGCACACAAACCGCCCAAAATTACCGCAGGCACCAAAGGCATGCCTTGAAAACGGGTGTAAAAATTCCAGGCACCGTAAGCCCCTACGGCCATAAAAGCGCCCGAGCCGAGTGAAATCTGGCCGCAATATCCAACCAGAATATTCACGCCCAAGGCAGCCATCGACATGATGACCAACGGTATCAAAATCGCACGAAAGAAATAATCGCTAGCGAACATGGGCACCACCACAAAAAGTGCCGCCAAAATCAGTGCCATGGCGATTCGATCTTGCCGAATAGCGAATATTTGCTGGTCAGCACGGTACGTGGTTTTGAACTGACCGTTTTCTCTGTAAAACATGGGTTGTCTCCTTGGTTGATTTGGTCAGACGCGATCAATGATTTTTTCGCCAAACAAACCTTGAGGCCTGAAGAGCAGGAACACCAGTGCCAGCACATAGGCAAACCAAATCTCGATACCGCCGCCCACATAAGGCCCCAAATACACCTCTGAGAGCTTCTCTCCTACACCAATAATCAGCCCGCCGATGATGGCGCCGGGCACAGACGTCAAGCCGCCCAAAATCACTACAGGCAAGGCACGTAACGCGATGGTGGTTAATGAAAATTGCACCCCCAATTTGCTGCCCCAAATCATCCCCGCCACCAGTGCGACCACGCCTGCGACACACCACACAATCACCCAAATACGATTCAGAGGAATACCCACTGACTGCGCGGCCTGATGGTCATCAGCCACGGCGCGCAACGCCCGGCCTGTACTCGTTTTCTGGAAAAACAACGTCAGCAAAGCCACCAGCGCAGCGGCGATCACTGCGGCATACAGGTCTTCTTTGTTGATCATCACACCACCATCGAACACCGAATCAAGCATGAACACCGGGTCTTTGGGCATGCCGATATCAATGCTGTAGACATTGCTGCCAAACAAAGTTTGGCCCAAGCCGTCAAGAAAGTAGGTAATCCCCAATGTGGCCATCAACAGGGTTGCTCCTTCCTGGTTGACCAGATGCCTCAACACCAAACGCTCAATCACCCACGCCACGGCAAACATGCACAAAGCGGCAATCGCAAAAGCCAGCAAATTGGCCAAAATTTTGCTTTCAAAGCCAAACCATTGCGGCAACCAAGCCGAGAAGCGAGCCATCGCCAGCGCTGCGAACAACACCATCGCACCCTGCGCAAAATTGAACACGCCTGAGGCCTTGAAAATCAACACAAAGCCTAACGCGACCAAGGAATACAGCATGCCTGTCATCAGGCCGCCAAACAAGGTTTCAAGAAAAAATGCCATGCCTAGAGTCTCCTGTTGCGTGCGCCATCATCAGTGTGAGCTGCCCAAGTAGGCCCGGATCACTTCTTCGTTATTGCGGACCTCATCAGGAGAGCCGTCGCCAATTTTTTTCCCGTAATCAAGCACAACCACCCGATCAGAGATATCCATTACCACGCCCATATCATGTTCAATCAACACAATGGTGGTGCCAAACTCCTCATTAATCTCCATGATGAAGCGGCTCATATCCTGCTTCTCTTCCAGGTTCATGCCTGCCATGGGCTCATCAAGCAGCAATACCTGCGGCTCCATCGCCAAGGCACGCCCCAAATCCA
The DNA here is from genome assembly GCF_004833285.1 of Lampropedia puyangensis. Taxonomy (GTDB): domain Bacteria; phylum Pseudomonadota; class Gammaproteobacteria; order Burkholderiales; family Burkholderiaceae_C; genus Lampropedia; species Lampropedia puyangensis. The sequence continues at coordinate 74,285 of NZ_STFG01000010.1, forward strand.
CGCGCTTTTGCAAGCCATATGGCAGTTGCCCAACAGGGGTTTTGCGAAACGCTTGAATTTCTAAAAAGTCGATGATGTTTTCAACAAACTCGCGGTGCTTGATCTCCTCACGTTCAGCCGGGCCAATGCGCAATGCCTGCAGCAAGATATTGCTTTTGATTTTGAGGTTACGCCCCGACATGATGTTGTCGATCACACTCATGCCTTTAAACAGCGCCAGATTCTGAAAAGTACGCGCAACCCCCATCTCAGCCACCTGGCGCGAGTTCATGTGTGAAAACGTCTGACCACGAAATGTGATGCTTCCCTCTGAAGGCGTATAGACCCCGTTGATACAGTTGAGCATCGAACTCTTGCCCGCACCATTGGGGCCAATGATTGAGCGGATTTCGTGCTCGCGCACATTGAAGGAAATATCGGTCAAGGCCTTTACGCCACCAAAACGCAGACTGATGTTTTGCACATCCAAAATCACCTCGCCTGTTTTGCGGCCTGCCGTAGATTCGTTGTAGTTGCTCATGTCAAGCCCCCTTTGTCGCAGCGGGAAAAGTTTGAGCAGGCAGAATGCTCAGCGTGGCACTCACGCTGCCAGTGCGGCCATCCTCAAATTTCACCAGTGTTTCAATGAACTGCTCGCTCTTGCCGCCATACAACGCATCAATCAACACTGCGTATTTCTCAGCCACAAAGTTGCGGCGAATTTTGCGTGTGCGGGTCAATTCATCGTCATCGGGGTCGAGCTCTTTGTGCAGCACCAAGAATCGCTTGATTTGGGTCGCTTCCATACCCTCTTCAGTCGCAAGCTCTTGGTTGATTTTTCCAACGCATTCGGCGATCAACTCCAACACCGCCGTTTTGCCAGCCAAGTCGACATAACCGGCGTACGGCAGGTTGCGTTTTTCTGCCCAATTGCCGACCGCTTCAAAATCAATATTGATAAAGGCACACACCTCGTCACGATCATGGCCAAAGCACACGGCTTCTTTGATTTGAGGGAAAAACTTGAGCTTGTTTTCAATGTAGTTGGGCGCAAACATCGCCCCGCCATTGAGTTTGCCCACGTCTTTGGCGCGATCAATGATGCGCAATTGCCCATCAGAATCAAGTACCCCGGCATCGCCCGTGAGGAACCAACCTTCGGCATTGAAAATTTCAGCTGTTGCCTCAGGGCGCTTGTAATACTCTTTGAGGATCGAAACCCCTTTGACCAATACCTCGCCACTCTCGGCAATTTTCAACTCAATACCAGGCGCGGCTTCGCCCACTGTATTGAGTTTGACGCGGCCATTCTTTTGCAGGCAAACATAGGCACATGTTTCGGTCTGTCCATACAACTGTTTGAGATTGATGCCGATGGAGCGGTAAAAACGAAACAATTCAGGCCCAATCGCAGCACCTGCGGTATACGCCACCCGAATACGCGAAAAACCCATGACGTTGCGCAAAGGCCCGTAAATCAGCGCGTTGTACAACGCATACATCAACCGGTCGGCAGCACCAACTGATTGGCCATCCAAAATATCAGCCCCGACACGTTGAGCCAACCCCATCGCTTTGCCATACAACCAACGCTTGAATTTGGATGCATCTTCCATACGGATTGAAACCGTCGTCAGCAGCCCCTCAAATACCCGTGGCGGCGCAAAGTAGTAAGTCGGACCGATCTCTTGCAAATCGATCTGCACCGTCTCGGCCGACTCGGGACAATTGATCGTGAAACCGGCAACCAACCATTGGGCAATTGAAAACAAATGGTCCCCCACCCAAGCAGGAGGAAGGTAGGTAATCATGTTGTCTTTGGCGTTTAGACCATCAACATCCATCCCCCCTTTAGCAGCACTCGAAAACGAGCGGTGCGTTTGACAGACCCCTTTGGGTTTTCCCGTCGTGCCCGAGGTGTACAAAATGACAGAAACATCATCAGGCTGCCCAGCTTGCAGCCAAGCGTCCCAAGCCCCTGGGTTGGCTTGATCCCACTGCTGCCCGCGTTCAAGCAATTGCGCCACACTCACCAAACCGGGTTGGTCGTAACTGCGCATACCTCGGGGATCGTCGTACACGATGTACTGCAAACGGCTATCGGATTGTTGGATTTCCAGCAGCTTATCCACCTGCTCCTGATCTTCTGCAAACGCAATGTGGGCGTTTGCATCTTCCAGCACATACGCCATCTCAGCTGCCACAGCGTCTTGGTACATTGGCACGGGCACGGCGCGCAAGCACTGCGCTGCCAGCATGCTCATGTAGAGATAAGGTCGATTGCTAGAAACCAGTGCTAAGTTATGCCCCTGCTGCAATCCAAGAGAAGCCAGACCGCAGGCCAGATAGCGCACGTCACGCGCTACATCGCTCCAGCTCCACGTCTGCCAAATGCCGTATTCTTTTTCCCGAATGGCCGGGTCCTGTGGTCTTTGCTGTGCGTGCTGCTGCATCAACCGCGGAAATGTTGTCTCCATGTCCTTTGCCTTCCTTTGCACAAACGTTTTTCGTTAATGGGGGCTTGACGTTTTATGGTGGATGGAGCGCTTGCTCATGCGCTATCCATGCAGGCATCGTAGTGGCAACTTTGACGTTTTAATGTCCTTACAACGACAATCTTGGGAAAACCCTAGACAGGAATTTCCCTTGGATGTCTTGGCCGAGACCGCTCAAAACAACCATTTTCCCTGACCATTTCATGTGTATCTAATCTCTATACAGGCCTTGGACTTCGCCCATGAAAACGCCAAACGAGCGCAAACTCCCCTACATGCTGCAAACGCGGCGCACGCCGACTGCACAGGAACTCGCAAGCATTCCGTGGCTGGTCTCCCTCAAGCCCCAAGACAGGCGTTTGGCTGAGCAAGCACTGGAAGTCGGAGATTGCCTTCAAGGCGACTACGTCTGCATTGCCGGCAAACCGGTACGCTATTGGCTAGGTGTGATTGATGGCCTGCTGAAGATGAGCAACAACCGCGCAGACGGCAGCAGCATCAGCTATGCAGGTCTCCCCACTGGGGGCTGGTTTGGGGAAGGCACAGCGCTCAAACGCGAGCACTACCGCTACGACATTCAAGCCTTACGCAAAAGTACCATTGCAGCTTTGCCAGTAGATACTTTTCATCTGCTGCTGAACCGATCGATTGAGTTCAACCGCATCATCATGAACCAGCTCAGTGAGCGCGTGGGGCAATTCATCACCAGCCGTGAGACCGACCGAATGAGCAATCCTGACTCACGGGTAGCCCGCTCATTGGCCGCCTTGGTCAACCCCGTTCTAGCCCCAAGCTCAGACAATGCCCTGCGTATTACCCAGCAGGAACTCGCCTATTTGGTTGGCCTATCACGCCAGCGGGTGAATATGGCCTTGGTCAAACTAGCACAAGAACAGTTGATTGCACTCGAATATGGTGGCTTGCAAGTGCTAGACAGGGCCGCATTGACTGATTATTAAGCATTGTTTGCACAGGCGTTATGCACAAACACAGTGCGCCTGTGCTGTCTTCAAGTCTTCATCAGTCTGTCACCATTTTGAAATGCATTATTTTCAACAATCAATCGTAAGCTATTGTTTTAAATAAACTTAATTCACAAATCACAGATTGATTAAAAAATAGGCAACGTAACAAATACAGGTTGATGACGCTGTTGTGGAGCGTCACCCACCTGTTGTCCACAAAGTTATCCACAGTTTCTGTGCATTACTCACAAACACCTATACAAATCATTCAGTTACTGAATATTAAAGAGAAAGAACTTGCAAACCAGTTGCTAAAAATCAGCGTTGGCCACCATTGCGGTACTCTTCATTCATATCGGGGCCTGTGTACGCACGCAAAATGATGCGTTGCTTATCCAGCACAATGGTGAACATTCCAGAGGTGGTGGGGTCCTTCAAATAACGCCAATCCACATGCTGCTCCTGCTTAAGCGGGTACCACATTTCCTTGGCCGGCTTGCCCAACAAGCGCCGCGCTTGGTCGTAAGCCATTCCTGGTTTGATCTTGGCAAACTCCTGCTCCGTCAATACCTGCTTGATTTCCTGAAGCTTGCCATCCGCGCCTATGGTGATCATGTAGTTCACATGCCCAGCAGGCTGGCGGTTGTATTCGAATGTTCTTGCGCCACCAGCTTCATTCCAGACCATTTCTGGTGTGCCCATCGCATCCCGCACGTCCGCCTCGGTGGATTGCCCGACCTTGAGCTTGTCCAGCGCAATGGGATCGCACCCTGCCACTACCAGTGCCATCACAACGCAACCAAGCCAGCGAGGCCATTGTTGCCGCTGCAGCTGTCTGCCCGTTAAAATGCGCATCGCATTCTCCTTGATGCCCTCTGCATCGATTCATTGATTACAACGTGAGAGTCTATGTCATTCTTTCAGCGCCCCCACTACCGTTCTGAAGCCACCCAGTTCCTGGACAAGCTCAAAGCAGATCGCCCACATCTGGATGCCCAACAACAAGAAGGGCGCAAGCTGCTTTGGGATAAGAACGTGAATGCACACGTTTGGGCTGACTACCGTGCAGCACAAGTGGCACAAAAACCCTATGTGTACCAAACCAGTACAGAAGCAGACCAAAAATAACCAAGGTCACTGCATCTCGCCTCGCAATCATTGTGTCCAACGACGAAACCACATCCCCTGTTGCACCAACCGGTGCAACCCTTGATGCTGAAAACGTCGACACCTCAGTCATGCCTGACCTTGAGCAACCACCCGGGCAATTGCTGCACGATGAAACTATCGAACCGGCCACCGATGCCGATTCCGTCCGTGAGGCGACCATCGTTCAAGCAGAGCAAGCCCAGATTGCAGCGCTGGCCCGGCTTTATGGCGAGCCGCTTTTCGAGCTGCCTGCCGATCTGTATATTCCACCTGATGCATTAGAGATTTTTCTTGAGGCATTTGAAGGCCCGCTGGATTTGCTGCTCTATCTGATCCGCAAACAGAACTTCAACATCCTTGACATCCCCATGGTGCCGCTAACACAGCAATACATGGGTTATGTGCAAGAAATCCGCTCTCGCAACTTGGAACTGGCAGCCGAATATCTGCTGATGGCGGCCATGCTGATTGAAATTAAATCACGCATGCTGCTACCGCGCCCGCCCGCTACCGAAGAAGAGCAAGAAGAAGACCCTCGCGCACAATTGGTCAGGCGTTTGCTGGAATACGAAAAGACCAAAATCGCAGCACGCAAGCTCGATGAACTCCCCCAAGACGGCCGTGACTTCTGGACACCGCAAGCCTTCTTTGACTTGCAATTGGCGCCAGAGCTGCCCAACGTCGCTCCAGACGATTTGCGCAAAGCTTGGCTGGCGATTGTCAAACGCAGCCAATTGGTAGCGCACCATACGATTACGCGCGAAAAGCTCAGTGTGCGCGAATACATGAGCCATGTGCTGCGTGATCTCAAAGACAAACCCTACTTGCCATTTGAAGAGCTTTTCAAACCAGAACTGGGCATTCCCGTTCTGGTCGTCACATTCATCGCCATGCTGGAGCTGGCCAAGGAAACGCTAATCGAAATTACGCAGGCAGAAGCGTTTGCGCCTATTTATGTGATGGCACGCAGTCAGCATGACGAACATCAGGGCGCAGCGCCAGGAAGCAGCATGACAGCGACCTCCTGAAACTCTTTTGTGCGCAGCGACTCCCAACTGCATTCATCCGGCACCTGCTTGGTAGGGCTACACTAAAAGCCTGTTCATAAGGACTTAATCGCTATGGGGCAACGAATTCGCGCAAATGCACAGGGCTTGAATCAGAATCGAGCTGCATCGCCTCTTTTATGGGGACTGGTCATCACGGCCGTGATTGTGATTCTGGGGATCGGTTGGTGGGTATGGCGCTCGCCAGAGCAGGCGAAGCAAAGCTTGCAGAGTCTTCAATCGAATATTCAATCCCTGACAGGGCAAGAGGCCAACACGCCCAGTCCATCGGTCGAGCATGACACACCGCCAACAGATACTCCTGAGATCACATCTGAACAAGCACACGTCGATCCATTGGCCCTTGAAGACGAAGAGCCGCTCAACCCGATTGAGGCCCCTGAAGAGCTCGCCAGCGAGCCTCTGCCTTCTCTTGAAAGTTCAGACAAAAGCATCGGCAACGCTTTGAGCGCATGGGGGGCAACGCAGCAAGCTCGCGCACTCATTCGCAATGAGCAATTTATACGCCGCTTTGTCACAACCATCGACAATCTCACGACCCCCCGCGCGCCGTCAGCACTGTGGCCAATCTACCCGACAGAACCGAAATTTACCGTTGAAGACCAAAACGGAGGGGTAGAAACGCAAATTGCCCAGGCCAACAGTGCGCGTTACACATTGGCAGTGCAATTTGTACAAAACCTCAACGTGACACAAGCGGCACGTGACTACCGCCATTTCTATCCACTGTTTCAACAAGCTTACGAAGACTTGGGCTACCCCAACCGATATTTCAATGACAGACTCATCGCCGTAATCGACCATCTGCTTCAAGCACCTGAACCCATTGCGCCGCGCGTGCACTTGATGAAGGTGCGTGGCCAAATCGCATCTGAGCAGCCTTGGGTACGTTACGAATTTGAAGACCTTCAACTAGAAGCATTGTCTGCAGGGCAAAAAATCCTCGTTCGCATGGGGCCAGACCATGCCCGTGCAGTCAAAGCCAAATTGCGCGCCTTCCGTGATGCAATTGCCTCAGCCCCTGCACCACATAGCACGCCTACCTCGAGCCCCACCCTCACACCAGCATCCAACTAACATTGTGCCCTCCCCCACCTATCAACCTCGTGGATGGTGGGTGGCGTGTACGCTTTTTAAACGCTCACGGGCAACATGCGTGTAAATCGTTGTGGTTGAAATATCGGTGTGGCCCAGTAACATCTGAACTGCGCGCAAATCTGCTCCGTGGTTGAGCAAATGGGTGGCAAAAGCATGGCGCAAAGTATGCGGCGACAGTGACTGAGTGATGCCTGCAAGCTGTGCATACTTTTTCACCAACACCCAGAACATCACCCGTGTCATGCCATGGCCGCGTGCAGTCACAAAGTAATCGTCCGTGAGTTGACCAGCCAAAATTTGAGGCCGAGCCTCTTCGGCATAGCGCGCCAGCCACTGCTGCGCCACTGCGCCAAAAGGGACCAACCTCTCTTTACTACCCTTACCCATGGCGTGCAGCACCCCGTCTTGCATACGAATTTGGTAGGTCTTCAACCCCACCAACTCGCTCACCCGCAAACCACTGGCGTACATCAACTCCAACATGGCTTTGTCGCGCAAACCCAATGCATCAGAAACCTCTGGAGCTGCCAGCAAAGTATCCACCTGCGCCTCCGTCATCGTTTTGGGAACGCGCAATGCTTGCTTGGCCGCCTGCATACGTGCCGTAGGGTCTTGCTGAAGCAAACCCTCGCGAAACCCCCAACGGTACAGACGCTTGAGCACGGTAAGCCGACGGTTGGCCGTGGTCGCTTTCGTTTGGCTATGTTTGGCAGCGAAATACTGTTGCAGCGTGATTTCTGTCACATTCAATAGCCCAACGGGAGGCTTTTGTGTTTGCAGCCAGCCAGCAAACAGTTCAACGTCTTTGCGGTATGCATACAAGGTATTGCGTGATAGCCCTTCGTGGAGCCACAAACTGTCAATAAAGCGGTCAATCAATTCCTGATCGTGCTCATCCATCATTATTCAGACCTCAACGAAAAAACCGGTGCAAAGAAAACTTTGCACCGGTTATCACTCTAGCGGAATACGCGGGGTTTGCTTATTCCAGCTTCAAATTCTGCTTTTTCACCACGTCACTGTAAACATCAAATTCCGCTTTGATTTCTGCTGCAAATTCAGCCGGTGTATTGGCCACCACAATAGAGCCCGTATCTTCAATACGCTTGCGCACTGCAGGCTCTTGCAACACCTTCTTCACTGCTGCATTGAGCTTGTCGACAATTTCTGGTGGCATGTCTTTAGGGCCCAAAATCCCATAGTAGGCCATGCGGTTAGCAGGTTCCAATCCAACTTCTTTAAAGGTCGGCACATCAGGAATAGCGGCAACACGCTCATTGGCAGCGACCACAATGGCCCTCAAGCGGCCGCTGGTGATAAATGGCAGTGCCGATGGAAGGTTGTCAAACATGATTGGAACTTGCCCTGCAACCGCGTCATTCAAACCCGGGCCAGCACCTCGGTATGGAATGTGCTGCATATCCAAGTTTGCCAGCGTTTTGAACAACTCAGTCTGCAAGTGCCCAATACCGCCTGTCCCTGAAGAAGCATAAGAATACTTACCTGGGTTACTGGAAACTTCCTTAATGAACTCTTCATAGTTCTTGGCAGGAAATGATGGGTGAACCACAACCACGTTAGGGGTTGCCGCCATATTGATCACAGGCGTGAAATCTGTCAGCGGGTTGTAGCTGATATTCGGGTTAATGGCCGGGTTCGATGCGGTAGTCGAGACCGTGGCAACACTCAAGTTGTAGCCATCAGGTGCTGCACGCGCAGCCTCTCCAGCACCAATCACACCGCCACCACCGCCCTTGTTTTCCACCACAATGGATTGCCCCAATTCTTTGCCCAAGGGTTCAGAAATTGCGCGGGCGATAATGTCTGTAGTTCCACCAGCAGCAAAGGGCACCAGCAAACGAATCGGTTTATTCGGATAGTTCGCTTGCGCAATAGCTGTTCCAGCACTGAATGCCAGCGCTACGGTCGCAGCCACGGCCAAACAAGTACGTCGAGTCAGTCTCATAGGTGTCCTCTCTTCATTCAACAAAATGATAAACACGGAGTTTTTAATACAAACAAATTGCAACACAAACAGGAATTACCCTTTATTTATCTTGAAATCAAGCACAAAGCCGTTGCTGCCCAAAGCGCTTAAACCCTGTAAAAACATTGCATTTGAGTACATTTCAAGTTGCAGTTGCACGTTACCTCTGTGCATGCCCGAACGATAATATCCTTTAGATCACCGAATCATCTGGCAGAAACACTGCATGCATACGGCCTTTTTGCTTCACTCCGATTGCCAGTAAACGCATCACATTCCTCGGCGCCAGCTGCTACTGCCCTCTCGGGTTAATCGGGTTGAAACTTATACGCGCTGGCGGATGGCCTTTCGCGCGGCTTGATCCACCAACACCCAGTTATGAACCGCACTTCACCTATCTTTGATTACGCTTCAAGTACTCAAGGCCAGCTCACTACCATTGTGCTCACCGCCTTGGCCTTGCTCGGTGGCTATTACTTAGCGCCTTATCTTCCCCCTGTCTGGGGCTGGGAAAATGGCCTCATTGAAAATGCCCAAGTATTGGTTTTAATCGCTGGCAGCTTCTGGGCTATCCGCGAAGCACGCCACTCTCAGCGGCAACCTCATCGGGCCTTCTGGTGGATCATTTGCCCCATTTGGCTAGCAATGGCGCTGCGAGAGCTCAGCTGGGGGGCCTGCTTGTTGATGCCGCTGCACATAGACCCTGTCACTGGCCCTACCTTTTCATCGTCCCAACAGTTGTTCTATAAGCCATTCATTGCACCAACCTTGGCTGCAATGCTGCTCGTGCAAGCGCTGTTGGCTCTCCGTTGGCGTGTTGACAAATTACTGCCCCAGCTGTGGCGCATGCGTGCAATTCCATTGATTGAAATCGGGATTTTTGTGGTCAGTTTTTTGGTTTCCACCGCCGCAGAAGGACATATGGGTATGCATTTAAGCGGCTTACCAGAAGGCAGTGACCAACTGCTTGAAGAATGGGCCGAGTTATGGGCCTACTTGGCGCTATTTGCAGCCCAAGCAAGGGTCGCCATGGCTCTTCGCATTGCGCGCACACCCCCCACATAAAAATCCCTCTCCCCCAACGAATCAGCCACGCCATGGACTAATCCATTGCGTGGCTTTTGCATAGTCAAGGTGCTGATACAAGCCTTACTTCAAATACGCCGCGTGGTGAGCGATATGCTCCTCCATAAAACTGGCAATGAAATAATAGCTGTGGTCGTAACCTGGCTGCAGCCGCAATGTGAGTGGATGATTGCTGGCTTTGGCTGCGGCCTCAAGCAAGCCCGGTTGGAGCTGTGAATCCAAAAAGTCATCCTGCAAACCTTGGTCTACCAGCAGCGGCAGTCGCTCCTGCGCCTTGGCGATCAGCGCCACAGCATCATGCGCAGCCCATTGCGCTTGATCTTCCCCGAGATAGGCGGTAAACGCTTTCTGCCCCCACGGCACCTGCGAAGGCGCCACGATGGGTGAAAATGCCGACACACTCTGGTAAAGGCCTGGGTGGCGTAACGCCAACGTCAATGCACCATGCCCCCCCATACTATGGCCAAAAATGCTTTGCTTGCCCGTAGTCACAAAGTGCTTGGCCACCAAAGCGGGCAACTCTTGGGTCACGTAGTCTTCCATGCGAAAGTGTGAGGCCCACGGCGCTTGCGTGGCATTGAGATAAAAGCCTGCGCCTTGCCCCAGATCATAAGCATCATCATTGGCAACTCCCTCACCACGCGGGCTGGTATCAGGTGCAACGAGAATAATGTTGTGCGCTGCGGCAAATTGCTGCGCCCCTGCTTTGGTGATGAAATTCTGTTCCGTACACGTCAGCCCCGAAAGCCAATAGAGCACAGGGCAAGCCTGACCGGCCAAAGCAGCCGGTGGCAAGTAAACCCCCACCTTCATTTCTACGCCTAAAGCGCTGGAAGCATGCTTCCAAACCTCTTGGCGCCCCCCCCAGCTGGCATGCTGTTCGATTCGTTCCATCAGATAGTCTCCTAACGGCAAAAGTCAAGGCAGGAGAAATGGGCGCCCAGGCATGCAATCGCCTTGTGAGCCCCCTAAAAATCTCCCAACACGATGCAGATCAATACTTGATAACCGAACGGATAGATTTGCCCTCATGCATCAAATCAAATGCATGGTTGATCTCGCCCAAGCCCATGGTATGGGTCACAAACGGCGCCAAATCAATGTCGCCCTTCATTGCATCTTCGACCATACCTGGCAATTGGCTGCGACCTTTGACACCACCGAAGGCCGTACCCAACCAGCGGCGGCCGGTTACCAATTGAAATGGACGTGTAGAAATTTCTTGCCCAGCGCCCGCCACACCAATGATCACGGATTGGCCCCAACCACGGTGAGCACACTCCAGCGCAGCACGCATCACATTCACATTACCAATGCACTCGAAAGAGTGGTCAACACCCCATCCCGTCATCTCCACAATCACTTGCTGAATTGGTTTGTCAAAATCTTTGGGGTTGATGCAATCGGTCGCACCAAATGTCTTGGCCAAATCAAATTTGGAAGGATTGGTATCGATCGCAATGATGCGCCCGGCCTTGGCTTGCCGCGCACCTTGAATCACGGCCAAACCGATTCCACCCAGCCCAAACACAGCCACGCTATCGCCTTCTTGTACTTTGGCAGTGTTGTGCACAGCGCCAATGCCAGTAGTCACGCCACAGCCCAGCAAGCATACCTGCTCAGGATTAGCTTCGGGGTTGATTTTGGCGAGCGACACTTCAGCCACCACGGTGTACTCACTGAATGTTGAGCAGCCCATGTAGTGGTAGATAGGTTGCCCGTTATACGAAAAACGGCTGGTGCCATCAGGCATCACCCCTTTACCTTGCGTGGCACGCACTGCCGTACACAAGTTGGTTTTACCACTCTTGCAGAACAGGCATTCACCGCACTCTGCCGTGTACAGGGGAATGACATGGTCACCAGGCAGAACGCTGGTTACGCCTTCACCCACTTCAACCACAATGCCTGCGCCTTCATGCCCCAGCACCACAGGGAACAAGCCTTCAGGATCTTCACCAGACAGCGTAAACGCATCAGTGTGGCAAACACCAGTATCGGTAATGCGAATGAGCACTTCCCCCTTCTTAGGCGCAGCCACATCAATTTCTACAATTTCCAACGGTTTTCCAGGGCCAAACGCCACTGCTGCACGAGATTTCATTTTCAATTCCTTTGGGTAATTCAACAAAGAAGAGACTCAACGTAGAGGTAAAAACATTTGCTTCGCATATCGCTGGCCCAAGGCTGAAATGCCGGGCATGCACCAACAACTCAACTGCGAACCACCTCACGCGTGCGGGTCAAGTTATTTCAGATAGCTTCGGATGATCTTCATTAACTGCTCAATATCCTCTGCAGGCGTCAATTTGCTTGGCTTGACTGCCCCATCTTCGGCCAGAAAAGTTTCACGAAGGTGACTCTCCAAGACTTCGGCCATCAAGCCATTGGTTGCACCACGCAGTGCCGCCAATTGCTGAAGTAAATCATTGCAGCTTGAACCCGCATTGACAGCACGCTCCAAGGCCTCTGTCTGGCCTTTGATGCGGCGCAAACGTGTGATCACACGTTTTTTATCCTCTGGAGAATGGGGCATGACTTTTTAAAAAACAGTTCAATGAAACAGCATCGATGGCACATCCAAAGATACAGCTAGGGAGTATACACAAATACTCCCTACCAGTATAAAAATACGCACCGTATAAATGATCATTAGCTGTTGTCAGAGCTGCATCAGAAAAGGTCCTGGTAAGCCCCGCACAAGCTAAACAAAGGCTGGCGGGGTAACTTTCGCACCACCGTCAGTCCATAAAAAAAGCCCCAGATTGCTTCTGGGGCTTGATGACAGTGAACCAAGGCACGAGCCTTCAGGTGCACAGCCTTAGCGTCTGCTCACTCAGACTTTGCCAACCATTGGCGCGCCAAATGCACTAAATAGCTGGCCCCCAAAGGCAACAGGGCATCATTGAAATCGTAACTCGAATTGTGAACCAAACATGGACCTTGGCCATGCCCTGGCTCACGATGCGCTCCATCACCGTTGCCGATGAAGGCATAGCATCCAGGAATTTTCTCCAACATGAATGCAAAATCCTCGGCAGCCATAATGGGCGCTTGCGCAATGAGTTGCCCTTCTCCCAACATCCCCTGCAGCACGCCACGCGCAAACGCTGTTTCATGGGCATGGTTGATGGTCGAAGGATAAATCCGGTTGAACTCCAACGTACACGTTGCCCCATTGGCGGCACCAATGCCCGTCACGATTTCCCCCATACGGCGCTCCACCAAATCCAAGGTATCTTTGGTGTAAGCGCGCACTGTCCCAGTCATCATGCACTCGCCAGGAATGACATTAAACGTATCACCTGCGTGGATGGTCGTTACGGAAATAACAGCGGCCTCCAACGGCGATTTGCTGCGGCTGATTACCGCTTGCAAAGCTGGAATGATTTGGCTGGAGACCCAAATCGGATCGACTGCCAAATGCGGCATGGCCGCATGCCCCCCTTTGCCCTGAATGCGAATTTTAAATTCGCTGTTGGATGCCAAAACTGGCCCTGGCGACAAGGCAAACGTGCCTTCGGCAATACCGGGCATGTTGTGCATGCCAAAAACCGCCTCAACCGGAAATTGCTCCAACAGGCCCTGCTCCAGCATGACTTGGGCACCACCACCGAACTCTTCTGCAGGTTGAAAAATCAGCACTACAACACCCGCAAAGTCACGTGACTGCGCCAGCTGCTGCGCAGCGCCCAGCAGCATTGTCGTGTGCCCATCATGGCCACAGGCATGCATACGGCCAGGAACCGTGCTGGCATGTGCAAAGGTGTTGTGCTCTTGCATTGGAAGTGCATCCATATCTGCACGCAGCCCGACCATGCGCGCAGCCGCTTTGGCATCAGCCGTGTGCTGGCCACGAATCACCCCAACCACCCCCGTACCGGCCAGCCCCCGATGCACCTCAATCCCCCACTCCTGCAACTTGCCTGCCACCAAATCGGCGGTGCGGTGCTCTTCAAACGCCAATTCTGGATGGGCGTGGATATCGCGTCGAATCGCCGTCAATTCCGCATGGCGGGCCACAATAGCATCAATGGGTTTCATATCAATTCTCGATGAATAGCCGCGCACATCAACTGCCCCAAAAGCAAAGCTGAAAGCACAGCAACAAAAACAATGCGTATAACGGAGAGATACCGCAACATCATTCCCCAAAACGGTAGCGAACAGCCGCTTCCTGAGCCTGCTGGTAAATCATTCTTGGGGGCAGTTCCTTGCGCTTGTGATCACTCCACACTTGTCGCCAGGCTCGTGCGCCAGAAACCCCATTGCGCAAACCCAGCATATGCTTGGCGATGGTAAGTACCGGCACGCCTTTGGCTACTTCTTTTTCCATGTAGCACACCATAGTCTCTTCCACTTCATCGCGATCAAGTGCAGAAGGTTTTGCATCAAAAAACGTTTCATCCCAAGTCGTCAAATCCCAAGGTGTGTGGTAGGCCTGGCGGCCAATCATGGCGCCATCGACATGCTGCAGCTGCTCTTGAATCTGGGCATTGGTTTGCAAGCCTCCATTAATGGCAAACGTCAGCGAAGGGAAGTCTTTCTTCAACTGGTGCACCACGTGGTAGCGCAAAGGCGGAATATCTCGATTCTCCTTGGGGCTGAGGCCTTTAAGCCAAGCATTGCGTGCATGCACGATGAACACCGAACACCCTGCCTGCGCCAACGCACCGACAAAATCCCGCACCGGCGCATAGTCCTCGTTCTTATCCAGACCGATGCGGTGCTTGACAGTGACGTCGATGGTGCATGCATCGCGCATGGCTTTCACACCATCGGCCACCAAAGCGGGCTCAGCCATGAGGCACGCACCAAAGCTGCCACGTTGCACGCGCTCACTGGGACAACCACAATTGATATTGACCTCGTCATAACCCCATTGCTGCGCCAGCTTCGCACACGCGGCTAAATCGCTGGGCGTACTCCCCCCCAACTGCAATGCCAGGGGGTTCTCCTCAGCATTGAAACGCAAAAATCGTTCAGCCCCGCCATGCAAAATGGCGCCCGTGTGAATCATCTCGGTATAGAGCCTGGCATGCTGCGTGAGCAGGCGGTGAAAATAACGGCAATGCCGATCCGTCCAATCGAGCATTGGCGCCACCGATAAGCGCCAAGGGCTATATTTCTTCATAATTTGTTGATTTTATTGAATTACTCATAAAAAAATTCAAAAGCACTTCCTTTTAAATTTTGCATATAACAGTGCATTTGCGAGTATTTCTTGGTTAGAAGTGCATCCCTGAAGGCTGTTGTGCACCGAATTTATTCCCCTTATTGCATCAACCAAGCACGGCAATGGCAAATGCGCTCAAATCCGCATAAAGAAATCGGGCGCCATTATATTTAGAGAGCCAAAGACCTGTATGGGCCGAGCTGTTTCTGCATAGGGAAAGCCGCTAAAAACATAAGCCTGACAAGCTTATTTGCACACATTCAATTCCATGTGTGAGTCCCTCAAACCCAATCCCTATCCCAGACGCAGTGCATCTGCATCACCGGTCATTGATTCAATCCGTTCATTGGCGGGAACATCTGCAAGCAAGGGCTTCGCATGGAAGGAGTTGCGCCGATAACCAACCAAGCGCCTACCAAGCCTCTTTTGCATAAAAATCACCTCAAAATACCTGAAATCAGTGATAGACAGTGGCTTTTTTTGAGCGTAGATTCTCGGTGACTTTGTTAACCAATTGAAACATGAAACACACTCTCAAATTGATTCCTGCCGCCCTGCTCGCTTTTTCTATGACTGCGCATGCTAGTGTCGAACTTGTCATCCAACAAGTTGGCGCCGATGTTGTTGTGCGTGGCTCGGGGAGCCTGACCACGGGAAATATGTGTATGCCCCATTCAGGCGAAAATGCACCGAGGTCCATCAACAGCAAAGACGCAAACACAGACCTACCATTTGCAATAGTCTTACAACCACTCATGCTTCTATTTAATGCGTCACTATTCAGTGCGCCAGAAGCTTATTTGCAGTGTCAGTATTCAGTCACTCAAAAGAGAGGAACAGGCATCAGTTCCGAAGCAGAAATTAGTGAAGAATTCAGTGAAGGAGTTAGTGAGGGAGATCTATTTGGCCTTTTCGAAAATCCGAACCAAAGTGAAAACGATCAACTGTCAATAATACTTCCACCCAACTACTCAAGCGGATCGCCCCTTCAGTTTTCTGGAGTCATAGCGAATAAAACCTTGCAAGACCTTGGCTTGACGGTTGGCGGCAGTTATTCGTGGACCTTGAGCACTGAGCCAGTCGAGCAGCCATCCCCTACACGACTCAAAGCGGCAGGTACGGAATTAGTGTCCATTGTTGTTCAGGCTGCAGCCGCGCCGAACACAGCCACGCCAGTCCCAGCGCTCGGCGCCTTCGGCCTCATGGGCCTAGCCGGTGCCATCGGTGCTGCCGGTGTTGCAATGCATCGCAGACGCAAGCGATAAACCCAACCAGCTTCCCCAGCCGCTTTCGAGCGGCTTTTCTTTTACCGAAGCCCGCTATGCCGCAGGCGTTTTCTTTGGAAAAAGCATGGTTTCAGCAGCAGCGCGCTGATACCAAGTTACCCATCCCCAGCCCCATTGCGCTGCATAAAAGTTGTGAGAAGTCCTGCAGTCTGCCTTGCGATGGTGCATTAAAAATACCAGCAGAAACGAATTGGCGATCACCATCACAGCTCAAAAGCAACTGAACGCACCATCCCCTCAAGCAAATCACGCGCAAAACCAGGCATCTGCGGTTCATAAGGCTCAGCCTGCTGGCGCAAGCGTTGCAGCAACACATCCACGGCCTCAATCGACTCCAAACTATAAAACGCGGTCATGACTTCATAATTCAGAAACAGGCTGCGTGTATCCATATTGGCTGAACCACACAGCGCCATCGCATCGTCAATGACCACGACTTTGGCATGGCACATGCCATCAATCCATTGCACATGCGCACCTGCCTGAGCCAGCTGCCGCAGCGGACGCATGCGTGCGATGTCTGCCAAACGGTGGTTCGATGTGCGCGGCATGAGCAACTCCAACCGCACGCCACGGCGCACGGCCAATGCCAGCGCTGCAGTCAATGCGTCGTCGGGCACGAAATAAGGCGTGAGCATCGTGATGCGTTGCTTTGCATGAAAAACGCCTGTGAGCAACAGGGAGTAGATGGTGTCGTCAGCTTGGTCAGGGCCGCTGGCGATCATTTGCAATGTCTGGTCCTGCAATGCGGGCGCCAACACCGCAGCATGGGGCTGCTGGGCACTGGCTGAGGTGGCGGCGCCTGACCAACTGCTCATCACCAAATCTGCCACATGCTGCCAAGTCCCTTGCAATCGATAAAAAGCATCGATGGCGCTATGTGCCAATGCCTCACTGACTACGCGCCGTGCGCCCCAAAGAAGCGGAGCCGAAGCGTGTGTCCAATCTGATGCAAACAGCGCCTGAAAATGCTGTGCAATGGCCCCTTCTGCTTGAAAGCTCACATCCTGCCATGCAGGGTGGCGTGGTTGATCCAGAAAATACTCCACTGCAAAATTGCGCCCACCCGACCATACGTAGCGTCCATCGGCCACCATGTACTTGCGGTGGTTGCGCAAATTAGCCCGTCCTTTGACACTGTTGTGCCATATCGGCATAAATCGCCGCAAGGCCACTGCATTTTGCTCCAAGCGGAGCATACTGGCTTTGCGCAACCGCAAACTGCCAATGGCATCCACAATCACCCGCACCCGCACCCCGCGGTGCGCCGCAAGTACCAAAGCATCAACCACACGGGCTGCGACCACATCATCGTTGCCTAGGATGAAGGTGCACACCAACAGCTCGTGCTCAGCACGCTCAATAAATTCGAGCACGCCCAACAAAGCCACTCGGCCATCCGCATCAAAATGCAGCGCCTGTACCCCCACTGCAGCAGGAATATGCATGGCTGAAAGCACATCCTTGGCCCATGAAGGCGCATGCCGAGGCTGCGTATCGCCCCCCACAACCTTCTGGCTTTGCTCTTGCCCTACCAAAGAGGTTGCTGCGTTGGGAACCTTAGTCACCTTGCGCAAACCGAAAAATAGGTACAGCGGCACGCCCAAGTACGGAAAAGCCACCAACAGCAATACCCACGCTACCGCTGAACCTGGTGAGCGCCGCATGTGGTGCACACGATTGGTGAGCACATACAGCAGCAATGCCAAACACACAATGCTGAGGTGGCCCAATGAGAGAGGCAATGCGTACATCTACAAGAACAAGGTTGGCGGCTTAGAACGTGTGTAAAAGAGAGATGCGCAAAAGGCCAGGCCCCTGAACACCACAGAAAGCAAGCATTGCAAAATGTGGGGTTAGCGCAGCGCAGATGAAAACCATTGTGCCTACCCCTTCCATGTACCGCACTAGCGTGGGGGTACTGGCCCGCTGCACAAAACGTTATGCCGCCTGCTGCACCTCCAACGCATGCTGTGATATGAGTGCTTGTGGGTCAGCAGAGGCAAGCACGCTGCGAGACCAATGGGACAAGGTCTGTGTATTGGCATGCAAGATGCGTTCTTTGACCGCCAATAGCTGGACGGGGTGCATGGAAAAGCTCTCCAAGCCTAAGCCGAGCAGCAAATCGGTAACCTGCGGGTCACCAGCGATTTCACCACATACACTCACATGCTTGCCGCGTTGCTGGCACTGCGCAATCACATGGGCAATCAACCGTAAAACGGCAGGGTGTGTCGCATCAAACAAATGCGCCACCGCTTCGTTGGCACGGTCAACGGCCAAGGTGTACTGCGTCAAGTCGTTACTACCTATGGAGACAAAGTCCAAATCATCCAGCAACAACTCAATCATCAACGCGGCTGCAGGTACTTCCACCATAGCCCCCAGTTGCACGAGGCCAAATGGCAAGCCCTCCTTCTGCAACTCTTGGCGAGCCAACTCCAGCTGCACGCGTGCTTGTTGCACTTGTGCGGCGTGCGAAATCATCGGCAGCAGAATGTTCAGAGGTCCATGTGCAGCCGCACGCAGCAATGCGCGCAGCTGCGTTCTGAACATATCGAGGCTGGACAGACTCCAGCGAATAGCGCGTAAGCCCAGTGCGGATTGGTCATGCACAGAACGCCCTTGTGTTGCAGCATCAAGTAACTTGTCAGCACCAATATCCACCGTTCGGATCGTCACTGGAAGCCCGTGCATGGCTTCCACCGCCTCACGGTAGGCTTGGTATTGCTCTTGTTCATCGGGCAGTGCGCCATGCCTGCCCATGAACAAAAATTCGCTGCGGAACAGCCCAACTCCCACAGCACCTGCAGCCATTGCGGCTTGGCAGTCTGCAGGAAACTCAATATTCGCCAATAGCTCAATGCTCTTCCCATCCTGCGTAGTCGCTGCCGTGTGGCGTAACTGCTCCTGCCGCTCGCGGATGCGCAAGTCCTCCTTTTGCAATTGGCTGTAATGGGCCAGCGTGGCCTCATCAGGGTTGATGATGACCAACCCCGCATCGGCTTGCACAATCACGATCGCATCTTGGCTGATGCGCTTAGATGCGTCAGTGGTTCCCACCACAGCAGGAATATCCAGACTGCGCGCCACAATGGCAGTGTGCGAAGTAGCTCCACCAGTATCGGCAATAAAACCCGCAAATGCGTCATGCTTGAAATGCAGCATATCGGCAGGTGCCAAGTCATGGGCCACGATGATGCAAGGCCAATCCATCGTATGGTGCGCGCCAACACGCAGCGGCACATCTTGCGAGGCACTTTTGAAGTGCTCAGCGTCTTGGCCTTCATGCCCACTCAAATCAATCAGGGCCTGCTCCAGCGCATCTCCCGCAGGCGTTGCGCTCCCTACAGATGCAGCAGGCGCAGTAGCTGCGCGCATACAGTGCACAACACGCGAGACCAGTTGCTCCAGATCGACTTTGCGCTCACGCAAATAGCTGTCATCCATCGCGTCGAATTCGCGCGAAAAATGTGCCAGCTGCTGCATCAGCGCCCATTCAGCGTTATAGCGCCGCTGCTGAATAAATGCGGTCGCACCATTTCTAAGTTCCGGATCTTCAAGCAACATGGCATGCACATCGAGCAAGGCATGCAGCTCCGCCGAAGAGGCGTCATTGGCAATGGTTTTTTGAACGCGGCGCAGCTCCACAATCGCTTGCGCAAACCCAGCATCCAAACGCTTGATTTCGCGTTCAATGTGTTTGGCGCTCACCAAGTAATGCTTGACTTGCAAAGGCTCGCGCCCCAATAACAAAGCCCGACCGATGGCAATGCCTCGCGACACGGCAATGCCGTTGATGCGTTCATTCATGGTCTTCACTCCTTCTGTTGGCGATGCCTGCGCTGCGACAAGCACACATACATCGCACGCTTTCACTGTTCTTCGCCAAACTTGTCAGCAATCAAGGCCAACAACGCTTGCATCGCGTCCTGCTCTTGCGGACCATCGGTTTCAATCTCTACTTCGCTGCCAATGCCTGCAGCCAGCATCATCACACCCATGATGCTTTTGGCATTGATGCGCCGGCCATTTCTGCTCATCCACACTTGACAAGGAAAGCTCCCGGCCAGTTTGGTCAATTTGGCTGAAGCGCGGGCATGCAAGCCCAGTTTATTGATGATGGTGGTTTTGGTCTGAATCATAAGAATGTCGTACTGATTGCTGGCGCCCAGCCTTGGGCACCACATTGGGCGAGACGGCAATAATGCCTTGCACGCCGCCAGACTCGGCCCGCTCAACCCATTGGGCCAAGGGCTCATCGCTGTAGGTGATTGCACGCAGCAGCATGGGCACATTGGCACCTGTAAGCACGCGCGCCTCCATCCCTTGCTCAACACACCAATCGGCCCAATCGCGCGCAATATTGAAAGGGGTCGCCCCAAACACATCGGTCAGCAAAAGAACCGGTGCATTGGAGTCTCCAAGCCACTCACCAGCCTTTGCATGCCAGCTCGCGACGTCGTGCTCGGCGGTCACGTCCACCACCACAATCTGCTCGGCACGATCGGCAAACACATGCCGTGCGCAGGCTTTCAACGCACTGGCCAACGGTGCATGGGCAATCAAAACAATACGGCTATCCGGCATAAGGCATCGATGTCCAAAGAATAAGGGGAAAGCGCCATGAGTAGTCAGGCCAACCAGAACTCATGCAGCTTGCGCAAGCGAAGCAGCAGGCACACGAAAACGTAAGAACCAGCCCAATGCTGCCACGTTAACACCCCACAACAGCCACATGGCATTTTGGTAAGCGCCAACCGTGTCAAAGCCTGCAGCGAGAAATGCGTCAATAGCCACACCAATCGTCCACTGCATAAAGAATGTGCCTGAAAAAATGGCTAAATTGAATGCGGTCAGGGTGCGCCCCGCCAAGTGGCTAGGAAAGCCTTGCGCCAGCTTCGGCTGTACCATAGAAAAGGCCGTAATGCTCAGGCAATACGCAGCCCAATAAGGCCAACCTGCCGCAGAACCACGCCAGACAACAACCGGCAAAATCAACAAACCCAAGGAAACTGCGCGCAATGCCAGTTGCTCAAGCGTCATGCCTGCACGTTCCAATTTAGGCGCCGCCCAGCCCCACAACAAAAAGGCACACATCATCAATACATTAATGGCCAGCAAGCCTGATGCTGCTTGCTGGGGTGTTTGACCCGCCACGTTCTGCAGCCAAGGGCCTGCCCAGAGCGTCAAAATCGCAAACAAACTGCCGTAGCAGCAAAAACCCAGCGGTACCACACTGATGAAACGGCGATCACGCACGATAGTGCCATAGCCCTTCAAAATCTCCCAAGCTGAAGGCGGTTTTTGCGTGCTGCTGGCTCTTGCATTCTCCCAACGGGGCAACCCCAACAGCAACCCCACCAAAGCCACGCAGCCAATAGCGGCCCATACCCAAAACACACCACGCCAGCCCCACAGCGGCAACAGCCACTGTACCGGCAGGGTAGACAGGAGCATCCCCAAGGCACCAACCATTTGCATCCATGCACTGGCACGCACCAACGTGGCTGGCGCATACCAACGCCGATAAGCAGTCAACGGAGCCATCAAACCTGCGGCCAAGCCCAACCCCAATAAAGTTCTTCCTACCAAAATACCTACAAACGATTGGGCAGTTGCCACACACACACTGCCCACCAAAGCCACAGCGAGAAACACTGCAGCGGTACGTGGAGGACCAAACCTATCCAAGCAGATGCCCAGCGGAATCTGCATCAGACAAAAGCCGACAAAATAGCTCCCCGCCAACAACCCCAACTCAGAAGCTGAAAGCGCAAAGGTAGCGGTAAGTTCCGGCGCCAGTGTTGCCGTCACTGCGCGCACCATCGTGGAGAGGATGTACACCAACGCAAACACCATAAATACGCGCACTGACGCGCCTGCGCTCAGAAAAGTTGAAGTTGGTTGCATGAATCAAGCTCTCTTGAATAGTTTTCTTTCATGCGCCAAGCATGCATGGGCTGCATGCGAGCGCCTGTCTCGCGTTTGGCGTTCACACACCTTGTATTGGCTGCTCACTGTGCGGGCCAATAATGGCTATCAGGTAATGCGCGCGCACCAAAAATGGCTTGACCAACACGCACGGTAGTCGCTCCCTCTTCAATAGCCCATTCAAAATCACCAGACATGCCCATGGACAATTCCCGCAAGGCACCAGCATACGTCGTTTCCTGCTGGACTTGATCGCGCAGCGCCCGTAAAACGCGAAAGCATGCACGCACACGAGACTCTTCAGAGGTATTGATCGCCAGCGTCATCAAGCCGCACACTTGCAAACTGGAAAACGCGGGCAACTGCTTTACAAATGCCACAGCCTGGGCGGGTTCAAGGCCAAACTTGCTCTCTTCGCCTGAGGTGTTGACCTGCACCATGACCTTTAAACTACGCCCCAATACTTGCAAGCGCTTATCCAGCGCCTCAGCGACACGCAAGCTGTCAAGCGCATGGAACTCGCTGGCAAACTCGGCCACGACCTTGGCTTTGTTGGTTTGCAAGTGCCCAATCACGCACCACTGCAAATCCGTCAGGTCACCCATAGCCTGCCACTTGCCATGCGCCTCCTGCACTTTGTTTTCCCCCATCTGGCGCACACCAGCTGCATAAGCTGTTCTCAGCCGATCAACCTCAACCGTTTTAGTCACGGGCAACAGTCGTACTTCCTGCGCACTGCGCCCTGCCCTTGCACACGCAGCCTGCATGCGCGCATGGATTGCCGCTAGGTTGTGTTGTATATCTTCAAGGAGCAATGCCGGTTGGTAGCGTTCAGACATGGTAAAAGCAAAAGCCCGTCACCTCACATGCTGCAGTTACAACGCGTCAGGGTCTGTGCATAAAAGGGGATCGAAAAAACATCAACAGCCACAGCACAACCATCTTGGTCAACATGGCTTAAAAACGTGTTCGGGATCACCACCCAGGCTGCGTTGGAGTCCCAAAAGATGCGGTGCGCGGCAACAGGCGCCTTGCTCTGCCTCTTTTAAGTATTGCGCGGTCTTTGTGGAGATCCTAAGCACGTTCTAAGGATTGTACTGGCGCAAGCGTGTTGCAAATACAGGGCCCTATCAGGCTAAGCCCTTATCTATTTGTCGCATCCCAAACCGTCAACGCCGATCTATGCGCTGCCGCGCACCCGCAAGAAAGCGTTCGTATAGCCACCCCGTACTGAGCACCACACACAGCATGCGCGAAACCTGCAGTGCAGTCACCAAAGGCACCCCTAAACCCAACACTTTGGCAGTGATCGTCATCTCAGCAATGCCACCAGGAATCAAGGCCAGGATCAAAGTTGCTGGAGGCAGTTCAATTGCAAGCGCCAGTAACCAACCCAATAGCGCAGAAAAGGCGATCACCCCCAACGACAGCGCTGCAACGACTCCAAGCAACCTGGGGGCTGACCGCAGAAAATCTGGCCGGTATTTATCTCCCAAGGACCAGCCAATGCACAATTGTCCAGCCCATGACAACCATGGCGGTAATGCCGACAACTCAATACCTGACAAGGTGATCAACATGGCAAATGCCATCGGTCCAAGCATCCATCCATTGGGCAAACGTAAACGCTGAAACAGCCAGCCGCAGACCCACGCGCCACTCACCAACCAGAAAAAACCTGGCCATTGCACATCACGCACATCCATCGGGCGCACCATCGGCGCATCTGCAAACCATTGAAAAGCAAACGGAACGACTACCACCACCAACAGCACCCGCATGCTGTGCGCAGAGGCCACCTGGTCTACCCGCGCCCCATGGCGTTGGGCCATATTGGCCATCTCGCTGGCACTTCCAATTGCTGCAGCGAACCACGCGGTTGTTGGGTCCATGTCAGCACAGCGCATGTACACCGAGCGCCCCAAAAACGCCAAGGCAATGGCGTAGGCCATGCCAAAAACCATCAACGGCCAGTAGCGCATGACGCTCTCTGCCACTTGAGGTGTGAAATACAGCCCCAGCGAGAGGCCAATCATCCAGCGCCCGAACTGGTTGAATATCGGCGCGCAGCGGCTTGGCACATGTGATATCCGGGTTGCAGCAGTCAGTAACAGGGGCCCCAACATCCACGGCAGCGGAATATCTAACCACAGAGCCAACTGAGCCCCTAGTAATGCTATCGCCAAGCCTAATACCAATCGCCACAACGTATTCATGCGTTCATACAGTCGCAGCCACACTACGACCATCCCTCAATTTCCAGATAAACCAACGCAAACAACAGTCTCTGCGTTACACATAAAAAAGATGCCAACAGCAAAGTGCTTTGCTGTTGGCATGCATTACGCGTGGCGGCACTTTAGCAGCCAACCAGGTTATTTTTTCGATTTAAAGCGACGATACACAAACGGGAAGGCCACGACAGCGACTGCACCAATCCAGAATGCCACCGTGACCGGACTGGCAAACAAAATAGACACGTCACCGTCAGAAATCGCCAGTGCCCGGCGCAGGTTCTGCTCCATCATATTCCCCAGCACCACACCCAAAATCAGCGGAGCCATAGGCATATCTGCTTTACGCAAAAAGTAGCCAATCAACCCGATACCAGCGACCATCAGCAAATCAAACTGCGTCGCATTGATCGAGTACACACCAATAATACTGATGCAGATGATGGTAGGCACCAGCAACCAAGGTGGCACCGACAGAATGCTGGCAAATACGCGAACCATTGGAATATTCATCACCAGCAAAATCACGTTGGCCACCAGCAAAGAAGCAATCAAGCCCCATACCAAATGCGGTTGTTGTTCAAACAGTACAGGCCCAGGCGTAATGTTGTATAGCGTCAAAGCCCCCATCATCACAGCCGTTGTACCCGAGCCCGGCACGCCAAGAGTCAGCATTGGAATAAATGAACCTGTGGCAGAAGCGTTATTGGCTGACTCAGGAGCAGTCAACCCGCGCATATCACCCTGACCAAACTTGGCATTCGGATCTTTTTGTTCATTGATGCGTTTTTCATTGGCATACGCAATGGCAGACGCCACACTCGCGCCTGCACCAGGCAATACACCCAAACCAAACCCCGTCAAACTGCTGCGAATCACACTGGGTAAGGTGTACTTCCATTCTGCGAAGTTAAATAGCTTTCGACCACTCTTAGGCACTTTGACCGACATGCCGCCGACCACGTTCTCAAGCATCTGCAGCATTTCACTGATCGCAAATAAGGCGATCACGACAACCACAAAATCAATGCCATCAGACAGGTTCGGCGAATCAAATGTGTAACGGTAAACCCCAGAGTTGGAGTCAACCCCTACAGTAGAAATTGCCAAGCCGATCATCGCAGCGAGCACCCCCTTGACAGGCTGGTTGCCCAGCAATCCGGTCAGACAGCAGAACGCAAACACCATCAGCACAAAATACTCCGCCGGGCCAAAAGCCAGTGCCCACTTCGCCAGCATCGGTGCAAAAATCACAATGCCAAAAAAGGCCACCAAAGAACCGACAAATGAAGCCCATGCAGACAGCGACAAAGCCACACTGCCCAAACCTTGCCGTGCGAGCGGGTAGCCATCCAGCGTAGTCATTACCGATGCGGCCTCACCGGGCACATTGATCAAAATCGACGTAATGCGCCCACCGTATTCGGCCCCGACATAAACCGCAGCCAACAAAATCAAGGCCGTCTCAGGCGGCAAATTCATAGCAAACGCGACCGGAATCAACATGGCCACGCCATTGATTGGCCCCAAACCAGGCAGCACGCCCACAATTGTGCCAAAGAAAGAGCCAATGGCAGCCACCATCAGATTGGTTGGCGTCATGGCCACGCCAAACCCTTGGGCTAAAGCACCAAAAATTTCATTCATAACCAAGCCTCCAAAACGCCCAAAGGCAGGACTACGTCTAACACCCGGTCAAACAGGTAAAAGAAAAAGACAGAGCTGATGACACCACCAATGGCAGGCTTCAGCCACCCGCCTCCAAACAACTTACCAACCAGCATGGTCATCAAAGCGGTTGCGATGATGAACCCCGCGGATTGATAAATCAGCCCGTAGCCCACCACAATGGCAAACATTGCGGCGATACGTACATTCGCGCCAGGAGGATTTGGTTCGGTCTGTCCGCCGCCTTTGACGACTAACCAGATGCCACACAAAGCCATGACGGCAGCAATCAATAAGGGAAATGCACGCGGCCCCAAGGGCTCGTAAGAGAACGGCGCCTCCAGCCCCACCCCTTGCCAAAACATGACACCAGCAAGCACCACTGCCCCGATGCCCAATATTCGATCGTTCATTGTTATTGTCCTTTTGGATATTTTTTCAAGCACGTAGAGCAGCGGCGCCCAAACGCGCGCACCGAACGCACAGCGCTGGCTTTTACATTCAGCAGGAAGCCGGTATGACGGCGCTGTTTTGGCAGCCCATCACACCTTGTACGCCATAGTTGAACGATGAGGAATTACTTGATCAAGCCAAAAGATTTGGCCAGCTCGCCGTATTCCGTGACTTGCTTTTTGACGTAAGCATCCAGTTCAGTACCAGTCAGACTGAATGGAAACAAGCCCTGCTGTGCTTGCAGTTTGGCAAATGCTTCGCTGGCCATGGTGGTTTTGAAGGATTCGACCCACCAGTTGTAATCTTCATCAGAGACTTTAGGGCCCAAGTAGAAGCCGCGAATAATGGGCCACTCGATATCAAAACCTTGCTCTTTGGCTGTAGGAACGTCTGCCAAGCGGCCTGGCAAGCGTTCGCTATGGAACACAGCCAAAATCTTGATCGGCGAGCCGCCTTCCATCATTGTCACCGCTTCAGCGGCATCGCCCATATACGCTTGGATATGGTTGCCGCGCAAAGCGGTGATCCCTTCACCACCGCCTTCAAAAGCCACAAAACGCATACGGCGGAAATCCACCCCTGCAGCTTTGGCTGTCAACGCGGCCTTCATCCAGTCTTGGCTACCCACAGTGCCACCAGCACCGAACACCACTTTGGTGGGGTCTTCCTTCAAAGCATTCATCAGCTCTGGCAAGCTTTGAAAAGGGGAATCCTCACGCACCACTGCCACGCCGTAGTCAGCTCCGACAGCAGCCAGCCAACGCACGTCGTCTACCGTGTAACGACCAAACTTACCTTGCGCCAGATTCAACAAAGAACCACCAGAGAAAGCCACAATAGAGCCGCCTTCACTCGGGCGTTGCGCCACGATGTTGTTGTAAGCCACCGCACCTACGCCACCTGGCATATACACAATGCGCAACGGGCTCTTCAAAACACCACTTTCTTTCAATGCCGATTGCGTTAAGCGACATGTCAAATCAAAACCGCCCCCCGGCTGTGCTGGCGCAACACATTCAGGCCGGCGAGGTTCCGCCTGCGCAGCAGGGGCAGTAAAGCTCAATGCCAACAAGCCAGCACTGACCGTGACGGTCAGTGCTGTGCTGGTGCGACGCTGCAGTGCTACAAGCCATTGGCGGGGAGCAAAAGTGTTTTTTGTCATGATGAAAGTCTCCTTAGTCATCTGCTGTTTATGGCGCATGCGGGCTTGTCTTCGTATGCATGGATAAGCCCATACGCACACAGCCGCCGCATCCCTCAAAAAACCGCCACTTAAACAAGCTTTTTTCTTGCTAAAAAATGGCGGTGATTCAACCGCTTGAAGGTATCGCACCAAGGCTTACAGAAAGCTTTCAATCACGCACCAAAACGGTGCAAAATGCATTTTTAAGACCTAGGAAAAACACCAATTCCACCAGCAATCCATTTGTGCGTACAGGCGACATCAGGCGCATTTCCCCTTGGTGAGCGCGCACAATTGCCCCAACAATCGCCAAGCCCAAACCCGCGCCGTTATTGGCCTTGCCTGCAGCCCCACGGCGAAAACGCACCCCTGCTTGTTGGATATCAATTTCACTCATGCCTGGGCCACTGTCCTCCACGATCACACAAACTTGACCTTGACGGATGTCAAGCCTCGCGATGACCGTGCCACGCGCTGGCGTGTACTTGATGGCATTGTCTAAGAGGTTCAATATGGCCTCCTGCAGCAACAGGCGCATGCCGCGCATCTGCACTTTGTTGTCCGGCACCTCCAAGCCGTAATCCAAACGCTTAGCTTTAGCTGCTGGCAGCATCAGCCGCACACACTCCTCCAGCAAAGCCCCTAATTCAAATCGTTCAGCAGACTGCGTGGGAACCGTCAGACTGGCATCGTGAACCTTGGCCAAGGACAGCATTTGGTTGGTCACACGTTCAGCCCGATCCAGACCCGAGCGCATCGCCAGCAGTGCCGCACGCAATTCTTGCGGGTCGCTTTCACGAAGTGCATAGTCAACCCCAGTGCGCAGCGTTGCCAATGGGGTGCGTAACTGATGAGATGCATCATCGAGAAACTGGCGCTGCATATGCGCATGCTGGGTAAAGCGTGCGATGTGGCCATTAATAGCATCGACCAATGGCACCACTTCTTCAGGAATCCCCTGGCGAGAAATGGGGCGTAAATCATCCTCGTCACGATGCGTCATCTCGCGCTGCAAACGCTGTAACGGGCGAAACGCCACAAATACACCTAACAGCAAGGCCGCCACCAAAAGCAATAGCACCACAGCATCGCGCCCCACACTGCGCCACACCATTCGTGAGGTGTAGCGGTCACGTTCACTAAGGCTTTCAGCCACCTGCACAATCACACGCTGATCTGCGCCACCAGCCAGCAAAGGCGGATCCATTGGGCGAATCAACATAGCAACCCGCACTTCTTCACCATCTAAATAGGCGGCATCGTAAAAATGCAGCACACCTGATGGCGGTAAAGTTTGAGGCGTAGGCATAGTGGCAAAACCAATATCAGCTAAACCATCTTCCGTAGCCACACGGTAAAAAACATTGCCCGTAGCCGTCAGCTCAAACATTTCAAGCAATTGGTAAGGCTGCGCCAATGCCAAGCCACCACTTTCTGTTGAGATATTGAGATCAATAACACGCACCACGCCAGCCAAGGCGCGGTCATACGCCTCTTGCGCTTGCTGCCGCAGCAGCAAGGTCGAGCTCCAGATATCAACCATGCTGCCCACTACCACGATAGGCACGATCGAGCACAACAATCGCGCCTTAAGACTCAACGCCTGCCAGCGTCCTCGGATAGCGCCATGCGCTGCCCCAGACAAACGGCCGCTCACTCGATGGCCTCCAGACAATAGCCCAAGCCCCGCATGGTGATGATATGCGCTTGGCTCACCTGCAGTTTTTTACGCAACCGATGCACGATGACCTCAACCGCTTCCAAGCTGATATCTCCGTCTTCGGGCAAGATGCGGTCGAGTATGGCCTGTTTGGCAACCGGCTCCCCACTTTTCTGGATCAGCACCCGCATCACGGCATGCTCACGGGGCGTCAAGGCCAGCACCTCGCCCTCAACGGAAAAACGTTGGCTGCTCAAGTCATAGAGCAAATTGGCACAAGCCATGCGCTCAAACTGCCGACCTCTACTGCGACGAACCAGTGCTTGCAAGCGCGCCTCCAACTCTTCCAGCTGAAAAGGTTTGGGCAAAAAGTCATCAGCCCCTTCTTGCAATAGCCCAACACGCTGCGCCAGTGAATCTCGCGCAGTCAGCACAATCACTGGTGTACGGTCATCTCTGCCCCGCATACGCGCCAAGACTGTGGCACCATCAATTCCAGGCAAACCTAAGTCGAGAACGACGGCGTCGAACTCCTCTAGCTCCAAACGCCTATCGGCCAATAGACCATCAGCCACCCAATCGACCGCAAACCCCTCCTGACGTGCCAGTGCCTTAAGCAACCAATGGGCCAGTTGTGCCTCATCTTCTACCAACAGTATTTTGATCATGCCTCACTCCTCCTCCACACCCGCCTGGCACACAGGCTCTGGCGCTTGCTGCAGCGCCCATTCAATATGCTCGCGCACCACTGCACTGGTTTGCGCATCAGCCAACCACGCATGCAATTGTCTGCAAATAACTTCACGATGCGCATATACAAGTGTTTCTTGCCGCAATGCATTGCCACAGACCACGGCCAAGTTGCGCTGCCAGCGTTCAAAACCAATGCGTCGAATGGGGCTGCCTTCGGTATAACGTAAAAATTGCGCTTCACTCCAGCCAAGGAACTCCAATAAATCATTTTTTTGCCAAGACGCACGCGCCTGAAAATCAACCAACTTGGCTGGTTTAGCAAATTTATTCCACGGGCAAGCCAACTGACAATCGTCACAGCCATAGAGGTGGTTGCCGATCAATGGCCGCAAAGCGGTATCGATCACCCCTGCATACTCAATCGTCAAATAGGAAATGCAAAGTCTGGCATCGACTTGCCCTGGCGCCACAATCGCCTGTGTTGGGCATGCTTGTATGCAGGCGCTGCATTGGCCGCAATGTGCACTCGTAGCGGCAGTTTCTGGCAAGGCAATATCCAGAAAAATCTCCCCCAGAAAGAACATTGATCCCGCATCCCGCGAAAGCACCAGCGTATGCTTACCACGCCAGCCCAAACCACTGCGTTTGGCCAACTCTGCTTCCAACACAGGCGCTGAATCGGTAAACACCCGATGGCCCAGCGGACCGATCTCCTCCTGAATCTGCATCGCCAGCTTTTGCAAACGATTGCGCAGCACCTTGTGGTAATCACGCCCTCGTGCATAAACAGACACCACGGCCTGTTGCGCATCAATCTGACGTGCCCATTCCTGCGCCTGCCATTGGGCTGATGTATCAGGCGGTAAATAATCCATGCGGGCAGTCAACACGCTAACAGTGCCCGGCACCAGTTCTGCAGGGCGTGCGCGCATCAAGCCATGACGCTGCATGTAATCCATCTGACCGTGAAAGCCTTGCTCAAGCCAGGCCAGCAACCCCGCTTCTGCATCAGCTAGGTCGACACCAGCTACGCCAATCTGGGAAAAACCCAACTCGCGAGCCCAGCTGCGGATTTTTTCCAGCAGCGAATATGTGTCAAGCTTTGTCGTCATCCGGTGAAATTGTAGGTGCTACGCACTGCGCGCGCGCCACAGTCGTTACACTTGGGGCAGATCGTGCCGGAGCTGCACGATTGCCTCCGTCCGATCACTCTTTCGCTGCTGTTTTGTTTTGTGACTTCACCCACGTCAACCGCCACATTACGCCTCATGACTGAAGAAGATACCGCGCAATTGGCGCAGTGTTTTGCCAGTCAGGCGCATGCATTGGCACAATTAAGCATTCACTTATATGGCAACTTGGGGGCAGGAAAGACCACCTGGACACGGTATTTGTTGCGCGCGCTTGGCGTACAAGGTCGCATCAAAAGCCCCACTTACGCTTTGCTTGAACAATACGAGCTAGACGACCATTCTTTTGAGGCATACCACTTTGATTTATATCGGCTGGAAGCCCCTCAAGAATGGTTGGAGTCGGGTTTGCAAGAAACCGTCCAAGGCCCAGGATTGAAGCTCATTGAATGGCCCCAGAAGGCTGGGGAACTTTTGGACGCACCAGACCTCACCCTATCTTTTGAATTCCTGCCAACCTCCGCGCAGCAACGCCAAGTACGCCTCACCGCGCACTCTGCCGCAGGCCAGCAGCTCGCAGAAAGTGTGCTGAAATGCGCTCAGTAAACGCCTCGCACCCCATAGCCAATCAGGCCAGTCCCGATCACGCATTGCACAGCATAGTGACCACTGCCGCACAACACCCAACGGATATGGCGACATGCCCCGCGCCAAATGCACCCGTCAATCGCCGCAGCATGCTGCGAGCCAGTGTACTGCTTTGCGCCTTGAGTGTTGAGCATGTTGCAATGGCACAAATCAGCCAACGCCATCAACCCACCACCGCTGAGAAAGGCAAGAAAAATGGCATTGTTGCCGTTCGGATTTGGCCAGCACCAGAATACTCGCGTGTAACGATTGAGTCTGACGAAGAGCTTGAGGCCACTTACGACTTTGCCAAAGACCAGCCCCCGCGCTTGTTCGTCGACATCAAAAATCTTCTCCTTGGCCCAGAACTGCGCAATATGGAAACACGCGTGCAGGCTGACGATCCCAACATTGCAGCCATCCGCATTGCGCAGAACTCTCCCACCATCGTTCGCATGGTGCTCGACCTGAAACAAAACGTTCGCCCAGAAGTCTTCACGCTTAAGCCTATTGCGCCTTACCGGTATAGGCTAGTGTTTGACTTATACCCTGCACGTGCGATTGACCCGATGCAGCAGTTGATTGAGGAACGCCTCAAAACCATTGCGGAAGCACCTGATACAGCGGCCAGCCATCCATCAGCAGAGCCTGCGCCGCCTACGCCAGCCCCAGCCCCAACAGGGTCTGATTCTTTAGATGGATGGTTTGAACAGCACGGATCATCCACACCACCACCAAGCCCTAAGCCACCGCCGCCTGCTCCCAGCCCTACACCTGCGCCTGTACCGCCGCCGCCAGCCCCCGTTCCAGCGCCGCCGCCCAGGCCCGCACCAAGCGCTCCTGCGACCAGTAAACAAACAGACCGCATTTATATTGTCGCGCTTGACCCCGGGCACGGCGGCGAAGACCCTGGCGCCATTGGCCAAGCCAAAACTTTTGAGAAACACGTGGTGCTGGCCATTGCACAGCAGGTTCGAGACCGACTCAATCGATCCCGCGTCAATGGGGTTCCTCTGCAAGCATTTATGACGCGCGACCGAGATTTTTTTGTGCCGTTGGCCTCGCGTGTTGAAAGAACCCGGCGCGTGCAAGCCGACCTCTTTGTCAGCATCCACGCTGATGCAGCAGAAAACTTTAGCGCCAATGGCGCCAGCGTCTATGCACTCAGTCAACGGGGTGCCACCAGCACTGCCGCGCGCTTGCTGGCCGAAAAGGAAAACCTCTCGGATGCTATTGGCGGGCTCAATATCAACAACGCTGATCGCCATGTGCAAAGCACGTTGGCAGACATGAGTATTTCAGCCCAAATTCGCGACAGTCTTATTTTGGGTGCGCTCATGCGACAAGAAATTGCCAAATACACGCGCGTACGCGGCAATAAAGTTGAGCAAGCAAACTTCGCAGTACTGCGCAACCCTGACACACCCAGCATCTTGGTGGAAACAGGCTTCATCAGTAACCGAAGTGAAGAGCAGCTCCTGCGCTCAACATCCCATCAAGCCAAACTAGCCGATGCCATTGCGGCTGGCATCATGACCTACCTCAAAACACACCCACCATTACCGCGCGTGCGAAGCGTGTAATCAGAGAAACGGCGGTTGCTCCGCGTCTAAGCGGCTATATAAGTCTCAGAAAAAAGCCTCTAGACGATCACATCTAGAGGCTTTTCAACATAGCCAATACTCAACTAGATTGACTTTGACTTGCTCATCCCTTAATTACAGACAGCACCATTGCGGTTCAGGGTAAACCGTGCCATGGTTGAAATACTTTCAGTACCCGATGTCAACGTAACTAAAAAGCCATATCCACGGTCAGTGTAAGTCGTTGTGGTCACTGGAGTTGCAGGCGGTTCTGGATTTGTTGTCGTGACGGTCACATTCAAATCATCACACGTCAATGCTCGGTTAGAACGAATTTGCGCGTTGGTTGCATCAAAGCTCAAGAAGCTCGGCAACTCAGAAACAGACCACGTGTAAGTACCGGTTCCGCCCTTGGCAGACAAGGCCTGCAAATAGGCAATTCCAACAGATGCGTTCGCCATTGCACAGGTATCCGTTGCTTCAGCACCACCAGTGCAAACAATCGCCAAACCACTATCGTATGGCTCAACATTAATGGTGATATTGGCTGTCACCCGTTGGTTAGCAGGGAATGGGAAGGTATTCGCAGCAGAATCACTAACCACCATTTTGATACGATTGGAACCAAGAGTCGTTGGCGTGCCAGAAATAACTCCGTTGCTACCCAAGGTCAGACCAGCAGGCAAAGTACCATTGCCAACACTCCATAGATATGGAGGAATACCACCGGCCGCATTCAAGACTTCTGAAAACGGTCGATTCAAATGCGCTGTGTAAGTGGCATCTTCAAAAACCAGTGCCGAAGGCGCAGTGAAGTCAGGAATATGATCCAAAGCCCAGACAACAGCACGATGCGTCACCGCTTCCTGAATACCGTTATCAACATTATTGTCCGCACGATCAGCCTCGACCAACAGATCGATACGCCCTGGCTGATTTCCGCTAACTACCGTATACGTTGCACGTCCAGTCACAGTTGGAACCAGAATTGATTTCCCGCTAGCCGTGCCACCAGCCCTCAAACTAGCGCCATTGCCAGCAGCACTAGTTGGCAAAATGGTGACACGCACATTATTGCCAGTTGGCTTAGATACGGGTTGACCGAAATCATCAAACACTGAAGACTGCATCGTCAGCTGCTTGGTAATACCTGTTGTTCCCGCAACCACATTTTGCGTCAGCATATATCCCATACCACCAACCTCAGTGGTCTCGATATAACTACCGGACGGATTTCCACCGTAGTCTCCCACCTTAATGGAGATTTCTGCTACACGATCTTGGTTATTTTCGAGCGTACAACGAATTTTTGCGGTACCCGCACTATTAGACGCATGAAAGTGGAAACTAGCAGAACCAGAGTTCGCCCCCAAAACAATACTACGGCTAGCCATAATATTGTCATTTTCATCCTTAGGATCTTCTCCGTTTAGATAATAAAGAGCGCCTACCTCAAGGCCTTCCACGATCGCACAAGCAAAATCACCACTAGGGACAGGTCGATTTGCAGTAATTGCATCAATATAAAGTGCTGTAGTGAATGGACCATCCTTCGCAGAAATATTTGGTCCAACGTGCATCAGATTCAAAGGCAGCTCAACTTTAGGAGTGCCATCAGCACGTGTTTCGGCACGCAACGTCAAATCGTAGGGCTGATTAGGATTACTCCCGCCACTTCCACCGCCACCGCCACATGCTCCGAGCAGCAAAGTTATTGCAGAGACGGCACCAAGTACACATCCCTTTTTCAATCCATATAAGCTCATCAAAAACTCCTTAAACCTATCCAATTCAATACTTCACAATCAACGCCGCATTGTATTTTGATCTGTCACGATCTTAGGTGTGATAAACACCATCAATTCACTCTTTTGTGTAGTTCGGGTGGTCGATTTAAATAAACGCCCAGCAATAGGCAAATCACCAAGAAATGGTACTTTTGTTTCGCCGGTTGATTCAATCAACTCAAAAATACCGCCAATCACGACTGTCCCACCATTTTCAACCAAAACCTGTGTTGTCACCTTTTTGGTATCAATAGAAACTGTATCGCCAGAAATAGTAGGACTATCTTTATTCACTTCCAGATCGAGAATCACATTACCTTCAGGGGTAATTTGTGGCGTAACCCCCAATCGCATCACTGCTTTTTTGAACTCCACAGTTGTTGCACCATTGGGCGCTGTCGATGTGTAGGGAATTTCGGTACCTTGCTCAATAAATGCCTCAACTTGGTCTGCAGTCACTATTCGTGGGCTAGATATCACACGTCCCTCACCAGTACTCTCTAAAGCCGACAATTCCAAATTCAGAAAACGATTGGCTGCAGAATTAAAAATTGACAATGCAAAACTTGCAGCAGCAGTATTACCAATACCAGAAGCTCCAAAATTAAAAAATTGCCCTGAACTACTAGATCCTGAACCTGCTCCTGAACTCGTCAGCACATTGCCGTAGTTACCGCCAATCACAACACGGTTATCCCCTCCGATGTTGTAACCACCTTCCCCTCCTCGTTCAGCGCGCAGATCATTACCACCCAGGCGAACACCAAGGTTACGGCCAAAATTATCCGTAGCCTCTACAATGCGGGCCTCAATCAACACTTGACGCACAGGAATATCCCAACTGGCTATCAGCCGTGCGACTTCTTCAAGCCGTGAAGGGGTATCAGTCACAAACAACTGATTGGTTCTTTTCTCAGCAATGGCTGAGCCTCTCTCAGTCAGGAAACGATTATTTCGTTGGTCTGTGCTTCCAGAAGAATTAGAGGAAATCAATTGCTCTGCTATATACTCAGATCTTGCATAATTGAGTTGAAAAATCTGCGTCCTAAGCGGCTCCAACTTCTCTAAAGCCAACTTAGCCTCGAAATCCTTTTGTCGTCGCGCATCAAGTTCATCCTTTGGGGCAACCCATAAGACATTTCCATTCTTCTCGTACCCTAAACTTTTCGAGTCGAGAATAATTTGCAATGCCTGATCCCAAGGTACATCTTGCAAACGCAGCGTTAATGACCCCTGAACAGAATCAGAAGTCACGATATTGAAGTTGGTAAAATCTGCAATGACTTGCAGCAAAGATCGAATCTCAATATTCTGAAAATTCAAAGATAGCTTTTCGCCAGAAAAGCCAACCCCTTGCGTCAATTTAGTCGGATCAGGCTCAACCTTGCGAACCTCGAGCACGTACTGACCATCCGCTTGATAGGCACTTTGCGTCCAATCACCGCTAACTTCGACCTCCACCAGCGTTGAATTGCCTACTTGCCTAGCTTGCAAAAATTGAACTGGCGTCCCGAAATCAGTGACATCCAATCGATTTCGAAGCGCGGCTGAAAGTGTAGAGTTTGGAATTTCGAGAACAATTTTCCGCCCCTCTTGACGCAGGTCAACATCAGAAGCATCACCAGGCATACTGAGAATAACTCGCCCAGCACCATCAACGCCTTTACGAAAATCCAAATTCTGCAAACTATTCTGAGCCGACTGTACCGATTGGAGCTTATCTGAATGACCTACACCCAAGCTCTTACTAGCCACAGAATGGCCAACCGAGTTGGAATTCAGCAACACGGATACTGTATTACCTGAGCGTTGAATCTGGTATGTAGCAGTTTCACGCAAATTAAGTACCACACGAGAACGATCCCCTGACTCAA
Organism: Lampropedia puyangensis; assembly: GCF_004833285.1. GTDB lineage: Bacteria > Pseudomonadota > Gammaproteobacteria > Burkholderiales > Burkholderiaceae_C > Lampropedia > Lampropedia puyangensis. Next base: position 111,399 of record NZ_STFG01000010.1, read on the forward strand.
TGGCATGGATTGAACGCAAATTCCCTTGATTCACCTCAACATTTTGCCTGCCAGACTTGACGTTAACCGATGGAAAATCTAAAGATATACGAGCAGGAGACTGAACAACAAAAGCAACTGGATCAAAATCAATCGGCTGATCAAGTTGAATTTGAACCAACTCTCGCCCATCCCGCTGAGCCCCAGACACAGAGACGATATCAACAGCGAAGGCATTTAAAACAGATGAAACACAGCCAACAAAAATTAAAGTTTTTATTAGCGGCGTATATTTTGTGAGTTTTTTTTCGCACATTCTCTTATTCCTTTACTCTTGCAGTTCCAGCAACGTTGATCTTTCGGACCATTCCCCCGTCGCATCTTGCACCACCTCATGCAACTGCAACTGCGATTCAGATATATCCTCAATTTTCCCGTAGTTCTGTCCCAAATAACTACCTACATTAACTTGATATAAATGTTGTTCAACTTCAAGCAGTGCTGTCGGCCGCCCTTCTTTCTCCATAAATCCAACCATCTTTATGGAGTCCAAGGGGTAAGCTTCTAAAACTTCCTTACGGCGATTGATATGCATTGCAATGAGGCTGTTATCACCCTTAACTTTCTCTTGCGCAAAAATTCTTGCTAATTTAGCAACAGAAAAAGGGTCTTCTACTTGTGCGGCATCATAGTCTGCAGGAACAAATACTGTAGGAGCTTGCAAGGGAGCCACTCTCGGAACGGCTTGACTTTTTTCTCGTGCCATCCAAGAAAGCACCTCATCCTCCCGGGACTCCACGCAACCAGAAGCAAAAACAGCCATCAGCAGCATAAGAGAAAAGTGCAAAAACCTTTTAATCATGAAATTTAATTCCTATACCACATAAGTTATTACTTTTTATTTTGAATTCTTCGTGCGCTGCTGCTCTTCCAAACTCAAGTAGCGATAAGTTTTTATTCCCGCCCTCATGGAAAGCAAGTTTCCCTGTGAAGACTTAGACAAATCAAGATCACCAATCGTCACGATCCTAGACAAATGGGCGACATCCGATGCAAACTGAGCAATCGCATCATAGGATCCAGTCACCGATATTTCAATTGGCTGTTCCGCATAATATTCCTTAACCTGAGGTGCTCCCGGCTTAAAAACATCAAATTGCAACCCCCGACCAATACCCGCCTGGTTAATATCAGACAATAGAGCCGCCATCTCAGCCTGATTAGGAAGCTGCTTCTCCAAAAGATTCACATACTCGATAACTTGCTCTTTTTGCTTCTTCAACGCATCGAGGTTAATCGCCTTCTTATAGTCACGACTAAAATCCTGCCTCAAACTTAACTCAGTTGCACGAGAAGCATCTAGTTCATCTCTAAAACCAGAAAGCCACAAAAACCATAATAAAACTGCAACAAAAATCGCAACAAAGAAAAACAAAAACAAGCGCGGAACAATAGGCCAAACCCAAGGGTCTCGACCACTGGTTTGCTGAAATTGCGACAGCCATTTATTCATCGATCAATCTCACTTTAAAAATTAATCTTGCTTAGCAACAGGACTCAACAAGAAGTTCATCGAGAAATCGTAAACACGGCCAAATCTTCCAGAACCGAAATCCATCGATTTAGATTTTGTCTCAATCAACTGTGGCTTCGAGTTCCATGGCATCTCATCAGATACAACCTTCAGCAAATCAGAAACTGTCTGATTCGACTGCGCAACCCCCAAAAGAGAAACCTGAGTCCCAACTTTTTTCAACGATGAAATATAACTACCATTCGGTATTTTATTTGCCACTTGGTTAAAAAGTTCGACAGGCGTATTGCGCTCGGACTGCAAATCCTCTACAGCTTTTTGCCTTGCCTTCAGTGCTGAAATCTCTTGCTCAATAGAGACAACTTCTTTAATCTTCTCTTTCAACCGGGCATTCTCAGTCCGAATCAATTGATTTGCATTCTCCTGATCAGAAATAAGATACTGAAAATACATATACCCTAAACCAACCATCAAAACGCCAACCAAACCAGAAAAACCTAAAGAAGCAAAAAAAGCATTTTTCTTAACTTTTTTAGCTTCCTCGCGATGGGGCAATAAATTTATCCGAATCATCAATCAAATCTCCGCAAAGCCAAGCCCGTAGCAGTCAAATAGGTGGAGGCCTCTTTCATGATATTTTTCATGCGTACGCCCCCCCCCATCTCCATCCCCTCAAAAGGACTGACCACTTGACAGGCTGTTTCTGTTGCTTGCGTCACCGCAGCAGCAAGCCCAGCGACAGAACTCCCACCTCCAGCCAAAAGAATGCGATCAACAGCATTGAACTGGGAACTGGTATAAAAAAGCTGCAATGCTCGGGCAATTTCTTGTGTCAAACCACTCACATAAGGGCGCAGTACAGCGACTGGAAAATCTTCTGGCAAGTCAGCATTGCGTTTTTTATTTTCAGCTTCCTCAGCTGATATTCCATAGTGACGAGCAATGGCCTGGGTAAGCTGTGCACCGCCAAATGATTGTTCGCGCTCAAAAAGGATTTCATCACCCTGCGTCACAAGCAAATTACTACTGGCGCCCCCAACCTCAACCAAAGCAACCAAAGGTTGCTCCGATGATTTTGGCCAGCCTTTAGCCAAGCGGGCTATGGCAACATGCGATGCGTAGGACTCAATGTCCAGCACAGCTGCAGTCAGTCCAGCAGCCTCAGCCAAACCTTGTCTGTCTTGAACCTTGTCTTTTCGGGATGCCGCAATCAAAATTTCTACATCATCCGAGGAATTTTTTGACGCCCCAACGACACAAAAATCTAAGCTCACCTCATCCAAGGAAAATGGAATGTAATGACTCGCCTCGGACTCAACTTGGATTTCCAGCTCTTCATCAGACAGACCTGCTGGCAGAACGATTTTTCGTGTAATGACTGAAGACGATGGAAGAGCAAATGCAGCACGCCGGGTTTTCGTCCCGCTTTTCTTCACCAACCTGCGCAGCGCTTCTGCCACTTCATCGAAGTTTTCGATGTTGCCTTCGCTGACCCAGCCTTTTTCCAGTCGCTCAATGGCAGCACGTTCAACCGTAACTTTCCCGTCACGCGAGCCCCCCAGCTCAACGAGCTTCAAACTGGATGCACTGATGTCAATCCCCAGCATGGGCTGTTGCCTAGAACCGAACAATGATCTCGGAGAACCCACAATAACCCCTTATTTACACGTTAATTAAGAGCAACAAAACGTACAATTTGACACGCATCCTATCAGCATGCCAACTGAATGAAAAGAATAAGTTAAGCTGTAAGTTTAAGCCTTGTTGTCAAAAGAATACGAGACTGTCATTAATATTTAAGCAAACGATTGTGTTGTATCCTTGCTCGATAAATCTTTAGTTAAACCCACAACAAAAACTAGATAAAACAGGGTTTGCTCTCTCAGTATCCATCATGACTTCTGACTCGCCTCGCAACACTAGTGCGCGCCGTCATCAAGACGGGCCGCACTCTAAACGCAATCAGCCAAAAATCCAACGGCACTGGTTTATCCGGCTAATTTACTGGGGTTTGGGCCTCGCAATTGCTGGTGCAGCCATAGCGGCAGCGCTCGTTGTCGTGGCTATTGCTACTATTTACCCACAATTGCCTGATGTATCAGACTTGGCTGACTATCGGCCTAAACTGCCGTTGAGAGTGTACTCTGCAGAGGGAGCTCTCATAGGTGAGTTTGGAGAGGAAAGGCGCAAGCTCACCCCTATTGAAGACATACCACAAGTGATGAAAGACGCGCTGCTGGCAGCAGAAGATGCGCGTTTTTATGAGCACAGCGGAATTGACTTCCGAGGCATTGCACGCGCAGCACTGGCCAACTTGAAAGACCTGCGCAGTCAAGGCGCATCGACCATTTCAATGCAAGTGGCCCGCAATATGTATCTCTCCTCTGAACGCACCTTCACTCGTAAATTGTATGAAGTGCTGCTCACCATCAAGATGGAGCATTTGCTCTCCAAGAATGAAATTCTGGAAATCTACATGAACCAGATTTTTCTAGGCAACAGAGCCTATGGCTTTTCCGCTGCATCAGAGGTGTATTTCGGCAAGCCCTTGGAAGAAATCACCATCGCTGAAGCAGCCATGCTCGCTGGGCTCCCTGTCGCGCCATCTGTTTATAACCCGATCAGAAGACCTGAACGTGCACGCATTCGCCAACTCCACATCATCAACAGGATGCTGGAAAATGGCTTTATTACAGCCGCCCAAGCTGAAGAAGCCAGAAAAGAAGCACAAAAACTTTATGTCAGGCGTGGCCCCAACACATTTCCTGTTCGCGCTGAATTTGTTGCCGAAATGGTCCGTCAAGCCATGGTGGAACGCTATGGTGATGAAGCCAACACACGCGGCCTGAACGTTTACACAACGATTGAACTCTCAGACCAGGAGGCTGCTTACCAAGCTCTTCGCACTGGAATCATGAACTATGAAAAACGGCAACACTATCGTGGGCCAGAGAATTTTGTCAATTTGCCAGACAACCTTGAAGAGCAGGAAGATGTGATCGATAAAGCATTGTCTACACACCCAGACAATGGCGAACTTTTATCAGCAGTAGTGCTTGAGGCGAATCGTCAAAAAGTGGATGTGATTCGTGCTGATGGCACGCGCATATCCATCACAGGAGATGGTTTGCGCCCCGTTCAATCCGGCTTAGCCGATAAAGCCACGGCCAACATCAAGATTCGTCGCGGTGCGATTGTGCGCATCATGAAGACATCCAAGGATGGATGGGAAATGACCCAATTGCCAGAGGTTGAAGGTGCATTTGTGGCGATGGAATCCAATACCGGTGCCATCAAAGCATTGGTTGGGGGGTTTGACTACAACAAGAACAAGTTCAACCACGTCACACAGGCTTGGCGTCAAACTGGCTCAGCATTCAAACCTTTTATTTATTCAGCAGCGCTGCAAGATGGTTTTACTCCAGCAACCATCATTGCGGATGCACCGATTTATTTCCCTGCGTCCATCACGGGCAGTAAAGCGTGGGAGCCACGCAATTACGATCGCAAATTCGATGGTGCTTTAAGTATGCGCACCTCACTTGCACGATCGAAAAACATCGCCTCGGTTCGTTTGATTCAAGCCATTGGTCCTAAAAAAGCACAAGAGTGGGCTACCCGCTTTGGGTTCGATGCCAATCGCATTGTCCCTGTGCTGCCAATGGCCCTGGGTTCTGGCGAAGCCACGCCATTGCAAATGACAACGGCTTATGCTGTGTTTGCCAACGGTGGCCACCGTGTTGATCCCTGGTTGATTGAACGCGTGACAGATTCTCGAGGGCGTGTGCTTTCCCAGACTGAACCAAAGCCGATTAAAGACATGCCGCAAGCCATTGATCCACGCAATGCCTTCATTACCAGCAGTCTGTTGCAAGAGGTCATCCGTTCAGGCACAGGAGCGCGTGCCCGTGTAGGCCTCAAGCGTCCTGATATCTATGGAAAAACAGGTACCACCAACGACGCTTATGATGCCTGGTTTGCAGGTTTCCAACCATCACTGACAGCCGTTGCATGGGTAGGATATGACAACCCGCGTGACTTAGGCAGCCGTGAAACTGGCGGTGGATTGGCTTTGCCAATCTGGGTACAGTTCATGCAACACGCGCTGAAAGACATTCCGGTAGAAGAAATCAAACCACCCAAAGGGGTTAACCGCAGTGGTGGTGATTGGGCCTACGATGAGTTTTCAAGCGGCAAGGGTATTGCCAGCATTGGAATGGAAAGCCTGTTTGATGACTCCGCAACAGGCAGCTATACAGCGCCCTCTGAGGCTGAACGCAACCAAATCATGGATCTATTCCGCAATTAATGCGCCCGTCAAGCATGCGGTAACTCGCTGCCATCAAGCAAAAGCCGCAAGTGTCGGGGTTCAGCTCCCGATGCTTGCGGCTTTACCCTTTTGGTCTTATGAGAAGTACTTGTGCAGGGCCGCGACGATACTTCAATGGGGAATGTCTACCGAATACGGCACCTGCAAACACTTACAGTTTGGCGATTGAGACCTCAGTCGACTTCACCAAAGCCACGACCTCGGAGCCCACCTGCAACGCCAACTCATCAACGGAGCGGGTCGTAATCACAGAGGTCACAATCCCCCAGGGCGTTTGCACATCGATTTCTGAAAGCACATCCCCGCGAATGATCTCCTTGATGTGCCCTTTGAACTGGTTTCGTACATTGATTGCTTGAATAGACATCGTCAAACTCCTTAAAAAATCAAATAGCCCATTGCCAGCGGGTTGGCACTACATCATGCGAAGGTATCGCCTCGTTTACTGCACCGGATCGGGCCAAGACACGGTCGAGCAACTGTTTTTCCAGATTCGCAAAACCCGTACTTCCACGCACTCGTGGGTGTGGCAAATCAATACGTTGGTCTAATGCAATTGCGCCATCTTCAATCAGCAAAACCCGATCGGCTAAAGCCACTGCTTCCTGCACATCATGGGTTACCAATAAGGCCGTAAAACCCAGTTGACTCCACAGGTTTTCGATCAACGCATGCATTTCAATACGCGTCAATGCATCCAATGCGCCCAAAGGCTCATCCAGCAACAACAACTGGGGTTGGTGCACTAATGCGCGGGCCAATGCGACACGTTGGCGTTGTCCGCCAGAAAGGTTGGAGGGCCAGTCCTGGGCGCGATCAGCCAAGCCAACTTGGGCTAACACATGCAGCGCGTGTGATCGCTGCGTTTTTGGCAGCCCCAACGCCACATTCTCCAAGACCGATTTCCAGGGCAACAAGCGCGCATCTTGAAACATGATGCGGGTCTGCTCGTTCAGGCCATTTTGGGCTGCCCCATCCAGCAATAACTGGCCTTGACTGGCATGTTCCAAGCCCGCGACCAGACGAAGCAACGTGCTTTTGCCACATCCACTGCGCCCCACAATGGCCACGAACTCACCTGGCTCAACCAGCAGATCAATGGGCTTGAGCACCTCACGATCACCAAAATGCTTACTTACCTGTAGCAACTGAAGCCGCACGCCCCTTACGGGAGGCGTTGAAGGCTCAGAATTCTGCGAAGAATCAAGGCCAGAGATGGTTTGAACAGAAGGGATGGAGCCTCTTTTCTCAACAGAATGTGCTGAAGGCGCATCAAGTGCTGCATAACAATGCAATGCATTCAACGCGTTGTCACTCCAACAACGCAAGCCAGAAACAAAATCGTCCGCCAATCGCTCGATTTTTTTCATGCAAAACCTCTCCTTCAGCGGTAGTTGGGGTTCCAACGCAACAAGCGCTTTTCCAATACACGTGACAACCAATCGGCCAACTTCCCCAAAATGGCATACAGCAAAATGCCTACCAATACGATATCCGTTTGAAGAAACTCACGCGCATTCATCGTCAGGTAGCCAATGCCTGATTGCGATGAAATGGTCTCGGCCACAATCAAAATTACCCACATCAAACCAAGCGAAAACCGAAGTCCCACCAAAATTGACGACAAAGCCCCCGGCAGCACCACTTGCCAGTACAACTGCCAACGCGTTAATCCGTAGGCACGCCCCATCTCAACCAAACCGGGGTCTACGCTTTTAATGCCGTGGTAGGTGTTGATATAGACAGGAAAGAAAACAGCCAACGCAATCAAAAAAAGCTTAGCTGCCTCATCGATGCCAAACCACAAAATCACCAACGGGATCATCGCAAGCGGAGGAATATTGCGCACCATCTGAATGCTGGAATCAAACAGGGCATCACTCCATTTCGCTGAACCATTGAGCAAGCCAAATGCCAAACCCAGCCCGCCACCAATAGCCAGCCCCACCAGCGCACGTTGCGTGCTGATGGCCACGTGCGTGAACAGCTCACCCGATTGCGCCAAAGTCCAAAATGCCTGCAGCACATGCCAGGGCGAAGGCAACACACGCGAAGAAAGCCAGCCAGCACTAGAAGCCAGTTGCCATACCAGCACCAACGCTAACGGCACCAGCCACGGCACCCAAGCGCCGGCACGAATGGATAAAAGTAATTGGCCTAGCGCAGCCACTGCTTTTTTAAAAAATGGTTGCCGATCAAACGGTGCATCCGGCAGAGAAGGAATGGCCGATGTCGACAATTCTTGGACGTGGGATTTCATGGACACTCCTGACAATAGGCATTGCACTTCGCCTTGGAATCACATCACAAACACCCTCAGCTTTGTGCCACTTTGGGTGTGTACAGATTAGCAACCACCTCTCCGATGCTGAAGTCTGGCCGGTCTTGAAGTGGCACATGCAAACTCTTTGGCAGCAAAGGAAAGACCAATTCAGCAAAGCGGTATGACTCTTCCAAATGTGGATAGCCTGACAGCACAAAATGCTCGACCCCTAAGCTGGCATATTCACGAATGCGCTCAGCCACCTGCTCAGCACTCCCCACCAAAGCCGTACCAGCGCCGCCGCGCACCAGTCCTACACCTGCCCAGAGATTCGGACTAATTTCAAGATCAGCGCGCGTTTTACCCGTGCGCCCCTTGTGCAGTGCTGCCATACGCTGCTGCCCCACAGAATCCATTCGTGCAAAAGCCGCATGCGCCGTAGCGACCGTGTCATCAGAGACATGGCTAATCAACTCTTCAGCCGCACGCCATGCAGCCTCCTCCGTCTCGCGCACAATCACGTGCAGGCGGATACCGTAGCGCAAACTACGCCCCAATTTCGCCGCACGATTGCGCACATCGGCGAGCTTCTCTGCCACTGCCGCTGGCGGTTCGCCCCATGTCAGATAAGTATCGACTTGCTCTGCGGCCAAGTCATGCGCGGCATCCGATGATCCTCCAAAAAAAACAGGCGGATAAGGCTTTTGCAGCGGGGGGTACAGCAGGCGCGCACCTTTAACGCTTAAATACTGTCCATCGTAGTCATACGGTTGTCCCGAGTGGCTGTGGCTGAGTATTTCCCGCCAGATCCGGATGAATTCAGCAGATTCCTCGTAGCGCTGCGCGTGGTTGAGAAACAGGCCATCCCCAGCCAACTCTTCTTCACTGCCACCCGTGACCAAATTCACCAGCAAACGTCCACCCGAGAGTCGGTCAAACGTTGCAGCCATGCGCGCAGCCAGCGCAGGCTGGTGCAAGCCGGGCCGCACTGCAACCAAAAATTTCAAACGCTGCGTTACCGGCAGCAATGCCGAAGCGACCACCCACGGGTCTTCACACGAACGCCCGGTGGGAATGAGCACCCCTTCATACCCCAAATTATCTGCCGCTGTAGCCACTTGCTGCAGGTACTTCAAATCCAGATTGCGCGAACCTTTTGCTGTGCCCAGGTAACGGCTATCGCCATGCGTTGGAATAAACCAAAAAATAGACATGATCAGTTTCTTTTCTTAAAGCGCTTGGCATGAGTGCCAGCACGTTTGAACAAATGGGTGTCAATGGATGCATGCAGAGCCATTCAGTGGCGTCAGTTTTCACACCGCGGCATCGCGCAGGTTCAACGGCTTGGGAATCAGCTTGAGCCCCAAAAATGTGTCAGCAATTTGTTGCTGCTCATCCAAAACCTCAGGGGTAATCGGCAGCACCCCGAACTCTCCGCGATTCAAGTACCGTTGAACCACGGTCAGCGGCAAACCAAAAATTGCCGCCAACTCTTGAGCCGCAGCATCGCGATGGTCTCGAGCCCATAAATCAATGGCATTGAGTTCCTCAATCGCCACGCCAATTACATCGGCGTTCTCTTTTGCATACGACAAAGAAGAGAAGTAATACCCACGGTTGTTCACCACATCCGTGGCATTGGCTATTTGCCGCGCCTGTAGCGTCACTTCAGCCGCCGCCAAGAACGGATCCCAGATCAGCCATCCATCGACCGAGCCACGCTCAAACGCCGCGCGCGCATCTGCTGGGGGCAAAAACACCGGCTGCACATCGGAATACTTCAAGCCATGTTTTTCCAACAACTTCACTAAAAAGAACTGCACATTCGAGCCTTTATTAAAGGCCAGTCGCTTGCCTTTGAGGTCTGCCACCGACTGGATGGGCGAATCCTTGGGCACGATCAGCGCTTCGAGTTGGGGTCGTGGAGGACTAGAGGCCACGTAAGCCAAAGGCGCGCCTGCTGCTTGCGCAAAAATGGGAGGCGCCTCACCCACATCACCAAAATCGATTGACCCCACATTCAGTGCCTCCAACTGCACCGGCCCGGCATTGAACTCAGTCCATGTGACACGCACGCCCAGTGGCGCGAGTTTTTGCTCCAAAGTCCCCCGTGCCTTGAGCAAGCTGAGCAAGCCCTTCTGATTGCCAATGCGCAGCACACGGACGCCTTTTGAAGCTGCCGCTGGTGTTTGCGCCTGCAACGGCCCAGCACCCGTGCCACTGACCAGCAATGCTGCGGCCGTCACAGCCCTTAACGCTTGCCTGCGGCTGACTTGTCCAGCCATGACCACGTCAATGGAAGACTGGTTTAGCAATTTTTTATTGCTTTTGAATGCATGCATCACACTGTCCTTTTTGGTTAGAGGTGGTTGCCCTGCTAAAAAAGCGGCAACACCGCTCCCTCCAGCCCTCACAACAGCGCTGGAAAGAAATTCACATAGATTGATCGTTAAGCGATAAAAGCTTGGCGTTTATATGGCCCAGCCCTCAGTCCAACTCACTGCAACTGCTCTAGCGCTTGCCAGGTAGACATGTGCAAACCCAACATGCGCCAACTAAACGCCTTGCATCGATCCTTGCATCGATTGACCGAAAGCTCTGCAGCCTTCCCCTGAATGGACAAGGGCCATTCAGCAACCTCGTCTAATAAGCAAACCAGACCGGCGTTCGCAACGCAGGCGAAGACAAGCCCCCCTGCCGCAAGGGCTGATGCACCCCAGTACTGACTGCGGCCATCCCCCAATGCAACGCAGTAGTCTCCACGATCCGCCCCCACACCGAAGCGGCCCGCACCACAGGATCGCGTACTTCTGCCGCATGGCTCACGGCCAAGTACAAACTACTGTCACGAGGTTGCTCAAGCGCTTTCCCCTGTTGCTTCTGCACTTGTTGTTTTTTGTCATGGATCACTGGCATCTTCAACTCCTTATTACGCGCCCGTTGAATGGGGTACGTTCTGCACTTTCTTGTTTTAAATAATGGAAGGCATCTCAACCCAACGCCCTTCCTCAACCAACAGCGCTTAAGCCCGACACCGCACCGCAGCAAGCGAGGTCACTGCTGCACTGCGCTGCTGCCATACGCTGGGCAATGCCTCCCCAAGCACTTGCTCCAGCGCCTCGTCTATTTGCAGTTCCACCTCGGCACTCAACAGGGCACTTGCGCCTTCAGGCAACAAGGTAACAGCATGGTCTGGCGCATAAACACCGGGTAACACAGGGCTTGCACCGAAGGCCTGTAGCAGTGGCCGTAGCGCCATATCCATCGTCAAAAGATGTGCTGGCGTACCCCCTGCAGCCACTGGCAACACCGTTTTGTTGTACAACGCATCCGTATCGCAAGCATCCAAAAACACCTTGAGTAAACCGCTGTAGGCGGCTTGGTAAACCGGCGTAGCAACCACCACCGCATCTGCCTGATGCACGGCTTGCACCGCCAGTCGAATGGCCGCATCGTCATGCGACATGGCCAACAACCCCGCTGGCGGCAAATCAGCAATACGAATCAACCGCGGCGCATGCCCAAGCACTTGCAACTTGCGTTGCACCGCAGCCAACAATGCCGTACAACGCGTGCGCGAGACAGGACTGGCATTGATCAGCAAAATCCCCATGGTTCGATCCTCCTTCACTGCGTTGTGCATCGCCGATTTACTGCCTTGCCTATGGCTTAGCGCTTGGTGTAAATCTGGTCAAAACTGCCGCCATCGGCAAAATGGTCTGCCGTGGCTTTGGTCCAGCCACCAAACACCGCATCAATCGTGAACAGCTCCAGCGCAGGGAACTGGTCTGCGTACTTGGCTTTGATTTTCGGATTCGTAGGGCGATAGAAATTGCGCCCTGCAATATCCTGCCCCTCTTCGCTGTACAAATACTCCAGATAGGCCGTAGCGACTTCACGGGTCCCTTTACGATCCACCACCTTGTCTACCACGCTGACAGAAGGTTCCGCCAAAATACTCAGCGATGGAACCACGATGTCAAACTTACTGGTTCCCACTTCCTTGAGTGCCAAGAAGGCTTCATTTTCCCAAGCCAACAGCACATCGCCCAACCCACGCTGCGTGAACGAAGCGGTAGCCCCTCTGGCGCCGGTATCCAGCACCGGCACATGCTCGAACAATTCTTTCACATAGTTTTTGGCCTGCTCTTCCCCGCCAAACTTGCGCTTGCCATATTCCCAAGCAGCCAAGTAATTCCAACGCGCACCACCACTGGTTTTGGGGTTTGGCGTAATCACCTGCACGCCGGGCTTAATCAAGTCATCCCAGTCCTTGATCCCTTTGGGGTTGCCAGCACGCACCAAAAAGACAATCGTGGAGGTGTAAGGCGCTGAATTCTCAGGCAAGCGCTTTTGCCAGTCAGCTGGCAAATAATTACCATGCGTGTGCAGCGCATCCACATCGCCCGCAAGGGCCAATGTCACCACATCCGCCTCCAAACCATCAATCACGGAACGTGCTTGTTTACCTGAGCCTCCATGCGACTGTTGAATGGTCACATCCTGCCCTTTGGTTTCTTTCCAATGTTTGGCAAATGCTGCATTGAATTGCACATACAACTCACGCGTAGGGTCGTACGACACATTCAGCAGCTTGATCGGCTCTTGCGCATGCACGCTGGAGAGCCCGCCCAGCCAGAGGGCAGACACCCCCAGAGCTGCAGCGGTCAAGCTTTTCTTGATAAAGTGGCGGCGAATTGTCATCTGGTTCCCTTTGAAAGTGAGTAGCTTCATCGAATGAACGCGATTGTGCGGACTTCGCTTTAACACTGGAACTACTTATTTTTCACATTCAAATTACGAAGAGATATATATGGCCCGCATGATTCACTGCATCAAACTTGGCACCGAAGCAGAAGGTTTGGATTTCCCCCCCTATCCCGGCGAGCTGGGCAAACGCATTTACGACAGCGTCAGTAAAGAAGCCTGGGCAGGCTGGATGCGCCACCAAACCATGCTGGTCAACGAAAATCGCCTCAATCTCGCCGATGCGCGCGCGCGCCAGTATCTGGCGCGACAGATGGAGCAGCATTTTTTTGGCGCAGGTGCTGACCAAGCCCAAGGGTATGTTCCCCCAGAACAAGCTTAAACAGGCCGCATAAGGCCCCCTCAGGCGCTTGCCTGCAGCCACAAGCTTGCAAAGCGCCTACAGCAACACACCCCATGACGACGCTCTATCCCCATGCGCTGTTCACCTATGGCACCTTGCAACGTGAAGAAGTGCAGCAACATCTCTTTGGCCGCACCCTTAGCGGGCAAGCCGCACAACTGCAGGGCTTTACGTTGGGTTATATCGAACAGCACGATGATGCTAGTCGCCTCACAGGTCTTTCGCGTTTTTTAATGCTTGAGCCCAATCCTGCCAGTACGCAAACCATTGCCGGCATGGTCTACCAACTCACACAGTCCGATCTGCAGCAGGCAGACCTGTATGAAGGCCCACAATACCAGCGCATTGAAGTGCCCCTGACCAGTGGTCAACGGGCCTGGGTGTACGTCACAGCCCACACCTCACCCGCATGACCTTGCCTACACAGCCCCCAGACAGCGCGCTCACGCTGGATTGGCTGGAAGACGGTGCGCCCTACTCCAGCCGCTTTGACGACCGCTACCACAGCCACCAAGACGGTGGCACCACCCAGTCACGGGGTAGTTTTTTACACGGCTGCGGCCTGCCAGCAGCATGGGCAGGCCAAGCCCAGTGGCGCATCCTTGAAACGGGTTTCGGTCTGGGCTTGAATTTTCTGGTGACTTGGCAGGCTTGGCGCGAAGACCCTCAACGCCCACAGCAGCTGCACTTCATCTCCACCGAAGCCTGGCCAGTCAGTGCGCAAGACCTGTTGGCCGCCGCGAAGCAGCGCTACCCTCAATTGCTGCCTCTGGCGCAAGAGCTGGCCGAACAATACTGGGACATGCACAGCGGCATTCATCGCATTAGCCTTGACAACAACCGCGTGCACCTGACCCTTGCCATTGGAGATGCCAAAACATGGCTGCGCAGCGAAGGCTGGCAAGCCGACAGCGTTTACCTCGACGGCTTCAATCCTGCCAAAAATCCCGACATCTGGAGTCTGGACACCCTCAAAGCCGTGGCACGCTGCTGCATTGCAGGCCACACCCAACTGGCCACATGGTGTGTTGCACGCAACGTGCGCGATGCGTTGGCCCAGTGCGGCTTTCAAGTCGAACGTGTTGCCGGCACGCCGCCAAAAAAGCACAACTTGAAGGCGCTGTTCGCACCTGCATGGACCCCAAAACAACGCACGTTCCCCCCCCCATTTACGGCTGCAGTGCCACGTGCTCTGCGGGAATGTGCTGAGCGCCACTGCATCGTCATTGGCGCAGGCATTGCAGGGGCACACACCGCCAGGGCCATGGCCGAGCGGGGCTGGCATGTCACGGTTCTGGAACAAGCAGACACCGTGGCCCAAGGCGCCTCCGCGCTGCCCGCAGGGCTGTTCGCACCGCATATTTCCCCTGATGACGCCCCCCTCTCGCGCCTCACGCGCCAAGGCATTCGCAACACCCGCAAAACCGCGGCCAGACTGCTGCCCGCAGGCATCGACTGGGACGCCACAGGTGTACTTGAGCATCGGGTAGATAAAAAACTCGGCTTGCCCGCCGCCGCCACACCTGCACCTGCACCTGCACCTGCACCACCACCACCAACAACAACGGTTGCACACACGCAAACGCCAGCCACAGGTACTGGCTCAGCCAGTACCAATGCCAACCATGCCACGGCAATCCCCAGTGATGCCTCAATTCAAGCATCGCCCGAGCAGCGTTTGCGTGCAGGCATTGATGCCGCTACAGGCGCTACAGCCCAACACGCACCCGCTGTATTCCATACCCAGGCCGGTTGGATCAAGCCGGCCAAACTGGTCGCAGCACTGCTGCAACACCCGCTCATCACCATCCAAACCAGCACACAGGTAGCGAGCATCACCGCCGCGCCCCCCGATCAAATACACGGCGATGGACAAAGCACCACTTCTTGGCCGCGCTGGCAAGTCAACACCAGCCAAGGCCAACGGCAGGCAGACTGCCTCATCCTCGCTGCAGCCCATGCCAGCAAAGCATTGGCAGAACCACTTTTGCCACACCCCTTGCCGTTGAATGCCGTGCGTGGTCAAGTCGCGTGGGGCACCGCACCTTGCGACGCGGCCGATGTGCAATGGCCTGCCTGGCCCGTCAATGGCAAAGGCAGTCTGGTTCATTGGCCCTGTCCGGGCAGTGCAAACGAAAGGTTCTGGATCAGTGGTGGCACCTTTGAACGCGAAGACCTTCGCCTTCCCCCCAGCCCAGCCAGTGCGCAAGCTGCCTTAGCGGAAAACCGCAATCGCCTGCCCGTACTGCTGCCTGCTTGGGGCAATGCACTGGCCTCGCTGGTGTTTAACCATGCACGACCCAACACTTGGGCTGGTGTGCGCTGCACCGTACCTGATCGCACCCCCTTGTATGGGGCATTGGCCGTCACTACACCCAGCCTGTTGTTGGCCGCCGGTCTGGGCTCACGCGGTTTGACACTGGCCAGTCTGTGCGCCGAAACGCTGGTGTGCGCGCTGCACGATGAGCCCCTCCCCCTTGAGCGCACGCTGGCGCAATGGATCAGCACCCAGCGCTGGCTTACACTGGCCCAACCAACTCAAGCAACACCCGCACCAAAACAAGGCCCAGCCCAGCAGTAAGCGTGCGTTCTGCCAGACTGGCGGCCACCCACCCCATCACCTGTTGAGGGCTCAGCCGGCCCGCTCCATCACAACAAAGGGCCAGTTTGGTGCCATTGCTGCGGCGCATTGCAATGCCTGCTCATCCTCTCGCACCAAAACGGTGATCTCGAATTAGAGTCGGTTTGGCTTGCGTCACCAGCGGCGCCACCTTGGCTTGACTCAGGCTCTCCTCTGCCTGCCGCGACTTCAAGCGGGCCCGCAAACGCAGCACCAAGACCAACAAATTTTCGTCTTCTGCCTCATCCTCCACCGCGCGCAGCACCGCCTGAGCATAGGTTTCGTCTTGCTCCAACTTCTCCAAATCAACAGATAAATCGAGGTGTTTCTTCGCTTGGATCTTCAAGCGAGCCATCAAAATGGCCGTATCCATATCCGAGTCAGTCATCGTGAACTCCACAGTCTTGCGCTAGAGACTTCTTCACAAGCCAGAATCGTGCCAAATTTACATTTTGTTCATGTTTTAAAACGTATTCAGGATCTCACCGCAGACTGAGCGGAAATCCTGAACACGTTCTGAGAGCCTCGCCCATTCTGAACATGCCGGGCTGGCCGCCAGTAACCCGCCCCTGCCTAAGCAAGTTTGGGCACCGTGTAGACGCACACGCGCCCCTCAACTCCCCCTTACCCCCCCTACCTTAGCGCCGCGCCAAGGTCGTGCGCCAGCCGCACAAGCCATCAGCAGTGCCAG
>NZ_STFG01000011.1 GCF_004833285.1 Lampropedia puyangensis
ATGTGCCCGAGTTTGGCTTTGCCTCCTGTGGAGTGCTGTGTGGGCACCAGACCTAGCCATGCGGCCAGTTGTCTGCCGTTGTGGAAGTCGCGGCCATCACCAATGTGGGCGACCAGTGCATCGGCGGTGAGCACACCAACTCCTGTGATTTGTTGGGCTCTTTGGCAACGCTGGTCTTGTGCAGCATGGGCTGCAATGTGTTGGTCGCATTCGTGCAGACGCTCTCGTACTTGGTACCAGTGGGCGCTGAGGTGGTCGAGCGCTTGCAACAAGATGGGTGGCAGTGTGGCTCTGGTGTCGCTATCACCTAGAGCTTTGCGCAGTGCGGTATCGCCTTGAGCAATGGCTATGGCGTCTGCGTCATTGCGGTCGTTCTTGCTGCTTTGGGCTTTGCGAAAGGGTTTGACGAATTGGGCGGCCATGAGTTTGGGTTGCAGGCCGTATTGAAGGCTGCGTCTGGCCCAGTGGTGGGCACTGGAGCATGCTTCCATGGCGACGATGGTGCCTACAGGCAGTTGCGCAAGCCACTGGGCAAAGGCGCTGCGGCGTANAGAGGGATGCTTGAGGGGAGGCTCCTTTTTACTCATTCAAGCCGATGCCATTTCGCGGCGCGGCTTAATTCAGGCGTTAGGCCTCACAGAGAGCTTTGCTTTGCTGCCCATGGAACAAGACCAATACTGGAACCCACTCGTCCCCGAGCTCACAGTCTGCAACCTTGAGGATTCATTGCGTTTTTACGTTGCAGTCGGCTTCAGTATCCGGTTCAGGCGCAAACAACCAGCGTTTGCCTACCTGGAGCTTGGTCAAGCGCAGCTCATGCTTGAACAAGAGCACACTCAGAGTTGGAATGTTGCTCCCCTCGATCGACCGCTTGGCCGAGGAGTTAACTTTCAGATCGAAGTCACTAATGCAAATAAAGTACAGGTTGCCCTTGAGCTGCTAGGTGTACCACTCTTTCGCCCCATGAAGGACACGTGGTATCCAGTGTCGCAGACCCAACAAGAAGGGCAGCGCGAGCTCCTTGCGCAAGATCCAGATGGGTACCTCATGCGTTTCGCTCAATACCTCGGTCGACGCAGTGCAACCTAACACCTCGGTCAACCGGACTTGCTTCGCAAGCCGGTTACCCCAAACGTTATGCGTCATGATTCTACGCACTGAACTAGGCGATTTTTCGGTAATCAATGAGCCCACCTACACCTTTGGCTCATCGGATAACGTTCGCTCGTACCCATTTGAAAAGAACCTAGATTCGGGGGCGCCGCCAGTGTCTGTTCACGGCGTTTTCCTGAACGAAGACCCGATTGCTGTGTTTGGTGCAACCGGTGGCGCGAGCGGAGTGCATGAGCATTCAGCCGTATTCCACAACGGGTGTCTCTACTTAGCCGTTTCCGATAGTGTCATCTGTCTGCTACTGCAATCATTTGAGTTCAAATGGTTTCTGCGCATAGACACCGCTACTTGCTTCGGTGTTCACTTTCATGAACCCACGTGCTCACTCATTTCTCATGGCGAGCTTGAAATATCGCGATTTACTGAGAGCGGCGAGATCGTTTGGCAATCGTCTGGGAGAGATATTTTTACGGGCTCATTGGTTCTCGGCGAAGAATCGGTAGCAGTTACAGATTTCAATGGGGACCAGTATCGTTTCCGTTACCCAGATGGTCGCTATGGCGCATAACCTCTCAGTCAACCCGGACGCGCTAAAGCGTGCCGCTTACCTCAAACGTTAGGTGACTCATGACGTGGATAAAAATAGACACCGCATCTGACCTAGAGCTACTTAACCAATCCAATTGCTGGGACGACTCAACCACGCTTAAGTTCTATGCATCCAACAAGGATTACGATTACTTTCCACCAGACAGAGCAGCCGTTGGTGGTTTCTTTAGCTTCAATATTCATTTGCTTTTGGAAGCATGCTCTGCAGACAAGCCCATATTAGAGCTTGTTTTCATAGGTGCTGACTGGACCAATCTGCAGTATTTAAGCAGCCCTCATTTCTTCAACAGCCGCATCGATAAACTCAAGCGCGTGTACATTGAAAGCTCAAATGGCGACACAGAAATGCGATGCTCAAGATTAATCTACAGATATATGGAAGAAAATGAAATCCATTTCTCAAGTCGTCACTTTTTAGTAACCTAACATGGCGGTCAAGCCGACTGGGTTCGCCAGCGGCTTACCTTGTAAGTTAGGTTTTTAGTCAATGGAAACTTCCAAGAGCTCAGCCCGACAGCGAGCCGATTCGATCAGGCCGTATCGCTGCAAGAACCTCATTGCAGTTCTCGAAAATCCGATCGACATTCGGAACATCGGCACAGTCATTCGAAACGTCAATGCTCTTGGCGTGGAGAAGACCTACATTGTGGATCGCCGCAAATCCTTGCCAGATGATTGGCAGCAAATGAGGTCGAGAAAATCTCTTTCGACAACTTCGGTCTCAGCTATTCAATGGAGCTTCGTCAGGCGGTTTGACAGCACCGATCAATGTCTGGAGCACTTGGAGAAGAAACGCTTTACATCGATCGTAACCTCACCACATGTGAAGGGACATCAGAACTTCATCCTCCACGAAGCGGACTACACGCAGCCTCGCCTCGCAGTCTGGTTCGGAAATGAGTCTCGGGGCGTGAGTGACCTAGTCGTAGAGCGCGGTGCGTTCTGCGTTTCGATTCCCATGTTCGGAATGGTTGAAAGCCTGAACCTCGGAACCACTACTGGCATTGTGTTATACGAGATCGCCAAGCAGCGCCAGGAGTATCAACGGAAGCACAAGCGTGCTATTCGCAACCCTAACAAGAGGCTCAAGCCGACCGCCTCATCTCTGCCTCGCTCCGGCAAGTCGGCGGCGTTAGAACTCGAGACAGTCGATGCACGATCCAATTAATCTCTTCAACACCATTTGGCTAGACGCCAAATGCCGTGGAACATCCAAACACCGGAACGCTGTGTGTGTTTCCACTATCGATGAAGATGGATACCCGAACTCGCGATTCGTCGACCTTAAAGAAGCAAACGCGGCAGGCTTTGTCTTTTGCTCGCCTTTGGACTCTGGAAAAGCATTGGACATATGCCGCAACCCAAAAACCGGCATCACGCTATGGTGGGAACACATTGCCACGCAGGTGCGCATCAAAGGTTTGGCTTCGCCTATATCCGACCAAGAGGCTAAGGCTCATTGGGTCGGTCGCCTACGGGATGCCCAGATTGCCACAGCTACGTTTCAGCAAAGTCGTCCTCTCGCAAGCCTTGAAACGCTTTCAGAACAGTACGCACGTGCTGTAGCCGCGAGCGATGGAAAATCAATTCCCCGCCCCGACAATTGGGGCGGATTCAGGTTGTGCGCTGAATACATTGAGTTTCTTGAGTTCAAGGAGAATCGACTTCATGCCCGCACTGCATACTCCCGCGTCGGTACAGTCTGGGAGCAGCACTTTCTGCAACCGTAAGTGGGCAACGGCGCTGCTTCTGAGTGACTGAAAAGTGCCGAGTTATAACCCTTCCACCGAGAGGCCAACCGATGGGCCACGCCTGTTGAACGCAGGTCATGTCAAACGTTAGCGTCCCCACAAACTCATTCCTGTCACATGACCTGCCGCATTTTCACAGACAAAAACATTTCCACGCCAGAGTATTCATCTCTCATGGAATCCGTCGGCTGGGGCTCACACTATTCTGAGGAATTAGTCCAGCGCTCATTAGCAGCATATCCTTACGTTGCCTACGTTCGCTCAGACAGTGGTGCTTTATGGGGCTACGTTAGTGCGTTTAGCGACCACGCCTTTTCCACCATGCTAGGCGAGTTGGTTGTGCATCCATTGGCACAAGGAAAAGGTATAGGTCGCGCTTTACTTTCTGCTGTTGAAAGCGAATTTACGGGTATTCCCATTTACGTCAAACCACTCGGTGATGCCAAGCGCTTTTTCGTTGCTTGCGGTTATCGCGCTCCTGCTATAGAAATGCAGGTTCTGTTCAAGCGCAATGGTGCCACGGACTAAACAGCTAGGCTTGCATCTGGATGCTCGCCGCCAACTGTTCGGCCTGATTGCCTGCTTACATCGCCCTCTGGCCCAATAAGCGCTTGCCTTTTTTGCATTCGAGCTGATTCAGACTGCATTTCCATCTACGGTCTTTTGGCATTCTGTGCCCTCGCAATCTGGAAGACCGTGACGCCGACACGCACAGCGCTTATTCATGCATAAATCTGCCCCGCCCCCGGCTTACCCCAATGATGCACGGTGGGTTTGTGTGAGGTGGCTGGCAAGCAGCTTACGAAATGGGTGGACGGCTTGGGCCATGCGCAGCATGCCACCGCGTATGGCGCGCACAGGGGCGCGGTCGTCTGTGTAGAGTTTGGCAATGGCGTTGGTGGCTTGGTACAGCGGCCAAGTGGCCGCACGATGTTGGCGCTCATAGGTGGCCAAGAATGCGGGATCAGCCACATCGGCATTGCGGCGTTTGGCCAGCCACAACTGGTCAGCCAACCTTTTCTGGCTTTGCAGGCCAAAGTTAAAGCCGTGGGCGGTAATGGGATGCATGCCGACTGCCGCATCGCCCACCAAGGCATAGCGGTGGGCCACAAAACGGCGTGCATAGGCGCCTACCAGCGGATAGCTGTGCGGTTTGCCTTGTTTGTGCATCGCACCCAAACGGTGGGCAAAGCGCTGTGTGATGTTGGCCGAGAAGGCTGCATCGTCAAGCTCCAGCAAAGCTTGCATTTCATGTGGCGGCAAGGTCAATACGACGTTGGAGGCTTTGCCGTTGAGGGGCAGCAAGGCCAAGGTTTGCCCGTAGTCAAACCACTGCCAGCTGATGTGTTCGTGCTCAGCTTCATGCGCAAAGCGGCACACCAGCATGGTGCGTGCGAAATCATGCATATCGGCAGCAATGCCCATCATGCGGCGCGTTTCGGAATAACGGCTATCGGCGGCAACCACTAAACGCGCGTGCACCTGCTGACCATCAGACAGTGCCAGCACATTCTCCTGCGGCCCCGTTTGCACACCAACCACGCCCACACCCCCTAGCAATTGCACATCACTGCGGGCTTGCACGGCCTCAAACAGGGCTTTGCGAATCAAATGGTTGGGCACAAAATAACCCAATTCTTCAACCCCCACCAACGCGGCATCGACTTTCAAGGCGTGCAAAGACGGGCCGTTGAAAATCTGGGCATCGCGCAATGGCGAGATGGCTTGAGCATCAATCCGCTGCCATGCACCCAACGACTCCAGAATGTGGCGCGAGGCATGCGTAAGCGCTATTTCACGCCCATCAAAAGCAGGGGCTGCCAAGTCATTCAAGGGCTGTCGGTCAATCAACGCAACCGAATAACCACTGCCTTGCAACGATTGCGCAAAACCCAGCCCCACCGGGCCTGCGCCCACAATAGCGATGTCCACTTGCATACTGGCTCCTTGCCGCAGCGGTTGAGGTGCTGCTAGTCTGTCTTCTTGATAGGGGAAACCATCATACCGCGCCTAACGAACCTTCAATGCCTGCATAGCATGGCGCTTGGTAGTGAAGCACTATCGTTATTCATTGCAGCAAGCCAATATCTTGAATACGTGCTTGCGTAGACAGGCAAACAAAAACCCTCACGCGGAGGGTTTGTTGTGTGGAGATGCTGCAGGCTTACTCGTCTGATGCGGTGGCCAACAGTGCCTTATAAATCACTGCGCCAATGATGGCGCCCACAATAGGGGCCACCCAGAACAGCCACAGTTGCCCCAAAGCAGGTGTTTCAGCAAACAAGGCCACACCTGTACTGCGGGCAGGGTTGACGGAGGTGTTGGTCACTGGAATAGAGATCAAATGGATCAATGTCAGTGTCAGGCCAATAGCCAAACCACCAAAGCCTGCTGCCGCACGCTTGGCTGTAGCACCTAAAATCACGATCAAGAACACTGCGGTCAAAACAACTTCGGTCACCAGTGCAGCCACCATGCTGTATTTGCCGGGTGACAAATCACCGTAGCCGTTGGTGGCGAAATTGCCCACGCTGGCGCCGTTGCCGGTGGCAATCACATACAACACAGCAGCAGCAGCAATGGCGCCCACAACTTGTGCAATCACATAGCCTGGCAGTTCAGCAAATGAAAAACGCCCGCCAACGGCCAGGCCAACAGAAACGGCTGGGTTGAAATGGCCACCAGAAATCGGCCCCAGTGCGTAAGCGCCAGTCAGCACTGTCAAGCCAAAGGCTAGGGCTACGCCCAAAAAGCCGATACCTAAACCGGTATCAACGCCATCAGCCATGAACTTGGCTGCCAATACGGCGCTGCCACAACCACCAAGAACAAGCCAAAACGTGCCGATGAACTCAGCCGCCAGTTTTTTAGGGGTGCTATAGGTTGACATATCAGTCCTCTCTCCAATCCAATCACTCAAAATAACAAGCAAGCCACCCCACCAGGTAGTGGCTTGCCCAAGATGGCGGCATTGTCCGGCCCAAGTACCTGCTTGTCTCCGCCTTATTGCAAACTATGTTTAACTGCACCGAATTCACAAATTGAATCTGCAGCCTTGTAATTACTTGCAATGGCGCCATATGGCGCTAGTCGGTGTCGGCGCTACCGTTCGCCTGGTGCCTGTTGATGCGCAACCGCGCAAGGCAGGTTGCATACCGCACCCTTTTTTATTGCTTCTGCTGTTTATTCATTCACCAACCATGAGCACGACAAAACACTCATTCCAAGCTGAAGTCGCCCAGGTTTTGCACTTGGTCACGCACTCTCTGTACTCCAACCCAGAAATTTTCCTGCGCGAACTGGTCTCGAATGCGGCCGATGCCTGCGACAAGCTGCGCTTTGAGGCACTCAACCAGGCTGCGCTGTATGAAAATGACGCCGACCTGCGCGTGCGCATCAGTTTCGATGAAAAGGCCAAGACCCTGACCATTGAGGACAATGGCATTGGCATGAGCCAGCAAGAGGCCATTGACAACCTGGGCACCATTGCCAAAAGTGGCACGCGTGAATTCACCAGTCGCCTCACGGGCGATGCCAAAGCCGACTCGCAATTGATTGGCCAGTTTGGCGTGGGGTTTTACTCCGCCTTCATCGTGGCCGATTCGGTGACCGTCGAGACCCGCCGCGCCGGTGCAGCTGCCAGTGAAGGTGTGCGCTGGATCAGTCGTGGCACGGGTGACTTTGAAGTCGAGGCCATTGAACGCGCAGCGCGGGGCACCCGCATTACCCTGCACCTGCGCGATGATGCCAGTGAATTCCTCAACGGCTGGAAACTCAAGTCGGTAATCAACAAGTACTCAGACCACATCAGCCTGCCCGTGCAAATGGAAAAGCAAGAGTGGAAAGAGGCCGAAGAAGAAGGCCAGCCCGGTGCCATGGTCAAGACCGGTGAATGGGAAACCATCAACCAGGCCAATGCCTTGTGGACGCGCGCCAAGAAAGACATTTCCAGCGAACAATATATTGAGTTCTACAAAGGCCTGAGCCACGACTTTGCTGCACCACTGGCCTGGAGCCACAACAAAGTGGAAGGCGCCACCGAATACACACAACTGCTCTACATTCCAGCCACTGCACCGCAGGATCTGTTCACACGTGACAAGCAAGCGGGCATCAAGCTCTACGTCAAGCGCGTATTCATCATGAACGAGGCCGATGCGCTGCTGCCGTCGTACCTGCGCTTTGTGTTTGGGGTAATTGATTCGGCTGACCTGCCATTGAATGTCAGCCGAGAACTCCTGCAAGAAAGCCGCGATGTGCGTGCCATTCGCGATGGCAACACACGCCGCGTGCTGGCCATGTTGGAGCAATTGGCCAATGCCGCCACGGCCAGTGATGCAGACGCCATCACGGATGTGGCCGACAAAAATGAGGCCGACAATACCGAAAACGATGAAACTGGCGCATTGAAAGAGTCGGAGAAATACGCCCACTTCTACCGTGAATTCGGCGCTGTGCTGAAAGAAGGTCTGGGCGAAGACTTTGCCAACCGCGAACGCATTGCCAAGCTGCTGCGTTACGCCTCGACCGCCAGCGACACCGTCAGCGTTGGCTTTGCCGACTATAAAGCCCGCATGAAAGATGGCCAGAAGGCCATCTACTACATCACGGCAGACAGCCTCAGCGCCGCGCAAAGCAGCCCCCAACTGGAGCTGTTCAAGAAAAAAGGCATTGAGGTGCTGTTCATGACTGACCGGGTCGATGAATGGGCCATGGGCTTCGTGAACGAATTCGATGGCACACCGTTGCAATCCGTCGCCAAAGGCGCCGTGGACTTGGGCGACCTGCAAGACGAGCAAGAACGCAAAGCCGCTGAAGAAGCTGCCGAGCACTTCAAACCCGTGCTGGAACGCCTCAAGCAAGCGCTGAAAGACCAAGCCTCGGACGTGCAAGCAACCACGCGCCTTGTAGATTCGCCTGCGTGTCTGGTGGTCAAAGATGGTCAAATCAGCGGCCAATTGGCACGCCTATTGAAACAAGCCGGCCAAGCTGTGCCAGACACCAAGCCTGTACTCGAGGTCAACCCCGAGCACCCGCTGGTCAAGCAACTGGAAGCATCCCCCCAGTTTGATGATCTGGCCCACATTCTGTTTGACCAAGCGGTGCTGGCTGAAGGCGGCTTGCCAACAGACCCTGCGGCGTATGTCAAACGAGTCAATGCGATGCTGCTGGGTGCTAGTGCATAAACCCTGCTGAACTTCAAAAAATAAAACCGCTGATGCCTTTTGACCAAGGCATCAGCGGTTTTTTTATAGCGCCACACATTCAAGCGTGCCGATGAAGTGGCGGCTTACTCCTGAAAGTCTCCATCCACATACCACCAACGACCATCTTCTTTCACAAAACGGCTGCGCTCATGCAGGCGATGCCCGCGGCCTTGCTCGCGGTAGCGCGCCACAAACTCCACTTCGCTATGGGTGTCGTCTAGCGGCGTATGTGCACGCACCTCCAGCCCTAACCAGCGGGTCTGGTCATCCAAGTCGAGTGATGTTGGCCGCGTACTCAAGTGCCAAGTAGCCAGCAGATACGCAGTATGCTGCAACGTGAACGCCGTATAACGCGAGCGCATGAGGTGTTCAGCATCTGGCGCAGGCGCGGTTTCGCCTGCATCCAACAGCAGAAAACGGCCGCAGCAATCGTGCAACGGCACGGGTTTGCATTGTTTGCCAGCGCGGACCTGTCGACCACAAGGGCAAGCCGCGCGTTGCTGCGCTGCAGAGAGAACAAAAGCCATCACATCAACTCACAATCTGCTGAAGTCAGCGCACGACAGAACACTTACCCACATCACGTTTGGGCACTGCCAAAAGCCGTGCCACACGCTTGGCAAATGCACTGCGTTGGAGCGGCCCCGGCTGGGCGCAACGCTGCGGCTTTCTGTAGCGCAGCGGGGGCAATCGGCGTGTGCATACACCAGCACTGCGCCGGCTCCAGCCCCAAGGTCACGGCGCATGCATTGCTGGCGCCGCACAAAGGGCAGAGACTGGCCTGCACATCTGTGTGCAAAGCCGCCGCATCCGAGGCGCCCCAATCAGGCAACGGGTAGCCCCCAGCCATAACGCACCACATGGAAAAAAATGGGGGCGGCAAAGCACAACGAATCCAAGCGGTCGAGCATGCCACCGTGCCCTTCAATCATGGCCCCCCAATCCTTCACGCCGCGATCACGTTTGATGGCAGACATGACCAATCCGCCGGCAAAACCAAGGAGATTGACCAGCAAAGCCATCACAAAAGCCTGGCCGAAATGAAACGGGGTAATCCAGTACAAAGCAGCACCCAAAAGCGAAGCCGCCAATACACCACCGGCAAAACCTTCAACGGTTTTGGAGGGCGAGAGCAAGGGCGCAATTTTGCGCTTGCCAAACAACTTGCCGCACACGTATTGCAAGATGTCTGAGCTTTGCACGACCAGCACCAACCACGCAATCAAGAGCAAATTACGCCCCTCATAACCCGGAATAGGAATGAGCATCAGCGCGGGGATAGAAGAGATGCAGTACACCGCAATCATCACCCCCCATTGCACGGTGGAGGCCCGCTCCATAAAGCGGGTGGTATCACCACCAAGCGCTGCAAAAATAGGCAGCAGCAAAAAGCCATACACAGGCAAGAAGATGGACATCATGCCGTACCACTGCGTGAGAATGAAAAAGTATTGCAGCGGCAAAGCGACGTAAAACGCCATCAGCAAAGCGTAATAGTCAGCACGGCGAGTGGGGGCCAAAGTCAAAAACTCGCGCAAGGCATAAAACGAAATACCAAAAAACAGCAGCACCACAGCCACGCGCCCGAGTGCGAATGCAATGCCCAGCACCACAATCATCACCCACCATGCTTTGATGCGTGCGTTGAGGTTGTCAATCACACCATGTGGCACAAAACCCACGCGCATTTTCAGTACAAAGCCAACCACCGAGGCCAATACCATCAGGCCCACAACGAGGCTACTCAACAGCAGCGTTTCTTGACTCATGGCGCAATCCCTTCTGTGGGTTGTGGACTGGCGTGCTCTGCCGCTGCAGGCTGCTGCAGCTCGCCTTCGATACCGGCCAATTGCAGCAGCGCGTTGCGTGCCCGCGAGAGGAAACCGTCTTTACTTTCCCCTTCGAGTACCTGCAAGGGCGAACCAAAGCTGACTGTGCACAGCAGCGGCAGCGGTATCAAGGCCCCTTTTGGCATCACCCGGTTGAGATTACCCAGCCAGACCGGCACGATTTCCACATGCGGATACGCTTTGGCCAAATGGTAGATACCGCTTTTAAACGGTAGCAAACCTTCCTGCATATTGCGGGTACCTTCAGGGAAGATGATGAGCGAGTCACCAGCATCCAATGCTGCCTTGAGTGGCGCGAGCGCATCGGGTTTAGCCGCAGGCATCTCCTGCGTTTTCGGTGTCGCATCCAGTTCCGGTTCCGGCGTCGGCGCAGGGACGGTTGCATCCATTGCTGCGGACACCATGACTGACTCAGCCTCTGGCATGGCGTCTGACGCAGCACCATGCACCGTGGCGTCATGGGCCGTCACGTCATGCACAGCCATGTCCGTTGCGGCATGCCAAGCGGCAGCTTCGGGCGCATGCTCAGCCTGTGGCGGCGGCGCACTAGTGGGGGCTGCCATTTGGCCCGCTTCAGGTGTTTTGGTTGCGCCGTTGCGCTCGACCAGCACACCATTGAAAACCTCGTGGATCACATAAGGACGCACAGCGCCTTGCGACCAGTAGTCCGCACCAGCGACTGGGCGGGTACGTTTGCGCAACAAAGGCGGCAGCGAAGCCCACAACAACACAAAATCGCTATGGCTTGAATGGTTGGCAAAGTAAATGCGCTGCACAGGCACAGGGTCGCACCCCAGCCAAATACTGCGGGCCCCGGTAATGGCTTTGGCCGCCCCGGTAATGGCTGCAGCCGAAATGCGTGCCGATATTTTCATCAAGCGTCTCCTCTTTCACGCGGCGCAGTCCGGTGGACCGCGAAAGCCTCACAGTGGGGAGGCGTTGAACGTATCACAAGCTTGTGGATCGCCGCTCTTGAGTCCGGTGTAAAACCAGCGCTGGCGTTGATCACTGGTGCCATGGGTAAAGCTCTCTGGGCGCACCACTCTTCCCGCAGAGCGCTGCAGGGCATCGTCACCAATTTTGGCCGCCGCGTTCATCGCGGCCTCAATATCGCCACCTTCCAGAATCTTGCGCTGGCGGTCAGCATGGTGGCCCCACACACCGGCATAGCAGTCCGCCTGCAATTCCAAGCGCACGCTCAACTGGTTGTATTCCGTTTGACTGATACGCCCGCGCATGCTGTCAATTTTTTGGGTTGTCCCTTGCAGGCGCTGCAAATGGTGCCCCACTTCGTGGGCAATCACATAGGCTTGCGCAAACTCGCCAGGCGCCCCCAAACGGCTCTTCAACTCATCAAAAAAGCTCAAATCAATATAGACCGTGGTATCTGCCGGACAATAAAACGGCCCCATAGCAGCCTGCCCTGTACCACATGCCGTTGAGGTGGCATCACGAAACAAAACCAAACGCGGGTCTTTGTAATTGGAATAAATACCGCCCCACACATCTTCGGTATCGGCCAGCACCGTCGCCACGAACTGGCCTGATCGGTCATCCACAGGACCTGTGGTGCCTGGCGCCTGCTGTGTTTGTACCGTTGGCGCGCCACCTTGCATGATGCCCAACACCGTCAGCGGGTTGATGCCAAATACCCCCCACGCGATCAGCGCCACGATGATGGAGCCAATACCAATGCTGCGCCCTCCTACGCCACTAGCGCGGCGGTCTTCCACGTTATCGGATTGTCGATTGCCTTCCCAACGCATAGTCTGTCCTTGCTACAAAAGAATTGGATGCCAATTGGGGGCAAAGTGTACGCGGCTTCAGCCTCTTGGGGCAATTCAACCAAGCAAACGCGCCTGTCTCAGCGTGCCACGCTAGACGTGAAAAAGCCTGCACACGTGCAGGCTTAATTTCATGACAAATGAGCCAGCTCCACCCGTTAAGGAGCCTCAGCGCAAGGGGATGCAGATCAACCCGAAGAAGCCCTGGCGGTCACCAGTGGCTGCGCTTGCTGGTTACTAAAGGCCGGAAAGCCTTTGCTTCCATGCCTTTATTGTGCGCAAGTGCTGGCAGAAGTTTTTGCCCATTTGCAGACCAAAACACTATTGAAATAGAATTTCCATCTATATATTTCAATATAAAAGAAAATTATTCCTCATGGATCAGCTAGACAAGAAAATCCTCGCGCAACTACAGAAAAACTCGCGCGCCAGTTTGCAAGAAATTGGCCAGGAAGTGGGCCTGAGCCCGACACCATGCTGGAATCGCATCCGGAAAATGGAAGAGGCAGGCATCATTGAAGGCTACACCGTGCAGCTCAACGCGCAGGCCTTGGGCTTACAAGATACGGTGTTGATTCAGGTCACGCTTGATAGCCACTCTGACAACACACTGGAAGCTTTTGGCCATACGCTGGCCGCAATTCCAGAGGTCGTTGAAGCGCATCTGGTCTCTGGCGATTACGACTACCTGTTGCGCGTGGTAGTTCGCGACACCCGCGACTATGAGCGTTTCCTGCGTGAAAAGCTCTACCTGATCAAAGGCATTCGCCACAGCCGCTCAAGCTTTGTGCTGCGCACGCTCAAAGCCACACAGCTACCACTGTAAAACCCTATGCCTATGCCCTATGCGCGCGTGTACGCGTGTACGGACATCCGTTGAGCGATCACGCCATTTCAAAAAAAACAGCGGCACAGCAGCGCTGTCCCGTCAGCGTTTCTTGCGCGGCTTGGCTGTTTTGGCCAACGACGCAGTATCCACCGCGCTCCATGGCGGGGCTGCCAACGCCTGAACCAGAAAATCACGCAAACGCTGCACTTTGACAGGCACCAAGGTGCGGGTTGGGTACAGCGCCTGAATCGTCAATTCGTTGCAGTGCCATTGCGGCAATACCGGCACCAAAGTGCCAGCCATCAACTCTCGATACAGTAAAAAATCCGGCTGCAAAATAATGCCCTGCCCCGTAACCGCCAAAGCCCGGCAAGATGCCCCGCTACTGGTATGGACACGCGGATGCACGCGTACCGCCTGCTCGCGCCCCTGTGCATCACGCAGGCGCCATGTATCGCCTGTAGAAAAATAGCTGTAAGCCACCACCGCGTGGTGCGCCAAATCTTCAGGTGACTCTAATGGTGCGGCAGAAGCCAGATACTCTGGAGATGCGCACAACAGCATGCGGGTGTGCGCAAGCGTGCGCCCCACTAGGGAGGAGTTGGGCGTGTGGCCAATGCGCACCACCAAGTCATAGCCCTCTTCCACCAAATCCATCACCCGATCAGAGAGCACCACATCCAACTCAACATTGGGGTTTTGTGCAAGAAACTGCCCCCATAGCGGGGCTAAAAATTCCACCCCAAAATCCTGTGGTGCGCCAACCCGCAAGCGGCCATGGGCTTGGCGCACCTGTTGACCAGCCTCATTCTCCGCATCATTGATCGCAGCCAGCAATTCTTTACAGCGTTCGTAATACCGCCGCCCATCCTCAGTAAGCGACAAGCTGCGCGTAGTTCGGTGCAGCAATCGGCTGCCAATCAAGCGCTCCAACTCCGCCACTTGCCTTGAAACCGCAGGCTTGGATAACCCGGTGGTATCCATAGCTCCCACAAAACTGCCTGCATCCACAACGGCAACAAAAGTCGCCATGGCTTGTAGTTTATCCATAATCTCTCCATGCGAGACATTTAGTCTACCACCACCATATTTATAAAAATAAAAAGAAACAATACAGTGACGACATCGCGTTGCAAAACGCACCATCCCAAGGAGCAATTCCATGAAAATCACTGTCGTTGGCGCTGGCAATATGGGCGCAGGTTTCGTTCAACAACTCACACGTGCTGGTCATCAAGTGCGCGTCACCGCACGCGATCTTGGCAAGGCTCAAGCCTTGGCCGCCGCCCATCCTGGCGCCGTTGCTTTGGAGCCCTCAAAAGCGCTTGGTGACTCCGATGTCGTGGTGTTGGCTGTAGGTTTTGGCGATGCAGTCACCGCACTGCAAGGGCTTGGCGACCTCTCTGGCCGTGTGGTGGTAGACATCACCAACCCGCTGACCGCTGACTACATGGGCTTGACCATTGGCCACACCACTTCAGCAGCGGAAGAAATTGCCAAGGCCGCGCCGCAAGCACAAGTGGTCAAAGCCTTCAATACCGTGTTTGCCCAAGTTTTGGCTAAAGGCTCTGCGTTTGCCAATGGCGCCACAGTACCCGTGTTTTTCGCCAGCGACAGCGAACGCGCCAAGCAAACCGTGCGGGTACTGATTGAAAGCATTGGTTTTACCCCAATCGATGCAGGCGGTTTGAAAAACGCTCGTTACCTGGAACCCGTGGGTGGACTCAACATTTACTTTGGCTACGGCGCAGGTCAGGGCACCCAAATAGCCCCAACCTGGATTCGCCGCGCCTGATTTTCATTACATCAGCAAGGCAAGCGTAGCGCCAACCCGCATAAAAATCGCCTCAGGAGCAAAGTCAACCATGTCAGATCGTTCTATAGTTGTTCAAGCGCCATCGGCCTCCCCCAACCAATTGGTGGTGCTCACCCATGGCGTGGGCTCAGAGCCGCAATCCATGCTCGGGCTGGCCCATTGGTTTTGCGCCCGCAACCCTTTGGCATTTGTCGTCAGCATTGCATCCGCACAGCCATCAGACATTTCAAGTGGCCTACAGTGGTTTTCCGTGATCGGGGTTACTGAGCACAACCGCCAGGCACGTGTTGATGCTGCCATGCCCAGCTTTTTGGCCGCGATTGCGCATTGGCAGCAAAAAGCCAATGTGGATGCTGCACACACCACTATTGCGGGCTTCTCGCAAGGCGCCATCATGGCGTTGGAATCAACCAAATTGCCTGCCCCTCCTGCTGCCGAGGTATTCAGCTTCTCAGGCCGTTTTGCCGAACTGCCAACACAACGCTCGGCATCTTCCATCCACCTCTTGCACGGTACTGCCGATAGCGTCATGCCTGTGCATTTGGCAACCGCCGCGCATACCCAACTGCAAGCGTTGGGCACACCTGCAACGCTGACGGTCATTGAAGGGATTGGCCACCAACCGCACCCCTTGATGCTTAAAGAATGGAATGACCACTGAACGTTGTCCAGTGGGATGCCCAGGCCAGTCTATGTGCCCGCTGATTGCCCTCTGCATACAAATGCAAGTTTGCTCGTATGCACATGTTGATGCTCAGCCGCAATCCTTTACTTTTGGATTTTGGAGGTTCAATCCATAGACCCAACCACTTACTACCAGCGATAATTTGTCAATATCTGGACATGCCGCCGCATCACCATGCTGCAGACCTGCTAAAACCAGATGGCCATTCCACCATCGCCTTATATGACTAGCCCAACTGCCACCATTTACCACAACAGCCGATGCAGCACCTCACGCAAAACTCTGGAGTTGCTGCGCGCCCATGGCATTGAGCCGACCATCGTGGAATACCTCAAAACTCCGCTGACACGCCCCCAACTGCAAGCCCTAATCAGCGCCAGCGGCCTGTCTGTGCGCGAAGCCATTCGCAGCAAAGAAACGATCTACCAAGAGTTGCAGCTCGATGCCGCCAACGATGAGGGCCTGCTCAACGCCGTGGCCACCCACCCCGTGCTACTCAACCGCCCGTTTGTGACCACGGCCAAAGGCACCCGACTGGCGCGCCCAGTTGAGAAGGTGCTAGAGATCATCTGACCCCCACCAATCGTGACGAGCAAAAGACGTTTCCAGCCCTTCTTCAGAAAGAGCGTAAGCGGGGCCTTCTCAAATAGTTTTTTTGTTGCAGAACCTGTCGAAACATCAGCTTCAATCAGGCTAAACGTCACAGCAACCTGAGTACCCACAACTCGCCTTCGTAAAGCGCAAGCCCTTGCATCAACAAAACTATTTAGCCCCAAGCGCGTTAGTGCACTTGGGGCTAAATACATACTGGCATGTGTCTAGGGCTTACTGCATTTGAACGCTATAACGAATATCTGCCGCAGCCCCTGCAGTGAGGTCTCCGGGTTTGACGTTACGAAAAGCGTTTTCCGCATCAGTACCCGCTTTGGCCGCCTCATTCACTTTAGACAGCAAGTCTTCAGGACTTATACCTGATTGCGGGTTGAGTTTAACGATGAACTTGCCATCTGAGGCAATCGAATTCACAGAATTTCCGCCCGTCAATTCTGCGATGGAGTAGCTTCCCATAGGTAAGCCGGCCTCCTGCAGTTTGACAATCGATCTGGCAGCAGCGTGCAAGGCGCTGGTGCGCCCGTAATTGCTACTGCTATGGCCACCTGGGCCTTGGAACTCAACAAGGATTGCAGCGGCGGCCGTCTGGGCATACCCGACGCTAAGAAGACAAGTGCTGGAAACCAGTGCTGCCAGCGTAGTAAGAAATATTTTTTTCATGATTTTTCTCTGTGTATGTGCTTAGTTCACTTCACGGGTGCGTGCCCCAATAGGGCTGACTGCAGGCTCAATCACACTGCCGTCTGCCAAGTGATAACCAGAGGCAATGAGTACAGCTGTCAACGCGCGCTGAATGCGCTTGGTTTCTACGGCAGGGTCGCCCTTGGTACCCCATTCCCAGAAAGCATGTGTACCAGCGACAACGGCATTGGATCCCAGAGACCAGTTATAGGTAGGCACGCCTGTATTCGCCGGGACATTGTCATTGAGGCTGGTTGAGCCACTTGGCACTTTCTCTGCTTTATCAACATCAGCCGAGCGAGCAGCTTGCCAGCCCGCTTGCAGCGCAACATTAGCGGTATCGCCATTGACAAAAGCCGGACGCAGGCCGTACCACATTTGTTCAATAGATACAGCTTGTTGTGTGCCATCTGTCTGACCCCAGCGGTTGTTTTCGGCCGTCATCCCTGCCACAAAAGTCGGTTCAATCGTTGCCCGTACTTCGTTGAGGGTATCGGTACGCTCAGATCGCATATCCACCAGCAAAGTACAGCTAGGGACAACATCGCTACCGGGTAGAGGTGCTTCGCAGCTGGACTGACCAACGGTGTATGTAGTCTTCAATGCATCACTGCGTAACTCAGAGGGTGTTTTCACATCGGCGATCTTTGCAATCGTTGCCGCCATGGCCTCAACTGCATTCGGGCCACCACCAGGAATGGCTGGTGCCTTGAACTTCATCTCAAAACGATAACTACCCGTGAAATTCACGGAGCCTCCACCTTCGGAGCCAAAGTTCGCGACAAAATTCAACGGATTGGAACCTGTGCCAAGGTCTTGCTCAAATCCGTACAACTGCTTCATGCCTGCAAGGTTACCTTTGCCTTCTTCACCAGAAGTGCCGCAAATCCATACGTCATAAACAGGCTGAAGCTTGTATTTTTTAAACATTTGCGCCAGCGTGAACAGGCTGGAGGTATTGCTCATGGCATCGGAGTAGCCGGGAACATAAATACGCACCCCGCCACCAGCCTTGGCCTGCGCTTCATTAGCAAACCATTGGCGCGCTAGGGCGTAATTTGCGTCTTCAATGATGCGGCCATTGCTATCGAATTGAAGCTGCGCATCAATCGCTGCGAGCTGTTGAGGGGTTTTCACCACAGGCTCGGTAAGGGACTGCAGCCTAATAGGAAGATAAGGAGCAGTCTCAGGGGGTAAAACCTCAGGATTCACCACGTCAATGTGCGATTCAATCAGCACCTTCGGATATTGACCTCGGTAGGACTGGGCGTTGGGACTGCTTGAATAGCTCCCCTTGATCTCCACACACGCGTTGTAGACAGGCAGGCCATCTACCTGCTGCACGTCAGAGCCAGACAAATAACCATCGGCACTGGTCTTAACTTCACTGAGGTTAAAGCCCCATTCGTTGAGCATACGTTTGTGTATCTCAGCAGCCATTCGGTATTCATAACGCGATGGAGAGGCAATGCGCACTAACTCCATATGCTGATTAAAGCGTGCCTTCTCTCCTGCTGGAGTGTTCAAATCTGCAGCTACAGCTTGGATCTTGGCATCCGCTACTATTTTCTCTGCTGCACTGGCAATCAGCGGATCAACAACAGGAACCCCATTTGTTATTTGGGTGGGTTGCGGCATTTTGCTAACTGGAGGTGCAGTATTCTCACTATCGCCACCGCCACCACAGGCGCTGAGCAATACAGCAGCAGGCACGGCACTCCACAAAGAATTGAAGCGAAAGGTTAGGACAGTCTTCTTCATTCTCGGTTTCTCTCCTTAAAAAATGAATGTGTATGCAAGTCAAGGTTTTTATGTACACCGCATATCGCTAGCAAGCAGATCACTTGATGGCCATATTGGCACCGACGCTATGCCAACGCTACCGTGAAACCACTATTGATCATAAAGAGATCGTCAGCCCTCTCAAGATGGGGTTGCGTCACTTAATTGACAATTACATGACAATTAACAACAGCAAAATCCTTGCCAACTATTCATTCCTGATCGTTGCTTAGCGAGCAGTGAGCCGCGCTTCAAGCCAAAGCGCTATGGCAATGCCACGCTTTGTGCACAAAACAGGGTCAAGCAGACGGGAAATGCTGGTGGTTATTTTTGAATAGCAACCACAACACCACAGGATTCGATGAGAAGAAATTGCGGTGAGAGAACGCGTGGATAGTTTTTCGAAATTGTGAGCCCCCCTAAAAGGGGGCAATAGCACGCAAAAAAATGCCATGCACCATCTTGGCTTTCAACCCAATGGCAAGGGTTAAAAGCTAACTTGCAATGAAAAGCACCAGGCACCAGCGTACATGTATTTTTAGCTACTCTTAAGAACGTATTTACGATCTCCACGCAGACCGCGTTGGAGTCCAATAGGATGCGATGCACGGCAAGAACCGCAGTCAGGCCAACTGCCAGACGAGGCTTTTTAACACTGCAGCGCACCTTTTAGACTTCAACCCAAAAGACATCCGTTCAGTATTGAATACGAACTGTATAGCTCAACTCAGTTTTTCCATCGGCGGGCACTTCTACATTCCATTGCGCCAAGTTGGCGGTAGGTTTGCTGTGCTTATGGCTCTCGTTCAAGATGGTCCAGTCGCCCGGGATTGGCTCAACCACTTTGATGGTGGCAGGCACTTCTTTGGCGTTGCGCAACTCAATCGTGAATGCCATTTCATAAAGGTTGCTGGAGAGCCGCTTGGTGCTGGTGTGCTTCCAAGTACCGTTCAAATCAAATGCACTGCCAAGTTTCAAGCGCACGGTTTCTTCTTTAGCCGTGTGGTCGATTCGGTCTTCGCCAATGAACAAGGCTCGCTGCTGGCTATCGCCCTTGTACATGCGCACAACGCCCTTGGGCAAGGGTACGCCCAAGTCGCCGTCTTTGTTGTCGAATTCGACAAACACATCAACCTTGCGCTTGTCCCCCAATTCAGGGCTACTATTAGCGTCGCGCAGTTGATAATACCAATGCTCTGCACCTTGCAAACGGTACTCTTTGCGCACGGGCACTGATGCCGCTGACAGCAAGGACACCTGCTTGGTCTGGTTGTTGCCTAGGGTTGTGGTACGTGGCAAGGTATAGAGGTGGTATTCGAACAGTGCTTCTTGTTGCATTGGCGCAGGGGCCATGGCTGCGACTGCCCTTGAATCCATGGATTTCATCATCACCGCGCGCTCAGGCGCTGCACGCCCCACATCGCCGGCCACCAACTGCAGCTTGGCATCGTCGTAAGCTACGCCGCTTTGGTTACTCAAGGTGACCCAACCGGCCAAATCCAGGCTGTTTTCATCTTGCGACAATGTCGCAACGTAGTCGGCTTGCCAGCTCAAACCGCCTGTCAGGTATGACAGGTCTACCGTAGGGCTACCTGCTTTCTGCGCATTCAAGGACACCACCAAGGTTGGCTGATCACGCAAATTGCCGGGCACGCCATCAAAAGCCAAGCGGGCATTGGCTGGTAGGCCTGTTTCAATCCGATCCGCATACTTGAGTACCGGGCCTGCATTGTTGGCCAACACAGTGGCAGTTTCACTCACATCCAAGCCAGTAGAGGGGTTGGTGCGAATCACGGTGACCGTCCGGCCCACGTATTTATTGAGCAAGGATTCACTGCTGAGCAAATCGTAATCAAAGTTTTGTTCCAGCAAGGACAGTGCAGAGCCATCAGTAGCGCGCAGACTGGCCGTCTGCGGCATGATTTGCGCAGACACCTCACGCAGAGCAATGCGGTTAAGCCCTTGGTTCAGCTTGATTTTTCTCTCATCGCGCACCAACGCCAAGCCGTCGTTGTAAATCGTCACCGCCACCGATTGACGATCCTGCACCGCACTTTGTGCCTCTTCTACGGTAGCCGCCACCGCGCTGCCAATGGCGGTCATAGAAAAGACCGATGCGCCCAACCAAGTGGCAGGGTTCAGCAACCAAGAACGGGACGCCAACCAACGGGATGTCATTGCATTCATCAAAGCACTCCTATAAAAACATGCGATACCAACTTATACGTCAGTGCTCGCTCAACCGGGTTAAGCCTTTGGGACTTTCTTTGTACTTTATTTCTGTTCCTGGGTGCAGGCCCACTGAGATGGAGTTTCCGCGGTCTATGCAGCATTGACGCAATACAGTTGCAGAAGGCGCCCCAGCGCCCCAAGGAATGGTCTTCACACGTAGCCCGTGGCGCGCTATTCCTGCGCAGCAGGCGGAGTATGCGGCAATGGCGTTGCCACCAATTGCGCTGCTAGCGACAACAAACGCACGTGCTCGAAGCCAGCCACCTGCGCCGGAACGGCATCCAACGCCTTAAGCACCTCTGAACGTGAAGGCGCATACTGACACGCCAACCTCGCGTTAGGGTGCTGCAACGCCATTTCTTCTGCATTGCGATGTGGCCAGTGATCGCTCATTGGTAATAAGCCTGTTCGATACGGTTCATTCTAGGTACGTCTCTTCGTCTAACGCACGGCGGTGCGCCTACGGCACCAGCCTGCTGCCTGCACCACCCCTTGGGCAGCAAAAGCGGCAGGAATGGCCAACAACACACCAGCCCACAAGCTGCCATGCGGCCACACCCAAACCAACATACTGAAAAAAGCCACAAACGAATACAAACCTTGCACATTGCCCCGCATGAGAAAAGCCACCGGGCCTGCGCCCTGGCTGATGTGCGTGAACAGCACCAGCACCAAACCAATAATGGGAAATGCAGCGATCATGCCGCTCCATGTGGGCCCCAAGTGTGCAGCAATAGCCGTAATGAGCAAGGTCAAACCAGCCCCTGTGCCCATACGCATAGGCAAATCTCGGCCACTACGGGCTGCAGGTCGCCCAGATTGAGCAGGCGCAAACAGGTAAGGCGCCAGCAGCAAAGCAGCCACCGTGACCGAAACGGCAACAGGCCAAGTCATGGGCAACTGGGCCAAGCACACAGCCACTGCAGCCCAAACCAAGGTCGACAGCACCAGTGACTGTGGCCAACCATGCCGTCTGCAAATCCAGCTGTAGGCGACATTGAAGCTGAGCAAACACGTCACGGACATGATGGCGGCAATAGCAGCCTGAGTACCAAAGGGCAGTCCCTGCTCTGCAGCGATGAACACGGTAATCGGCCCACCCACCACGGGAAATCCGCTCAACAGACCCGCCACATGGGTTCCCCAACGCCGCCCAGCCAGCGACACCACTGCGATCACCAGTGGAACCACCGACATTTTCAAGACCAACATATTCATAGATTGCCTTGCATACAAGCACACCAACACCCTTGCGCCTCCTCCATCTCATAGGGAAGCAGCAGCAAGTTCAAAAAAACTGTCTTAGGAAGGTGCCATCATTGTTCAACAGCACGGGCATTGTAGGCGGCCAGTCCTGGGCACTGAAGTTCAGGTATGGTGGAAATCGCTGTTCTCAGCAGTCAAGCAATACCAAAAAACTATCAAGTCAATAAAATCATTCAATTTGTTTAATTGATCAGGAACCCCTACACTTACGTCATCGATTAATTTCTAACCCCAATGAAAAGGAATGCATCATGTCTTTGATCAACACGCAAGTTCAGCCGTTTAAAGTCAACGCCTTCGTCAACCGCAATGGCAAAGGCGAATTCATTGAAGTGACCGAAAAAGACTTGCAAGGCAAATGGTCTGTGCTGATTTTCATGCCCGCAGCGTTCACCTTCAACTGCCCAACAGAAATCGAAGACGCTGCTGACAACTACGCCGACTTCCAAAAAGCTGGTGCTGAGGTCTACATCGTGACAACTGACACGCACTTCTCTCACAAAGTGTGGCACGAGACTTCCGACGCCGTCGGCAAAGCCAAATTCCCACTGATTGGTGATCCAACTCACCAATTGACACGCGCTTTTGACGTGCACATTGAAGAAGAAGGTCTCGCACTGCGCGGCACTTTCATCATCAACCCAGAAGGCACGATCAAAACTCTGGAAGTGCACGACAACGCCATCGCCCGCGATGTGAAAGAAACCGTGCGCAAACTCAAAGCTGCTCAATACGTGGCGTCTCACCCAGGTGAAGTGTGCCCTGCCAAATGGAAAGAAGGCGAGAAAACACTGGCTCCTTCCCTGGATCTGGTCGGCAAGATTTAAGCGCCCCACGAAGAGGCCGGACTACAAAAAATACCGGCCCATCCAAAGCCCCGAGTCGCCTGCGGGCGCTCGGGCTTTTTTTTGCCCAAAATAGCCAAAGACATGAAGAGAACGACGATGAACGAACGCGTAAATCTGGGAAAAGCCTCTCCTGCTTTGTATAAAGCAGTGGCGGAGTGGGATCGTTTAGCCACAGAGGCGGCCCACCTAGCTGGTGTTGCGCAAGGGTTCTCACATTTGCTGCGCCTGCGGGCTTCGCAAATAAACCAATGCGCGTTTTGCATTCGCCTACACACACAAGATGCCATTGGCAGCGGGGAATCCTATGACCGTATTGCGGTATTACCCGCATGGCGTGAAACTGCTTATTTCAGCGAAAAAGAGCGTGCTGCACTGGCTTTAACAGAAGCCATCACCCTGATCGCAGACGGACAAGTGCCCGACACCATCTACGCCAATGCGGCGCAAGTGCTCAACAGCAGCGAATTGGCTGCCATTGAATGGCTGGCTATTGTGATCAACAGTTGGAACCGCATCGCCATTGCGAGCCGCTACCCAGTCCAAGCGTGAATACACCGCTCGTTTGCCCCTAATTATTGAAGGAAAACATATGTTAGACGACGCCCTCAAAGCCCAATTGAAAGCCTATCTGGAGCGCTTGACCAAGCCTGTTGAGCTGGTCGCTTCGCTGAACGACAGTGAGGGCGCGCGTGAAATGAAAACCCTGTTGGAAGAAATCCAGCAGCAAAGCGACAAAATTACGGTTCGTCTTGACGGCAGTGATGCACGCAAACCATCCTTCTTAATCACCAACCCCGGTGTGGACAGCGGCTTGCGTTTTGCTGGCGTGCCGCTGGGCCATGAGTTCACTTCTTTGGTACTGGCGTTGCTGCAAATTGGCGGTCATCCATCGAAAGAGCCACAAGAGCTGCAGGACCAGATCAAAGGCGTGGACGGGAAATTCCATTTCGAGACCTATTACTCGATCACCTGCCACAACTGCCCCGACGTGATTCAGGCGCTGAACCTGATGACTGTGTTGAACCCCAACATCACGCACACCGCGATTGATGGAGGTCTGTACCAAAACGAGATTGAAGAGCGCGAAATCATGGGCGTGCCCACGATTTATCTGAACGGCGAGCACTTCGGCCAAGGCCGCATGGAGCTGGCCGAGATAGTGGCGCGCATCGACACCGGCGCAGCCGCCAAAGCCGCTAAGGCCGTGAGCGAAAAAGCCCCATTTGATGTGCTGATCGTCGGCGGCGGCCCCGCTGGCGCAGCCGCTGGCGTGTACGCCGCACGCAAAGGCATTCGCACCGGCATCGCCGCACAACGCTTTGGCGGGCAAGTACTCGATACGATGGACATTGAGAACTACATTTCCATCTCCAAAACCGACGGCCCTAAATTTGCCGCAGCGTTAGAAGCACACGTCAACGATTACGACGTGGACATCATCAACCTGCAAACAGCCAGCAAACTCATTCCAGCCACAACACCTGGTGGTTTACATGAAGTGCAGTTTGAGAGCGGTGCCAGCCTCAAGTCGAAAACCATCATCCTGTCCACTGGCGCACGCTGGCGTTCAATGGGCGTGCCCGGTGAAGAAGAATTCCGCACCAAAGGCGTGACCTTCTGCCCCCATTGTGACGGCCCGTTGTTCAAAGGCAAGCGCATTGCCGTGATTGGCGGGGGCAACTCCGGCGCGGAAGCGGCCATTGATTTGGCTGGCATTGTGCAACACGTGACCTTGCTTGAATTTGCGCCGCAACTGCGTGCCGATGAAGTGCTGCAGAAAAAGCTCAAATCCCTGCCAAACGTGGATATCCTAGTGAACGCCCAAACCACTGAAGTACAGGGCAAGGATGGCAAAGTTTGCGGCCTGCTGTATAAAAACCGCGAAACCAGCGAAGAAGTGTGCCTGGACTTGGAGGGCATCTTCGTGCAAATCGGCTTGCTGCCCAATACCGACTGGCTCAAAGGCACGGTCGAGCTATCCAGAATGGGGGAAATCGTGGTCGATGCACACGGCGCAACCAACATCCCCGGCGTGTTTGCGGCGGGAGACTGCACCACCGTGCCCTACAAACAAATCGTCATCGCAGCTGGTGAAGGCGCAAAAGCATCACTGAGCGCGTTTGATTATTTGATCCGTAACTGATCGAGTTGCTACTCATGAAAAAGAGGCCCGTTTCGCATGCGAAGCTGGCCTCTTTTAGTGATGTCTCAGAATACTTGCCATCAACGCCTCCCATCTATTGCAAAGGAAAATACTCATGCAGGTTTCGACAACTAGCGGTCTATAAGACCACTTGGCTCTTCAGGCTTGAATATCTTTTTGTCGTCCATTACGGGTTAAAAGAGTCGCAACAGCTTGGCTTGCTGCGCCAACTCCTCTCGAAATGCAGGATGCGCAATCGCAATCAAGGCTTGAGCGCGTTCGCTGACCGTTTTGCCGCGCAAATCGGCGTAGCCGTGCTCAGTGACGATGATGTGCACATCGTTGCGAGGAGTTGTCACGGGGCCGCTGAGTTGCGGCACGATGCGTGAGGCTTTGCCTTTGGCCGCGGTGGAATGGCAAGCGATGATGGAGCGCCCGTTCTTGGAGTAGTTGGCCCCCCGTACGAAATCGAGTTGGCCACCACTGGCACTGTACTGCCGCCCCTGTATGTATTCGGAGTTGCAAGCGCCAAATAAATCAACCTCTAACGTCGCATTCACCGATACCACATTGTCATTGCGCGCAATCACAGTCGGGTTGTTCACGTAATCGACAGGGTGACCTTGTACCATCGGATTCCTGTGCATAAACTCGTACAGCGACTTTGGCCCCATTGCAAAAGCGTAAACCGAGACACCCACATCCAGTTGCTTGCGGCTATTGTCCACCGCTCCTGAACGCATTAAATCAGCCAAGCCTGCCACCATCATTTCGGTATGCACACCTAAATAGCGGTGGTGTTTTAACGCACTGCAAATGGCACTTGGCAAGGCACCTATGCCCATCTGTAAACAATCGCCATCATGAATAAAGCCAGCGACGATATCGCCAATGGCCGCATCTTCTTTCCCTATGTCCCCATCGGGCAGTTCAGCCAACGCCACCGCATTTTCCACTAACGCAGTGACCTGAGATATATGCACTCGGCTATTGCCATAGACATGCGGCATATGGGGGTTGACTTCGACGATCACACGCTGGGCTTTTTGAGCTACAGGTTGTGCGTAATCCACATTCGTTCCACACGTGAAGTAGCCTTCGTCGTCCATCGGCGAAACAGTTGTCAAAAGCGTATCGACTTGGACGACTTCGTTCATGACAAACGGCGCTCGCCCAAAAGACGTGGGAATAAACGCAACCGGCGGTAACCCCAGGGATGCACGCTGCTTATCCAAAGCGCGTTCCACACTGCCATGAAACAAGCTCACAGGAGTGATGCGGTCTGCCAGTTCCAACTGGAACACCGTTTGCCCCGCCGTAGCACCAGCGAGCAGATAGTGCATGCGCAAATCGCCTACTTCACCGACCTGCGCCCGTGCTGCCAATGCCTTCAATATGGCTGGTGGCTCCGCAATGGCCAGCCCCAACGCAATCCGGGCCCCAGAAGGAATCAAGGCAACCGCTTCTTCCGCTGTGCTTTTTTTTGCATCGTATTGCGCGAGCACGCTTTGCTGACCCATCCGAAAACTCCTTGAGATACGAGCCATGAAGGCATAGCAACGATCATACGCCGGCTGTTTCCTATTGCGGGCAACACGCAGTGCGTGCTAGCCGAAACACTGTGTTTCAACTAACGCACGACTACCGGCGGCCAAAGATACTCACAAAACCACCGCCGTCAAAAGGCGACAGCTCAGTGCACGTAAATACCATGTGTCTCAAACCACAGGCAAGGCAAAAAATGCCACAGTCGCAGCGGTGCTAGCTGCCGCCGTCTGCTCCCAATTTTCGTTGCGTGCGCTTGCAATGTCTTGCACGATGTGCGGCAGAAAAGCAGGTTCGTTGCGACGGTCTTTAGGCATGGGTTTGAGCGTTCTTGGCAGCAGGTATGGTGCATCGGTTTCCACCATCAAACGCTCGGCAGGAATCGCGCAAACCAGCTCTCGCAAGTGCTGCCCCCGGCGCTCATCACAAATCCACCCCGTGATGCCGATGTACCAGCCTTGATCAAGGTAATCAAACAACTCCTGGCGCGTACCCGTGAAACAGTGCACCACCGCTCTACTGAGCTGCGATTGAAAGCCTGCCATCACGGCCATGAAGTCCTCATGCGCATCGCGTTGGTGCAGAAACACGGGCTTAGCCACATCAACAGCCAGTTGCAACTGCCGCTCAAAAGCCCGCTGCTGGTCTGCACGCGGGCTGAAATCACGAAAGTAATCGAGACCACATTCACCAGCAGCCACCACGGCCGGGTGTTGGCACAGTGTGCGTAAACGTGCGTCGCAAGCCTCGTCATAATCGCTGGCGTGGTGCGGATGAACGCCGGCGGTGGAAAACAATTCCCCCGGATATTGCAGAGCCAAAGCCAAAGCCTGTTCTGAATGCGCCAGACTGGCACCTGTGACAATCTGGCGCCCTACTCCTGCTGCGCGTGCGCGCTGCAACACGGCACCCCGATCGCGATCGAAACTCTCATGGGTCAGGTTCGCCCCAATATCAATCAACTGCATGACTGCACTTCGCCTTCCTCCACGAGATGCACACAGATGCTTAGTGCAAGCTTAGAACGTATTGACGCTCTAAACACATGGCCCGCATGCACCTCAGACAAAAGCAGCAATGTAGCACCGACCTCTGCACGTCAGTGCGTGGCCGTTGCTTGCCACACGTCACTGCGCGCCACTATCTCTTACTGCTTCTGACTGCCGCTTGGCCATGTAGATCTGGTGCAGGGTGATTTTTCTCACCTCAGCCTGGCTGGCCGTGATGTGCGCACCTAGCAAACGGGCGGCCTCATCACCACGCCGAGCCACAATGGCACGCAAAATTCGACCGTGTTCGTCATAAGTAGATTCAATGCGCGCGGCCCAAGTGAAATCGAGTCGGCGAATCATGCGGATATGGTCCGTCAAATCACGGTGTACGCGGGCCATTTCCCTGTTCCCAACGGCGGCCACCAAGGCGCAATGAAACGCTTCATCCAACCCGCCCAC
Organism: Lampropedia puyangensis; assembly: GCF_004833285.1. Lineage (GTDB taxonomy): Bacteria > Pseudomonadota > Gammaproteobacteria > Burkholderiales > Burkholderiaceae_C > Lampropedia > Lampropedia puyangensis. The sequence goes on from NZ_STFG01000011.1 coordinate 28,205, forward strand.
CAACACGGGGTCCAGCTCTCGCTGCGCAGCTGGAGCCAACCAGATAGATGCCAATTCGTCATAGCAGGCGCTTTGCAGCAGACCTGCGGGTTCAATACACAGCCTGCGTACAGCACCAACCTCTAGTAGTTTGCGCACGTCATACAGTTCTTCAAAACGCCGAAAGTCGATGGGAAGCACGCGCCAGCCAGCACGAAAAAGCACTTCCACGTACCCTTCTTGCTGCAGTCGATAGAGCGCCTGGCGCACTGGCGTGCGTGAAACCTGCAAGCGCTCACAAATGCCACCTTCGGTAAAACGGTCTCCGGGCACAAGGAAAAACTTGGATATGTCCGCCTTAAGCCTTTGGTAGACCTCGTCTGCGCGGGAGGCGCGCGGAACATCCGCCACAGGAGAATCCAATTCAGAGTACTCGTGTGACAGGGGCTTGCGCATAGCGGTCGATGACTGCGCGAGGATGGAGGAGTCATGCTCCTGAGAGGATTGCGCCATTGCCTAGTCCATCCAACTCACGTGGGCAGACACCACTTGCCAGCCTTGCGCCAAGCGCAACCATGTTTGCGTTTGCCTGCCAACACGTGTCTGGCCGTCTTTAACGAATTCCAAATGACTCGTAGCCATGTCATAGCCGTAGGTTGTCACCACATGCTTGGTCACAGTGCGCATCAAGCCTTGCGATGGCCGTTGAGCGCGAAACGCTGCAATGGCCGCATAGCCATACAAATTCTCGGCTGCGCCATAGCGAATGGTATTGGGGTTTGGCCAAAAAAGCGCATCCAACTCGTCCACAAGATTGTGGGTTAGCGCCCGCTCATAGCGCTCGCATTGCGCTTGCACCTCTGCAACGACGGCAGGAATATTCACTTCGTACATCGCCTTTCCCTCTGGTTCTCGGGGCCGCCACATGGATATGCATTCAACACGTCACACTGCGTGCTCCGACCGTTTGCGCATTAAGCCCTTCCAACCACGCGGCTGCACGCAGCGCCACATCTTCGCGCCAAGGAGCAGCAATCAGTTGCCCCCCTATAGGCAAGCCCTGTGCTGCATCAGGCCAAGTGGGGGCCACAACCACCGGACATCCAGCAAAAGAAATAGGCTGAGCGAGCATGCCCATCGAAGCTCTGGTTGGTTGCTGCCCACCATTGATCTGCAGCCAAGGTTGCCCAATAGTGGTTGCGGCACAAGGTGTTGCAGGCGCGAGCAACAAGTCCCACTGCGTAAACAAGGCGTTCACCGCTTCTCGGTACAGGCGCCGAAAACGCACAGCCCGCGCAAACCAATGGGCTGGCTGCAGCGCTCCGGCCATGAAGCGATCCACGGATACTGGCTCCAACTGTGCAGCCCGGTGCCGCAAATCATCTATATGCAAACTCCCGCCTTCAGACGCTGTCACGATGAATGCCGCCGCCCTGGCCTGCGCGGCATATGGCCATTGCACACGGCCTGGCCGTGCATCCAGCGCTTGCGCCAACAGGTCAACGGCCTGCTGGGCAGCGGCATCTGCGTTGTCTTCAAAATACCCACCCAACACGCCAATGCGTAAACCTGCCAAACCATCACCCAACTGTGCAGAGACAGGCTGAACCGCCGTGGCCACGCATGCAGGGTCCAGCGCATCCGGGCCTTGCAACACGTCATAGACTTGCGCCAACAATGTTGCCGACGCAGCAATTGGGCCTACATGGTCAAGGTTGTGCACGAAGGGGAAACAACCTCTGCGCGATAGCCGTCCAAAAGTTGGTTTAAGCCCCCACACGCCACAAAGCGAAGCGGGCACACGAATTGAGCCATTGGTGTCTGATCCCAATGCAAGTGGCACCATGCGCGCGGCCACCGCCGCACCTGAGCCGCCTGATGAACCGCCAGCAATGCGGCTGGTGTCATGCGGATTGCGTGCGGGCCCGTAATGGGTGTTTTCTGTGGTGAAGCCGTAGGCGAATTCATCCATATTGAGTGCCCCGGTAAGCACAGCGCCAGCCTTTTTCAAGCGCGCCACCATGACTGCATCCTCTGTCGCAACGGCAGCAGTTTGGCGAATGCGAGAGCCAGCGAGTGTCACCTCACCCTCTAGATCAAACAGGTTTTTGACGGCATAGGGCAGTCCAGCCAGTGCAGGTAAAGGGGCCCCTGAACGCTGCAGCGCATCAACAACTTCAGCCTCACGCATCGCACGTTCATGCGTGAGTAGGGTATAGGCATTCACACGGGGATTGAGGGCCTCCACTCGGCTCAAACTCTGTGCCAACCAGTCAATGGCTTTGAGATCGCCGTTGGCGACAGCGCGAAGACACTCGATGCTGTTCGCAGACAAATCCATCATATGTTTCTTTCTATCAACTGCACTTGGCCTCGGCAACGCCTTGAAACCATCGCCCTCACAAGGAGTACACGTACTGAACGCACACTGGCGCGCTCGTTAACCTATATGCACCATGCGTTCAATGGTTAGGCACCGGAAACGGAGCGGGGCTATAGAGGCTGGCCGGCTCATCCTCTTCCTGCATGTCCAATTGCTCCAGCAGCGCCGCCATGGCAACCGTTCGCTCTAAGTGCTCTGCCACACGGGTGATTTGCGCTTCATCCAGCGGCAACGCCAATAAGCGCGCGCTGGTACGTACATAGTCTTGCAAGGCCAGCGCTGACAGATGTGCGGCAGGTTCAGGTGTGGTGCTGGGTGGCGCACTCATCGGCGTACCTCTTGTTGAAATATTTCTAGCGTGCGTTTCTTCGTGCTCACAAAACCCGGCTGAGACAAAGTCTCCACGGTACGGGGACGTGCATCGGTGTAATCAATGATCTCAGCCACCTTGGTGGGGCGCTTGGTCAGCAATAGAACCTGGTCGGCCAGGTACACCGCTTCTTCCAAATCATGTGAAACCAGCATCATCGTGGTGCCTGTTTGCACAAACACCTCTTGGAGTTTTTCGCGAATGAACAAGGTCATCTCGAAATCCAATGCCGAAAAGGGTTCATCCAGGAAGAGCACCTCTGGGCGTGGAGCCAGTGCCCGCATAATCGAAGCCGTTTGCTGTTGCCCACCCGAGAGTTCATAGGGGTAGCGATTCAAATCAAACTTCACATCAAAGGATGCCACCAACTCCTGCATTCTGCGGTCTACCTCCGCCTTGCTTTTTCCTTCGAGCAACAACGGGTAGGCGATGTTGTCAATCGTGCGCATCCAAGGGAACAAGGCTTCACGGTAGTTCTGAAAGACATAGCCAATTTTGGTGTCCTTAAGGGTTTTGCCATCGAAGAGGATTTCCCCCCGGTCAATCGGTACCAATCCCGCGATCATGTTGATCAAGGTGCTCTTGCCACAACCGTTGGGGCCAAAGACCGAGACAATCTTGTGCCTGGGGATATCCAAGTCGAAGTTCTCATACAAGGGCCATCCCGCAAAGTACTTGGTCAGACCCCGAATAGTGATGTGTGTGCCTGGCGGCCCCGGTTCAAAACGGGGAGCAGGCACCTCAGCGTAGGCATTGGCATTCACAACGGCATGCATATCGACTACCTCCCACTCCAGTGGACGATTCGGCGCTCCAGAATCAGAAAAACGATGTTCAGCACATAGCCCAGCGCTCCTGCGGACAAAATGGCGGCATACATGGTCTTGACGTTGAGCACTTGCTGTGCATCAATGATGGCGTGGCCCAGCCCGTTTTCCGAACCAATGAACATCTCGGCCACAATCACAATCACCAATGCCATCGAAACCGCTGAGCGCAAGCCCACAAAGCTCGGCTGCAAGCTTTCCCACAGCAACACGTCTTTAAAAATACGCCAACGCGATGCGCCCATAACCTTGGCCGCCATCACCCTCTGCTTACGTGCGTTCATGACCCCGTAAGCGCTGTTGAACACCACAATCAAAAACGCCCCAAATGCAGCAATCGCCACCTTATTAATGTCCGAAATACCAAAAATCAGGATGAACAACGGAATCAAGGCAGACGAAGGTGTAGAGCGGAAAAAGTCGATCAGAAACTCCACACTGCGATAAGCCCGCTCGTTACTGCCCAGGACCACCCCTAGGGGCATTCCAATCACAGCTCCAATGACAAACGCCTGCAAAGTGCGTTTGACTGTCACCAGAAAATCGACCATCAAATCGCCACCAGCGAGCCCCAGCACTAAGGCTTTCAAGGTATCCATGGGGCTTGGCAACAAGATCGGCTTGATCAGCCCCATGCGGACGGCCAGATCCCAAATGATGAACAGCACCACCGGGCCCACTAACGGAAGCAATCGATCACACAAAGGCTGCTTGGGTGGGCCGGCATCATGGGAAACGGGCGGCTTCCAACCGCCTGCCGCCAAGGGCCCTGCTGAAGATGATTCACTGGTCATGTCGTGACGTCCTTTCATGCTGGCATCACCGCCTTAAGGCTGCGATGGCGTTTCATCCAATCAGGCCTTGTAGAGCATGCTCTCAACCGATAATTTCTTAGAGAAAATGCCCTTCTCGGTGAACAAATCAAAGTACTTCTGAAAGTAAGCAATTTGCTCAGGCGTGAACTCGTCATAGAACACGTAATCGTTCATAGGCACCTCATCAGTCAATGCACCGTCAATCGCGGTATAGCCCTTCAACGATGGTCTGGCCTTGGCTGGATCGGTTTTGAGCAACGTCACCCCACGGCGATAAGCCTCCATGAATTGTTTGGCCACATCCGGGTGCTCTTGAATAAACGTACTGGTCAACGTCGCCGAACCACCAAACCACGGGGCCATTGGGTCGCCCAGTAAATACTTGGCAACTACACCTGCTTCCAATACGCGTGAAACCCCATTCAAACGCCCCACCGTGCCCGTAGGCTCCAAGGTGTAAATGGCGTCAACTTGATCGGTCGCGATCGCAGCAACGTGCTGCGCAATTGGCAGCTCCGTCACCTTGGCATCGGCAACACCAGCCTTCTCCAAAATGCTTCTGGCAATCGTCAAGTTCTGAATGCCAGGCCCGCAAGCAATGCGCGTGCCTTTGAGATCAGCCACCGACTGCAACGGACTGTCCTTGGCCACAATGAACTCATCCAAAACATATTTGGCGTTAGAAGGGTTTGAGCAAAAAATCTTCATCAGCCCAGGTTGGGCAATCTCGCCCACCGCCAGCACGGCGGTTGCCACCCCGTTGGCGCTGCCCTCCGCACGACCAGAAAGCATCGCTTCCATGGCTTGCTGGGCACTGGCGTGTTTTTGCACCTCAACGTCTAAGCCAGCCGCCTTGAAATACCCTTGATCTACTGCCGCAAAAAATGGCAAGCCGGAAGCCACCGGCCAAAATCCAATGCGAATCTTTGGCGTGCTTTGCGCTCGCACAATGGCCGGCATCGCCAATGCTCCAGCAACGGCAATGCCGCCCAACAACACTTTGCGACGATCCATACCGTCAACCAAGGAGTTGGCGGTAGTCGAGAAAATGGCATTTTTTTCATTCATGGCAATAACACTCCAATGCGGTGGGGGCTGGCACATCAGGATTCATCAAGCGCTCTGCACGCAAGCGCCAAGAACCAACAAACAAGCTCGCTGCTATCAAAACTTGGATACAAGCTTGTACCGCTCTTCAAAGCAAGTGGTATGCCACATTTATTTAAAAAAACAATCAAGCACCAAAACAAAAATAAAGTCTCGAGCAAATTCATCAGGGCCATGGATAGCTGCTGCCACTGCAACTTGTCATCTCTTACAACGCAATGCACCAGCTTGGCGCCTTCATCACCAAGAAGGGGCATCGCATAGTGAAAAGTGACCGCACTGCGCCTTGTAGCAAGGCCTGTTCAGCTGAAGTCGTTGCTATGCCATATGGCGAGCCCAATGCAAAGGCGCCGCAGATCAACAAAGGCACAATTTATGCAGTACACCTCACAGTTAAATCAACAACCCAAGCAGACCACCGCGCGCACTGCGCTTTCTTCAAAAAACGCCACTGTATGGATTTATTCTCAATCACGGACATAGCATCCCGCTTTGATTCCATCGCATGGACAGGTGTTGGATTGCGCAGCGAGCTGCTCCCAACACTGCCTGCCACCACGCTATTGCATGCAGGCCCGCCTCTGCACAACGCACCACCGCATGCCATTCTCAACAGCGCTTGCCAAGCCATGGTTTTTGAGGGTATGGCTTGCTCCATGGCAGAAGCCGCATCCCTGCTGGAAGCAGGGCACGTACAACTCGCCCCAGCACAAGACTTTGGCGTCGTGACTCCATTGGCACAAGTGGTTTCCGCCAGCATGCCTATGGCCAGATTGGAAGGAAAGCAAACGACACGCTTGGCCCCGTTCATTGAAGCAGGTGTGCCAGCCCTTCGATTTGGCAGCACCATGCCCGACGCACCTGCGCGGCTTCGCATGATGGGCCTTTTTGCGCAGCATGCACTCGCCCCTGCACTGGCCCAAAAGCCTGTGACGATGGCCCCAATCGTGCTGGCCGGATTAACCCATGGCCAAGACTGTCATGCACAGACAGATGCCGCCAATACAGCCCTGACCGCAGCCGTTCAACTGGATACGGCAGACCAGTCGGTACTGCGCAGCTACCCTGCATTTGTACTGCCCATCGTCATGGCCGCATGCAGTGTGTGGCTCCACGACAGTGGCAGCGACATCGTCGCCGCAGCTGGCAATGGGCTTGAATTTGGTTTCAAACGCCGCGGGTTCTCCGGCTGGCACGTGGTGCAGGCCACTCCACCGCAAGGAATCCTTTTACCTGGGCACACATGGCAAAACGCACTGGGTGCAATCGGCGATAGTGCCGTGGTCGACTTTGCTGGCCTGGGCGGTCAAGCATTGGTGTTCTGCCCAGACCTGGCCAAAGCCTACGCGGCGCACCTTCCCGCCGACTTGCATGCGCAGCGCAAAGCGGTACTCGACAAGGCCACCGGCAATGTCCGCATCAATGGCATGCCAACACACCCCATATTGGTGAACTTGGCCATCCTAGGTCAAGGGCCGGATTCGGGACTCATTGGCCGAGGGATATACCACACACCGCCAAACCTGTTTACCGTTTGAATCTGCCTCTAACGTATTCATTGCGACGGGGTGATCAACCTCATCGCACAGGTATCACGCGTGCGATGACGTTAACGCCCCCTTCAGAACGGGAACTGACGCTTGCCGAGTTGGAAAGTAACCCACTTGACCTCAGTCATCTCATGCATGGATGCTTCGCCCCCTTCACGTCCCAGACCGCTGTTTTTCACCCCGCCAAACGTGATGTGCGGCTCATCGGCAATGGTGGTGTCATTGATATGTACCATGCCAGACTCAACCCGTTGCGCGAATTCGAAGGCCCGCTGCAAGTCATTGGTCACAATACCTGCGGACAGGCCAAAGCTAGTGTCGTTGGCCAACGCAACAGCGTGGTCAAAATCCTCTGCGCAATAGATGCTGGTGACTGGTCCAAAAGACTCTTCGCCATAAATAGCCATTTCGGGCGTGACGCCGGTCAACACGGTAGGTTGAAAAAATGGCCCTTCGTGGCGACCACCGGTATGCACAACAGCACCCTTGGCTGTGGCATCCGCGATCTGCCCCATGATGAACTGCGCATGTGATGCGCGCACCAACGGCCCCACGACTGTATCGGGCGAGCGCGGATCTCCCACCACGATGGTTTTGGCTTTCGCAACAAACTTCTCGACAAAAACATCGTAGAGCCCACGCTCCACAATGATGCGAGAGTTGGACATGCACACCTGCCCCTGATGGAAAAAAATCCCAAAGGCAGCCGCGTCCACGGCATAGTCGACGTCGGCATCATTGAGCACCACAATGGGACTCTTGCCCCCCATCTCCAGACACACCCGTTTGAAGTGCTTGCCACACTCTGCGGCCAACACGCGCCCTACTTTGCTGGAGCCCGTAAAGGTAATCATGCGCACACGCTCGTCTGCAACGAGTTGCTTGCCTACCGCCGCATCTCCGGGCAAAACATTGAGCACCCCTGCCGGTAAGCCCGCCTGCTCAAACAACTCTGCCATTTTCAGCCCAACCAAAGGGGTCAATTCAGACGGCTTCAGCACAAACGTATTGCCCGCTGCCAATGCAAAGGCAATTTTCTTCATGCCCAACAGCAATGGCGAGTTAAAAGGCGAGATGCCACCAATCACACCCAATGGCTGGCGAATGGTCATGCTCACCACCCCAGGCGTAGTGGTGGGAAAGGTTTCACCATGGGGCTGGCGAATACACCCGGCCGCAGAGCGCAAGCAATCCACCGCGTAATCGACTTCCCAAGGCGCCTTGATCCAAACCGATCCATTCTCTTGAATGATCAGATCGCGCAACGCATCTCGGTTCGCCGCAAAAATGTCAGCAGCCCGCAACAACAGTGCTTCACGCTCACCAGCGAGCATGGCCGCCCATGCCCCACGGGCGGCGTAGGCCGCCGCAATGGCCTCTTGCACATCGTCTTCGGTTGCCTGGGCCACTTGGGCAAACACCAGCCCCGTTGCGGGGTTGACGTCATCGGTATGCAGGCCGCTGCTGCCAAGGCGCCACTGGCCATTGATATACATGGGCGCAACGCGCGTCCCAAACTCATCTGGGGAAATTGGTTTCAAGGCGGAAGTACTCATGCTTGCTTCTCATCAATTCGCAAAGGATGGATGGACACCACCAGAGCCTTGGCGGCGCGGTGGCAAGGTGATTTTTGGCAATGCACAGTGCACGCCCTGATTGATGTCGACGGTCTGGGTGATGTGCAGGTCGGCAGCGACGCTGCAAAGCGAATAGGCATCAGCCGCCTCCATCCCACGCTCTTGCACCAACCAGCAGATCATTTGTCGCAGCGCCTGGCGTGCCGCCTCGTTCAAGTCCTTATGCAGCCCCATGCTGATCCAGTGCGTGGGCGACTCAGCTCGCGGCATATCCAAATGCGCGGCCTTGATCAACTCAAAGCGGAACGTGCCACGCAAGCTGGTCTGAATCGCGGTCAGGCACACCTCTCCATGGCCTTGTGCGACATGGCCATCGCCCACAGAAAACAAAGCACCTGGATTGAACACCGGAAAGTTCACGCTGGTGCCTGCGACCAAATCCCTGTTATCCATGTTTCCGCCATGGGCCATGGGGATCATGGAATTGACGGCGCCCAACTCTGGTGCGGGAGCAACCCCAAAATTACCAAAAAATGGACTTAACGGCACGTGCGATCCCCAAGGCATCAGCGCCAAACCACGCTCTCTGTCCAGGGGAATATGCAAGCGTCTGGTCAGTGGAAAATCTTGCGGCAGTGTTCCGCGCCCTTGCTTGATCAAGTTCCAGCCCCAGGCCTGGCGCAACTGCACCGACAAGATGTGGACCTTCAATGCATCACCAGGCTCAGCCCCCTCAATCCAAACTGGGCCTGTCAGCAAATGGGGCCCGCCTTGCTTGGGCGAGGCTGCCAACACCGAACGGTGTTCAGGCAAAAGGCCATCGTCAGGCAAGTCCTCGGGCTCACCAGAGAGCGTGTCGATCGTGACGGTATCGCCAGGTTGTATGCGCAGTACTGGCGCGCGCGAGGCATCCCAAGACCCCCAGCACACGGTTTCAGCAAGAGATGGCAGGTAATGGTGTTTCATGTCGCCCTTTGCTGTACAAGTAGAAAACGTGCCATCAATCCAGCATCAACCTTTCACTGCGCCCATCGTCAAGCCGCGCACAATGTGTTTTTGCAGCAAGAACACCGCCAGCAGTACAGGCACCATCGACATCACCCCCACAATCGCCATCGCCCCCCAGCGCACCCCTTGGGTTGTAATCAAAAGCGGCATGGCTACTGGCAGCGTGCGAGTAGATTCCCCTCCCAGCATGAACGCAAACAAAAATTCATTCCAAGCAAAAATAAAGCACAACACGCCTGTCGAGACCATGCCTGAGCGCAGCAGCGGCAACACCACACGAATGAAAATGGCTGGACGCGAATACCCCTCCACCATGGCCACTTCCTCCAGTTCAACCGGCAAGTCGCGGCAAAAACTGCGCACCACCCAGATGTAGAAAGACAGGTTGAAGGTCATGTAGGCCAAGGTCAGGCCCAAGAACGAATCCAGTAGTTCGACCTTGGCAAAAACCAAATAAAACGGAATGACCAGGCAAATGGGTGGTGCCATGCGGGTGCCCAGCACGAACAAAAACATGTCGTCGCGAAACTTCAAATCGAAACGGGCAAACGCATAAGCTGCGGGCGTGCCAATCAACACAACAAGAACGGTGCTGACAGTTGCCAGAACGAATGAGTTGAGCATGTAGCCCAGAAAGCCACTGTCTAGCACGTAGCGGAAATGCTCCAGCGTGGGCGTAAAAACCCATTCGGTTGGCCGTGCAAACATCGCCGTTTCTGGTCTGAACATCATCGATGCAAACCACAAAACGGGAAACAAAATCACCAGCGTGATGAGCACCACCACCAGCGTAGCGCCCCATGACACTGGCTCACCCACCGCAGTATTGCGCTTGAACAACGACAACATGGTCATCCTTTTTTTCAACAAAATCACACGCTAAAAACTTGGGCACTGAACGCATCAAAATGCATTCAGGCGTTTCTTGGCGATTTGATAAAACACACTGCAGAGCACGAAGAACATGATCCAGATCACCACAGCAAACGCCGCAGACTCACCAATGCGCCACTGTTCAAAGCTCATTTTGTAAGCCAGCATGCTGGGCGATTCGGTACTGACTCCAGGCCCACCGGCAGTGAGCATGTAGATCGAATCAAATACTTTGAACGCATCAATAAAGCGCAACATTCCAATCACAGCCAGCAACGGTGCCATCATTGGTAACGTGAGCCGGTAAAAGACCTGCCAAGGTGTTGCACCATCCACGGCCGCTGCGCGATAAGGGCTCACCGGCAAGGCCTGGCGGCCAGCAAAAAAAGCCAGCACCATAAAAGGCGTCCACTGCCATATATCCACAAATGCCAGCGCAATGAGTGCGTAGTCAGCTGAGGAAAAAACCGATGTGCCACTAAGCCAGCCAAAACGCTCCAGCACGTTGTACGAAATCAAGCCCCAGGAGCCCGCGAACATGACTTTCCACAGCAGCCCCACAACAATCGGCGCCATCATGCTGGGGATGAACAGCAGCGGCAACCATACGCTACGCAGCCACACCCCACGGTTGAGCAGCAAAGCGCCCCCCAGTCCCAATAAAAACTCCAGTGGCACCGCAATCAACACAAACTTCAGGGCCACCCACAAACTGTTCCAGAACCGGTCATCGGCAAACAAGCGGCGGTAGTTGTCGAACCCTGCCAAGTCGCCAATCTGGCCAAAATTGACCTCTCTGAAACTGATGTACACCGCGAAGCAAAACGGCAGCAAACTCACGACCACCAGAACCACCATGGCTGGCATGATCAAGGTCCATGGGTACCAATTGCAATGGTGTTTTTGCATACCGTTTCTCTGTGGATGGATAGATGGAGGGCGTTACATCAGGTTCAGTGGCACATCGTGTGCTGGCTTACTCAGCCAAAGTACACCGTTGACCGCAAATGGTTTCGAGTTTGGCCTGCCCTTGTTTGGCAGCCTCCTCTGGCGTGAGTCGCCCCAGCCCAACTTGCTGCACGATGGGCCCCAGTGCGTTGTCGATCTCAAAGAACTTGGGCAGCTTGGGTTTGGCAGGCAACACCGCCAGGGTGTCCTTCATTGCCGCATACAAACTGGCCTTTTCCGGCGCTTGCAACGCGGGCAATGCAAACGACGACTGGCGGATGGGCACACCACCGGCGCCCTTGGCAATCAACTCTGCCTGCGTGGATTTGTCGCTGAGCCATTGCAAAAACAAAAAAGTGGCTTCTTTCTTTTTACTGGCGCGTGAAATGGCCATCAGAGACGGCTCGCCTCCAGCGTGGCGTGGACCTGAAAATTGCGCATTGCGAGGAATGCCGCCATACACGAACTGGCCTGACAGGGCCGACGCACCGGGCTTGTCAATGCCCAAAACAAAATCGCTCCATGCAATGGATTGGGCCGCAATACCATTGCCCATGACCGTGGGCACATCCACCAAGGAATACTCCGCCTGGCCGGGCGGCGCAAATGTCCACAACTTGGCCCAGAACGTCATGGCGGCAATATTTTCAGGCGTATTGAAATGGGGGCGGCCATTGGCGTCATACACCCCTCCGCCCCAGTTGTTGAGGAAGTTCTCCCACAAAGTGGTGAATGTGGTTCCCGCAGGAATACCTTCCAGAACAATGCCGTAGAAATCACTCGCCAAAGTTTGTCCTGCCAGCGTCTGGCCGGATTTGCGGGTGAAAAACTCCGCAATATCCATCAGCTGCTGCATGGTGGCTGCAGGCGCGAGATCGTAGCCATATTTGACTTTGAATGCGGCCTGCTCATCTGGGTTTTCCAACAAGTCTTTGCGGGCCCAATAAATCTGGTTGTAGTTCCAGGTCAGAAAGCCATAGTGCTTGTCGCCCCACTGCGTCAGGCTGCGTGCAGCCGGCTCGATAAAATCGGCATCATCCATATGCGGGTTACGCAATTGCGCGTTTTGCACGTATGCATCAATAGGCTCGAGCACCTTGCCTGCCAGCAAAGGCCCAAGCTGCAAACCATGCAGCATGATGGCGTCGTAGTAGCCACGCCCTGAGTACAGATCTGCCTGACCTTTGTTGATCACATCACCATGCCCGAGCAGCTCATACTCCACTTTGATGCCCGTTTCCTTCTCGAACACGGGAACCAATTGCTTCATGGTTTCTTGCAATGGCGTAATCTCATCGAGCACACGGATGGATGTTCCGGCATAGGGCTTGGCAGCCGTTTGGTAAGACCAGTCTTGTGCCACCACCGGGCCCAGCAGCATGCAACTGCACAGGCTCGTGGCCAGCTGGCGGGCAAAACGCTTTCTTAGAGGGAAAGAATGTTTTTTCGTCATGGGAACCTTCTGTAAATGAAGTGATGGGAAATGCAACGGCACCTTCAGGCTCTCAATGGCCTCGAGGCATCAAACGTCCGCTTTGCGGGTGGAAAAGACACAGGCCCTGCTCAGGCAGGAACACATGAACCGGTTGCTCCAATTGCCAAGGCAAGTGCGCAGCCACTTTGGCGCGGATGCGCTGCTCGTCGATGCGCAGCGTCAGCAAGGTGTATTTGCCAAAGGGCTCCACGCCATAGACCGTTGCACGCAAGGCGCCCGCCTCTGGTGGAGCCTCGGACTCAGCAACCGTCAGGGGCTGTACCCGGGTATGCGCAGGCAAAAAACCAATGTGGGCGGACAAACTACCGGTTTCTGCCAAGCACTGCCCCAACCAGAACGGCACCAACGTATAGCCCCATTCAAAACCAGCCCACCATTGCCTCTCATGCTGATGCAGTTGCACCTGCAGCAAATTCATGGCGGGGTCTCCGGTGAGTCTTGCTACATCCATGTCTGCGGGCGCGAGCGTCAGATCTTGGGCCTGACCGATCTGACGAACACCACCATCGACCAACATCACAACCCGATCCGCCACAGCCATCGCTTCCACCACATCAGGCGTTAACCACAGGGTGGGCTGTGCCAATGCTTTTTGCCGCTGTCGAATCTCGCTGCGCAGCTTGTGTCGCAGCTTGGCATCCAAGTGGCCAATCGGCTCATCCAGAATGAACACATCGGGCTGCTGCACCAACGTTCGGCACAGCGCGACACGTTGTTTTTGCCCTCCTGACATATCGGAAGGCCGCCGATCTGCCAAATGGGCTATCTCCGTCAACTCGAGCAGCTCCATGACACGAGCGCGGATGGCAGCAGCATCAGGTTTTTCCCGGCATGCAGGAGACCGCAGCGGGGAGGCCACATTGTCGAAAGCAGACAAGGTTGGATACAGCGCAAACGACTCAAACATGTGCGCGACATGGCGCTTCTGAGGCGGCAATTGCACAACATCGCGCCCAGCCAGCACCACCTCGCCCGCATCGGCTTGCTCCAACCCGCTAATCAAGCGGCCCAAGGTCGTCTTGCCGGCCCCGGATGGGCCCGCCACAGCAACTATTTCTCCGGGCGCAGCCGTAAAGGCCACATCACGAAGAACATGTTGCTCTCCAAAATGCTTGTTCAAGCTGCGTAAGGTCAAACCCTTCTCGCTGATGGGAGAAGGAAGATGCTGCTGTGTCATGTCTGTGCTCCCCGTGTCACCACACCTGTCACACCAGCAAGCAAATTGCAGGTGGTTTGCGCATCAAACACATGCACGTCATGCGGATCAATCGCAACGTTTACCAACTGCCCTTGTGCAAACCCACTGGGGCCATTGACTTCCATAACCAAACGCCCCATGGGACTGCGCAACTGCAACACATCATGGTCTCCGCGCGTTTCGACCACCACAATCGGGGTGGTCATCACCAACGCATGATGGCCGTTCTTCTGAGCCAGCCGCACATGTTCTGGGCGCACGCCCACCACCAGCTTATTGCTGCTGGCACGATGGATGGCTGCGCCATAAGGCTGCAACGGCAACAACAATTCAACGCCTTGCCCAATGGCTATCGCCACCCCTTCGGAGCGGACTTCGAGCAATTGCGCTTCCAGCAGGTTCATCGGTGGCTCGCCAATGAAGCTGGCGACAAACAAGTTGGCAGGCCGCGCATAAATCTCCGCAGGCGTGGCCACTTGCTGCAATACCCCTTTGTCCATCACCGCGATCCGATCGGCCATAGAAATGGCTTCGGTTTGGTCATGCGTGACCAGCACAGAGGTCAGCTTGGCCGCTTTTTGCAAGCGCGCAATTTCGCTGCGCAAGCCCACTTTCTGCGCTGCATCCATGTGACTGAGTGGCTCGTCGAACATGATTAGGTCAGGCTCGCGCACCAAGGCTCGACCTATGGAGACGCGCTGTTGTGCGCCACCGCTGAGTTTGCGCACATTGGCATCCCGCACTTCTTGCAATTCCAGCAGATCAATCACACGCCCAACCGCGCGGTCTATATCACTGTGCAAGGTACTGCGCACACGCAATGGAAACGCAATGTTCTCAAACACACTCAAATGTGGGTACAAGGCATAGTCCTCAAACACCATCGCCACATTACGCGAAGCCGTATCCAGTTGCGAGACATCTCTGGCGCCAAACATAATCTGGCCGCCACTGATGCGCTCGATACCCGCAATCAGTTTCAGTGTCGTTGACTTGCCGCATCCACTGGGGCCCAACAACGCCAGCATCTCGCCATATTCACACTGCAGATTCAAGCCTTCAATCGCAAACGTTTTTCCGTCATAGCTTTTGCTCACGTTTTTCAATTCAACCGCGACCATGCTGCCCCCCCTCTGACGCACTAGCGTGAACACGGTCATGCGAGGCGAGCATGGCTTGCGCTGCTATTTCGCCAATCAGCACGCAAGGTGCATGTGTGTTGCCTGTTGTGACCTCGGGCATGATCGACGCATCGACCACGCGCAAACCTTGCACCCCGTGCACGCGCAACTGCCCATCCACCACAGCCCCGTCATCTGTGCCCATGCGCGCGGTACCTGACTGATGAAAATACGTACCTGCAGCTTGACGTAGCCACTGCTGCATGACTTCCTCACCCAATGGACCTGGCATCCATTCGCGCCGCCTGAAAGGAGCCACTTCAGGGGCGTTGCCCAATTCGCGGCACAACTTGATGCAAGCCATCAGTGCCTGCACGTCTTCAGGTGCAGACAAAAAATTCGCGTCCACTCTTGGGGCCTGATGGGGATTGGCACTGGCCAAATACACATGCCCACGGCTTTCTGGCCGTACCAAGCCAGGCGCCAACGTCCAGGCCACAGAGCGATCAGCGGGCAGTCCATACGCAGGCCCGGTCACCTCGCTACCAAATGCACACTCTTCCAAAACAGGTTGTAAATCTGGTCGATCCAGCGATGGATGGCTTTTCCAAAACAGCGTAAATTCAGCCGCATTGTTGCGTGGAGGCTCAGGTGATACGTACTCCCACACACAGCCAGCGACCAGAATATGGTCTTGAAAATTGGCACCAACCCCTGGCGCATGCACAGGGCAGTCAATGCCGTGCTGCTGCAGTTGCGCTCGATCACCAATGCCCGAAAGCATGAGGATTTTTGGGGTTTGTATAGCGCCAGTGGACAGCACCACTTCCTCGCCAACCACGACGGTCTGAACCTGACCACGCCACTCAAACTGCACCGCACGGGCGCGCTTTTCTTGCAGTACTACACGATGCACATGGGCACCGAGCAATACGGTCAGATTCTTGCGCTGCTGCTGTGTTGGCCGCACATACGCACTGGCCACCGATACCCGCTTGGCATCAGGAGCCACATTCACGTTGGCAATGCCGCAAGCTCCATCACCTTCCATGGCAGCACCGTTGAGGTCATCAACCTCCGGTATACCCATCGCTTGACAAGCTTGCGCCAGCGCCCGAGCCACAGGTACAGGATCAGAAGGCTTGGTGATGTACATAGGCCCGCCACGGCCGCGGCGCTGCACATCCGGCGTACCTTGCCAGTCTTCAATGCATCTGTATGCTTGCAGCACATTTGCATAGGACCATCGGCTATCGCCACTGGCCTTGGCCCATCGCTCAAAGTCATTGCGATGGCCACGTGCCCAGATCAAACCATTAGTGCTGGAGCCGCCGCCCAATACACGCCCCATCGGCAACGGTAAACGCCGTCCTGCAAGATGTGTTGAGGGCTCTGCCGTGAACTGCCAATCGCGCTCAGAACCGATGTTGGACATCCAACGTCGTGCATCCTCCACCTGCTCCACCCTTTCGTCGCCACCAGCCTCGAGCAGCAGCACAGAAGCATCTGTCATTTGGGCCAACCGACTGGCCACCACGCCGCCTGCAGCGCCAGCGCCGCACACCACATAGTCATACGTTGCCAACAGATTCACTGATTGATCCACGGTTACTCCTGCATGTGTCTTTTTCCGCACATGAAACATGTGCGGGCATTGAGCCAAACCATCCTGTACCTGTTTGCAGGCTTCGTTTTAAAAGCCATGCAAACATGTATACATGTGGTACACCACATAAGCAGTTTCTATGCCATGCTGCAACCACTCAATTTGCACTGAAATAGCCTATGGCCAGCGGCGTCAAGTCCCTATTCAGTGCACAGCACCCGCAGTGCGGGGGGCATTGGTGCATTGCCAACTTGAATGCACCTTGCGAGGGATGGACTGGTCGTTCAAAAGAATGCCATCGGGCATGCAGTCGCCGCTATCGAAGACATGCCAATGTCTGGTTTGCAAAACCTTTGGCCGTTGCCAGGCACAAAAAAAAGAGGGCATCTCTGCCCTCTTGGTGAATTCAGCAAACGCTGGAGCGTCAAGCGATAGAAGCTTGGTAGATCGATTCGATCGACGCGTCCAAAGCCTGATTGAATTCTGCATCGCTTTGCTTGGCAGACAGGCCTTCTGTCAAAGCACGGCTGAAGCTGGCGATCACGCCTTTGTTTTGTGCCAACTTGGCGTTGGCTTGCTCGCGGCTGTATCCGCCAGACAGGGCCACGACTTTCAACACGCTAGGGTGAGCCACCAACTCGTCAAAATAGCCATCGACCACAGGCAGGGTCAATTTCAGCATCACTGGGGTGGCTGGATTGACCCTGTCCAGGCGCGCCAGCAGGCCTTTTTTCAATTCCACTTCAATGGCTTCCTTGTCAGCAGCCTTGATGTCGACTTCTGGCTCAATGATCGGGACCAAACCAGCATCAAGCACTTGCTGACCCAACTCGAACTGCTGATCCAGCACAGCCGCAATGCCTTGTGCATTGTTGGCTTTGATCACCGAACGCTCTTTCGTACCGAACACGCCTTTGGCCTTGGCACGGGCCAACAACTCTGCCAAACCTGGAATCGGCTTCATCAGTTGCACGCCATTGGCTTCATCATGCAGACCTTTGTCGATCTTCAGGAAAGGCACCACGCGCTTGTCATCCCACAGGTATTGGGCTGCATTTTTGCCATTGAACTCACGGTCCAAGGTCATTTCAAACAAAATCGCGCCTAACACGCGCTTGCCATCAAACGCAGGGCTGCTCACGATACGGGTACGCATCTGGTGCACCAAATCGAACATTTGCGCATCGCCGCTGTACTCGTTTTCTTCGATGCCATAGAGTTTGAGCGCTTTAGGGGTGCTGCCACCACTTTGGTCCAGTGCGGCAATAAAGCCTTGGCCGCTGGCGATACGCTGGTGTTGTTCGGTCGTCGACATGTGCTGTCTCCTTGCTGATGAAACAATAAACGGATTGAAAAAATCGATGCGGTACTGCGGACTGCGCCAAGCCAGTGCCTACGACAAGGAAGGCGGGTATCTATACAAAAATTTGCCAGAGACAGGCGCCTCTGGCATGGGTGGTCGATAGTAAGCCCGCATAGAACCGACTAACCGGCCATTTTAACGGGCAATCTCTGTGCTGACCCGCATATCCAATACATACACATAGCGGGAAGCATCAGCAGGCGGATTGCTGCGTGTGTAGCGATTGATACGCAGCACGGTTCTCTCGCCACGTTGGTGGCTAAAGCCTTGAATCTCATCGTAGAAGAGCTGCCATGGCCCTGTTCCTTTGCGCAAGCCGTTGTCGTCGTATTCCACACGGCGAACTTCCAGACACTGGCGGGCACGCACACCATCATTGCAACTGCGCGTTTGCGGTGCAATCTCCAAAAAAATACGTTCCGCGGCGCTGCCATAGCGTGTGGCATCGGTCGGTTGCCCCTCCAAACTCCACTGGCTGCCATTGGCAAACGTCAGTTGCAGGCTGGGAGCCTGTGGAGTGCCCGCACTCTTCCATGTCTTAACGCCTACCAAGGCTTCTGCCAAACGGTTTTCCAAATCCATCAACCGGGTATCTGCACAAGCCATCATGGTGCGAATCCCGGACTTCAGGGTCATCGCATTGCCTGTTGTTGTATAGCCTGCATTGACCACATTACACAACCCACTGACCGAGAGCGTATGCGTGTCAGCATGGAATGTGAGCTTCACAGGAGAACGTAGCGCAGCTTTGTTTTTGTCGAACCATACCTGGTCAGGACCACTCACTGCGTTGAGTTGCCAATGAAAAGCCGGCAATACCTCTGCGGCATCAAAAGGAGTTTGTGCTGAGGGCTGGCTCGTTCCAGCAAAAATATCCCTGCCTCCTGTATCACCCGCTGCGGGCGCATTGCCTCCAGAACCAGTCGCGCAGGCAGTAAGCATGCCGCAACACAACACACTCAAAAACAGGTTGATCTTTTGTTGCATCGTCTTCCTTTCATTCAATTAGGCCATTAGGCAATGGCTGCAGGCGCACGCTTCATGCACACAACGCCATATGCCTTAGAACGTGTTTACCCCCATCATAACAAGCACCGTTTCTGCCCATCTTCGCGACTGCCTCTTCGCAGAGGAGGCGATAATCCCCCCTGCGCTTGGTATAAGCGCCTGCCGTCTGCAGGTCACGCTACTGCGTACGCAAGCTGTTGTTATTTGTTTGAATAGTGCCGCCGTGCACTGGTTTGGTGTCTTTGCTGGGAGCTGTTGTGTCCGATATTCTGGAAAAAATCATTGCTGTAAAGCACGAAGAAATTGCCTTGGCGCAAAGAAAAATCCCGCTGGCAGCCATGCGCGCGGATGCCGAAAGCCGCATTCTCACGCGTGACTTTGTCGGTGCTTTGCGCGCCAAAATCGCGCAAGACCAAGCCGCAGTCATTGCTGAGGTGAAGAAGGCCAGTCCCAGCAAAGGACTGCTGCGCCCTGAGTTCTACCCTTCGGACATTGCCCAAAGCTATGCCGAGGGTGATGGCAAGACTTCTGCAGCGTGCTTGTCTGTACTCACAGACAAAACTTTTTTCCAAGGCAGTGTGGACTACCTGAAGCAAGCCAGGGCCAGCGTAGACCTGCCTGTTTTGCGCAAGGACTTCATGGTCGCGCCCTACCACATCTACGAGTCAAGGGCGATGGGCGCTGATGCCGTGCTGCTGATCGTTGCGGCGCTGGAAGATGGTCTGATGGCCGAGCTGGAGGCGATTGCCCATGCGCTGGACATGGCCGTCTTGATTGAAGTGCATGACCAGCTCGAACTTGAACGGGCCTTGCGCCACCTCAAGTCACCTCTCTTGGGCATCAACAACCGCAACCTGCGAACCTTCGAGACATCATTGAACACCACATTGG
This sequence comes from Lampropedia puyangensis, assembly GCF_004833285.1. Classification (GTDB taxonomy): domain Bacteria; phylum Pseudomonadota; class Gammaproteobacteria; order Burkholderiales; family Burkholderiaceae_C; genus Lampropedia; species Lampropedia puyangensis. Next base: position 48,324 of record NZ_STFG01000011.1, read on the forward strand.
CTTTGCAACAATACGTGCCAACAGATCGGTTACTGATTACCGAATCAGGTATTGCCACTCCAGAAGATGTGCACACCATGCGCAGCGCTGGCATCCACAGCTTTTTGGTGGGTGAAGCGTTCATGCGAGCACCCGAACCAGGCCAAGCATTGGCGCAATTGTTCGGGTAATTATTGACATCAAGGTACAGGTCAAAAGAAAGCGTCTGTTTTGCCAGCCACATTAAACGTCTGATCTCAACACCTAACGCCAGCTAAACCTGTTCTATTAATCGTCTGCACAGAAAAAAAGCCCTCCGCACGAATATGCAGAGGGCTTTTTTTGCGTTGCAACAAAGGTCATCAAACCTTTGAGCAACTAAAGCGCGTCAAGCTCCAGACTGTCGTGGAATTATTCACCCACAGAGAGGCGGTCATTTTTCATCGCATCCACGGCTTCTGCATGCACTTGGGCACGGCTCAGAGCAGAACCTTGAGAAGCCGCAGCTTGCTCAGAATAAGCACTTACATCATCGCGAAAAGCGTGGTTCTGAATGGCTTGGCGAGCTTGTGCTTGCACATCTGCACGGTTCACGGTGGAGCTTCCCGCATAGCTCAAGTCTTCAAACAGGGGGTGAATGCCTGCAGCCGGTTGTGCAGCCTGGGCTTGCACGCCAGCAACAGCAGAAATAGAAACAGCAACAACGGCCAACACTTTATTCAACGAGATCATGGTATTTCCTTTAAAGCACCGTTCATCAAATCAAAAACCACATAGCCGGTTGGGTGCGCCGACTCGTGGTGGTGGGCAATGCCCAACCGATGGATGAACTGTAATGTTTCGATATTCAAAGATAAATATCAAAAAATACCTCAATCAATCTCGAAAAATGAAACATTAAACCCAATGGCGTAGGCCTTGGGCTACAAGCCCTTGACTGGACTGCGTTTGCGGAAAATACGGTTGCACCAAACTGGTTCATCTGAAAAAGCACCATCTGGGTGCTGTCATCTGGAATATGGTAATGACCTGCATGTATAAACCACCGCGCCACACGACAACCGCATCACGCATGGAAAGCACGACCCGCAATGGTCAAAGCGCGCTTGCGCGATTGAGATTGCTCACACCTTGCCGGATTTGCGCAAGTAACTCTCGGCTTTGTCGATCCACAGCTGCAAGCTATCGTGCAGATCTTTCTGGCTGAAAGAGCAACTTTCTTCAGTGAACAGCGCACCCGCCTCCAGACGATTGAGCAAATCCTGCAGCACCACAGTAAAGGGAGGAGGCAATGCGTCGAGTAACGCACGCTTGTGTTGCACCCACTCCCCCAACGCGCCTGCGCGCAATTGCCCAGCCTTGAGGGCATTGAGCTGGCTTTGCATATGCGCGACCGAATCCAACGCTGTATTGACCGATTCCACCATGATTGCTGTCTCCTGCTTGAACAGCCGCTAGTGTAGAAGCGGCAAGCCCCCATCACACGATCTTTACAGGTTCGAGACGCCACAAGAAACAGTCTTGCCATCTGCGCGTAAAGGCTTCAACGCAAACGTACCAGCTTCAAACGAGGCGGTGCAAGATGTACTGCATTGTTCAAAATCCCAGCGGACTGTGCACACACCGCTGTTTTGGCCGCACATAGCCTCTTTTTGAACCATCCACGCAGTCTACGTGAAGAGCTTGAACAGACGCTTATAGGGCTAACCCCGCCTTCAACCATGCGCAGCACGCTTGCCAAACAGCCAATAGCCCATAAAATAGCACGGTCGTTCTATTTAACGCCTACAACTGAATTCCCACAATGCATTACCCCATGGCCGATCAACACACGGATGCCTGCGTGGCACCAGCCGAAAAAACCGCTGGCGCGAGCAAAAGGCAGCAAACTCGGCAGGCTATTCTCAATGCCGCAATGCGTCTGGTAGCACAGGTGGGACTTGAAGGGCTGTCGATCGGAGGCTTGGCCGATGAAGCAGGAATGAGCAAATCTGGCGTCTTTGCCCACTTCGGTTCACGCGAAGAATTGCAAATCGCAGTGGTCGCGCACTATCACCAAAATTTCCAGGATGAGGTCTTTACGCCCTCGATGACCGAGCCCCGTGGTCTGCCGCGCCTGAACCGCATGGTGCAACTGTGGATGGAACGTATCGTCTCTACTGCTGACTCAGGTATTTTCATCAGCGGCGCAGTGGACTTCGATGACCGCCCCGGGCCAGTGCGTGACGCCCTCAAGCAATCGGTACGCACTTGGATGGGTGCCGTACAACGCGCCGTGCAACAAAGTCAGGAAGAAGGCCACTTGTGCGCACAGCGTGAACCCGAACAACTGGTCTTTGAGATCCACGGTTTGATTCTGGCCTTGCACTACGACAAGCGTTTTTTACTCAACCCCAATGCTCACGCTTATGCCCAAGCAGGCCTGCAACGACTTTTGGATGCACATGCGGGGCAAACCAGCCCGACAAGCTAAAAAGCGCCCTTCATTGAGTAACGTTTGCAAAACCCGTGATGCCTCATACAGGCTCTTTGACTACGTAGCCCATCTGTTTTTGACAGGCTTATCTTGAAACTTTACGCGCCATAACACGACAACACTGGAGACCACCATGCCACTGACTTACACACCGCCTATCCGAGACATGCAGTTCGTTTTGCACGAATGGCTGGGTGCCACCGCCAAACTCAAAGAGCTGCCCCGCTACGCTGACTTTGACCAAGACACGTTCAACGCGGTGTTGGAAGAGGCTGGTAAATTTGCCGCAGAAGTGATAGCACCCACCAACAGCGTTGGTGATACGCAAGGCTGTCAATTGGACCGCAGCAGCCACAGTGTCAAAACGCCTGATGGTTTTAAAGAAGCCTACGCCCAGTATGTGGAGGCTGGCTGGCCTGCACTGGCCTGCGAACCGGAATATGGCGGCCAAGGCTTGCCCTTTGTGGTCAACCAGTGCTTGTATGAAATGCTCAACAGTGCCAACCAAGCCTGGACGATGTACCCCGGCCTCTCGCACGGCGCCTATGAGGCCCTGCTGGCGCATGGCAGTTCAGAGCTCAAGCAACGCTACTTGCCCCAACTCACCAGTGGGCAATGGACTGGCACCATGTGCCTGACCGAACCCCATTGCGGGACTGATCTGGGCTTGCTGCGCTCGAAAGCCGAGCCCCAAGCTGATGGCTGCTACCGTATCACTGGCAACAAAATTTTCATCAGTGCGGGCGAACACGACATGGCCGAGAATATCGTCCACTTGGTCTTGGCACGCCTGCCCGATGCACCAGCAGGAAGCAAAGGCATCAGCTTGTTTGTGGTCTCCAAGTTCCAGCTCACGGCAGATGGCTCGCTGGGCGAGCGCAACCCCATTTTCTGCACGGGCCTGGAACACAAAATGGGTATCCATGGCAATGCCACAGCCCAACTCACGCTCGACGGGGCCATCGGCCACTTGGTTGGCGAGCCACACAAAGGCTTGGCCGCCATGTTTGTGATGATGAATGCCGCACGCCTTGGAGTTGGCAACCAATCCCTTGGCCTGACTGAAATTGCATACCAAAATGCCTTGGCCTATGCCAAGGAGCGCTTGCAAATGCGTAGCCTCTCCGGCCCCAAAGCGCCCGATCAACCAGCAGACCCGATTATCGTGCACCCTGACGTGCGCCACCAGCTCCTCACGGCCAAGGCCTACGCCGAAGGTGGGCGTATGCTGGGCAGCTACTGCGGCCTGTTGCTGGACCAAGCCCACCACAGTACAGACGATGCGCAGCGCCAAACGGCCCATGCGCAGCTGGCCTTATTAACGCCCGTAGTCAAAGCCTTCCTGACCGACAACGGTTTAACGGCCACCATCGGTTGCCAGCAAGTATTTGGTGGGCATGGTTACATCCACGAAACAGGCATGGAGCAACTGGTGCGCGATGCACGTATCAACCTCATCTATGAAGGCACCAATGCGGTCCAGGCCCTAGACCTACTGGGCCGCAAAGTCATGGGCGACCAAGGCAAAGCCCTGACTGCGTTTGGCAAGCAAATTGCAGCCTGGGGTGCGCAGCACAGCCAAGAGCCCAAGCTGATCGAGTTTCTGCTGCCCTTGCAAAGCATTGGCGAACGGCTCACTGAAGTCACACAGGCTTTGGGCGCCAAAGCGCAACGTAACCCTGATGAAATTGGCGCAGCTGCAGTCGACTATCTGCGTGTTGTCGGGCACCTCACTTTTGGCTGGCTCTGGGCGCAGGCCGCCAACATTGCCATCAAAGCCATTGCCGATGGGAAAACCGATCCCATCTACCCAGCCAAACTGGAAACTGCCAAGTTCTATTTCAGCCGCCTGCAACCCGAAGTGGAAACAGCCTTCAAACGCCTGCAGTCCAGTGCCAATGTGGTGATGAAAACCACCCATGCCTTGGCTTAATGAGACTGCAAGTGGTTGCGGCCAAACAGGTTCCGACAAAAGACCTGTGCCGCACTGAAAAACAGTCTCGCAGGTGTCTGACAGCATGATGCAGTCATGCCATAACAGCAGCACCCTAGCAACAGCCGGGTGCCACGCAAAACCGCGGCGACCTCCCTATTACGCTGCATGGTCTGCATGCAGCGCCCCTCCCTTGCACAACGACTCGCTTATGAATGCACCCGTGCACCCTTTTGATGCAGCCATCGCCTTGCAACGTACCGCCCAGGGCGACTATTTAGGTCATACCACACCCGCTTACCGGAACATGGTGGGGCCTTTTGGTGGTATTACCGCAGCAGTACTGCTCAATGCCGTGATGCAACACCCACAACGTTTGGGCGATCCCACCGCAATGACACTGAACTACGCAGGCCCCGTGCCAGACGGCCCGTTCCGTATCGTCGCCAAACCGGTGCGCACCAATCGCTCCAGTCAACATTGGGTGTTGGAGCAATGGGTGCTGGAAAACGGGCAGGACACCATTGCCACCACCGCCACCGTGATGACGGCTGCGCGCAAAGCCACCTGGTCAGGCAGCGACATTCCTGCCCCCGCAACGGGCGGGCCTGACGCTGGCGTCAAGCCGCTTGTCGTGACGGGATTCACGCCATGGCTTGAGCAATACGCCATCGTGCCTATAACGGGGGCCATCCCATCCGACTGGAACGATGCCATCGGCGAGAGCAGCCTCTCGCAGTTGTGGGTGCGAAAAACTATGCCACGCCCACTCGATTTCTGTGGCCTGGTAGCCGCTTGCGACGTGTTTTACCCTCGCATATGGCTCAAACGTGCAAGGCAAGTACCCGCAGGTACCGTCTCCATGACGGTGTATTTCCACGCCAACCAGTCACAACTGGACGCCACCGGTGACGGCTACCTGCTGGCACAGGCTAATGGACAAGAATACCGGGACAATTACGCCGATCAAAGCGGCCAGCTCTGGAGCCACAACGGTCAGGTTCTAGCCACCACACACCAACTCGCTTACTTCAAAGAATAGCCTCGCATACTTCAAGGAGCCTTCCATGAGCACCCCGACACCCCCTGTTGATGGCGTTTTAGCCCACACCGAAAATGGCGTTATGACCTTGACGCTCAACCGCGTTGACAAGAAAAACGCCTTCACGCAAGCGATGTACTGTGCCTTGGCCGATGCCTTGACACAAGCGACCGACAACCCACAAGTGCGGGTAGTGGTGATTCAAGGCCACGTCAGCGTTTTCAGCGCAGGCAATGACATTGCCGATTTTCAAAAAGCGCGCCCCAGTGACGACGAAAACCACGTTTTCCGGCTGCTACGCCTACTGGCTTGTTTCCCCAAACCTTTGCTAGCCTCGGTCTGCGGCCCGGCAGTGGGCATTGGCACGACACTTTTGCTGCATTGCGACCTGGTGTATGCAGGCGACAACGCCGCATTCTCACTGCCTTTTGTGAATTTGGGCCTGTGCCCAGAAGCGGGCTCGTCCTTGTTGCTGCCTCAACTGCTTGGCCATCAACGTGCCAGTGAAGCCCTGTTACTGGGAGAACCATTCTTTGCCGATGCGGCACTTGAAGTGGGCTTGGTCAACCGCATCGTTCCCCCCACCGAGGCCAACGACCATGTACAGGCACAGGCGGCCAAGCTGGCAGCGAAACCACTGGCTTCCTTGTTGGCTACCAAACGCCTGCTCAAAGGCGCCAATCAAGAAGCGGTACTGCAACGTATTGATGAGGAGGCCAAAATTTTTGGTGAGCTGCTGCATGGCCCTGCAGCCAAAGAAGCCTTCAGCGCCTTCATGGAAAAGCGCAAACCGAATTTCTCCGATCTGGCACAGTAACTGTCAATCTTCCCAGATTCAGGGCAAAGGCAATTGACTGATCTCGCCCACTACCGTCAATAGTTGGCGTGCGGCATTCTCTACCAGCAATTGCCCTTTTTCTGCGGTTGCGGCAGCCGCGTTGCCGGCCGCACCTTGCCGGTTGTAGTCCTGCATCATCCAGCCCATTTTGGCACTTTTGCCATTGCCAATCAGGTCGTATTGCGCCGCACGCTGCTCAGAAGTGGATGCAAAATGCTGCGCATGCTCCATCGCTACCCACTCAGGGCACAAATGCCGCATGATGGCTGTCTCATCTTCGCCGGCATGAACACCAAACCGGTCTTCATGGGCGTTCGATAGCGCCTCTATCTCTTCGGTACGTGGCAAATTGAACCAACTGCAGCTGTACACGAGCAAGCCATACTGCTGGCGTAATTGGCGCGCGACCATGTCCATCACGCTGACTTGTCCCCCATGACTATTGAACAGCAATACACGGCGCACGCCACTGGCTGCAATGCCTGCACCAATGTCATTCCATAACGCCAAAATGGTCGTGGCAGACAACGTCAATGTGCCTGCGAAGCTGGCATGCTCTGGGCTGAAACCGATTGCCTGCGTAGGAAGAATCAACAAAGGAGGCCGCGTGTTTTCAGGCTGCGCATGCCAGTGCACCTGCATCGCATCGATGATTCCTTCAGTAATGGCCGTATCCACACACAAAGGCAAATGTGGGCCATGCTGCTCGGTCGCCCCCAACGGCAAAACAGCTACCGTGCGCGCCATCAGTGCGGTGTCCGCGCGCGCTTGAAAGTCGCGTGTACTCAATGCATCCCAACGCCAATGGGGCCAAGAAACGTGTGAAGTGGTGGTATCAGCCATAGCGGCATTATGCAGGCGCTGTCTGAACGGCATACACAGTTGCAAGTGCGAAACTGCTGCTGCACAACAGGGGCTCTGGCCACGCGAGGGAACCTCTTGCCGGGCCATCTCTCATAATCATGGTTTTTCCGCACTCTTACATACGAGGAAACGATCCTCTTGTCCTGCTTTTTTGTCTTTCGTCATCTCCTGCCCATCACGGGATTATGCGATGTGCGACTGGCTTTTTGTTCTCATGCCATATTCATTCAATCGTGTGACTGAACGCCATAGCGCATCACCGCACCCCGCCAATCACGTCGCCAAAAGTTTTACACGTGTGGCCATGGTGGTAGGCAAGTTAGCGCTTGTCTGTGCCTTGCTGTGGCAGTTCCTGTGGATTGCCTCTCCTGCCATTGGGCAAAACCTCTTTTCTGCCCCAAACCCACTCAGCAGTAACCATGCCGCTAGCAACCGTGCAGTGGTGCAAACGCCGCAGGTGCGCGCAGAACTGGTCGCACTGGCGCCCGAAGGCATTGCTGCAGGCGACACAATCCATCTTGGCTTACTGCTGGAACACGCATCGGGCTGGCACACTTACTGGAAAAACCCTGGTGATTCTGGCTTGCCTACCGAGCTGAACTGGCAACTGCCAAGTGGCTGGCAAGCTGGAGCCATTCAATGGCCCACACCGCTGAAACTACGCATTGGTGAACTGGCCAACTATGGGTACGAAGGTCGCACCCTGCTGCCCGTGGCAGTTACCATTCCTGCCGACTGGACGCCTGATACCAACCATGGCACCTTTGCCAGAACAGACGAAGTCACCATTGCGTTAGAAGCCAACTGGCTGGTCTGCAAACTCGAATGCATTCCTGAGTCTGGGCAATTTACCCTCACGTTGCCAACTCAAACGTCCACAGGACTCTACGCCCAAGACTTTCAAAATGCCTGGTCCGATATACCTGTAGAGATTACCCAGTCTATCCATGGCAGCCATGCCGACGCCCAAGGCGATCGGTTAATGGTGCATATAGAGGGCCTGCCTGAGCACCTGCAGGGCCAGCAGCTTGAATTGTTCATTGACGAGCCACAGGTCGTTACGCACGGTGCGCGGGCCCAGAAAGAATGGCAACAGCGCTGGGACGGCACAGCATGGCAGGCAGACATTCCCCTGGCGCTGGACCGCCAAGCCAGCGGCAAACACCTCAACATCGTTATCACACGTTTATCGCAAAGCGAAGGGGGTGATTGGGATCCAACAGCACGCAGCACTAATGACGCCATGGGGTGGCAATTGCAAGTGCCCATCACTACCGGCTGGCCCGCCACCTTGCAAGCCCAGCCCAGCCCCGCCCTATTGCAGGCGCTGGCAGACAACGCGCAAGCGGCCAGCACCCATCGCACAAGCGAGAAATCCGGCTTACCTGTAGTCGCCAGCACGCAGACAACATGGAGCTTGCACGAATGGGCCTGGATGTTGCTGTTTGCCTTTGCAGGCGGCGCGCTGTTGAATTTGATGCCTTGTGTATTTCCGGTTCTGGCCATCAAAGCCCTTTCCATAGTCCAAAGCAACCACAGCCATACCAGTCAGCGCCGCAGCGCCTGGGCTTATGGCGCTGGTGTCGTTGTGTCTTTTGCGGCCATGGGGGCAGCAGTATTGGCTCTGCGCAGCGCAGGCGCACAACTAGGCTGGGGATTTCAACTCCAGTCACCATGGTTTGTTGCAGCGCTGGCCTTATTGTTCACAGTGATGGGGCTAGCGTTGGCAGGAGCCGTGCAATTCGGGCTTTGGGTTCCACAACGCTGGCGTAGCGCAGGAGCAAGCCAAGGGGCTTCTGCCGCCTTTGCCTCCGGCGTGTTGGCGTCTCTGGTCGCATCGCCATGTACAGGGCCATTCATGGGTGCGGCCTTAGGGGCCGCCTTGTCGTTCCCTGTCGCTGCAGCCATGGGCATCTTTCTGGTTATGGGTATCGGCATGGCCCTGCCTTTAATGGCATTGGTCTGGTTCCCTCAACTGATCAACCGACTCCCAAGGCCGGGAGCCTGGATGGAAACGTTCCGCAATGCCATGGCTTTCCCCATGTTTGCCACGGTGGTGTGGTTGCTGTGGGTCTTGGCCAATCAAGTCGGTATCAATGCCATGGTGGCTTGGCTGGCGGTGCTATGGGCCTTGAGTTTTAGTTTGTGGCTGATCGGCAAGCGTCCCGCAGGCCAGCACAATGTCGGGCTGCAGGTGCTATGGCTGGCTGTGCTGGCCTTGCCTTTGGCCATAGCGGCATGGAGTGGACGCTATTTCGCGCTCACCCAGAACGCGCCCTCAACGCATTCAGCCTCAGCAGCCAGCGAACAGGGGTTATGGCAAGACTGGAGTGCGCAGACCCAAGCTGACAGCTTGGCAGCCCAACGGCCTGTATTCGTGGACTTCACCGCCACTTGGTGCATTACTTGCCAGTACAACAAAATGACCACGCTAGCCGACAACGACGTATTGGCAGACTTTGCCGCTGCCAACGTACTATTGCTACGCGCCGATTGGACGCGGCAAAACCCGGCCATCACCCAAGCACTGAATGCGCTGGGGCGCACAGGAGTGCCAACTTATGCACTGCATATGCCCGGGCAAGCCCCTGTGGTGATGATGGAAATTCTGGACAAAACCGAACTGCGTGCGCAACTCAAGGCACTAGCTACACCTTGAGTACATACATTAGCGCTCAAACGCTTGTGGGCTGGCCTTGACACGCCCTCAGCTACGCAACTGCTGGCGCAATTGCTCGCCCAACTCAGGCTTGTGTGCGAAAGGATCGGTAGGGTTGCGCCCTTGCACCACATCTTCGAGCCGCACCTGCACGGCCCCCAAAGCTTGAGGATGGCTGTAGATATAAAAGTGCCGGTGCTCTACCGCATCGAACACTTTCTGCGCGACTTCAGCCGCAGTGACCTTGCCGGACTGCACTGCTTTTTTACCCATGGCATCGCCCACCAACTGGCTTTGTGTGGGCTTTTGGCCCGCCAACGTGTGTGGCCGATTACGCTCACTATTGGCAATGCCGGTTGGCACGAAATAAGGGCACAACACGCTGGCCGATATCTGGTCTGTCACCAGCTTCAAGTCTTGGTACAGAGTCTCGGTCAAAGCAACCACAGAATGTTTGCTGACGTTGTAAATTCCCATGTTGGGCGGTGTCAGTAACCCAGCCATGCTGGCGGTATTGACGATATGCCCTTGCCATTGGGGATCGGCTTTGGCTGCAGCCAGCATCATGGGGGTGAAGTAATGCACCCCGTGCACTACACCCATCACATTCACCCCCATTACCCAACTCCACTCAGCGGGGGTGTTTTCCCAGACCAAACCACCTGCCGATACGCCTGCGTTGTTAAACACCAAATGCGGCGCGCCCAGCTGCAACTGCACGTCCTGTGCCAAGGCCTGCATGGCAGCCGCATTGGCTACATCTACGACCCGCGCCAAAATAGTGCCGCCATAGGCAGCCACGATAAGTTGCAACTCGGCAACGGCCCGGTCTAGCGCATCTTGCTGTACATCCAGGAGCACCAGGTGCATGCCCCGTGCAGCCCCAATGCGCGCGCACTCAAGCCCGAAGCCTGAACCTGCACCCGTCAATACCGCTGTTTTTCCTTGAAAATTCTGCATGATGTGTTTTGTCTCCTGTTGTTTGTCTCAATGCACACGGGAACCTCTCCCGGATGCGGTCAGATCAACTTGACCAATTGCTTGCCAAAGTTCTGGCCTTTGAGCATGCCCAGGAATGCGTCTGGAGCAGACTCCAGCCCTTGTGCAATAGATTCTCGGGCGCGCAGCTTGCCGGTAGCCACCAATTCACCCAACTCCTTCAATGCCGCAGGCCAGACCTGCATGTGCTCACTGACGATGAACCCCTCTACCCGCATGCGGTTGATCAGCATCAACGCGGGGTTGGCCATGGGAATAGGTTGGCCATCGTAGCCTGCGATCATGCCGCACAGCGCTATGCGCGAGAAGGCATTGGCGCGCAGCATGATGGCATCCATGATCCATCCGCCCACGTTTTCAAAATGGCCATCGATACCATCGGGGCAAACTTCCTTCAGTGCCTTGGCCAAGGCATACACATCACTGTTGTAAGCTCGGTAATCGAGACAGGCATCAAAACCTAACTCTTGCTCTGCATAGCGGCATTTGTCTGGCCCTCCTGCAATGCCAACCACTCTGCAACCGCGCGCCTTCGCCAGTGCCGCATAGGCGCTCCCCACAGCCCCCGATGCCGCTGTCACTGTCACTGTTTGGCCAGGTTTGGGATCAATGATGTGCACCAAGCCGTAATAGGCGGTCACGCCAGGCATGCCCACTGCGCCCAAGTAGGCGGACAAGGGCACACGGCTGGTATCCACTTTACGCATCATGCCGGGTTCATTGGCATTGACCACGCTGTACTCTTGCCAACCGCCCATGCCCACCACGTGGTTGCCTACGGCGTAGTCAGGATGGCGGCTCTCCACCACTTCCCCGACCGTGCCACCAATCATGACTTCCCCCAATGCCTGCGAAGCGGCATAACTCTTCGATTCATTCATGCGCCCGCGCATGTAGGGGTCCAGACTCAGGTAATGGTGGCGCACCAACACCTGCCCCTCTTGCAGGGCCGGTGTGTCTGTCTCAACCAGTTTGAAGTTACTGGCGCTGGCCTCACCTTGAGGGCGGTTGTCCAGCAACATTTGGCGATTTTTAGGCATGGGTGTCTCCTTAAAAGGGAAGAGAATCAAACGAGAAAAAACATAAACACAGCCGACTTCGCATCAATGCCCGCTACCAACAGCACAACGCATTACGCGCAGGCCCTGCGCGGTCATGATCTCTGCTGTCAAAAAGGGCTGCTGATGCGCACACGCCTCCCATGTCAGCACTGGCATCGCACTGTCTTGCTGCAGCCCAAGGGACTGGGCCAAGTGCGCCAAACGCTGCGGCTGAGGGTGTGCAATGCGCAACCTTTGCAAGGACAACCCTTGGTCAGACAAGCCTTCGGCTGGGTGCGGCAGGCCGGCCTCCCACTCAATCACGGCAGGCCCCACACCATCGACAGGAATGGAGCCATCAGCCGGAATCGTGATCTGCCATCGACGCTCGCCACGACTCATGGCCTGCACAGGCCCTAATGGCTCGCTGGCGGCACCGATAGTTTGCGCAATTGCATTTGTGCGTAACACCCACATGGCCAGTCGGGGAGGCGCATCTGATGGCAACGTATCAAGTGCAAACCAACGCGGCTGCGCTGGTGCAGGAACACCCGCTTGGGGGGCAATGACTTCGAGGTATAGGCTTGGGCCCAACCGCAACAATGCATTGTGCGTACCCATACGAGGGTGCTGCCCGCCAGGTTGTGGGCGCACCCCTAGAACTGATTCCACCCACTGCACACCCTGCTCCAAAGAGGGAGCAGCAACGGCAATATGATCCAGTACAACGCAAGGCGTCACTTTTTCTTCTTGGACTGTCATCGAATAGCCTTTGCGTACTTAATGGTTACTCACAGCTGCTGCTGACGCACTGGCTGGGCGTTGTTTGAGCACAAAGGTGCCACTGGCTTTGGCACTGATATCGCCGGCCTCGTTGCAGACAGTCGCCTCAATGAAGACCAAACTTTTCGTGCGGTGAACCACCTTGCCATACCCATTCAACGTTCCTTTTGATGGCCGCAAAAACGTGGTTTTCATCTCCACTGTAATTGCGCCCACATCAGGCTGCTCGGGCTCAAGCGCAGCAAACGCCATCGTCACATCCAAAAGCGTCATCACTACACCGCCATGGGCCATGGCAAAGCCATTGAAATGTTCTGGCTTGGGAACCATACGCAAATGCGATTCGCCTTGCCCATAACGCACAAACTCAATGCCTAAATGGTCAATAAAAGGGACTGTCAAACCGCGCGCAGCACTCATTCCTAAAATTCCTTTGTTAACCGCCACTGAGGATGCTTACCCCACCATCAACGGCCAACCATTGGCCTGTGATGTGCTTGCCCGCATCCGATGCAAACAGCAGCGTAATACCTTTGAGATCTTCGTCATCGCCCAAACGTTTGAGCGGGGATTTCGCTGCAACAGCCTCATCCCCACCCATGGCTTTGAGCGTGCCGAGCGTCATTTTGCTGGGGAAGAATCCTGGGCAAATCGCATTCACGCGAATGCCCCGTCCGCCCCACTCCGCCGCCAGCGCGCGGGTGAAATTCAGAACCGCCCCCTTAGAGGTGTTGTAGGCAATCGTTTGCATCTCCGGCGGGTTGCCGCCCAGTCCCGCAATCGAAGCCAAATTGATGATGCGCCCCGATTGACGCGGCAGCATGCTCAGTTTGGCCACTTGCTGGCTAAGCAAGAAATAGCCCCGAATATTCAGGTTCATGACCTTATCCCAAGCTTGGAGTGGATGCTCCTCTGCAGGCGCCCCCCATGTCGCACCTGCATTGTTGATCAGAACATCAATCTCGCCCAACTGGTCTTTGGCATGCCGGGCCAGGCGCTCAATATCCTGCGGTTTGGCCGCGTCAGCAGCCAGCCACTGTGCATCAATGCCTGCGGCTTTGAGCTCCGCAGTAGCCTCCTCCAAATCAGCCGCTTTGCGCGAGCTGATGAGCACCTTGGCCCCGGCTTCGCCCAAGGCATGCGCCATTTGCAGCCCCAGGCCACGCGAGCCCCCTGTCACCAAGGCAGTTTTGCCACTGAGGTTAAATAGCTGCTGAACAGTACGATGGGTCATGATTTGTGTCTCCTTGTCATTGTCAAAATCAAATGCGGGCCATCAACAAACCATGTGCACTGGCGCTGTACACATGGTTTATGAATACATGGATCAGGACTCCCAATCCATGCACTGGCGCGATTCGCGAATGGCGCCAATAAAGCCCTTCAAAGCTACATGCTGTGGATGTTCCGCATAAGCATCCAGTGCAGCCTTATCGGTAAATTCACTGAACAACACAATGTCGTAAGTGGCCTCCAAACCCTGCGCATGCGCCTCTTGCGCAGTCACCACCTCAAAACGCAAAGTGCCAGAAGAAAGCTGGGCACAAGCCAGCAACTTGTCTTTCATCAGACGCACATTAGTAGCCTTGTCTGCGCCTTCGGCGTGTTCGTGCAACTTCCACATCACAATGTGTTTGAGGGTGGTCATGGTTCAAAATCCTTCTTCAATCAGGTCTACAAAAGTGGTATCGCCCGTTTGTACCACTTGTAGCCACGCGCCAATTTTTGGCAGCTCGTAATGAAAGAAAAATTGTGCGCATGCCATACGCCCTTGCGCGGCTGCATCTAACTGAGCATCTGAACGCGTCTGCACTGCGCACACCACATCCAACCAAATCCAAGCCAGCACCACATGACCAAAGGCCTGCATATAGGGCACCGCATTGGCCAAGCTACGATTGGCGTCATTCCATTGCCATGCCAACGCTGTGGTGTGCAACACTTGATCCCATGCTTGCGTCAACTGTCCTGCAAAATCGGCCAATGCAGGCCACTGCTTAGCCTGCTCGGCAGTGGCCTTCATACGCTGTGTCAGCAGCTTCAATCCAGCACCGTCTTGCATGCGCACTTTGCGCCCTAATAAGTCATTGGCTTGTATGCCGTGCGTCCCTTCATGGATCATGTTCAGGCGGTTATCGCGCCAATATTGTTCCACCGGGAAGTCGCGTGTATAGCCATAGCCGCCATGAATCTGAATGGCCAACGAGTTGGCCTCCAAACACCATTCGCTTGGCCAGCTTTTAGCAATGGGGGTCAATACTTCCAGCAGTAATTGCGCCTCTGCAGCGCTTGGAGCATCTCCAGTGTGCTGCTCATCCACCAAACGCGCGGCCAGTAAATTCAGCGCCAGAGCCCCTTCGGTGTAGGCCTTTTGCGCCAACAACATACGGCGCACATCAGCATGGGCGATGATGGGCACTTGCGGCGCAGCTGCATCTTTGCCGCCAGCCCCTAGCGGCCGCCCCTGAGGACGGTTCTTGGCGTACTCCAAACTGGCCTCGTAACCTGCAAAACCCAGCATGGTCGCGGCCATCCCAATAGCAATGCGCGCCTCGTTCATCATATGGAACATGCAACGCAAGCCATCGCCCACGTTACCCACGCGGTAACCAATCGCCCCTGCTGCACCGCGTACTGGGTATTTGCCCTCACCGAAATTGAGCAAAGTATTTGTCGTTCCACGCCAGCCTAGTTTGTGGTTTAAACCGGCTAAGACCACATCGTTGCGCTCCCCCGTGAGCTGCCCTTGCGTATCCACCATTTTCTTGGGCACGACAAACAAAGATATGCCCTTGACGCCTGGCACCAACTTGCCATTGGCATCGGGCACTTTAGCCAATACCAAATGAACAATGTTTTCAGACAGCTCATGGTCGCCAGAGGAAATCCACATTTTGTTGCCACGCAAACGGTAGCGTGGCCCTAAGGGGTCAGCTTCGTAGTCTGGTCCATCAGGCTCTGCACGGGTTGCCACATCACTAAGTGAGGAGCCTGCCTGGGGTTCGGACAAACACATGGTGCCAGTGAATCGACCATTGAATTCGTTGTGCGCAAATACTTGTTTTTGCAGTGCCGTGCCGTGGGCCATCAGCAAGTTGGCATTACCTGTTGTAAGCATGTTGGAGCCAATGCTGATGGAAGCTTTGGCAAAAAAAGTGTTTGCCGCAGAATCCACCACAAATGGCAACTGCATACCCCCCAATTCGTAGTCCTGTGCAGCGCTCAGCATGCCTGATTCCGCATAGGCTTTACGAGCCTCATAAGTGGCTTGTGGCAGCACCACTTTCTCACCATCAAAGTGCGGTTCTTGGGTATCAACCAAACGGTTAAATGGCGCATATTTCTCTACAGCAATGCGCTCACACGTGTCGAAAACTGCCTCAAAGGTTTCGCGCGAATGGTCTGCATAGCGCGCGCGCTGGCTCAACTGCTCAACCTGCAGCCAATCGTAGAGAAGAAAGCTCAAAGTGTTGCGCAAAGACATGGTGACAACCTACCCAGAACAAGAATGAAAGTACCATCGTAGCTTGCGCAACAAGAATCCTCAGTCGCCTATGCAACCTCTGCTCTGCGGTATGATCGTCCAGCGCTGCGCCAAGGCCCAACGCACCAACCGAGGGGAGTCCCGCCAAGGGGCTGAGAGACTGTTACGCACCACAGCCGCACATGGCCGCGCAGCACAGTGACCCTTTGAACCTGCTCCGGATCATGCCGGCGAAGGGACGGATGTTCACCACGCGACCGCATCCCTTTACTGCCAAATTGCACCAATGGACTAGCCCAGCTAGGCCCAATGTTTTTGGCTTTGCATGCTCCTCTGAGAAGGTTCTTGAGAACCCATTCAACCACCTTCTAGGAGCCAGCCGTGCCCAACACCACTGTCCAGCGTTTCACCGAACAATTGCGCCAAGCCAATTTTCAAACATGGGAAGATGCCGTTGGGCATCGGTTTGTACAAGAGATTTTTGCAGGCACAGTGCCGCAGCCTGTGATGGCGCAATACCTGATTCAAGACCATCGCTTCCTTGACAGTTTCTTGACCCTTCTGGGTGGGGCCATTGCCACCGCCGACACCTTTGAAGCACGCCTGCGCTTTGGCCGCTTTGCGGGCATGGTTTCAGGCGATGAGAACACCTACTTCTTACGTGCGTTTGAAGCACTTGGTGTAACCCCAACGCAGCGCGAGCAAACCCCAGATACAACATCCACG
This sequence comes from Lampropedia puyangensis, assembly GCF_004833285.1. Lineage (GTDB taxonomy): Bacteria > Pseudomonadota > Gammaproteobacteria > Burkholderiales > Burkholderiaceae_C > Lampropedia > Lampropedia puyangensis. Next base: position 65,147 of record NZ_STFG01000011.1, read on the forward strand.
CAGGGCTTTTCGGCCATCATGCGCGAAGCTGCTGCAACACGCGAATATGCAGCCATTTTGGCTGTTCTGAATGTGGCCGAGTGGCTGTATCAGGATTGGGCTACACGTGGTACCAAACCGCTGCCCAAAGACTTTGTGCATGCCGAATGGGTAACCTTGCATGACAACGCTTTCTTCAATGATTTTGTCGCCTTTCTGCGCAGCGAACTGGACCGCGTCGGCCCGACTCAACAGGCCATCGCACACGATTTCTTTGGCCGAGCAGTTGGCCTAGAACTGAATTTTTTTGACCAAGCATACCAAGTGCCCCATTAAACCCAGAACACTCTATTAACAGGGCACAAAGCATGAATACATCTGCTATTTTTGAGCGCATCAAGGCTGCAGCCATTGAAGATTGGCAACGGTATGTTGACCATGAATTCATCCGCCAAATGGAAGCCGGCACCCTTGCTCAAGCCGTTTTTCAGCAATATCTCATTCAGGACTATTTATTCCTGATTCAATATGCCCGCGCCTACGCATTGGCGATTTACAAAAGTCCAACCCTTGAGGACATGCAATTGGCTCAGGGCGGACTCAATGCCATTTTGGGAGAAATGCATTTACATATACGGCTGTGCGAAGGGTGGGGTCTAAAGAAGGCAGATCTAATCGCTGCCCCAGAGCATGCTGCGACCATTGCCTACACCCGTTACGTGCTCGATTGTGGGCAGCGTGGCGACTTGCTTGATTTGCATGTTGCTTTGGCACCCTGCATGATTGGCTATGCAGAAATTGGAAGGCGTCTCGCGCCAGCACTAGCTGCAAATCCCAATCATCCATACCGCGAATGGATCAGCGAATATGCCAGCGAAGGCTTTCAACAAGCAGCTCAAGCCTCTATCAACCACATGCAACAACTCGCCGACCGGGCACTGACTGAAGCCCGCTTTCTGGATATCGTTGCTATTTTTTCCAAAGCTTCACAGTTAGAAGCTGATTTTTGGCAAATGGGGTTTGATTTGGCCCGCGAAAAAAATTAGCCGCCCCCGTCCATCCATCTCATAACGAAATGGGTGAACAAAAAGAAAACCCAGCCATTTCTGGCTGGGTTTTCTTTGGGAACAGGCATGAAAGATGCGAAAGATAACCGCATCCATCTTGCTAGCTGCTGATTAGAAACCGCCCATGCCACCCATACCGCCCATGTCAGGCATAGCAGGAGCTGCTGCTTCGTCTTTTGGCGCCTCAGCAATCACGGCTTCTGTAGTCAACAACAGGGACGCCACAGAAGCGGCGTTTTGCAACGCTGTACGTGTCACTTTAGTTGGGTCCAAAATACCCAATTCCAGCATGTCGCCATACGTATCGTTGGCAGCATTGAAACCGAAGTTGCCAGAGCCTTCCAGCACTTTGTTCACCACCACAGATGGCTCGCCACCAGCATTGGCAACGATTTCGCGCAAAGGCGCTTCAATGGCTTTCAAGATCAGCTTGATACCGGCTTCTTGCTCAGCATTGTCGCCTTTGATGGAGCCAGCCACAGCAGCCTTGGCACGCAGCAGAGCCACGCCACCACCGGCCACAACGCCTTCTTCCACCGCAGCGCGAGTGGCGTGCAGAGCATCTTCCACGCGGGCTTTTTTCTCTTTCATTTCGACTTCAGTGGCTGCGCCCACTTTGATCACGGCAACACCGCCGGCCAGTTTGGCCACGCGCTCTTGCAGTTTTTCGCGGTCGTAGTCAGAAGTGGCTTCTTCGATCTGGATGCGCACCTGTTTGACGCGTGCCTCGATGTCAGCAGCTGCACCAGCGCCATCGATGATGGTGGTGTTTTCTTTGCCGATTTCGATGGTTTTGGCTTGACCCAGGTCGGCCAAAGTCACTTTTTCCAAAGACAGACCCACTTCTTCAGCGATCACTTTACCGCCAGTCAAAATGGCGATGTCTTCCAGGATAGCTTTACGACGGTCACCGAAGCCTGGGGCTTTAACAGCCACGACTTTCAAGATACCGCGGATGGTGTTGACCACCAAAGTAGCCAAGGCTTCGCCTTCGACGTCTTCAGCAATGATCAACAATGGACGGCTGGCTTTGGCCACTTGTTCCAAAGTAGGCAGCAAGTCACGGATGTTGCTGATTTTCTTGTCGAACAACAGAACAAATGGGTTGTCCAAGACAGCCACTTGTTTTTCTTGGTTGTTGATGAAGTAAGGCGACAGGTAACCACGGTCGAACTGCATACCCTCGACCACATCGAGTTCGTTTTGCAGCGACTTGCCTTCTTCCACAGTGATCACGCCCTCTTTGCCCACTTTGTCCATGGCTTCGGCAATGATGGTGCCCACATCGGTATCGCTGTTGGCGGAGATGGAACCCACTTGAGCGATTTCTTTGGACGTGGTGATGGCTTTAGATTGTGCTTTCAGTTGTTCAACCAAAGCGATCACAGCCTTGTCAATGCCACGTTTAACTTCGATTGGGCTGTGGCCTGCTGCCACGTATTTCAAGCCTTCACGAACGATGGCTTGAGCCAACACTGTCGCAGTAGTTGTACCGTCACCAGCGATGTCGTTGGTTTTGGAGGCCACTTCTTTGACCAACTGCGCACCGATGTTTTGCAGCTTGTCTTTCAATTCGATTTCTTTAGCCACGGACACACCGTCTTTGGTCACAGTAGGGGCGCCGAAAGAACGCTCCAACACCACGTTGCGGCCTTTAGGGCCCAAAGTGGTTTTCACAGCGTTAGCCAGAATATTCACACCTTCAACGATGCGTGTACGTGCATCGGTACCGAAAACTACGTCTTTAGCTGCCATTTTGAATAGCTCCAAATATTGATTTCACAATCACGCTGCTGCAACTGTCCTGTCGACTGTTTTAAAGCACCAGCGTTTAATTCTTAAAAGAGAAAGGCTGAATTACTTCTCAACGACAGCGAAAATGTCGTCTTCTTTCAGAACCAGAACTTCTTGACCGTCCACCTTGACGGATTGACCGCTGTATTTGCCAAACAAAACACGATCTCCGACTTTCACGCCCAAAGCGATCACATCACCTTTGTCGTTCTTTTTACCTGGGCCAACAGCCAAAATTTCACCTTGGTCTGGTTTCTCTGCTGCATTGTCAGGGATCACGATGCCAGAGGCTGTGGTGGTTTCATTTTCCAAACGCTTGACGATCACACGATCGTGCAAAGGACGCAATGCCATTTTTCTCTCCTGAGAACAAAATAAAAATTGAACAATGAAACGGTCCTTGTCCCCATGGGTCCAGACCTCTTGAATCAGCAGCTAATGCTTCGCTGGATGCGCTGCTAGCACTCGTCTGCTATGAGTGCTAATGATACGGCCGGATTGCACAGTTTCAAGAGCCTAGATGAAAAAAATCACAACTAAACGCGTATCGCACTCAAACTACATACGCATTAACAACCGTCTGTGATTTATCCAATCATTTGATTTGCAACAAAAAAAGCCACCCGAAGGTGGCTTAGTTCATCCAGCAAAAAAAGCGATCAGGGCTTGGTGCTGCTTGTAGGGAAAGGCCATGCAGCCTGTGTCGCCAAAGTTGTTTTGGCCGCAGGCTTGGTTTTAGGTGCGGCGGCTGATTTGGTGGCTTTCGGAGCAGCAGGTTTTTTAGCTACAACAGCAGGCTTAGCCGCTACCGCCTTTTTGGCTGCGGCGACTGGTTTGGCGGCAGTCGCTGGCTTTTTAGCGGCAGCAGGCTTACCCGCAGCTTTAGTCGCAGGTTTCACAGCGGGTGTTTTCTTCGCCACTGGAGCCTTAGCAGGCGTTTTAACAGGCGCTTTGGTAGTTGCAGGTTTGGCGGGCACTTTTTTAGCGGCTGGCTTTGCAGCAGTTTTAGCCGGCGTAGCTTTCGTTGCAGTCGGGGCCTTTTTGGCGACCACTTTCTTGGCTGGTGCTGTAGTTGCCTTAGCAGCTGCAGCTGTCTTTACCGCGCCTGCTTTTTTAGCAACAGGTTTGGTTGGAGACTTGGCTGCCACTGCTTTTTTCGCGGCAGCAGGTTTAGCTGCAGGTTTTTTCACGGCAGGAGCTTTAGCAGCAGGAGCCTTTTTCACTGCAGCAGTGGCCTTCTTTGGAGCAGCCTTGACTGCAACTGGAGTGGCTTTTTTAGCAGCTACTTTTTTCGCAACGGCCTTCACTTCTGTTTTCTTCACATCCGCTTTTTTAGCTGGAGCAGCCTTTTTCTCAATGACTTTCTTCGCTGGGGCTTTTACCTCCGCCTTGACAGCGCTCTTTTTGGTCACTTCGGGTTTAGCGGCGACCTTTTTGGTTGTTGCGGGTTTGGCAGCAGTTTTTTTCGCGGTTGCCATTTAACTCTCCTAGACTAATAAATGAGGTAATCCATCAAGACGATGCAATACAAACAGTGAAAGCAACAAACCTATTGAGTGATTAACTATTTATTTACTGCGTCGCAATGCAGAAGTTTTTAACAAATTAATCCAAAATCGGTATTGATGAATTTGGCTAACCCATCAAGTTGCGATATTCAGTTGTATTTTGGCATTTTGATTGCAATAAAAATCATCGTCCAGTGTATGGCAAGGATTTAATTGTTATTTTTTGTAACTATTTTGTTTTTCTGCCGAAACACAGTTCCAAATCATGCCCACATCAATATGAACGACGTCGCTGAACATCACTGATCATCAGGGACTTGATTCCTAACAAAACAGTGAGGGGATGTTAAAGCTGCGTTTTCCATTCAGCTGGGCGCCAGCTCGATCTCCAGCAGTCCATACATCCGCTTATTTTTCCACTCACTCACTTGAATCGTAAGCAACGCACCCTTATTTTTGTCTTCAGTTACAGGAGGATTTTCATCCATGAGACTCGACAAACTCACCACTAAATTTCAAGAGGCCTTGGGCGACGCACAATCGTTGGCTTTGGGCAATGACAATCAGTACATCACGCCCGCTCACTTGCTGGCAGCCATGCTCAAGCAAGACGATGGCCCGCGCGCTTTGTTGCAACGCGCAGGCGTCAACGTCAATGCATTGACCCAAGCAGCCGATGCCGCCGTCAAGCGCCTGCCACAAGTCAGTGGTCAAGACGAAGTGCAAGTCGGCCCCGACTTGGCCAAAGCATTGCAAGCCACCGAAAAGGAAGCAATTAAGCGCGGAGACCAATTCATTGCCAGTGAACTGTTCTTGCTGGCGCTGACCGACAGCAAAGATGACGCAGGCAAAATTGCCAAGGAACACGGCCTAACCCGCAAAGCACTGGAAGCGGCCATTGAGACCGTGCGCGGCGGCCAAGGCGTAGACAGCGCCGATGCAGAAGGGCAACGCGAAGCATTGAAGAAATACACCCTCGATTTGACCGAACGCGCACGCCAAGGCAAGGTCGATCCCGTCATTGGCCGCGACGACGAAATTCGCCGCGCCATTCAAGTACTGCAGCGCCGCAGCAAAAACAATCCCGTACTCATCGGTGAGCCCGGCGTGGGCAAAACCGCCATCGTCGAGGGTTTGGCACAGCGCATCGTCAACGGCGAAGTGCCTGACACGCTCAAAGACAAGCAAGTGCTGTCGCTAGATATGGCAGGCTTGCTCGCGGGCGCCAAATTCCGCGGCGAGTTTGAAGAGCGCCTCAAATCCGTGCTCAAAGAAGTGGCGCAAGAAGAAGGCCGCATCATCCTCTTCATCGACGAAATCCACACTATGGTCGGTGCGGGCAAAGCCGAGGGCGCAATGGATGCTGGCAATATGCTCAAACCTGCGCTTGCGCGTGGCGAGCTGCATTGCATTGGCGCGACTACCTTGGACGAATACCGCAAGTACATCGAGAAAGACGCTGCGTTGGAACGCCGCTTCCAAAAAGTGCTGGTCGAAGAGCCTTCGGTGGAAGACACGATTGCCATCTTGCGCGGCCTGCAAGAGAAGTACGAAGTGCACCACGGGGTGGACATCACCGATCCTGCGATTGTCGCGGCGGCTGAATTGTCGGCCCGCTACATCACGGACCGCTTCTTGCCCGATAAAGCCATTGACTTGATCGACGAGGCGGCAGCCAAGATCAAAATCGAAATCGACTCCAAACCGGAGGTGATGGACAAGCTCGACCGTCGCATCATCCAGCTCAAGATTGAGCGCGAAGCGATGAAGAAAGAGCTGGACGACGCTTCGCAAAAACGCTTGGCCTTGATCGAGGAAGAGCTGGTGCGCGCCGAGCGCGAATACGCCGACCTGGACGAAATCTGGAAGAACGAAAAAGCCAGTGCCCAAGGCACGGACGATATCCGCAAACAAGTTGACCAGCTGCGCTTTGAAATTCAAGAAGCTACCCGCAAAGGCGACTTCAACAAAGTGGCAGAGCTGCAATACGGCAAACTGCCCGCGTTGGAAAAGCAACTCGCCGAAGCCCAAGCCAAAGAAGATGCGGCCGATGGCACTGCCGTGGCTCACAAGCTGCTGCGCACGCAAGTCGGCGCGGAAGAAATTGCCGAAGTGGTCAGCCGCGCCACCGGTATTCCGGTCAGCAAAATGATGACCGGCGAGCGCGAAAAACTGCTGCACATGGAAGATGCGCTGCACCAGCGCGTGGTAGGCCAGAACGAAGCTGTGGATGCCGTGGCCGATGCCATCCGCCGCTCGCGCTCGGGCCTGTCTGACCCGAACCGGCCGCTGGGCTCGTTCCTGTTCTTAGGCCCCACCGGCGTGGGCAAGACCGAGCTGACCAAGGCGCTCGCAGGGTTCTTGTTCGACAGTGAAGACCACCTGATACGCATCGACATGAGCGAGTTCATGGAGAAACACTCCGTGGCCCGTTTAATTGGCGCGCCGCCAGGCTATGTGGGTTACGACGAAGGCGGCTACCTGACCGAAGCCGTGCGCCGCAAACCCTACAGCGTGGTGCTGCTCGACGAGGTGGAAAAAGCCCACCCCGATGTCTTCAACGTACTGCTGCAAGTGCTCGATGATGGACGCCTGACCGATGGACAGGGTCGCACCGTTGACTTCAAGAACACCGTCATCATCATGACCAGCAACATCGGTTCGCACCGCATTCAAGAGATGAGTGGACAGCCGTATGAGGAAGTCAAAGATGCCGTCTGGGATGAGCTGAAGAATTACTTCCGCCCAGAGTTTCTCAACCGCATTGATGAGACCGTGGTCTTTCACGCGCTGGATGCGAAAAACATCGAGTCGATTGCGCGCATTCAACTGGCAACCTTGCAAGCGCGCCTGGAGAAAATGGACTTGCATTTGCAAGTCTCGGATGCTGCACTGACTGAGTTGGCCAAAGTTGGCTTCGACCCAGTATTTGGTGCCCGCCCACTTAAACGGGCCATCCAGCAGCGCATTGAAAATCCGCTCTCCAAAGCATTGCTGCAAGGCCAATTTCCGCCCAAGAGCGAGATCCATGTGACTGTCGATCCGGTCAACGCACCAGGGCAGTTCCAGTTTGCACAAACAGGCGCATAACGCTGTTGATGCACAACAATCTCATAACGGGTGATGGGCAACCATCGCCCGTTTTTTTATGCGCGACCTTACTTGATGTTCATGCTCACACCAGTTGCATCGTAAGCCACGGTAGCCTCAATGCCAGCAGGGAGCTCAATCTTGCCGAACTTCCCGTGCACGGTTGCCGCTGACAGAATACGAACGCTCTGGCCCGCACGCACTGTTGCAGGGAAATGAACTCGCAGCGTACTGCCTTCATCCAACACGGCCTTACCATTCACAAGCAAGGCAGGCTCCTGGCCACTGCGCTGAACGACCTCCAAAGTGGACTGGCCGGTTTGAACATAATCAGTATTGACCTTGACCGCAGCCCCCTCCGCATCCAAGCGAAGCGTTCCCGATTCATTCAAAAATACCATGCCGGCGCCCAAAGCATCCGCATCAGCCGCTTGTAAAACGCCCTCGCTAACAATCAAGCCACCACTGAAACGATTGTTCCCCGCAAGCGCCAATGTGCCTGAGCCCAGCTTAGTCAACTTACCGACACCCGTAATGTCGTTGCGCCAGGTATCGGATGCATGGAAACCTCCTAGACTTGCATCCATCTGGACTGTCACATCGCCATCAAAAGCACCGTAGCCATCAGCGGCATCGAAAAAATTCAAACGTCCAAACCCTTCTTCATCGTCCAGTACTGGCCAGCCAGAATCCAGTGCAGTGGTTTTGAGCACGACTCGGCGTTGTTCAGCGCTCAAGTAAGGCAAACGCGTCTCTAACAACACTTCCGCGCCCTCAGGCACCACAGCAGGGCGGCCAGCTTTGCTCATGTCCTGGGTAAATCCGAAAGTCAAACGACGGCGATACTCCGCCTTGTTTTCTGCATGGCTTGCATAAGGTGTCTCAAACGGGCCGGCATCGCCGCTCCCCGCGTTCGACTGCGCGTAAGCCAGAAACCCTGCATCAGTCATCAAACTGGCGTTGCCACCGTTGGCCGCAGCCACTGCTGCGCGCAAGTGTTGCTGTGCTTGGGCATAGGCAGCCTCACGCTCTTGCTGCGGCACTCGGTTGATCAAGTTCAAGGAAGCAATTTCCCCGTTGATGCGCCCGCCAATAACGGCCAATGCCGAATGCATTCCCGCCACAATGCGGTTATCACCCAATTCCAACCCACGCGCCAGCATGTGCTGAAAGCGCTGAGGAACCAAGTAAGCGTAGGCATAGGCGCCGCGCACCCCTTCTGCCGTATGGCCGCTAGGGAAGTCACTGTCTTTCCTGATGTCGTTGGCGCTGCTGTTGCTTGGTATCTTGCGGGCGTTTTCCAAACCGGGCGAAACGGTAATGGCCACAGGGCTCAATCCTGCGTCATACCAACGGTATGGGCGGGCGTACTTGTAAAAATACTTACCGGGATTGGTCGATGCCGTGCCGTCATTGGTTACGCGCAGCATGAAATTGGTGACCAAGCCGAATTCTGGATTGTGCGCGGCAGAATCGGCCATGTTATGGCTTGCTCCTTCACCAACGTTGTACTTCTCGTCATCGGGTGCACTGCAAAACGGATAGCGACCATCGCTTCCATCGGGGCAAGAACCAGAGGAAGGGATCGTATCCACATAGGATTGCTGTTTGGCCAGCGCATGCCAAGGCGCAGCCAGTGGGCCCAACCCAGTGCTGACGCTATAGTTTTTACCACGGACATCATCCAGATACGCGGCCAACGCTTTGTCTTCTGTGCGGTACGCAGCGGCAGTCACCCGCCCCGAGTATTCCAAATTAGCTTGATGCAAGGCGGCATTGAGTACCACGCCATCTGTACCGTCACCTGGAATACCGCTCCAACTCGTGACCGGTATGGATGGGCAGGTGAACGTCACCCCTTCCTTGGTGGTGACGCTGCTTTCGGGCAGTGGGTTCTGGTATGCATCCATATACGGCGTAACCGGCTGCCATATCTCCAGGAAGCCTTTCAATGGGCGGATGCTGAGATTGGTTGTCTCATCTGCATAACAAGAATCTCCAGATCCTGACGGGTAGCCCGCATTATTCAATGCATAACCGGTCGCCGCATCGATCACATTCACCCCCGCATTGACGGCCCCACGTTTGGAACCATCCACAGCGGCATGGATACGGTGTGACGGCACATCAGTGCGACCAACCGGAATCGTGGCGGCAGGCGCTGGTGCCGTGTCAACACGCCCCAAGCCAACCGGTGCAGCAGGAACCACAATGGTTTCAGGCTGATCGCCGTCACCATCATCAGAGCCCCCTCCGCAGGCGGTCAACGCCAGCATGGCAGCCAAGGCAAGCGCGCATAGCGCAAACGAGGACGCACGTGAAACAGGTACAGGGGCAGTGGAATGCGGGGACTTCATAAATTTTCTTGAAGGGGTAGGCGAAACGCGCCATTCTCAAAAAAATATGTGACATTGAAATGACAAACACAAGAACACATGCGTTCAGGCAGTAGGTGGGTTCAGGAAAAGGCGATCACAAATGCCGCGCATGGCCCGTCCGCGTGGATACACGAAAGAGCCGCACCGATGCATAGCTGCACCCGAGTCGCCCCCCGATAACAGGGTTTGATCAACCAACAACTATCAGCCATCGCCATCGCCATCGCCATCGCCATCGCCAAGTTTTTTTGTCTTCAGCCTCAAATTACCCAATTTCAGGTATAGACGGAGGGGAAGAGGCAGACTAATAATCGCGTCAATTAACTTTTATTGACCATTTCTGCCATGCAAACATTTGCTGCTGCGACCCTTTGGTTACGCCTGCACCTCTCGCCTATCTACAGTGCCCCAAAACGGGTCGTGCTGATGCTGGCCTTATGCATCCCGCTGGGCTCCGCTTGGGCGTTTATCAGCTCACCACCGGGTTCCTACTTTGAACTCAATGGCGGCTACATTGACTTGGCCGGGACAGATCTGGTCGTCGAAGGCGTGCTGATCCTCAGCAATGGCGCACACATTACGGGTATCCGCAATCTGGTTATTGCCAACGGTGGCGAACTGGATATCACGGGCGCAACCATCACACTGTCACAGGATTACAGCAACCAAGGCGAGGTCACCAACCAAGGCGGCGGCAGTGTCACCCGTGTTGACGGCGGACCAAGCAACCCGGCCAAAGGGCCGCTAGGCACCATTGACCCTTTTGCCGGCAACACGCCCCACACACAGACGGCCACGCCAGTGCCTGGCCTGAACGGCACGTTGCTTATCGTGCTGAGTTTACTGATGGCATGGCTGGTCTGGACACGCCCCAACCTAAGCCTTTTAGCCCACATCCCAAACGCACGTACGTGAGCCAACTCCACCAACACATTCGTATTTCACAGGAACATTCATGAAACACGCCTTATTGCTGGCACCTGGTCTGCTGGCTGCCACCCTGAGTCTGCCGGCCCATGCCGCAGACATGACCCTGACGCCACCACCAGATGGAGGCATCAGCCTGAAATCATCCGATGGCGCAATCGCCCTGCGGATCACTCCTGACGCGCAGGTACAACTGCCCAACCTTCCCGCTACTGGGCAGATTGACTCCCTCATTTGCCAAGACAGTAGCGGTGCATTGCAAACCTGCAGCCCTGATACATTGGTTGTGAATGGCACACCAGGCCCTGTTGGGCCACAAGGTGAAAAAGGTGAAAAAGGTGAAAAAGGCGATACGGGAGCACAAGGGGATAAAGGCGCCCAAGGGGAAAAGGGTGATCGAGGTCCGCAAGGTATTCAAGGTATTCCTGGCGCTCAAGGCCTACAGGGCCCTGTAGGCCCTGCCGGAACATCCATCAACGGTGTTGCAGACATTCGTCATGGCTGTTTTGACGCAGCAGGCTCGCCCACACGGGGGACAAACTTCACTGTCACTCCAAATAACTTGGCATACACCATTTCCTTCTCCGCCCCCATTGCCACTGCCCATTACAGCGCCCTCATCGATGCGCGCACCACCGAAGGCCGTAGCCTGGCAGCCAGAATCAGCAATCCTACCGCACAAGGCTTCACCCTCACGATTGGCTGGCTGGCCGCCGAAGAAGCCAATCGCATCGACAGCATTTGTTTTATTACCGCACTGTAAAAACCGTTTGAAGGAATACACGCCATGACCACCCCTACTGTGCGCGGGCCTGCCACATACCAACCGACTCCGACTCCATCGCGCACTATGCGCCCGACTCAACTGCTGCGTCAAACCACCGTAGTCGCTGCCTGTGCCTTAGGCTTGATTTTAGGCAACCAAGCCTTTGCACAAGCACAAGAAAAATACCTAGGGGAAGTATTTTTATTTGCCAGCAATTTCTGCCCCCAAGGCTCCATGGTGGCGAATGGGGCACTGATACCAGTCCAGCAAAATGCTGCATTGTTTGCAATACTGGGCACATTTTATGGTGGAAATGGAACAACCAATTTTGCACTGCCTGATTTACAAGGCCGCAGCCCCATTGGAGCGGGACAGGGTCCCGGCCTTTCTAACATTGCCCTGGGCCAGAAAGCAGGATCTGAGCAGGTCACATTATCGACCGCTCAATTACCGCTGCATAGCCACACAATCGCGGCAACCAACAGCCCTACCGCAAGCACCAAGCCTGCCACACATACCACCCCAAACCCAACTCGAGTGCCGGCCCAAACCATGAATGCGGGCGGCTACGTTGCAGCGAGCGAAGCAGATACGACCTTAGCCGCCTCTGCAATAGCCTCTGAAACCGCCCCCTCTGGTGGCGGGCAAGAGGTGAAAATTCGCAACCCCTACTTGGGGATGACTTGGTGCATCGTAGTCAATGGAGTATTCCCATCCCGCCAGTAACTCACGTTTGCATTGAAGGCACTGCCGCGCTGGAATGCTGGTGCGGCGGCTGCCTATCTGCCACAGCGGAAAACAGCGCGTCGGCCTGCCCAACGGCCTAAACCACCAATTCATCGACGCCAGACTGGCGGCTGCCATGCGCTTTCACAGGCCGGCGAAAAAGCACCGTGAAGGCATTGCCGCTGACTGAACCGCGTTCGGTCACATGCTCAATCCGTTGGTAACCAATGCTGGCACCATGCCGCTCACACAATTCGCGGCAGAGAAATAGCCCCAACCCCGAGGAGCGGCTTTCGGAAGAGAAAAATGGTTCGAACAGATGCTGCTCAACTGATTTTTCCAAAGGAGCGCCATCACTCCAAACCGTGAGCAACGCTTGGCCGTTGGCGCCCAAACGCGTGGTGACTTGCAACGAATCAGGGTGCGGCCCTTTGTAACGCATGGCGTTGTCCAGCAAATTCACCAGAATGCGCCTTAGGTGGTCGCGATCAAAGCCAACCGATACCTCTTTGGCTGTGAGGTGCTGCAACACTAGCCGGCGCAGCGGGTCTTGCTGTGACCAATCATGGATGCACTCAGCCGTCCATGCATCCAAGGGGAGTGTCTCCACATGCTCGGCCACATCGGTCTGACGCTGAACGCGGGCTACATCGAGAATGTCCTCGGCAATGCGGCGCAATCGGTCCGCGTTATGCTCAATCATGCGCGTTAAACGCTGCGTGCCAGGGTCGTTCAAATCCTCTGCAAGCAAGGTATTGGCTTGGATGATCGCCGTCAGGGGGTTGCGAATTTCATGCGCCACCGCTGCCGACATGCGCCCCATGGAGGCGAGCTTTTCGGTACGAATTTGCGCCTGCACTGTGCGCAAGTCCTGCAAAAACATCACACAATGGCTTTTGCTGGTATCGGTACGGCGCGAGTGCTCAGCCGCCGAAGTCAGCCACGAACGCACATGCACTCCGATAGGGCTGGCCCCCGATGGCAGCAGGGTCAGGTCTGCGGTTTGCGGGCTGGCGCGTCGCATGGTCACTTTAGCCATCACCAACAGCGGTTGCCACAAGGCTTCGCAAGCCAGCGAAAAAGGCAAACTGGCTTGCACATCCAGCCCCAGAATGTCCAACGCGGCCGGGTTGGCAGAATGCACCATCATGTCATGGTCCACGACCAGAACACCGTCAGTCAGCTTGCTGATGACCAGCGCATTGACCTGGCTTTGCATCACCGCGGCAGCGCGGCTTTTCTTGCCCTCTTGCTCTTCACCAGACAAACGCTGGGACATTTGGTACACCAGCAAACCCAGCACCGAAAAGCCCATGCCAGCCAATACGGACTGGAGCACCTGCTGCGGATTAACGTGCATGCCCAGTGGCCACAAAGTCACCCAGGCCAACGTGGCGCACACGCCAAGTACGGCCCCCACCAAAACGGTGAAGTTACCTAGTGCTGCAGCCATCAACACAGGCAGGCCGAGTAAAGGAATCAGACTGATATCGGCTGTGCTGTGCCACTGCATAAGCAAGCCACACACCAACATGTCCACCCCCAGCGTGAATACCCAGTGCAATGCAGGGGCCCGGCTGGGTTTGCGCGGCCCAAAGGCCAAACGCACGATAGCAGCGGCAAAAAAATAGCTCGCGGTCAGCCACAAAACCCGAGAGCTCACCCCTTGCGTAATCAACCGTTCGGCTACCAGAAGGAACAGCAGCGCAAACGACAGCATCACGCGACCCGTGAGAAACCCCCGCCATAAACGCTGAAATGGCCCCAACGCAGCCTCTTTGGCTGCCGTCAACCCCCATAAACGCATCAGCGCAGCACTCATGGTTTGGCCTTGTGTCTGGCAGACCCTTTGGACAGGCCATGTTCTTTACACTGGGGTCCTTTGGGCCCCATCACCGTGAACTGGTCATCTACTTGGGCCCCGCACACAGTACAGCGCACCATCTGGCGAATGCGCAAAGGTTTGGCCGCTTTGCGCTGCTGAGCCTGCCGTGCAGACTGGCGCGTCAGCCTCCAGAGGCCAATGGCCACAGCGACCACTACCACCGTCAAAATCAGTTTGCTCATGATCGCAGCACCACCTCAACCACAAAGCGCGAGCCCACGTAAGCCAACAGCAGCAACACCGCCCCGATATTAAGAATGCGAACCGCTTTGCGGCCACGCAAACCTTGCCGCCAGCGCGCCAGCAAAAGCCCGGCAAACGTCAACCAGGCCAACACCGAAAAGACCTCTTTGTGGCTCCAAGCCCATGCACGACCGTACAACTCCTCGCCAAAAAACAAGCCGGCAATCAGCGTAGCGGTCAGCAAAACAAAACCTGCCAATGCGAAGCGAAAGGTCAGCCGCTCCAGCGACAACAAGGGCAAGCTCTCCAGCGCAGCGGCCGATGCGTTGCGCATTTGCTTTTCCGCCCGCAGCATCAGCCAGCCATGCACTACCGCCATGGCAAACAGCCCATAACAGGCAATTGCGAGGGCCAGATGAATCGCCAGCAAAGGGCCTGCGCTGGCCGTCAATAGCTGGCCTGGAAACACCGCGCCAATCACAGCCGCTGCCGCAGCAATCAAGGCCAGTGGCCAGTGCGGCTGCAAGCGCGGCAAGATGTGGTACTCAATCCCATACACCGTAATGACCAGCCAAGAAGTCACAGAAAGCGCAGGCCCGAAGCCAAAGCGCGCGCCATCCACGGCTAACGCCGCACCAATGGCCAACATATGCAGCAACCATGCCGCCAACAGCGCCAAACGCGGCGGATGTGGCGAGGCGTGCGAATACAAAGCTGCAGCAAGCCCATAAAAGAGTGCGGCGGCTACAGCCAACAGAACAGGAGGATCAAATGCACTAGGTACAATCATGCGGCAAGTGTACTGGCTCCATGCTGGGTGTTGGCCGCTGCTGTGAACTGCCACGGTCGTGGCAGGGGTAACAGCAACATGCTCGGCTCAGTGGGTTTGTGAGGCCCAGCCTGGCCTTATTTTCTTGGTATGGCCTTGTGAATCACACCGCCTTGCCCAAACTGAAGCACATAGCCAACGTGGCCCTTGAAGCCCATGCCAAAGGCACCACTGCACCATCTACTGATTTGAATGCAGCCACCGCCCGCTACCGACGGCGGCTGCAGCCCCTGAACTTCCGACTGGAGAACACCCCATGGCTTCCGCTTTGAGCGACAAACTCTCGCGCCTTGTCAAGGAAATGCGCGGCCAAGCCCGCATCACCGAATCAAACGTACAAGACATGCTGCGAGAAGTACGCATGGCTTTGCTCGAAGCTGACGTGGCCTTGCCCGTCGTGCGCGACTTCATTGCCCGTGTGAAAGAAAAGGCGTTGGGGCAGGACGTGGTCGGCTCCCTCAAGCCAGGCCAAGCCTTGGTTGGCATTGTCAACAAGGAGTTGGCAGCCACCATGGGGGACGGCCAAGCTGAGCTCAACCTCAACGTGCAGCCGCCTGCCGTGATTCTGATGGCCGGCCTGCAAGGTGCTGGTAAAACCACCACCAGCGCCAAAATCGCAAAACTCCTCAAAGAGCGTCTGAAGAAAAAAGTGCTGACCGTCTCCGGCGACGTGTACCGCCCCGCAGCGATCGAGCAGCTCAAAACTGTGAGCGCTCAGGCAGGAGCCGAGTGGTTCCCAAGCACGCCAGACCAGAAGCCGCTGGATATCGCCCGTGCCGCACTTGATTACGCCAAAAAGCACTACTTTGATGTGCTGATCGTCGATACAGCAGGCCGCCTCGCAATTGACGAAGTGCTGATGGAGGAAATCAAAACACTGCACGCAGCCATCAATCCGGCTGAGACTTTGTTCGTGGTCGATGCCATGCAAGGGCAAGATGCCATCAACACCGCCAAAGCCTTTAAGGAAGCCCTGCCCCTGACCGGCATTGTGCTGACCAAACTCGACGGCGATTCACGCGGTGGTGCCGCTCTGTCAGTCAAACAAATCACCGGCGCGCCCATTAAGTTCGCCGGGGTAAGCGAGAAAATTGACGGCATCGAGATTTTCGACGCAGAACGCCATGCTGGCCGTATTCTGGGCATGGGAGATATCGTCGCCTTGGTCGAGCAAGTCTCCGCAGGCGTAGACATGCAGGCAGCCCAAAAACTGGCGGAGAAGGTCAAAAGCGGTGATGGTTTCGACCTGAACGACTTTTTAATGCAGTTGCAGCAAATGAAGCAAATGGGCGGCCTGTCCTCCCTGCTGGAAAAACTTCCTGGTGAACTGGCTGAGAAAGCAGGTCAGGTCGATATGAACCGCGTCGAAAAAGACGTTCGCCGTAAAGAAGGCATCATTTGCAGCATGACGGCCAAAGAACGCAAACACCCTGCCCTCATCAAAGCACAACGCAAAAAACGTATTGCAACTGGCGCCGGCGTTCAGGTGCAAGATGTCAATCGCCTGCTCAAAGAGTTTGAACAGATGCAAGGCATGATGAAAAAAATGAAGGGCAGCGGGATGATGAAAATGATGAAAAAGCTTGGTGGTGCCAAGGCCTTGATGGGCGGTGGCGGCTTTCCTAAACTGCCTTTCTAAAGCGCTTAGCCCAAGGCTCGCGTGTTAGGCGAGCCACCCCATCCATGTCCGTTTAACCCGCGCGTGCACCATCAGGCAGTGGGTTGACAACGGCCAAAGCAGACTCTCGAATAGGCAAATGCACCAAGGCAGCTCCTAGAGCAAGCACAATATCGATCATCCAGACCCAGTCATAGCTGCCGGTCATCTCCCACACTTGCCCGCCCAGCCAAGCGCCCATAAACCCACCAACTTGGTGGGCCAACATCACCACACCAAACAGCATCGCCATATTCTGCGGTCCAAAAAACTTGGCCACCAAACCCGCAGTGGGTGGCACGGTAGATAAGAATGTGACGCCCATTACTGCGGCAAACACCAGCATGACCCCAGCTGTTTTGGGTGCCAGCACGAAGAGCACAACGGCAATCGCTCGTGTGGCATACACCAATGAAAGTAGCGACTTCATGCGCCAGCGCCCTACAGCCCAGCCCATTGCGACGCTGCCGACGATATTGAACAACCCAATCAACCCCAAAGACCATGCCGCGACCGAAGGCGGTAAGCCACATGCAGCGACAACCCCTGGCAAGTGCGTTGCTAAAAATGCCACGTGAAAACCGCACACCAGAAAGCCCAAGCACAAATAACGGTAACTGGGCAGCGCCCATGCCTGGCGTAAAACCGCTTTCAATGGCATACGTTCAATCCCAGGTCCCGCCATCGAATCAGCGTTGTGCCCAATCTTTCTGTCGTTTTGATTTTTCGGTATGCGATTGCGCAGCAACCAGGCAGCAGGTAATGCCAACAGAACCATTAAGCCCAATGTCTGCATTGATAGCAGCCAGCCTAGCCAAGCCGTTAAGCCAGCCGCCAAGGGAGCCATGACAAATTGACCAAACGAACCTCCCGCATTGACCACACCGCTAGCAACTCCACGCCGCTGCACTGGCACCATACGCGTCGTCACCGCCATCAAAACAGCAGGCCCCGCCATACCTGCGCCCCCGGCAGCCAAAATACCGATTGCCACAATCAAGCCGAAGGTCGATTGCATGTAAGGAGTCAGCACCGTTCCCAACGCCACCAAGAAAAGCCCCAGCGCCAAAACACGACCAGCGCCAATGCGATCAGTTACGGCGCCCGCAAATGGCTGCGTCAACCCCCACCACAATTGCCCAAAGGCAAACGCCAAACTGATATTGGCCACCCCTAAACCGGTACTGGTGTTCAACGGGGACATGAACAACCCCATTGTCTGTCGCACCCCCATCGTCAACGCAAATACGCTGGCAGCGGCCAGTACCACCCACAGCCAGGCATTGCGCTGTTCAGAACCGTCATCAAGGGGCAATGGCGTTGAAGTCATCACATCTCCTGTTGTGCTTTAGTAAGACTTATTGCAACTACAAGACTGGCTCATCAGCCATGCTCTCGGTCAATGCCTTAGTGCAGGCATCTAACAAACCATGTAATTGCGCTGCCTGCTCAACACCCAGCAAGGTATTCATGTCTTGCTGCGCTTTGCGCCAACTCTTCTGTGCCTCTGCTCGCTTGCTCAAGCCTTGCTCAGTCAAACCGATTTGACGACTCCGAGCATCTGCGCCAGCCTGCATGTACAACCACCCCTGGGCAATCAACGGCTGCACATTGCGAGTCAAAGTCGACGGTGTCAGCCCCATAGCTTGCGACAAATCAACCGGTCGCATCGGCCCCAAATAATGCACATGATTCATTAATGCGTACTGCGCCGTCGTCAAACCTACCTGTGCCAACTGCGCGTCATAACGCCGCCCAACCAAGCGGGCAAGCTTGTGCAGTTTGAAATTCGTACAGCCCTTTAATGGCTGAGCATTGGAAGAAACAGTTAATGAATTCATATTTAATTATTGTACATACAATCATTGTATATACAATTAATTTATCACAAACACCCATACAAGGAGACTTATGCACAACCCCACAGCCACACGCAATGAAATCAACCAGTGGATCGAAGAAGAAAACCGTATCTACAGCCTCATTCACCAAGGCGCTGGGCCTGGCCTAGCCCGGCCAGACCAAACTGTAGGAAAAAGCGGGCTAGAGATCATGCAAGGCATGCTCAAAGGTGAACTCCCATATGCAGAAATTGCTAAAACTCTAGGGTTTGGTTTAATTGCCGTAGAACATGGTTACGCCCTATTCCAAGGAGAGCCACAACAAGCTTATTTGAACCCCTTAGGCACCATTCATGGTGGCTGGTTTGCGACCTTGCTCGACTCCGCATTGGGATGCGCTGTGCATTCCAGCTTGCCCGTTGGCAGTGCTTACACCACAGCCGAATTGAGCATCAACATGGTGCGCGCTATCACCCCAAAAGTGCCACGCGTGCGGGCAGAAGGCAAGATCATCCACAGCGGCAAACAATTGGCCACAGCAGAGGGCAGGCTCTACGGCCCCGATGGCACACTTTACGCCCATGCAACTACGACGTGCCTGGTGTTTCCGGTGCGGCATTGAGTGCATGAAGCCATCGAAGACCTCTGCCTGACTCCAATTTAGGAGTGACGCGAGGCAAAAGCAGGCAGGCTAAATGCGTAGTTCAGAGACAGAACTACGCCCCAAACGACAAGAGCCGCGCTAGCCCGATAAAATACCGGATTCGGGCACACGCCGCCCCCATCCTCGCCTAGCCATGCAAGACAAATACGACCACCACGCGGTTGAAAAAACCGCCCATGCCCATTGGACAGCCACTGACGCTTACCGCGTGACCGAGCAAGCCAGCAAAGACAAGTACTACGCCTGCTCCATGCTGCCCTATCCCAGCGGCAAGCTGCACATGGGCCATGTGCGCAATTACACGATCAACGACATGATCACGCGCAGCTTGCGCATGCAAGGCAAGAACGTGCTGATGCCCATGGGCTGGGATGCATTTGGCCTGCCGGCTGAGAACGCCGCGCTGAAAAACAAAGTGCCGCCTGCGAAGTGGACCTACGAGAACATCGCCTACATGAAAAAGCAGATGCAGGCGATGGGGCTGGCGATTGACTGGAGCCGCGAAGTAGCCACCTGCCAGCCCGAGTACTACCGATGGAACCAGTGGCTGTTCTTGAAAATGCTGGAAAAAGGCATCGCCTACCGCAAGACCCAAGTGGTCAACTGGGACCCAGTCGACCAAACCGTGCTGGCCAACGAGCAGGTGATTGATGGACGCGGCTGGCGCACCGGCGCGCTGGTGGAAAAGCGCGAAATCCCCGGCTATTACTTGAAGATCACCGACTACGCGCAAGAATTGCTCGACCACGTGCAAATCGGCAACGACAAAGCCACACTAACCGGCTGGCCCGACAAAGTGCGCTTGATGCAAGAGAACTGGATTGGCAAATCCAGCGGGGTGCGCTTTGCCTTCACGCACGACATCAAAGATGCAAGCGGCTCGCTGATTCAAGACGGCCGCATGTACGTCTTCACCACCCGCCCAGACACGATTTATGGCGTGACCTTCTGCGCCGTCGCGCCGGAGCACCCACTGGCTGCGCATGCGGCTGCTGGCAATGAAAAGCTCGCGGCCTTCATCGAAGAATGCAAAAAAGGCGGTAACACCGAGGCGGAATTAGCCACCAAAGAAAAAGAAGGCCTGCCCACCGGCCTGTTCGTCACCCACCCGTTGACCGGCGCACAAGTGGAAGTCTGGGTCGGCAACTACGTGCTGATGAGCTATGGCGATGGCGCCGTGATGGGCGTACCCGCGCACGACGAACGCGACTTCGCGTTTGCCAAGAAATACAACTTGCCTATCAAACAAGTGGTTGCCGTAGAAGGTGAGACCTTCAGCACCGATGCTTGGTCTGAATGGTCTGCCGACAAGCAAAAATGCGTGTGCGTCAACTCCGGCGATCTCGATGGTCTCGGCTACAAAGATGCGCTGGAAAAAGTGGCGGTATTGGTCGAAGCCAAAGGCTTGGGCGAGAAGAAAACCACCTGGCGTTTGCGCGATTGGGGTGTGAGCCGCCAACGCTATTGGGGCACGCCGATCCCGATCATCCATTGCGAGGATTGCGGCGCGCAGCCCGTGCCTGAAAAAGACCTGCCCGTCGTGCTGCCCGAAGATTTGGTGCCCGATGGTTCTGGCAACCCGCTGGTCAAATCGGAAGTGTTCCACGCAGGAGTGGTCTGCCCATGCTGCGGCAAACCTGCGCGCCGCGAGACCGACACGATGGACACCTTCGTCGATTCGTCGTGGTACTTCATGCGCTATTGCGACCCGACCAACGCCGAAAAAATGGTCGATACCGGTGCCGATTATTGGATGCCGATGGACCAGTACATCGGTGGTGTAGAACACGCCATCCTGCACTTGCTGTACGCCCGCTTCTGGACCAAGGTCATGCGCGACTTGGGACTGGTGAAATTCGACGAGCCCTTCACCAAGCTGCTCACGCAAGGCATGGTGCTCAACCACATCTACAGCCGCCGCACCGCCAAAGGCGGTAAGGAATACTTCTGGCCAAAGGATGTGGAAAACACCTTTGACGAGGGCGGCAAAATCACCGGTGCGAAGCTGAAAAACGCCGTGGACAGCGCCGACGGCCTGCTGCCTGTGGGCACGCCAATCGACTACGAAGGCGTGGGCACCATGTCAAAGTCGAAGAACAATGGCGTGGACCCGCAAGACCTGATCGAGCAATACGGTGCCGATACCGCCCGCCTCTACACCATGTTCACCGCACCGCCCGAGCTGACGCTGGAGTGGAACGATTCCGCCGTGGAGGGAAGCTACCGCTTCCTGCGCCGCGTGTGGAATTTCGGTGCAAAACTGGCCGATTCCCCAGCCGCCGCCGCGATTGCCCAGCTAGACAAAACCGCCGCCCCCACAGCCGCATTTGGCAAAACCGCCAAGGCCTTGCGCTTGGAAATCCACAGCGTGCTCAAGCAAGTGGATTTCGATTACCAACGCCTTCAATTCAACACCGTGGTGTCTGGCGCGATGAAGATGCTCAACGCGCTCGAAGCCTTCAAGCCGGAAAGTGCTGAAGACCACTTGGCACTGGCCGAAAGCTTTGGCATTTTGCTGCGCATCATTTACCCTGCCACCCCGCACTTGACCCATGCGCAATGGGACGAGCTGGGCTACGCGAAAGGCTTTGGCGAACTGCTCGACGCCCCTTGGCCCAAGGTCGATGCCAAAGCGCTGGAGCAAGACGAGCTCGAATACATGCTGCAAATCAATGGCAAGTTGCGCGGCTCATTCACCGTCCCCGCCTCGGCAGACAAAGCCACCATCGAGGCCGCGGCGCTAGCTACCGATGCCTTCATCAAGCAAGCCGAAGGCGCTGCGCCGAAAAAGGTCATTGTGGTTCCTAAAAAACTTGTCAACATCGTGGTGTAAAAAAAACTTACATCCCGCCTACATGTGCGCCGCTAACTGATCAATTAGCGGCGCATTTTTTTCCTTGACTTTATCGTTGCTCTTCGCAGTGCGTCATAAACGAGACATGGCATGCACCACAAAGTCAACCTTTGTCTCTCCACATCAAGATGTCATGGCATTCCTATGCATGCCATGTTGAACATGGCCAGTACGCTTCTACGTCAAAAAAAACAAATAAATCAATAAATTATGCGACAGATCGCTTACATTTTTTTGCCTGCCTCCTCCATGGCTAAGCACTCTAAGCAGTAACTTTCTGAAAGGTGCAGTGCAGCTTTCTTAACAAAGCGCACCCCACAAGCCTTCTCTCCAACACTACATTCAATTCAAAAGAAGAGAGTGTTATCAACGAGAGGAGAGTCTGTCATGACAGTAAAAGCATGCGCCAAAATGGCTGCAATAGCCTTGGCTCTAAGCCTATCGACTATTGCAGCAGCCGATAGCATTTTGGTCATCAATAGTGCAAGCACGGCATCTGAGCCAGAGGTGAGCGCCGACATCACCGCCCAATTGCCGCAAACTTGCGGAACACAACATCAATACACAGTAGTCGGTACGCCTCCGACCGATCTGACTGGGTATGCCCAAATTTGGGATATCCGTTACGACGATGAAGACGCATTACTGCCTGCAACGCAAGAGAGATACCGAGACTACTTAGAGGCCGGTGGGCGCATGTTTCTAATGGGTGAAAACAGCGGCTTTGCGCCACGCAACGATTCTCTGCTCACATTGATTGATATGCTGGGTGGTGGCAGCTTGCACTTCTATCCAATGGGCGACGAAGCGCAAACAATCACCCCCCCCTTCGATACCGGCGGACTCAATAGCCTTGCATTTGTTGCAGCAGGAGGCACCACCACGGCTGGGACAGGTGTCTTTGCAACCAGCAACAGCAATGGCGGCACAGCGGTAGCGTGGGCGATAGGCTCCTTGAATCAAGCCCCAAAAGGTTCTTTAACCGTTGTGTTCGACGTGAATTTCATGCTTTCGAATGCCAGCTTAGCCGAGCAACAGCTCTTCCGTAACTTATGCCAGTTTGTGAGCACTGGTGGAAACAACCCACCAGAGGTCACATCAGGGGTGCACCCTGTCCCAGTCAACACACCCATTGGCTTGCTAGCAGCCATCAGCATGCTGGGCCTAGCTGCATGGCGGCGCGCACCGCGAGCGTCCTGATAGTGCAGCCAAACGCTGCTCTATCACACAACGTAAACAGAATACCGTCTGCATTCGACATAGAAGGGGCATCGCCTTTAGTGCGCATTGATGATTCCAGAACCTCTTCACGATGACTGGAGTTGGTTTTGTCTCCTATCAATTCACAGGCCTTATCCTACATTTAGGGTCATACGGCCTTTTTTTCATTTGACGTGAACGGCTGTATGATTTTCGGGTCTGATCGAGGCGAGTTCTCAACGCCTTTTTGCACTCCCCTACTCTTTTGTCTCATGCAACGTCGTCGCCTTCTTTCTCTTTTGCCTGCATCCATCGCCGCCAGTGCCCTAACAGGGTGCGGTTTTGCCTTACGCGGTTCTTCGAACTTTCCTTTCAAGTCGGTCTTCATTCAAGCAGCAGAAGCCTCCCCTTTGGCGCGTCAACTGCAACGCACGCTCGAGGCCTCCAACATCACCGTCCTGCGCGCACCCAATAATCCAGAATTGACAGAACAGGTGTTTGAGCTGCTCCAAGAGCAGCATGAACGCGCCGTCATCAGCCAGTCGGCCACAGGGGGAGTGCGTGAATTGCAACTGCGTTTGCGCGTTCGCTACCGGTTGCGCCCGACCTTGAGTCAAACACCAGGCGAAATCGTGGAGTTGCTGCAAACACGAGACTTGACCTACGACGAAACCTTTGCCATTGCCAAAGAGGCTGAAGAGCAAATGCTATTCACCGATATGCAAACCGATCTGGTCGGACAAATTGCCAGACGACTAGGCAAGTGATCTAAAAATGTGTACCGCTAGTGGAGGTTCTGCGGGGTTTGCAGCAAAGCAATGCGTTGCCGAATAGCAGGCCAATCAACGATCAGTTGGCAAACCTCCTCTTGGCGCAGCGGGCGACCAAACAAAAAACCCTGCGCCTGCTGGCATTCGTAGCCAAGCACTTGGTTCATTTGCTGGATGGTTTCTACCCCTTCGGCCACCGCCACAATCCCTAGACGTTTGCACAGCAGACCAATAGCAGCAATGATGGCTGCCCCATCGTATTCATGCGCAGCACTGGAAAGGTCTTGCACAAAAGCCTTGTCTATTTTGACTTTGTCAAAAGGAAACGCACGCAGATGGCTCAGCGAGGTATAGCCCGTTCCAAAATCATCCAGCACAATGGCCACCCCCTGGCTTTTGAGCTCCAACAAGCCTTTGGCGGCACTTTCGATATGGGCCATCAATGCGTTCTCTGTAACTTCAAGTTCTAAACGATGCGGCGTTAAATGAGTTTGCGCCAGCACGCCTGCCACCATAGGAAGCAATGCACCATGGAGCTGACTGGCCGCGACATTGACTGCTACAGACAAAGAAGCATCAGGCCAGCAGCACGCATCAAGGCAGGCTTGCTTCAACACCCACGCACCCAATGGCTCCATCAAGCCGATGTCCTCGGCAATAGGCAAAAAACGTCCAGGATCAAGCATTCCCATATAGGGGTGTTGCCAACGCAGCAGTGCCTCAAATCCAACCAATTGCAAAGAGCTTAGATTGACAACGGGTTGGTAAACCAAATGAAATTGTGCTTTTTCAATGCCTTTTCGCAAATCCACTTCCATCTCACGACGGTGTTGAATTTGCTGGTCCATCGCACGTTCAAAAAAACGCAACCGTCCCCGTCCATCAGCCTTGGCCCGATGCAAGGCCATGTCTGCATGGCGCATGAGCTGCTCTGCACTGTCTGTCACGGATTGGCTCAACGCGATACCAATACTCAAATTGACGTTGATGCTGTTGTCATGAATCAGAAATGGCTCTTGAAATGCAGTCAGAATCTGCTCCCCCAGTTGCTGGGAGTCAATCAAGGGCATCGCCGTCTTGAACAGCAAAGCAAACTCATCCCCACCAAAACGCGCCAATAGGCCATCTTGTGGCAATAAACCCATCAGACGCGCAGTCACACGTTGCAGAAGCTCATCTCCCACTGAATGCCCAAGGGTGTCGTTGATTTGAATGAAACGATCAAGTCCCATGCACAACACTGCGGCCCAACGTGGTTCCTCGCGCGATAACGCAGCAGCCAAGACATCATGAAAATAACTGCGGTTGGCCAGTCCAGTCAGTGGATCATATTTAGCCAAGTAGCCAATGCGCGCTTGCGCCCGCATACGCGCATCCACATCTTCCAACACCCCTGCCCATTCAGCTTCACCACTATACGAGTCACCAATGCGTGCGCCACGCGCACGAACCCAATGCCATCGCTCGTGCACATCCAGCACACGAAACTCAAGATCCACATCGTCACCTTCAGGCCAGTTGGCCTCCATGGTGGTCAAGTCACGAGGATGCACCCTGCTTTGCCAACCACCGCCTAATGCCTGTGCTTCTGATTGCCCCGTCAACTCTCGCCAACCAGTCAACTGCTTGATTTCCCAGTTCGGACTGGCTTGCCAAAAAACCAAAGCCCCCACTTCTGCCACAGCACGATGGCGCGCCTCATTGCGCTGTAAGCGCGTTGCCAATGCTTTGGCTTGATACGCTTGGTCTTTCAACAAGCCTTGCGCTTGCAGCCAGTTATCACTGAGCTCATCAAACTCCCGTATGGTGGCGCCACTTTGCTGATCCTGTGCCCGTGGCGCCTCACTGTCTGCAACCACTGCACGGCTGCTTCCTTGCACTGTTTTCAAAGACAGCAATATCCTGCGGCTTGCCCAACGCGCAAGCAACAAAGAAACAATGGCTGTCACCAGAGCCCCCAGCAACATACCACGCAATGGAACGCGCCAAGAGGCATTGAGAACGTCCTCGTCCTCACCCACAATCAAGGCCCAGCCCGTTGCCACCTTGAGCCGTTTGAATGCCATTTTGACCGAGCGACCTTCAGCCGAAGATGCAGAAAAAATCCCGTAATCTGCATCAATGACTTGGAGTGTGCCCCAGTCAGGCGCTTCTTGCCCAAGCCACTGGGCTTGGTCGCGTGAACGCGCGACAATGCGCCCCTGGCTATCGACCACCGCAATCAGAGATGCTTTAGGAGCCTCCAGCATAGAAATCTTCGCAAAATCAATAATGTCCGTAGAAGGCACCATCATTGCAAAAGATGCCGCACCATCCGAAGCATCAGAGGCCAGACCAATCGCCACATGCAATGGCCCAGGCGCACGCGAAGTTATTAAATCTGAAACGGCAATGTCTTGACCAGCATCGAGCTTTTCCAGAAACGCAGAAGGCAAGATCATCCGCTGCTCAGGTTTGCGCAGATCCACCAAAGTCAAATCTGCATGGCTGACAGCAGCATTGCCAACCATCGCCGCTGACCTATCGCGACTCATCAAACGCAAAATTTGCGCATAACTGACAAAACGCTGGTCCACCAATTCAGTCAATGCGCTCGCATTGTCTTGCAATTGCTGCAGTGCCGACTCATGCAACTGCCTAGAGCCCAAAGCCGTTGCCACCGCCCCAACCAACAAAACCGGCAATAGCGCAACAGCCAGCAAAGCCAGCAGATGCGTTTGCAGACTGTAGGAACGCTTATTCATGCCATTGCGATCTCAAGGCTCACAGAATTGAAATGAAGTTCAGTAGCACACAAAGCAAAGTGCCAACGGCACACGTGCTTCAGGCTGTTGCGCAGCCGGCCCCTCACTCGCCGTCTCCGCACACAGAAAAAATGATTATCTACGCAATGAGCGGGATTGTTCATTAAAAAGCACAAACGCCTCCCTCGCGTAGCGCATGAGCCATCCGTCCATGCGCCCCCCGGCATACATTCACCAAGGTCAATGGCATTCGCCAGGGCGTCGCCGACAATGCCAACGGCTCACCGGCCAGAATACGCCAGCAATAGCCCAAGCAAGACCAAAACCGCCATGACTGCCAACGTGATTTTGACCCAACTGTAGGGCTGCTCACCAGCCATTTGTCCGGTATACCCATTGGCCACTACTTGGTAGTTTTTCCGCCCATAGGTGTAACTAATCAGCCAAACGGGCACCAGAACATGTTTGAAAGTACGCCCTGTGTACTGCGCGTCGACCATCAAATTGCGGTAGGTATCGCCGGGAATTCGCGCAACACACAGCGCCCTCAATTTCTCTTGCATTTGTTGCTGGCCAACACCAGCGGCTTTGCGCAAGTCCACCTGGTAGCGCTCCACCGTCCAGCCACGCACATATTCAGGCGAATAAGGCACCAAGTTGGTCACGGTAGGAAAAGGCTCGATTTTGCGCATCAGCGCTGGATGCACCCCCACAGTTCCTGGCACCAACTCATCATCAAAGAAATGGGCCACCTCGCCAGCAGCGGGCACCCAACGCACCTGCTGCACTTGCCGCGTTTGTGTGTTGCCATTGGCATCGCGATAAGTCTGCGTGGTGTAGTAATAATGCCCGGCATCGGCACGCCAGCGTGCCTTCGCATGGGCATCAAACGTCCAGTATGGCAAATACACGCCCTTGAGGGTGTCTGTCAGGGCCGCGGACTTGAGTTTGTTGGGTGCAAACCAGCGTGAGCCATACCACTTACGCACGCGATCGCGCAGTTGTGTATCGCTTATTTTGAACGGCAGTATGCTTTGCGGAGTGATGGCATCTTCAAATTCTTCATGTGGCACGATGGCTGGTGAGCCACAAAAATCACAGCGCTGTGCTACTCGCCCATCGGTAAACACCGAAATCGCATGGCAGTTCTGGCACTTAACTTCACGCCGCTGGTCAGTCCAGCCCCGTTGGTTGCGAGGATCGCGCAAAGCGGCTTCCAAGTCTTGCTCGGCTACCGCAGCAACTTCACTACCATCACCCGCAGACAGATCTGAAGGACTCCACGCAGCCGTCGTTCCACAATAGGGACATACCAGCGCCTGCTTGGCAGGACTCCATTCCAAATTGGCACCGCACTCCGGACACGGATGCTTGCTTACCGCCTGGGTTTGGCGTGTCTGCCTGGGCTGCGCTGCCGGTTTGGAGGGCGATGCCATCAAAGAGGCCGGGTCAGAAGCTGGTGTATTCATGGTCTATCTCTGGGGAAATCGAACGCGTCCCCTAACCTCAGACAAGCCGCACTCAGCCCCGCAAAAATTCTTCCAATGCACTCTTGGCAATGCGCCAAGCGCTACCGATTTTGCGCGCCTTCAAATCGCCGGCCTCAATCGAGGCCATGACATCCTCAACCGATACGCCCAACGCCTGTGCCACCTGTTCAGGAGTCAAAACGTCCAAGCTCGCAGCAGGGGCCACCGACGCACCTAAGGTGCCTGCAGCAGGTGCGCCAGAAGCAGGGGACTGCATGCTCTTCATCATCTCTTGGGCCATGCCAAAACCCATGGCCATTTGCGCTGGCACCGTGGCCGCAGCGCCAGCTTCACCACCTTGTCCCATGGCAACACCCATTTGGTATTTCACGTAATCGTTGAGGTTGTCAATCACCCCCATGCTCGAACGCTTGTCAATGGCTTGCTCCACCTCAGGCGGGACGGAGACGTTTTCGAGAATAAAGCTGCTGACCTCCAGTCCATACTTGTCTTGAATCACCGGGTTGATGATGGGCAGCAGCGCATCACCCAATTCGCTGTAACGCTGGGCAATATCCAGCACAGGTACGTGCGCCTTGGCCAACGCCTCGGTAAAGACACTCACAATGCGCGAGCGCATGGTGTCATTGAACTCGTCCAAACGGAAATTCTGATCCGTACCTGCGACCTCTTTTAAAAATTTTGGTGCATCGACGATACGGAAGTCATACGTCCCAAAAGCACGCAGGCGCACCACGCCAAAATCCTGGTCACGCATCATCACCGGATTCGATGTGCCCCACTTGTTGCCCGTGAACAGTCGCGTATTGAGGTAATACACATCGCACTTGAAAGGCGATTGAAAACCGTACTTCCAGCCCAAAATCGTCGACAGAACCGGAATATTCTCTGTACTCAGCGTGTGTTTGCCGGGATTGAACAAGTCTGCAAATTGGCCTGCTGCCACAAATTGCACTTGCTGTGATTCACGCACAATCAACTGCGCACCATTTTTGATTTCCTTGTCCTCATCAGGCCAACGGAAAGACAAGGTATCTCGCGAGTCATCTGTCCATTCAATGACTTCAATCAATTGGTTTCGAACAAGGTTCAAAATACGATCCATGGCGTGTTCCCTACAGTCAGTTGGTGGTCATGCGTGGTGCAACAGTTTTACTGCGCGGCGCGCGAGCGTGGGCCATTTTAGGTCAATGGTCGTGGCAACGTGCACAGGTGCAACACAAGCTGTCTGCGCACTAAAATAGTCCCCTTTGAAACGAACCAACGCACAGGTCTTGCACATGTCTTCCATTCCTACCGTCTCCCTTCCTACTGATATGGAGCTGGTCCTCAAAGTCATTCCCATGCCCAAGGACAGCAACAGCAATGGTGACATTTTTGGCGGTTGGGTCATGGCCCAGGTTGATCTAGCCGGCTCAGTACTACCTGCACGCTATACAGGCGGGAGAATGGCCACCGTTGCGGTCAATGAGTTCATCTTCAAACAACCCGTGCAGGTTGGTGACTTGCTGTCGTTTTACTCCAAAGTCACAAAACTGGGGCGCACCTCCGTGCAGGTCTTGGTCGAAGTTTTTGCCGAACGCCGAGCCTTAGGCAATCAATACGTCAAAGTGACCGAAGCCACACTGACCTATGTCGCCATTGATGAACAAGGCCGCCCACGCCCATTGCCCATTACGGAGTTGCAGCCACGCAGGCAATATTGACAGTCCCCAAACAAAAGCCCCGGTCTATTGACCGGGGCTTTTGTTTTGCGCTTATCGCTTGTTATGGTGCTATCGTGGCACGCTTGCCTGCCCATACCCAAACAGCCACGCCGGCTAACACCATGGGAACGCACAGCCATTGCCCCATACTCATGCCCAGCGACAACAGGCCAAGAAAGTCATCCGGCTCACGGAAAAACTCTGCAATGAAACGCAATGCGCCATAGCCCATCAAAAATACAGCCGCCACACGGCCTTGGGCATGCTCCTTACGGGCAAACAGCCACAAGATAATAAAAAGCAGAACCCCTTCAAGTAGAAACTGGTAAATCTGTGACGGATGGCGCGGTAACAAGCTACCGCTTTGCGGAAACACCATGCCCCAAGGCAAATCCAATGGGGCAAAACGGCCCCATAACTCACCATTGATGAAGTTGCCTATGCGGCCAGCAGCAAAGCCCAAAGGCACACACGGCGCAACAAAATCGGCCACCTGCCAAAACGATCGCTTGCGCGTGACACAAAACCACACCATCGCCACGATAGAGCCAATCAAGGCACCATGAAACGCCATGCCCCCTTTATTGATCATGACGATTTCAAGCGGATTGGCCAAGTAGTAACCAGGCTTGTAAAACAGCACATAGCCTAGGCGCCCCCCTAAAATGATGCAAATGACCCCAATGAAGAGCAAGTCCTCTACATCACGCGTATGCCACACCCCTTGCTGGACCAAGCGGTCATAAGGCGGCTGCTTGAGCCGCTGGCGCCCCAAAATCATGAAAAGGATGAAGCCCACCAGATAAGTCAATCCATACCAATGGACCGCCAGCGGGCCCACTTGTAGCGCTATCGGGTTGATTTCGGGGTACATCAGCATGTCAAAGCCGCCTGTTCTTTCAAGTCAAATAGTCCAATGGCTGGGCCACCCCGTCACTGCGGAACATAGCCCAAATCGTTGATGATGCGCCCCCAGGTTTTGCTGTATGCCGCTTCGGCATCGTGCAATTGCTGGTGGTTCATGTAATCCACGGTCATGCCCCAGTCTTCAAGTTGTTTGCGCACTTCTGGGATTTGAAGCACTTTTTGCGTGGCTTGCTCCCATTGCGCAATTTTTTCTGCGGGCATACCTTTTGGAGCAAAAAAACCATAGAACGGAGGATCTTCAAATCCTGCCACGCCAATCTCCGCAAAGGTCGGCACATCGGGCAGCACCGCTTGGCGCTTGCTGCCCAAAACATTCAAAATACGCACCCGGCCGGACTTGTTCAACTCAATCAACTCAGGCAAGGTCGCAAAGCCTGCTTGAATTTGCGCGCCCATCAAGTCCGCCAGCATGGGGCCGCTGCCGCGGTATGGCACGGTCTCAATATCCAAGTCGTATTTCTTATCGAGCACCTTGGCAATGAACTCCAAGGTCGAGGCGGGCGCGGGCACGCCAATTGCACGCATAGGTGCACTGGTTTGCGCCTTAACCCACTCCACATACTCGTGAAAGGTTTTTGCCGGGTGCGATGCGGTGACCGCAAAGGCGTTGACAAACGTGGCCACACCGGCAACGGCCTGAAAGTCAGCTTCCGTGTTAAAGCCCGGAACTTTGACCACTTTGGGCACGATAGTGACCGTATGGTCATGCGAGAAAAAAACCGTATTCCCGTCAGGCGCAGCAGCTTTCAGTGCTTGCGCTGCAATTTGCCCACCAGCACCAGGACGGTTGTCCACGACAAAATTCATACCCATTTCTTTTTGCAAATGCACGGCCAACAAACGTGCCAACGCATCCGAGCCGCCTCCGGGGGGGAATCCCACCAAAATGCTCACTGGTCGGCTCGATTGTGCGAACGCCATCGGCCATTGCGCAGCCGCAGCGGCAACTGCAGCCGTTTGCAAACCCAAACCCAGCCATTTACGGCGATTGAATGTCGTCATGGGAAGTCGTCTCCTTGGATTTTTCAATAGTCAGTCGTGTTGGCCCAGCCTCGCCTAAGGCAACGTTGGACGCATTGAGCCAAGCGGGGGCATCATCATGACAGAAGAATGTTGTTTTTCAGGCCTGAACCGACAAAAACCACGCGAGTGACCACGCAAGAGCGCCCAATGCACCAAGCCGAGTTGACGATTTATTTGCGCGATTTACCACCACCGAGCAATCCACCTAAAACACCGCGCAGCAACTCGCGCCCCATGCGGTTAGCCTGCGTGCGTACGGTGGATTTGAGGACCGATTGCACCAAACCATCTTTTTTGCCGCCGCGAGGGCCCGTGGTACCAAACAAAAAGTCATTAACCATACCACCCAGTCCACTGCTTTCTTGCGACTGGGTTTGCGCCTGCTCCATTTTGTCATTGGCACGCGCTGCCAACACTTCATAAGCGGACTCGCGATCCACCACCTTCTCATAAACGCCAGCAACCAATGATTTTTGCATCAGTTGTTGGCGCTGCTCGGCAGTGATGGGGCCAATCTGACTGCCGGGTGGTGCCACAAAAGCACGCTCGGTAATACCAGGGCTGCCCTTGGTATCCAAAAAGCTGACGAGGGCTTCGCCCACAGCCAACTCGGTAATGGCTTGCTCAATATCCAAACCGGGTTTGGGTCGCATGGTCTGCGCGGTGGCCTTAACCGCCTTTTGGTCACGGGGCGTAAAAGCGCGCAAAGCGTGCTGCACACGGTTGCCCAACTGCGCCAGGACGGTGTCCGGAATATCGGTAGGGTTTTGCGTCACAAAATAGACACCGACCCCTTTGGAGCGAATCAGTCGCACCACCAGCTCAATACGCTCAAGCAAGGCTTTAGGGGCATCATTGAAAAGCAAATGCGCCTCATCAAAAAAGAACACCAGTTTGGGTTTTTCAGGGTCACCAATTTCTGGCAGATGCTCAAACAGCTCTGAAAGCATCCACAGCAAGAACGTGGCATACAAGCGCGGTGCATTCATCAACTGGTCTGCCGCCAAAATATTGATATAGCCGTGGCCATTGGCGTCCGTTTGCATGAAATCTGCAATGTCCAACATGGGCTCGCCAAAGAATAAGTCGCCCCCCTCTTGCTCAATCTGCAACAGCGCACGTTGAATCGCCCCAACGCTGGCGGCACTGATATTGCCGTACGTGGTACGGTATTCAGATGCATTGTCTGCCACGTGCTGCAGCATGGCTCGCAAGTCCTTCATATCGAGAATCAACAGACCACTGTCGTCGGCCACTTTGAACACGATATTAAGAATGCCGCTTTGGGTCTCGTTCAAGCCCATCATGCGCGCCAGCAACAAAGGGCCCATGTCAGACACTGTCGCCCGCACCGGGTGCCCACTTTTGCCAAACACATCCCAAAACATGGTTGGCGCGGCATAAGGGGCTGGCTGGTCAATACCGCGCTGGGCCAAAGTGGCGGCCATCTTCTCGCCAATGCTGCCGGCCTGACTGATACCAGAGAGATCGCCCTTCACATCAGCCAAAAACACAGGCACGCCAATTCGCGAGAACTGTTCTGCCATGGCCTGCAAAGTCACCGTTTTACCCGTTCCGGTAGCCCCCGTAATCAACCCGTGGCGGTTAGCCAATGCAGGTAACAATACACAATCGGTATCCTGATTTTTCGCAATCAGTAATGGCTCAGTCATGGCGAGGGTCCTCTGTTCGATAGCGTAGATGGCACCATTTTAGGGGAGTCCCAAGGCACGTGGTTGACTGCGCCCACTGGCTCGTTTGGGATCTTGCGCCAGTGCCAGAAACGACAGCATACTTGCGCGTAGGCTGGTATAAGAGTCAGTCCTTTGTAGCCTTGGTCACCTGCATGATTCGCCCTGACACCTTTCTCCACCCAAGCCTATCGCCTGTCACGCCAGAACCTGCCGTGACCTTGATTGTGGTGCGTGATCGAGAACAAGGCGGCATGGAAGTCTTGCTTTCACGCCGCTCAGCCCAAGCACGCTTTGTGCCCAACGCGTATGTTTTTCCCGGTGGCCGGCTGGAAACAGACGATGCCGCACTGGCGCAACAAGGGCAATTTCGCCCAGCAGCCTCGCTGAACAACGCCACATTGGCCGCAGCGGCGGCCCGTGAATGCTTTGAAGAGTTAGGCCTGCTGTTCGCACGCGATACCGAAGGCAACATGGTGAATCGCACGATGTTGGAACAAGCCCACCTTGACCGCAGTGGGCCATTGCTTGCGCAGTTGCACCACCATGGCTGGCATTTGGCTCTGGATGGCATCTACCCTTTTGCCCACTGGATCACCGATCGCGATTACCCCCGTCGCTTTGACGTACCATTTTTGGTTGCTCACGCACCATCAGACCAAATAGCGGTGGCCGATGGAGCGGAGCAGTTCGATGCGCTCTGGCTGACACCCGCACAAGCGCTGGAACAGCATGCAGCAGGCCACATGCTGCTGGTGTACCCGACCATTCGCACACTGGAGCAACTGGCCCTCTATCGCAGTGCAGATGCGCTATTGCAGGCGTGCCAAAACGGCCCAGTCATGCCCCCCAGTTGCCCACGGGTAGGCTTTTCGCAGGGACAAGAAATCCGACTGATGGAGCATGAGCCTGGCTTTGGTGAATTGCACCTGGTGTGCCCAAACGGTGAACCCGCACACGACATCGCATGGCAACACGAGCGGCCTGTGCCATTGCTGCGCCATATCCAGCGCCTCACGGCCCCCAACGCTGGCATGATGACCGGCCCTGGAACCAACACTTACTTGATTGGTGAGCCCAGCACCGGCTTCATCGTGATGGACCCCGGCCCAATAGAGCCCCAGCATCTGCAGCGCATCATGCAACACACGGGAGGAGATATCCGCCACATTGTCTGCACGCACTCGCACCCCGACCACTCACCCGGCGCAGCGCCCTTGCAAGCGATGGTGCAAGGTTGTGGGCATGCCGTGCCCGGTATTTACGGCATGTCCTCTGGCCCCTTTGCGCGGCAAGACAGCCAGTTCACGCCCGACCATGAACTGCGTACCGGAGATACGGTGCAACTGCAAGGGCAGCGTGCCAATGGCGACTCCATTACCCATACACTGCACGCCTTACACACCCCAGGCCACGCGGCAAACCATCTGTGCTTTGTCTTGCAAGAAGACGGCCTACTCTTCAGTGGCGACCATATTCTGGGTGGTTCCACAACAGTGGTCATCCCGCCAGACGGGGGCATGCAGGACTTTCTGGATTCACTTGACCAACTCTCTCTCGCATGCCAGCGATGGGACATCAGCTTCATCCTGCCTGCTCATGGCCACGTGCTCGACTGCGCCCCCGAAGTAATCGCCCAGCTCAAAGCGCACCGCTTGCGACGCGAAACCAAAGTACTGCGCGCAATTGAACAAGCACCTCAAGGCACGGTAGAGGATTGGCTGGCCACCGCTTACGCGGATACACCGCCAGCGCTTTGGCCTGTGGCGCGGTTATCGCTACTGGCCCATGTGCAACGTTTGGCGTCCCTGCACCCCGCACTGGGCTTACAGCGCATTCCCATGCCTGAAGGCCTCGCAGCGCCACATTGACCCTGCCGCTGCGCAATAAACAACGCATTTTTTGTCCTTTTCACGCGCAATCAAAGCAAATTGGCCCTCGATTTGCTTGCATGCTGGTAATCTCCCGCCTCACGCACCATCCAACTGTTCTTCACTACAAGGAGTCTTTGAGCATGCATCCCCTCCACCGCGCCCTTGCCCCTGCCGTGCTGGCAGCCGTTGCCGCCCTGTGTGCAACGCAAACCGTCCATGCCGCCAGCGAAGTCAAGATTGGCCTGCTCAGCACCTTATCGGGCCCCGGTGCTGCACTGGGTATTGATACGCGCGATGGATTCAATTTAGCCGTCAAACAACACAACGGACTTTTGGGCGGAATCAAAGCCAACGTCATTGTGGTGGATGACCAGCAAAGCCCCGATGCGGCCAAACAAACCACCGACCGCCTGCTCAAACGCGACAAAGTGGATTTCATGACGGGCGTGGTGTTTTCCAACATCATGCTGGCTATTGCACCACCGGTGTTTGCCAACAAA
This sequence comes from Lampropedia puyangensis, assembly GCF_004833285.1. GTDB lineage: Bacteria > Pseudomonadota > Gammaproteobacteria > Burkholderiales > Burkholderiaceae_C > Lampropedia > Lampropedia puyangensis. Next base: position 101,220 of record NZ_STFG01000011.1, read on the forward strand.
ACCTACTACATCAGCTCCAACGCGGGACCTTCCCAATTGGCTGGCGCGCAGTGCACCCCCTACTTTTTCAGTGCCTCGTACCAAAACGACAATCTGCACGAAGCGGTCGGTCAAACCGTACAAGACAGGGGCTTCAAAAAAGTCGCCCTGCTCGCCCCGAACTACCCAGCTGGCAAAGATGCTTTGGCAGGCTTCAAACGCTACTACAAGGGCGAAGTGGCGATGGAAGCTTACACACCACTGCAGCAGTTGGACTACGGGGCAGAGCTCTCGCAAATGCGTGCGTCAGGCGCTGATGCGGTTTATATCTTCCTGCCCGGCGGGCTGGGCATCAACTTCATCAAGCAATTCAACGGGGCTGGTTTGGGCAAGGACATGACTTTGTTTGGCCCCGGTTTCTCTGCCGATGAAGACGTCATCACCGCCGTGGGCGAACCAATGGTGGGCATGTTCAACTCCTCGTTGTGGGCACACGATTTGGACAATGCCGCTAACCAGCGTTTTGTCGCCGACTTCCAGAAAGAATATGGCCGCCTGCCAACGCTATACGCAGCGCAAGGCTACGACGCGGCCCAGCTCATTGGCTCTGCTGTACAGGCCGTTGGAGGGGACTTGAAAAACAAAGAAGCGATTGGCCAGGCATTGCAAGCGGCGCAGTTTGAATCGGTACGCGGGCCTTTCAAATTCAACACCAACCACTACCCCATTCAAAACTACTACCTGCGCGAAGTGATCAAAGATGCCCAAGGCCGTGTGACCAACAAGCTCATTGGCACGGTGTTTGAAAACCATGCGGACGCGTACGCCAGCGCCTGCAAGATGTGATACCTCGCAGCAGCCCTGCATAAGGGCTGCTGCGCCGCCAAATAACACGCTGCACGCGGCTTCCATGCCCCGCTGCAGCAGTACACACCAGAGCATGTGCCTGCGCTTACCCTGTGCAGGTGCGATTTTGATGGCCTCTTGCGCACACCCTCTTTTTTTCATTGTTTCCGTCTCCCCCCATGAATACGATCCTGCTCTTGGAGCAATTGCTCAACGGATTGCAGTTTGGTCTGATGCTGTTCTTGCTCGCCGCAGGCCTGACTCTGGTCTTTGGCATCATGGACATGATCAACCTCGCCCACGGCTCGCTGTACATGATCGGGGCGTACTTGATCGCCTCCATCGCCACGGCCTCAGGTTCTTTTTGGCTGGGTTTGGCAGGCGGCATAGTGGCCACAGCACTGATTGGTCTTGTACTGGAAGCCACGGTGATCGCTCGGCTCTACAAACGTGACCATCTATCTCAAGTCATGGGCACCTTTGCCATTTTGCTGATGGCCAATGAAGCGGTCCGCATGGTGTGGGGCCCGCAGCCCATTCAACTCTCCCCCCCTGCAGCTTTAGCTGGCCCGATCGAGTTGTTTCCCGGCTTTGCGTACCCTGCCTACCGGCTGTTTATTATTGCGGTGGGGCTATTGGTTGCCGGTTTGCTGTACCTGCTGATCACCCGCACCCGCCTCGGTATGCAGGTGCGCGCAGGTGCATCCAACCGCGAGATGGCATTGGCCATGGGCGCCAATGTCCGTTGGTTATTCAGTGCCTTGTTTGCGTTTGGCGCGGCCCTGTGCGCCTTAGCCGGAGGCATGCTGGGGCCACTGCTCTCAGTGCAAGTCGGCATGGGCGAGAGCATTCTCATTCTGGCCTTTGTGGTGATTGTCATTGGCGGCATTGGCTCCATTCGCGGCGCGCTGCTGGGCGCCTTGCTGGTGGGGTTGGTAGATACCGCTGGGCGCACGCTCATTCCTGTTTTTTTCCGCCAGATCATGGCCCCCGACATGGCAGCCAATGCTGGTCCAGCCGTGGCCTCATTGATGATTTACGTGCTCATGGCCGCCGTACTTTTTTTCAAACCCAACGGGCTTTTCCCCGCAAAAGGCTAAGCCATGTCTGCCCACCACAGCCTGCTTGACCATCAGTTACGCGTTATACCCTCTTGCGTGACGCTGATCGCTTTGCTTGTACTGCCTTGGTTGCTGCAAGCCACGGGCCATGATTTCTACATTGGCGTGGTCAGTCGTATCCTGATTTTTGCATTGGCGGCGACCAGTTTGAATTTGATCTTAGGGTTTGGCGGCATGGTCAGTTTTGGGCATGCCGCATTCATCGGCATTGGCGCCTACACCGTGGGCATCTTGATGCAATCGGGCATTACGTCTGCATGGCTCAGTTGGCCCCTGTCCATGTTGATGGGAGCCATTTTCGCTGCCTTCATGGGCGCCATCAGCCTGCGCACACGCGGCGTGTACTTCATCATGATCACGCTGGCCTTCGCACAAATGCTGTTTTATCTTATGGTCTCCCTCAAACCCTATGGCGGAGAAGATGGCTTGTCGCTGATGCAGCGCTCAAACATCGGCTTAGGGCTGGACTTGAGCAACGACATCCACTTTTACTACGTCGTAGTGGCATTGTTTGCACTGGTGTTTGCCGGTCTGGCCAAGCTGCTCAATGCCCGTTTTGGCCATGCCCTGCAAGGTATTCGAGAAAATGAGACGCGCATGCAGGCGCTGGGCTACGCCGTCTACCGCTACCAACTCACCGCCTTTGTGCTGGCCGGTGCACTGGCTGCGCTAGCAGGAGCCCTACTGGCCAACCAATCGGGCTACGTCAGTCCGGCGGCCATGCAGTGGAGTCAGTCTGGCATGCTGCTGATCATGGTGATTCTCGGTGGCGTTGGTTACTTGTATGGGGGCTTGGTGGGGGCTGCTGCTTTCTTGTTGATGGAAGAGGTACTGGTGGCCTACACCATCCATTGGCAGTTCTATCTGGGAGCGGTGTTGCTGACGGTTGTACTGGTCGCACCCAATGGGATCTTGAGCTTGCCAACACGCTGGCACCAGCGTACCACCAAGGGGCGGACATGACAGCGATTCTCCAAGTTCATGGTCTTGTTAAACAGTTTGGCGGGTTGATGGCCACCGACCACGCCAATTTGTCGGTTGAGCAAGGTGAACTGCACGCACTCATTGGCCCCAACGGCGCAGGTAAAACCACTCTGATTCACCAATTGTCAGGGGCATTGCCGCCCGACGCTGGCCGCATTGTTTTTGCCGGGCAAGAGATTACCGCGATGCCCATGCACCAACGCGCCCGTGCTGGTTTGGCGCGCTCCTACCAAATCACCAGTATCTTCCAGCGGCTGTCTGTACTTGATAACTTGGCACTGGCGTTGCAAAGCAAAAACGGCAGCAGCATGCGGTTCTTCCGTTCGGCACGCTCCGATGCGCCGCGGTACGAACAAGCCAGGGCACTGGCAGACCAAGTGGGGCTGAGCTCCAAAATTCAATCCCAAGCAGGCGCACTGTCACACGGTGAGCAGCGTCAACTGGAAATCGGCATGGTGCTGGCCTTGCGACCTCGCTTGATGCTGCTGGATGAACCCATGGCCGGCATGGGCGCTGAAGAATCTCAGCGTATGGTGCAATTGCTATTGACCTTGAAAAGCCACACCACCATGGTGCTAGTGGAGCATGATATGGATGCTGTTTTCCAACTCGCCGATCGCATTTCCGCTTTGGTCTTTGGCAAAGTCATTGCGACAGGCACGCCAGACACCATTCGCAAGCATCCTGATGTGCAGCAAGCCTACTTAGGCGACAGCGACGGGGGAAACGAAACTCAGAACGTGCACCAGCAAGGAGCTACGGCATGAGCAGCTTGCTCGAAGTGCAACAGCTTGATACGGCCTATGGCGCCAGCCAAGTGCTGTTCGGAATGGACTTGCACATCACAGCAGGACAAGTTGCCACGTTGCTCGGCCGCAATGGAATGGGCAAAACCACCACCGTGCGCTCCATCTTGGGTCTGACCCCGGCACGCAATGGCAGCATCCGTTTTCGCGGAGAACGCATTGAACATCTCCGCCCGGATCGCATTGCCCGTATGGGCATGGCCGTTGTTCCTGAAGGCCGACAGATCTTTCCCAACCTCAGCGTGCGCGAGAACCTGCTCGCGTTTTCCGCCAACCGCAACCAACATCCACAGCCTTGGACGCTGGAACGTGTTTACACCTTATTCCCGCGTCTGCAAGAGCGCCACCGGCACATGGGCAACCAACTGTCGGGTGGAGAGCAGCAAATGCTGGCGATAGGCCGAGCATTGATGACCAACCCTTACCTGCTGATTCTGGATGAAGCCACAGAAGGCTTGGCACCCTTAATCCGAGAAGAAATCTGGCAATGCCTGAGCAACTTGCGCGCCCACGGGCAAACCATCTTGGTGATAGACAAGTACGTACAGCGCCTCATTGCACTGGCCGACCAGCACTCGATCATTGAGCGCGGTCAAGTCGTCTGGCAAGGCCCATCGCAGACCTTGGCACAACAGCCTGCGCTATGGCAACGCTACGTTGGCGTATAAAAGCTCTTCCTCTTGTCTAACTGCATTACTGACAGCATGCCCACTTTGTACAGAAACTTCACCACGCAGGCGGCCATTGATGAGGCATACAACCCATCCCTTGGCCTGGACAACAACGCCATCATGGAGCATTACACCAAGCAAGCGCAACACGCACGCGCCAGCCTAGACTACATCGCGAAGGTGCCTTATGGCCCAACACTGGATGAAACGCTAGATATCTTTCCTGCGCAGCAGCCGGGCGCACCTGTGCTGGTGTTCATTCACGGCGGCTACTGGCGCGCCTTGAGTGCGGCTGATTTCAGTGGCATTGCCCTAGGGCCCTGTGCGTTGGGCATGACGGTCGTGTCCATCGACTACTCGTTATGCCCCAAAGTCACCATTGACGAAATCACCCGACAAGCCCGAGCCGCCGTAGCCTGGGTAGTGCGCAACATTGCACAATACAACGGCGACGCCAACCGCATCACCATTGCAGGGCATTCCGCCGGGGCGCATCTGGCCGCCATGTGCCTGCAAACCGATTGGAAAGCGGACTACGGCCTGAAAGCACAGCCCCTGCATGCTGGGCTGCTGGTCAGCGGTATTTTCGACATTGCCCCACTGCGCTTTAGCTATTTACAGCCCATGCTGCAACTCAATGAAGGCGTGATTCAGCGCAACTCGCCGATGTTTGGCTGCCGTCCATGCACAGCACCAGTGCTGCTGACATGGGGCGGATTGGAAAGCAGCGAGTTTGAGCGCCAATCGACCTCGTTTTTGTCGCAATGGCAATCTGCAGGCAATACCGGCACGCTGCTGCGCCAGAACGAGGAAAACCATTTCAGCGCCATCCATGGTTTTGAAAGCCCGACCAGCCCCTTGTGCAGCTGGCTCAAAAGCCACTGCTGAATAGCCCCAAAATGCCGTAAAACCTCTTTTGAGGGGCGCCTCAGACAGCCCTGCCCCCAAAGATCACGCCAATTCTGCGCGCATTTGTGCAATCACGGCTTGGTAGTCTGGTGTATTGAAAATAGCGCTGCCTGCCACAAAAGTATCTGCGCCTGCATCAGCAATTTGGCGGATATTGCCGACTTTGACGCCGCCATCGATCTCCAAACGAATGTCTTTGCCTGTCGCATCAATGCGTTTGCGGGCCTGCTCGAGTTTGCGTAGAGCGGAGTCAATGAAACTCTGTCCGCCAAAGCCAGGATTGACGCTCATGATCAGAATCAAATCCAAATCATCAATTACCCAATCGAGCACATCCAACGGTGTCGCCGGATTGAACACCAAGCCCACCTGACAGCCTTTGGCCTTGATAGCCTGAACGCTGCGGTGCACATGGGCGCTGGCATCTGGGTGAAAGCTGATCAAATCCGCACCTGCATCGGCAAACTCAGCAGCCAATGCATCCACAGGCGATATCATCAAATGCACATCAATGGGAACAGCCGTACCATCCGCCTTTTTGGCGTAAGGGCGTAGTGCTTTACAAACCATGGGCCCGAAAGTTAGGTTGGGCACGTAATGGTTGTCCATCACGTCGAAGTGAATCCAGTCGGCTCCAGCGTCAATGACGCTTTTCACCTCTTCACCCAAGCGGGCAAAGTCGGCGGACAAGATCGAAGGGGCAATGCGGTAGTGGGGGCGTTGGTTTTGGCTCATAGGGCGCCATTGTCGCAAAAAATGCCAGAATCAACCGACAGCCGCCCATCCTGATTCGTGAGACGCGCTACCATGCAGACCATGCAACACCCCACACTTCACGTTGACGTGCACACCCACTATTTGCCGCACCAATCGAGCCCGGCCCAAAGTCAATATCGCTTTGCCTATACGGTGCGCATTACCAACCAAGGCGCACAAGCGGCGCAAATCATCGCCCGCCACTGGTGGATTGAAGATGCCAACAACCGCACAGAACAAGTGCGAGGGCTGGGCATCGTTGGCGAACAACCGCTGCTGGAGCCTGGAGAAACCTACGAATACACCAGCGGCTGCGCCTTGCAAACACCGCAGGGTCAAATGCGTGGGCACTATCTCTGCGTCACCGACGAAGGGGATGTCTTCGAGTGCGCAATCGCCCCATTTGAATTCAACACCACGGCGCAAGACAACGTAGCTGAAATCCACAGCCCCAACCAAGAAGCACGCGTGCTGCATTAGTGAAGGCGCGCGCAACCGCATTGCGGTCTAGGCGGAACGCCTTATCAAGACATACAGATTTGACTCTTCAACACCACGAGCTTGACATGGGTGAATTTGACCTGATTGACCGCTTCTTCACGCAACCTGCCAAGGCGCTTTACACACCCGCCGTCCATGTAGGCATTGGTGATGACTGCGCCGTTTTACAACCTGCACCCAATGCCCAGTTGCTGGTTTCTAGCGACATGATGGTAGAAGGCCGCCACTTTTTTGCGGACACCGATCCCTACCGGCTGGGCCACAAAGCACTGGCCACCAATCTGAGTGATTTAGCCGCCTGTGGCGCTACCCCACTTGGCTTTACCCTGGCATTGGCACTGCCCAAGGTTGACGAGAGTTGGCTCGACCCCTTTTCCAAAGGCATGCTCGCCCTAGCACAGCACAGTGCATGCCCACTCGTTGGAGGCGACACCACGAGTGGGCCACTGACCATCAGCATCACGGTCTTCGGACAAATCCCACAAGACCAAGCATTGCTGCGCAGTGGCGCCAAAGTCGGACACGACATTTATGTCACCGGAGCCATTGGGGAAGCCCGTGCAGGCCTGCATCTGCTGGAAAAGCGTTGGGAATGCAACAACAAGCCTTTGCGCGACCATCTGATTCGCAGGCTGGAAGCCCCTACACCACGCCTCGCGATTGGCCACCATTTGCGCGGCGTCGCCAGCAGTGCCATGGACCTCAGTGATGGTCTGCGAGGTGATTTGGGTCACTTGCTCAAAGCATCTCAGGTGGGGGCCCGTATTAATGGCAACGCCCTACTCAGCACCGCCCCACGTTTATGGATGAGCGCGGAGACCAGTGCATGGACCGAAACCCAAAAAATCGCCTTTGCCATGGCCGGAGGCGATGACTATGAATTGCTGTTTACTGCCCACCCAGGTTTTCGCGCCTACTTGACGGAATTGGGACAGGAGTTAGGTGTTGGCATTACCCGCATCGGAGAAGTGCTGGCCAGCCTTGATATGAAGGTAGTTGACACAGCCGGGCAAATTTGCACACTAGAGACCGCATCTTTTGACCACTTCAAATCCTGTTCTCGTGCATGACAGCCCACATGCAAAGGCCAATAACGTTGACGTCCCTCCCTGGTTGGGGGCGACATGCAATATGTGATGCGCCACGTTACTTGATCATCGTTGACGATCAAGTAACGCGTTAGAGCGATATTCGTAACCACATGTATAGAATCTCCCTTGCGACAGAGGCATAATGAATAACCACTGATTGCTAAATACGAGAAGCGACCAAGCAGCCCACTCAGACATCTCTGCATTGCAGTCAACACCAAGCGGTATCTCCTATGCTACACATGCTAAAAATCGCATGCCAGCTTGCAACCACGCACTAAGCCGCGCAGGCACCGGCATTTAAAGTACTGCTTTCCCGCTAGAAAACGTCCATGGCCACCGAAGATATTGCTAAAAAAGCCTCCACAGCTCTGCCCATTCCCACTGTTGCTCGTGCATTAGTGGCCGCCAAGCTGTTGACAGCAGAACAAGTTGACACCGTTCTACAAAAAGGCAAGACAGAAGGGCGTGAGTTTCTGGAGGTTGCGTTAGAGACCAAGGTGGTCTCCAGCGCAGCAGTGGCGCAAACGCTATCGGAGGTGTTTGCCGTCCCCTACGTGGACCTTGATGCCATTGATGCCATGCGTTTGCCTCAGAATCTTTTGGATCTGAAACTGTGCATCACCTATAAAGTCATCGTTCTGGGCAAGCGCCAGAATCGGCTGCTGATTGTCAGCGCAGACCCCAGCAATCGCGATATTGCAGAAAAAATTAAATTTGCAACGCAAGCTCCTGTCGAATGGGTGGTCGCTAAAAGTGACCAAATTTCCACCATTCTGGAAAACATTGCGAAATCCAACTCTTTAGACACAGGATCTTCGGATTTCGAGTTTGGTGAACTGGAGGAAATTTCTGAAGAAGAGAGCAATTCCACCGCCAGCACAAACGAGCCGGATGACGCGCCAGTCGTCAAGTTTCTGCAAAAAATGATCATTGATGCCTACCGCATGGGTGCATCAGATTTGCATTTCGAACCCTATGAGTTCAACTACCGCGTACGGTTTCGCATTGATGGTGAATTACGTGAGATTGCCTCGCCACCAGCCGCAATCAAAGAAAAACTGGCCTCTCGCATCAAAGTGATCTCTCGTCTGGACATTGCGGAAAAGCGCATTCCACAAGATGGCCGCACCAAAATGCGGATCGCTGGCAAGTCCATTGACTTTCGCGTTAGCACGCTGCCCACGCTATTTGGCGAAAAGATCGTTATCCGTATTCTGGACTCCAGCAACGCCAAGGTTGGTATTGATGCCTTGGGTTATGAACCTATCGAAAAAGAGCGCCTGCTGACTGCCATTGAGCGGCCTTATGGCATGGTACTGGTGACAGGACCAACAGGCTCAGGTAAGACCGTCTCGCTTTATTCCTGCCTGAACCTGCTCAACAAGCCTGGCGTCAACATCTCAACAGCAGAAGACCCATCCGAAATCAATTTGCCAGGTGTCAATCAGGTCAACGTCAATGACAAAGCGGGTTTGACTTTTTCAGCAGCCCTGAAATCCTTCCTGCGTCAAGATCCCGACATCATCATGGTCGGTGAGATTCGCGATTTGGAAACAGCCGACATTGCAATTAAGGCCGCCCAGACAGGGCACATGGTGCTCTCAACACTGCACACCAATGACGCCCCCACAACGCTGACGCGTTTGCGCAATATGGGCATTGCCCCATTCAATATTGCCTCCAGCGTGATTTTGATCACCGCCCAACGTTTGGCACGGCGTTTGTGCAATACCTGTAAAGAGCCGGCTGATGTTCCTGTTGACGCCCTGATCGAGGCTGGCTTCACCTACGATGATTTGGATGGATCATGGACACCCTACAAACCTGTTGGCTGCGCTGCATGCAACAATGGTTATAAAGGTCGAGTTGGGATTTACCAAGTGATGCCCATCAGCGAAGAAATCCAGCGCATCATCCTCAGCGATGGCTCTGCGCTTGAGATTCAAGAGCAAGCCCAGCGTGAGGGTGTTCGCACTCTGCGTCAATCAGGACTTCAAAAAGTCAAAATCGGCGTGACCTCATTAGAAGAAGTGTTAGCGGTCACCAACGAATAAATCCATTTAAATAATTTCAAGAGTTTTCTATGGCCACCTCCACTGCAAGTACCAAATCATCCAATAAAGGGACGAAGCTGTCCGTTTTCTCTTGGGAAGGCAAAGACCGCAACGCCCGCATTGTGCGTGGAGAAATGTCTGCTGCGGGCGAAAACCAGGTACGCGCCACACTGCGCCGCCAAGGCATTTACGCCACCAAAATCAAGAAAAACCGCATCAAAGCGGGCAAAAAAATCAAAGGCCGTGATATTGCCATCTTCACCCGCCAATTGGCCACCATGATGCGCGCAGGCGTGCCATTGCTGCAGGCCTTTGATATTGTGGGCCGCGGCAACCCCAACCCTAGCGTTACCAAGTTGCTTGCCAATATCCGTGCAGACGTAGAGACCGGCACATCACTCAGTGGCGCCTTCAGGAAATACCCGCTGTACTTTGACAACTTGTATTGCAACTTGGTAGAAGCGGGTGAGGCCGCCGGGATCTTGGAAGACTTGCTTGACCGCTTGGCCACATATATGGAAAAAGTCGAGGCCATCAAATCCAAGGTGAAATCAGCCTTGATGTATCCAGTCGCAGTGATCGTCGTGGCGGCAGTGGTACTGACAGTGATCATGCTCTGGGTGATTCCGGCATTCAAAGAAGTGTTCATGAACTTCGGTGCAGAATTGCCTGCGCCAACCCTGATCGTGATGGGTATCAGCGACTTTGTGGTGCAATGGTTTTGGTTGATCGCGATCGTGCTTGGCGCGGGCAGCTACTTCTTGCTGCAAGCATGGCGTCGAAATGAAAAATTTCAGATTTTTGTCGACAAAATGATGCTCAATCTGCCGGTTTTTGGTGAATTGGTCGAAATGTCGAGCGTCGCGCGCTGGACACGGACCTTGTCCACCATGTTTGCAGCTGGAGTGCCTTTGGTTGAATCCTTAGATGCGGTGGGCGGGGCTGCTGGTAACTACAAATTCAAAAAAGCAACCGATGACATTCAAAAAGAGGTTGCGACAGGAACAGCCTTAACTGCCGCCATGGGCAACACCAACGCATTCCCCTCCATGGTCTTGCAAATGGCAGCTATTGGCGAGGAGTCTGGCTCTTTAGACCACATGCTCTCCAAAGCAGCTGACTATTACGAATCTGAAGTGGATACAAAAGTTGAGGGCCTATCCTCTTTAATGGAGCCCATCATCATCGTGGTCTTGGGCACATTGATTGGCGGCATTGTGGTTTCCATGTATTTGCCAATCTTCAAGTTGGGACAAGTAGTCTAAATGGTCATCGATACATGGTTTGAGCCCACACTGCTGGGCTTATTGGGCTTACTGGTCGGCAGCTTTCTCAATGTTGTGATCTACCGCCTTCCGGTCATCATGCAGCGTGCTTGGAAGCGCGACAGCATCGCATTCCTGCGAGAACAAGGGCTTCAGCTCGAAGAGGTATCGCAAGAAGAAGTGCCGCGCTTTAACCTGATGGTTCCACGATCCCGTTGCCGTCAGTGCGGACATGCCATTTCAGCCATTGAGAACATTCCCGTGCTCAGCTACCTCGTGCTGCGTGGAAAATGCCGAGGCTGTGGCACCCCCATTGGGATGCGTTACCCCTTGGTCGAAATCGTTACAGGTTTGGCATTCGCATACTGTGGGCACCGCTGGGGGCTTAGTTATACAGGTGCCGCGTGGGCCGGCTTTTGCGCTGTCATCATTGCCTTAGTCATGATTGACTGGGACACGACCTTATTGCCTGATGACATGACCCTGCCCTTGCTTTGGGCAGGCATTTTGGCAGCTTGGCTAGGCGTCATTAATGTGCCTCTTGCACAATCCGTTCTCGGTGCCATCGTGGGTTACTTGTCACTATGGTCTGTTTGCTTGCTTTTCAAGCTGGTTACGGGCAAAGATGGTATGGGCAATGGAGACTTCAAGCTGCTCGCTGCATTGGGAGCATGGCTTGGAGTCTGGGCGATTTTGCCCATTGTGCTGGTGTCTTCGGTTCTGGGTGCAGTCATAGGCATCGCACTGAAACTCACCAACCGTTTACGCGAAGGCGGCTACATGCCCTTTGGCCCCTTCCTTGGAGGCGCTGGCCTATTCGTTTTGATGGTGGGCACCGACACCATCAACCGCTGGCTCAATACCCTGCTGGGAATGCACTGACCCAATACATAATACCGACTCTATGCCTTGTGCCCCTCGCCACTCGCACCCACCCCGCCTGATTGGATTGACAGGAGGTATTGGCAGCGGAAAAAGCACAGTCGCCCAACTGCTCCTGCAGCACACCAAGGCAGCCATCATTGATGCAGATCAGCTTTCGCGCGCACTAACAGCTGCAGGAGGCGCAGCTATCCCTCTCATTGCCCAAGCGTTTGGAAGCAGTTTTATTACTCCTGAGGGGGCATTACACCGTGAGCACATGCGCGCGTATGTGTTTCACTCTCCTGCTGAGAAAAAAAGGCTTGAGGGGATTTTGCACCCCATGATTTTCTCCACCATCGAGCAGGCCATCAAAAACGCTTCTGATCAAGGCCACAGCCATGTAGTGCTCGATATTCCCCTTCTCGTCGAATCTGGCCACTGGCGGGCCAGACTGGGGCAGGTCGTGATCATAGATTGCCCTGTCGAATTGCAAATTCGTCGCGTGCAACAGCGCTCTCAGCTCGAGCAGGCCGAGATTGAGCGCATCATCCAAAGTCAAGCTTCACGCCAAGATCGTCTGGCCAGTGCTGATGTGGTAATTTACAACGGTGATATTTGCTTAAGCGCGCTTCAAACACGTACCCAGGCTGCAGCAGCCTTTCTTGGTCTTTAACTACGCGTATAGTTCTGGCTGTCATATAAACAGCAGAAATGCCCATATGCCATGTTGGCATGCATGCATTCACACCTCCTCACATGGGTCACGCGTACTCTTTTCTGATTGCTGGCGGCGGCATCGCAGGCTTGAGCGCCAGCATTGCCCTGTCCATGCAGGGCCACACCATCAAGTTGATTGAACGTCAGTCCAACTTCTCAGAAGTCGGTGCCGGGCTGCAAATTGGTCCAAATGCATGGCGATGCTTACGAGCATGGGGGCTCGAAGATGATCTACGCGAATACTGCAGCTTACCCAATGCACTCATGGCACGAGATTTACACGATGGGCAAACGTTGGGGCAAGTTCTACTGGGCGCTCGCAGCGTAGAACGTTATGGTGCGCCATACGCCACCTTTCTGCGCGCAGACTTGCACAAAATTTTGCTTGATCGAGCTAAACAATCCGCCTTTCTTTCCTGTGCGAATGGGTATGAAGCTATTGACGCCAACAGCCAGGACAACACCATCACAGTCGATGTCAATGGCCCCCATGGTTGGAAAGGGCAGGTAGATGCGGACGCACTGATTGCCGCTGACGGTGTTTTCAGTACGCTGAAGACTCGCATTCTCTCCAAAGAACCCGCCACTCCCAGCGGCATGACAGCCTTTCGCGGCACAATCAAGCAATCCGCACTCCCCGAGCGCCTGCGCAGCAACGCGGTCTGTGCATGGCTTGGCAAACACATGCATGTGGTCATCTACCCCGTGCTTCGGAATGAATGGCTCAACGTTGTCCTGATCGTCTCTGAAAAGCTGCTGCAAAGGCCAACGCAACGGGGCCCTGCAGACATGCAAGCGACCTTAGAGAGCTTGACGCGCAAAAAACCTATCCACCACGAATTGCATGATCTGTTTCTTGCCCTCCAGGCTCACGGACAACCCACACATGGAGCACGATGGACCGAATGGCCATTGAGCATTTGCAAACCCATACGCTCGGCAGAAGACATCACTTCCGGCCGCACTGTTTTTGTTGGCGATGCGGCCCATCCCATGGTGCCCTTTCTCGCTCAAGGTGCGGCTATGGCGATTGAAGATGCAGAGCAGTTACAGCAAAGCATCGCGCAAAATCCCGACGATTTAACGGCGGCAATTGCACATTTCGCACAAATCCGGGCATTGCGCTGCGCTAAAGTGCAACGCCAGTCCTTGCGCAATGGAAAAATTTTTCACATGAGCGGCGCGTCCGCATGGGCACGCGATACTGCATTACATTTAGCGCCAACGTGGGCCATGGATAAGCCTTGGCTGTATGCCCAAGGGCCTGTTCCTGTCACACGTTGAACGCAATCAAAACGGCTTAGCTTGATAAACAAGTCAAGCCATTGCGTGAGGGCACGCTTACTTTTTGTCCTTAACCTCTTTCTTCACGTCTGACTCTTTCTTCGTGTCGGTCGTACTACTCGTGTAGCTGACCCCTTCTACGGTCAAACCGCCATCAGAAAGACTCTTGGCTTTGGATGCACCAATGCCTTTGACACGTCCAATCAAATCACCCCAATCGCGGAAAGCTCCACTGCTGCGCTCTTGCACAATCCGCTCGGCCGTGGCCTCTCCAATTCCTTTGACTTGGGTCAATTCTTGCGCAGTGGCTTTGTTTGCATCGACCGCAGCAAACGTTACTCCAAGCCACATGCACAGCGCCAATAAAACTGAGAATTTTTTCCACATGTCTTGCTCCTCTCCTCGTTGTGAATAGAGCTTGATCGTAAGTCGCTCCGTATTTGGATGACCAGCGGGACATTCCCTATCACACCAAAATTTCAATCAGACAGAAAATAGTGAGTTTTGCAAGAAAGAAAAATGGCCTTGAAGAAGGCCATTGTGGTTTTTGTCGAAATGCGTTTTAGGCACACTGCACATCTATCTGATATGTGAGATCACTCGCGCAAACCCAGCACATCAAACATATCAAACAACCCCGTCTTTTGTGATGCCAGAAACTCGGCTGCGCGGATACTCCCTTGCGCATAACCGGCTCGGCTAGATGATTTGTGGCTGATTTCTATACGCTCACCAGTGCCAGCAAAGAGCACAGTATGGTCGCCCACGATATCGCCACCACGAATCGTGGCAAAACCAATGCTAGACGGATCTCGCTCCCCGGTATGGCCATAACGCTCATAGACTGCGCAGTCTTTCAAGTCACGCCCTAAAGCACTCGCGATCACCTCTCCCATTTTGAGAGCAGTGCCTGATGGTGCATCCACTTTATGCCGATGGTGTGCCTCGATGACCTCAATGTCATAACCTGTTGAAAGCGCCTTAGCAGCCATTTCCAGCAATTTGAAAGTCACATTCACGCCCACACTCATATTGGGCGAGAAAACAATCGCTTGGCGCTGGGAGCATTGAGCCAATTGCGCTTTTTGCTCCTCATCAAATCCAGTTGTTCCAATGACCGTCTTAACACCCAGAGCATCGCACACCTGCAAATGCGCCAACGTTCCTTCGGGCCGGGTGAAGTCAATCAACACATCTGCGCCGGTCAAGCCTTGTTCAATCGAATCTGTAATCAATACGCCCGTTTCACGACCCAGGAAAGCGCCAGCATCCATTCCAATCTGAGGGGAACCTGTGCGATCAAACGCCCCGCTAAGTTGGTGGCGGCCACCTTGCAAAATGGTTTCTATCAACATATGGCCCATCCGGCCGCTGGCACCTGCAATGGCAATTTTCACGGAAGCTGCTGTAGTCATTTCACTCTTTACTAATCATCAAACACAAGACCTTCGCATAGGGCATAGCGGCCTTGACATGCTCAAGCAGGCTGTGCTGTTCCAAGCAACGCCATGACTTGGTGGGGGGGGGAGAAACCTTATGTGCTACTCAAGCGGAGGGTAACTACCACGCGGCTGAACAGCTGGCTGTGCATCTGAATCGCTGGCATCCGCACCAGATTCTGCTTTTTTTGCCGGAGCGAAGCGCTCAAGCTGCTCTGGCGTTGCTTCAAGTTTTGGAATTTTGGGTTTGTTGTTTTGAGCGCCAAGAATAGCCACAAACTCACTCTCAGAAGGCATTTCATCGCCCTCGACGCGTTCCATCACAAATCCACTGAAAAAGACAGTGAGCTTTTTCTCCTCAAACGTCAAGCCTTTACGCTTGATGGTGAACACATAGTCCCAGCGGTCTGCATGAAAAACGCTGGTAACCAACGGTGAGCCCAAAATATCGCGCACCTGTTCGTGGGACATTCCTGGTTTGAGCGCCTGAACCTGTTCATTCGAGACGAAGTTGCCTTGCACAACTTCAATTTGATACGGCGTAATCGCATTGACCAGCCGATGGCTGGAGCGGTCAATGCTGCTGCAGCCAGCCAGCACACCTGCCGACAGCACAGCAACCCCCATCAGCAAACCACAAATCGATCTTTGGTACATTGCTTGCAAAAGCCCCGTGATAAAAAGTTATGATCGGGGCATTGTAGCGGCAGCGTGACTGCCTTACCGAGCCTTCACTGGCTGGCTTCTTGGATGGGGACTGAACTGAAATGACAAACAACATAGAGGAACTCAAAAGCACGGGCTTGAAAGCGACTCTGCCTCGGCTCAAAATTCTGGAAATTTTCCAGAAAGCCAAGCAACGGCACATGACGGCAGAAGATGTCTACCGGATTTTGCTCGATGAGCGATCCGACATCGGCTTGGCTACGGTTTACCGCGTTTTGACGCAGTTTGAACAAGCCGGCATCTTGGATCGCCGTAACTTCGAAAGCGGCAAGGCGGTCTACGAACTCAACGAAGGGCAGCCGCATGACCACATGGTCTGCACGGCTACTGGCAAAGTTGAGGAGTTCTACGACGCAGAGATTGAGCGTCGCCTTAAAGAAATTGCAGAAGAGCGCGGCTGGACTGTTCACGACCATGCAATCACTGTCTATGGCTTCAGCCCTGGAACAGGCAATAATCGATAAAAGGCAGCAATCGAAGGAAGAGCAGCCTAGCTTAATGCCAGCATTTACCGCTCCTCCAACGCCTGCACAGCGCCAACTGTCACGCAGGCCTTAGGACTTATCAAGTCTGCAACTGAACGTGATCTCCCACTTGGATGCGCCCTACACTTCGTGCATAGAAGTTCATGCCAAAGCATGCGCCTTGGGCCAGTTGATGTGTTTTCGCCAAAGTTTTCAAAGGCTCTTTCTCTGGCGATAACTGGGCCGTGCCTGGGTCGAGATTTACAATCTTGCACCGTCCGCACGGTTTGAAGCCCGTCAGCAGAACCCCGCCTATCTGCACATCTTTCCATTTGTCTTCGGCATAAGGTTCCAGTCCGTCCACCACGATATTGGCGCGAAATCGCCGCATACTGACAGGGGACTGCAGTGCCTGATTGAGGGCATTCAAAGATACCTCGGAGGTCAAGAGGTAAGGGGCGCCATCAGCGAACGACAAGGTTCCCCCCCCATTGGCTGCCAAAGTGCGGTGCGGAGCCGCGCCTACATAAAACAGACGGCACGGCATTCCCATTTGATCACTCAGCCAAGCATCAGTCTCAGCGGGGCCGCTATAGGCTTGGAACTGGTCTTTCCAAACGATCACGTTGGCAAGCTCCTGATAATCTGCGCGGTGCACAACACAAGCACGCCCATTAGGGGCCCTTAAGCGCAGCCCTGTATCGGTCAACTCCGGCTGCCACAACAACAGACTCTCGACCTCACGTGCAGTGATGAAGCGCCCAGACATATCAGCAACTAGCCACTCTCTATCGCCCACAAAGCCCTGCATTCCCACTTGCGCATGATCCACAACAATGGCCCCCATCGACTTCACGGGGTAAAGATTCAAGGCGGTCACTTTCATGCGTACTCCTTAGCCATTGGCACATTTCTCCAGGCCAAAAGAAAAGGAACTATTTTGCCGCGTAAGATGCGCGCCATGTTTTACATGCTCTTCAAATCGTTGCACATATTCGTCGCCATCGCGTGGCTGCTTGGTCTTTTGGTATGTGGTGTGTTACTTCGCACTCGTGATATGTCTGCCCCTGCAGAACAGCAGTACATATTCAATTCACGCATAGCGCTCATTGCACGCAACATCTGCCTATGGTGGGTGATGCCGGTGATGACACTGGCCCTAATTGCGGGCATCTACATGACCGTGGTGGCGGGCTGGTGGCACATGCATTGGGTCTTTATCAAGCTTAGTTGCGCCGCACTGCTTGTGGTGTTAGCAATATTTCAAGCGCGCACCGCACGTCTTTGGCAACAAAATCCAATGGTTCTGCCCCCATCTTGGTTGGGGCTAGGGATCCCTCTGACCTTGGTACTTGGCATTGCCTTGTTATATCTGGCCTTCTCCAAGCCAATCTAAGTAACGCGCTCAAGGGCGTAAAACATCCAAAGAGACGGTCACATCGCCTTTGTTACTACTCACATAAACAATTCCGTCCTGCACATTGAAGTGCAGTTCCATATTGCGCTCAGCCAAGACCGCTAAGGCTTGGCTGGCCTGCGTATCAACTGACCGCACATGCAAATTCCGGGCTTTAGCAACCTTTCCCTCTGTTGCCTTCCACCAGATGGATTGCGTGCGCCCATATGCATAGAGCCACACCTGCTCCGCTTTACCACACGCTTTGAGAATACGCCGATCTTCTGGTAATCCCAAGTCGATCCAAGCTTCAATCGATCCCGTCAAGTCTTTTTGCCACAGTTCCGGTTCGTCCACATCACTCAAGCCTTTGGTTAGCGTCAGACGATCCTCTGCATTTGCGTGCAAGGCAAATGCGAGCAGCCGAATCATCAAACGCTCATCGGTTTCTGATGGATGCCTAGCCACAGTCAACGAATGACTGCCATAGTAATGCCGATCGTTGTCGGCAATGTGTAAGGTGGCTTTATAAATGGTGGCGTTGAGTGCCATGTGGATACCGCTTCGAAAAAAATCAACCACGAACCATATCACGGTCCATTACGGTGGCGAATGGAACAACGGCTATTGTTTCCGTCTTCTTTCATCCGGCAGAACACAGAAACCAGCATTTCCGATGCAGCTTCCTCAATCCGCCCCCCAGAATCAATGCGGTACGAAAAGGCTGGTCTAATCACCTTTACAAATTTCGTCCCTGAAGGGCTACTACCCCCCGTTAAGACTTAACAGTATTTGCCGCCATCTATGTAATGCCAGCAACGTATGCCACGGATGCGCTGACCTCTACCGAGCTCCCCTCACTACCTCTCAACCATTGCGCCCTAAACGCTTGGCTTTTTCAAGCCACTTGGCGAGCTTCGCGCTATCGGCATAACGTACCGGGCTGAACGTCGTGATTTTTCTAACACGAATTCCAGTGAACTCCAGAATCGTTCGACGCGTTTGATTATGTCCAGGAGCGCGATTGACCAGTCGGTAATACCAAGGAGGCGTATCCATCGTGACGAGAATATGTGCGGTTTTTCCCTTCAGCAACTTGTCCCAAAATGGCGAGTTGTTACGATATTGGTAAGCAAATCCCGGTAAAAACACCCGATCAAAAAATCCCTTGAGAATTGCAGGCATGCCACCCCACCAAGTGGGGTACACCAACACGATGTGAGTGGCCCAAGTGATCAGCTCCTGTGCGAGTAGCAAATCAGATTCCAGCGGTTGCACTTTGCGGTAGCCATGATGCAGAATCGGATCAAAATCCAGGCGCCCCACTTCCAGCCAGCGGACCTCACGCCCTGCAGACT
The DNA here is from genome assembly GCF_004833285.1 of Lampropedia puyangensis. Classification (GTDB taxonomy): domain Bacteria; phylum Pseudomonadota; class Gammaproteobacteria; order Burkholderiales; family Burkholderiaceae_C; genus Lampropedia; species Lampropedia puyangensis. Next base: position 120,454 of record NZ_STFG01000011.1, read on the forward strand.
CTGCCCCCTCCACATAGGCCTTGCCCAAACTGGCACATAAGCTCTTACCATCAGGGTGACCCAAAATCACCAACACACGCTCTCCCATAGGGATCCTTTTTTTCTTTTTAAAAAGAGGATATCTTAGAGCGAGTTGCGGATTTTTCGACACACAGCAACGCAATTGGGGAGAATTCAAATCGAAAAGAAAAATGCCACCGGCGCTCATACCGGTGGCATTCTTGATCATCGCAGTGAAAGTGAATCTGCAAGGCTTCAGCGCACCAAGCCGACTCCGGTGAAATCAGCATGTGAAAAACTGCCTCACTGCATGCACTTAAATGCCCGTAATCGCGACCGCCTTGCTGATCAGGTGCTCTTCCAAAGCCTCGTGACCGCCCTCGGTGCCTAGGCCAGAGTCCTTCACACCACCAAATGGGAACTCAGCCGATGGTGTGGCGGGTTGGTTGATCCACAACATGCCTGTTTCCACGCGATCAGCAAGTGTGTGCACGTTCTTGAACGAGCGCGTAAACGCATAGGCCGAGAGGCCAAAACTCAAACGGTTGGCTTCATTGATGGCTTCGTCTAGCTGTTTGAAGCTTCGTAAACCAGCAATCGGGCCAAACGGCTCTTCATTGAACAACATCGAATCCTTGGCAGGTTCGACCACCAAAGTCGGTGCAAAGAAGTTACCCACATCCCCCACACGGTAGCCACCAGTGACGATATCGCCGCCCTTGACTTTGATGTCAGCAATGATTTTTTCCATCGCGGACAAGCGTCGATCGTTCGCTAATGGGCCGATTTTGGTATCAGCAGCCAAACCATCTCCGACCTTCAAGCTTTCAGAATAGCTAACGTACGCGTTCTGGAATGCCTTAGTCAAGGATTCGTGCACCAAGAAGCGGGTTGGCGCGATACAGATTTGCCCTGCATTGCGGTATTTGGCCATGCCGATGGCTTTGACAGCCAGATCAACATCGGCATCTTCTGCCACGATTACTGGAGCATGCCCCCCCAACTCCATCACCACTTTCTTCATGTGCTCACCTGCTTTGGCAGCAAGCTGCTTGCCAACTGGAGTTGAACCAGTGAAGGTCACAAAGCGAATCACGGGACTAGCAATTAAATATTCGGAGATGTCGGCAGGGTTACCATAGACCAAGCCAATCACACCTTCAGGAATTCCCGCATCAACAAAACATTGCAAAAATGCAGCAGGTGACGCTGGGGTTTCTTCAGGCGCTTTACACAAAAAAGAACAGCCTGTTGCCAATGCAGGACCAAGCTTGCGTGTGACTTGGTTTAGGGGAAAGTTCCAAGGTGTAAAAGCAGCCACTGGGCCGATTGGTTGCTTAATCACCATTTGGTGGCTAGCTGTATTAGCACCTGGCACGATGCGGCCATAGACACGGCGACCTTCGTCGGCAAACCACTCCGTCATATTCGCGCAATTGAGCACTTCAACCTTGGCTTCTGCCACTGGTTTACCTTGCTCAATCGTCATGATACGAGCAATGTCATCAGCACGCTGACGCAACAAAGAGGCCGCTTCGCGCATGATGCGTTGACGTTCGACAGAAGACGTTGTCCGCCATACCTCAAATCCATTTTGGGCCGCAATCAAAGCTTCATCTAAATCTGCAGTTGAGGCATGAGCGACTTTTCCAACCACTAGCCCTGTGGCCGGATTGAATACATCTTGTGTACGCCCATCAGCTGCGTCGCGCCACACATTGTTGATTAATAAGCGAGTATCAGGGTACCGAAAAACCATATTGATGTCCTAGCAAACATAAAGAACGCACGTATTAGGACTTTAACCGCTATAGACATTCTTTGCATAAAACACAAGACACGCAAGCGAAGCAATTTGAAATATGGCCTACTAAGCAAGCAAACACCAGCAAAGTTCTCGCCTGCCGATCAATTTTTGAGTAGTTATATTTTCTGCAAAGCAAAACC
>NZ_STFG01000012.1 GCF_004833285.1 Lampropedia puyangensis
TTGCCCAGCAGCACAAGGCCGGGTTGCTCTTTATCAACCAAGGCTTTGAGGATTTTGGCAACGGCCAGTGGCTGAACTTCTTCTGCGGTTTCCACCAGAATGGCGCGGTCTGCACCAATGGCCAGCGCTGTGCGCAGGGTTTCTTGCGCTTGGCTCACACCAATGGAGACGACGATGACTTCAGAGGCGGCACCTTTTTCTTTGAGGCGAACGGCTTCTTCTACGGCGATTTCATCGAAGGGGTTCATGCTGTGCTTGACATTGGCTATGTCTACACCGCTGTTGTCAGACTTCACGCGCACTTTGATGTCTTTGTCGACCACGCGTTTGACGGGTACTAGGACCTTGGTCATTGGGGGGAACCTTTTCTAGCAAGAGGATGATGAAGAAATAGACATTGCATCAGTTCTGATGCATGGTTTGATGCGTCATATCGCGTGTTCGGCGTGCATACGTGCAATATCGCTAGTGCTGTAGCCCAGCTGTTGCAGGATGGCTTCGGTGTGCTGCCCGAGCGCGGGCACCGCATCCATGCGAGGGGCATCCGCGGAGTTCATGCCTGGCGGCAATAGTGCAGGAATCGGGCCTGCCGACGTATTGACCTGAGCCCAGCGGTGGCGCGCTTGCAGTTGTTGGTGCTGCCATACGTCTTGCATAGTATTGACGCGGGCGTTGGCGATGTGTGCTTCGTCGATGCGTGCCAACGCTTGCTCGGTAGTGAGGCTGGCAAAGTGCTGCACGATGATTTCGCGCAGTGCTTGGCGGTTCGCCACGCGTTTGGAGTTCGAGTCAAAACGCGCATCGGTGGCCAGCGCTGGCGCTTGCAGTACGGTTTGGCAGAAGGCCGCCCACTCGCGTTCGTTTTGCAAGCCCAACATGACCGTATTGCCGTCGCCGGTAGGGAAGGGGCCATACGGGTAAATGGTGGCGTGTGCGGCACCGGCGCGCACTGGCGGCTTGGCGCCTTCAAAGGCGTAGTACATCGGGAAGTTCATCCACTCCACCATGCTCTCAAGCATGGAGATATCGATGCGTTTGCCTTTGCCGGTTTTACCGCGCTCAAGGAGTGCTGCCAGGATATTGCTATAGGCGTACATGCCAGCGGAAATATCGGCGATGGAGCAGCCGGCTTTGGCAGGCTCGTCGGCGGTGCCGGTGACCGACAGAAAGCCCGATTCGCTTTGAATCAGCAGGTCGTAGGCTTTCTTGTCGCGATACGGCCCTGGATTGGCGGGGTCGTCGCCATAACCAGAGATATCGCAAACAATCAGCTTGGGGTGCTTGGCATGCAAGGCTTCAAACGACAGTCCCAAGCGTGCAGCTGCGCCGGGTGCGAGGTTTTGCACCAGTACGTCGGCGTGTTCCAGCAGCTTGGCGAGCACATCTTGGGCATCGGCTTGCTTGACATCCAGCGTGATGCTTTCTTTGGAGCGGTTGGTCCACACAAAGTGCGACGCCAAGCCTTTGACGCGCTCATCATAGGCGCGGGCAAAGTCGCCCACACCCGGGCGTTCGACCTTGATGACGCGCGCGCCCAAATCGGCCAATTGGCGGGTGCAAAACGGCGCAGCGATGGCGTGTTCGAGGGTGACAACGGTCACCCCTTCCAGTGGACGGGACATGATGAACTCCTGATAAAGGTGTTTAGAAGGAGCGCGGCAGACCCAAGATGTGCTCGGCCACGTAGGAGTAAATCAAATTGGTGGAGATGGGCGCCACTTGGTACAGGCGTGTTTCGCGGAACTTGCGTTCCACGTCGTATTCGTTGGCGAAACCAAAACCGCCGTGGGTTTGCAGGCATACGTTGGCCGCTTCCCAACTGGCTTTGGCGGCCAGAAATTTCGCCATGTTCGCGGTGGCGCCTGCGTCTTGGTGGGCATCAAAACGGCGCGCGGCTTCAAAGCGCATCAGGTTGGCCGCTTCAGTCTCGATCAGGGCATCGGCAATGGGGAATTGCACCCCTTGGTTTTTGCCAATGGGGCGGTCAAACACCATGCGCTCGTTGGCGTATTTGGTGGCGCGGTCAATGAACCAGTAGCCATCGCCAATGCATTCGGCCGCGATCAAGGTGCGCTCGGCGTTCAGGCCTTGGAGGATGTATTTGAAGCCTTTGTCTTCTTCGCCAATGAGGTTTTCTTCCGGAATTTCCAGGTTATCGAAAAACACTTCATTGGTTTCGTGGTTGACCAAATTGGCGATGGGGCGCACTTCCATGCCGTTGCCAATGGCTTGGCGCAGATCGACGAGGAAGATCGACATGCCTTCGGATTTTTTTGTCACTTCCGCCAGCGGGGTGGTGCGCGCCAGCAGGATCATCAAGTCCGAGTGCTGGATGCGGCTGATCCACACTTTCTGGCCGTTGACGACGTATTTATCGCCTTTTTTTACGGCGGTGGTTTTGATTTTTGTCGTGTCGGTGCCAGTAGTCGGCTCGGTCACTGCCATGGACTGGATGCGCAGTTTGCCTGCAGCAATGTCTGGCAGGTATTTGTCTTTCTGCGCTTTGCTGCCGCTGCGCAGCAAAGTGCCCATGTTGTACATCTGGCCGTGCACGGCACCTGCATTACCGCCGCTGCGGTTGATCTCTTCCATGATGACGGTGGCCGCTGTCAGCCCCAAGCCGGTGCCGCCGTATTCTTCCGGAATCATGGCAGCCAGCCAGCCAGCCTGAATCAGGGCATCGACAAATCCCTCTGGGTAGGCTTCTGCGGCATCAATCTTGCGAAAGTATTCATCCGGAAATTGTTTGCACAGTTGGCGCACGGCATCACGGATTTCCTGAAATTCGTCTTCTTCTTTGTACATGAGGGCTGCTCCTGAAAATTAAGCGAGGGTGGCGGTGGCATCCATGTTCAGATGCCCTTCGGGTGAACGCACCCATAAATGCACGGTGTTGCCGTCTTGCCGGCCGCACAGGTAAAACGGCGCAATATCAAACACGGGTTTGACGGCGCGGAACTGGAAGCTGGCCACTTGCGCGTTGGGCAGTTCGCGGCGCAGCAGGTCCATCAGCAAGGTAGCCAACAGCGGGCCATGCACGATCAGGCCCGGGTAGCCTTCGACTTGCGTGACGTACTGGCGGTCGTAGTGGATGCGGTGGCCGTTGAAAGTGAGGGCCGAGTATCGAAACAGCAGTACATCGTCAGGGACGATCTGGCGTTCCCATTGCGCACCGCTCGGCGCTGGCGTGGGGGCAGGTGCTGCTTCATCGGGCGCAGGCATATCTCGGTAAACAATGTCGTGCCGTTCAGATATAGCCAATTGCCCATCCGCGCTGAGGGCATGGTCCACTTTCACAAAGACCAAAGGGCCAGTACGCCCTTCTTTGAGACGCACGTCGGCAATGGTGGATTGGCGCGCCAGCGCTTGGCCGGCATGAATCGGGGCGTGGAATGTCAGTTGGCTGCCCGCCCACATGCGGCGCGGCAGTGGTACGGGGGGCAAAAAGCCACCACGTTTGGGGTGGCCGTCTTCACCAATTTCGGATTGGCGTGCCACGGGCAAAAAGTACAGCCAATGCCACAAAGGGGGCAGGGGCTGATGCGCCCCAATCGGTGCATCGGTGCGATCGAGCGTGGCGGTCAGCGCGCGCAATGGGGCTTCGGTGACTGTGTCGTGGAGGGTCTCTTGGCGACCGATCCACGCTTGTAGTTGTGCAATATCGACAGACAAGTCTGATCTCCTTGTGATGAACACGTCAGCGGCATTTAGCCTCTGTGGTGGAACGCATTCTAGGAATGGCCTATCTATCTGTAAAATACATGTTTAATCTATTTGTTAGCTGTTTTTTATATACAAACCATGATGGAAATGCGACAGTTGCGCTATTTTGTCGGGGTGGCGGAGGCGGGCAGTTTGCTTGCCGCTTCTGAGCGGCTGCACATCGCACAACCTGCTCTGGGGCAGCAAATTTCTGCGCTGGAAGAAGATGTGCAGGCCAAGTTGTTTGAGCGTTCACGCCGCGGTATGCAGCTCACGGAGGCTGGTAAGGTCTTTCTGGAGCACGCCCATCTGATCTTGGCAGACGCTGAGCGTGCGCGGCTGGCAGTGCGTGACATGGCCAGCATTCCACGCGGGCAAGTGGCGCTGGGTTTGCCCACCACGGTGGCCTTGATTGCCTCCATCCCCCTGCTGCAAGCATGCCGCGAACAGCTACCCCAAGTGCAGCTCAATATCGTGGAGGCCTACAGTGGTTTTTTGCGCGAGTGGTTGCAAGCCGGGCGTTTGGATGTGGCTGTCTTAATGGGGGATGCCGCCGATGCCAGCCTGACCCAAACCCCCATGTTGATGGATGAGTTGGTGTTTGTGGCTGGGCCGCAGGGGAAGAAGCTACCACGTCAACTGCCCATGCAGGCGCTGGCTCAATGGCCCATGATTGTCCCAAGTAAAGGGCACGGTTTACGCAAGATCATTGACCAAGCCAACCAAGGCCACACCCACGCATGGAACGTGGTGGCCGAGATGGATTCCCTGGGCAGTGTCAAACGTGCTGTTCAGGCTGGTTTAGGTTGCACGATTTTGCCTGCGGGGGCTGTAGCGCAAGAAGTGCAGCAAGGTTTGCTGCGCACTGCCCATATTGACAGTGCCTTGATGAATCGACGGGTGGTGTGTGCGGTGCATGCCGCACGCCCCATGTCTGCAGCAGGCACTGCCGTCCATGGTTTGGTGCAGCAGGTGTTGCGCCGTATGGTGGCACAAGGCAGTTGGCCTGCGCAATGGATTGGTGATGACCGCCCAGCGTGAGCGTTCTCAAGTCAAGGGGCTTTGGCACCCTCGGCTTCAATTTGTGCAATACGCAGCAAATTGGTGGTGCCTGGCGTGGCAAAGGGCAGGCCTGCAGAAATCACAATGTGTTCGCCTACTTTGGCAAAGCCTGCGTCGCGTGCAATAGTGGTGGCCACTTCAGACATGCGCTCCACACTTGTACCGACAGCCAATTCAGGCGTGATGATGGGGTGCACTCCCCATACCAATGCCAAGCGACGGGCCGTTTGCAGGCTGGGCGTCAGGCCAATGATGGGCGCGGCAGGACGCTCGCGGGCAGTGCGCATGGCTGCATAGCCAGAGCTGGTGAATGCAACGGTGGCTGAGGCTTTGAGCAAGGCAATCACATGGCGCATGGCCAAGCCAATGGCGTCTGGCACGGTGGATGCGGGGGCCGATTGTGTGGCCTCGATGGCATCGCGCCAACTGGGGTCGGCTTCGCTGTTGGCAATGATGCGCTGCATCATTTGCACAGCTTCAAGTGGGTAGCGGCCTGAAGCCGACTCGGCTGAAAGCATCACCGCGTCGGCCCCTTCATAAATGGCTGTTGCCACGTCCGAGGCTTCTGCGCGTGTGGGCACAGGGGATGCCACCATGGATTCGAGCATTTGGGTTGCGACAATCACGGGTTTGCCCAATGCACGGCATGTACGCACGATGCTGCGTTGGATGGCGGGGACTTGCTCGGCAGGCATTTCTACGCCCAGATCGCCACGGGCCACCATGACGGCATCGGTGGCATCCACAATGGCCTCCAGTGCAGCAATGGCTGCGGGTTTTTCGAGCTTGGCAACAATGCCAGCGCGGCCTTGGAGCAGCTCGCGCAGTTCGATGATGTCGGCGGCGCGTTGCACGAAAGACAGGGCTACCCAGTCCACCCCTAAGTCAAGGCCAAATTGCAGGTCTTCACGGTCTTTTTCCGTTAGGGCCGAAATGGGCAAAATGGCATTGGGAACGTTGACGCCCTTACGGTTCGACAGCATGCCCCCCACGACCACCTCGGTCAGAATGTGTTCGGTTTCACATTGCAGTACGCGCAAGCGCAATTTGCCATCATCGAGCAGTAAGTCGACGCCTGGGTGCAGGGCGGCAAAAATTTCTGGGTGTGGCAGTGCGACACGCTCTGCAGAGCCAACCGTGGTGCTGTCCAGGTGCAAGTGAAAATGCGCCCCTTCTGTCAGGGTGATGGGGCCTTCGGCAAATGTGCCAATACGCAACTTAGGCCCTTGCAAATCTAGCAAAACTCCAATGGGCGCGCCGCATTCCGTTTCAATTTCACGAATCCATTGCAGGCGACGGCGGTGGTCGTCGTGCGTGCCGTGGCTGAAGTTGAGTCTGAAAACGTCGACTCCGGCCTGTGTTAACGCACGAATACTTTCCAGCGTATCTGTGGCTGGACCTAGTGTTGCAATAATTTTGGACTGGTTGCGGGGTGGGCGGGCAAAAGTGGTCATGCAGATGGTTTTCGATAGAGGAGTGCGGTTGCAGAACGTCGCAGATGGTGTGGCTTACTCAATCAGAATGGCGCGGAAATCGTTCACGTTGGTCAAGGTCGGGCCGGTCACTACTGCATCGCCCAAAGCCTCAAAAAAGCCGTGGCCATCGTTGTTGTCCAGCAATTGGGTGGGCAGCAGCCCCAGCGCTTGCGCACGCGACAAGGTCTCAGGGGTGATGATAGCCCCTGCATTTTCTTCAACGCCATCCACGCCATCGGTGTCGCCTGCCAATGCGTGAATACCAGGGCTTGCACGTAAAGCAATGGCCAGTGCCAACAAAAATTCCACGTTTCGGCCACCACGACCATTTCCGCGCAGGGTAACCGTTGTTTCCCCGCCTGAGAGCAAGACACAAGGGCGTTGGAATGGCTGGCCGTGGCGTTGTACTTGCAGGGCAATACCTGCCAGCGTTTTGGCCACATCGCGGGATTCGCCTTCAATAGCGTCGCCCAAGATGTGAACGGGCAATCCGGCTTGCTCGGCCACTTTGGCAGCTGCTTCTAACGCTTGTTGTGGTGTCGCAATCAAATGGGTTTCAATGGTTGGCAAAGAGCCGTCGTTCGATTTGATACTTTCACCACGGCCCGACTCCAGCACCTGCCGTACATGGGCAGGAATGTCTAAGTGGTAGCGGTCGAGAATGGCCAGCGCGTCACTGCATAAGGTGTCATCAGGCACAGTAGGGCCTGAGGCAATATCGGCTGGCGCATCACCAGGAACATCCGAAATAATGAGGTTGAGTACTTTCGCTGGCGCACAGGCTTGCGCCAAGCGCCCGCCCTTGATGGCCGAGAGATGGCGTCGTACACAATTCATTTCTTGAATGCTGGCACCACTTTTGAGGAGCTGTTTGTTCAGGGCTTGTTTGTCTTCCAAGGTTAACCCTTCCTGTGGAAGGGCTAGCAGAGAAGAGCCTCCGCCGGAAATCAGGCAGATGACCAGGTCATCTGCAGTCAAGCCTTGTACCCGTTGGAGCATCTCGCGCGCAGCGCGCTCCCCAGCCGCATCGGGAACAGGGTGAGAGGCCTGCACTATCTCAATGTGTTGACACGGAACCTCGTGGCCATAGCGGGTCACTACCAGCCCCTCCAGTATCGGGCCTTGCCAAGCTTGCTCCAGCGCTTGTGCCATGGCTGCAGATGCTTTTCCCGCACCAATCACCAAAACTCGACCTTTTGGAACAGGTGGCAGAAACGATGCGATTTGCTTAGCCGGTTGTGCGGCTGCAATGGCGGCATCAAACATGGCACGAAGCAGCGCGCGCGGTGTGGAGGTATTCAAAGTGTTGGGCATGCAAAGCATCTCATCAAAAAAGAACGCAGCGATTATGAATGTTTAATTCACTGTCTGAGGAATTTAATTGTTACCCCCCTCTTTGATTGGCGTGCCAAATGCGCCGTTGATCAAACCAGTGTCAGCCGATCATTCGCAGGTTTTCTGAATATTCACGACTTTTGTGGCTGGTGGATTGTCTGAGGCATGAGGCGCGCTACTTCAGGCGGAATGAAATTGGCTTGCAATTGCAGGGGCAACCGGTTCAGAGGTCAACAGAAATAGCGATTGACCAGCACGTGTCATGGCCATATAGAGCTTGCGCGCATGCTCTTCTGTGGCGGTTGCACGGGCCTCTCGGTCAGCAACGGTCGACAGAGATGCAGATGCAGCAGAGGAGACCAGTTTTTCCATGCCAATGAGGAACACGACTCCTGCTTCTAGCCCTGTGGCGGAACCGACGCTGGCCATGCGCAGGTATTCACGCCGGTAGCCTTGCGGGGGATCGTATTTTTTTTCTTCGAGGTTGAAGCACCAAACGGCGTGTTCTCCCAAATGCCTGCTCAGCCTTTGGTGCAAGGCGTTTTTCGAGATGCTGTCACCAAATACCACCAGCATGTCCTCTACTGTGAGATTGTGGTTTTTGAGTGCAGCATCAATTTCGTTGATGAGTTTGTCGATGCAGTCCTGGACTGATGCACATTGAATCAAAACAGGAGGGAGGCCGGGCTCCATGCCTTGCATGTCCGGCTCTAGGTAGTCGTCGGCATCGGCCTTGGTGTGCTGTTTGAGTATGCTGTTGGCTGCTGTAAGAATGGCTTGTGTGGTGCGATAAGACCGGTAGAGTTTTTTGGTGCGCCCTGCCACTTCCAGACCCACGCTTTTCCAACTCAGGCGGCTTTTCATGAAGCCTTGGTTGGGATCGGCGCAAAGAAACAGACTGCCGTGTGGTTGCATCCCCAAGCGCACGACGTGAAACCACGATGGCGCAAAGAACTGGGCTTCATCAATCAATACGTGGTCAGCCAGAACTAGATTGGAGTGGTCTTTGGCCTTACATATATCGTGCGGCATGGCACTCCAGAGCATGGTAGGCAAAGGGGGCGAGGCCAGCGCTTTGGTTACGGCCTGGTACAGCCCCCACATGGCGATACGCTCTTTTTCACGGAGTGCAAAACCGCGTCCGGCACGACTGGCCTGGAGGTAGCTGTCGAGGCTTTCTTGCAGCGTTTCGTTAATGAAATCCAACTCGTCGCTCAATTGCTCACTGGTTTGTGTCAGTTCAGGCCATGCGGAACGAAGGCGCGCTAGCAAGGGTGGGAGTTGCCGTGGCTTGATGTAGTTTGGAAAGCGGCCATTGAGTTGCTTCCATTGATTTCCCGCCCAGCTAAAGAAGGTACAGATTTCAAGGTTTTTGGGTATGGCGCCTCGTGAGCGAATCAATTTGGCGCGCAGGTCGGCGACAATGGGGCGGTTGTGGATTAAGAACAGTACTTGCTGATCGGGGTACATCTCTGCGAGTAGTAATGCCCGGGCCATGGCAATCAAGGTTTTTCCGCTGCCGGCGACTCCATTGATCAAACGCAGGGAAAGGTCTTTGCCTGCTTCAACTTGTTCTTGTGGCGCTGTCAAGTCCAGCTTGGCTGCCCATTCCTGGTTGTAGTCCAGAAAATATTTTCCCAGTGTGCTGCTGCTGTTGCGCACGAAAAGGCGCCTGGTAGTGTTGTGAGCATGGACTTCGGCTTCGGGGAAATACAGGCTCAATAGCCTGTCAGACTGTGGGCCACTGATCGCAGAAAGTGTGCGAGAAAAAACTTGCCCGTCATCTTGGTCGAAAGCCTCTCTCGACAAGAAGTAAATACCATGCGATTGGCTGTAGCGTGTGCTGATTTGTTGTATTTCTTGAGTATTGCAGCGCCACATTACCACCAGCTTTTTTAAAGGTTTTTCACCTGCGTGTAGTCCTGCTTTTTCGAAGGACTGAAAGTTCTTGAGCAGTGCTTCGAAGCGTGTTGTTTCTGAGGACTCAAACAAGCCATTGTTTGTAATTTTGCTGTAAGGCGTATCGCATACGGCAATGGCCGACCAACCTTTGTTGGCGTGTTGTACAAAAAAATTGGGCAACCATTCCTGGCGTGGAAACGGGCTTCTTACAACGTGAGCATCGTCGAGCTGGCTGAGTTTGCGCTTGATGTGTACTGCCTGGGCACCGGCGGTGCCCAGTTTTTCAGGAATAAATATCGCCATGCTTAAAGCAGCACTTTCTTACATTGGGAAATCAGGCTTTGGTATTGCTGCATCCATTGCTGCAGCGTCGGATTGTCAGTGTCGTTGGGGTCTATCGTTTCCGGACCCATGATGATCAATTTGGTTTTAGCTCTGGTGATAGATACATTGATACGTTCGGGCTGGAATAAAAATGGTGCTGTCATACTGATAAAAGCACGGTCACCGCTGGCCAGCGAGAGGATGACTACTTCACGCTCTTGCCCTTGCATGCGCTCGACCGTGTCTGCAATCAGGGCACTTGCCTGTGCGGGGTGCAGGTGTCGTTTGAGTTGTGTGCGAATGGCGCGGCCTTGTGCACGAAAAGGCGAGACGATGCCGATGTCTTTTGAGGATAAGCCCGCCTCTATCAAGGCGTGGCATAGTTGCGCCACCCATTGCGCTTCTTGTTGGTTCACCGAACGGGCGTGGTTGTCTTGATTTGGAATAAATACCGCAGGTGCATCGGCGGCCAGTACGGGACCCCACGCGTCTGACATGTTGCGCAATTGCAGTTGGCGTTGGGCATTGGGGCCGGCTGCGTGCAAATGCCCGCCGTAATAGGTTTGGCTGGGCCAGGCAGCAAGCCACTGGTTCATCCGATAGGTTTGATTGAGCATGATCAGATGATCGGCTTCGTTGGAGGTGAGTCTTGCGAAAACCGAGTGTGACTGCCCATCCAGAATAGAGCGGGTTAAAAGTACGGGGGGCAGTTGTTGCTGGTCTCCTATGAAGATGTAGCGCTTGGCTTTACGCATTGCCATCAAGGCCAAAGTTAAGGTGATTTGGCTGGCTTCGTCAAAAATAACCGTGTCAAAACTGGTATGTGCCAAGCGGGCAGAGCACGTTGCAAACGGCGTAGCGCCTATAACATAGCCCTGACCTGGTTGAGTGGGACGGTCATCCCAGTCGTCGAAATTTTCAACGTGCGCGATGTTTTGGTCTAGCCCTTTGCATTGGGTAGAGCGGCCTATTTTGATCAATGGCACATGGTGCTTGGCAATCGCATTGAGTGCGTTGTTGATGGCCGTGTGGGTGTGCGAAGTCACCAAGATGCGTTCGCCACGTTCAACCGCCATGCGTGCGATTAGGCCGAGGACTCGTGTTTTTCCTGTGCCTGGCGGCCCTTGGATGCATGCCACATGGTGCGCGCCGTGGGCCCAACTCACGGCTTCAGCTTGCATCGCATTGAAGTCCTCACTACGGGCTATGCAGGTAGCCTGATCCATGTCGTTTTCGTCAAACGTCAGCTCTAGCTCTCCCATCAGCATGGGCAACACGATGTCTTGTCCAATGGCAGAGGTGGCAATGTCATCGAGTGTTTGCTTGTAGTAGCCGGTCAGGTCAAGCGTGTCAGGGTCAGCATAGCAAGAACCTCCTTGGTAGTCTTGCCAAGCTGTTTCACTGTGCGTGCTGCGGATGAGCCAGCGATCATCCTCTTCGTATTCAAACGCAACTTGTCGGCATAGAGGCTCAAGCGCTTGTCCCTGATGCAGGCAGAGTAAATCGCCTTCGCGAAAGCGTGATTCACTTTCGTCGGGATACACCCAAAGCGTACCCGATTCGGGGCCTTTTTCGAGTTTGTTGAATCCCTGCGTAATGCCTTTTCTGAGCTTTTCAGCCAGCGGGCTCTCCCAGGTTTCAAAGAGCCGGGCGTGCGCAGCGTCTTGTTCGTCTTCAACCAGTTGGCGTAAATTGTTGAGCAGCGTATTCATGGCTTGCAGATCAGGCTAAATGGAGACAGATGGCAGATGGGTTGGTATGTGCCTAGAGGTTCGACGGGGTGCCATGCACCTGTTCCATGAACATGTTTTGAAAACAGGATTGATCTCACTCCAGGCTCCCCATCAGTCGCTGCGCCATGTTTGGCTGCACGCGATGTGCAGTGAATTTACACATTGTTAATGTTTTTCCTGATCATAAAGCCAGATGGCATGGCCTACGCGCAGTTTGTGTAACCTAATCGCCGCGCACTCATTGCGAAAGCTGGTTTGAAGAGATGGCTGCGGTATGCTTGCTGCTTTTGGCGTTTGTGTGGATCATGTGGCAACCGGTTTGCTCCACTTCACCGGTACATACGAACGGCCATTCCAACTAAAAACAACAGGAATTTTTATGCCCGCTTTGTTGCCCAATGTAGACCCCGATGGTTTACTTGAATACTCAGTCGTGTACACAGACCGCGCGCTGAACCACATGTCTGCCCGTTTTGTGGGTGTCATGCAGGACATCATTCGCACGCTCAAAAAGGTGTACCAGGCGCAAGCCGTGGCGATTGTGCCGGGCAGTGGTACGTTCGGAATGGAAGCGGTGGCCCGCCAGTTTGCACACAACGAGAAAGTGCTGATTGTGCGCAACGGTTTTTTCAGTTTCCGTTGGTCTCAGATTTTTGAGGTGGGCCAATTTGGTATGCACGGTGGTGCAGTTGTGCATAAAGCGGTTCAGGTGGGCGCAGGGGCGCAGGCGCCATGGGCACCTGCCAGCGCAGAAGCCGTGGCACAGAGTATTCGTGACCAAAAGCCTAAAGTGGTGTTCGCGCCGCATTGTGAGACTGCCAGCGGCATTTTGCTGAGTGACGATTACATCCGCACCATTGCGCAAGCGGCGCACGATGTGGGCGCTTTGATGGTGCTCGATTGCATTGCTTCGGGCACGATGTGGGTGGATATGCAGGCGCTGGGTGTTGATGTCCTGATCAGTGCACCGCAAAAAGGCTGGAGCAGCACGCCATGCGCAGCCTTGGTGATGTTGTCCGCACGCGCACGTGAGGCGATTGAAACCACACAAAGCAGCAGTTATGCCTGTGACTTGAAGAAGTGGTTGCAGATTGCAGAGGGTTACGAAAAAGGCCAACATGCTTACTATGCGACGATGCCCACAGACAGTTTGCTGCGTTTGCGCGACACCATGGTGGAAATGCAGGCCATTGGTTTTGACGTGCTGCGTGAGCGGCAAATGGAGCTAGGCACGAAGGTGCGGGCGTTGCTGCAGTCGCGCGGCATGCCCAGTGTTGCCGCTGCAGGTTTTGAATCGCCCGGCGTGGTGGTTAGCTATACGACAGACCCCGAGATACAAAGTGCGAAGAAGTTCTTAAGTGTGGGCATTCAGGCAGCTTCTGGCGTGCCTTTGATGTGCGACGAGGGGCCTGATTTCCGCAGTTTCCGCTTGGGCTTGTTCGGTATTGATAAATGGAAAAACGTTGACCGTACGGTGCTGCATTTGCAGCAGGCGCTGGATCGATTGGGGGTGTCGTAAACACACTCTAAGTGGGCTTGCATAAATACAGCGCTATTGCAGTGACATCACTGGATGCGATCGCAACTTGGTGGTCTCGCTTCAATGCCTTCTCACGGTTGGCGCTGCCAATCGTGTGTGGCTGCAAAGCGTTGCCAGCGCTTGCGTTCACGTAGGGTAAAACGTTGCGAGGTCGGCATTCGCAATTGGTCGATGACCCATTGCGTGCGCCGCACGTCAATGCGGCCCGTGTCTTGCCAGCGCTGGGCATGGGCGTCAGGTTTGTGCAGCATGGCCGCCAGCCAGGCCGCTTGCGCAGGGTTGAGGGCATCAACCGATTGGTGAAAGTAGTGCTGCGCAGCGCCTTGTGCTCCACAGGTGCCTTCCCCCCAGTACACACGCGCCAAATACTGCTGCAAGATGCCTTGCTTGCCCAAGGTGTCCTCCATCTCTACGGCGTAGAGTAATTCACGCAGTTTGCGCAGCGCAGTGCGGTCCCCGTTGGTATAAACGAATTTAGCCAATTGCTGTGAAAGCGTGCTGCCGCCCCGCAAAGGTTGTGCCATAGCGTTATCACGCGCTTGGTTGTGTTGCAGGCTTTGCTGCCATTCCACCAAGTCGTAGCCGGGATGAAGAAAAAAGCGTTGGTCTTCAGTGGCGATGACTGCACGCGCGAGGAAACCATCCAACGCAGCAGCTTGGTCGCCGCTTTTGGCGCACGCATTGGGCGCTTGTGGCAATGTTTCGGTCCCCAAGCCCCGGACGGAGAAGTCGTGTACCTGCGGCTCGATTTGGATACGACCGCTAGGTAAAGTTACTTGGGCTTGTAATGAAAAATAGCCACTGATCTGTGCGCGTGCTACTTCAGGAATTTGACTTGCAAACAAGGCAAAGGCATCGTGCAGCGCTTGCTCTTCAAAGGCGAGGTGAATGCGCAGGGCTTGCTGGCTTAGCAGGCCAGACCAGCGGCCTTGGATATCACCGGCTTGAATGCGGCCTTGCAATTGGTTGTGGTCACGCTGGATGGACAAACTTACTGTGGGCCATCCGATAGGGCTGGCACCGAATGCGGGCAAGGTGCTGGTGCAGCCGGTGCACTCAATGGTCTGGGTCTGGGTGCTTGCATTCCATTCGAATGTGACAGTTCCCGAAGGCGTCACCCATTGCGAACCACTCAACAGGCGCGCGATGCTTGGTGTGGTCAACCACTGCAGCGTTGTGGTGATGCTGATCGGAATGCTGAGCGCGCTTGCTGGTGTTGGCACATTCACAGGTGCTTGCTGCCGGCTTGGTGTGGCGATCAAGTGCTGGGATCGTGGCTCTGGGATTTTTTCTTGACGACGTATCTGCCAACTGTCAGGTAGCAGGCGCATGGCAGAACCACTCGCCCAATCAGCAATAGGAGCGGGAATAGGGATGCGCAGTTGGGTTTGCCAATCCCCTGCTTGCGGGCGCAGGTGGTGCAGGGCCAAACCTGCCAATGCTATGAGCGCAGTCAAAACCATCACTGTGCTGACAATGGTCGTCAACAGTGTTGATAGTAAGGCGCGCAGGAGGGGCATGCAGGGCAACAGGAAAGCAATCAGAGGGCTATTGTGGCAGAGCGTTTTGGCCATTGCGACCTTCGGTGCAGCTGGGGTGGTCACAGAATGTGAAGTCCCAAAGACGCGATTGCAAAACAGACGAATTACTTTGATCAGGCGCTTACAGTGGACTGACAACAGTCCAGGCTTGCCATGCCCCTGTACTGCGACCGAGCAGAGCATCCCAATACCAAGCAGAGGTGTCGGTATAGGTTTTGCCGGTGTTGTCTTGAATCAGCTCACATACGCGTAGTCTCTGGCCTTGGAGTTGCGCCTCAAAACAGCGCCACACCCGTCCATCGGGGCGTTGCGTCAATTGTTCGTTGCGGATGCTGTAGCCCATGGAGCGGAAACAGTCTGTGGCGGGGTGCAGCATGCGCGTGGCTTGTTGAACATGTCGCCAGATCAGGGTTTCGCGGCCTGTGGTCAAGCGTTCAATACGACCGGGAAATTGGTCTGCAAAGCGTGCCTCAACAGCGCTGAGTGCCAAAGGCCACAGGGGCATTCCTTGCCAATCCCGTGGCGCCTCAACGTAAGCGCTGCTGTGCGATGAGGTTAGCTGCGTGGTGTGTGCCGCACTGGTATGCTGGCCCAATAAAGCAGTCATCCCAATGAGCGCCAAAATCAGTGCCATCAGGTGCACCGCAATGCGTTGCCTTATAGGTGTAGGCCAGCGCGCGGCAGGCAAGAATGACGTAACCTTGAAGGCGTGTTTGCCGTGGTTTCTTGCCATGCTGCGCCACACCCCTAGGCAGACCAGCAGCAACACCAGCAAGCCAACCCCTTCATGCAACCACGGTGCTGCTATGCGGCCATCAGTCTGTAGTGCCACGAGTATTGTGTTGCGCACAATGTTGCCGCACAGCAGCATCAGGCCAACAACGGGCAGGCGGCGCAGGAAAACCGCATTGGGCCGCTGCAGCAGCAAGGCCGTTATGCAAGCGGTGAAATAGCCCCACCATGCCATTTGTACACCAGAACATGCGGCATCCACTAAGATCAGTTGGTCGTTGATTTGCAGGCTGGCACCATGTCGACTCACATTAAAAAATGGCATCAGCAACCAGCGAGTAGCTTCTGCGACCACTGTGCGTAGCGGGTAGCCTGCATAAAACTGCAATGAAGCCACTAGAGGCAAGGCCAATACCGTGAGGCCAAGAATGGGTGTGCAAGCTAGGGAAGGTGGGCGCACGGCCAGCCAGAAACACACCAATGCGAGTAAGGCCAATAGAGCGCAGACCAGGGCTGGCCAGGTCGCCTGGCTTAACGCTGCGGCGATGAAGAACACACAGCCAGCACCTAGCCATAACAGGTTGGCCGGTTGAGCGAGCGCAGCTCGGGCATGCATGAGCATCAACCCCAACAGGCTGGCCATAGATACCAGACCCAATGGATTGTCCGAACCGTCTTGCATACGCGCGGCCAGCCACTTCCACTGTGGCCACAGGGCAATGGCCAGCATCACCAACACATACAGTGCAGCGGTCGCTTTCGCTACGGGGTCGTTGACGTTCTGCGGGGTTGCGAATCGGCGTGCAACTGTCCGTATATGGCAGCGCAGAGACTGGTTCGGTGTGCAGGTTGGCGGCACGGCAGGTTGCATGGCGCCTCTTCCTTCAACGGGTGTAGGTGCCGCGCTGTTGGCGTTTGCGGTGGCGCGCCAGTACGGCGATTAAAGAGACGACCAATGCCAGTGAGCCCCATGTTCCTGGTTCGGGCGTGCTGGGCACGGCTTGGCCTGCCACGGCAAGTGTGCTGACGCCTTCGGGCAATGGATTGGGTTGTTCTACCGTGAGGGTATCGTCAGGAGTATGTGTTCGCACACGTTCGTCCACGGCCAGAAAACTGGTGTAGGGCGTCAACAGAGAGTAATCCAGACCCAGTTGCGTGATGGCCGCTTTCCATTCGCTGCCGCCAGTCAACGCTTGCTGGTCGCTGAGGCTCGCGATTTGCTGGCGTGCCCACAGCAGGCGCAATGCGGCATTGGTGTTCGTGGGCATGGCCTGATTGGTTTGATTTTGAGTGGTTTTGCCTGTTGGCAGGCTCTGCGTGAAGGGCAAATGCATTTCATAGGCACCATCAGCACTGTGGCCGGTAAGAATGAGCTGACCGAGCGGTTTACCTTGCTGAGGGGCGCGCCATTTGCCCATGATGACAACAGGCCGTTGTGCCATGACATCGGGGATCTGCGCAGGGACCAGATCGTAGGCATCGATGCCGGTGAAGCTGGCTTGAATGTGGGTGAGCACAGGGCGCTCAACCATGGCGCGAAAACGTCGCGCTTGTGCTCGAGCTTGCTTGGGTTGCGTAATGACAAAAGGCTCACCCATGCCTGCGCGTGCCAGGCTTTCAATCAAATGGCGGTTGACCGAACTGCCAATGCCAAACGCAAAGACGTTGGCGCGGTGCAGGTTGTTACGCACCAGGGCATAGGCTTCGTTCTCGACGGAAACATACCCATCGGTGACAACAATGATGCTGCGCGAGACGTTATCAGCTTTGGGCATGTCAATGGCTCTGCGCAAGGCAGGAATCAACTCCGTGCTGCCACTGCCATAGGACAGGTCAATGGTTTTGAGTGCTTGCTCAATGTTTGCTTTGGTCGCTGGAACGGAGGCGGGACTGAGCATTTGGTTGTTGCCCGAGAACAGCATGACGTTGAAGGTGTCGCTAGGGCGCAGGCTACCAATGAGTTCACGCAGCATGGTTTTTGCAGTCTCCAGCGGAAAACCATTCATGGAGCCAGAAATGTCTACGACAAAAATGTAGTCGCGCGGAGTGATTTGGGGTGCTGAGACGGTTTTAGGCGGCTCAATCATGGCAAGAAAGTAGTTGTCGTCCCCAGCCTTTTCCCCTTGGTAGAGCAGCACCCCTGATGCAATGGATTGTCCGGCCAATTGGTAATGCAAGATGAAGTCGCGTGGCTGGCTTGCTAAATCCTGTGTGCCCAGTGTGATGTTGGCACGTGCATTGTGGTGGGCAAACTCGGTTTCAATCTGGTGGCTAGGGGATTGCAGCAGGGCAATTGACATGGGGGCATTGAGCACTACGCTGAGGTGGAATGTCGGCTCTTTACTCTGTTGCGTGGTGTCTTTCTTAGTGATCTGGGGCGGTGCGATGGCTTGTGCAAAGGGGCGGTCGTTGCCATCTGGGCCTGCTTGCGCTGCTTGTGGGCTGTTGTAACGAGGCCCGACGACAGTAGGGAATACGAAGTCGTATTGCCCGTCGGTAGGTACCAACAATTCGGTGTATTTGAGCTCGACCTCAATCTCATCGCCAGGCACGATATTGGCTAGGTTCATCTCAAACACGTTGGGCCTGTGCTGTTGCAGCAATGCCGCTGTTTTCCCTTCTGCTTTGGCTTGCGCATAGTGTGCTAGCGCTTGTTGTTTCTCTCGAATTTCTGCACGCACGACTCGATCGCCAAGGCGCATTTGCAATGCATGCACGGCAGACTGACTGGAGCCCGGGAATACATAACGCGCTTCAATGGTACGAGTACCTTCGTTGCGGTAAGTCTGGTTGACGGTGACTTCCGCAATCACGCCTGAGATGGTGACTTGCACATCGGTTGATTTCAGAGGCAGGGCATCCAGAGCGGGATCTCCTGATGGCAACACGAAATAGGGACTGCATATGGCGTCTTCCTGACAAACTGGTGTGTTCGCTGTGTTTACGGTTGCATGGGTTGGCGTGCCCACCACCATAAGCCCGATGAGGATCAGTGCAAGCCATTGGATGCAGGTATGCCAACACCAGCCTGTGTTGATAGGAGAGGGAAATGTGTGTGCGTTTGAGCGTGTAGCGATAGGCCGCATAGCGTGCTCCTCCAACTGTTGAGAATGGGCAGAGCATCTCGCGCTGGTGTGAAGCCTTGTCGAACCCAATAAGCAGAGGGGGACGCTTGTGTGAAGGCTTTTGTGAAGTGGCCGTGAAATCGCCTGATGTTCTGTGTGCGATGCCCGGTGGCATTGGCCGCCATTGGCACTTGTGCTAAGGTTCTCACCCCATTAACGATGGCGCTTGGGTATTTTTCAGGCGTTCTTTGCGAATGGGCCTGTACCGCGCAACTTTCTTTTTCTTATGGACTCTCATCCAGCATCTCCTTCAGCGGCTGTGCCCGCTCAACAGCGGGCGCCTTTTTGGCGCTGGCTGGCCATTGGCGCCGTCGTGGCGTTGCTTGATCAACTGATTAAGTACTGGATCGTGAACCAGTACCAATGGGGCGATTTCACCCCGGTGACCAGTTTTTTTAATTTGGTACGTGCCCACAATACAGGCGCAGCCTTCTCATTCTTGGCAAATCATGATGGTTGGCAGCGCTGGTTTTTTATTGGCATTGCGACATTGGCCACGGTCTTTATTGTTTGGCAATTGCGCTTGCATGGCGCACAAAAGTTGGCTTCGCTGTCACTGTCGCTGATTTTGGGCGGTGCTATTGGCAATGTGGTCGACCGAGTCAGTCGCGGCTATGTGGTGGACTATTTAGATTTCCATTGGGCGCAAGTGCACTTCCCCGCCTTCAATCTGGCTGATGTCGCAATCAGTTGTGGCGTGATCGGCATGATCTTGGCTGAGTTGCTGCGCTGGATGCACGAGCGACGCATTCACGCACCGCCTAAGTAAGTGCTAGGCGTTGGCCATTCGCCATGCGAGCTATTGCTGCTCAGGAACTATTGCGGGGAGTGTTGGTGGAGCAATGCCGTAAGGGTTAGCGCAGGGGTCCATGGGCTTTTGTGGTGGCTTGCAACCGTTGAGGTATGCGGTGACTTGTTCGACCTTGTGTTGTATTCCCGCGTTGATGAGCGTTTCGCGTTGCCAGCTTAATGTGCTGAACCAGACTGCGTTTTGTACGACTGGCACCATGGGCAAAGTGGCCTGGTATTGCGCCACAACCCGACGTTGCGGCACGTCCACACTCAATACAACAACACGTGCGGGCACCAAAGCATGGTTGGCGCGTTGTGCATAGCTCAGACGTACAAAGGGCAAAGGATCTGCAGGCCAGTGCAAGACAATAGGCCGATTTTCGCCTGGCACTTTCAAAACAAGTCGGTCTCCCACATTGACAAAACCATTCAAACGTACACCCTGTGCAACGCGGGTTGCCCCCACACAAGGCACATAAACGTATTCGAGTACGCGGGCTGCAGCTCCGGTGTACCCCATCACGCCTTCATCACTGTTGGTTAGGTTGCGCATGTTGCGTTGCTGGCCAGACGCTGCGATCACATTGTGTAGTGTTCCCCCCAGTACAAATACGCCTGTGTCAGGAAAAAACACGGTGCGTTGGTTGTACCCCCCGCCATGCGCCATGCAGCGGTTATCGTCTTGCACAGGAGTGCTTTCATCAATAAAGCCTTCTTGCTGTGCGGTGGTGGGGGTCAATTGGCCTTCATCATCAAACAGGTAGGTAATTTTCATCGCCAGCGAGGTGTATTCGCCAAACTGGTCGATTCCAGCTAGGGTGAGGTTTGGGTAGGGCGTGAGATTGAGAACCTGAGGTGGAACCACAGGCTGGGTTTGGGGGCTTGAATTGACTTGAGCTTGCTGCGCGTCTGTGGTTAGGGCTTGTGGACGTTCGGCTTCAGGCAGGCTCTGGCAGCCTGCTAACGCAAAGAGTGAGGCTGTGCCGAATAGGCTGCACATCCAGTGCATTACGTATGTTTTCATGGTTTGTGTATGGTTAATTCCAGATTTTTGCTTACAGCGTATTGTTACCTTTTGTTTTTCGTGGCGGTGTTCTAAAAGTGCACCGCCTACAATGGTCTCTTATGGGCGCGTGAGTACGCTCACAGCATCAACTACCTATTACTGAAAGCTTTGTTTATGACAACCCCTTCCCTAACCAACGATCTTCTGGCGCAATTGCGAGCAGGCTCTTTGGGCCCTATTGCTGAACAATTGGGCGTGACAGAGGTGCAGGCGGACGATGCCGTTAGCACTGCACTGCCTTTTTTGTTGGGAGCTTTGGGTAGCAATGCGCAAACCCCCGAGGGCGCGCAAGCCCTGTTCGGTGCTATTGAGCGTGACCATGCTCCTGCTGTCAATGCTTTACAAGGAGGCGCTGCTGGTGGTTTGGATCTGGGCGGCTTATTGGGTGCAGTGCTTGGTGGCGGTGCGGGCGCTGGTGGCGCCGCAGGAGGCCTCGGTGGCTTGCTTGGAGGGCTGCTCGGAGGAGGCGCAACTGGTGGCAAACAGCTTGATGCTGGAGCCATCTTGGGCCATATTCTGGGCGGAAAAGGTGCACAAGTGGAAAGCGGGCTGAGCCAGGCCACGGGCTTGAGTGCGGGCAATGTGCAGAAATTGCTGCTAATGCTGGCACCCATTGTGATGGGGTATCTCGGTCGTCAGGTCGCGAGCGGCAAAGTCTCTTCCGCCGATTCTTTAGGTGCAGTGCTTGGGCAAGAAAAAACGCAGGTGCAGCAACAAGGAGGAGCAGCTGGTGGTTTGCTGGGAGCGGTACTAGATCAGAATGGCGATGGCAAACTTGATATGGGTGATTTGCTGAAGTTGGGGAGTCAGTTTTTGAATCGCCGATGATGTTGTTTGTGAGTGGCTTGTGGTAATTAAGTCGATGCCAATCAGTAAAAAGCCTTGTGATTGCACAAGGCTTTTTTCTTTTCTTGTGTCACGCTGCAGTGTTTTTTTCGGTTGGCGGTTCTGGACGGCGCCACAGATAGATGGCCACACAGGCCATGCATGTCGACGCGAAAAGCAAGGCCCAGGTGGGAACGCCCGCAAGCAGCATGATCAATACGGACGCCAACATGGTCAGAGTGGCTGCGCGTTTAGCCTTAGCACTGACAAATCCGCCTGCTTCCCAGTTACGCAATATGGGGCCAAACAGCTTGTGCTGTAAAAGCCAAGCATGTAATTTTGGTGAGCTACGGGCTGCAGCCCAAGCTGCAATCAAAATAAAAACGGTGGTCGGTAGCCCAGGAACAAATACCCCAAGTATGCCCATACCTAGCGAGGTGATCGCCAACAGGTACAACAGTACGCGCCCGATGATGCTGGGGCAACCGCGCTGGATTGGAGGGGGGGACCCAGTCGTGTCAGCATGCGTGTGTGCCAAGTGCACGGCCAGAGGACATTGGGCAGTCTGATCCTTGCCTGTCAAGGAAGGGGCAGATGCACTGTCTGGCGAGCTTGGGGTATTGCTGTCGCTTGGCTTGGCCGTCATGAGAGAAAGGGCGTCATTTGGACGAGGTGGCCGGTGCTTCCGGAGTTTCCAATATGGCCATGATGCGATTGTAGGTGGCTTGGTCGATGATGGTGTGGGCGATTTGATTGCGCTCGCTATCGAGCCAGCGAATGCGCAGACTAGGCGCAGGCGAGAGTAGTGCAGTATGGTGAACGGAGCCCTGTTGCACTAGATGAATTTGAACTGTGCTGGCAGGAATGGATTGCAGGGCAATTGGAGCGTGGCTTTGGTCGATTGAAATGGCCGATGCAGCAGACCGCAATATGGTTTGTAGTGCTTGTTTTTGCTGCGCTGTGAGGGTGGTATTCGCGCCTTTTCCGCGTTGCCAGGTGGCTGTATCAAATTGGTGTAGCGTTAGCACTATCTGCTGTTGTTGAGGCAGGGCGTTTGGTATTGCATCTGCCTGACCGCCGTACAGGGTTACCGATGAGGGCGTGCTCATAGGGGCTCTCGCAATGCGTTGTTCTTGTTGTGCAGCAGCAGCTATGGTTTGTTCCCGCTTTTTCTCTTGTGAGGGTGCGCGTTGTGCTGCCTTTGACGGTTCAGCAGGAGCAGGAGCAGGAGCAGGAGCAATTATCGGGGAGTGACTGGAGACAGTTGCCGCAGGCATGGCTGCCTGTACGGATTGGTCTGCAGGAGTGGCCATGATTTCTTGGGATGGGGCTGCTGGCTCAGAATCCCATTGTGGTTGCGGTACACGCTCATACCATAGCAGCAAGACCAAGCTCGCCAGCATGATGGATGCGAATCCAGTTGCCCAACGGGGAGGCCCATAGGTGCGGCTGCCGCGCCACCAAGCGGATAGTCTTCTTAACAAGTTGGATGTCTGTGTGTTCCCAGTAGGGGTAGGTGGTGTTTTTTTCGCTGCAGCGGCAAAAATGGCTGTGCGGGCCAGTGCCAGTCGCTGCGCGTCAATGGATGGCGTTGGTGCTGCAGCCATTGCTTTACTCCAAAAAGCGTTCAGTTGCAGATCATCTGCATCCTGGCCTTCTGGTGTGTGGTGGGTGGATGTGGTCATTGGCCTGCCTCCAATGCTTGTAGATAGCTGCCCATGCATTGCTTGAGTTTTTGGGTGCCGTAGCGCAAGCGGCTGCGCAGCGCCTCAAAGGCAATGCCTAACTGTTGTGCGAGTTCGTCCATCGGGCGGTCTTCCTCATGCTTGAGGATAAAGGCTGCGCGCTGCTCTGGAGTGAGTTCCTCAAGACAGTTGAGCAGTCGTCGACCTGCTGCGCGCCAGTAAGCCTGTTCTTCTGCAGAGTCGGCATGGCCAACTTGCAACGCTTCGTAGCTGATGCGCAAGGCCGCTTCATCAGGAGCTAGTCCCCATTCTTTGTCTTCTGCGTGCGTATGCGGAGTATCTACCAATTGAGGACTGCGTTGTGCCCGGCGAAGGCAGTCCATGGCTGCATTGTGCGCAATGGTGAATGCCCATGTGCGCCATTGCGCACCTTGAGGGGTGTAGCTGTTGCGGGCCTGAATCAGGCGCAACCAAGTGTCTTGAAATACTTCTTCGGCATGTTGTTGATGCGTACGGCCCAAAGTGCGTGCGATAAAGCGCAGCAAGCCTTTTTCATGGCGCGCATAGAGGGTGTTGAAGCTGGCTTGGTGTCCTCCAGCATAAGCTTGCATCAAAGCATCATCGGTCTCTTCGTATGGACTATTCATGGGGCCGAAGCGTATCAGGTGAGCAATATAAGGATGTTGCGCGGGTTGGGCGTTGACGTTGAAGCGCGTAGTGTAATGTGCTCCTATTTTTGTGGTGCGCCAAGCTAGGCGTTGGTGACTGCTGGGTGTGGGGTGGTGTAAATCAATAAAAAGGCTGTGCATGGTGCTTGATACGCTGTGCGTGCTTATTTCGGGTTGAACCCATTGCCGTTGCGGTAGGATGTTTTTGCCATTGAGGCCGTTATGGATGAGTATTTTTTTGTGTGTAGTGGTGCCGCTCGGTTGCGCGCAATACCAATGCATGCGCAATGGAAAGGCTAGTGATGTCGTTTTCGCATTTTGTTTCTGTGGCCACTGTTCAGCAGTGGTTGCAACTAGGGCAGGCTGACAATGGTTCTCGCGTGGCCATACTGGACTGCCGTTTTGACCTTATGCAGCCGACCTGGGGGGCTCAGGCCTATGCGCAAGGGCATATACCTGGTGCTGTGTATGTGTCGTTGGATGACGATTTATCGGCTCCAAAAAATGGTTGCAATGGCCGCCATCCTTTGCCAGAGCCTGCGGTGTTTGCGCACACTGTAGGCCACCTTGGTATTGAGGCTGACACTACGGTGGTGGTCTATGACCAGGGAGCTTTGATGATGGCTGCACGCGCATGGTGGATGTTGCGTTGGTTGGGGCATGCGCGGGTGTTTGTGCTCTCAGGCGGCTGGCCGGCTTGGGAAGCAAGCCAATTGCCTGTGCAGGTACAGGCGCCTTCCCCTAGCCCTGCACGTGTGTACGAGCCGCAGGTGCGTTCTGAGATGCTGGTTTCAGTAGAGGAGGTGTTGGCACAATTGGGGCAAGGCCAACGCTGGCTGGTCGATGCTAGGGCGCCTGAGCGGTATCGTGGTGATGTGGAGCCGCTGGATCGTGTGGCTGGCCATATTCCTGGAGCAGTCAACCGGCCGTTTACAGATAATTTAGAACAAGGCGTGCTCAAGCCAGTTACTCAATTGCGTGAGGCATTTGCTGCCGTGCTTGGTGGGACTGATTCTTCCCAAGTGGTGCATTCCTGCGGCAGCGGCGTGTCTGCAACTGCCAATATTCTTGCGATGGAAGAGGCTGGATTGACGGGCAGCCGTTTGTATGCAGGAAGCTGGAGTGAATGGTCGTCTGACCCCCATCGCCCAGTGGAAGTGGGCAGTGCCCAGTGCTGAATAGTGTTTGATAGGCGCGATCAGTGTTGGCAGCGGGCACAGTAGTAGGTGCTGCGCTGCCCTTGCACTATGTGTTTGATGGGCGTTTGGCATGCGCGACAAGGTTGGCCAGCGCGGCCGTAGACTTGGGCGCTGAGTTGAAAGTGCCCGTGTGAGCCATCGACTGCGACGAAGTCGCGCAGGCTGCTGCCGCCTTTGGCTACCGCTTCACCAAGTACGCTCACAATGGCAGCATGGAGTTTTACGA
Source organism: Lampropedia puyangensis (assembly GCF_004833285.1). Classification (GTDB taxonomy): domain Bacteria; phylum Pseudomonadota; class Gammaproteobacteria; order Burkholderiales; family Burkholderiaceae_C; genus Lampropedia; species Lampropedia puyangensis. The sequence goes on from NZ_STFG01000012.1 coordinate 24,933, forward strand.
GGCGTTTTTTACTGATTCGACCTGCTGCCGTTTTGGGGTGAATGCCGGCCAAGAACAAAACTTCACTGGCGTAAATATTGCCAACGCCGACCACTACATCGCCAGCGAGCAATGCCTGTTTGATAGCGGTGCTACGCCCTTGGAAGCCTTTTTCAAGGGATTGTGGCGTGAAGTCAGCAGACAGGGGCTCGACACCCAAGGTACTGAGCAATTTAACAAGGTGTGGTGCTGCGGCATTTTGCGCATAAACCAAGGCGCCAAAGCGACGTGGATCGTGCAGCCGCAATACGTGGTCAGCAAATACCAAGTCTGCATGGTCATGCGGGCCGGCAGGCATGTTTTTGGGCAGAATGCGCAAGCTTCCGGACATGCCCAAATGCAGTGCCAGCACTGCGCCGCAGTCTAAGTCGAGTAACAGGTATTTGCCGCGCCTGCGCACATGGGTAATGGTGGCGCCGGTCAACAGGGCTGGGTCGCACCCCAAAGGCCACCGCAATGGTTTGCCCAAACGAATACCTTGTAATGTCAGGCCGGTGATGGCCGGGGCGATGCCCATGCGGGTGACTTCAACTTCGGGTAGTTCTGGCATACACAGGCATTCAAATAATAAGGCTATGGAAATCTCAAGATGACCTGGTGGGAACGATTGGCATCCGTGGGGTTCAGAGGAAAATCCTTGCCTGTGTGAAGGCAAGTAATTACTGGCAGACTTGCCTGGGCACGCAGACCAATTGGATTATTATCATCAGATGCAAAAAATTCACCATCGCACCTTGTTGCCCCTAAGCCTGATGGCGACATTACTGGTTTCAGGCTGTCAGGCTGCGCCAAGCCCGGCGCAGGTTCAGGCCTCAGAGGTTGCAGCCCAGGATCACGTTTCAGGCCTCACCCCTCGGGCAGCGGCCGAGAGTTTTTATGAAGCGTTGGTTGCGGAAATTCTGGTGCACGAGGGCGATGCCGGTTCGAGCTATGAATTGATGTTGCGCGCAGCACAAACACGCCAGCAAGAAGATCTGTTCAAACGCGCCATGCAGACGGCGTACATGATGGGGGATGGGAATCGTGCGTTGCGTGCAGCAAAAGCTTGGAACGAAGCGTTGCCGCAATCGCGTGATGCCAATAAGGCTGTTCTGCAGGTGTTGGTGGGGCTCAACCAGATTCCGCAATCACAGTGGCATTTACGGCAGGAGCTGCGGTTCGCCACTGATGAGGAAATGGAGGAGAATCTGTATGCGATTCCTCTGGTCTACCAGCGTGCGCCTGACAAGGCTGTAGTGCTTCAAGTGGTTAAGGCTGCGCTTGTTGATCAACTCGCTGAGCAGTCTGTTTGGCGCGGCGATGCTTTGGCCGTGCTGGGGCGTATTGAGCTGCAAAAAGGTGATCAAGCCGCTGCATTGGAGTTGCTGCGACAAGCGTATGCGGCCAATGCGCAAGCAAGTGGCGCAGCCTTTTTGGCTTTGGAGCTGTATGCACGAGGAGAGACACAAGCAGGAGCACTGCTGCACACTTACGCTGTCAGCGAGAAAGCCAATCCGCAGTTTCTAGTCAGTTATGCGCGTTTATTGGTCGCGCAGCAGCACGAAGACCAGGCCTTGAAGGTGCTTGAGCGCGTGACGGCTGCGCACCAAGATATGGCCGATCCGTGGTTGGCACTGGCTGCTGTGCATGTGAACAAGGGACAGTTTGCGGATGCCCGCGCGGCACTGGATGTTTTTGATCGGCTGGTGGATGGGTTGAATAACCCAGAGTTGCAGATGCGTGGTGCTGACGAGTCGTTGGTTTTGCGTGCGCAAATGGCCGATAACGAAGGCCATTCTGATCAAGCGCAAAGTCTGCTTGAACAAGTGAGCGAGCCAACGTTGTTGATGCGAGTGCAAGTTCAGCGGGCGCAAACCAAAGCGCAGTTAGGGCAGCTTGACGAAGCCAGAGCTTTGATTCGCAGCATCCCTGCGCCTAGCGAGGAGGTTGAGCGCTTGAAGCAAAGAGCAGAGGTGCAACTATTGCGTGACGCAGGACAAACGCAAGATGCATTGGCATTGCTGGGGCAGTTGATTAAAAAAGACCCAGACGATGATGACTTGGTCTATGAATACGCTCTGATGGCTGAGCGTTTGGGCAATGTCAAAGAAATGGAAGCGCAGTTGCGCCGCATCATCGCCCGATCCCCTGGTCATTTTCATGCGCTCAATGCTTTAGGGTATTCGTATGCAGACCGGGGAGTGCGTTTGGCCGAAGCGCGCAAGTTGATACAAAAAGCATTGTCGTTTGAGCCGAAAAATCCGTACGTGCTCGACAGCATGGGGTGGCTTGAATTCCGCTCAGGCAATCTTGAAGAAGCACGGACTACTCTGGAGCAGGCTTACGAAATTGACCCTGATGCGGAGATTGCGGCGCATCTAGGCGAGGTGATGTGGGCGCAAGGAGAACATGAACAAGCCCGTGGGATTTGGCGGCAAGGTTTGCGAAACAACGCCAAGAGCGAGACGTTGCGCATGACCATTGAGCGCTTGGATGGCAAAGCCAGTGTTTTGCTGCACAGCAGTCCAGCGCTTGTGGACCCCGTGCCAAAACAGCAAGGAACCGCGCCATGAGCAACCAGCATGAGCCAGTGGCTGAGGCATTTCTTGAGGCGTCTAAGGGCGCAGCATTGTGGCATCGCAGGGCGTGGTGTTTGGGTGCGGCTTGGTTGCTTGCTGCATGTACAACACCTGCTATATATACACCGCAGCAAGGCTTGTGGCGAGGACGTTTGGCGCTCAATACTGAAGAAGAGCGTCCGCGCTCTTATACCGCCAGTTTTGAGCTCAAAGGAAGTCAAACGCAGGGTGAGTTGGAGGTCTATAACCCTTTGGGAAATGTCCTTGCCAAACTGATTTGGTCATCTCAGCAAGCGATGGTGGATACGGGCTCAGAGCGTCTGGTGAGTGACTCTCTTGATGAGCTGGTAGCCCATATTTTTGGTACACCCATTCCTGTGCAAGCCCTGTTTGCGTGGTTGCAAGGCGATGCGCAGCAGGTGGCAGGTTGGCAGTTAGATTTGTCGCGCTATAGCGAAGGGCGCATCAGTGCGTTGCGTGAGCAGCCGTTGCCGCGTACAAGCTTGCGGGTGATTTTGCAGTCGCCTGAGGATGAGGGCTGAGCAATGCTTGTGCGATTGGATAACGTCTTGGCGCCAGCCAAGCTCAACTTGTTTTTGCACATCACAGGGGTTCGCGAAGATGGGTACCATTTGCTCCAATCGGCCTTTGTCATGATCGACTGGTGTGATGTGCTGCACTTTGAAGTGCGTACGAATTCCAGTGCAATCACGCGTGAAGACATAACCCAACCATTGCCTGCAGAAGATTTGATTGTGCGTGCAGCGAGGCTTTTGCAGCAGGCCGCAGGGGTTGTTCGGGGTGTGCATATCCGCATAGAAAAAAATATTCCGGCAGAGGCTGGTTTGGGCGGAGGTTCTTCGGATGCGGCGTCCACGCTGCTCGCGTTGAATCAATTGTGGGGACTACATTGGTCGCGAGAGCAATTGCAGCAGATTGGCGTGCAATTGGGTGCAGATGTACCGTTTTTTATTGGCGGTACGAATGCGTGGGTAGAAGGCATTGGCGAGAAATTGACGCCTTTAGTGGGGCCGTTAGCGTTACCAGATGCCCGCTTTTTGGTAATTAAACCTCAGGCTGGGCTGTCAACAGCGCAAATTTTTTCACATCCGTTGCTGAATAAGGAATCTGCTTGTGCTAGAATTACGGACTTCGCTGCGATGCCTTATGAATTTGGTTTAAATGCACTGCAGCGTGTAGCCGAAGTTCTCTGTCCTGAAGTTAAAAAAATTATTTATTTTTTAAAAGGGCGTAAATTACGAGCTATAATGACCGGCTCAGGTTCTGCGGTTTTTGCAAAAATTAATAATTCGGTTTCTGGTGATGAAATTGATGCGTTAATCGTCGATATAAAAGATGTTTTTGTGGGTTCCGAAGTAAGAGTCTGTGCAGGTTTGTTTAAGCACCCTTTTGGTGGTGTGTGAAAGTTTTTCGAATGCCAGAATTTCTGGCGTTTGTGTAGGGGAGTCGCCAAGCTGGTTAAGGCACCGGATTTTGATTCCGGCATGCGAAGGTTCGAATCCTTCTTCCCCTGCCAAGTTTCTTACGATAACGCCGCTTTGCGGCGTTTTGTTTTGGGTGGTCTGCTCTATTTCGTTTAATCTTAGTAGACTCACTTTGTTGCTGTGTCTTCGTTTTGGATGTTGCAAGCCAGAATGGATAGACTTGGCGTAGTTTATTGTCCCGCCATCCCACGTTTAGCGGTCATCATATGAGCTCCTACCATCACCCTGACTTCATGGTGTTTACCGGCAATGCCAATCCTGGCTTGGCTGAAGAAATCGCAAAGCATTTAGGAACTGGCTTGGGGGCGGCGCAAGTTGGCCGGTTCTCTGACGGTGAAGTGACAGTCGAGATCAAGCAGAACGTGCGCGCGCGTGATGTGTTTGTGGTGCAGTCCACATGCGCGCCAACCAATGACAGCTTAATGGAATTGCTGATCATGGTTGATGCGCTCAAGCGTGCTTCTGCTGAACGTATCAGTGCGGTGATTCCTTATTTTGGGTATGCCCGCCAAGATCGTCGTCCGCGTTCGACGCGCGTGCCTATTTCGGCCAAGGTGGTGGCTAATCTATTGCAGACAGTGGGTGTGGCCCGAGTTCTGACTATGGATTTGCATGCGGATCAGATTCAGGGATTTTTTGATATCCCTGTTGACAATATTTACGCGTCTCCCATCTTGCTCAATGACCTGAATCAGAAAAACTATGAAGATCTGATTGTGGTATCTCCTGATGTGGGTGGGGTGGTGCGTGCGCGAGCTTTGGCTAAAGAGTTGGGATGCGATTTGGCCATCATTGATAAGCGCCGTCCAAAAGCCAATGTTAGTGAAGTGATGAATGTGATCGGTGAGATCGAAGGGCGCAACTGTGTGGTGATGGATGACATGATCGACACAGCAGGCACTTTGGTTAAGGCCGCTGAGGTGTTGAAAGAGCGCGGCGCTAAGAGTGTGCATGCGTATTGCACCCATCCTATTTTCTCTGGTCCTGCAATTGACCGCATTGCCAATGGCGACGCGTTGGATGAAGTAGTCGTTACCAATACGATTCCACTGTCTGATGCCGCCCGCAACTGCAGCAAGATTCGTCAGTTGTCCGTGGCGCCGTTGTTTGCTGAAACGATTCAGCGGATTGCGCGTGGTGATTCGGTGATGAGTTTGTTCACTGATTAAGCAACCTAAGTTTTTTATCGGCACGGTGTGATACCGTGCTTTATCAACCGGAGCAGCGCTGGTCGCGGCGCGTTCCAATTAGGAGAGAACTATGCAAGTTGTTGCATTTGAACGTGAAAAGCAGGGAACGGGTGCGAGCCGCCGTCTGCGTCATTCAGGCCGTACGCCAGGTATTATTTATGGTGGTACTGCCGAGCCTCAGTTGATTGAGTTGGATCACAATCCACTGTGGTTTGCGCTGCAAAAAGAAGTGTTCCATTCCAGCGTGTTGGATTTGGAAATTGGTGGCAAAGCGCAGAAAGTGTTGCTGCGTGATGTGCAATACCATCCCTACAAACAATTGGTTTTGCACGTTGACTTCCAGCGTGTTGACGAAAAAACACGTATGCACATGAAAGTGCCAGTGCATTACACCGGTGCTGAAGAGTCTCCTGCAGTGAAAACTGAGGGCCAACTCATCAACACAGTGACTACTGAAATTGATGTGACTTGCATGCCTTCTGACTTGCCAGAAGCGATTGTGGTTGATCTGAGCAAACTGGGTAAGAATGCTGTGTTGCGTTTGCGTGACATCAAATTGCCACGTGGCGTTGCTGCGCTTAAGCGTTTGTCTGCGCAAAATCCAGTGTTGGCAACTGCCACTGCGGCCCCTGCTGCTGAGGAAGCTGCAGCTCCTGCTGCTGAGTAAATATTTGAGATCAGACATTCTGCATCGCTCAGTGGCGTAAGCTGCTCGTGGGGTGTTGAATGTTTCAAAACAAAAACCCGCAACATGGTATGTTGCGGGTTTTTGTTTTGTGGATATTGGTGTTAATGCAGGGGCCGTGATTAGCGCGGCCATTTCGATTCGATGGATGTTGTGGCAGCACAGGAGTCTCTAGTTGGAGCAAAAGATTGCGTTTTGCCTTGGATTGCATGTCTGGATTTGCTGATGCAATTTGTCTCACTGTGCGAACAGGGAATGAAGGTTGACTATGACGTTGAAGTTGTTGGTGGGATTGGGCAATCCCGGGCCTGAATATGAGGCGACTAGGCACAATGCTGGTTTTTGGTGGATTGATGCAGTAGCCCGCATGTCTGGGGTCAATTTACAGCCAGAAAAAGGTTTTTTTGGAAATGTGGCCAAAGCGCGTATTGCTGGGCAAATGGTTTGGTTGGCAGAACCCATGACGTTCATGAATCGTTCAGGTCAGTGTGTGGGGGCTTTGGCCCGCTTTTATCGTATAGAGCCACATGAAATTTTGGTGGTCCATGATGAGTTGGATTTGCAGCCAGGGCAAGTCAAGTTGAAAAAGGGTGGCAGCCATGCAGGCCATAATGGACTCAAAGATATACAAGCGCAGCTGGGAAGTGCTGATTTTTGGCGCTTGAGAATTGGGGTGGGACATCCTGGCGTAAAGAGTGAGGTGATTCACTGGGTTTTACGCAAACCTGCCCGAGAGGATATGGATGCCATTGATCTGGCTAGTGCGCGTTCGATAACGGCATTGGATGACTTGGTGCAAGGAGAGATGGAGTTGGCCATGCGCAAAATCCATAGCGCAGCAATGCAAGAGAAAAAGTTCAGCAGCTTAGAAAAGTGAGTGAGCATTTGGCGCATGCCTTTGGCTCTGCCAAGTGCATTGCGAAAAGTGTCGACCTTGAATACAGCGGGGGGAGCATGGGAGCAGAAATACAGAAAGGCGCATCAATGGTTGCATCGCATGAGCAAATGTCAAACAAAGCAGCTAAAGGATTTTCCGGCAAACTCGATTGGTTGCATGTGGTGCAGTGGTTGCATGAAGACGATGTTATTTCCCCTGAAGAGGCGCAACGCACAATCGGGCGCTTTTCACGGACAGAAAGCGCGCAGAATCCCTTGGTGCGTCTAGCGGCCATTTCCTTAGTGCGTGCCGATGGCCGAGGCACATTAAGCCTTGATGACCTGTCAGAGTTCGTTGCCAAACGGGCTGGGGTTGAGTTTTTTCTGATTGATCCACTCAAGGCTGATGTGGGGCGCATTGCTGAAGTAATGAGCGCGGCGTATGCCAGTCGCTATCAAATCTTGCCCATTAAAGTGCTGTCGCATGAGGTGGTGGTGGCAACCAGTGAGCCGTTCACCACGGACTGGATTAAAGAAATTGAGCGTCAAATCAAGCGTCCGGTGCGCTTGGTGATGGCCAATCCTCAAGAGCTCAAACGCTATATTGGCGAGTTTTATGCCTTGTCCAGTTCAGTCAGTTCTGCACAAAAAAGCGGCACCAGCAATGCCAGCTCGATGGCCAGCTTTGAGCAGTTGGTGGAGTTGGGCAAAGGCAACAAAACACTGGATGCAAATGACCAAGGGGTTGTCCGTGTGGTGGAGTGGTTATGGCAATACGCATTTGACCAGCGCGCCAGCGACATCCACCTAGAGCCACGACGTGAGCAAGGTGCGATTCGTTTTCGCATTGATGGTGTGTTGCATACGGTGTACCAAATGCCGATTGGTGTTCTCAATGCCATGATTGCGCGCATCAAGCTGCTTGGCCGCATTGATGTGGTGGAAAAACGGCGTCCTCAGGACGGACGTATCAAGACGCGCAATCCGGACGGGGAAGAGGTGGAAATGCGCCTGTCAACATTGCCTACGGCATTTGGCGAAAAAATGGTGATGCGAATCTTTGATCCTGGCAATGCGATCAAGAGCCTGGCTGAACTGGGTTTTTCTCCGCACGATGGTCGGCGTTGGGAGGAGTTGATACATAAACCTCACGGTATCATTTTGGTAACCGGGCCGACGGGGTCGGGCAAAACGACGACTTTGTACTCCACACTCAAGCGTGTTGCGACTGATGAGGTCAATGTCAGTACGGTTGAGGATCCGATTGAAATGATTGAAGCGAGTTTCAATCAAACCCAGGTACAGCCTCAAATTGATTTCAGCTTCGCGGAAGGCTTGCGTGCCTTGATGCGGCAAGATCCTGACATCATTATGGTGGGCGAAATTCGTGACTTGGAAACAGCAGAAATGGCGATCCAGGCTGCGTTGACAGGGCATTTGGTTTTTTCAACCTTACACACCAACGATGCCCCATCAGCCGTCACGCGCTTAATGGAGCTGGGAGTGCCTGCCTATTTGATCAATGCCACCTTGCTAGGTGTATTGGCGCAACGGTTGGTGCGTACTTTATGCACTAGCTGCAAAGAGCCTGATGATGCATTTGACGCCACAACGTTGGAGGCCGCCGTCAAACCATGGAAGATCAACCTCAATGATAAAAAAATCAGCCCATACAGACCTGTTGGTTGTGCAGATTGCCGCATGAGTGGCTACCGCGGACGTTTAGGGTTGTATGAGTTGTTAACGGTCAATGGTGAGGTACGAGAGCAGATTCATGCACAGTTGAGCCTTCCCAAATTGCGCAGAGAGGCTGCTGCTGCAGGTATGCGTCCGTTGCGCTTGTCGGGCGCGCAGCGCGTTGTTGATGGAACCACCACGCTGGAGGAGGTGTTGATGTCAACACCAGAGCCTGGCTGAGTGGGCGCAGGCCTACAAGTTCATGTTCCTTGCACCTGTAGTTGTTTCGCCTTGAGTGAGTCGCGATAATATATGTGACAGAGATATATTTTTGTAATGAATTGATTGGAATAGAGCTGTGGATATCACTCAATTATTGGCATTTAGCGTAAAAAACAAAGCTTCTGACTTGCATTTGTCGGCGGGCTTGCCCCCCATGATCCGTGTCAATGGTGATGTCCGGCGTATCAATGTGGAGCCACTAGACCATCGCGCTGTTTTTTCCATGGTGTATGACATCATGAGTGATTCGCAGCGCAAAACGTACGAAGAATTTCTCGAGGTTGATTTTTCTTTCGAGGTCGATGGCTTAGCACGGTTTCGCGTGAATGCATTCAATCAAAATCGTGGTGCAGCAGCGGTGCTACGGACAATTCCCAGCAAAGTGCTGACCCTCGAGCAGCTCAACGCCCCCAAGATTTTTGGTGATTTGGCCTTGAAACCCCGAGGTTTGGTGCTGGTGACTGGGCCAACGGGGTCAGGAAAATCGACCACGCTGGCTGCCATGATTAATCATCTCAATGAATCGGAGTATGGTCACATCCTGACGGTGGAAGATCCCATTGAGTTTGTGCACGAATCGAAAAAATGCCTGATCAACCAGCGCGAAGTGGGCCCCATGACCCACTCTTTCACGGCAGCTTTGCGCTCAGCATTGCGTGAAGATCCGGATGCCATTTTGGTGGGCGAGTTACGTGATTTGGAAACTATTCGTCTGGCATTGACGGCCGCGGAAACGGGGCACTTGGTGTTTGGCACACTTCATACCTCAAGTGCCGCAAAAACCATTGACCGTGTCATCGACGTTTTTCCAGCGGAAGAGAAAGAGATGGTCCGCTCCATGTTGTCAGAGTCGTTGGAAGCAGTGATTTCTCAAACGCTGTTGAAAACCAAAGATGGCACAGGGCGTGTGGCTGCACATGAGATCATGTTAGGTACACCTGCGATCCGTAACTTGATTCGTGAGGCGAAAGTGGCGCAGATGTATTCCACGATCCAAACGAGCCAGAGCATGGGGATGCAAACGCTGGACCAGAATTTGGTGGAGCTGGTACGACGTAATGTGGTTAGTGCAAAAGATGCACGCTACAAAGCCAAAATGCCAGAGAACTTCCCAGTTTGATCAGCCTTCGCACAAGGAGTTGCCTGTGTGGTGGAAACGCAAAAAGGATCTTTTGCCGAAGTCGACTGACCGAGGTAACCAGAGTCAGCACGTGAAGCAGAGTGGAGAGGACGCTGAAGAGCTCTTGTTTTTGCAATCCATGATGCATTCGCGCATGCATGCACAAGACTTGATGGTTCCTTGGACTATTCGCTCGAACGAGTTGGGTGCAAGGCCTTTGTCACTGGATCGAGGGTTGGTTCTGTTTCAGGCGGCTTGGTCAAGTCAAGGCGCGCTACAACCATTCAGCCGGGGGGATATCTTGGCAATGGGCCCTTTCTTTGAGTATGTTTTGGTGGGCGCTGACCGCGAAGTGGTGCATCAAAATGAATACGGCGATTTTATGCTGGTTCAATTGACCGGAGTTATTGCCGTGGAGCGTGCCAATGCGGCTGGCGCGCCTGTGCGAATGGCACAAACACATATTGGAGATGTTATTGGAGAAATGTCCCTGATGGACCAGGGGGAGCGGTTTTCTACTTGTGTGACATTGACGCCGTGCGATTTGGCTGTGCTCACTTATGATGGCTTGGAGCAATTGATGCGTCATCAGCCGCATTTGGCGGCCAGAATGTTGTTGGTTTTGGCTCGCAAGCTATCGGTTCGGCTGCGTTCGATCAGTGCAAAAATGCATTGATCCACAGTAAATGAAAAGTCAAAACGGGTATTGCGGTGCACAGCAGATGGTCGGGCATTAGTAGCCTAACTACGAAATCTTAAGGGGAGAAAGCATGGAGCGTGATCAGGCCAGTAAATTCATCAATGATTTGCTTCGATTGATGGTCAGCAGAAATGGCAGCGATCTATTTATTACGGCTGACTTTCCACCTGCAATCAAGGTGGACGGGAAGGTGACAAAAGTCTCTCAGCAGGCTTTGACTCCTGCGCATACTTTGGCACTAGCCCGCTCGATCATGAGTGATAAGCAAGCCGCAGAGTTTGAGCGCACAAAAGAAGCCAATTTTGCGATTTCGCCAGCTACGGTTGGACGTTTCCGGGTTAATACGTTTGTCCAGCAAGGCCATGTTGGCATGGTTTTGCGGGTCATTCCTCTGGATATTCCCACTATTGACGGACTGGGATTGCCACAGGTCAGTAAGGACATCGCCATGCAAAAGCGTGGGTTGTGCATCTTGGTGGGGGCGACTGGTTCAGGGAAGTCGACTTCATTGGCTGCCATGGTGGATTGGCGCAACCAGCATTCCTTTGGGCATATCGTGACGATTGAAGATCCCGTGGAGTTTGTGCATACGCACAAGAACTGTGTGATCACGCAGCGTGAAGTGGGGCTGGATACAGACTCATGGGAAGTTGCGCTGAAAAATTCATTGCGTCAAGCACCTGATGTTATTTTGATGGGGGAGATTCGAGACCGCGAAACGATGGAACATGCCATCGCATTCTCGGAGACGGGGCATTTGTGTTTGGCAACCCTGCATGCCAATAGTGCCAACCAAGCGATGGATCGGATCGTGAACTTCTTCCCTGAGGAGCGGCGTGCACAGTTGTTGATGGACTTGTCTTTGAATTTACGCGCCATCATGTCCCAGCGCTTGATTCCTCGGCAAGATGGCAAAGGACGTGTCGCGGCTCTGGAGGTGCTGATCAATAGTCCTCGTATTGCAGATTTGATTTTTAAAGGTGAGGTCTCTGAAATCAAGGAGGCTATGAAACTCAGTCGAAACCAAGGTATGCAGACGTTCGATCAGGCCATGTTTGACCTGTTTGAGGCCAACATCATTTCCTACGAAGATGCACTGCGCAATGCTGATTCGCTCAACGATCTTCGCTTGCAAATCAAGTTGCACAGTACGCGTGGGCGTGTGGCCAATTTGAGTGCAGGCACAGAACATCTTTCGGTGGTTTAATGCGATTTTTGACATTCCTTGTTTGACCATGACTTCTACTGCACAGACTCCTTCTATCCAAGCGCGCTCCTATCCTGCTGAAAGTAAGCGCAAAGTCGCATTTATTGGGTTGGGTGTCATGGGGTATCCCATGGCTGGGCATTTGGCGGCAGCTGGGCATGAGGTTGTGGTTTTCAATCGAACTGAAGCCAAAGCCGCGCAATGGGTCAAGGAGTTTTCAGCCATCAACCCTAACGTCAAACACGCTTTGACTCCAAAGGAGGCTGCGCAGGGGGCTGAGATCGTGTTTGGTTGTGTGGGCAATGATGACGACCTGCGATCTGTAACTGCATCGGAGGACGGCGCCTTTGCCGGAATGCATGCTGGAGCAGTTTATGTGGACCACACTACCGCATCGGCCGATGTCGCGCGTGAGTTGTGCGCTGTTGCTCGAAAACAAGGATTGACGTTTCTGGATGCCCCCGTTTCTGGTGGGCAAGCGGGTGCACAGAACGGCCAATTGACAGTGATGTGTGGTGGCGACCAAGCTGCTTTTGACCGTGTAGCACCTGTGGCTGCAGTGTTTTCACGTGCATTTACGTTGATGGGAGATTCTGGCGCAGGTCAATTGACCAAGATGGTCAACCAAATTGCGATTGCTGGTGTTGTGCAAGGCTTATCTGAAGCAGTCGCTTTTGGCCTGCACGCTGGGCTCGACATTCCTGCTGTGATTGATGTGATCAGCAAGGGGGCTGCACAAAGCTGGCAGATGGAAAATCGCGCTAAGACCATGGCTCAAGGGCAGTTTGAGTTTGGTTTTGCAGTGGATTGGATGCGCAAGGATTTGGGCTTGGTGTTGGAAGAGGGGCGTCGCAATGGCGCGCATTTGCCTGTTACAGCGCTGGTCGATCAGTTCTATTCTGATGTTCAAGCCATGGGCGGAAACCGTTGGGATACATCCAGCCTGATCGCTCGATTGACCAAACCTTCTGCAAAGTAAGGGGCTGGAAATGTCTGAGTCTTCGGCACCGCTGGTGGTGTTTGTCCTTAACGGCCCTAATTTGAATTTATTGGGTACGCGCGAACCCCATTTGTATGGCTCCCAAACCTTGGACGATGTGGAAGCCTTGTGCCGCCAGAAGGGGGGGCAATACGGCTTTGAGGTGCGCTGCCACCAAAGCAACCATGAGGGAGATTTGGTGGGATGGATTCATGATGCCGGTCAGTTGCACCGCGATGGGCGGTTGGCAGGGGTTGTGCTCAATGCCGCAGCCTACACGCACACCAGTGTGGCTTTGCTTGATGCCATCAAGGGCACAGGTATTGCCTTGATTGAACTGCACATTAGTAACGTCCATGCGCGTGAACAGTTTCGCCACCACTCATACATAGCCAGTGCCGCCAAAGCGGTCATGTGCGGTTTTGGTGTTTTAGGTTACGGCTTGGCTATCGATGCGATTGCACAGTGGCAATCCCACTAGATTGAGGCTAGGCCACATACAATACGAATGTGATATATCCGTTGAGTGTGTATTGCACACGCGGTGTGTGATGAATTGCACTTTTGAAAGAACCATGCCACTTCCGCTCGGCATGGTGTGATAGATGAACATAGCGGTATAGTGTTAGCACGCAATACAAGGCGCGAAAGCGCTTTGTATGCTTTTGAAGTTAGGCCAGCTATGACAAATGACAACGATGCCCCTTTTGAAATCCATGTTCATGGGCAAATTTTTGTTCGCCCGGATGTGGTATTTGCCGATATTGAAGAGGCGCTCAAGCCCATGTGGCGTTACGCTGGAGCACGGTCTTTGGCGGCTGCGGCGGTAGGCCACTACGAAGAAGAGCCCGGTATTGAATTTGTCGCACGTGAACATGCATTGCAAATTTGCTGGACGGTGCAAGGCGATGAAGGTTTTCGCCAGGTTCTCAATGATGTCTGTATGAACCTCAACGAACTTGCAGACCGCGGATGCGCCATTGAGGTCACGTTCTACGATCGTGCCTTTGATGAGATGGACGAAGATGAAGAGGATGCGCCTGAGCACGAAGGCGAATCCCGTGATGATTTCTTCTTGCTGTTTGTTGGCCCAACTCCATCAGCCATCATGCAGGTGCAACGCGACTTGCTGGTGCAGGACGTAGTGACCTTAATGGAGCGCCATTTCGATGCCTCCGAGCTCACAGGAGTGGTTGCAGAAGTCGATCGGCTATTCACAGGGCGTTTTGATGCCTTGGTTAGCTCTTTGGAATTGGGTAAGCCCCCAAGAGGAGAGTCAGGTGCAGGTGGTCATGGAGGAGGACGCCGTCCTCGGCATTTACACTGAGCATCAATGCGAACCAAGCGGGCGATCAGCACGCTTTTTTTGAGCAATCTCCGATGGTTGCTGTGACTATTTCAGACGTGTTGCGGATATCCCAGAAAGCGCTCAGCCATAGAGAAGAGAATGGCTTGATTGCCTGATGTTTCGAATCTGATCGAGCCCACAGCTTCTGAGCGGTTGGCTATGTCTAAGTTATTGAGTCGGCTCATGGTTTGGTTTGCGACTGCGCTAGCGGAATCCAACCATCGCATGGATGCTGGGGCATAAGCTTGTAAAGCATCCAGAATCAGTGGGTAGTGGGTGCAACCTAGCACGATGGTGTCAACAGGTGGGCCGCCAATTGGCTGCGCTTGCGCCATATAGGTTTTGCACAGTAACTGTATTTGCTTGTCGTCCTGATTTTCAATGGCTTTGGCCAAGCCATTGCATGCCACATTCGAGATGCGAGCCTCTCCTTTGAGCCTTTCTAGAAGATGTTGGTATTTGGCGCTTGCCAATGTTCGGGCGGTTGCCAATACGGCAATATGCCCGTTTGCGGTCGAGGCCAACGCGGGTTTGATGGCCGGCTCTACGCCAATAATAGGCATGGGGGCGAATCGTTCCCGCAGGATGTGAATGGCAACCGTGGTCGCAGTATTGCAGGCCACGACCAAAGCTTTAATTTGATGCTGCTGCTGGAGCTGTTGCGTGATGGCAATACTGCGGTCAATGATGAAAGCATCACTGCGCTCACCATAGGGTGCGAAGCCTGAGTCAGAACAATATATGAACGACTCGTGAGGTAGTGTTTTTTGAAGCGCTTTGAGAATGCTCAGGCCGCCGATTCCGCTGTCAAAAACGCCAATTGGGTTGGAATTGAAAGGGGTCATGGTGGCCAAGAACAGGCATGGCAATGCGGTTAAACACTGCGCCATTGTATGCTTTTGCTCAGGATGGCGCTGCTGCTACGACGGCATAAGTTCTCAATTTCTATCCCGTTACAGCGCTATTGCGCATTTGAGTCATGCTGCTCAGACAGACGTGTCCGAATGTGTCTATGGTGTTGCCGTAGGCGCTGACTTTCTTTGTGCGGAGACACTCTATTTCTAAAGTGCAAATGCCGCGACAAGCAGTTAAGGAGATATTTATAAAAATAACGATTTTTGCGATTTAAATGAAAAAAATCAGCATTGAAACTATTTTTTATGTAATTGATTTAAATAAAATTAAACCATGAGCACCACTACTCCATCCCAGATTCATGCGCGCTTGAAAGTGTTTGTTGTGGCTGCCCGCAGCCTGTCATTCACGGAGGCGGGGGAGAGCTTATGCATCACAACTGCGGCGGTGAGTCAGCAGATCAAGGCGTTGGAGGAGTGGCTCGGGTTTAAATTATTTCAGCGCTTCTCTAGGCGGCTGGAGTTGACAGAAGAGGGTGATCGTTTATTGGCTACGGTTAGCCCTGCTTACGCTAATGTTGATTTGGCCATTCACCGATTGCGTGGTGGGCCGCTTTCAGGCGTGGTGCGGGTTCGTTCACTGCCATCCTTCCTTGGAATTTGGCTGGTGCCAAGGCTGCCTTTGTTGATGGAGCAATATCCGCATATTGAATTGAGTTTGGAGGCAGAAGACAGTGCGCACTCATTGCGGGAAGGTGATTTTGATATCGCCATTGACCTCAATGATGGCCTGATGCCGGGCTTTCAAAGTACGGTGCTTATGCAAGAAGCCATTTTTCCGGTTGTATCTCCCAAGCTGTTAACGGCTGAGCGACCACTCGCAAGCGTTGAAGATCTGAAGCATTTTCCTGTATTGCACGATGTGACTGCTTGGCGAGGCAGTGAACCTTATGGTGAGTGGGAGAGTTATTTGCGTGCTATTGGTGCTGGGCATGTGGATGTGCGGCGAGGCTATATGTTCAATCGGCACCAAGTCACGATTGATGCAGCCAAGGTCGGCATGGGCGTGGCCATTGCCCGTCAACGATTGACTTCGGACGAGCTGGCCTCGGGTCTGTTGGTGGAACCCTTTGGCAAGCGGGTCATGACAGGCAAAAGCTACTGCTTGGTTTATGCCGCAGGTGCGCTGGATGATAGGCGCGTGGCAGCCGTGCACAACTGGTTTGTAGAGCAAGCCGCACTGGAAGACGTGCAGAAGTTAGTCGGCTGAATTGCGCATCAAACCGTAGTGGGTTAATACCCGAGCGTTTATAGCGCTTGTTGTCGCGACTCTTCTGCACGTGCGAGCTTGCGGTCGTACATGTTGGCTGCCAATGCGGCCAGGCCTAACGCCAATCCGAGCCAGCATACAGTAGACCAACCGCCTGCATCCCAGGCTAGAACACCCAAGGCAGAGCCGGCTGACGCGCCAAGGAAATATCCTGTCATATAGATGGCATTGGCTCGAGAACGCGCTTGACTGGTGAGTTTGAAAATCACGCTTTGGTTGGAAATGTGTGTGCCCGCAATAGCAACGCCAAGCAATAGTAAGCCAATGCCAAACATGGTGGTGCTTTGTGCCGCCAGCCACATGGGAGGCCAGGTGGCAATCACTAGCAGGCTGGCGCCCAATGAAGTCTTGGGTTCATCGCCTTGGTCGGCCCATTGGCCAATAGGTTTTGCTACCAGCGCACTGGCAACGCCTACCAGACTTAATAGCCCGATTTGTAGATCGCTTAAACCATGAGGCGCTTTTCCTAGCAGCAGCGCCATGGTTGAGAACAGCACCGCCAGGCTCCCGAAGCTGAATGCGCCCATCAACGTTCGGCTGCGCAAGCGCGGCATACGTATAAACAAATCAACCAATGAGCGCATGGTGCTGCTGTAACTGGCTTTATGTGCCCCTGTTTGTGCCATGTTTACAGGGGGCAATGCTGCCGGGGTTGGCAGCATTTTCGCCAAGGCAGCAGCGACAAGCAGCATCAAAATGGCGGTGAGTATATAGACCGATTGCCAGCCCGCCGTGCCTGAAAGAACACCAGCAATACTTCGCGCTGATTGAATGCCAATCAAAAGCCCTGTCATGAGAATGCCCACAGCACGGCCTGCTTGTTGGGGCAGCACCATTAGCGTCACCAATGGCACCAAAACTTGTGCTGCGACTGAAAATACTCCTGCCACTGCAGAGCCTAACCAGAAAAATCCAATCTCCCCGGTGAATGCGCACAGCAGCAAACCTGCAGCCGCAAGTCCCATTAGCACCACAATCAACTTGCGTCGATCAACCAAATCACCAAGTGGGACTAGAAATAGTAGGCCCGCGGCATAGGCTAGCTGTGACACGGTGACACTGAAGGCCGCTTGGGCTTCGCTCACATGCAGCCCGGTTGCAATCGAATGCAGTAGCGGTTGGCTGATGTAATTACAGCCTGCGCATAAACCGCAGGCAATGGCCATCAATAAAAGCAGAGAGCCAGACGCTTGAGTGTGTGGCGTAGGAGATGAGGAAGGAGACATTGCAACGCAATAAAAGGCAGAAACCGCGCAAGTCTAATGACTTTGAATCAAACGCGCTTGCCGTTTATCGCCCAATGGTATTTGGTTCATCTGGTCTGCGTGCTCCGCACGCGCGAAGAGCGTGTTTCGGGGCCCTACACAGTCGCGCAAGACGCAAAAAAAGAGATAGTGCAAGGCACCTGTTGCCGCGCAGCGCATCATTTTGGACTCCAACGCAGTCTGTGTGGAGATCCTACGTGTCAAGTTTCTGACGTTCCAAGAACTGTGCCCTTATCTTCGGCGAATCACAAAGTGGTGCACTCCTGCGTCATCACTGTATTG
Organism: Lampropedia puyangensis; assembly: GCF_004833285.1. GTDB lineage: Bacteria > Pseudomonadota > Gammaproteobacteria > Burkholderiales > Burkholderiaceae_C > Lampropedia > Lampropedia puyangensis. The sequence continues at coordinate 42,830 of NZ_STFG01000012.1, forward strand.
CTCAACCAACGCATTGCCGGTTTGTTTCGAAAATGCGGCAAAGTCTTGCAATGAGCCATTATCAGTTGCTTGTACATGGAGTAATTGGCCGCTTTGCAGCGTTGCCAGTGCCCGCTTGGCGCGCAGAATGGGCTGCGGGCAGCGCAGGCCCTTTGCATCGACATCTAGTGCAATATCTGTCATGACTTGTTGAGCCCTGATGAGGAGCTGTTATTGTCTTCTGTCGGTCTGCCATTGGGATAGCGCTCAATCACCTCGGGTTCAAAACCTTGGGTGCGGAGCCATTTCTGTAAGGCCCGACCGGTACCTGATGTCCATACCGTAGCTTGGCTGGGGTCAACCAGTTTGTATTCAGACAGTTCGGGGGAGAGTTTGATGATGCCTGTAGCCACTACGTGGTAGGCAATCAAGACTTGATTCATCCGTAAGAACTCAGACACATCAATCAACTGGCAGCTTTGCACGTCGAGGTTGATCTCTTCTTTGACTTCTCGCGCGATACCTGCTTCAGGGGACTCGCCTGCCTCCATGAAGCCGGTGATCAGGCCAAAGAAGGGGTCTTTCCATAATGCATTGCGCGCCAGCACGATCTTGTCTTGGTATTGCACAATGGCCGCTAACACCGGAGTGGGATTGTTCCAGTGTGTCCATCCGCATGCAGGGCAGCGCAGGCGGTTTACCAGGCCACTGTCTTCTTGTGAGGGCATCCACTCCAGCGCCGTGCCGCAGTGGCTGCAAAAACGCACTTCATATGTCATCGTGGTTCTTTTTAGGTAGAAGGTGAGGGATCACGCAGGAAATACACCGGTGGAGAGGTAGCGGTCGCCTCGATCGCACACCACAAACACGATGGTCGAATTCTCAACGCGAGCGTTGATTTGCATGGCAACCCATAAAGCACCTGCGGCAGATATGCCGCCAAAGATACCCTCTTCACGAGCCAGGCGGCGACACATGTCTTCTGCGTCGTCTTGGGTAACGGAGACCAATTCATCAACGGCAGACGGGTCGTAAATTTGGGGCAGGTATTCTTGCGGCCATTTACGGATGCCAGGAATACGTGAACCCTCAGCAGGTTGCGCACCAATGATCTGAATGGCTGGGTTTTTCTCTTTCAAAAAGCGTGATACCCCTGTAATCGTGCCTGTGGTACCCATGGCACTGACGAAGTGTGTGATGTTTCCTTGGGTTTGCTCCCACAGCTCAGGCCCAGTGGTTTCGTAGTGGATGCGAGGATTATCTGGGTTGGCAAATTGGTTGAGGATCACTCCCTGGCCTTGCTGCACCATCGTATCGGCCAAGTCACGAGCGGCCTCCATGCCGCCACTTTTTGGGGTAAGAATCAATTCGGCACCAAAGGCTTTCATGGTTTGTGCCCGTTCAATTGATAGGTCTTCCGGCATGATCAAAATCATCCGGTAGCCTTTAATAGCGGCGGCCATGGCTAAGGCAATGCCGGTGTTGCCAGAAGTGGGCTCGATCAAAGTATCGCCAGGCTTGATGTCGCCACGCTCTTGCGCGCGCTCAATCATAGACAGCGCCGGACGGTCTTTGACCGAGCCTGCAGGGTTGTTTCCCTCCAGTTTGGCCAAAATTGTATTGCCGCGCTGGTGGCTGGTTGCGATGTCGATGCGTTGCAAAGCAACCAGTGGCGTATTGCCAATTGCATTTTCAATGGTTTTGTATTTCATGCCGTAAATATGCCATATAATGCGTGCTTCGACGCCTGCCGGAGTGGTGAAATTGGTAGACGCAGGGGACTCAAAATCCCCCGGGGTAAAACCCGTGCCGGTTCGATTCCGGCCTCCGGCACCATCTTAATCAAGGTGGTCATCGGCAGGTAGTTCGAAACAAATTCAAGCATGAATGCCACCTTGCAAGGTGGCATTTTTAATGCAAGTAGTTCGCTCCTGCCGGAGTGGTGAAATTGGTAGACGCAGGGGACTCAAAATCCCCCGGGGTAAAACCCGTGCCGGTTCGATTCCGGCCTCCGGCACCATCTTAATCAAGGTGGTCATCGGCAGGTAGTTCGAAACAAATTCAAGCATGAATGCCACCTTGCAAGGTGGCATTTTTAATGCAAGTAGTTCGCTCCTGCCGGAGTGGTGAAATTGGTAGACGCAGGGGACTCAAAATCCCCCGGGGTAAAACCCGTGCCGGTTCGATTCCGGCCTCCGGCACCATCTTTTAGATGAAAAACTCTGCAGCCTAACCCGCACGCTGTTTCTTGGCGCATTCGTTGCGCATATTCAAAGCCACCTTTAGAGGTGGCTTTTTGCCGTTTGCAACTTTCTCCTGCGTTACCTGTTTCGTGTGGGTATTTCTTGTTGATCAGTTCGGTTTTTTGGGTGCGAGACAGTTTGCGAAAACACTTACTGCTGGTAACGCAGCAGGGGTTATGGGCTGGGCAAGCTTAGTCCCATAGTTTGCTGAGGTCTGGATTTTTGATCAACAGCTCAAATAGTCGAACAGCGGCGCCCGGTGGAGTTTTTCGGCCTTGCTCCCAGTCGTTCAATTCCGCCGCAGAGGTGTGGATCAAGCTGGCGAAAGTGGCTTGGGGCATGCCCAATGCCTTTCTGGCTTGACGGGTTTTAGCCTGCGCTTGTGCGGGATCTGTCTCAAATGGCTTGTTTGATGCGCTCGTGCTGTTGGGCGATGTCGTGTTTTCTAATGCCGCACTCAGCGGGGACTGCATTGAGGGCGGTTCGACTTTTGCAAAGACTGCCTGTGCCATTTCCTCGAGATTGATTTTTCGTGCATTCATAGCTTATGCATAGACCTTGGGACCAAAGATCAGGCCATTTTATGGGGGCTGCGCGGCTACGCATCCGTTATGACGTGACTTTTAATGTACTGTGAAGTCAGGGTCAAGTGTTGCTTGGAAAAATCGCGGTCTAGACGGTGTGGGTTCTGGCTATGGTTCGAGCCAGATGGAAACCAGCGCTGCACTCTACAATCGGGAATGCATGCCTGCAGGCCATGCACAACAACGACTAGGAGACAGCAGTAATGTTATTGAATGACGATCAAATAATGGTTCGCGATGCCGTGCGTGCTTTTGTGCGTGAAGAGGTGACCCCTCATGCTGCGCAATGGGATCGGCAGCACCATTTTCCGCACGAGGTGCACCAAGGGCTTGCTGCGCTGGGGGCATATGGGATTTGTGTACCAACGGAATATGGTGGTGCGGGCTTGGATTATTTGAGTTTGGCGCTGGTGTTGGAGGAAATTGCAGCAGGCGATGGTGGCACCAGTACGGCTATCAGTGTGACCAATTGTCCGGTGAATGCGATTTTGATGCGCTACGGGAGTCCTGCGCAAAAGCGCCAGTGGTTGGAGCCCTTAGCGCAAGGGCACATGTTGGGCGCTTTCTGTCTGACCGAGCCGCACGTCGGCTCAGATGCATCGGCGCTGCGCACGACAGCGCGAAAGCAGGGTGATGACTATGTGCTCAATGGGGTCAAGCAGTTCATCACCAGTGGAAAGAATGGCCAGGTTGCCATAGTGATTGCGGTGACTGATGCCCAAGCTGGTAAAAAAGGCATGAGCGCTTTTCTCGTACCTACCAATCAGCCAGGCTATCACGTTGAGCGTTTGGAAGAAAAACTGGGGCAGCACTCCAGCGATACGGCGCAAATTCGTTTGGAGGACTGCCGTATTCCTGCCGAGAACTTGATTGGTCAGGAAGGGGAGGGTTACAAGATTGCCTTGTCTTCGCTGGAGGGGGGGCGAATTGGTATTGCATCGCAAAGTGTGGGCATGGCGCGTGCAGCGTTCGAGGTAGCTGTGCAGTATGCCAAGGAGCGGGAGAGTTTTGGCACTGCCATCGTCAACCACCAAGCAGTGGGATTCCGGTTGGCTGAGTGCGATATGCAGATTGAAGCTGCGCGCCAATTGATCTGGCATGCTGCCAGCTTGCGCGACGCTGGGCAGCCGTGCCTGCGTGAGGCCGCGATGGCCAAACTGTTTGCCAGTGAAATGGCTGAGCGCGTTTGTAGCGTTGCTATCCAAACCTTAGGGGGTTACGGCTATGTGAATGACTTCCCGGTTGAGCGTATTTACCGCGATGTGCGCGTTTGCCAAATTTATGAAGGTACCAGCGACGTGCAAAAAATCTTGATTCAACGTGCCCTGATGTGATCGAGATGAGGCAAGTCAGTTGCTGGTGACGGCTGGCTGACTTGTTGCGTGCATGGTGGTTGGATGCAAAAAACGCCTCGTATTGTAGCAATACGAGGCGTTTTTTTTATACCTGCTTTTATTGACTCAGTCGTAAGACCATATGTGTTTGCTGTCTTGTGCAATGGTATCGATAGCCGCTGAGCTGGCACTGGCGCCAAACGAGGCGCCTAGGCGATTGGCAATCGAATCTGCCAAGCCGCGTTTGTAGGTGTAGTCCACCAGTGTGTCGGCCTTGACCACGTCACGTGCCACAGAGTAGAGCGAACCAAGTTGGTCTGCCAAGCCCAATTGCACCGCTTCTTCTCCGGTCCATACCAGGCCGGAAAACATCGTCGGTGTTTCTTTGAGTCGCTCGCCGCGACCTTGACGAACCACTTCAATGAATTGATTGTGGATCTGGGCCAGCATGCGTTTGGCATGGTTGACATCAGCAGGGTTCTGAGGGCTGAATGGATCTAAAAAGCCTTTGTGATCACCTGCAGAAAGCAGTCGGCGTTCAACGCCAAGCTTTTCCATCGTACCTGTGAAGCCGAAGCCGTTCATTAATACGCCAATGCTGCCGACCATGCTGGCCTTGTCGACGTAAATGTCATCAGCGGCAACGGCTATGTAATAGGCTGCAGATGCGCCCAACTCCCCAATCACAGCATGTACAGGTTTTTTATGCAGGCCTTTGAGGCGGATGATTTCATCATGAATGATGCCTGCCTGTACGGGGCTGCCGCCCGGGGAGTTGATGTTCAGGACAACGGCTTTGGCATTACTGGCTTCAAATGCTTCGCGTAAGGAGCGCAAGACGTAGCGAGCACTGGCTTCGCTGTCATCGGCAATGGCGCCTTTGATGTTGACCACGGCGGTATGCTCTGCCGCTGTTGGTGTATTTAGGCTGCTGTTTTTGAGTACTGTCCATGTGATGAAGCCAATATAGACAAAAAACAGCATGGTGAAAAAAAGCTTCCAGCGCCGGGCGCGGCGCTGTTCTTTGAGGCTGGCAAAGGCCAATTTTTCCAATACTGAACGCTCCCAGTCGCCCTCGGATTTGCTTTGGCGTTTTTTGTTCGTTAGCGTTTCCTCAAGGTTGACGTCAGCACGGTTGCGCTGTTGTGCGCCTGGCCTTTCTGCCCACACGTTTTCGGGTGTATGGGGAGGCTGCTGCGTGTGCGGTGTTTGGTTTTGGGGAGAGGGCTCGTCATTGTGGCCTTGCATCTTGAATTCTCCTAACAGTCAATGGAGTGGGAGAGGCGAGTGTGCGGAACACCAGCCCTTCGTGTTTGTGTCTGTGAATGGGGACTAACGGGCTGGCCCCTGTCTTGTCCGTTCGCAGCTGGTGCAAATTTGGGGGGGGCATACATGCATTGCGCTGAATCTTTCAGAGGTATTTTTTACGTTGCCCAGCAAACGCGTGTGTCTGAAACCAGGAAGCCAATTGCGCAATGCTTTGGGCGATAGTCAGTGGTTGGTATTGCTCTAGCCCTTGCGCTGCATGGGCCCCGTAAGTCACTGCAATGCTGGGGCAGCCTGCGTTGATGGCCATTTGCAAGTCGTGGCTGGTGTCGCCGATCATCAGCAGCCGCTCTGGTGGAATGCTCCAGACGTCCATCATCTCTTGCAGCATCAGAGGATTGGGTTTGCCTGCGGTTTCATCTGCCGTGCGGGAGTCGTCAAACAAACCATGCAAGTCATGGCTGGCTAGAACGTCATTGAGGCCACGGCGGCTTTTTCCTGTGGCCACGGTCAAGATAAAGCCTGCCTCCTTGAGTTGATGCAGCATCGGCAGGGCACCGGTGAACAGTGCAATGTCGTCTTGCCGTTGGATGTAGTGGTAACGGTAGCGACGTGCCAGCTCTGGGTACGCGGCAGGGAGGACGTCTGGTGCAGCTTTGGCCAATGCGGCATTGAGTTCAAGGCCGATGACCCAGCGCGCGGCCTCATCGGTTGGGGGTGTTCCTCCAACGTCCCGCACGGCATCTTGAATGCTGCGGGCGATGATGGCGGTTGAGTCAAATAAAGTGCCATCCCAATCAAACGCCAGCATGTCGAAAGCGCGGGGGGAACTGGTGTTTGGATTCATGGTGTGAGAAGAGTTTGGGCTGGCTATATGTGAAAGGTCGGGGGGGCGTGCGGCAGAGCGTGTGGCATGCCGCGCGCATGCCCCGGCTTAGAGCGACTAACACAACCCTTGATACGTCGAAAGCAAAACCTTGTCGTACTACTTGTGCTGCCTGCGGTTTTGCGCCTAGTCTCAACCGCAAACCTTCGGTTTGCTGGGTTGTGTTAGCCGCTCTTAGTATGCTGGTTCGTCGCCCATGGCCAAATTTTCGAAGCGGGTCTGATTTTTCTGGAAGTACAGATGTACCGTTCCTGTTGGGCCGTTACGCTGCTTGCCGATGATGATTTCCGCTTGGTTGGGTGCTTTACTGGCCTCTTTGAGGTAGTAGTCGTCACGGTAGATGAACATGATCACGTCCGCATCCTGCTCAATGGCGCCAGACTCGCGCAAGTCACTCATCATGGGGCGTTTATCGGTACGCTGCTCTACTGAACGGTTCAACTGCGACAGCGCAATGACAGGGCATTGCAATTCTTTGGCCAGCATTTTCAAGCCGCGCGAGATTTCGCCCAATTCAGTGGCACGGTTGTCTTCAGAGGAATTGCCTGATCCGCTCATCAACTGCAAGTAATCGACCACGATCAACCCGAGTTGGCCGTATTGGCGCGCAAGGCGGCGTGCGTTGGCGCGCAATTCGGTTGGGGTCAGGCCTGGTGTTTCGTCAATGTGTAAAGAGACTGTGCGCAGCCGCTCCACGGCTTCTGTCAGGCGTGGCCATTCGTCGTCATTGAGCTTACCGGTGCGCAGGCGCCCTTGGTTAATGCGGCCGATGGAGCCGACGATACGCACGGCCAATTGAGCCGCGCCCATTTCCATTGAGAAGATGGCTACAGGCAAACTCTCATTGAGTGCGACGTGCTCTGCGATGTTGATCGCAAAGGCAGTTTTCCCCATTGAAGGGCGAGCAGCCAGTACGATCAAATCGCCTTTTTGCAGCCCCGATGTCATGCGGTCCAAGTCAGAAAAACCTGTGGGTACGCCAGTGATATCGCTGGTAGTTTGAGCCATTTCCTCAACCTGATCGAGCAGGTTGACCACCAGACTTTCCATGGATTGAAAGCCCTGCTTCATGCGCGAGCTCTCTTCGGCGATACCAAAAATTTTGGCTTCAGCTTCGTCCAGAATGCTGGTGACTTCGCGGCCGCGTGGGCTGAAGGCATTGGAGGCGATTTCGTCGCTGGCAGCGATCAGTTTGCGCAGAATGCCACGTTCACGAATGATTTCGGCATAACGGCGGATGTTGGCTGCGCTGGGTACATACTGCGCCAACATGTTCAGGTAGGGAATGCCGCCGACTTCCTCTGCTTTACCCATGCCGCGCAAATGCTCAAACACGGTAACGACGTCCGCAGGACGGTCACTTTCGAGCAGGGATGCGATAGCGGCAAAAATTTCTTGGTGTTCGGCGCGATAAAAATCAGATTTCTTTAGTAAATCTGACACCCGCTCCCACACTTGGTTATCCAGCAGCAAGCCCCCTAGTACGCTTTGTTCAGATTCAACCGATTGGGGTGGCAGGCGTAAATCAGCGACTTGCGGATCGTTTTTGATTTCTTGTCCGCGCGAACCTGATATCGCAATCACATCAACGCTCATGGCAGTGTCTTTCGTCAACTTCTCAGTGTATTTATAGGGTGCGCCGTGGCGTGCTGCAGCCTCTGCGACTAATGGGCGTTATCTTACGCGCCAAGCCGGGTTTGTCATGGCATAACCCGTTGGATAAGTTGTGGATAACGCTTGCATAAGTCTGTATAAAAAGGCCGTATTTTTATGCGGTATTGCAACTTCCTGTTAGCGCATTTGCAGGCCTGTTTGCTCGCTAGGCTGCATGCAATGTTTGGCATTTCACATGGAGTGCTCATGTGCACCAAAACAAAAACCGCCTGCATGAGGCGGTTTTTGTTGATGCACCAAGTCTTTGGACTTGGTTTTTGCGCTGACTTAAGCAGTTTCGCCGTAAACAGCCACAGTGATTTCAGCATCCACATCGGTGTGCAGAGCTACGATCACGGTATTATCGCCAACCAGCTTGATAGGGCCGTTAGGCAGACGAACTTGTGACTTGTGCACTTCGTAACCTTGCTTTACCAGCTCGGCAGCGATGTCGTGGTTGGTCACGGAGCCGAACAAACGGCCGTCCACACCTGCTTTTTGGCTCAAACGCACAGTTTGACCATTGAGCTTCTCGCCCAAAGCTTGTGCTGCAGCCAGTTTTTCAGCAGCTGCTTTTTCCAGTTCGGCACGGCGTGCTTCGAATTCGGCCTTAGCAGCTTCAGTGGCGCGACGTGCACGACCTGTCGGGATCAAGAAGTTGCGAGCGTAACCGTCTTTGACTGTGACGATCTCACCGAGGTTGCCCAGATTGACAACTTTTTCCAGAAGAATAATTTGCATGGTGACGTCCCCTATCAGATTTTGTGCTGGTCGGTGTACGGCAGCAAAGCCAAGAAGCGAGCGCGCTTAATGGCGGTGTTGAGTTGGCGCTGGTAAATGGCGCGGGTCCCGGTCAAGCGAGCGGGGATGATTTTGCCGTTTTCGGCGATGAAGTCACGCAGTGTATCGACATCTTTGTAGTCGATCTCTTCCACGCCAGCCACTGTGAAGCGGCAGAAACGCTTGCGGCGGAACAGCAAGTTTTGGTTGTTGCGCTTTGGGCGACGGTCTTTGTTGAAACGTTTTGGTCCGGCCATGATTGGCTCCTGATGAAATCGTGAATGCAAGAATGAGGCGGGTCACACCATACGGGCGCAGGCCCAATTCAATGGGGTGAGGAACCTCAAGACAAATGGATCAGTCCTTCTGGGCAGCTTGTTCAGCGGCCTGGGCAGTTTTGCGTGCTTCTTCACGCTCGACTGTCTTCATCATGGAAGAAGGTGCTGTCTCAGCCTTTTTCTTCTGCACAGTCAACTGGCGCAGAACTGCATCGTTGAAGCGGAAAGCGTGATCAAGTTCGTCCATCACGGCTTGACTGGCTTCAATGTTCAGGCTCAGGTAGTGGGCCTTAACCAGTTTGTTGATTGGGTATGCCAATTGACGGCGGCCCCAGTCTTCTTCACGGTGGATTTTGCCGCCGCCTTCGACGATCATGCCCTTGTAACGCTCCAGCATCGCTGGCACTTGTTCGCTTTGATCGGGGTGGATCAGCAAAATGATTTCGTAGTGACGCATCGTTGAACTCCCTTATGGAATGAACTGCCACCCGCAGCGTCAAACAGCGGTGGTGGCAAGGAAACCGCGCATTATAGCTGCAAGTATATTTACAGTGCAACTGCAATGCATATGGCCAACCAGTTGTGGAAATGGCAAGGGCTGCTTTCGCGGTTTGTAGCGCGTGTTGCACTGATGTTGCAGATGCTTTGGGTGTTGTATTTATTTATGTAGCCGATGCTTGTTGATCATGATGCAATAAAGCTATACTTGCGCCCGTTATGCCAATGCTGCACTTCTTATCCATCCACGCAGGCGCTGCCCACAAAGCAGATGCTGGTGTGTTGGCGTGCGCCTGCATGTGCATCACCATCACTATTAAGACGATTAAGGGCTAACCAGCTCCGGATCGTCCTGCCCGCAAAAAAACCGGCCAGACGAGCCGGAGCAGAAAAGCCCTTTTTCTGCAACACTTTTTTGTAAAGGCATTTCCCATCATGGCAAAACTCACAGGACTGGTCGGTTGGCGCGGCATGGTCGGCTCGGTACTGATTGACCGCATGCAGGCTGAAGGTGATCTCGAGGTTATTGAGCCGGTGTTTTTTTCGACCTCCAATGCAGGAGGTCAAGCGCCTGCACAGGCCAAGAACGAAACAAAGCTGCAAGACGCATACGATATTGAAGCATTGAAAAAATGCGACATCATCGTGACGGCGCAAGGCGGTGATTACACCAAGGCCGTGTACCCTAAGTTGCGTGCTGCGGGCTGGACTGGCCACTGGATTGATGCTGCATCTTCACTGCGCATGGACAAGGACTCGGTGATCATCCTCGATCCGGTCAATATGCCTGTGATCAAAAATGCGCTGGCCAATGGTGGCAACACCTGGGTGGGCGGCAACTGCACTGTCAGCTGCATGCTGATGGGCGTGGGCGCTTTGTACAAAGCCGGTCTGGTCGAGTGGATGAGCACCCAGACTTACCAAGCCGCTTCCGGCGGCGGCGCGCAGCACATGCGCGAGTTGCTGACCCAGTTTGGCTCTTTGAACGCGGAAGTGGCCGGCTTGTTGCAAGACCCGAAAAGCGCGATTTTGGAAATCGACCGCATGATCGTGGCTAAGCAGCGCGCTTTGAGCGCGGAAGAAACTGCTAACTTCCTGGTGCCGCTGGGTGGCTCCTTGATTCCTTGGATCGACTCCGATTTGGGCAATGGCGTTAGCCGCGAAGAGTGGAAAGGCATGGCCGAAACCAACAAAATCCTCGGTCAGGGCGAAGGCTTTGGCACGGCAGCGATTCCGGTTGATGGCTACTGCGTGCGCATTGGCGCAATGCGCTGCCACAGCCAGGCGTTGACTTTCAAGCTGAAGAAAAACGTGCCTCTGGATGAGATCGAAGGCATGATCGCCGCCGACAACCAGTGGGTCAAAGTGGTGCCCAACACCAAAGAAGCGACCATCCGTGATCTGACCCCTGTGGCCACGACCGGCACTTTGACCATCCCTGTGGGCCGTATCCGCAAACTGGCAATGGGCGATGATTATCTTGGTGCATTCACCATTGGCGACCAATTGCTGTGGGGCGCTGCAGAGCCGCTGCGCCGTATGCTGCGCATTCTGGTTGATTAATCTTAGGGTGGCAGCCACGGCTCAAACAGCCGTTGTCCCCAAGAAAAAAAGCCACTGGCCATTTGTGGGGCCTGTGGCTTTTTTCAATGCAGCAGAACGGTTGCTTAATGGGCTTGGGCGTTGCTGCCAGCGTTGTTTTTGTTCAGCGCTGTCCAGCCTTTGGTGGCCAGTGGAACAAAGGCCAGCAACATCGCCAGCACGCTCACGATGGTGACGTAGTGGGCGGCGGCCATGCGGTCTTGCTGCAGCCACATTTGCGTCAGCACCGGTGTCAGGCCACCAAAAATCGCATAGGCGACGTTGTAAGAGAAAGACAGGCCAGAGAAGCGAATCACTGGGGGGAAAGCGCGCACGCCGACAATCGGCATCGTCGCAATCGCGCCAACAAAAAAGCCCATGATGGCGTAGTTCAGCATCAATTGGCCATCGGTGATGCTAGGCAGGGTCGAGAAGAAATGGTAGGTGCTCAGCGCCAGGCCGCCCCAGCTGACAATCAAGGCTTTGCCGGTGCCAAAGCGGTCAGAGAACCAGCCAAACACCGCGCAGCCAATCACCAGCATCAAGGTGGCGATGCAGTTGGCTTCCATGGCGGTGGTGGCTGGAATTTTGTAGGCTTTTTGCAGTACCACTGGCGTCATCAAAATCAGCACCACGACTGCGGTGGACAGTGACCAAGTCATCACAGCCGTCACCAGGCAAGCGGCGCGGTGCTCGCGCAACACGGTTTTGACTGGCAATTCTTTGGCGACGGCGCGGGTTGCTTCCAGCTCTTTGAAGACAGGCGTTTCAGACAAGAAGCGGCGCAAATACACCGACAGCAGGCCAAACACACCGCCCAAGATAAATGGAATACGCCAGGCCCAAGCGTGGATTTCTTCGGTCGAGAACTGGTGGTTGATGGCAATCGCCACCAATGAGCCCAGCAAAATGCCGCCGCAAATGCCCGAGGTCAAGACGCCAATGCCAAAGCCAAAGTTTTTGGCTGGCACGTGCTCGGCCACAAACACCCAGGCGCCTGGCATTTCACCGCCAATCGCAGCGCCTTGCAGTACGCGCATCGCCAGCAGCAGCAGTGGCGCGGCAATGCCAATGCTTTCGTAGGTGGGCAAGAGGCCAATGATCAGCGTGGGCGCGGACATCAGAAAAATCGACAGCGAGAACATGCGCTTGCGACCCAGCTTGTCGCCAAAGTGCGCAATCACAATGCCGCCGACCGGGCGGGCCAGATAACCGGCGGCAAAAATGCCCAGGGTTTGCAGCTGCACCATCCAGTCCGGCATCGAGGGCGGAAAGAATAGGTGGCCGAGTGCGACCGAGAAAAAGACGAACACGACGAAGTCGTAAAACTCCAGCGTGCCGCCCAGGGCGGAGAGGGAGAGGGTTTTGTATTCTTCACGTCCGAGTGAACGTGGTGCGGCAGCGGCTGCCGAAGGGGGATTGCTCATGGTGAGTCCTTGCAAATGGGCGTGGTGCGATGGCATGCATGACGGGCCCTTTGTGCGACGGTGACGGGGCGTGACGCCAGTGGGGCTGCTGGCCAAGCGGCGACCGTGCGCGGGTATAGCCGCGCCGTGAGACTGGCTTTGGCGCGCAGGCTTGCGGTGGCAAGCGGGCGGCCAATCAGTGCAAACGAGCGGCAGGGGTGGTGCCGGAGCTTGCGCTGGATCCAGGAGGTCGGGGAGAACATGGCAAAAGCAGTGCTGTGCGTCTAAAGGGAGAGGAGCGTGTCATCAAAACCCCATGCAAAAAGCCCGCTAGCGGTGAGGCTGGCGGGCTTTTTGGGGCAGATCGGCGAATCAACTGGCTGGGTGTTTTTCAACAGCGAGCATACGACGAGGACCTACCAAGCCCGAAAGCCGGTAGGGTGCTAATCGAAATCAGGGAGGTAACGATCTTCATAGGGACAACCATTATAGGGTAATTGCGGATTTGTGTGGCAGACCGCTGAAGTGGATGTTCGCTGCTGCGCCGGGCGCTGCAGTGCCGCCCATAAAAAAAAGCCTTTGCGGCACATGCGCAAAGGCTTTTTTAGAGGAGGTAGAAGTGTGCGGCTGAATCAGTGAATATTGCTTTGCTTGCCCACCAACAAGTATTCCATCAGCGCTTTTTGCACATGCATGCGGTTTTCTGCTTCGTCCCAGACCACCGATTGCGCGCCGTCGATCACATCGGCGTCGACTTCTTCACCACGGTGGGCGGGCAGGCAGTGCATGAACAAGGCATCCGACTGGGCCTGGGCCATCATCGCGCTGTCGACCTTCCAGTTGGCAAAGGCTTTCATGCGTTTGGCGTTTTCTTCCTCATAGCCCATAGAGGTCCAGACATCGGTGGTGACCAGGTGTGCGCCTACGCAAGCTTCTTGCGGACTCTCAAAAGTTTGGAAGTGGGCTGGATCGGCTTTGGCACCAAGCGCTAATTTTTCATCTAGCTCATACCCTGTTGGGGCGCTGATGTGGAGTTTGAAATCCAGCAGTTGCGCGGCTTGCAGCCAAGTATTGGCCATGTTGTTGCCATCTCCGATCCAAGCGACAGTTTTTCCTTGGATTGGGCCACGATGCTCAATGAAAGTAAAAATGTCGGCCAGAATTTGGCAGGGATGGAATTCGTTGGTCAGCCCGTTGATGACGGGTACACGCGAGAACTCTGCAAATTTTTCGATTTTTGTTTGTTCGTAGGTGCGGATCATCACCAAATCGACCATGCGACTGATCACGCGTGCACTGTCCTCAATGGGTTCAGAGCGTCCTAACTGGCTGTCGTTGGTAGTCAGGTGGACAACTGAGCCACCTAATTGGTACATGCCTGCTTCAAAACTCACGCGCGTACGCGTACTGGCCTTTTCAAAAATCATGGCCAGCGTGTGGTCAGTCAGAGTTTTGTGGTTTTCGTATTTTTTGAACATCTGCTTCAACTTGGCCGCACGCGCTAGCAGGTAGGCGTATTCGTCGGCTGAAAAGTCGTTGAATTGCAGGTAATGTTTGATGGTACTCATGGCAAGTTCTTTGGTCGCAAGGCATTGGGCCCCCGACTGAGGATTTTCAGCCAAGGGCATGCCAAGCCAGATTACTGCGGTTGATCGAGGAATTTTTGGACGACAGGCAGCAAGCGATCAACCAGCTCATCGGCTTCTGCTTCGTTCATGATCAAGGCGGGCAGCAGTCGGACGACGCGGTCGGCGGTGACGCTGATCAACAGGCCTTCATCTGCAGCCTGTTGAATCAAGGCTGCGCATGGGCGGTTGAGCTCTATGCCGATCATCAAACCTTCGCCGCGGATTTCCACAAAGCCAGGCAATGAGCCAAAACTTTCGCGCAGGCGCTTGTGAAGGTGCGCGCCAACGCGTGTGGCATTGTCCAGGAGTTGGTCTTCTTCAATGATGCGGATGGTTTCTACGGCGGCGCGCATAGCCAACGGGTTGCCGCCAAATGTCGTGCCGTGGTTGCCCGGTTGAAAAATATGGGCTGCTTTGGGGCCTGCTACCACAGCGCCAATGGGAACGCCTGAGGCCAAACCTTTGGCTAGCGCCATGACATCGGGCTTGATATCAGCCCATTGGTGCGCAAACCATTTTCCTGTACGCCCCATGCCGCATTGCACTTCGTCAACCATCATCAGCCAATTGCGCGCATCGCATAGCGCGCGAACTTGCTTGAGGTACTCCATGCGTGCAGGGTGGATGCCGCCTTCGCCTTGAATGACTTCAAAAAATACCGCTGTGATTTCCTCTTCACCCTCGACGATGCGCTCAAGTGCGTCGAAATCGTTCAGTGGTACACGGATGAAGCCTTCAACTAAGGGGAGAAAACCCGCATGAATTTTCGGATTGGCCGTGGCAGACAGGGTTGCAATAGAGCGGCCGTGGAAGGCTTGTTCGCACACCACTACTTTGGGATTTTTGTAGCCGCGGTCGTTGCCCAGCTTGCGGGCGAGCTTGAGCGCTGCTTCGTTGGCTTCAAGGCCAGAGTTGCAGAAGAACACATTGGTCATGCCCGAGAGTTCAACTAATTTTTTGGCTAGCTGTTCTTGACCAGGGACGTGGTAGTAATTGGAGGTGTGAATCAGCTTAGCTACTTGGTCTTGCAAGGCAGGGACCAGTTTGGGGTGGTTGTGCCCCAAAGTGTTGACGGCAATGCCACTCAAGCCATCCAGATACTCTCGGCCGTTGGTATCCCATACGCGTACGCCTTGGCCTCGCTCCAATGCAATGGTGACTCGACCGTAGGTGTTCATGACATGGGGGGATGCAACGGGGGCATCGTGGCTCATAGCGTAGCTCCTTCTGGCTTTGCGACAAAACGTACATTCTATGCGAGCCATTTGTCGGTTGAGTGACGTAATGGGTCCATTACGCAGTTGATTGGCACTGGAGAAGCCGAACTGTATTTTTTTGTCGCTATGGAACATGAGAATGCAAAAATAGCCATTCCAAGTGACAAAAAAATGTAAACTGACGAGATGTATGTCTGTCGTTAGGGAGATCGCTGATGGGTGATCGTGTGTCTGCCCCTCCGACGTTTCGGCTGGGGTACTTTGCGCTTCCCGCAGAAGATGTGGAGGAGCTGCGGCTATGGGTGGAGTCGTCTCAAGTCGCGATGCCTATGCGTATAGAAATGGTGCGCAAAGGGCCTTTTTCTGCCATTGCAACAGATATTGGGAGCATGTTGGTGCCCCAGCGGGTGGCACAGCTCAGCAAAATTGGTTGCCCCGTTCTATTAATTGCCGAGCATGACCCCACTGGGGCCGTGCAGGCGTCTGTCAGGTCTTCGATGCCACAGGCGGTAGTGATCCCGCGGCCTTTGCGCACAGATGTCTTGTCAGTGTGCTTGAATGCTTTGGCGCCGCTGACGCGTGCGGCCCCTGAGGTCTTGTTGGCCTGTGTTCATGCCTTGACGCCTTTGGTTCGCGTCATTTCTGAAAAACATGTTGGCGCTGCGCCAGAGTTTGTGGCGCGCAGTCCTGCTGCAGTTGTGGCGCAACGCGATCAATCCGAGCCACCGGCGCGTGCGGGTGAGGGCGCCGCTTTGGCGCACCAGCGTCCTCCGGTGCAAGAAGACGATCTACGCACCACTTTAATGGGGCGCTTGCCTGAAGCCTTGGGTTTGCAAACAGATATGGGGAATTTGCCTGAATTGGGTGAATCCTCTGCATTGAGCCCAGCCATTGCGGTGGACGACGATAGCTTGCAAGAGGTGTTTTCCCAAGAAGCTTTATTTGCTACGGCTGATTTGACAGAGCGTGTAGAAGCTCCGCAAGCTATTGAAGAGGAGTTTGAACCTGTTGAAGCCACTGCGCCTATTTCTGTGCAGCAGGAATGGGAGGCGATGGAAGAGTCCGTGGAGGCCAGTACGGCGTTTGCCCCGGCGGTTTTGGTATTGACCGATGTGGTGAGTGATTCTCAGCCATCAGATCCCTTGTCAGAGGATTCCCCATCAGAGCCGGTGACCCGTGCGTTGGAGTCTGAAAGGCCGGTGCTACAAGGCGCAGAGTCGGTAGCATCCTCTACGGAAGTGCTAACTGCTCAGAATTTAGCCTCCGCAGAGGTTTCGGTGCCTCGCGCGCATGACACGGATGCAGCGCGCCGCTACCAACGTCTTGTGCGGGCCGTTGCGGATTGGAAGGACGCAGGTGTCAAAGTCGATTCCATGGCGCGCTACAAGCTCAAAGGCTGGCCTACCGAGCAGTGGCTGCAGGAAGATCCGTTGCGCGTGCGGGTGGCGTCTCTGTTGGCCAGCAAGCCGCTCATGCTCAATGAAGTGGCCAGTGCCACTGGCGCATCGTGGGTGCAGTGTCAGGCATGCTTGAGTGGCTTGATGGCGGCAGGCTTGCTGCAGCGGCAATCCAAAAGCGCCACGCTCGATGTCGTTCGGAAAACGGCATCGAAGTAATGAGTGCATGGGCAGGTGGCTATGGCTGATTAGCGGGTTTGCTTTTTGATCGGACGGCTCCAGCCTTGCACGGTGATGGCCTTGGCACGGGTGACGGTGAGGCTGTTGGCTGGGGTATCTTTGGAAATGGTTGAGCCCGCCCCAATGGTGCCGCCAGCACCCACTGTGACTGGCGCAACCAGTACGCTGTTGCTGCCCACATGGACATCTGCCTCAATCACTGTTTTGTGTTTGTTGGCGCCGTCGTAGTTGGCGGTGATGGCTCCTGCGCCATAGTTCACGCGTTCTCCCACGCTGGCATCGCCCAAATAGGCCAAATGGTTGGCCTTGGCGCCATTGGCAAGCGTGGAGTTCTTGACCTCTACAAAATTCCCGATATGCACGTCGTTGGCTAATGTTGCACCTGGCCGCAAGCGGGCAAAGGGGCCAATGCGGGCGTCATCGCCCACGGTGACGCCCGCAGTTTCACCATCAATGTGTGTGTAAGCGGCGATCAGGCAGTGATGGCCAATGCTGGCTTGGCTGATGTGGCAATAGGCGCCAATGTGTGAGCCAGCACCAATGTGTACTTGGCCACTGAAAATACAGCCTACATCAATCTCAACATCGTTTGCGCATTCCAAATGGCCTGCTAAAGCACTGCCAGGGGCTGCACGCAGGTCAAACCGGGCTGGATCGGCCAGGCGCACGCCTTGTTCCATGAGTTGTTGGGCTTGCAGTTGCTGGTATTGGCGCTCGGTGTGTGCGAGTTGCGCAGGGCTGTTGATGCCTGCCACTTCCCAAGCCTGAGTGGCTGGCAGGCAATGGGTTTGCACCTCCACGCCATCAGCGACGGCCATTCCAATCACGTCGGTCAGATAGTACTCTTGTTGTGCATTGTTGTTGGTTAACTTGGCCAACCAGGGTTTCAACAGTCGGGCGGGGAAGGCCATGATGCCGCTGTTGATTTCGCGGATGGCGCGTTGCTCTTCGTTGGCATCTTTGTGCTCGACAATCGCTTGTACGTGCCCGGTCGCGTTGCGTACGATTCGTCCGTAGCCGGTCGGGTCTTGCAGCGCCACCGTGAGCAGGGCTACCCGCTCGTTATTGCATAGCGCCACCACGGCTTGCAGTGATGCAGGCTGAACCAGCGGAACATCCCCTAATGTAATGAGTACGATGGCCTCGTCGTCAAGTGCGGTTGAAGTCAACTGAACCGCATGCCCTGTGCCATTTTGTGGTTCCTGCAACACGGTAGTGCACTGTGCTGTGTTCAGCAGCACTTGGCGGTGGCGATCAATGTATGCATTGACATCTGTTGCACCATGTCCGGTGACAGCGATCAAGTGGCGTGGCTTTAATGTGCCGCATGCCTGCAAGACATGTGCGAGCATGGCACGGCCACCCAGTGGCTGCAATACCTTTGGGGTTTGACTTTTCATTCGCGTTCCCTTGCCTGCGGCAAGTACAACGACAGTGAGTGGGTGAGAAGGAGCGAGAGGTGCGTTCATAGTCATCCAGCGCTTGCTTTGGTGGAGATCCAAACGCAAGACAAAATAAACAGCCATTATCGCGGCTATGGACTGCTGCTATTCGGGCGGTGAGACGGGATGGCCTCGTTATTACGGTTCTTTGCGGCTTACGGGGCGTGGATAATGCGCACTGGGCAGTGGTTGCTGCAACCTAAGATAAAAAGAGATTTGACATGAATTGGACATATTTGGCATTGGCTGCGTTGGGCGCGTATGTGTTGGGTTCAATCCCATTTGCTGTAGTGGTCAGCCGTGCTATGCGGTTAAAAGACCCGCGAACCTTTGGCAGTGGGAACCCCGGCGCGACCAACGTACTGCGCTCAGGCAGCAAGGTGGCTGCCGGATTGACCTTATTGCTTGATGCTGCCAAAGGTTGGTTGCCGGTGGCATTGGTAGGCTGGTTCGGGGCCCCCTATGGACTGTGGGAAGGGGCGCAGGCCTTGGTAGGATTGGCTGCGTTTGCTGGCCATGTGTGGCCTGTATTCTTGGGTTTTAAAGGCGGCAAAGGGGTGGCTACTGCCATTGGAGTGCTGCTGGGCTTGAGTGGCTGGCTGGCGCTGGCGACGTTGGCTGTGTGGGCACTGGTGCTTGCCATTTCCAAGATGTCATCGCTGTCTTCGATTGTGGCAGCCCTGATTTTACCTTTGGTGTACTTGCTCGGCGGTGGGCCACTTTGGGATTACAACCGCACCGTGTTGTTTGCGTTGGTTCTGATGGTTGTGATTCTGGTTTACCGCCATGCAGCCAATATAAGCCGCATTCTTGCTGGCACTGAGCCGCGAGTTGGCGCATCCAAGAAGTCCATGGTTGAGCAGCAGTCCAAACCTACCCGAAAGAAGAAGGCTCGTTAAAGATGTCTAAAAAAAGACGCTGCCATGACTTTGTGTGGTTATGTCAACGTCTTTGTTGCTGCGGCGCAAGGGCGTCGCGCTTTTGTAGGTTCAGCCTCTACTGGTGGCGGAGTGTTGCCGCATTCCCTGGCGAGCGGTGAACAGGCCCAGGCTGACCAGTGTCCGGTGACTAAGGCTAGTGCCCAGCGCAGACCAAGGCAGGCTGCTGAGGATTTTGGGTTTTCCACTGGAGGTAAGGTACACCGGGGGCTTGTCGTAGGCTTGGCCTTGTGCATCAATCACGCCTGCCACGATAGGATGGTTGATTTCTGCGGAGCGTCTGAGCACGATAGCCATTTCCTGGGTGTCAAGTTTGACTAGGGTTCCTGGTGGATACAGGCCGGCCATCGTGGCCAAGGCTTTGCCTACTTCATCACGGGGATCGAAGCGTTGTCCCATGATGGCGCGCAAAGAATCTGCCACAGTACGCCCTGGCCGTGATTTGCGCGGGCTGATCATGGCCGCGTAGCGGTCAATGGACGACAGAATACGCGTTAACCGCTGCGGCACGCTCAGTGAGGCTAGAGGGAGCGTCTCAACAGGGGGGTGGTGGTGCTCAAGCACTACTTGCAGCCAGACGGGGTCTTTAATGCCCCATTGGTTGAGTAATTGGGTGCCTAAGGTTGCATGGTTTTTGATGATTTCTTCTTGCGCAAGTGAGGGGCGTTCCGCTTGAATGGCCAGCCGATCTTGTTGCTCCGTCATACCGACGTTCATCGTCAGCGCGCTATGCACCAGCGTCTTGCGTTCAAAGTCAGACAGGTTCAGGGCTTGACCAACCAATTGGCACAAGGTGGCGCACACCAGCGCATGGGAGGTGCTGTAGCCGGCTGTGGAGGTAGCTGCTACTTGGAACATCAGGTACAGCGCAGTGTCGCTGTCTTGTGCAATCAAGTCATTGAGCCAGCGGCGAATATCGATGATTTTTTGCTCGAAACCGTTGACTTGCTGTGGATAGTGCAGTGCTGTCTGGAGTGACGATTCGAGATCGCTCCAAGCTGAGACAAGGCGTTCATACCCTTGTTCGTTCAATGCGCCGGAATCTGAGGGGGCTGTGTTCGATAGCATAGGCAATCACTTTCAATGCTAGAAATGGGAGGCGCTACAGAGAGAGTAAAGCACGGGCTCTATCGCGGCTCCAGCACCATGGATGTGGCGTCGCGTGTCATACGGTAATGGTTCAGAAATGAGTTGCCCAACAAGGCAAAAGGCATGGGTTGTTGCACGATGGTGGCGCTGACATTGTGTTGTTGTAACTCTCCTACGCGTAGATTGGGCAGTGTGATGAGCCAGCCTTGGGTTTGGCCGTTGGCAGTATTGACGGTGATGGAGCGGCCTTTTTGAAAGTCGATTCCTAGCCGTGCTGCCAACTGGGCATCAAGTGATACGGTCGAGGCTCCGGTATCGACGAGAAACTGTACGTTTTGGCCATTGATTTGACCATTTGCGTAATAGTGCCCACCAGGTTGCGCAGGTAATTTCAAGGTTTGCGCTGCATGGCTACTCAGGCGTGTGGGTGTTTGTCCCACGGTCAGTGTGAGCTTTTCACCTTGGGTTGCGAAAGTAGCTGTATTACGGTCAATGCTCAGCAGGGTGATACCGTCGCGCGGCTGGCCGACGGTGAGCGTGCGTGATTTGCCATCACCGAGTACAACAATGGCACGGTTGGTGCCCACTGTGCCAACCAAACGCAAATCCTGTGCGGATGCCGCGCTAGGAAGGCTAGAAGCCAATACGCCGCACAGCCCCAATGGCACAAGCCATGAATGAAACCACAGTCTTCCGTATGGCTGGTGGGTTGAGGCGTTCATCGCTGTATTCCTGAAAGCTTAGTCGCGGAAGTTATTGAAAGACAGGGGCATTTCTGTCACTTCTTTGCGAATCAGCGCCATGGCCGCTTGCAAGTCGTCTCGTTTGGCGCCGGATACCCGAACGCTATCACCCTGGATGGAGGCTTGCACTTTCAATTTACTGTCTTTGATGTGCTTTTGAATTTGTTTGGCCAGTGTCGCGTCAATCCCGTTGCGCACGCGCACGATCTGTTTGACTTTGTCGCCCCCTATTTTCTGGGCTTTGTCGATGTCCAGAAAACGCACATCTACATTGCGTTTCGTGAGTTTATTGCGAAGAATATCCTCTACTTGCTGCAGTTGAAAGTCGGCATCGCCAAACAACGTAATTTCCTTTTCCTTGAGTTCAATGGCTGCAGAAGTGCCCTTGAAGTCAAAGCGGGTTGTGATTTCTTTGCTGGTGTTGTCCACCGCGTTGCGAACTTCGACCAAATCGGCCTCGAGTACAGTATCAAAAGAAGGCATACCAATTCCACATTCAAACAAACTATCCACTGGTGCGAGCGCTGATGCCAGCGCGTGGGCATTAGGCCCTTGGCTGTAATTAGGTGTAATTGCGCATTGATCAAAATCACCTTGCAGCAGCAGTGGGACAATACACCCGATGTTAGTTGAAAAAAATGTCTCTCTGAAGTCCTTTAACACCTTTGGTATCGCGGCCAAGGCTTTGGGGCTGGTTCGTATCCGTTCGGTGGAGGACGCGCAGGCGTTTGCGCGGCTGTCTTTAGAGCAACGTGCTGCAGAATTGCCTCCCAGTAAAAGGGTGGCGCCCGAGTGGGATGCGCTAGTGCTTGGCGGTGGCAGCAACATGGTGCTCACTGGCGACGTGCGGCGCCCTGTGCTGAAAATGGAAATCATGGGCAAGCGCATCGTTGAAGAGAACGAGCATGGCTGGTTGATTGAAGCTGGAGCTGGCGAACGTTGGCACGATTTAGTGCAATGGACGGTGGAGCACCACATGCCAGGCTTGGAAAACATGGCCTTGATCCCGGGAACGGTGGGCGCGGCGCCGGTCCAAAATATCGGTGCTTACGGCGTTGAGCTCAAAGACCGCTTCCATTCTTTGGATGCGGTGGACCTGTGGACAGGGCAGCGCTTCAATCTCGATGGAGCGCAGTGTGCTTTTAGGTACCGAGATTCGATTTTCAAGCATGTGCCAGCAGGTGCTCCACGTGTGGCAGGCCTGAGCGGTTCTTCTATTGCTGAGGGTGCAGGCTTGCAACGTCTATCGGCATCAGACCTTTTTTTCGGTAGTGCGCTGAATGCCCAGAGCCTAGCGCGACCGCAAGCAATTGCCCAAGGAATGGGCTTGGCCGGGCGCGCTGTGATTACGCACGTACGGCTTTGGTTGCCCAAGCAATGGACGCCGGTGTTGGACTACCATGATTTGGAGCGCTGCATGGCGCAGACCGGAGTGCACTCACCCAATGCACAGCAGATTTTTGATTGGGTCGTCCAGGTGCGGCGTGACAAATTGCCTGATCCGCAAGAAATTGGCAATGTGGGGAGTTTTTTCAAAAACCCGACGGTTACCGCAGAGCAATGCAATGACATTATTGCGCGCGAGCCCCGTATCGTGCATTACCCCATGCCCGATGGCAGTGTGAAGCTGGCTGCGGGCTGGATGATTGATGCGTGCGGCTGGAAGGGTAAATCGGTTGGGCATGCGGGTGTGTACCCCAAGCAGGCCTTAGTACTGGTGAACCTAGGCAAAGGAGATAGCAGTGCCACGGGGGGCGAAGTCATGACCTTGGCCAAGGCCATTCAAACCAGTGTGTATGAGCGGTATGGCATCCGGCTGGAGCCAGAGCCGGTCGTGGTCTAATGGATCGTTGATTGGTGCATTGCGCACGTTCTCTCTTTGTTTTGTCAGGGTAAGGCCGATTCTATGCAGCAAGTTCATTCACCTGAGATTCAGCACATTGATGCCTTTTGGGTCGCCGGTGCTCAAGTGCGAACACAAAATGCGGCGGAGTTCAATCCGCTAACGGCCAAATTGCCAGCACTGTGGGGGCAGTTTTTCACTGGCGGAATGGGGGTACATACCCCCAAAAAGACGCCAGACGCACGGGTTTTGGCCTCTACCACGACTACGCCAGCAATGAACTGGGGCTCTACAGTGTGGTTGCAGGTGTTGCAGTCCATGCGCCCGATCCTTCCATGGCTTCTGTGCAGGTGGCTGCAGGGCCTTATTTGGTGTTCACTGGCCAAGGGCCGATGCCTCAGACAGTGGTACAAACTTGGGGGCGGGTGTGGGCTTATTTTCAAGGTGATGTGCCCCATCAGCGGGCGTTTACGACCGATTTTGAAGCGTATAGCGGCACTGATTCTGTGGCCATTTACATCGCTGTTAAAGAGAAATAAGACGCGCGAGACTCTGCGCGGTTACCCTACATCGTCTCGCGTTACGATCATGTTATGACCAAGCATACTGTTCGCCTATATGGCATTCCCAATTGCGATACCGTGAAAAAAAGCCGTCAGTGGTTTGCAGACCATGGGATAGAGGTGCAATTTCACGATTTCAAGAAGCAAGGCCTTGAAACTGCCACTATGGCTGAATGGGCACAAGCCCTTGGCGTGGAGGTGCTGTTAAATCGCAAAGGCACTACTTGGCGTCAATTCAGCGACAGCGAGCAAGCCATGGCAGCCACGGCCAATGGGGCGCAGGCTTTGATGCTGGCGCATACCAGCAGTATCAAGCGACCTGTGGTGCAGTGGGGTGGGCAAACACCACGCTGGACAGTTGGGTTCGTGCCTGAGCAATGGCAGGTTTGGTTGGCCGAGGGCTGACTTTAGGCCGCAATGTGCTGCGGCCTTTTCAAGGCAATTGCCAGTGGCCACGCCAGGGTTGTGTAGGCCAGCTCGCTTGGGCGGCTGCGGTGGCCACCAGCGTGATTTGGTGAGCCGCGCGGTTGCGTACAGCCAAGGCGTACCAAAGAGTTTGGATGGAACGCTGATCCAGGGCTGCTGTGGGTTCATCCAACAGCACCAATGGGCGTGGCGATAGCAATGCCGCCAACAGAAACACTTTGCGGCGTGTGCCAGTCGAGAGCATGTACATGGTTTTGTGCAAGTGTGCATGCAGTCCCAGCCCGTTGAGCAGGAAGTCTTGGCTGCGGCGATGTGGGCTCCATGCCCTTCCATCTTCGTCTTTTGCAGGCTGCAGCAAATAGGCCAATACATCGTGGCCACTCATGGCGTCCCAGCGTGTGTCGTTCGGATCTTCACAAAATACTTGTGCAGGCCAAGCTTTGCTGCCCCAAGCCACGTCTTGTAAAGCAATAGAAGCAAACGCGCTTGAGGCAGGAGGCTTGCCAGCCAAAAGGTTCAGCAACATGGTTTTGCCACTGCCCGATTCACCATGCACGCCATGTACGCCTGGTGCCATGTTCCAGTTGGTCAGTCGTAGCAAAGCTGCACTGTCGCCAGCAGGATAGTGCAAAGTCTCTATCGTGAGTGAGGCTGTGTTTCGGACTTGGGGCGTTGTCATGCGCTAGGCGTTTTTGGCGTATCGTTTTGGGGGGCGCTTGCGGATGCGCCAGCAGGAGGGGGAGCCATGTTTTGTTCTGATGGTTGCGGCGTTGCCGCTACGGATGCGACAACGCGTGCATAACGGCGGTAGGTCCAATATGCACTGGCCCAGTCCATCAAAACTACGAGGCGATTGCGAAAACCAATCAAAAAGTACACGTGGGCGAATAGCCAGAACTGCCAAGCCAGTAAGCCCGAGAAGCGCAAGTGGCGCCCACCTGGTAGCGGCAGATCCACCACCGCAGCATTGCGACCAATGGTGGCGAGGTTACCGTAATTCTTGTACCGGAAGGCCTGCATCGCCTCGCCTTGAATTTGGCGCTGGATGTTGGCTGCAGCCAGTCGGCCCATTTGTTTGGCTGCCGGCGATACGCCCGGGACAGGGGTGGGTTCTGTCCCTGGATCGTGGCTTTTTGCTGCGGCCAGATCACCAATGGCAAAAATCGAATGACTGGCGTCCACCGTCAATTCTGGGGTAACGATGATGCGACCTGCGCGGTCTGTTTCTGCGCCAGTGGCATGGGCCAGCTGTTTACCCAAGGGCGATGCAGCAACACCTGCGGCCCAGATAATGCATGAACTGGGCATGGCCGTTTCCTCTTGTGTGTCGCCAACAGGGGTGCTGTAGCGCAGGCCTTCTGCGTCAATATGGGTCACGCGCGCGTTGAGCAGCACTTTGACCCCCAATTTTTCGAGTTGTTCTTTGGCGCGCTGGCTCAAGCGTTCCGGCATGGTTTGCAGCACGCGAGAACCTCCTTCGATCAAAAAGGTTCGCGCATCGGCTGGGTTGATGCGACGAAACTCGCCTTTGAGCGTGTGGCGCGCAATTTCAGCAATGGTCCCGGCCATTTCAACACCGGTAGGACCCGCACCAATGATGGCAAAGGTCAGCAAGGCTTGGCGTTCAACTGGGTCGTTGCTCAATTCGGCTCTCTCAAAGGCCTCGACCACTTTGCGGCGAATATCAAACGCATCGCGCAATGTTTTGAGGCCAATCGCATAAGGCGCCCAATGGTCGTTGCCAAAATAACTGTGCGTGGCCCCTGCCGCCACAATCAACCAGTCGTAGTGCAAGCGCTCACCGTTGGTCAGTAGCACTTGCTTTTGCGCAGCGTCAAACTCGGCCACCTCAGCTTGCAGCGTAGTCACTTGCGGCCGATCGTGCATGATGGTGCGCACTGGCGCTGCAATGGAGGGCGCAGCCAAACCAGCCGTGGCCACTTGGTAAAGCAAGGGCTGAAACAGATGGTGGTTGGCCTTGTCAATCAAGGTAATTTGAACATACGGAATTTTGCACAAGGCGCGGGTGGCTTCCAGGCCACCAAAACCGGCACCAACCACAATGACTTGGCGGGGAACAGGGGTCGTCATAACAGGCTTGTCTATATTTCTGAGGAGTAGGCGCAAGAGTGAGGGCGCACAGCCAATGTATTCTTGTGCCAGATTGCAGCGCTATTGTCGCTGCAGTTTGCGTGATTGTTAGGGTAAATACTGAGTGGAAATGACGTTTTATTGACTGTGGTTTCTTTGCCATGCCAAAGGGATTCGCATTGTCATCAGTGCTCTGGAGGGACGAAACAGCGACAATAGCGGGTTATTGAGCGCGCAAAACACTATGCCCACGACTACTTCCACGAACAAAAGCACCCCTAAAGTAGGGTTCGTTAGCCTTGGCTGTCCCAAGGCATTGACCGATTCCGAATTGATCCTCACCCAATTGAGTGCCGAAGGCTATCAAACGTCGAAAACCTTCGATGGGGCCGATCTGGTCATCGTCAACACCTGCGGCTTTATTGATGATGCAGTCAAGGAGAGCTTGGACACCATCAGTGAGGCCTTGGCTGAGAACGGTAAAGTCATTGTGACCGGGTGTCTTGGTGCCCGGGCCGCAGAAGATGGCAGCAACTTGGTGCAACAGGTGCACCCCAGTGTGCTGGCTGTGACGGGGCCGCATGCCACGCAAGAAGTGATGGATGCGGTGCACACCCATTTGCCCAAGCCACACGATCCTTTCCTTGATTTAGTGCCCGGTGGATTTGGTGAGGCAGGGCTCAAGCTCACCCCTAAACACTATGCGTATTTGAAGATCAGTGAAGGCTGCAACCACCGTTGTACGTTTTGCATCATTCCGTCTATGCGGGGTGATTTGGTGTCTCGTCCCATTGGCGATGTGCTCAAAGAAGCGCGTGCTTTGTTTGCTGGTGGCGTCAAAGAGCTATTAGTGATCAGTCAAGACACTTCTGCCTACGGCGTGGATGTGAAATACCGCACCGGTTTTTGGGATGGCAGACCTGTTAAAAGTCGTTTGTATGAAATGGTGCAAGAACTCGGCGCCTTGGCGCGCGAGTACGGTGCGTGGGTACGCTTGCACTATGTTTATCCATACCCTAGCGTGGATGCCGTGGTTGAGTTGATGGCGCAAGGGTTGGTCTTGCCCTATTTGGATGTGCCATTCCAGCACAGCCATCCTGATGTGCTCAAGCGCATGAAACGCCCTGCTAGTGGTGAGCGCAATTTAGAGCGTATTCAACAGTGGCGAGCCACATGCCCTGAACTGATTGTTCGCAGCACGTTTATTGCAGGTTTTCCCGGAGAGACCGAAGAAGAATTCCAGCACCTGTTGGATTTTGTGCAAGAGGCGCAAATTGACCGTGCAGGTTGCTTTGCCTATAGCGATGTCAATGGCGCTGTCGCGAACCAGCTCGACGGTATGCTGCCAATGGCCTTGCGCCAAGAACGCCAAGCCCGCTTCATGGAAGTGGCCGAACGCGTTTCGATCGAAAAACTCCAACGCCGCGTAGGTGCGACCATGCAAGTGCTGATTGACCATGCGCCCGCCCTGGGCCGCAAAGGTGGTCGTGGCCGCAGCTATGCCGATGCACCAGAGATTGATGGCGTGGTTCATTTGTTGCCACCGCAAAAAGCGAGCAAGACCTTGAAGGTGGGTGAATTCACCCGTGCACAAATTGTGCAAGCGCAAGGGCATGATTTGATTGCACAGCCGATTTGATCGATTTGATGGTTTTGTAGCCACCGATCTGCTTTGAACAAGAACGCGACCAATGGTCGCGTTTTTTGCATTCTGCTCCTTCTTTATGGATTGCAGGCATTTGCTTATGCGTGTGATGTTGAAAAATCATTTAATAACAATGGTTTATGTTTATTCGATTGCACATAAACAAATGAGAAAAATGTAGTGGTGTGAAGCAGCGTGTCGCGTTTCAATCGAGTCCTCTCCAATACCGTAGCCCAACCACTTTGGGTGGTGCTCTTGGCGGTGCAAGAACAAGGACTAAACAATGTTGAAGCGTTTCAAGCATGTGATAGTGGCTGCGGCCGTTGCGTTATCGATCGTTCCCTCCATGGTTTCGGCGGCAGACAAGCTGCGCATTGGTGTGGTGCCCGGTGCGTACGCCGATTCGATTACGGTTGCGGCCAAGGAAGCAAAGGCTAGCGGTATTGAGGTTGAGGTGATTGAATTCACCGATTGGACAACGCCCAATGTGGCGGTGAACAACGGTGATATCGATATCAACTACTTTCAGCACCAGCCATTTCTGGACAACGCTATCAAGCAGCAAGGCTACGAGCTGGCCAGCGCTGGCACGGGGATTCTGGCCAATGTGGGGTTGTACTCGCTCAAGCACAAAGCAGTGGATGCAGTGCCTCAAAACGGCAAAGTGGGCATTGCCAGTGATCCGGTTAACCAAGGGCGTGGCTTATTGCTGCTGCAAAAAGTCGGATTGATCAAACTCAAGCCCGATGTCGGCTATCTCGGCACGATCAATGACATCGTTGAGAACCCCAAGAAGCTGAGTTTTGTTGAGGTCGAGGGGCCGCAATTGGTGCGTATTACAGGGGATGTGGATATTGCACAAGGCTACCCGCATTTCATTGTGGCTGCCAAAGCGTTTGATCCTTCCAGTGGCCTGGCTTATTCGGGGATTGAAGACAAGCAGTTCTCCATTCAATTTGTGGTGAAGAAAGACCGTGTGCAAGATCCGGTGGTGCAAAAATTCATTGCGATTTACCAGAATTCTGAAGCGGTCAAGGCAGAAACCCATCGCGCTTTTTCCAATGACGATCGGCTTTATACGCTGGCTTGGCGCGGTCAGTGATGTCTGCGTCAGGGCTTGAATGAAGAGGAGTGAATGATGGTGATCAAACAATCAAGGCGCAGCGTATGTGGTGCTGCTTTGCTGATGGCGTTGGCGCTTTCTGTGGGAATGGGCTCTGCCGCTGCCCTGGAGGTCGTTAAGGTCGGCTCTACGCCCGGGGTAACGGCGGATGCGATTGAAGCCCTCAAGGATGAGGCCAAGACGCAAGGCTTGGATGTGCAGTTGGTGGAATTCACCGATTGGACGCTTCCCAATGAAGCATTGAACAATGCAGACATTGATCTGAATTTCTTTCAGCACCAGGCGTTTTTGCAAAATGCCGTGAAAGAGCGGGGCTACCGTATTGAGTTGATTGGATTGGGCTTGTTGCAAAACATTGGCCTGTATTCCAACAAACACACCACGTTGGATGCGCTGCCTGTCGGGGCCAAAGTGTCTCTGCCGAACGATCCTGTCAACCAAGGCCGTGGCTTGTTATTGCTGCAAAAAGCGGGCTTGATCACCCTCAAAAATGGTGACGATACTGGCGCGACAGTGCATGACGTGGTGGGTAATCCCAAGCGTT
Source organism: Lampropedia puyangensis (assembly GCF_004833285.1). GTDB lineage: Bacteria > Pseudomonadota > Gammaproteobacteria > Burkholderiales > Burkholderiaceae_C > Lampropedia > Lampropedia puyangensis. Next base: position 72,247 of record NZ_STFG01000012.1, read on the forward strand.
TGCAATTAGTAGAAATTGAAGGGCCGCAGTTGATTCATTCATTGGCTGATGTGGATTTGGCTGTGGTGTGGCCGAGCTATTTTGTCAATGCCGGTAAGAAAGAGCAGGCCGGAAAAGGCTTGGCCTATTCCGGTATTGCCGACACCTATTACGCCATGGGGTTTGCTGCGCGCAGTGACCGGGCTAAAGAAGCCAAGCTCACGCAATTGGTGCAGTTGTTTCAGCGTTCGCCCAAAGTACGCGAAGTGATTGATGCCAGTTTTGACCACAACAAGAACCTCTACACGCTGCCTTGGCAGCAGTGAAACGTTGAAAAGGATTGCCCTTATGTCCAGCTCTGCTGTGTTACGCCGCTCGCTTGCGCAGGTTTCCGAAGTATTCAGCTTGAGTGATGCGGAGCAAGAGTCGCTTGCGACGCCGTCTGTGCCGCTTACGCAAAAGTCTGGCGGTTCTGTGTCGTTCCAGTCCGTGGCCAAAGTCTATGCATCGTCTTCAGGGGCGGTGCATGCGCTCGATGGCATCTCCTTGGATATTCCAGCGGGCAGCATTTTTGGCATCATTGGCCGCAGTGGTGCGGGTAAGTCAAGCTTATTGCGCACCATCAATCGGCTCGAAAAGCCGACAGGCGGGCGGGTGGTAGTCGATGGTGTAGATATTGGTACGCTGGGTGAAGCTGATCTGGTGGCTTTGCGCAGGCGTATCGGCATGATCTTTCAGCACTTCAATCTGTTGTCGGCCAAGACGGTGTTTGACAACGTGGCTTTGCCATTGAAAGTGGCTGGCGTGCGGCCCGCTGAGATCAAGCAACGCGTCACAGAATTGTTGGCATTGGTGGGGTTACAAGACAAGCATCACGTTCATCCTCGTCGCCTCTCTGGCGGACAAAAGCAGCGTGTGGGGATTGCCCGTGCGCTGGCTACGCGACCTGAGATTTTGCTGTGCGACGAGGCCACTTCAGCACTCGATCCTGAAACCACCCAATCGATTTTGCAATTGCTGCGCGACATCAATCGCCGTTTGGGCATTACGGTGATTTTGATCACCCACGAGATGAGCGTGATCCGTGAGATTGCCGATCAAGTGTTGGTGCTCGAGCAAGGGCGAATTGCTGAGTTAGGTGAAGTTTGGAAAGTTTTTGGTTCGCCGCAACATGACGCGACCAAAGCCCTGCTGGCGCCTTTGCAGCACGGCTTGCCTGATGACTTGCAGCAGCGTTTGCAGTCACAGCCGCCTGCATCGGGCCATTATGACGTGGTGCTGCAGCTCGATTACAACGGCGAAGATGGGCTGGAACCAGATTTTGCGCGCATTGCTCAGGCCTTGAATGCGCAGACTCGATTGGTACACGGTGGTGTAGACCGTATTCAGGGGCATGCCCACGGCCGATTGCTTTTGGCGCTGGATGGGGCAATCGCATTGCCTGCTTTATCAAATCTGACGCAAGGGCCACAGGCCATTGCACATCGCATTGGAGTGCTCGGTTATGTCGTTTAATTTATCTATTCCTACCGAGCGTTATTGGCAGGCTTTGCTCGACACTTTGGTGATGGTGGGCGTTTCTGGTGGGATCGCTTTTCTGGCTGGAATCCCTTTGGCCGTGTTGTTGATTGTCACAGCGCCTGGCGGATTTTTGGAGTCGCCCAAAGTCAATCGCGTAGTGGGTAGCGTCGTCAATGGTTTCCGCGCTACGCCATTTATCGTGTTATTGGTCGCGTTGATTCCTTTTACGCGACTGGTTGCTGGCACCACGATTGGGGTATGGGCGGCCATCGTGCCATTGGCCATCAGTGCCACACCATTTTTTGCACGAATTGCCGAAGTGAGCTTGCGCGAAGTGGATCCGGGCTTGATTGAAGCGGCGCAAGCTATGGGCTGCAAGAAGTGGCACATCATCCGGCATGTGTACTTTCCAGAGGCGCTGCCCGGCATTATTGGTGGGTTCACCATCACTTTGGTGGCGTTGATTAGCTCCTCAGCCATGGCTGGCGCTGTTGGGGCAGGGGGCTTGGGCGACCTGGCTATCCGGTATGGATACCAGCGCTTTGACACCCAAGTCATGCTGATTGTGATTGCCGTACTGATTGCGCTGGTGACGATGGTGCAGTTCAGTGGCGACTTGTATGTACGCCGCTTGCGCAATCGCTGATGCATGTGTTTGTACGTGTAGGACCATGGTGCTTCAGACGTTCGTTGCTATGACGCGCTGTACACACCATGTGTCGGCTGCTCTCACGCCATGGGTGGGTTGACGGCACTGTCCGAATAGAGCAGATCACAACCTGGCCTGCTGAACCAACGGGTGCCATTGCACACGTTGAGATGTTTTATTGTTCCCTCTAAGAAAGAAGCTCCGCATGTCTTACTCGGATGCTCAAGGCACTTTGCATGCCTCTTCATCGGGCACGGCTCAAAACCGTTTGCCTCTTGCGCCTACTCAGCCGCATCGCATTGCCACTGAGGCTGAGGCACTGGCAATTGCCGCTGATTTGGCCAGACATTTTGCACAAGGCGCTGCCCAGCGCGATCGTGAACGGCGCTTGCCCTGGGATGAGCTTGAACGTTATACCGCCAGTGGGCTAGGGGCCATCACGATTCCGCGCGCTTACGGTGGCCTTGGTGCATCGTTTGAGACATTGGCGCAGGTATTTGTCACGCTGTGCGCGGCAGACCCTTCGCTTGGGCAAATTCCGCAGAACCATTTTGCTTTGATTCAAAACCTGCGCGACAACGCTACGCCTGCGCAGCAGCAGCGCTGGTTTGCAGATGTTCTGTCTGGCCACCGTTTGGGCAATGCAGGGCCAGAGAAAAAAGCCAAGGCTGCCAACATCGCGGTGCCCACTGCACGTTTGCACCGCGATGCGCAAGGCCAGTTGCGTGTGTCGGGTTCGCGGTTCTATTCCACAGGCGCATTGTTTGCGCATTGGGTGCCATTTCGGGCGGTGGATGAGCAAGAGCGTTTCGTACAGGTTTGGGTGCGGCGTGATGCGCCAGGTGTCACCATTACTGACGATTGGGACGCGTTCGGTCAACGCACTACAGCCAGTGGCAGTGTGAGGCTAGAGCAAGTCGCTGTTGAACCGGAGGATGTGGTCGCGATGCATTTGAGTCCGAATCCTATCAACTTGTCAGGCCCCATTTCTCAGTTGATTCAAGCCTCGATTGACCAAGGTATTGCCCAAGGGGCGTTGGCCGATGCCAAACAGTATGTGCGCGAGAAAACCCGCGCGTGGGTGCATTCGGGTGTCGACAACGCGTGGGAAGACCCCTACATCATTCAGGAATTTGGACAGCTGACCACGGAGGTTGATGCTGCGCGCGAAGTGCTGTTGCAAGCCGCTCGCGTGATTGATGGCTTTGACCCGCATCCTGTGACCGAAGCCATCAGTGCCGAGGCCTCAGTGGCTGTGGCGCGCGCCAAAATTTTGACGACTGAGGCAGCCTTGCATGCCAGCGAGCGGATGCTGGAGTTGGCAGGAACCTCATCGGCACGCGAAGCACACAACTTTGATCGCCATTGGCGCAATGCCCGTGTGCACACCTTGCACGATCCGGTGCGTTGGAAGTACCACTTGCTTGGCAACCATTTGCTCAATGGCGCGGCTCCGCAACGCCACCAGTGGAACTAACGCTTTCAAGACGGCCTTCGATGCTGCGCGCTGCTACCGCTGCAATCCATTTGTCTTCTGGCCCTTCGCTGTTGACCAGCGCTCGCCCAACCATTGCTATGCGACACCATGTCTGAACCAACCCTTCAATTCTCCAGCACGGCGGCTGCCGTTGTGCACAACAGTTTTCGGCAAGTAGTTGCTCCTGTAGCCGCTCCGGCACAGCGGCCCCACCACATTGCCAGCGAAGCAGAAGCGCTGGCGCTGGCGCAGCACTATGCGGCGCAGTGGGCGCCTACGGCATTGCAGCGCGACCGCGATCGCCTTTTGCCATGGGCCGAAATCGAGACCTACAGCAATAGTGGTTTGTGGGGCATTACCGTGCCCAAAGCCTACGGCGGTTTGCAGGTGCGTAATGCAACCTTGGCGCAGGTGATTGCTACCATCGCTGCGGCAGATGGTTCCTTGGGGCATATCCCGCAGAACCATTTTTATGCGCTGGAGGTCTTGCGTGTAGGTGGTAGTGATGCGCAGCAGCGGTTTTTCTTTGACCGTGTGCTCGCTGGTGAACGCTTTGGCAATGCCTTGTCAGAGATTGGTCATCGTGACCACAAGCGTCGCACGCGGCTGGAGCAAGCTCCAGCGGGTTGGGTGCTTAATGGCGAAAAATTTTATTGCACTGGCGCGTTGTTTGCTCATTGGATTCCCGTGCAAGCCATGCAGTGGACTGGCGATACAGAGCCTATCAGTGTGATGGTGTTTGTACCGCGCGATGCCGTGGGGGTGACGGTTACTGACGACTGGGATGGCATGGGTCAGCGCGTTACGGGCAGTGGCTCAGTGTCGCTGCAGAATGTGCAAATCAAGCCGGAATGGATTGTGCCGTTTCAGGTCAGTTTTGACACACCCACCACGATTGGCCCTGTGGCCCAGATCATGCATGCTGCTATTGATCTGGGGATTGGTGAAGGGGCTTTGCAGGCTAGTTTGCCATTCATTCGCGAACATGCCCGCCCCTGGATAGATGCCCATGTCTCGCAGGCCAGCGAAGACCCGCTGACTTTGCAGGCGCTGGGTCAGGTGGATGTGCGATTGCATGCTGCACGCGCGATGTTGCTACGCGGCGCGGCGATCACCGATGCGGCGCAAGCTGCCCCGACCGAAGCCAGCGTCGCTGCGGCCTCTGTTGCAGTGGCACAGGCCCGTGCACTTTGCCATAGCGCAGGCCTTTTGGCTGCGAATAAATTGTTGGAGCTGGGCGGTACATCCGCCACGTTCTCACAGTGGGGCTTTGATCGCTATTGGCGCAATGTGCGCACCCATACTTTGCATGACCCCGTGCGCTGGAAATGGCATGCGATTGGTAATTACACCCTCAATGGGGTCATTCCTCCACGTTATGGAGCGCTGTAATGTCACTGCACGCACAGCGGCGCGGCGCGCCAAGTCAACCCCTGATCCTCAATGCGTTCAGCATGAACAGTGTTGGCCATATCAACCACGGTTTATGGACGCACCCGCGTGACACCTCCGCGCAGTACAACACCCTTGCTTATTGGCAAGACCTTGCGCGTGAGTTGGAGCGGGGGTTGTTTGATGGCCTGTTTTTGGCTGACATTGTCGGCGTGTACGACACCTACCAGCAGTCGGCTGAGGTGACGCTGCGCGAATCGATTCAATTGCCTATCAACGACCCGACGTTGGTAGTGCCCGCCATGGCTGCTGTGACGCAACACCTCGGTTTTGGCGTCACAGTCAACCTCAGCTACGAACAGCCGTATTTGTTGGCACGGCGCTTTTCAACCCTGGACCATTTGACCCAGGGCCGCATAGGCTGGAATGTCGTGACGGGCTATCTGGATTCCGCTGCGCGGGCAATGGGGCAAGTGCAACAACTCGCACACGATGCGCGCTATGACCGGGCTGATGAGTTCATGGAGGTGGTCTACAAACTGTGGGAGGGCAGTTGGCAAGAGGGCGCAGTCGTGCGGGATCGGCAAGCGCGTGTGTTTGCTCGGCCTGATTTGGTGCGTCCTGTGCGCCACCATGGCCAGTACTTTCAGGTCGAAGGCTACCACCTGTCAGAGCCGTCTGTACAACGTACGCCGATATTGTTCCAGGCAGGCAGTTCCGGGCGAGGTTTGCGCTTTGCTGCGCGCCATGCTGAGTGCGTTTTCATGTCGGTGCAAGACAAAGCTGCTACCGCTGCTTTGGTGCGGGAGTTGCGCCAGGAAGTCGTCCGCGCTGGCCGCCGCCCAGAAGATGTGAAGGTGCTAGTGGGCTTGACCCCGGTTGTTGCGGCCACCGAACGCCAAGCACAGGAAAAGTACCAAGAGTATTGCCGTTATGCCAGTGCCGAAGCGGGGCTGGCGCATATTGCGGCTACTGCTGGGGTCGATTTTGCGCAGTTCCAGCGTGATACCCCTTTGCTGGCCCAGCACAAAAGCAATGGCATTGAGAACAGCATCAAACGTCTGGCCAATGGCCGAGAGAACTACACCTTGGGCGATTTGTTGGATGAACTCGCATTGGGTGGGCGTTACGAAACGGTGGTGGGCTCTCCCGCACAGATTGTTGACGCCATGCAGTCATGGGTAGACGAGGCGGGTGTGGACGGTTTCAACATTGCACGCACGGTCGTCCCCGAGAGTTATACCGATTTCATTGATCTGGTCGTCCCTGAGCTGCAAAACCGTGGTTTGCATAAGACTGCCTACGCGCAGGGAAGCTTACGGCACAAGCTGTTTGGCCAAGGCGATTACCTGCAGCGGCCGCATGTGGCTGCACGCTGTCGATGTTCCCAGCCGCTTAGCGCAGAAGCCGCCGCTGCTGCTTGATGTGTACGAGTGTGCAGTAGGGCTGCATGCCCAACTGGCCTTTCGCTATTTCTCCCCGATATTGACCATCAGCGCAGTGATGTGCGCTGGGCAATGCATGCTTTTTCAACTGTTTGACCGATGGACACTACCATGAGTGATACCCCCTTCTCAACATTACATCGCCGCGGCTTCATGACAACTGCGCTGGCTGCTGCTGGTGGCGTAGCCACGGGTCTGTGGGGCCAACCCGCATTAGCGGCCAATACGCCTGCCACACAGAAAGTACTGAAAGTTGGCGTGACTTCTGGCCCCCATGAACAGGTTTTTGAAGCCGTTAAGAAGGTGGCCGAACGCGACTATGGCTTGAAGATTGAGATTGTTTCGTTCAGCGATTATGTGATGCCCAACGCCGCCTTGGATGCCGGTGATCTGGACGCCAACAGCTTTCAGCATGGTCCATTCTTGCAGGCAGCCATCCGTGCGCGGGGCTACAAGCTCCATGGTGTTGGGCGCACGTGGGTGGGGCCGATTTCTTTGTTTTCCAAGAAATACCAATCACTGGATCAGTTGCCGCAGGGCGCGCAAATTTCATTGCCAAACGACCCTGCCAACGGTGGCCGTGTTTTGTTGTTGCTGGCCAAAGGCGGTTTGATCAAACTCAAGCCCGGTATCGACCCACTGCAAGGCGTGTTTGCTTCGCAAGACGACATCATTGAAAACCCCCGAAATTTCCAGTTTGTGGAGCTGGAATCCCCTTTGCTGGTTCGCTCGCTCGACGACGTCCATGCCGCTGCCATCAATGCCGATTACGCCTATAAGGCCGGACTCAATCCTGTGCGGGACTCTCTGCTGACGGAGTCTGGCGACAGTCCTTACGTATGCCTGATTGCTGTGCAAGCAAAAAACAAAGACGTGCCATGGCTGCCGCAATTGGTTGCGGCCTACCGCACGCAGGAAGTGAAGGACTTCATCGTCAAAGAGTTTGATGGTGTGGTGATTCCTTCGTGGTGATGGGGCAGCGTTGATCGATTGAAATCCTTAGAACGTCAACACGTTCTTACAGCCGCTAACACCCCATTGGATACGCCGTTAGTGCCGTACTGTTCCTGTACAGCCTTTGGTTTGCTTGGGCGTGTTAGCTGTCCTTGGCCTGCGCTACTGAGCAGGCATTAACGAATACAACAGGAGTGACATGATGCGTACGACCGTATGGATGAAGAAAATGGCCCAAACTTTGGTGGGTGTGGCGTTGGTGGGAAGTGCTTGGGCTGCGCCGCTGAAAATTGGTGTGGTGCCCGGCGTGTTTGCCGACTCTGTGAGTGTGGCGGCACAGGAGGCCAAAAAGCAGGGCTTGGATGTTGAGCTGGTGGAGTTTACCGATTGGGCTACGCCGAATGTGGCCTTGGATGCGGGCGACATCGACCTGAACTATTTTCAAAATAGCAACTATCTGGCCAATGTTATTCGTGACAGAGGCTTTGATTTTGTCAGTGTCCAGCCGGGGATTCTGTCGTATTTGGGCTTGTACTCGCTCAAACATAAAACCTTGGCGGATATTCCAGATGGTGCACGAGTGGCCATTGCCAGTGACCCTGTGAACGTGGGGCGTGGCTTGCGTTTGCTCAGCCATGCCGGCTTGATCAGCTTGCGCCCGGATGCGGGTCTGCTCAGCGAGCTCAAGGACATTGCAGACAACCCCAAACATCTGAAGTTTGTGGAGGTCGAAGGCCCGCAATTGGCACGTGCTACGCAAGACGTGGATTTGGCTCAGGGCTTTCCGTATTTCATCCTCGCCTCCAAAGTGTTTGATGCGACCAGTGGTTTGGCATACACCAGCTATGAAGACGATTCCTGGGCCATTCAGTTTGTAGCCCGTAAAGACAAGACCAGTGATCCGCGTATTGCCCAGTTCCTGCAGGTCTACAAAGAGTCTCCAGCTGTGCGCAGCACGATTGATGCCTTCTACCAGCACGAGAAAAAGCTCTACCGCTTGACTTGGCTGAAAGACTGACCACGCCACCCATTGACCTGAGGGCACATACCATGACGCGCCAAAAGCATATCCACGTCAACGCGTTCAATATGAACTGCGTAGGCCACATTCACCACGGTTTGTGGACTCATCCGCGAGACCGTTCGACCGAGTACAACACACTCAAGTACTGGACTGACATTGCTCGCACGCTGGAAAAGGGGCTGTTTGATGGCCTTTTTATTGCCGATGTGATTGGGTATTACGACGTGTACCAGCATGCCCAGCGCCACGGTGTGGACTTGACATTGCGTGAGGCCATTCAGCTGCCGGTAAACAATCCGTGGTTGATTATCTCGGCCATGGCCGCTGTGACTGAGCACTTGGGCTTTGGTGTGACGGCCACCATCAGCGCGCACAACCCGTATACCTTTGCGCGCGATGTGAGCACGTTGGATCAACTGACCAATGGCCGCATTGGCTGGAACATCGTGACCGGGTATGTAGACAGTGGTGCGCGTGGATTGGGGCAGGAAGGTTTGGACGAACACGACCGCCGCTATGACCGTGCAGATGACTTTCTGGCGCTGGCGTACAAACTTTGGGAGGGAAGTTGGGAAGATGGGGCCGTGATTGCAGACAAGGCTCGGCGTATTCATGCCCTGCCTGAGAAGGTGCACCCCGTTGTGCACAACGGTCCGTTTTACCGTGCCAATGCTATTCACATGAGTGCGCCTTCACCGCAGCGCACACCCTTGTTGTTCCAGGCGGGGACATCCAGCCGTGGTTTGCAGTTTGCGGGGCAACACGCAGAAGGGATTTTTATTGGCGCCACCACACCAGAGGCTGCGCGAGAAGCTTCTCGCAAGTTGCGTCAGGCCGCAGTGGATGCAGGCCGCAGGCCTGAGGACATCAAAATTTACGCTGGTATGGCTGTGGTGACAGGCGATACGCAAGCACAGGCGCAAGAGAAATATGCCGAGTACCTTCAGCATGCCAGTGCAGAAGGAGGTTTGGCCCATTTTGCCGCGAGCACCGGGGTGGATTTTGCGCAATACGACCTTGATGAACCCATACCCTTTGGTAAGAGCAATGCCATTCAGTCTGCCGCGGCGGCAGCGCAGGCACAAGGCTGGACAACGCGGCGCAAATTACTGGAACAGTTCAAGCTGGGAAGTCGCTACAACACGGTGGTGGGTGACGCCAACCACGTAGCTGATGAGTTGACGCGCTGGATTGACGAAGGCGAGATCGATGGTTTCAACCTCACCCGCATTGTGGTGCCTGAAACCTGGGAGGACTTTGCCAACACGGTCGTGCCAGAGCTTCAAAACCGTGGTCGCTACCGCACTGCGTATGAGCCTGGCGGATTTCGGCACAAGCTCTTCGGCCAGGGCGACCGTTTGCCTGCCAACCATGTTGGTGCGCAATGGCGTGATGCGCTTGCGCACAAAGCGGGGCAAGCCGCAGCTTCCGTTCAGGCTGACACGAAAGGGGGCCCAGCGCACCCGTTGACTACCAAACCGATTGCCGTTTGAACGTGCGGCCACCCAACACAACCACATCAAGTCAACTCTGTAGAGGACATATAGCGATGAAATCAACCAAATTCTATTGGGGCGCACTAGCCTTTGCTGTGACGTTCAGCAGCAGTGTATGGGCCGATGGTGCATTGAAAATCGGTGTTACTCCAGGCTCTCTGGCGGATTCGGTCACGGTTGCAGCGCAAGAGGCCAAAGCGGCAGGCTTAGAGGTGCAGGTGATTGAGTTTACCGACTGGACGACGCCCAATACGGCGCTGGAGGCAGGGGATCTGGATTTGAACTATTTTCAGCATCAAGCCTTTCTGGACAACGTGATCAAAGAACGTGGCTACAAGATTGAGAGCGTTGCTTTTGGCTTGCTGCCCAACATTGGCCTGTACTCCAAGAAATACACCACGCTGGATTCCATCCCAGATGGCAGCAAAGTTGGTGTGGCCAATGACCCTGTTAACCAAGCACGGGGTTTGTTGCTGCTGCAGTCTGCCGGGTTGATAGGACTGCGAGATGGGGCAGGTGCCACCGCCAGCGTGGCAGATGTGGTGCGTAATCCGCGCAAGCTTGCGATCGTGGAGGTTGAAGGACCACAGTTGGTGCGTGCGGTCGATGACCTGGCTTTGGCCCAAGGTTACCCTGCTCACTTCGTCAATGCCGGGCAGCCCGAATGGGCCAGCAAAGCCTTGCACTACTCCACGGTTGATGACCTGTATTACGCCATTCGCTTCGTGGCCCGCAGTGACCGCAAGGGCGATCCGCGTATTCGGCAGTTTGTTGATATTTACCAAAACTCGGTTGCAGTAGCCCAGCAAATTGATGCTTCGTTTGCGCATGACGCCAAGTTGTATTCGCTGCCATGGAAAGAAGCGAAATACCGCTCCATTCAGCCCTGATTACCGTGACTAATTTTTTGAAGTGAATGCGATGATGACCAAAACAATGCAATGGGTAGCTGCAGCGGTGCTGAGCCTGTCAGCTTCTGCATGGGCTGCGGGCCCTTTGAAAGTAGGCGTTTCTGCTGTGACGGCACCGTCACTTGAAGCCGCTGCGCAGGAGGCACGCCGGCAAGGGCTGGATGTGCAGGTGGTGGAATTTAGCGACTGGACTGCCCCTAATGCAGCTTTGAATGCGGGCGACCTAGACGCCAATTTTTTCCAGCATTTGCCTTTTTTGGGCAATGCCATTGAAAAGGCGGGTTACCAGTTGCGTCCAGTCGGTGTGGGGTTACTGACCAATATTGGCGTGTTCTCCCGCAAGTACACGTCGCTCAGTGCTATCCCTGAGGGGGCAACGGTGTCGGTGTACGACGATGTGACCAACCAGGGGCGCCACTTGCTGTTCTTGCAGAAATTGGGGCTGATCGAGCTCAAGGATCCCAGTAACAGGTTCAGCACTATCCATGACATTGCCCACAATCCAAAAAAACTCAAATTGATCGAAATTCCAGGGCCGCAGCTGGCTCGCGCCTTGGCTGATGTGGATATGGCTGTAGGCGCACCGCTGTATTTTGTTGCTGCAGGGCAATTGGATGTGGCTTCAAGCGGCTTGGCCTATTCCGGGGCAGAAGATGTGCAATATGCGATTCATTTTGTGGCGCGAAAAAATGCCAATGGCAGTGACGCGGTGGATCCTCGCTTGCAGCAGTTGATTGATATTTATCAAAATTCTGATGTGGTGCGTCAGAAAATTTTTGAAACGCAAGGGCGTGATGCGCGTTTGTATTCCTTGCCATGGTTGAATGAGGCCAAGCAAGGTCAAGGGGGCGCTGCAACGGCTCAGCCCGCGGGAGCGCAACGTGCCAATCAATGAGATCAATGGGAATGCAGGTGCACCGACTCTGGCTGAATTACAAACCCGTTTTGCGCCGGTTTTTGCCCGAATTGCTGATGGTGCAGCTGAACGTGAAAACCACCGCACCTTGGCATACGAGCCCATTGAATGGTTGCGCGATGCGGGCTTTACGGCTTTGCGTGTGCCGCTTCAATGGGGTGGCAGCGGTGCCCGTTTGGAAGATTTGTTTGAGCTGTGGATGGCCTTGGCGCAAGCCGATTCCAACGTGGCCCAAATACTGCGACCGCACTTTGGTTTTATTGATCGCTTGCTGATTGACCGCGATGCCCAAACGCAAGAGCCTTGGCTGCGTTTGGCAGGGCAGGGCGCTATTTTTGGCAATGCCACCACGGAAGTGGGGCAAGGCGCTGTGGGCGAGTTGCAAACCTCCTTGGTGCCAGACGCGCAATCGAGCGGACAGTGGATTCTGAATGGACGCAAGTTCTACAGCACAGGATCGCTTTATGCTGATTGGATCAGCGTAGTGGCCAGTGCACATCAGGCAGGTGAGGCTGCGGCGATTGTGCATGCCATAGTGGCCGCCGATGCGCCAGGCGTGCAACTGCTTGACGACTGGAATGGTTTTGGTCAGCGGCTAACGGCTTCAGGTTCTGCTATTTTTGAGCAAGTGCGGGTAGCGGATGCGGCAGTACTGCGGTTTGAACGACAACAGCCCAGCGCGTTGGTGGCGTATTTCCAGTTGGTGCATTTGGCAACTTTGGCAGGCATTGCACGGGCTGTTCAGCATGATGCCGTGGCGTATGTGCAAGCCCGCAAAAGGGTCTTCAGTCATGGCAATGCGACATTGCCCAAAGATGATCCTCTGGTGCAGCAGATCATTGGCCAGTTGGCCGCTACCGCTTATATGGCACAAGTGGTTGTGCGCGATGTGGCTGCGTCTGTGGCAGAGGTTGCGCGATTGCGCGCTCATGCCATCGAGGTGACTAAGGCACAACTTGATGCACTGGAGTCGCGTACTGCCCAAGCCCAAGTGGCTGTGGTGGATTCGGTATTGCAAGCTGCCACGAAGCTTTTTGATGTGGGCGGCTCCAGCGCATTGGCTGAAAGCATGCGACTGGACCGGCATTGGCGTAATGCACGCACGCTGGCATCGCACAACCCTGTTATTTACAAGGCACAAGCCGTAGGCGATACGCTGCTTAACGGAGCTGAGCCGGTCTATTACTGGAATGTAGGCATCAAAGCGGCGTGATGTGCGACCTGCGTTCCGCGTGTGCGTGCGGCTTCTGGTTTCTGTAGTGGGCGCCAATGACCGGAATGCTATGGCATGGCCTCAGTTACCTCGCCTAAGCCATGTCTCGTATTCAACCCGTTTGATCGCGCGCATCTCCTTGTCGGTGGGCGTTCATGTATAAACGATAAAAACCCTTTTGGCGATAAAGATATACATCTAGATATATCTTTATGCCATGAATCGACAACACGCTTCTCTTAAAAAGCCCACTTCTGCACAAGTCAACTTGGCAGAAGACGCGTCTGCGCGTTTGGCTGAATCTAACCCGATTTCAGAAACATCGACGCGAAGTCGACCAGCGCATGTGCACCATGGGTTAGACCATGCCAGCATCGATATGGGGGGACGCAGTGGTCGCAGCCCCAGTGTTTTTGGGCGTGGCGGTTTGCAGTTGGTGCTGTTGCAACTGATCAGTGAGCAGGCCAGCCATGGTTATGAACTGATCAAAGCCATTGAGGAGCGCTTGCAAGGGCGTTACAGTCCCAGTCCCGGTGTGGTCTACCCACGTTTGGCCATGCTTGAAGACATGGGGTACATCTTGGCGCAGAAGCCCGATACGCAAGGGCGCAGGCGCTACAGTATTACCCCTGCTGGGCGCGACTTTCTGCAAAAGCAAAAATCCCAAGTCGATGTATTGATGGCGCGCATGGAGGGGGGTGTGGACGGTGCAGGCTTGCGTGGCGGTCGACCCGCCCCGGTGGCACGGGCCATTGAAAATCTCAAGATGGCCATGCGCCTGCGTTTGACGCAGCCGCTCAGTCAAGAACAAGCGCTGGCGTTTGCCGCCATTCTCGATGAGGCTGCCAGCCGCATCGAGCGTCTTCCTTCGGAGCCAACAAACGCGTGAATTGTGGCCAACCGCGCAAGCTATGGCGCGCGCGATTACGGTATAGGGCACCCACGCTTTTGCAGCCAATACTCTTTCTTTGCGATTCAAGGAATCCAGATGACCAATACCCATCCTCCTGCCCAAACAGCGGCTAAACCTGAGTTCGCCTCTGATCATGCAAGCCAAGCATCCGCTAAAAATCGCCAAACCGAACGGGTTCGGCACACTTTGCACATGCGCCGTGTAGAAGTTGTTCACACAGAACGCATCACCCCGCACTTAATCCGCATCACTGTGGCAGGCGACGCGTTGAGCGGTTTTACCAGCCCCGGTTTTGACGACCATGCGAAATTGTTTTTCCCTGATCCAGAAACAGGGGCGCTGACGTTGCCTACGGTGAGCAGTGACGGCAAGATTGATTGGGGCGAGAGCGAACGCCCACAAGCGCGTGATTACACCCCCCGGCAGTTCGATGCGCAGACCAACACCTTGACGCTGGATTTCGCATTGCACCAAGCGGGCCCAGCAACCGCCTGGGCAGAGCGCGCTAAACAGGGGGACGCGCTGGGTGTGGCCGGACCACGCGGTTCGTTTTTGATTCCTACCGATTTTGATTGGCACCTGTTGGTGGGAGACGATACCGGATTGCCTGCGATTTGGCGCCGTTTGCAAGAGCTGCCCACAGATGCCAACGCCTTGGTGGTGGTTGAAGTGGATTCTCCTGCAGACCAAGTGCCCCTGCCAAGTGCTGCGCAGGTGCGTGTGGTATGGGCCTACCGACAAGAGGGCCGTGCAGCGCCGTTGCTTGATGCGGTGCGCGCGCAGGATTTCCCTTCAGGAGATTTTTATGCATGGGTGGCATGCGAGTCGTTGGCGGCCAAAGCCATTCGGGAGCACTTGGTGACGGAGCGCCAAGCTAACCCCCGTTGGGTACGGGCGTCGGGCTATTGGCGCAAGGGGGCAGCAGCCACCCACGAAACGCACGAATAAGCGTGTAGGCTGATTTTCTTGTCCAGAGTTCTGCGTGCCGTGGTCTGTGGGCAAAAAAATCGTGGGAGTGCTCCCTTTGGCGCGTTACGTAGAGCCTATGAACTGCACTGGTTGATGCATACAAATTGCACTGACCGGTGCTTTTTTACGGCCTCTATTTCATGCGTTGATTTTTGTGTTGCGGGCCAATGGATTTTTAATCAGCACAGAATATGAGTCTGATCTAATTGTTGTTTTTATGTGAAATGTATTGGATTGTTTTAATTGAATGATAAGGATTCTTATTAAAATTACTATTTTTAATCTGTAATGGTGTTGACTATGCGCTTTCTCGCATCTCCTGTTTTCCGTCCTCATCGATTGGCCTTGGCCGCTTGTGTGGCCGTTTCTGCCATCTATCCGCAGTGGTCTGCCGCGCAAGCGAGCCAAGCTGAGGACGATGTGACTCTTGGAGAAGTGACGGTGACCGCGACAGCGGAAGACCAACTCAAACAAGCGCCGGGCGTGTCGATCATCACCGCCGAAGACATTGACGAGCGCCCGCCTGCCAACGATTTATCAGAATTGATTCGTACCATGCCAGGGGTGAACTTGACCGGCAACAGTTCATCTGGCGCATATGGCAACAACCGCCAGATTGATTTGCGTGGCATGGGCCCAGAAAACACCATGATCCTCATTGATGGGGTGCCCGTGAATTCACGCAATTCCGTGCGTATGGGCCGCAACGGTGAACGCAATGCGCGTGGGGACTCCAACTGGGTGCCCGCCAGTGCGATTGAACGTATTGAAGTGCTGCGCGGGCCAGCAGCGGCACGCTATGGCTCTGGCGCAGCAGGGGGGGTGATCAACATCATCACCAAAAAACCAACCAAAGCGCTGGAAGGCTCAGTGACGGCTTACACATTGGTGCCGCAAGACGGGGACTTCTCTTCCACTCGCCGCTTGGGAGCCAACCTATCGGGGCCTATTTCAGAAAATTTGTCGTTCCGCTTGTATGCCAGCGCTGCCAAGACAGATGCCGATGCACCTGATATCAATGCAGTCGCAGTCGATGAAGACAGCACACCACCGGCAGGTCGTGAAGGGGTTCGCAACCGCGATATCAACGGCTTGCTGCGCTGGGATTTGACACGCGAGCATGTATTGGAATTCAATGCAGGTTTTTCACGACAAGGCAATATCTATGCTGGCGAGCGTTTGTTTGACGGCAGCAATGCAGTGATGCAAGAGCTGGCCAACGCAGGCATTGAAACCAACCGGATGTTGCGCAACACTGCCAGCGTAACCCACCGGGGCGACTATGGCGAAGGACGCACATCGCGTGTGACGCTCTCTTTTGAACAAACACGCAACACCCGCGTCAATGAAGGTTTGGCCGGTGGCGGTGAGGGCTCGATCACCAATCCTGACAACCGTTCAACCAGCAAACTCAAACAATACTTTGCCAGCGGTGAATACCACACGCCGGTAAAGCTCGGCCAGATCGACCAGATGGTGACCTTGGGCTTTGAATACCGCAGCGAGAATTTGAACGACCCGTATGCCACCGCGCGTGGACAGACGCTGAACAACAATACCAACGCCACCAGCAAATCCAGCACCAAAGCCTTGTTTATTGA
Organism: Lampropedia puyangensis; assembly: GCF_004833285.1. Taxonomy (GTDB): domain Bacteria; phylum Pseudomonadota; class Gammaproteobacteria; order Burkholderiales; family Burkholderiaceae_C; genus Lampropedia; species Lampropedia puyangensis. Next base: position 88,707 of record NZ_STFG01000012.1, read on the forward strand.
AGACAACATGGCGTTGACCGATGCATTAGTACTAACACCCGGACTGCGTTTTGACCACCATGACAAATTTGGTGGCAACTGGAGCCCGAGCCTGAATGCCTCTTATGACGTGAGCCAAACCGTCACGCTCAAAGGTGGTATCGCCCGTGTGTTCAAGGCGCCTAACCTCTTTCAATCAAACCCTAATTACCTCTACACCACAGGTGGTAATGGCTGTCCTTACTTGCCTGATGGCACCCGTGTACAGGGGCCATGCTATATCTTTGGCAATGAAGAGCTCGATCCAGAGATCAGTGTGAACAAAGAATTGGGCGTAGCGTTCAACAAAGATGGTTGGGGCGCAGGCCTGACCTACTTCCACAACGATTACAAAAACAAAATCATTGCGGATATGGGCGACCAGGATATTCCAGAGTTCATCAATATTGGGGGCAGCAACGTGCGGCCCTTTGAATGGGTCAACACTGGCGCAGCCATCATTCGCGGGCTTGAGGGGAATCTGAATATTCCGCTGTTGGGGCAAGCTGGCGAGACGCTGAAGTTGAACAACAACTTCACCTATATGTTGGAGAGCAAGAACAAGAATACAGGTCAGCCGCTGTCGGTGATTCCCAAATACACCATCAACAGCTCGCTCGATTGGAAGGCTACTGACCAAATCAGTGTGCTGGCAACAGGTACGTTCTATGGTCGCCAAAAACCGCGCAATTACAACCCGGCCAATGCCACCGCGATTACTGGGGATGCATTGAACATTCGCGGCTCCTACGCCATTTATGGTTTGAGCGCGGGATACCAGTTGAGCAAGGCTTTCCATGTCCGCGCAGGGGTCAACAACCTGTTTGACAAGCGTTTGTACCGCGAGTCTTCCGGTTCATCCCAAGGCGCTGCTACTTATAACGAGCCTGGCAGAACCTACTTTTTGACTTTGGTGGGGAATTTCTGATTGCATTGATTGCAAGGCGCAATGAAAGCGCCTGTAAGCAAATGATTTGTTCTTGATGGCGGTGGCAAGCACGGTAGCGGTTTGCCACCGCCATTCGCATTTGGGCTCGCCGAGGAGTGACCAACCGCATGGCACTTGGCCTGTTTGCCAACGCCGCTGGATGTGTGGGGCGCGGATATGAACCCTTAATCTCGCGCTAAAACCTGTTGGGAAAATGGCTGCGTTTGGTGTTAGAGCGACTAACACAATCCTTGATACGTCGAAAGCAAAACCTTGTCGTACTACTCGTACTGCCTGCGGTTTTGCGCCTAGTCTCAACCGCAAACCTTCGGTTTGCTGGGGTGTGTTAGCCGCTCTTAATCAATCAAGCCATTTTTCAAGGCGTAATAAGTCAGGTCACTGTTGGAAGCTAAAGCCATTTTTTCCATCAGGCGTGTGCGGTAGGTACTCACGGTTTTCACGCTCAAAGACAACTCGTTGGCGATATCGGTGGCCGTTTGGCCTTGTGCCAGTTTGAGGAACACCTGAAATTCACGCTCAGAGAGTTGCTCGTGTGGGGAGCTCGCGTTGGGCTTGTCCAGTTGCTGGGCCAGCAAGTTGGCCACTTCTTGGCTGATGTAGCGTTTGCCGGTGGCAATCGTGCGAATCGCATTGACGATTTCGACTGGATCGCATTCTTTGTTGAGATACCCGCTTGCGCCTTGTTTGATCAGATTGAGGGCGTAATGCTCTTGCGCATGGGTGGTGAAAATCAAAATGCCCACATCAGGTGCTTTGGCGCGCAGCATGGGCAGGGCATCCAGGCCGCTGTGTTCAGGCATAGACAAATCCATGACCAGAACATCCAGGTCATGCTGGCGCACGATATCGATGGCCTCTTTGCCGTTAGCGCCTTCTGCGACGACACGCAAATCCACGTGATGGGAGAAAAACTCTTTCAAGCCAGTGCGCACGATTGCGTGGTCATCGACGATTCCAATATTAATCATCCATCGCTCCTTTGTATGGAGGCCATTGTGCCTATTCCATCGTTCGGCCTCAGCGGCAGTAGGGGGATTTTCCTACTGCAAAGCGCTTTTTTCGAGCCCGCTGCTGGGTTACATTGGGTGTGCTGCGGCCTGTGCATGTGCATGGTGTCAGGCATGAGGTTGTATGCAACAGTGCTGACCTCTCCTTTTCAGTTTGAGTACTGCGTTCTTACCCTATTTACAAGGCCGTTATGTCTTCTACGCATTCGTCTCAAACCTTGATAAAACGAAGTGGTGCGTTGATGCGCAGCCCGTCGTTGTTGATGGCTATTGCATCTTTGATCTTGCTGGGGATTTTGGGTGTCAATGAGGTCGCTTTTCGCGGTGCCAATAGTGCTTTGGACAACAGCATTGCGTACCAAGAAGAGAATGCAGCTGCCAATGCGGTGGTGCAGAGCGTGCTGCAAACCCAGGCCCTGCTTAAAGGGTATGTGGCCAGCCACGACACATCAGTTCGGCAGCAGTACCAAGCGTCACGCCAGCAAGTGTTGGCGCAGTTGGCTCATTTAGAGAGCATCTTGGGGCATGATGGGCTGGCTTTGCCTGAATTCGCGATGCTGAAAAAAGAGGTGCAAGACAACCTGCATGAACTGGAAATCATGCAGGATTTGCACGACGCAGGTGAAACCGATGCTTTGGCTATTGCCTTGAGCAGCTACCCCAGTGACAACTCCATCAGCAGCATCCAATCGGTTGAGGCACGTTACCAAGCTGCGCAGAAAGCGCAGATAGCCAATACGCACCAGAAAACGGCGTTCTTTTTACGTTTGTCACAGCTGGGTGTTGCGTTGGTCAGCCTGGCGGCGTTGCTGGTGTTTTTTCTGTATTTGAAAAAAGTCAAAGCAGATCGGGCCCAGCAGTTGCAGCGTCAACAGCAGCTTGAAGCAGAGCAAATGCGTCTCGAAAGCATTGTGCGCCAGCGGACTGCATCGCTTTTTGCATTGGCCAGCCATTTACAAAATGTCAGGGATGAGGAGCGCGCCGCGCTGGCGCATGAATTGCATGACGAACTGGGCTCACTGTTAACGGTTGCCAAGTTGGATGTCGCCAATACTAAAACCATGATTGAAGGCAAGAGCCCGGATGGTGCAAAAGTGCAGGGCAAACTCGAGCACTTGCAGGAAACGCTGGGCCAGTTGGTGACGATCAAAAGACGAATCATTGACCGTTTATTTCCTTCAGCACTTGATACGCTTGGACTGACGCAGGCCTTGGAATTGCTAGCCCAGCAGTTCTCCAATGCCAGTGGCTTACAGGTGCAAACCCAACTCGATGAAGTCGCACTGCCCGAAAAATTGGCTTTAATGGTTTACCGTGTAACGCAGGAAGCGCTTAACAACATCAGCAAATACGCACAGGCGTCTCGCGTGAATATCAGTTTGGCAGTCGCAGCCTCGGATGGGGCGATGACACTGCAAATTCAAGACGATGGAAAAGGGTTTGACCCTGCTGCTATTTCTGCCACTAATTACGGCATCCGGGGAATGAAGCACCGCGTAGAGTCGCTGGGTGGTCAGTGGGCGATTGATTCAGGTCCATCTGGCACACGCATCAGCGTGGAGTTGCCCCCAGATACACAGCAGCAGCGCGTGTGATGTGGCGCAGCTGTGCCGGTGCAGCGTCACTGGCTGCACTGCACACTTGCTTGTCTTCATCGTTGGGCATAGCGCCATAGCCATCGTATTGGTGCATTGTCAGCATCGTCCTACAACCATGCAGGACGAAGCAGACAGACAGTTGCGTACGGCTCTGACAGACAAGAGCGCGCTGCGCGCCTATCCTTCACTTACCGTTCAATTTCACTGATTTATCAGTAGCACTGAATGGCAAAAATCAACCCCTTTGGCTCAACAGATATTTGTTTTTGGGCTGTAGAAGACAAGCAAAGGAGGCTTCGATGCTGAGGTATGCCGTCATCTTTTTCATCATTGCGCTGGTGGCTGCGCTATTTGGTTTTGGTGGGATTGCCGCAGGTGCCACTGAAATTGCCAAGATCCTGTTCTTTATCTTCATCATCATTGCGGTGATCACTTTTGTGTTGAACCTTATTCAACGCAAATAGGCTAGCGAAATCACAAATCAACGCGTGTGCAGACCTGCCTGAATGGTGCCGAGAACGCGTTCAGTGCCGGACAACACAAAACAACGATGCGCTTTGGGCGCAAGACCAACCCTAAAGGAGAGTAACGATGACAAATAAGTTTTTGACTGCAGTGGCACTGGCTTCTGTTTTGGGTGTGACCGCACTGTCAACCACGGGCTGTGCAGTAGCACGCGATCAGCAAACCGTCGGTTCGTATATTGATGATGCAGCCTTGACGACACAAGTCAAAGCGAAGTTGGCTGAAAGCCCACAGACATCAGCGATGGCCATCAGTGTTGAAACCCTCAAGGGTGAAGTGCAACTGTCAGGGTTTGCGAAATCCAATGAAGAGAAAAATCGCGCAGGTGAAATTGCACGCAGTGTTGAACACGTCAAATCCGTGAAGAACAACATTACTGTGCGCCCCTAAATGGCATAGGCCGCAGTGAGGCCCCTGTGCTTTCATTGATGGCCCTTTTGGGGCTATCAGTAAACACCAACCGCGCTCAACCTTTGCGTTGTGCGCGGTTTTTTTTATGGAATTAGCCTGTTGTGCATTGACTGCATGGCGCGTGTTTGGCGTTTGACCATGGCCAGCTCAAACAAGCGCATATAACGTGGTGCAATTTTGGAAATGTGGAAAGCCTCGCCCGTTTGGCGAGCTGCAGCGGCATAACGTGCGCGACGTGCAGGATCATCACGCAATTGTCTGATCGCGCCCAGCCAGGCATCATCTGAATCGGGCATCAACATGCCGTTGACATCGTGTCGAATGAGTTCAGGCACAAAACCCCAGTTCGAGCCAATGACGCAGCCACCTCGAGCCAGAATTTCCATCAGCCCCCAGTTGGCGACCCCGTAGCGCAATGGGTAGAGGAACAAATCGATGGAGCTGAGAGTGGCAGAAAAGACGTCATAAGGAAGTTTTCCTGGAAATTCAATGGCTTGTTTTGCAGCCGGATATTGTTGCAACAAGTGGTCTCGAAAACTCTTGAACTGACCCTCATAGCGGCGCTCTACCCATTGTTGCTCGTAACCATAGGTGGTCGCTTGCGGATCGCCCAACGCGACAAAACGCATGTGCTGGCCATCCCCTTCGCGAACCAGACGATCTACCAAGCGGATATAGGTTTCGAGCCCTTTGGCGCTGGAGAGGTCACGGGCAGAAAAACCGATGGTAAAGCGCTGGTCCTGTCGCTGCGGTGAAGACGCAAGGGGGGCAATATCAAAACCTTCAAATTGCACTTCAATCTGGCTTCTCAGGCTTTCTGGAAACAGATTGCGTGCGTGCTGGCTGGGCACAATGGTCAAGTCGCTGTTGAGCACTTGGTGAAAATGCAGCATCTCCATATTGCGATCACCCATACGTTGGGCTTGATCTGGTGGATAGGCAGCATCCCATCCATGCGCTCGGTAGCTGGGAAATTCAATGTAGCTGACAATGGCAGCGTCGGTCTCGTCATAAAGAAAATGGGGTGCGCCCCAAAGCGAATGGGCCACAATCAAATCAATGGGTTGTTTTTTTTCAAACGCTTGAATGGCTTTGAGCACCCCCCTGCCAATGCGGGCAGACCGCTCCAACTTGCTGGTGTAGTAGTAGCTTTGTGGGCCTACGATTTTCCCATCTGGCTTGAAGGGCAACAGGTGGTCGTACGTGTTTGCGAATTTTTGGGCATTGCCTGGTGTGGTCATGTACCAGCTTTGCGCCAGGCCTGTTTGGCGTAAATAGCTGCACAACAGGCTGTATTGGGCAGGGCAAACAGCGCTGACAAAAACAATAGTTGGGGGTGTGGTCACGGTGTGTTTTTAATGGTGCGCTGTGGCCCAGCGCGTCAACAAAGGCAAGCCGTATCGGTTACAGCGTGTGGCTTTCTGGGGCAGTCTTTTCGACCAATGGCACTTCAGGTTCACCATCGCTGATCTGGTATTTACGCATTTTTTCCCACAGCACTTTGCGGCTGATGCCCAAATGCAAGGCCGTGTTTTGGCGCTTCCAGTCATTGGCCTGGAGTGCGGCAATGATGCGATTGCGCTCTTCTTGGTCCCAGTTGCGCCGATCCGCTAAAACAGACTGGGTGCTGCTCTCCTGTGAGGAGGGGGCATGCAGAGACAGACTCTGAGCTTGATCGAGAATGCGTTGTACCGCACCACAACCTTCCCAGTTGCCCAGCTGGCGCGCAGTCACACCAATGCGCTCGGCCAGATTGCGCAGCTCACGTACATTGCCAGGAAAGTACATTTGCGCCACCGCATCCAGAATAAAGAACGGCAACTCGCCCAATTGTTGCATCAGCTCAGGCCCCACAACTTGCTGCAAGATGCTGTGGAAAATGGCCAATTTGTCAGCTTCTCCACGCTCTTCAAGGCTCGGGATATTCAGCTCAATCACGGCCAAACGGAAGAATAAATCTGCGCGGAAAGCGCCTGTCTGTACCAATTCCCGTAAGGATTTATTGGTGGCGGCCACGAGCCGAAAGTCCAAGCGAACTGGTGTGGCTGATCCCAATCTGCTGATGGTGCGCTCTTCCAGCACGCGCAAGAGTTTCACTTGCTGGTACAACGGCAAATCGGCAATTTCATCCAGGAACAAGGTTCCGCCGTTGGCCTGTTCAAAATACCCTTTGTGGGCTGCCACAGCACCGGTGAATGAGCCCTTGGCATGCCCAAAAAACAAGGACTCGAACAGACCATCAGGAATGGCGCCGCAGTTCACCACAATGAAAGGGCCGCGTCCGTAATGGCTGTTGCGCTCATGCAGCCGCTCGGCAATGCGCTCTTTACCGACCCCTGTCTCACCAATGATCAACACGCTGTGTTCGCAATCAGCAAAGGTATCGACATCTTCCAGCAGGCGCTGCATGCACGGAGCTTCGGCAATGATGTCGCCTGAACGTTGCACCTGCCGCTGGTTGCTTTGCAGCCTTTGCAAAATGCGCACCAGCATGGCGCGCAGCTCAGCACCAGTGAAGTCAAAGGGCAGAACGTGCGAATACTCCATCGCATAGCTACCCGGACTGACCTCACGCTGATTGGCGCTGACCCAGAGCACTGGCATGCCAAACTTGCCTTCGACACCTTGCCTTGTGAATCGCGCCCCTTCTAACACCGTGACGCTGATCACGGCAATTGCATTGCCTAAATCAGTCGAATCCGCAGAAAGATTCAGCCCGTCAGCACGAATGACCTCCACGCCGAGGTTGAGCACACAGCGCTCAATCCGCTCAGCAATATCGGCCTGGCCTTCCCAGACATAAATCACCAGTTCGTCAAGATTCACGGTGGAGTTCCTGTAGTTTTTTCATTGTCTTGTTGTTATTGATTTCGTCAATAAACAATGTGAGCCGTGTCACACTCAATTGCCAAGGCCTTGACGTCTGTACGACCCAGTTCTAGCCCGAGTACGTCATCTAGTAAGGTGGTTAATAGGCTTCCGACGCCGTTGAGTACAGGCTTGAGTACTTGCAGGACTGGTTGTAGCAGCATGCACAAAGCCCCATTGCATTGCACTTCATTAGTGTTGGGGTTCATGATCTGATTGACGATGCTGTTAGTTGTTGCATTGTCCATTCCAACTTGATTTTTATGCTGGCGCAGAAGCTCTTTGAGGTTGTGTTGAATACAATTATTTCTGTTGAGCAATGAACTCAGCAGACCTGCACAGCTTTGAAAGTTATTGCCGAGCGTTGGAATACCCACGACGTCCAGCAGACTGTAGGGCGTGTTTGCATAGGCGTTGAATGCCTGACTGAATGAACCACTTTGCCATTGTGAAGGGGGGCAAACAAAGAGAACGCAACTAGTGGGAATCGCGTTACTAAACGTGAAATTGTTGACCAAGGGCTCAATTGTGACTGTCTGGCCATCACGAACAATGGTGGCACCATTGATCATCAGATTGGTGATCCCTGCGACGTTGTAGAACCCGGCATTGTCTTTGACCTGGTTGCGCAGTTCAGGCATTTCAAGGTAAGTATCCACTAAAGCATCAATGAGGGAATCTGCGTTATATGTTCCGTCAAAGTATGGAGATGGTGCTGGTTGTCTGAACAATCCGCTGAGCAAATTCAGGAGATTGGTGACCAGGTTATCTACTGTGTTGCCAAGTTCAAGTTGGTTTGCTTCTGTGGAACGTGTTTCGCCAACCACCATATCCAGACCAGATTCGTTATCGAAATATTCCAATGCAGGAATGTGCAATTTCCCTGAGAGAACAGGAATGTGAAGCAGCTTGATCAGTTCTTCTTCAGCCAACCCTTGCTCACAGCGGTTGGTATGCGAGAAGATACTGCTCGGTTGCATCTTGCCAACACAGATGTTGGCGACAGAGGAGTTCACTTCAAGATCAATCGTTTGTGGAACTCGGCGGCACTGGATGTTTGTCAATTCAGCTTGTGCTGTTACCACATCAACCCCGATAGGTAGATTGACGCGAATGCCCAAGATGTTTTCAACCAGCAAATTCAGCACGCCACCCAGTAAATTACGTGTGTCAATATCCAGGTTCAGTCGTACTTGTGCGCTGTAGCCTTTTGTGCCGACCGGGCCAATCGCGATAGTGGGAGGTTCCACCACGGTCGCTTTAGCTTTGACCAGCCCGAGGATGTTCAGTTCTGGGATTTCGATTGCATGGCCATTGATACCAATGCCAATCGCAGTTTTGATCAGGTCGCCTAACCCTAGGCGAACATCTGCTGCAGCGCCGAGTGGGTCATCTCGACCTATGCCGAGAAAGGCCAGTAAACCACCTTGATCTGGAATGCCGTCCTCGTCGAGATCAACCCCGGCTAGAGGTATTTTGATTTGCTCCAATGGAATTTCAAGTGCATTGCTGTTTTCCAGTGAATTGATGATGCGGTCAAGGGCACTGATTTCTTCGCTGAAATTTCGGCTACAGGTATCTGCCGCACCTTCGATGACCAAACCTACGCTGGCACATAACGCATCGTTTCTCAGTGCGCTTAAGGTTAGTTCAAGAAAATTGAGTAATGACACGTCTGTTAACTGGGCCACACCTTCTGGAGTCAGTACGCTAAGACTATCAACTCCAATATTAAGTCCAAGTAAATCCAAAAGACCTGAGGGTGTGATTTTGATATTGGCAAGGCCTTCTGAGTCTAAAAGCCTCAGATCATTGATGTTGAGACCTACGGCTCCTAGCAAACTTCCTAGAACGGCATCTTCATCAAAGCGCAGCAATTGCGATCCAACCTGAAAAGCTGCTACTGGCTCGTTCTTTTTTGCAATGGCTTCAGCCCATACTGTACGACTCCATGGGCCGGGCAAGATGACGGGGGATGTGCCTTGTACGGTGACATGTGCCGCATTGAGCAAACCGGTCATGCCGAAATAGTGGGGAGCATTGTTTTTCACGGGATCCCAATTGCCGCATACCACCTGCGTTGTTTGCTCATCCCGATTGATCGCTGCAGGCCAGTTGTTGGTAATGCTGGTGTTGCCAGCGGCTAAACAGCTGTCAGTATTAGGTGTGGAGTAGTCAATATTCTGCACGGCCTCAACAGCAGCAAGGTCTGCAATACGTTGCAGGTCTCGCTTGGCGTAGTGCATATAACCTAGATCGACAATGCCTAAAATGGTGAGCAATACACCAATTAGCAACGCAAACTGAATAAGAACAGCGCCTTTTTGGCTTCGGCCAGGAGAGCGTAGAGGCGGGCGCTGGGGCAATAGGGGCGTGCGTGCGTGCATGGTTCTTCTCCTGTCTGTCACTCGTTGATCGAGAACGAAACTGTTGAAGTGGCCTGCAGTAAGGCCGGTTGTGTGAGTGCCCATTGGCCAAGATTCAATGGCTGAGGCTGATGGTCGGCTGTGCCTGTACTGAAGATTGCAGGCAGACGATAGGAAACCTGCAAGAGCAATTGGGTTGAAGACTGCTGGTTGAGTGTGACTAAGGTCATTACAGAAGGATCGCCTGGAATTGCGCTATTGAGCAGGCTTGCCTTGACAATGCTTTCGGCTGCAGCCTGCATGTTTTCGATGTTTTCAATGCCATAGTCAGGCAAGGCGCCATAAATAAGGTTTTGCACCAGTCGAGCACCATCGCCTGTAGCGCGAGCGACGGACTGTTGAGCCTGCAACGCGCGCCAATACACGAACATGCCGAGCAAAATCAAAACCATCAATATTGCAATCAGTGCAAACTCAAGTGAGGCAACGCCCGCATTGTGTTTGCGCCGTGTAGGGTTCATATTGGGGAGCGGCATCACAAGCCTCCTCTGTCCACCAGAATGCTGGCGCTTGCAAACAGTGTCTCTGGATTGAGAACCTCCATATCCATGAGCCGCAAGCCAGGGACAAGTGGTGATGCGGCGTAGTGGATGGAAAAGTCCAAGTGCACCATGCATCGTTCATGTAAAAGCATGCCGCAAGCGAGGTTTGACGCACAGTCATTGGCATCCATGGCTTTACAGATACGCACATTCACACTGTTGGGGTTTGGTCGGATGGCCGCTGGAAGCCATTGCATTTTTTTTGCGACCATGGCTTGCGCCGCTTCCACTCGGGCATCTCGAGTAGGGTGGTATTGCAACACTGCACGTGCCCCGTCCTCGGCTACCCTCTGCATCGACTCCCTTACCAAAAATGTCAATCCGTAACTGATGATGGCGTATAGCAGCATAAAGAACACGGGGAAGATGATGGCCCACTCCAGTGCGTACACACCGCGTTGCAGACGCGCGCGCGCAGTGAAAGGGCCGACTGTGTGCAAGCTGCTTGGATGGTTTGGAATAGCAACCATGGCGTTCATCCTTGTCCGGTGTTCGCAGCCATCGTGGCGATGGCTTTAATTACTTGTTCCTGTTTTGATACCGGTTTCATAGAACTCGGGAATTTCGGTCTCAAAACTCTTGAGGTAGCGGTTGTAGCTGCGGCTGGCTTGCTCTCCCTCTATCCAGCGTGGGTGCTCTGCGCTGGCTGCGCGTTGCGCCGCCAGCAAATGGTTGGTCGCTCGGCCTATATCAGTACGTTCCGAGGCTGGTTTGAAGCGCAATGGCTGGGGCTGGTGGTCTATTTCGTTGAGGTTGCCAGCTCTGGGGTAGTGTGTCAGTACGGCTTCTGCAGGCGTAGTGGAGAGTTCACTGGGGTCTTCAACTTGCGCAAGGGCGATATTGGCGCAGCCGATCGCCATTGCCGTGCCTAATAGTGTGCTCAGCCATGTGCTTGGTGATCGTGAAGAGATGTGGCGGTTAATGATCATGGCGGGCTCCTTATTGCAGGCCTGAGTCTGTGTGTATAGAAAGAGAGGGGCGCGGTTGCGTGTCAGCCACTGTGGATGCTGGGCCTGCTGCTGCTGTTGGCATGACCGCTGCATTGCGGGCCATAGCAGCTTGCTGCACACTGCTGAGTTGACGCTGCAGCATTTGGGTTGAGGATTGGTCAATCAGCGGGGCCGCCCCTTTGGACTGCGGTTGCGATAAGCGTTGCAGCAGGCGGTTGGCCTCATCTTGCTGGCCAGTAGCTAACCAATACAGGGCCAGATTCAGTTGCACTCGTGCATTGGCAGGGGCCAACTGGGCTGCTTGCAGTATGGGAACGCGGGCCGCATTCAGGTTGCCATCGAGCATGTGGGCATAGGCGATATCACTGAGCAAGCTTGCATCAATCGGATTGAGCTGGCGGGCTTGTTCCAACTGCGCAATGGCTTGTGTGTATTGCCCCTCACTGGCGTACAGCAGACCTAGCCCTCGTTGTGCGCGTGCTGCACTGCTGGTGCCCAGTAGTTGTTGGTACGCGCTGCGTGCCGCTTCTGATTGACCGGTGTTGCGCAAGGCGTCTGCGCGCAGCAGGCTCGATTGGGGGCGCGCACCGTGCTGTGCTTCAAACGCATCAGCATGGGCGAGCGAGGCATACCATTGCCCGGCTTGTTGCATTTGGGCAATCAGATCCAGGTAGGTTTGCGCTGCATCGGGTTGGTTGGCTTGTTCTGCTGCGGCCAATTGCTCTTGCGCTTGCGCCGCAGTGCTTTGCGATGCCATCACGCCGTAGCCGGTCGGTGTTTGGCTGGCACAACCGGCCAGCGCAAGAAAGGCGAGGCTGGTGGTGATACGGGTCAACGTGTTGTGTAGCATGGTGCTATTGGCCTCCCATTTTCGACAAGGAGCGGATCACGGCCATGAAGCCAGGGCCAGCGGTAATGACCAGCAACGCGGGAAGCAGTGTCAGCACCATCACACCAGTCATCTTCACGGTGATCTGGCCGATTTTTTCTTTGAAAGAGGCTTGGCGTTTCTCGCGCAAACGAATACCGAATTGGTTGAGGGGTTCTTGCACGGCGCCGCCATGGCGGTCAACTTGCACCAGCAGGCTCACCACTGCAGTCATGTCATCGTCGGCGCTCAGGTTGGCTAGCCGCTGGAATGATTGCTCCCGCGTGCGCCCGTTGGCGTAGAGTTGGTTGGCCAGGCGCAATTCACCACTGAGCACACGTAGCACGCTGCCAAATTCGGTGGCCAGAATCTGCAGGCTTTGGTCAATACTCAGGCCTACGCCTTGCAGCAGGCGCAACAAGTCCACAAACAAAGGCAGTTCTTCGACCACTTGATTGCGGCGGCGTGCTGCTTTCGAGCGGACATACCATTTGGGCAGCATGATGCCCAGGCCAAAACCAAAAAAGCCGACCATCAAGGTTTTGGTGCCGCCAGTGCCCAGCAGCATGATGCCCAGCAGTGGCAACGCGATGGCCAAAATGGCCCTGCTGGCAACAAACAAAGCACTGCCAGTGCGCAGCGAAACGCCAGCCTGGTCCAGCAGTTTTCGGTCTTCCTCGGCCAGCAAGGCTTTGGCCACGCCTGTGTCTAACCAGGCTGGGGCTTGCAATTGGGCCGCTAATGCCTCTTGCGTATTGGCTTGCCCATCGCCAGCCAAGGGGTTGAGTAAAAGGTTGTCGCGCCCGTTGCTGGTGGTTGATGGCATGCCCGTAAAACCAGGGAACGGCGCTGCATTGGCCATGTTGGTTGCTACAGTTTTAGCTGAATGGGTTTGCTGCAGCACATGCTGAACGCGATGGCTTGCATGGGCAGATCGGCGCAGGCGCCAGAACAGACTGCCAGCCCACAGCAGTAAACCCGCAGCGGCCAACAGCAGGCTGAGTGCAAGAAGCTGTTGAGGTGTCATGCCAGGCCCTCCTGAGTGGTTGGTTGCATAAGGTAATGCTTGTTCATTTCAAACGTGCCAGTCGATAGAGCAAGAACGCACCAAATGCTTCTAGTCCTGCGGCCAACAAAATCATGTTTTGCCCTGATGGGTCGCGCCACATTTGAAGGAAATAGCCTGCGTTGAGCACCATAATCAGACCGCCCACCACGATGGGCAGTAAGGCAAGCACCCAAGCCGACAGACGAATTTCTGCTGACAGGGCATGCAACTCACGCTCAGCGGCTTGTCGATCGCGGATATAGGCGCAAACGCGCTCGAGTACCAAGTCGGCGCGACCTCCGTAGCGCACACTCATGCGGAACACTGCAGCCAACAAGCCAAACTCAGGCAAGCGCCAGCCGCGTTCTAGTTGGGCCATCGCATTGCCCAGATCAGGATTGGCACTGAGCATGGCGTTGGCTTGTTCCAGCGCCTCGCCCAGTGGCTCAGGAACGTTGAGAACGGCCAGTTGAAAAGCGGCATGGGGGGAATTGCCGATGGTGATCAAGCGCACCATGTTGTCCAGAAAGCTGGGCAGTTGTTGGACGAGTTTTCGTCGCCGCTTGCTGATGCGTTGCCAGATGAGAAACGATACCAACATGCTGTAGCAAGCCAGTGCCAGCAAACTCGCCAGTAAACCAGCTTGTGCACCAGCCAGTACGGTCAAGAATAAACCGGTGATGGCAAGGATCAGCAAGGTGCGTGGATGAATGCCCCAAGCTGCCATACCAAACCGTTCATCCAGCCAGCGTGTAAGCGGGTAGTGTGCAAAAGGCGAGTGCGCTGTTGCGGCCAAAGCCGGTTGGCCAGGAAAGGCCGCTGCGGATGGACTGGCCGTGGTGTGTCGCCCAAGACTTTGTTGGAGATGGCGGTGAACGGATTGTTGCTGCTCTTTCTGGCGTGTCTGCGCGAACAGCCACAGCGCCAGCGCCAGCAGTATGACTGCTAATGCGACGATGAGCAAAACGGCGGGAACCAGCGTTGACATTGCGGTGTTGTCCTTGGTGATTGGTATCAGAAATGGGTGTTGCGCTGGGCTTGCTGTTGCATGCGCCACCAGTTCTGCAGCTTGCTGGAATGGGGGGAGATGCCCATCGAAACCCATTGGTCTTGTTCTTGCCCATCAGGGCCGACCGTGGGTTCGTAGCGGTACAACTCCTGCATGGAAATCATGGTGTCGGTCATGCCGGTGACTTCGGTGAGCGAGAGCAGACGTCTGCGGCCATTGGAGAGGCGCCCGATCTGCACGATGAAATCCACCGCATTGGCGATTTGGCGGCGCAGGCTGACTTCGCTGCCTTGGAACCCAGCAAATCCGGCAAGCATTTCGGCGCGGTACAGACATTCACGCGGGGAGCTGGCATGGATGGTGCCCATTGAGCCGTCATGTCCAGTGTTCATGGCCTGCAGCAAATCCAGCACTTCGCCGCTGCGCACTTCTCCCACAATGATGCGGTCTGGGCGCATGCGCAGGCTATTGCGCAGCAGGTCACGAATGCTGACATGGCCCGTGCCATCAAAGCCACCGGGTCGACTCTCCAGTCGCACCACATGGTTGTGGTTGAGTGAGAGCTCTGCGGTGTCTTCAATGGTGACGATGCGCTCGCTCGATGGGATGAAGTTGGCCAACGCATTGAGTAGCGAGGTTTTGCCTGAACTGGTGCCACCGCTGACGAGAATATTGCAGCGCGATTGCACTGCCATTTCCAGAATGCGGCAAATGTCTTCGTTGAAGGTACCCAGTTGCACCAGTTCAGTGGGGGTCAGCGGGTCTTTGCGGAATTTGCGGATGGATACGGAAGGCCCATCAATGGCCAATGGCTCAATGATGACGTTGATGCGCCCGCCATCGGGTAGGCGAGCATCCACCATGGGACTCGATTCATCCAATCTACGGCCAATGGGCGCCAGAATGCGCCGCACAATGCGCAGCACATGCTCATCGTCCTTGAAGCGCACGCTTTCGCGTTGCAGCACCCCCCCGCGTGAAACGTAGATGTTTTCATGCCCGTTGATGAGAATATCTTCGACATGAGCGTCTTCCAGCAAGTCCTGTAAAGGGCCCAACCCAGTGAGCTCACGCGTGAGCGCTCGCGCCACGATCAACACTTCTTGCTCATTGACTGGGATTGAATGCAGGCGAATGAAGCTGTCGAGCTCGAGTAACACGAACTGTGCAATTGAGGCTTGTGACCAGCGCCCAAATTCAGCCCCAAGCTCTTCAATGCGACTGAGCAGGTGTTCGTGCGCCCGGTATTTGAGGTCGGCGAATAGCGGGCCTTTTTCGAACTCTAAGGCCTGGGCTTCTGCCATCGGTGGTGGTGCGATTGGGGGCATGGATTTAAGCGCTTGGGTTGCGTTGGAAGAATCGACTCAGTCCCCGTGGGGCTTTGTGCACGGGCGCAAGCTGGTGCTGACTGGTCAGTTGGTCGGTCAACTTGTCAATAGCTTGCACATACGGTTCGCGGTGCAATGTGCCATCCAGCATCTGGCCTTGATTGACCGCTTGTGCCAATACCATGCGGCGATCGGCGATGGTGGCCAGCAATGGAAGATGCAATTGGGCTGCGATTTGCTCTGCACTCAATTCAAGCCGTGCGTCATGGCGGTTGACGATCAGTTGGATGTTGCTGCGATCGACTTTTTGCGCTGCCAGTTGCTCTAACAATGCAGCTGTGCTCACAACGCTGGGGACACTTTGCTCACACACGATCCAGATTTGACTGGCACGCAAAGCCACGCGTTCAGCCAGGCTGCTTTGGCGAACGGCGCCCAAATCAGCGATCACATGGCGAAAATATTGCCGAAGCCGCAGCAAGATCAGATCGGTATCGGAATGCGCGATATCAGGGGATGAGTCGCCCTTGGGCAAGGCCAGTATGCGCAAGCCCTGCGCATGCCGTGCCAAGGCTGCAGCAGTCAACTTGCGGTCAAAGCGACGCAGGTTGCGCACCGCCTCAACAAAGTCGAAATCGCCGGGGCAGTTGAGGTACATGGCGCAGTCGTTGGCGGGGTGGCCCAAGTCAATCAGCAAGGTATCGAGCGGGGTCTCTGTGGCCTCGCTGTGTGGCACAGCTTGTGCGCTTGAATGTTGGCGCAGGCGTTGCTGCAGGTACAGCGCAAGGTGGCTGGCCAGTAGGCTGCAACCAGTTCCTGCACGGGCCGAAATGAGTGCGGTCAGTGGTGCGAATTGGCCCGTGTCAGCCACCGTCGCAGGTGTGCGCAAAATCAGCTCGCGAACAGCTTCTTGTGCGGCTTGGCTGGTGCCATCGAGATCAAGGAAATCCTGTACGCCAGCGCGCAACGCCGCCAGTGTGCATTGTGGGTTGCGCATTCTGCCCACTGCCACCAATGGCAGGTGGGGATGGCTTGTGCGTATCTGTTCTACCAAGTGCGTGGCCAGGTCGAGCACGGGCGCGTCGAAGTGGATGAAAACGACATGGGGCGTGAGCAGGAGGATTTGCTCTTTGATGTTTTCTTGGTAACGGGCATGGTGCAGGCGTGCGCCATCAAACACGCGTCGCATCCAAGTCGTGGCCAGCGTGCTCTCGGAGGTGCCCGCATGGATGAACAGCAACTCCGCATCCAGGTCTGCGCAGGCCGTGGGCTTGACCGTTTGCGCATGCAGCACTTCCAGTGCGCTGCGTTGAGGGGGAACTTCGGGTGTGGTGCCAGCGGTTTTTTCCTGGCGCTCTGGGGCAGACGCTGCAGCAGGGCGCATGGACAGCAAGGCCTCTAAGGTTGCTGGCGCCAAGGGATTGGGGGCACCTGCTGGCGTGTCAGCCTGCGGTGCGGCGTTTTTTTCAAACCGCATTGCAGAGGCGTCCAGGGCCGGTTCCTGCCGACGGTCTATCGCTAGCGTGTTCATCAGGTCTGATGGCAGTTGGGTTGTCATGGCATGCCTCGCTGTGAAAGGGCTCAGTACAAAAGAATTAGTACGAGAAGCCGGGTAAGGCTGCATCGGGTTTGAGGCCTCCTGCGACATAGGGCTCCCACACTTGCGTGGCATTGCGCCGCTCAGAGGTGGCTCCAGGCAGCAAGGCTTCAAAATCAGTACCTGCAGGCAAGGGGTTGACCAATCTGGGGGTGACGATGATGACTAACTCGGTCTCTTCTTGCGAATAGCTCAGATTTTTGAAAAATGCGCCCAGCACGGGCAAGTCACCCAGCAAGGGAACCTTGTTCACATTGGAAGAAGTGTTGCGGCTGACCAAACCGCCAATCACAAAACTTTCACCATCGGCCAGTTCCACCATGGTGTCGGCGCGGCGGGTGCGGATCGCGGGAACAGAAACGCCGCCGACGGAGACTGCATTGCTGAAGTCCAGATCGCTTGCCTCGGGGGCGACCTTCAATGCAATGCGGCTGTCTGCCAAGACGGTCGGGGTGAGTTGCAGGCGCACGCCAAATTCTTTGTATTCGATGCCGATATTGCCATCGTTGGCCGAGACGGGAATGGGCAACTCGCCTCCGGCAAGAAAGCTGGCGCTTTGGCCAGAATGCGCCAGCAGCGTGGGTTTTGCCAGTACGCGTGCCAGACCATTGCCCTCAAGCACACTGAGCCGAACACTCATGCCTGCGCCACTGAAAGCATTACCAAAGCCCATGACCAGGTTCATGGCATCGGCGATGGGGGATTGGCCCGATCCAGTTGCAGGGTTGTACAGGCCAAAGTTGAAGCCATGGTCATTGGCGCCAAGACTGGCGATGTTGATGCCGGCTTTTTTCAAGGCAGATTTCTTGAACTCAACCACTTGCACATCTACCTGCACCGTATTGCTTTTGACGGCAATTTGTGAACGATCGAACAAGGGCGTATCTGGTGGGGCGCTTTGGCGCAAAGCGGCAACGGCTTGTGCATGTTCAGGAATGCTGGCGAGTTTGCGCTCCAGTATCAGGCTTTGTGCACGTACCTGAACCTGCCAGCTTTGCGGTGGCCCGGCCCGGCGTGGCCATACCACCAAGGTGGTGCGCCCAGGATTCTTGGCCGTCAGCAGCAGTTCGGCCACGTCGGACGCGCTGCCGGGCTTTTCACGCAGTACCTTGACTTCAAGCACGTCGGGGTTGCCCACAGCAATCCGTCCAATGCCCTGGCCGGGGCGCAGCATTTGTTGGTGGCCGCTGTGCAATTGCAGAAGCTCACCGTAAAACGATTCGTTGGGGCTGGGTGTTTCAGCTTGCGCCAAAATGGGCGAGCTAGAGGCGCTGGCCGAGATGTCAGGGGACGAGTTTGCGTCTTGAGCAGGTGTTTGTGCTTGTAGCGAAGCGCTGGCCAGTAAGGCCATGGCCAGTGCACACCACACAGGGCTTGGAGGCTTGCTGCAAGGCCGTGTGTTGACTGGTGTTGGCATTTCGGTTGGTTTCATGGTGCGTTCTCCCTCTCTCATCAGTAGCGCACGGTTTGCACTTGGGCGCCGTTGTGCATTTCGACCTCATGCAGGCGTGGACGTGGCGGAGCTTTCTCGCCAGGGGCTGGAAGCAACTGTGCTGCCGCGCGCTTGCGATTTTTTTCATCACCGCCAGTGGCCAGATCATCAAAGCGCATGCCTGCAAAAGCGCGGTCCAGGCCTTGTAACTCCTGGCCTTGGGGCAGGCTACCCGGTTTGGGGCGCAATACGGCAGGCAGTGCGTTGAACAGTGCGGCGTCTGGCACGGCTTGGTCATCTGGGTGGCGCAAGGCCAGAGTCAACTGGCCGTATTTTTCGGCTAAGTTCAGGCGCTGCACATCGTCCAGCGGTACGGCCAGTACGGCTGTTTTGGCATTTTCTGGGCGCAGGCTTTGGTCTTCGCGATTGGTTTGGTTGCTAGTGCGGCGGCTACTGCTCAGTGCGGAGGCATTGTCTTGCTGCTCTTGTTGGGCTTTTTGCTGTTGTGCGACCGTGAGGGGGGGATTTTCTACCGTTGCCCCGCCATAAGCGAGCACACGGGTGCGTGCCATGAGCAGTCGGTTTTGTGTATCCACGGGGCTTTGCTCGCGTGTGTCCGCCCCCAGAGTCACGAATACGTCTACATAGTCGCCCGGGCGCACACGATGACCAGCGGCCATGTTTTCATTCACACCAATGGCCACCGCGCGCTGGCCGGGTTCGAGCTGCAATGCCAAGCCGCTGATGAGGTTTTGTTCAAACAGCGGTGTTTTTTCGCGCAGGGCCAAGGCGGTGGTGTGGCCAAGCACGCTGTCCAGCGCGTCAAAGCTGCCGGGTACTGCGGCGGGTAGTTGCGCCAGTTGCAGGTCGTCGCGCGTGAGTTTGTGGCCTGCGGGAACGTCTTTGGCTAGAACCACCACGCTGTATTGGGGCTCTTCTTTCTTGGCCTGAGGTGCTGGTTGGCTTGTTGACTGCGAAACCATCGGCACAGGGGCCACTGGGCGCGACGGCTGGCGCAGCATGTACCACGCCATCAAAGCCAATGCCATGGCCAGTACGACCAACAGGCCGGCAATGATTTTGGTGAGTTTCATGGCTTGGCCTCCTGCATGCCTAAAGTCAATTGCGAAGTGGTGTTGTTCATGGGGTCCTGGAAAATGGATATGTGCATCAACAATGCCATTGCGGATACTTTTCTCTCAGCGTGCAAGGTGTGTGCGCACTGACAGAGAAATACCAGCAACCGATTTGGTGTTGGGTTGCGACTGGCTTGTTCATGCTGGGCCATACGCCATCAGCACAATGGCCGCTATCGCCATGTAGCCTGCATAAGGAATTGAGCGTGCCCGATTGCGTTGCGTGAAGTTCAAACGCAGTGGCACAGTGTTTTCGCGTTGTGCCCATGCGCCTGCGTGTGCTTGCAGCCATAAGCCCAAGGGGCGTTGCTGCAAAAAGGCCCAGCCCAGCACAGCACTACTGTGCAGGCCAGCCAACAGACTGCCGCCTAGCCAGATGGCCAGCAGTTGGGGGGTGAGACCCAACCAAAGCCCTACTACGGCGGCAAATTTCACATCTCCAGCACCCATCCAGCCCAGTGCGTAGAACGGCAGCAAGGCGACAAATGCCACCAGCATGCCGCTCAAACCATCCCAAGGCGATACCTGAAAGGGTTGTACGCCACTGAACAGTGCCCACGCGCCGGTTGCCAGGCCCACGAGCACCATCCAGTTGCGCACCTTGCGGATGCGCAAATCCATGACAGCAATGGCGATGAGCCAGAGTAGCCATTGGTAGGGCAAAAGGCTGAATAGCATTGATTCAGTATTCGAGACTTTTATTGCTCTGTCCCTGATTGCCCTGTCCCTGGCGCATCGCCTAATTTCTCGGCGATAAATTCGAAAAAGCTTTTCAGTTTGGTTCCAATTTCACCAACTGAGACAATGATCGCCACAGCAATCAGCCCCGCAATCAGGCCATATTCAATGGCGGTTGCGCCTTCTTCATCTTTCCAGAATTGTTTGATGATGTTGGTCATGACATCGTCCTTTCGGTTGTGAAACGCCCATCGGATTGAGACGTGCTGTAGCGGGCGATGGGATAACCTGCTGCAGCGGTGAAAACAAGTCTTATGCCTACCACCAACTGGCCGTTCGTGGGCCGCTTAGTGGTTGCAATTGCCGTGCTACGCGCAGTTGCAGGGCAGGTAAGTGATGCATGGGTGTTGGGCTGGCCACCGAGGGCTTTGGCGCACTGGTGGTGCGTGCCGGGGCAAGCGTGGAGTTGGCCGCCATGTCGCTTTGCTGAAACAGTTGGTTCAGGCGCATGGCGCTACTGCCTGTAGGCAACAGGGCGCCGGTGGTGCGCACCAATTGCAGTTCATTGATGTGCTGGTCCTGCTGGGCATCGATTTGTTCGAGCATGAGGTTTTGCATGTCGAGCTGGGCATCGAGCACTTGCGAGAGGCTGCCTCGCCCGGCTTCAAGCAGGCGCCTGCGCCCTTCGAAGGCAGCGCGCGCTTGGGCTACAGCGTCTTGCAGTTGATTGGCGCGTTCGCGCCCGGCCTGCACACGCCCCCAAGACGATGAAGTGGCTTCGCGCACTTGGCGCTGCACGGCATCTTGCTGTGCTTTTTGGCTTTGCAGCTCATTGACGGCTTTGCGGATGCGGTCGCGCAATTCAAAACCGTTGCCGAAATTCCAATTGACCTCCAGCCCAAAGCGCGTGCCATCGTTATAGAGCACGCCTTTGGGGTCATAGGTGTGGCCGACCACAGCTTCCAGTGTAGGCAGGCGCTGGGCTTCACTGCGTTCGACTTCGGCTTCGGCTTTGGCAATTTGCTGGGCAATTTCCTGCAGCTCTACGCTGTTGGCTTCTGATTGCTGCTGAGCCTGCGCCTCGCTGATAGGCAACCATTGCAAAGGTACGGCCAAAGCGGGCAACCAGCCCGATTGCGGGCTGAAACTGTAGTAGCGGGTAAAGCGCGCCAGTGCGTCAGAGCGCTGTGCCTGCAGCCCCAGCGCTTGGGCACGGGCACTGGCTTGGCGTGAGAACGCCTGACGCAAGTCGTTGCGGCCCACAGCGCCTAGCTCTGCACGCCGTTCTTCAATGCGTGCCAGTTGCTCAATGATGCGGGCAGACTCGGCGGCAATGTCGGCCTTTTGCTCATAGCGCTGCAGTTCAAGCAGTGCCGTCAATGCGTCGAGCAAGGTGTTCTCGCGCGTGCCTTGCACAATATTGGCTTGCGCCGCTTGTTGGAATTGGGCTGAGCGCACGCCTGCGCTGATGGCGCCACCGTCAATCAAGCTCATGCGTACTTCGGCGTTGATGGCGTTGTAGTTTTCTTTGCCACTGCTGCGGTCAACGCTGCCCGAGTTGGTGCCAATTTTGAAGCTGGGCCAGCGGGCGCGTTCTGCGGTGCTCAGGTCGTGCCCGGAAGCCTCCAGAGCCGCTTTGGCTTTGAGAATGTCGGGGTGGGTTTCCACCAGATCTTGCAATGCATTGAGCAGGTGTTGCTGGGTGCTGTTGCTGGCCAGACTGTTTGCAGTCAGGCGTTGTGCCAGTTGCAGCGAAGTGGTTGTATCTGTCTGCGTTTGGGCGACTGCAGGCATGCCAGGGCACAGCAGTGCAACGGCCAGCCATATAGACATGCTGGGCCAATGTTTGGCCGGCTGCGATGGCTTCTCCTGTGGTGAGGCGTGCCAGTGGTTAATCCACCCTAGAGGGGCGCGCAAAGGGAGGTGCAAAGGGGCGTGAAAATGCGGTGTCATGTCACGGCTCCCTGAAGGCTTCACTCTGGATGCGCAGAACAGGGCGCAGCAGGTACCAAATAAAAGGCTCATGACCCAACAGAAGATCCACATCGGCTTGCATGCCGGTGGTGATGCGGTTGTCGGTGCGGCCGACCCAAGGCTGCGCCAGACTGGCCTGAATCCGGAAGTACGACGGTGCATCGGGCACATCCTGATCGCGGTCTGCATCAGCGGCCACCAGAGTGACTTTACCGGGCACAGCACCATAGCGCAGAAAGTCATAGGCACTGACTTTGACTTTGACGTCTTGGCCGTTGTGTACATAGCCGCGGTCTGAAGGGTTCAAGCGTGCCTCCACCAGAATTTCGTCTTTGTCGGGCACCACCTCCATGATGGGTTCGCCGGGTTTGACGACCCAACCATTACCGCTGCTGCGCAAGCCTTTGACGATGCCGTCGGTTGGTGCCAATACGACTGTGCGGGTGCGTTGCGTGCGGGCTCTGGTGAGGTCTTCGGTCAAGCTGTGCAGGTCACGCTCAACGCTGGCCAACTCTTCAGATGCACGGCTGCGAAACCCTCCTTGGGTTTCTTGCAACTTGGCTTGAGCCAGCGCCACTTTGGCGCGTGCACTGACCAGGTTCTGGCGCGAGGCGGCGAGTTCACTGCGTACTTGCTCAAGCGCACGCTGGCGATCGAGCACTTCTAGCTGACCAATCAATTGTTCTTCTGCCAATTGACGGGCGATATCAGCCTCTTGCTGAAATAAGTTCAGGCGTGTTTCCAGGCCCTGAATGCGTGCTTGCGCTTCTGCGACTTCGCCGCGGGCTTGCTGCAAACTCGCTTGTGCAGCGGCGACGCTGCCTTGGTATTCCAGCGCACGGGCCGCAAAAGCCCCCAGTTCTGCACGCACGACTTGTTGGCCCAGCTCTGGTGCAAAGTCGCTTTCCGTCAAGGTCGAACCCAAACTCTCTGCGGTCAGTCGCACTTTCATGGCTTGTGTGGCTGCGTGCCGCGCAGAAAGCTGTTCCAGATTCAGGCTGTTGCTGCCTAGGTCAATTTCCAGCAGTGGCTCATCACGCTGCACAGCTTGGCCTTCACGCACATGCACGGCAGTGACAATGCCGCCTTCCAAGTGCTGCACGGTTTGTACCCGGTCTGATGGGATCACCTTACCTGGCGCAACCACTGCATTTTCAACCGGGTAGAGCAGGCCAGTGATCGTCAGGGCACCGAGCAGCAGCAGCAGGAGCTTGCGTTTTCCCGAGAGCAGACTGGGTGCCGAGACTGAAGAGGGCGCTGAGCCAGCCTCAGTGCGGGCTTGCTGTTGGGCCTGCGCCTTGCGAAGAACCAGTGGAATGTCGCTGCGCGAGGGGCTGACTTGGTTCATGCGGCCTCCTCTTGCAGTGTGTCCGATGCGGGCGTTTGCGTGTGTTCGCTGGCCTGCGCTGGACGTACGCCAAACAGTTTGGGCAGCAGTTGTTGTGGGGTGCCAACTTCGAGTTGCCCATCGCCACAGACATGGTAGATTTTTTGTGCGACCGAGGCGACCCGAACGGAGTGGGTAATGACCACAACGGTGTGTTTGCTTGCAATTTTCAACAAAGCTTGCAGTAGTGCGGTTTCGCTTTCAAAGTCCAGGTCGCTGCTGGGCTCGTCGAGAATCAGCACCGAAGGGTTGCGCAGGAACAGTTGGGCCAAAGCGAGTTTGCGCAGCTCACCTGCAGAAAGTCCTGCACCGCCTTCACCCAGCGTTGTTTGATAGCCTTGCGGCAGTCGGCTGATGAAACTGTGCGCGCCTGAGAGCTGACAGGCTGCGACGATTTGTGCATCAGTAGCCGATTCATTGACCATGCGCAGGCTCTCAATAATGGGGCCGCTGAACCAGTAGACCTGCTGGCTTAAACAGCCAATCCATTGGCCGATATCGACCCTGGAAAATTGCGCCAGATCGTATTCATCGATAAAGAGATGTCCTTCGGTGGGGCGATAAAGCCCTGCGAGCAGTTTGCCCAGTGTTGATTTGCCAGCACCGTTGCGCCCTACGATCGCGTGCAGTCCACCTGGTCCCATTTCCAGACTGACTTGCTCCAACGGGGTATGGCCAGCATGGTATTGGAAGCTGACTTGTTCAAGGCGCAGGCGCCCTTGTGGACGGGGTAACTGCAAGTTCTGAGGCGCGGGCTCCACAGGCTCTTGCAGCACGGTTTGCAGACGCCGGGTGGCATCATGGGCGCGTGCCAGAGATCGCCAGTTTCCAGCCAGTTGGGCGATTGGCCCCAGGGCTTTGCTGGCCAATAAGTTCACAGCCATCAGACTGCCGATGCTCATCCATTGTGAGTTAATGGCGATCGCCCCCACTGTGATGACGGCAATGGAGAAAAACGACAGCAGCATGGTGCTGGCTTCACGGGCGTTTTCAAGCTCCCCATTTTTACTGAAGCTTTCCGTTAACCACTGGTCATAACTGGTTTGCCACGTTTGGCGCACAGCTTGGTCGTGCCCTAGCACTTTGAGAGTAGTGCGTGCATTGCATACTTCTGTGGTGGTGCGGTCTAGCGCGCGCGCTTGCGCAATTTCTTCAACACGGCCTGTGCGCACTTCATCAGCCCACCACCACGCCAGAATACCCAAAATGACCATTGCCACCAGAATCACAGGGAGGACTGGCCAAGCCACGATGCCAATCACAATCAGGGCCAGCAGCACCATCGGTATATCCATGAAAGCACCAGCCAAGCCTCCGGAGATACTAGAGCGCATGGCACCCACGTCCCGAAACAGTTGCAGCCATTGGCTGGCAGGGCGTTGCTCCAGCGTCAGTAAAGGACGTTGCAGCATGGATGCCAGCAAAGCTTGAGAGACGTGGTAGTCGATCTCGGCGCCAGCTTCGCGCAAGGCTTTGGCGCGTTTGCGGCGCAGCCACCATTCGATACCCAGAAACACCAACACGCCTGCCACCATGGCAATCAGTGTGGCATTGCCTCCACGTGAAATCACGCGGTTATAAACCTGCAAGACAAAAAGAGATGGCAACAAGCCGAGCAGCCCGATGGGCAGAGACAACCAAGCTGCCATGCGCACATGCTGCCATGCTCCTGCGCTGGCGGTGTGAATGGCCGTCGCGTAGGAGCCTGTCTGACCTGTACTGGCTTCACCGCTTTCTGGCGGTGCTTGCAGCAGGCTGCTTGGCAACAGGTACTTGATCATTGGGTACCTCGCTTATCGTCTCGTGTTGTCAGAATGAGTTGGCATTGCATTTGGTGATTCAGTCTTTGGTAGGACTGAAGCCTAATCGAAATGTCAATCAAATGTGATTTTCTGTCAATTTTCATTAAATTTTATAGGTGAAAAAGCGGATTTCTGTATTTTTTTTGACTTAAATCAAAATTTTTAAACCAAATGTGTGTTTGGTAGCATTTTGCTTGTTTGTTTGTCCTGCAAGATTGCTGTATTTGTTCGACGATTTTTATGTGACTGTTGAAAATGGGATCTGAATTGATATGGAGTTATTGGTGTGTCACATTTGAATCGTGAAGTGGAATAAGGAGCCAGTTGAGAGGGAATCAAAAAACGTTTTCCCGAATGGCACTGGCGACAATGCTGAGATTGGTGGTGGTGCGCCCCGCCAGCAGCACTGTGTGGCGCACATCGAAAGCCCGTAGCAGGGCATGAATGAGTTGGTTGAGGTCTTCAAACCAGTGCACATGCGGTTGGTCTTGCAGCGATTGAGTTAAGCCCAACATGGCGTTGCCATAGAGAAATACATGCTTGGCTGCTGTGCTGCGGATGAGCGGTTCCAATTGCAGTTGTGCATCCTCTATGCTGGTGTGCGGTGCTTTGATGCCTCCTAGGACAATCAGGCGCTGATGCGCGTGAGGTGCGTGGGTCTGCAGTTGCTGCATGGCCGCTTGCACAGCCAGCAGTTCACTGGTGTTACTGTGGTCAAGCAGGCAACGGTTGACTGGCAGATTTTCAGGTTGCCCAGATCCAGGAGGCGGCTTCCAAGTGGTCAGTGGCGCGATGGCGCTATCGATAGGATGCCTTATGGCGTGCAGTACAGCCAACGCAGCTTGTGCATTCAAGGCCATGTGGTGGCCATCTGCGCGCAGTTGAATATGCTTTTTTTCAGATGGCGTTGCGTGCTGTTGTGCCGGTTTAGGCGGCAGTTGAAGGTGTAAGCGGCCTAATGGTGCATAGAAAAGTTCACGTACCTGTGCCTGAGGATGTGGACCAAAACCGATCAGCTCGATTCCTCGTTGCTGGGCAGCTGAATGCAGGGCATTCAGGGGCACTAACGCATAGTTCAATACCAACGTGCTGCCTGCACGTAGGTGCTGCATGAGCTGAACCAGATGGTGCAGGTTTTTTTCTTTTGATGGTGCAGGCGGCTGTGCTGAATCTTCTGGGAAATTGGTTACCACAAGGATGTCGGGTCGCAGTATCGATAAGTCAGACAAAGCCTGTGACGGCCCAAGCTCTGCCAGCACGCAAGGCGCAGAATCGCTCCAGTTGATCATTTGCAAAGCGGTCTCCGATTGCAAAAGTGCCTCTTGCTGCACAGTGCAGGCGTTGCCCAAACATTGCATCAGCATGCGCAAGGTCGATGACTTCCCTACACATCCGGTTGCCGCAATGACTGGCACGTGAATGCGTTGTCGAGCGCTGGTGGCCCACCGATTGATGGCTAGGGTTAGCTCTGGCATGTGCAATACAGGTACCTGTGCTGAGAGGGGGGTAGTGGAGTCTGCGCTGATTAAGGCTTGCGGATGCAGTGCTGCGACCGAAGCGGGCAACACTCCGGTGATCTCGCCACTGCGCCGAAGCAAAACGGCGGCGTTTGGGGTGTGCTGCAGCCGTGTGACCGTTAGGCCAGCGATGAATGCCGGTACCTTGTGTCCTACAGGGACAATCCATTGCCCTTTTGTGAGTGTGGCCAGACTTTGGCTGCTCCAGGCCATGGGAGCCAGATGGCTGGAGCTGGTGAGTGCAGATTTGGATGTTTCTGCTGAAACCGTTGGTGTAGTCTCTTGAATTGAGGCGGGCTCGAGCCAACCCAATAGCGTATGGCAGGCGCTAAGACGGCTGAGGACGTTGGCCTGTTGCGATGGTGAATACGTTGCCGCTTGCAGATTCTGCAGGTTGTGTGCTGCAGAGAAAAATGGTGTTTGTGCACGGCGCGGTGAGCCTAGGTATATCGCCAGTTCTGGCCAAATAATACGCTGCTCCAAAGCCTGCCATTGTTGCTCTATCGCCGCGCATTGTTGGGCAGAGGCATGTGGGGCAGTGTTTGCCAGTATGCCGCACCGGTTGGCCTCGATGACCGCGATGCTAAGCCAATCAAAGCCTCTGTGGGGAGAGGAGCCGCTGCTGATGAGTAGCAGTGGTAGCCAATCCGCCTCGTGTGCATGAGGTTCGGTGGGGAAGGGCAATTCACTGCCGCTATTGGTATTGCGGTATGTCCAATAGACCTTCAGCGCTAGGCTCTTCCACATGGTCGCTATGTCGGCTGGGGCATGAGTGTGTAGCGCCTCAAGGTGTTTGGGGGCGGCATCTTGCAGCAGTTGCCATGCCAATTGATCGAGCAAGTTATACAACAAAGCCGTGTGCCTCACGCCCAAAACGTGTGCCTGGGCGATGCTGTTCAGTACCAGCAGGCTTTGCGCTGATACGTGTGTCTGCCCGCTGGCGTGTTCCATGGCGTATTCGGTGGCCAAGGCGATGGCGTGCACTAGCACTTCTGTGGCCAATGCGGGCATGCGTGCGCTGCGGATATGTTCTAAAGTTTGCAGCAAAGTATGCAAAATGCCCAGATGGTCCAACAGACCGTGGGCGTCCTGCCAAGTGCCGTTTGGAGTTTGCGTGGTTATCAAGTTGTCGAGGGTCAGCCGGGCAGCTGTGCGCCAGCCCTGCCAGGCGCATTCAGCGGGTGGGGCAAGAGGTCTTGTGAATGAGCGCGTTGGCTGGTTTCTTGGCAGCGTAATCGCGGTAGGCGCACGGCCATCCAGATATACGCCTCGCAGCTGCAGCAGCAACACCGTCTGTGCCATGGCAGGATCTGCCAAGGTCGGCTGCATCCATGCTGGGGTGGTGTCTTCCTCTGCGAACATAGCTTGGGGTAGTAGCCAGATGTCCTCAAGGCAGGCGTCCGCCAAGGCCAAACTGTGTGTGTTTTGCTGCAGTAGACTGGGCCAATCCATTGGATTGGCTGCAGGGTGGTGCGCCACGCTGTCAACCCAATCTATGCGCAGCAGCACAGTCTCAAGTCTGCGTGCCCATGCCCACTGCCGAATGCGGATGGAGCCTTCGCGCCAAGCTGACTCAAAGGTACTGGCCTTGACATGAAAAACGGTAGCGGATTCTTTCTCGCTCGCGACGGAAAAAAACAGAATGCATCCTGACCATGGCTCTGGTAGCGTGCGCACCCATACAGCTAAATGTTGCCGTGCCATTTGAAGCAATGGGTCCAGTCTGACTGGTGCGACTGGCTCCTCCTGCGCCCAATTGAACGCATGGGCAAGAGGACTGCTCAAGGGGCCTTGTGGGGGGGGAGAGGAGACCGGTATGCGCATGGCTGGGCAGGGTGAAGCAAGCAAACAAAGTGCAGATATACAAGTACCTTGCACGGTGATGTCAGCAACCAATCGCAGTTCTGCGCATGGGGCAGCAATTGGTTACCGAGCAAGAGCCTGTGGCGACTCTTGATTGCCTTTGATCAGCGGTAGTCGAATTCCACCCGTCGGTTGCGTTGGTGGGCTGCCTCGCTATGGCCCGGATCAGCCAGTTGTTCTTTGCCGTAACTGACAGCTTCCAGTTTGTGCGGTGCAACCCCAAGCAATTGCAGTGCTTGGCGCACAGCCTCTGCACGTTTTTGACCAAGAGCGACGTTGTATTCAATGCCGCCACGGTCATCGGTGTGTCCACGCAACACCAAGGCTCGCTCAGGGTGGTTGCGCAACCACTGTGCATGGCCTTCTATCAGGCTGCGGTCGCTGTTGCGCAGTTCGTACGAGTCGTAATCGAAATACACGATGTGGGCCAGGTTCTGCGGACCTTGGCGACCCATGCTGGCGCTGGCAACGACTGGTGCAACTCCTGAGGTTGCTGCCCCTGGCTTGCCAAATGCGTAATGGTGCTCGGTACGCTGGGCGCTGCTGCCTGACTGGCCGGCACAAGCGGCCAGCAGGGCGGCAGCAAGCAATGTGGCACACAGTTTCAGTGAATGTCTCAACATATGAATCTCCTCGGAAGGCTGGCCTTGGAGCCCTTGCGTCCGTGTGGGCACAAAGGCAGCAAGACCTTTGGTGGTTAGACCAGTTGGTTGTGTTGCAGCTGCTGTGCGAGCGACAGGCCTGCGTCGTGGCTTTCGGCGATGCTACTGATGGGGGCAGCGATGGATTGCAGTCCATCCGCTACGCTGGAGGCAAGCGAGGCCGTATTGCCGCTGCCTAACAGACCACCGAGCAAGCCGCCATTGCCACCCAGGAGACCACCGACCAAGCCGTTCTC
>NZ_STFG01000013.1 GCF_004833285.1 Lampropedia puyangensis
CGATTGGCACCATGACAGGTGATGGGGCCTATGACGCCGAAGCTGTGTATACCGCCTGCCAGCACAGACAGATTATCCCCATCATCCCGCCATGCAAGAGAGCACGATTGCGCAAAGGTGTAGCCTTTGCCCATCGCAACGAAGCAGTCATGGCATGCGGGCGACTAGGCAGAGCGATATGGAAAGACTGGAGCGGTTACCACCGACGCTCCCTGGTGGAGACAAAGATGCATTGCTTCAAGAGGCTTGGAGAGAAGGTGATGGCACGCATGTTTGAGAGACAGGTCACGGAGTTGAATGTGCGTGCATCTATTCTCAATCGGTTCAGCGAACTTGGCCNCGTTCACGCTAAATTTGATTTGTGCAACAAAGCCTGTGGCTGAGATTTTTTTATTTAGAGTTTTTTCAACCAGCTCAAAACAAGACGGACAAGAAAAAACCCACATAAGCTGTTTGCTTTATGTGGGGTTTTATGTGGTACAAATCAAAAACTCATTCATAAGTCATTGATTTATATATGCCATTGGCGGAGAGGGCGGGATTCGAACCCGCGGTAGGCTATTAACCTACACACGCTTTCCAGGCGTGCGACTTAAACCGCTCATCCACCTCTCCGTGAAAGCGAAATTCTATCTTGTTTTTTTGAGCATATATGCTTTGATGCTGTTTTTCTATAAAAAATTTCCGCTTGCATTTCCTTTCTCTAGAATCGTCTAAACGTCCTCTTTGTCGCGCCATAAGGCGCTAGGTGTTTAGCCCCGGATTTTGATGAGTCGGATCTATCTTGAATTTGCTGGTTCTGTATATGGCAACAAAGAGGTAAAGCTTGCCTTGGGCTACTTGGAGCTTTGCAATGTTTATGGGTTTTGTTGCATAAATCAAGCGCAGAACATAGCGCTCCAAACCTCATGCGCAGTTATCCTACGGCGCCTGAGTTGGGGCAGTCCAATTGTGTGAGCCGATTCCAGATGGCCGCTCGCACATTGAGCTCTACGACCTGTCTCTCAAAGGCCTTGGCCTTGATTTTTTCTCTGGGCTTTTGCAAGCAATTCATTTTGGCCTCTAACCAAGGATCTGCGGTGGAAGACGCTCCAATTTTTTCAGATGCCGCGTCCGAAACGGCGACATACTGCGATGCTCATTGCGTGCTGCAAAGGCAGCTCCTTTGCGTCTTTGAGCCCGCTTGCGGGGCGGGATCATTGGCATGATATTGCACAATCACGTCCGAGTCTTTTTGCCTATGACAGAGTGTGCTGAAGTTGGGTGTCTTCCATGGCAGGACGCACATATTGATGAGCGATTCGCCCCGCCCGATGGTCTGGCGTTAGCCTAAATTGAGCAGCACTTTGAAGCTCAAGCAACAATGAATGGCAGCATAGATTTATTTTTCAGAGTTTTGTTTTTCCAAGGATTGCCACTCGTTCATACGATGCGATTTGCCCGAGTAGTCGCTGCACTTATGCTGCGGCGGCTATCTTGTTTGTCTAGCGCAGCTCTCAATGTGGCTATTTCTATGGATTGGTGAGCAGTTTTTTGAACAGTGCCATGGTTTCAGCGCTTTCTGTGAGTGAGACGGAGAGGCGGATGTGGGTGTCTGGTACTTGCGCAGGAGAGAATAGTCTGCCTGGAGCGAGGATGAGACCTTGTGCTGCACTGCGGCGCGCCAGTTGTTCGCTGTCTTGTTGGCAGTTGAGCCAAATGAAAAGACCTGCATGGGGGGCTGGCTGAGGCGCTAAGTCGAGTGATTGGAGGAAATCCAGCGCTTGCATGCGTGCGTTGTCGACAAATTGGCGTAACCGATGCAGATGCTTGCTGTAAAGGCCTGATGCAAGGATGTGCTGCAATACGCGCTCAGGTAATTCTGGCGTGGTCAGGCCCGAGAGCATTTTCAGCTCAGTCAAACGTGTGGTGAGTTTGGATGATGCGGCAATGTAGCCAACGCGTAGACCTGCAGCCAGGGGTTTGGAAAAGCCGCCAGTGAATAGGACTCTCTCCAATCCATCAAGAGCGGCAATCCGGATGGCGCCGCCAGGGTGCAGTTCCCCATAGGTGTCGTCTTCAAGAATATGAAAATCATATTCTTGTGCAAGTTTCAAGATGGTGTGCGCACTGCGGGGTGAGAGGCTGTAGCCTGTTGGGTTGTGTACCGCGCTATTGATGAAAAACAGCTTTGGTCGATGCGTTCGAACCAGTTCCTCCAGAATATTGAGGTCTGGGCCGCTTGGTGTTCGGGGCACACCCACGACACGTACCCCTGCGGCAGCCAAACGGGCAAATACCAAATACCATGCTGGATCTTCTACAAGAACCGTATCACCAGGTGTAGTCAGGGTGCGTAATGCCAAGTCTGTGGCATGGGTGACGCCCGCAGTCAACAGCAGGTGCTGCTCTGCGTGAGCGGCAATACCGATGTTCTGCAGCTGCTCTGTCAGGCTAATGCGCAGTGGTAAATAGCCCCTCGCATCACCGTATCCAAGCAAGGAGGTGCAGGGCGTACGCCCTACACTGCGAATAGCGGATGCTACCAATTCTGAATCCAACCAAGCTTTGGGCATTAATGCCGATGTGCCTGGGTTGAACCGTCCACCCATATCTCTCAAAGTACTTTCCAGCAACCATGAGACATCCATGGTGGTGGGGGTTATAGGCTGCGCAGAGGCTCCTGCGGCAGCATGGTGGGCCGACAAGCTATCAGCATCTCTGGGTATAGGTCTGGCATTGACGAAATACCCGGCCCCACGACGAGCCTGTAACCAGCCTTTCATGGTGAGTTGTTCATACGCTTCGACCACTGTGAAACGGCTCACGCACAGATGTTCAGCCATCGCTCTAATGGAGGGCAGGCGACTGCCTGGTCGCAGTCCCAGACTGGTGATTTTGTGTTCCACCATTCGAACAATTTGCTCCAGCAGTGTTTGATCATGCTGCCTCAGTGGCGGTTCAAAAGCGTCAATCTGTACGGTATTCATTTTTTTAACCTGTAAGGTTTTTGAATTGAATGAAAATTGTATCGGTACTGTATTGGTTTTGTTGGATAAATTGCGAAGCTGTTTGATGGACAACCGGTCTGTCATTTTTGAAAGAAAATTTCATCTATGGATGCGCTTTTGCTTTGGCTTCCAATGGCCACATTCTTTTTTGCTTCATCTATTACGCCGGGGCCCAATAACATCATGCTGGCCAGCTCTGGTTTGAATTATGGTTTTCGCCGTAGCATTCCCCATATGCTGGGCATCAGTGTGGGGTGCATGGCCATGATTTTTGTATTGGGCTTAGGACTGGGAGCCGCGTTTAATCGGTTGCCTGTATTGCACACAGGATTGAAGGTGGTATGCGTACTGTATTTGCTGTACCTAGCTGCAAAAATTGCTTTTTCAGGGCCGATGGGTGCTGGTCAAGAGCAGGGCAAGCCTATGACATTTTTACAGGCGGCCGCTTTTCAATGGGTCAACCCCAAAGCTTGGGCAATGGTGCTTGGCGTGATTGCGGTGTATGTCCCTCCAAAGGAATTCATGGCTAATTTGCTGATTGCAACATCGATTGCAGGGATGGTCAATTTGCCAACTATTTCGGTATGGACTTTGTTTGGTGTGGCGCTCAAACGCTGGCTACGCGAGCCTAGAACTGTGCGCATGTTCAATTTCAGTATGGCGGTGCTGTTGGTACTGTCGATCTATCCGATGGTGGTTTAGCTCGGTGTGCAGTGTGGGCGCTAGAGGTGTGGTACGAAAGCGTGCTTTAAGACTGCTTTGCTGAACGTGTAACTGCATTTTGAAGCAAAGGTGCAAGATGCGATACAAGAGATTTACCGCATAATTCGCATAAGCTTGCATGTCCAGTTCTTAAGCACGTTTTTGTGCAGAGAATTTGGCTTGGCAAGGATGATCGAGCCGCGAAAGCGTTTACACCGATAGCACGAGATACTGCACCATGAGTAAGCAAGAATGGGCCAAAGGCCTGGAAATTCAAGGCATTGAGCCTCCTTTGTCACTGCACCAATACAAACTCATCGCGTTTGACATGGATTCCACGCTGGTGACTTCTGAGTGCGTGGATGAAATTGCCGATGTGGTT
The DNA here is from genome assembly GCF_004833285.1 of Lampropedia puyangensis. Classification (GTDB taxonomy): domain Bacteria; phylum Pseudomonadota; class Gammaproteobacteria; order Burkholderiales; family Burkholderiaceae_C; genus Lampropedia; species Lampropedia puyangensis. The sequence goes on from NZ_STFG01000013.1 coordinate 4,075, forward strand.
GGTAAAAAAGCAGAAGTAGCTGCTATTACTGAGGCGGCAATGCAAGGTGTTATTACCGACTACAAAGAAAGTTTGCGCCAACGCGTGGCGTTGCTTAAAGGGGTGACGCTGGCGCAATTGGAGCAGGTCTATAACGAACGGGTGCAATTGACACCTGGTGCTGAATCACTGGTGCAGGCGTGCCAAAAGGCCGGCTTGAAAACCGTCTTGGTTTCAGGAGGTTTTACCTTCTTTACCGATCGCATTCGGGCCAAGTTGCAATTGGATTTTTCTCGCTCCAATTTGCTTGAAGCCAAGGATGGGGTGTTGACCGGTCGAATGACTGATCAGTCGTGGGGGGACATTTGTGACGGTGATGAAAAGCGCCGTGCGGTTTTGGATTTGGCATCGTTGATGGGGATCGATCCGCAACAAGTGATTGCTGTGGGCGATGGCAGTAACGATATTCCTATGATGCAAGCTGTTGGCCTTTCTGTTGCCTTCCATGCTAAGCCGAGGGTTAAGGCCGTTGCCAAAGTGGCGATTAATGAAGGGGGATTGGATCGTTTGCTTGAGGTCGTTAAGCTCTGATTAATCTCTTGATCACTGCACATTCACCATATAGTGCGTAAAAAAAACCTGTCATGGATGCAATGACAGGTTTTTTTTCAGGGACAGAGGGCAGTAATCTAATACTGCATCAATGCAAGAGCAAGCTTCCCCTCTTACTGAAGGGCTGCCTTAGCGTTAACGGCCAACCATATTTTCGGGAATCACCCATTGGTCAAACTGCTCTGCAGTGAGAAACCCTGATGCAACGGCTGCTTCGCGCAGGCTGGAGCCCTCTTTGTGGGCTTTCTTTGCAATAAATGCTGCCTTGTCGTAACCAATGTGGGTGTTGAGGGCAGTAACCAGCATCAAGGAGTTTTGCACTAGTTCTGTGATCCGCGCTTGGTTGGGCTCAATACCAACCGCACAATTGTTGTTGAAGCTGATCATCCCATCCGCAAGCAAGCGAACGCTTTGTAAAAAGTTGTGGGCAACGACAGGACGGAAGACGTTCAGCTCGAAATTGCCTGACGCACCACTGATATTGATGGCTACATCATTGCCAAACACCTGTGCCGCAAGCATGGTGACGGCTTCGCTTTGTGTTGGGTTGACTTTGCCGGGCATGATGGAGGAGCCTGGTTCATTTTCTGGAATGCTGATTTCGCCAATCCCACTGCGTGGGCCGCTGGCCAACCAACGCACATCATTGGCGATTTTGGTCAAACTGGCTGCTAAGGTTTTAAGTGCACCATGCGCATGTACCAAAGCATCTTGCGAGGCAAGCGATTCAAACTTATTGGGTGAAGTAATAAAAGGCAGGCTAGTGATCGCTGCTAGTTCTTTAGCCACGCCTTCAGCATAGCCTTTTGGGGCATTCAAACCCGTACCAACGGCAGTGCCTCCCAAGGCCAGCTCATACAAATGCGGCAGTGCATCTTGCACATGTTTTTTGCCATGCTCCAGTTGCGCAACCCAGCCAGAAATTTCCTGACCTAACGTTAGTGGCGTTGCGTCTTGCAAATGGGTGCGGCCAATTTTGACGATGTGGTCGAAGGCTTTTGCCTTTTCGGCCAACGTATTTTTGAGTACATCAATAGCTGGCAGCAGCTTGTTGGTCAAGGCATCGACAGCTGCTACATGCGATGCGGTAGGGAATACATCGTTGGACGACTGGCTTTTGTTCACATCGTCATTGGGATGGACTAAACGTGACTCGCCACGTTCACCACCGAGCAATTCACTGGCGCGGTTGGCGATGACCTCATTAAGGTTCATATTGCTTTGCGTACCTGAGCCGGTTTGCCACACTACTAAAGGGAACTCGCCAGGGTGTTTGCCCTCGATGACTTCTTGCGCAGCTGCCACGATGGCCTGCATTTTCTTGTCATCCAATAAACCCAACGCATGGTTCACGGTTGCAGAAGCTCGTTTAACTTGAGCCAGTGCTTTAATGATTTCCTTGGGTTGCTTTTCCCCTGAGATATCGAAGTTCTGCAGCGAGCGCTGTGTTTGAGCTCCCCATAATTTGTCAGCAGGGACTTCAATCGGGCCAAAAGTGTCTTTTTCTGTACGCGTGTTGGTCTGTGTCATGGTCAAAAGCAATAGTCGGAAGATGTGAATGGCTTCGGCTGCATCGACGAACCGGCATTGGTTGTGATGTACTGGAAATTATTCGCATTTATTCTATGACATTATGAGAGCTGCTGCCTGACGTTCAAACCAAGGGTTTTGCTGAGTTGGGTTCTTTAATGGCGTCGTTAGAATGGGCCTATTACAGATTTTCTACAGGATGGGCGTGACGCATGGTGACTCGCAAGAAAGCAGAAGCAGATGACAGCCATTTCAATGGCCGTGTGATCAAAAAATACCCTAATCGTCGCCTTTACGATTTAGCTCACTCCACCTACATCACACTGGCCGATGTCAAGCAACTGGTCATTGATCGCCAGCCCGTTATTGTGGTAGATGCCAAAACAGGCGAAAACCTCACGCGAAGCATTCTGCTGCAAATCATTCTTGAAGAAGAGGTTGGCGGAACACCCATTTTTAGTGAGGCCGTGCTTGCGAACCTGATTCGTTTTTATGGCCATACCATGCAAGGCTTCATGGGGGCCTATATTGAAAAAAATATTCAAGCTATGGCAGAAATGCAATCGCAATGGGCCGAGCAAACACGCCAAATGCCTCCTGAATTTTGGGGCCAGTTTCAAGCTTTTTCTCAACCTGTCATGCCTGCCATGATGGGGGGCTTTAATGCAGAGCAAAGTCGTCAGACCTTGGCGAAAGCACAAGAGCAAATGCAAGAGCAGGTGAGGCAGCAAACAGAGCAATTTTTGCAGTTGTTTGGCATTAAAAATACTAAATAATGCGTTTGAGCATCGTCCAATGCTTGTATGTCGAATGGGCTATGGCCAGCACATCGCAGCGAAAGCTAAACGGTGCTGAATGCTCAGGTACTACTGGCCATAAAGGTTGAGTTTGCAGGCTCAACACGGCGTGCACCATTGAAGCGCTTTTGCCAGTAGGACTTCTCCATGCTCTCGATCCTGATGGAGGCACCTGCTCGAGGCGAGTGAATGAAACGACCATCTCCAATATAGATACCGACATGGCTGAATTGGCGACGTAGGGTATTGAAGAAGACGAGATCGCCAGGTTGCAAATCGTTGCGGGCAATTTTTTTCGTGGCATTTGCTTGCTGGGCTGCTGTACGCGGCAGATGGTGGCCGACCGATCGCTGGTAGAGGGACAGTACAAAGCCGCTGCAATCGAAACCGCCATCTAGCGAGCTTTCACCGTAGGCATACGGTTTGCCCAAGTAGCCCATGGCAGTCACCACGACATCGGACATCATCAATGTGTGCGAGTCAATCCCTAGTGACTGTCTTGCATTTGCTACGGAGTCTGTTTCCTGCGAACTTGTTTGCGGCTCACTGCGAAAACTCAAACGAGGAGGGTGATTCAGTAGTTCGCGAGCACTGGCTTTGTGCTTGGCACCAAGTACCGTACTTGCAGAGGATTGCGTGTTCGCCAGTAGAAAATGTCCTAAAAGATCGTCTGACTGAGGATCTGCCCATGTTGCCGTACAAGTCAGCATGGTCAAGGATAAAGCGATCAATGGCAGGTGCAAACGTTTCATGGGCTGCAAGCGTAGCATTGAAGATGTCAAACAAGATGAAAAAGCCAATGCAACTGGCTGATTTTTTTCGTTTGACCGTGAAAAAATGTTTCAAGCAGAACAAAAGTAAACGCTTTGAAAGACGCGCTTCATCCTCGAGCAAGTTCTGCAACGTTAGACCATGGCTTCATGCGTAGCGCATATCAGCATGGCATCGTCATATTTGAACAGGTATGTTCAAACGCTTGAAAATAACCAAATACTCATTAAATCATAAGTGAATGTCAAAAAAAAGAGCAATATCTATGCGGTGGCAATGAACCTTCAAAGGCGGTCGCCATAAATTCTGGATTGGGATTTACCCACTATCCGGGCAAAAATCAATGCTGAAGGATAACTATCCCCCTAAGTCTCCGGGGTTACGCAGGCATTCTTTGTCTTCCTCTTGGTAATGGCGAGACGCGTTCTTCGCGTTATAAAGATGGGGTTGCCGTGGCCGGTGCAACTGTTTAGCAAGGTCGGCAATGGTGTAATCGCAATTCTTTGCGCATTGATTGATACGACTTATGAATGATTTGAGCACTCCCTCTTCCCCGCAGTTCTGGCAGACAATGCCGCAATTGGAAGCGCCTGTTCATTACCGAATTGACGCGAATGATGTGCATGGGCACCACTTCGATGTATGCATGAGCATCGCTAATCCGGCGGCCGAACAAATCGTTTCTTTACCTGCGTGGATTCCAGGAAGCTATTTGATACGGGAGTTTGCGCGTCATCTCAGTGCGTTAGAGGCCCAGCAATCGGGCGAACCCGTGACAGTCGTGCAAACGCGTAAAAACACCTGGCACATCAGTTGCTGCGCAACGCAAGCCTTGGTGTTGCGCTACCGTGTGTATGCATTTGACACTTCGGTGCGCACGGCTTGGTTAGACGCACAGCGTGGTTTCTTCAATCCAACCAGTCTTTGTTTGCGTGCCCATGGGCAGGAGTCGTCTTTCCACGCGATTACACTGCTGCAGCCATTGCACGCACCTCAATGGCAGCTGGCAACTGCGCTTCAAGCCGTCACAACCAACGCGAATGGCTTTGGCGACTATATCGCCCAAAATTACGATGAGTTAGCCGATAGCCCTGTTGAGTTGGGGTGCTTTTGGTCTGGTCATTTCGATGCGTGTGGCATCACACATCAGTTTGTTGTGGCTGGCGCGAGTGCGGCATTTGATGGAGAGCGCTTGTTATGTGATGCACAGCGCATTTGCGAGGCGGCTATCGCTTTCTGGCACCCAGATGCAAAAAAGCATGCCCAGGGCATTGCACCCCATGGCCACTACACTTTCCTACTCAATGCAGTAGCCAACGGTTATGGAGGCCTGGAACACCGCAGCAGCACGGCCTTGATTTGTAATCGAAGTGATCTTCCGCGGTTAGGCGATGGAGATAAAAACGAGGGGTATCGCACCCTTTTGGGATTGATTAGCCACGAGTACTTCCATACATGGAACGTCAAGCGCATGCGCCCCAGCGAATTTGAGCGCTACAACTACGAGCAGGAAAACTACACAGAACTGCTGTGGTTTTTTGAAGGCTTTACCAGTTACTACGACGATTTACTGTTGCGTAGAGCAGGGCTGTTGAGTGATGCTCAATATTGGACTGTATTGGCTAAAACCATTCAGCAAGTGGCTCAAACTCCTGGCCGGCACGTGCAAAGTGTGGCGCAAGCCAGTTTTGATGCCTGGATGAAGTATTACAGGCAAGATGAGAACACTGCAAATATCACAGTCAGTTATTACACCAAAGGGGCGTTGATTGCACTGTGTTTGGACCTGTATTTGCGTCAGCAAGGGGTTGGCACGCTCGACCAAGTGATGCGCACTTTATGGGATCAAAGCCAAGGAGGCCCGATTCGAGAGCAGGACATCGCCGCCGCACTGCAAACTGTCACTGGGTCTGACCATGCTTTTGCAAAACTCTCACCATGGGTACATGGGGTTGGCGACTTGCCTTTGGCTGAGGCATTGGCTTGCGTGGGCTTGCGCTTGGGGTTCAAGACTGCAACTTGGCCGCAGCGCTTGGGCATATTGGTACAAGAAAATGCTGCCGGTATGACCGTTCGCCGTGTACAAACTGCCAGCGCGGCAGAGCGCGCAGGATTGGCTGTGGGGGACGAATGTATTGGCGTGGAAGTTGCGCCTGCAGTAACTGCTGCACAAGGGCAAGCGAGCGCTCATGCAAAAGCTTGGCGTATCAAAAAATGGGAAGAGTTCGATGGTTTGGTGCCCGATGCCCATCGCACCGCTTTCGATGTACGCCTACTTGTGGCGCGTGACGGCCAATTGATTTGGTTGCAGCTACAGGTGCCCGCTCCTGATGCGATTCATGGGGAGGCGTATCTGGAAGCTTTGGATGCAGGCAAGGCTGCTTGGTTGGATTGGCTGGATGGAACACTAAGCGGTGACGACGCCGCAAAGGCTATCAATGCCGGATAAACTGGCGTTGGCTTGTTTTAGGCAAGGGCTTTGGCGCACGCCATGATCCCTGTGCCTGAGCTTTCCGCAGCGCGCACACGCGTATGTGCTGCAAACTATGTTGAAAAAGAGAATTGGAGATACAAGCACCATGGCATACGAAACCATTGAAGTGAAGATTGAGGCTGAAAAAGTTGGCATCATTACACTCAACCGTCCTAAAGCATTGAATGCACTCAATGACCAGTTAATGACCGAGCTGGGCGAGGCGCTCAAAGCGTTTGATGCAGATGATGCAATCGGGTGCATTATCGTTACTGGCAGCGAGAAGGCATTTGCAGCAGGAGCAGACATTCCTGCAATGGCCAAATACAACTTTGTTGATGCCTACAAAGGTGACTACATCACGCGTAACTGGGAAACCGTGCGCAGCATACGAAAGCCCGTGATTGCTGCTGTAGCAGGCTATGCTTTGGGCGGTGGATGTGAGTTGGCCATGATGTGTGATTTCATCATTGCAGCAGATAACGCCAAGTTTGGGCAGCCTGAAATTAAGTTGGGTGTCATTCCTGGAGCCGGTGGTACGCAACGTTTGCCGCGCGCTGTAGGCAAAGCTAAAGCCATGGACATGGCCTTGACAGGGCGCATGATGGATGCCCAAGAGGCCGAGCGCGCGAGCTTAGTGAGTCGCGTGGTTCCGCTGGACAAGCTCATGGACGAAGCGTTGGGGGCAGCTTTGGCTATTTCTAGCTTCTCGCTGATTGCATCGATGGCCGCTAAAGAGTCTGTTAATCGTGCCTTTGAAAGCGGACTCGCCGATGGCGTCATGTTCGAGCGCCGTTTGTTCCATTCTCTCTTTGCCACGCAGGATCAAAAAGAGGGCATGGATGCGTTCGTGAACAAACGCACTGCTCAATTCAAAAACCAGTAAATCGGTCAACTGGCTGGGCTGCCTCCTGTGTTCAATGGTCAGCGTATCCTCACGCTAGGAACGCTGGCCCATTCATTGCAAGTGGCTTATTGTGCTCGATTGTGGCTGTCTGTTTAGTCGTTGTCAGTGGAGCACTCCAACTGCCGCGCATAAACCACTAACCGCAGATGCCGCTCTTCATCAATGGTAAGTGACGTATGTTCGAAAGGTACTGGCTGTCCGTCGAGGACAAGCTGGCGCACGCCAGTGCAAGATGCGTGAACCTCATGCGTGCGCCACCAGAGTTTGAACTCAAGTGAAACCCGCTGCAGGTCATCCACCAAGGCTTGTATGTCGGCCTCTTGTGTGGCGCGTACAAAATCTCTGCGAAAACTTGACAGCATCATGGGGGCCTTAGTTTCCCAGTCGCCCGTTCGCTCCCGAAGGATTGGGTCTGTAAACAGCAGCCAGAGCAGGTTTCGGCGTTGCGGTGCATGTGCGTTGAAGTTGAAGAGCTGGTCGGCTTGCGCATTGCAGCCCAACACGTCCCAGCGGAGATTGAGTACGAACGCCGCATGTGGAATGTCGTGCATCAAGCGCCGAACCAATGAGGGGAGGACACACCATGTCTTACCTGGTTCTGCGGGAGGGCGTTCATGAGCCAGTAGAAACAAGTGGCGTCGTTCGGCGGCATCAAGTTTCAGAACGCGCGCCAAGCTGTCTAGAAATGTGGCTGAGACACCAATATCTCGGCCTTGCTCCAGCCATGTATACCAAGTCAGGCCTACACCAGCAAGCGCGGCGACTTCCTCGCGGCGTAATCCCGGTGTACGGCGGCGACCACCACTTGGTAAACCGACATCTGCAGGCACAAGACGCTCACGGCGTGCCTTTAAGAAAGCAGCCAGATCGGAACGGGTCCGTTGTAAGGTACGCATGGGTTATTGCATTGCCTAAAGTAATAGCATAAATTGTTAAATTGTAATTGTTTATATGGTGTTTCAGAATGCGCATTTCCATATTCTGAATGCGTCAAATGAATCTTCAATGCACCACTTCAATACAGTCTAGAGAGACCGCCAGCAGACCGCCTTGGTTGGGTTTGTCTGTGCTGTTGCTGGCAGGTTTTGTCACGATTTTCGATTTGTTTGTTGTCAATGTGGCCATTCCAAGCCTGCAGACCCAGCTTGGTGCCAGTTTGTCTCAGATCGGTTTTATTGTGGCGGGCTACGAGTTGGCCTTCGGAGTCATGCTAATAACTGGTGGCCGATTGGGCGACCTTTTTGGACGGCGTCGATTGTTTATGGTCGGCATGGCGGGGTTTACTGCCGCATCGGTTTTATGTGGGGTGGCTCCTCATGCTGATTTTCTGATTGGTGCGCGCGTGCTGCAAGGTCTGGCTGCGGCTTTGTTGTTCCCGCAGGTATATGCATCGATTCGGGTTGGCTTCAGCGGAGAGCACAGTCGACGCGCCTTTGGCTTTTTGGGAATGACACTGGGGCTGGCCGCTATTGCCGGTCAGGTGCTTGGGGGCTGGATGGTGCATGCCAATCTGTTCGGGTTCGGTTGGCGCAGTATTTTTCTGATTAATTTACCGATTGGTTTGCTTGCGCTTGCTGCTGCACGATGGATTCCAGAATCGCATGCTCCTGAGCGGCAAAGTCTTGATTGGTCAGGTCTGGTATTGGTCAGTTTTGGGTTGAGTTTTTTATTCGTGCCAATGATGGAGGGACCGGGTCAGGGATGGCCAGTTTGGTGCTGGTGGGCACTTGCCGCTGGTGTGACTTTACTCGTTCTTTTTTATCGACAGCAAGAGCGTAAGCGATTGGCTGGAGTGAGCCCATTGGTAAATATGCACTTATTGCGCCAGTACCACTTTGGGCTGGGCTCCGCGTTGGTATTGCTGGTTTATTCGACGTCCAGTTCGTTCTTTTTGTGTTTCGCGCTGTTGGTGCAGACAGGTCTGGGGCTCGATCCTTTTGCTGCGGGGAGTCTCTTTGCTCCATGCAGTGTGGGGTTTGTTTTGGCATCGTTGGCTGCACCAAAGTGGGTGACTCGTTGGGGTACAAAGGCGATCACTGGAGGGGCATGGGTTTATGCTATGTCGATTGGAGTACTGATTCTTCAGGTGCAGAGCGCGGAAGGGCGTTTAGAGCCCTCAGCATTGATTCCTGTCCTGATCGTCGTCGGCTTGGGTCAGGGGTTGATCATGACACCGCTGCTGAATCTGGTGCTTGGATTTGTTGATGAGGCACTGGCAGGCATGGCGTCTGGCGTGATCTCTACGGTGCAGCAAATTGGAGCCGCATTGGGTGTTGCTGTCGTCGGTGTGCTGTTCGCTGTGCAGCTTGATGCAAGCGATGAGGGCACTATAGCCAACCAATACACCGAGGCCTTCGTCACTGGTATGCATTACAACTTAGGGGCTGCGCTGTTGGCGTGCGTGCTGCTCATGCTGTTGGCGAGAGGGTCGCGCGCATTACCATGAGCGGCATCTTTGTTATGCGCTGAATCGGTTTGGCACCCATCATCTTGCGATGGTGAAAAGGGGGCCGTAAATGTCCCTCTATACAAATCTATGCCCAATGTTCAATTGGCGTATGCATCTACAGGCAAGCAGCTGCAGAAGAGGTTACGGTCACCGTACACATTGTCAACGCGGCCAACAGGACTCCAGTACTTGCTATGCTGGAGGCTTTCGAGCGGATAGGCCGCTACTTCACGCGAGTAGGGCGCACTCCAGTCTGATCGCAGCAAGGTTGCAGCGGTGTGTGGGGCATTACACAAAGGGTTGTTGTCCTGTGGCCAGGTACCGTTTTCCACTTGCCGAATTTCCTCACGAATCTGAATCATTGCGGCGATGAAGCGGTCCAGTTCATCACGGCTTTCGCTCTCAGTCGGTTCGACCATCAAGGTGCCGGGCACCGGGAAAGACAGCGTAGGCGCATGAAAACCGTAATCAATCAATCGTTTGGCAACGTCTTCAGCAGTCACGCCGCAGGCGTCTTTGATGGGGCGCAAGTCCAAAATACACTCGTGCGCGACGCGACCATTATCGCTGGCATACAGCGTGGGGAAGTGGTCTTTGAGTTGCGCACTGATGTAGTTAGCGCTGAGGATGGCGTTTTGGGTAGCTTGGCGCAGCCCGGCATCGCCCATCATTCGGATATACATCCACGAAATGGGTAGCACGGCCGCATTGCCATAAGGCGCAGCTGAGACGGGGCCCACCGTGCTGGTTTGGTTGATGGTGCCCGGCAGGAAGGGAACCAGATCTTCAACCACGCATACGGGGCCGACACCGGGGCCACCGCCGCCATGTGGAATACAGAATGTCTTGTGCAGATTCAGATGGCTGACATCGCCGCCAAATTGGCCAGGTTGTGCTAAGCCGACCATCGCATTCATGTTGGCACCATCCACGTACACGCGGCCACCGTGTTGGTGTACCAAGTCGCAGATTTCACGCACGCGGGTTTCAAACACACCATGGGTGCTCGGGTAGGTGATCATGATGCAGGCCAGGCGATCGCTGTATTGCTCGCACTTGGCTTTCAGGTCGTCCACATCAACGTTGCCGTGCTTATCGCAGGCGGTGACAACCACTTGCAGACCAACCATTTGTGCGCTGGCGGGATTCGTGCCGTGGGCTGATGATGGAATCAGACAAATGTTGCGCTGGCTGTTGCCCTTGGCTTCATGAAAAGCTTTGATCGCTAAGAGTCCAGCATATTCGCCTTGGGACCCGGCATTCGGCTGCAGACTTACACCTGCATAACCGGTGATGGCGCATAGCCATTGGCGCAGTTGCGCATCCAGCTCGGCGTAGCCTGCCAATTGATCGGCAGGCGCGTAGGGGTGCAGGTCGGCAAACTCAGGCCAGGTGATGGGAATCATCTCGCTGGTGGCGTTGAGTTTCATGGTGCAACTGCCCAACGGAATCATGCTGCGATCCAGTGCCAAGTCTTTGTCAGAGAGGCGGCGCAAATAGCGCAGCATTGCCGTTTCAGAATGGTAGCTGTTGAATACAGGATGGGTTAGGAAGACACTGGCACGACGCAGTGGGGCGGGGATGAGGTCGCTGCCATCGTCGAGCGCTTCAATACTTGGCAGAGCTTGCCCTTCCTTGGCGAAAATGGACCAGAGCAGTTCAATGTCGACGCGGGTGGTCGTTTCATCCAGCGAGATGCAGAGATATTCCTCCCAAGCAGTACGCAGATTGGCCCCTTTAGCGACAGCACGCTGCGCCAGTTCAGCAGTACGCGCGCCAGTTTTCAAACACAGCGTGTCGAAAGCTGCGCCATCAGCATGTACCTCGGTGTAACCCAATTGCGCTAAACCTCGGCTGAGGATGGCGGTGTAACGTGCTACACGCTGGGCAATGCGTTTTAATCCATCTGGACCGTGGTAGACCGCATACATGCTGGCGATGACGGCAGGCAGCACTTGTGCGGTACAAATATTGGAGGTGGCTTTTTCGCGGCGAATATGTTGCTCACGGGTTTGCAATGCTAAGCGGTAGGCTGGTTGGCCATGCGCATCCACACTGACCCCAACCAGACGACCTGGTAGCGAGCGTTTGAAATTGTCCTTGCAAGCCATGAAACCCGCGTGTGGGCCACCGGCCCCCATGGGCATACCAAAGCGTTGTGTGCTGCCGATAACGATGTCGGCTTCGCCTGCTGGATCGCCCAATCCCCATTCTCCGGGAGGAACCAGCAAGGTCAAAGCCAGCAAGTCCGTGGCGACAATGTATGCAGCGCCTTTGGCATGTGCTGTTTTAACGTCATCACCTTCTTCACCCAAGCGGCCACTCGTCGAGGGGTATTGCTCCAGCACGGCGAAGTAGTCGTCTTGGGCGAGCAGGTCGTTCCATTCCTGTTGCGAATCGGCCAACTTCACCACAATACCCAGCGGTGCCGCACGTGTTTGCACCACAGCGATGGTTTGTGGGTGGGCATCGCCAGCCATGATGAATACATTGCCCTTGGCTTTGACCGAACGTTTGGCCAGAGTCATGGCTTCGGCCGCTGCTGTTGCTTCATCCAGCATTGAGGCATTGGCGATGTCCATGCCGGTCAAGTCGGTCACCATGGTTTGAAAATTCACCAACGCCTCCATGCGGCCTTGGCTGATCTCCGCTTGGTAAGGGGTGTAAGCGGTGTACCAAGCGGGGTTTTCCAGCACATTGCGCAAGATCACACCGGGCAAATGTGTGCCGTAATAGCCTTGGCCAATAAAGCTTTTGAGTCGCTGGTTTTTTTGTGCGATAGCACGCATTTGCGCCAATGCTTGCACTTCAGTTACCGGCTGGGGGAGTGCCATTGCCTGTTGGCTGGTAATGGCTTGCGGCACGATGCTGCCCACCAATGCTTGCACTGATGCGGCGCCAATGCAACTGAGCATATGCTGGGCATCAGCCTCAGTGATGCCGATATGGCGAGACCAGAATTCGGTGGAATGTTCCAGATCGGTGAGGCTTGGGGCTTGCTTGAGCATAGGGCGGGGCGGCAACGCATTTAAAACGAAAGGGCTGGTTTGCCATGGAGATGGCAAACCAGATCAGGAAGCGGGCTAAGCAATGACAGGGGAATCAAGCGTCTTTTGCAAATGCCTCGTAGGCGGCTTCATCCAGCAGTTCGTCCAATTGGGCGGAGTTGCTCAATTTGACTTTGAAGAACCAGCCTTCAGCCAATGGCGCTGTGTTGGCCAGGCTTGGGTCATCGCGTAAGGCTTCGTTGACTTCAACAATCTCTCCATCGATGGGCATATACACGTCAGCGGCGGCCTTGACGGATTCGACCACGCCAGCCACATCGCCTTGTTTGAAGCTCGCGCCGACTTCGGGCAGATCAACAAACACCACATCACCTAGCGCATCCTGCGCATGAACGGTAATGCCGACGATAGCGGCTTCAGCATTGCTGGCGTTGACCCATTCGTGGTCTTTGGAAAATTTCAGGCTCATCAGAGGGCTCCAGTTAATGACTAAAAATTGAGAGGCAGCAGGCTGTGCCTCGAACGCGATTGTGTGAACACCATTGCCAATGTAGCTAATTTCAGCGTGATGGCTTGCCCAATTGCACTCTTGCTTGGGTTTAGATGGCGATTGCCAGTGTGCGTGGCTGTTTTGACGAAAGCTTCAGCCCCGGTAATAGCGGGTGGGCAGAAAAGGCGAGGGCACGACTTTCATTGGTATTTTTTTTCCGCGCACAAGGGCAAACAAGGTTGTATCCAATGTGGCGCTGGACAGCGTCACGTACGCGATGGCAATGGGTTGGTTTAAACAAGGTGAAAGCAGGCCGCTGGTGACTTCGCCCACTTTTTCGCCAGCCTCATTGTGCAATTCGGTGTGTTCGCGTACAGGCACGCGCTCTTGCCCCAGCAAAGTGATACGTTTGCTTGGCAGGCTGTATGGGTGGTCAATCTCGGCGAGCACTTTGGCTGCACCAGGAAAACCGCCTGCGCGCTCCCCACCGGTACGGCGCACTTTCTGGATCGCCCAGTTCAATGCGCCTTGGGCCGGCGTGGTCGTGATGTCAATGTCATTGCCGTACAGGCACAAGCCCGCTTCTAAACGCAGTGAGTTGCGCGCACCCAAGCCAATGGGCATGACGCCATTTTGCGCCAGTAGCGTGCGGGCAAATGACTCCGCAGCACTACCGGGCAGGGATATTTCAAAGCCATCCTCTCCGGTGTAACCGCTGCGGGTAACGTAGAGCATATGGCCTTCCCAAGTAAACGAGCCGCCAGTCATGAAAACCAAATTTTCTACGCCGGGCACGATGGCTTGCAATGCATTGACCGCAGCAGGGCCTTGCAAGGCCAGTAAGGCTTGCTCAGGCATTGGAATCACTTCACAACGCGACCCAATGTGCTCTTGAATCCATGCAATGTCTGTGACTTTGCATGCACCGTTGACGATCAGGAACAGATCGTTGCCACGGTTGACGAACATCAAGTCATCAAGGATGCCACCTTCGTCATTGAGCAATAAACCATAGCGCTGCTTGTTGAGCCCCAATCCCAGTACATCAACGGGCAGTAAGGTTTCTAGTGCGGCAGCAGCATCAGGGCCCACTAAGCGCAGCTGTCCCATGTGCGAGACGTCGAACAGACCAGCTTGGGTTCGGGTATGCAGGTGCTCAGCCATCAGTCCTGCAGGGTACTGCACCGGCATGTCGTAGCCTGCAAACGGCACCATACGGGCACCCAATTCCTTGTGCAAGGCGTGAAGCGGGGTTTGTAATAAAACGTCAGAAGCGGTGTTCGAGGCAGTCATGGCAGTGGATCTCCAAAAAACGAACAACCCCAGCTATGTGCTGCGGTGGGAGACCCTGCTGTCCTCTTTACCTGAGAGATTCAACCTAGCAGGCCATTGCATGCCGGGTCTTGCTCCTTCGGTGGCTGGTGCCGCGCATCGGATGCGACGAACCAACTCTCTCCAGTGGGTGACGTCTGTGCAATCACAGACGGTTGCCAGTCCTTTTGCCTGAGCGTTTTGCGGTTGTGCGTAAAGCCAGCCTGCGCCTTCGGCGGCGAAACCATGCAAACGTTTAGCTTGGCTTCGCTCTCTCCTGACAAGTTGGGCATTGTAGTGAAGTTCCTTCTGGGCTGAAACTGGTTTTCCATGCGCATTTGCTTTTTTTTGATGCTTTCAAATATAAATTGGTTATTTTGAAATTTAAAAACAATCTTTTGCGGCATATAAAGAACGGCATACAGTTTCTCCGTGTTGACGCGGGTATACACATCAAAAGCGCGCAACACACACCTTGCAGGACTCAACAGACGGAGAAAAAAGAAATGACAGTCGATACCCTAGAGAGACCGCTGGACGCTATTTTGCAGCGTGCACAGCAACAGGCCGTTCAGCAGCAACTCGGTTACGCTGGCGGTGTGACGCCGCAGCAAGCGTGGGCTTTGTTTCATGCTGGGGAGGCGGTGCTGGTGGATGTGCGTTCAGGCGAAGAGTTGAAATTTGTTGGGCATGTTCCAGGTTCTGTGCATGTACCTTGGGCCAGTGGTACGGCACTGACACGCAACCCTCGATTTGTGCGTGAGCTGGAAGCCAAATTAGCAGCACATGGTGGCAAGCAAGCGGTGGTTTTGTTGCTGTGCCGCTCAGGCAAGCGGTCTGTACTGGCCGCCACAGCTGCAACTCAGGCAGGTTTTACCCATGTATTCAATGTGCTTGAAGGTTTTGAAGGGGAGATTGATGAGGCCGGGCAGCGTGGCCATGGTGATGGTTGGCGCTTTCATGGTCTGCCATGGGTTCAGGATTGATTCTTTACTCCCTTCACTCAGCCTAATACGACAACAAACATGGCGGGACTTGGCGATCATGTTCTGAATACGAACGCGATGCCATTGCGGTCTCTTGCTGCGCACAGCTAGCGCAGTCTTCGCCATGACAGACCTCTATAAAAAGTAATGGCAGATATTGATATTCAAGGCATTGTCGACGCACTGCACCGGGCCCGTGATGATTGGCGTGATGCGCAACAACGTGTTCGTGACCCCTCAGCACGCGAGCTCCCTTCACCCGAGGCGGTTGGTCAAATTGTGGAGCAGCTCAAGGGGGCCTTATTCCCTATGCGTTTGGGCCCTGAGAACCTGCACCATGAAAGCGAAGATTATTACGTTGGCTACACCTTGCATGCGGCCTTGCGTTCACTGGAGCAGCAAGCCAGGCTGGAGTTGGCATTCAATGCCCGCCATGCGCAAGAGACACAAGCCACCATCAAAGCGCGAGCGCACGCCGCTGTGGCTGCATTGGCGGCAGAGCTGCCTTTCATTCGCCGCTTGCTGGATCAGGATGTGGTTGCCGCTTTCAGGGGGGATCCTGCCGCGCTGGGGGTGGATGAGATCTTGCTGTCCTATCCAGGTATCCAGGCCATCATTCACCACCGCATCGCGCATGTGTTGTACGGGCATGGTTTGCGTTTGCTGGCGCGCTTGATTTCTGAGCAGGCCCATAGTCGCACGGGTATAGACATTCATCCTGGCGCGCAAATTGGAGCAGGTTTCTTTATAGACCATGGCACAGGTGTTGTGATTGGTGAAACTGCACGCATTGGCCATAACGTGCGTATTTACCAAGCCGTCACTTTGGGGGCCAAGCGTTTTGCTACTGATGAAGCAGGCAACCTGCGTAAGGGCGAGCCAAGACACCCGATCGTAGAAGACGACGTAGTGATTTATGCCGGCGCCACGATATTGGGGCGTGTGACGTTGGGCAAAGGTGCGGTAATTGGTGGCAACGTGTGGATTACAGAAAACGTCGCCCCGGGTGCCAGCGTGTCGCAAGCGAGTTTGCGTAAAGAACCCTTCAAGGAGAAACCGTAATGCAGCTATGGACGCCTCATGCAGACGTACAAAACAGTGCGCAGAAAGTCACGACTTTGAGGGCTGTGGGGCAGATTGTGGACCCCATAGCGCAAACCAGTGCCTTTGTCGAAAACCTAGGGATTGCCGTGCGGCAGTTGAGAGAAAAACAAGGTTGGTCGCAAGAGCAATTGGCTGACCGTTCGGGCCTGAACCGCTCGTATGTGGGTGAGGTCGAGCGGGGCAGGGTCGTGGCTTCTGTGGTGACGGCACACAAATTAGCGCAGGCCTTCGAGGTCAGTCTGGTGGAGTTATTCAGTCGTTGCGAAAACATCGAGCAACTGCGCCGTAAACCGCAACAGCATGTCGTTGCTGCGTGATGCGTTGTTAATGATGGTTGATGCGTGATGGCTATGGGCAGCAAGATGCAGTCTTTTGCGACGGTGATGCCAGAGTCAGCGACATATTGCTGGTGATAGACGGTTGAGCGGGGCAGCGACAAGGCAAACACTGCTCGTTTTAACCGATTCAGTTTCAATGTGAAAGAGTGGAGAGCACCATGAATACAAACGTACGCGGCACAACCGCATTGGGTGACAATGCCGCACGGCAATTGGCCAATGCCACCAAAACAGCGCCGAAACTATCGACTATTTCCCCCCGCTGGTTAACGCACTTGCTGCAATGGGTTCCTGTGGAGGCTGGTATTTACCGCGTCAATCAGGTGAAAAATCCTGAGGAAATCAAAGTCACCTGCACCGCCAAGCAGCATGAGAATCAACTGCCGCGCACGTTTGTTGATTACGACGAGCTGCCGCGTGAGTACTTCCTCAATGCCGTTTCGACCGTGCTGGATGTGCACACCCGCATCTCTGATCTGTACAGCAGCCCGCACGACCAGATCAAAGAGCAACTGCGCTTGACGATCGAGACGATCAAGGAAAACCAAGAAAGCGAACTCATCAATAATCCAGACTACGGCTTGCTGGCGCAAGTGACGGATGAACAGCGTATTTTTCCGCTCACTGGTGCGCCCACGCCCGATGATCTTGATGAGTTGTTGACTAAGGTTTGGAAAGAGCCTGCATTTTTCCTGGCCCACCCGCTGACCATTGCCGCCTTTGGCCGCGAAGCCACACGCCGTGGTACGCCACCGCCTACGGTGAGCTTGTTTGGCTCGCAATTCATCACATGGCGCGGTGTGCCGCTGATCCCTTCGGACAAGGTGCCTGTCGCAGACGGCAAGTCCAAAATTCTATTGCTGCGTGTCGGCGATCGTCGGCAGGGCGTGGTGGGGCTATTTCAGCCAGGTTTGCCTGGTGAGCAAAGTCCAGGCCTGTCTGTGCGTTTCATGGGAATCAACGACCATGCCATCGCGTCCTACCTGATTTCGCTGTATTGCTCATTGGCCGTGCTCACGCCTGATGCACTGGCCGTTTTGGATGATGTAGAAATCAACAAGTACCACGACTATTCAGCTCTGGATACCTATAAATAAACAAGGGGAAGCGTTTTGACTTCTACCTCCATTTCTAATCCTGCACCAGCCGTGCCTGTTGCTCCGCCTCAAGCGCCAGAGACGCCTATTGATCCGACCGCGTTGGCGCAGTTGGCCAATGCCTTCTTTCGCGCCTTGCCCGGTGAGGCAGCATCCCCTGCTGGCTTGCAGTCATCCAGTGGTGGCGTGGCCAGTCCGCTGGCTGCTCCTGGTGCTTTAAGCGCTATTGCGCCGAGTGGTGTGCCATTTGGCCAGCAACCACCTGTGAATGTGGCTCCCGGTGGTTCACCGTTGGCCAGCCCTTCTGGCACGTCACCCAATGTGCCTGGAGTGCCTTTTCCGCAAGGGCAAGTGCCAGGGGCGAACTTCACGCCGTCTTCTCATGCGCAGGTATTGTCTTTGGGAAATCGCGCCGGTGTTGTTGTGCCCCATGCGCAGGCGGCGAATGGGGTGCCTGATAAGGCATTCAGCACCTTGCCTGCTTACGAACCGAAGTTGGCTGGCTTGGCCACCGGCGTGCCGCAGGCCCATGCAGCTACTGGGGCTGCTGCCGCGCAGCATCCCGCTGGTGGGGCAGCCCCTTTTTACTTTGCCAGTGATGCTGCAAACAAGCCTAGGCTGGGCACAAGCACGGACAAGCGACCAGGCGATAGCCATGACTTGGATACTTTGAGCCGCCAGGCCTTGGCAGCATTGAATGGACAAGACCATGCTGTGCCGCTGGCTGAAAGCCGCCAGCCTGGAGCAGGGCATGCGCTGCCTGTAGCCGCTGGTGCTGGTGAGCGCACGTCGCAATACTATTTTGTAGATGCCGTGACTTTGCCAAGTGGGTATGTGACACCTGCTAAAGCGCATCCCCATGGGGGGCATGCAGTGCCACAGGCCGATCGAGGGCGCCACCCTGCATTTGATGTGCATGCAGTACGCCGCGACTTTCCGATTCTGCAGGAAAGGATCAATGGCAAGCAATTGGTGTGGCTTGACAACGCCGCGACAACCCATAAGCCAAGGCAAGTGATTGAGCGGATTGCCTATTTTTACGAGCATGAAAACTCCAACATCCACCGGGCTGCGCACGAGTTGGCAGCCCGTGCAACGGATGCGTACGAACATGCGCGAGAAGTCGCACGCCGGTTCATCAACGCCCCCGATGTGCATGAAATTATTTTCGTGCGCGGCACTACCGAAGCCATCAACCTGATTGCCAAAGCATGGGGCGGCCAGCACGTGCAAGAGGGCGATGAAATCATCGTGTCGAATTTGGAGCACCATGCCAATATCGTGCCGTGGCAGCAGTTGGCGCAGGCTAAAGGCGCCAAGCTTCGGGTGATTCCGGTGGACGATCAAGGCCAAGTGCTGCTTGATGAATACCGCAAACTCATTAACGACCGCACCAAAGTGGTTTCCGTAGCGCATGTCTCTAACGTTCTTGGCACGGTGGTACCAGTCAAAGAGATCGTGGATATTGCTAAATGCCATGGCATCACCACCGTGATTGATGGTGCGCAATCTATCGCCCACACGCCTGTGGATGTGCAAGACATTGGTGCTGATTTCTTTGTCTTCTCAGGCCATAAAATTTTTGGTCCAACAGGCATTGGCGTGCTGTGGGGCAAACGTGATGTGTTGGAAAATATGCCGCCGTGGCAGGGCGGGGGCAACATGATTGCCGACGTCACGTTTGAAAAAACGGTCTTTCAGCCATTGCCCAATACGTTTGAGGCTGGCACGGGCAATATTGCGGATGCAGTTGGCTTAGGTGCTGCGTTGGAGTATGTGGAGCGCTTGGGGATTCACAACATCAGCCATTATGAGCACGCCTTGGTGGACTATGGCATGGCCCAGCTCGCAGCTATTGCTGGGGTGCGCCTGATTGGCACTGTGCCAGGCAAAGCCAGTGTGCTGTCGTTTGTGCTTGACGGTTATTCAACCGATGAGGTGGGGCAAATTCTCAACGCCGAAGGTATTGCTGTGCGCACAGGCCACCACTGTGCACAACCCATTTTGCGCCGTTTTGGTGTAGAGACAGCGGTGCGTCCATCGCTGGCTTTCTACAATACGTTTGATGAAATCGACCAGTTGGTGCAGATCATCCAACGATTGGCAGGTCAGCGCAGACACTGATTGGGTGAAAAAACGCCCTGCATCTCAAGATAACTTTTTGAGATGCAGGGCGTTTTATTGTGCTTGCGGTGCAATCGCCTGTTTTTCTTGATGGTTTTTAGATTCGATTGAGCTTGAATCCAATACTACGGACGCGTTACTTTTAGAACGTGTTTATTGGTGCTCAGAGGATTCCCACGTGCGCCACTTCCTGCCGGGATGGTCTTTGCGCAGCTGTGGCTGCCCTTGCAGCCGTTCACGCAACGTTTGGGGCTGCGCAGGCCTGGGTTGAATACGACCACGCTTGCGTAATTCTGGCGAGAGGTACTGCACAAAGTCCTCGAAGGTGCCAGGCTTGATGGCGTAGGCAAAGTTAAAGCCATCTACACCCGATTCTTCGGCGTATTGTTCAAGGGCATCTGCAACGGTCGCTGGCCCACCAACAAAGGTCGGGTGCAGGCCTCCAACGCCGATGTAGCGGGCGATGTCACCGAGTGTCCAGCGTTTTTCTGCATCTATGCGGGTGAAATTTTCCAGTGCAGATCGAATTGCATTGGTTTCGATGTATTCGAGTGGATGATCCAGCGGGTATTGCGACCAGTCAATGCCTGTCCAAGCAGAAAACAGCACCAATGCCGCTTCGATATCTGCAAGTGCGAGGTATTCTTGGTATTTGGCTTGTGCTTGCGCATCGGTTGCTGCCGTGATGACCGTGGCGCCTGTGATAAAGCGAATGCTGTCAGCGCTGCGTCCTGCTGCAATGGCTGCCTCGCGTGTCTTCTCAATGCTGTTACGGATGTCTGCCGCTGTGGCGCCTCCCAGAAAAACAACTTCTGCATTGTTCGCGGCAAACGTGCGTCCTCGCGATGAGGCGCCAGCCTGAAACAACACAGGCGTGCGTTGCACGCTGGGCTGGCTTAAATTGGCATCGCGCACTTGAAAGTATTTGCCAGTGTGGTGGATGGGGTGCACTTTGCTGGCATCGACAAACACACCGCGTTCGCGGTCGTTGCGCACGGCGCCATCTTCCCAAGAACCTTCCCACAACTTGTAGCTGACCTCTAAGAATTCTTGCGCGATGTTGTAGCGTTCATCATGGTCAATGGCTTGCTTCAAGCCGAGGTTGCGCGCCGCTGAGTCAAGTGCCGAGGTCACGATGTTCCACGCGATACGGCCTTTGGTGAGATGGTCCAGCGTGGTGAATTTGCGCGCCAATAAAAAAGGTTGCTCGTATGTGGTTGAGACGGTGATGCCAAAACCCAAGTGATCGGTGGCTGCCGCCATGCCAGAGACCAACAGCATCGGGTCATCAATGGGCGTTTGCACACCGTTGCGCAAAGCCGCATCAGGGCGGCCTTCGTACACATCGACCGGGCCGACCGCATCGGCCAGAAAAAGCGTATCAAAACCGCCTTCTTCAAGTAATTGAGCAAGGGCAATCCAGTGATCGAGCTCGGTATAGCGGAAGGCTTGGTCTTGCGGGTGTCGCCATAAGCCAGCACTGATGTGGCCTACGACGTTCATGGCAAAGCCATTGAGGATCCAAGGCTTGCTGTTGGAATTGGACATGGTTGTGCAGTTGAAAGAGAGAGATGGGCGCCTTTGGGGCGTTTGGTGGGTTAATACACGCTCAAACTATTGCGCCTACGGGTTCTGTTGCGTGGGTTGTTGCATCAGGTGTTGATACTGCTTCAGCGCTGTTAACGACTCCAATCTTCCATTGGTCTGGTGCAGGAGTGCCGTTGACGGCAAAGTCGCCAGCAATGCGGTTTTTATAAATTTTTGGGTTATGGGTGGCCAGCGTGCGCACGTTGCGCCAGAAACGGTCCAGTGCCAAAGGGGTCAACGTGGAGGACGCTCCCAGTGCATCAAACAACCGCCCGGCAGCATCGATGATCAGTTCAAACACCAAGTCTTGGGATTGGGCAATTTCCAGGTCGGCGATGGCTCGTGCCTGTTGCAGTGCCGGAGCATCGCCAGCTTGTGCGGCCTGCCAAACGCGCTCAATCGATTTGGCCGTGTGCAACACAATGGCACCTGTGCTGTAGGCGCTGCTGCGCAGCTTGCCCACCACTTCCAGAATTTGGGCATCGTCGCGCACGCGTGCTGCATTGCCATTGCTGAAGCTGCGGGTGCGCTCGCGCACAGCCTGGGCTGTTTCGCGGCTGATGGCCCGGCCAATGCCTACGGCTGTGGCCAAATGCACCAGTTGATAAAAAGCTTGGTAGTAGGCTGGCCGTTCTTCATCCAGCCTAATGTGTTCGGGGTTCACTGCGACATTGCGGTAGTGTGTTGTGCCGCTGGACGTTAAGCGTTGGCCAAAACCATTCCAGTCATCTTGTGGTTCGACCCCAACGGCATCGCGTTGAACCAAAACGACATAGGCGGTGCCGTCTTCACCGTGCGCGCCTACGTCAATCCAGTCTGCATACAGAGCGCCAGTGGAGTAAAACTTGGTGCCATTCAGAATCCAGGCCCCTGCGCGTTGTACTAAGCGGGTGGCATATTGGCCTTGGGTGACTTCACCCGTTTCGCTGCGTCCTGGCCCCACCAAATCGCCTGCCACTACGCGCGCAAACCAATGGGCGCGCCAAGCGGTTCGTTTGGAGTTGAGCAGGCCTTCGACAAAGCCCAAGTGGGCACGAATGGCTTGCACTACGTTGGAGTCAGCTTCGCCCAGTTCAATCAACAGGTTAAAGAGCTCTGGCAGAGTTGCGCCACTGCCGCCAAACTCGATGGGTACACGCAGTGCGGTAAAACCAGCCTTGGCCAACGTCCTGACCTGGTCGTGCGGCAAGATGCGCTGTGTTTCGCGCTCAACTGCACTGGCGCGGATGTCGGAAAACAGTCCGCGAAAGCGGTTGGCCAATGATTCATACCGTTCAGATGGGCCTTCACCCCAGCCGAGTTCAATTTGAAGGTTGCTTGTCATAGTGTGTTGTTGTGTTGGATGTGTCTCTGTGGGGCATGGCCATGCTCATGCCGCGAATTTCAGGTGGTCTTGTGCAGGCGTTCGCTGTGCGGGATCGGACAGTGGTGTTGCGCCCAATTGCGGCAAGGCCGCCAGCAGCAGCTGCGTATAGGCATGTTGCGGGTGATTGAAAATGCCATCGGCCGTGCCTTCTTCCACAATCTGCCCATCCTTCATGACCAGCACGCGATCCGCCAGATGGTGGATGACGCCCAGATCGTGCGAGATGAAGATGATGCTCAGGTCGTACTGCGCTTTCAGGTCGGCCAGCAAATCCAGAATCTGTGCCTGAATGCTCACATCAAGGGCGGAGACGGCTTCATCCAGAATCAGAATTTCCGGGTTCACCGCCAATGCGCGCGCAATCGCCACGCGCTGGCGTTGACCGCCAGAGAGGTGCAGCGGGTAGGCATTCAGGTGGCGCTCGTCAAGCCCCACGGTGTGCAGCAGTTGCAGCACGTCTTCACGCCGTGCTTTGCCATTGCCGTGCAGATTCAATACATCGGTGAGGATGCGTTTGACCGTCCAGCGCGGGTCAAACGAGCTGTAGGGGTCTTGGTAGACCATCGCAATTTGCCCGCGCACCCGGCGTTTCTCTTGCTGATCGGCCTTGAGCCATTCGGCACCGCGGTAGAGCACGGCGCCTTCGTCATGGCTGGTCAGGCCCAGCAGCACACGCGCTACGGTGCTTTTGCCCGAGCCGGATGCCCCCACAATGCCCAGCACTTCACCTTTGCGCAGTTGCAAGGAGACTTGGCGCAGCGCGTGGATGGTCTGCCCATCCGGCGCGTTGTAGGCTTTGCTCAGGTTTTGTGCTTCAAGTACGGTGGTGCTCGCATCGCCTTGCGTGGCCGTGTTGGCGGGTTTCGAGGCGTTGAATACCGCGGGAGTCGTGCTCAAGCGCTGGCCGCGTGTAGAAGGGCCGGGGATGGCTTTGATCAGTGCCTGCGTGTATGGGTGTTGCGGGTTGCCCAGCACCTGCGAAGTGGGGCCAGACTCCAGAATTTCACCACCTTTCATGACCAGAATCCGATCAGCCAGCCGTGCCACAACAGACAGATCATGGCTGATGAGAATCAGGCTGGTGCCGTGTGCAATCAGGCCTTGCAGCACTTGTAGCACTTGTGCTTGCACCAGCACATCCAGCGCAGTGGTTGGTTCATCGGCAATGATGATGGGCGGGTGCAGTGCCAGTGCCGTGGCAATCAGTGCCCGCTGGCGCAGTCCGCCGGAGAGTTCGCCGGGGTATTGGTCTTTGCGCACTTCCGGTTGCGGCACGCCCACTTCTGTCAGCAGCTCGATGATTCGGCTTTCAATCTGCACTTTGTTGAGTGGCAGATGGGCTTTCAGTGCTTCGGTAATTTCGCGGCGCACAGGTTGCAACGGATCGAGCGATACCAGCGCATCCTGCAGTACATAGCCAACGCGTGAACCGCGCAGTTGCCGCCAGTCGCGCGCACTGGCTTGGCGCAGGTCTTGCTGGCGGTAGCGCAGTACATCAGCTTTGACAATCGCGTTTTCGCCAGCCAGCCCAAGCAAAGCGCGTGTGGCCACGGTTTTGCCGGAACCGGATTCGCCCACAATCGCTACGGTTTCGCCTTTGTAGAGCTGCAGGCTGAAGTTGCTGACGATATGGCGGTAGCCATCGGGCGTCTGGAAGCCCACGTTCAGGTTCTGTGCTTCCAGCAAAATTTCGCGGGTGGGTTCACTCATGTTCTGGCTCCTTCCGAACGGGCTTGGATGTAGCTGAAAAGGGTGGAAAAACTCAATGCAACCAGAACCACAGCGGTGCCAGGCACGATCATCAACCAAGGCGCTTCCAGTAGTTGCGCTTTGCCGGCGGCCAGCAGTGCGCCCCATTCAGAAGAGGGTGGTTTGACGCCCAAACCTAGAAATGACAGGCTGGATGACCAGACAATCGACTTGCCAATGCCGAGGCCAGTTACTGGAATCAACGGCCGAATGGCATTGGGGATGATGTGTTGCAACAGCACGCGGGCGCGTGAGTGGCCCAGCGCTGTGGCAGCCTCTACATACGCACTGGTGCGCACTAATAGCGTTTGGCCGCGCACCAGTCGGGCGTAGCCTGGGGCTGAGCCAATGCCCACGGCAATGGCCACATTCAACGGGCTTTGGCCCAGAATGGTGACGAACATCAGCGCCACCAGCAAAGTCGGGAAGCTGAGCAGAATTTCAATGAATCGATCTACCGCGCTGCGGGTGAGTGGCGGCGTGAGTGCGGCGAGAAACCCCAGCGGTACGGCCAGCACAATGGCAATCAGCATGGCTAACAGGCCAATCAAGAAAGACTCGCGTGCGCCATAAACAATGCGTGAATACAAGTCACGGCCAATCTCGTCCGTGCCAAACCAGTGCTGGGCCGAAAAAGGCGCCAAAGTATTGAGCAAATCCGTATCCAGCGGCGAGTAACGCACCAGCGTACCCGGTGCAATGGCCGCCCATGCGGTGAACAGCAGCACCGCAGCGCTGATCCACACTAGAAAAGGTGCGCGACGGACCTCGCGCAGAAGGCGTTGGCTTGCAGCGCGTGTGGCAGTCTGGAAGGCGGTTGGCGATGCCAGCGTCAATTCTGTCGAAGCCATATCAATTCGCTCCTTCGTAGTTCAGGCGCACGCGTGGGTCCACCACGGTGTAGAGCCAGTCGGTCACAAAAGTCAGCACCACATACACGAGGCTGACGATCAGGATGATTCCGGAGATCAGTTCGAACTCTTTCAACTCGACGGCACTGACCAGCAATGCGCCAATGCCGGGGCGTGAGAACACGTTTTCAACAATCACCGCACCAGACACCAGCGCACCAAGCGCCCAGCCAGACAAGGTGATACCGGGGATCAAAGCCGGGCGCAGCGCATGCACCACGCGCACGCGCAAATCAGCCGTGCCGCGTGCGCGCGACGACAGCACATGCGGCTGCTGCAAGGCACGTTCATATTCGGCACGAATGGCTTGCCCCAGAAAGCCTGCCAGCGGCAAAGCCAGCGTGATGGCCGGCAACCAAAGCCCAGCCAATGCAGAACCACCAACGACCGGGAACCAGTCCAGCCGTACGGCGAAAAACAATAAGAGCAGCAAGCCCAGCCAGTAATGCGGCATGCCTGCGAGCAAGGCTTCGATGGCCGCGCCGAAACGGGAAATCCGGTTGCTGCGCCCGGCCGTGGCAACGACCCAGAACAACGTGATGAGCCAGGCAAACACAATTGCCACCGCCGTTAACTGCGCCGTAGCACCTATTTGCTCCCCAATCATCTCGGTCACGGGGCGGCGCGATTGCAAGGCAATGCCCAAGTCGCCGCGTACCACGCCACCAAGATAGTCGGCGTATTGCACCAGCAGCGGGCGGTCAAAACCAAACTCGGCATTGATCGGGGCCAGTTCTTCGGGCGTGCGTTCCACGCTTTGGCCTTCATACACATTGAGGTAAATCGTGGCGCGGTCGCCCGGCAGCACCACTTGTGCGAAGAACAGCAAAGTGACGGTAATCCAGAGCGTGACCAAGGCCTGTGCCAAGCGCGTCAAGATGGTTTTGGTGCGCAGGCTTCGGGCGCTTGCCTTGGCTGCGGGTGTCGCTGGAACGCTGGCAGGTGATGCAATGGTTTGAGCGGTCATGGTCTTGTCCTGTAAGGGCATCAGCATGGCGCTGCATGCAGCCGATTCGGCAATAAAGCTTTCATCGGCTGCGTGCAAGGCTTAGTCTTTTTTGACTTCGTAGAACACCGGTGTGTCGGTGTTGTGGGCCAATCCTTTCAGGTATTTGTGGCCCACCAGGTTGTAGGCCGAGCCGTAAAAGCCCAGGGCCAGAGCCTCGTCACTGATGTGCTGCTGCAGCGATTGAAACTTCTTGGTGCGTGCAGCCGGGTCAGTTTCTTCATGCGCGGCGATGATGGCCTCTTGGAACTTCCAGTCCTTGGAGCGCACACGGTTGTGCGGATTGGGGCTGCCGCCATCGGTGGCATATTGGTTGAGTTGCTGGCGACCGTAAATAGTCGACGTGTTGGTGTTCTCTCCAGCGGGCCGGTAGTTGATGGAAAGCACCGTGGGTGCGTACAGCGTCCAGTAGCCCTGCACGATGTCGTATTCGTCGGCCTTGGTGTAGCGCCCTGCAGCCAGTTCGGTTTGCGTCAGCAGGAAGGTGTTGAGCTTGATGCCCACCTTCTTGACTTCGGCCTGCAGCGCTTGTGCTGCAATCAAGCCTTCGCCATTGACCACGGTCGGGAACAGTGGCAGCACAATCTCCAACACCTTGCCATCGCTGTTGACGCGGTAGCCTTCTGCATTGAGTTTGTCGTAGCCGGCTTCTTCCAGCAGCTTCACGGCTTTGACCGGATCATGCGGGTAGGCGCTGTCGAGGTTCAGGTATTCCTGCGTGGTTTTGGAGTAAGCCCCGTTGCCTTCATACGGCACGGCACCACGGAACACGCTTTCCACAATCTGTTGGCGGTTGCTGGCGTAGGCAAAGGCCTGGCGAATGCGCTTGTCGGTGAACGGGCCTGCCTCCACGTTGAGTGACAGCGCCTGGTTGCGCCCCGGAGCTAGGCGTTGCGAAGTCAGGTACTTGCTTTGTGCTTCTTTCCACTTCACGGATGGTGGTTCGTAAATCAGATCGGCTTCACCTTTCTCCAGCGCAAGCCAGCGTGCATTGCTGTCCGGTACGAATTTCCAACGCACGGTTTTTAAGTAGGCTGGGCCGCCATGCGAGCCTTGCGGGCCCCATTGGTAAGCGTCGTTGCGCTCGAACACGATTTCTTCACCGTGTTTCCATTCTTTAAGTGTGAACGGGCCGCTGCCGATCGGCTTTTCACCAATGTCTTTCAGGTCACGATCCAGCGAAGGGCTGGAGTTGATGCCGAACAACGCGCTGGAGAGAATATCGGCCAGATACGGCTGCGGCACGGTGGTGTGGAATTCCACGGTGTGCGCGTCCACCGCCTTGGCTTCTTTGAAGAAGGAATCGGGCACCGAGGTGGACAGCTTGATCCAGAAATCAAAGTTCTTCGCTACGGTAGCCGCATCGAGTTTGGTGCCATCAGTAAATACCACGTCATCGCGCAGCTTGAAAGTCCAGACGGTGCCGTCTTGCTTCCACTCTGTGGCCAGCCATGGGTGCAGTTGGTTGTTCTCATCCAGATAGACCAAGCTATCTAACACGTTGCGCTTGGGGTAGGTGGCCTGCGTCCACCACTGGAAGAGCGACTTGGACTCGATCGAGTGCAGGTAAATCAGCGTATCGTTTTGCTTTTGAGCCGGTGTTTGTGCGATTAAGGGCGTATGGCCTAGCAGCGCCGTCAAGGCGAGCGTTGTGAATACGGTGCGACGGGAAAACTTCATGGTGTGGATGCTCCGAGAGAATTGCGGCTTAGTTCTTTTTGATTTCGTAGAACTGCGGGCCAAAAATGCTGTGAATCAAGCCGTTGACGTAGGGCTGACCGGCTAGGTTGTAGGCCGATGCATAAAACCCCAGCGCCAGGGCTTCATCACTGATGTGCTGCTGAATGGCCTGCAACTGTTGTTTGCGCTGTGCCGGGTCGGTTTGTTCGTGCGCAGCGATGATGGATTCCTGCAGTTTCCAATCGTTGGAGCGCACGCGGTTGTGCGGATTCGGGTTCCCATCCACCGCAGCAAACTGGTTCAGTTGCTGGCGGCCATAAATGGTCGAAGGTTGGGTATTGACCCCCGCAGGCCGGTAGTTGATGGACAGCACGGTAGGCGCATACCATGTCCAGTAGCCTTGCACGATGTCGTATTCATCGGCCTTGGTGTAGCGCCCGGCGGCCAACTCTGTCTGTGTCAGTACAAAAGCGTTGAGCTTAATGCCCACCTTTTTGACTTCCGCCTGCAGCGCTTGCGCGGCAATCACGCCTTCAGCATTGACGACGGTGGGGTAGAGCGGGAACACCACCTCCAGCACTTTGCCATCGCTGTTGACGCGGTAGCCTTCGGCATTGAGTTTGGTGTAGCCGGCTTCTTCCAGCAGTTCAATAGCTTTGGCTGGGTTATAGCCATATTCGCTATTCAGATCCAAGTAGTCTTGCGTGGTTTGCGAGTAGGCACCGTTGCCTTCAAACGGAATGGCGCCACGGAACACGCTTTGCACAATCTGCTGTCGGTTGCTGGCATAGGCGAAAGCCTGGCGAATGCGCTTGTCGGCAAATGGGCCCGCTTCGACGTTGAGCGACAGTGTTTGGTTGCGCCCGGGTGCCAGACGTTGCGATGTCAGGTACTTGCCTTGCGCTTCTTGCCACTTGACGGAAGGTGGCTCCTGGATGAGGTCGGCCTCGCCTTTTTCCAATGCCAGCCAGCGGGCATTGGCATCCGGTACAAACTTCCAGCGTACGGTCTTCAAATACGCTGGGCCTCCGTGGGTGCCTTCTGGGCCCCATTGGTAGGCATCGTTGCGCTCCAGAATGATTTCTTCGCCGCGTTTCCATTCCTTCAATGTGAAGGGGCCGCTGCCAATCGGGTTCTCGCCAATTTCTTTCAAGTCGCGGTCAAGCGATGGGCTGGAGTTGATGCCGAATGCTGTGCTGGAGAGTAAATCGGGCAGCCAAGGTTGTGCCACTGTGGTGTGAAACGCAATGGTGTGCGCATCGATCACTTTGGCTTCTTTGAAGAAAGAGTCAGGCACCGAGGTCGATATCTTCAACCAGAAGTTGAAGTTTTTGGCCACCGTGTCCGCATCAAGCTTGGAGCCATCGGTAAAGACCACATCATCGCGCAGCGTGAACGTCCAAACGGAGCCTTCTTGTTTCCATGACTTGGCCAGCCATGGGCGGAGTTTTTGCTCGCCGTCCAAATAGACCAAGCTATCCAGAATTTGTCTGCGCGGATACTCTGCTTGTGTCCACCATTGGTAGAGTGACTTGGGCTCAATCGAATGCAGGTAGACCAGTGTGTCAGATTGGTTTTGCAGGGCGGAATTGGCCAGTGCAGCAGGCGCCTGCACGATCGCAAGTGCCGTGGCCGCGAACAAAATGGTTTTGCGCAAAAGCATCATGTAACTCCATTGATGGGGTGAATGTTTTGCGATTCTTGGGCCTCTGATATGACTTGCCTGTATAAGCAAAGGGCTTGCGCATCTTTGAAGAAATGAAGGCGCTTCGGTTTTGTGCGAAAACGCTTAACTTATTGTTTTTATTGAAGGGGTTTGCCCTTTGTTGTGCCTGTGTGGCATGAGCTTGTGCCAAGGATGTCTTAGGACATTGCGTCATAAGCTTGTGGGGGGTGGGTTGTGCGCCCCGTGCAAGGTTACCCCGTGCCCAAGGCCTTAGTAGTCAGCTGTCGTGACCTTTGAGTGCGCCACAGCTGTCTTGGTCAGCGACAATGCCAACTCCACTATTGAAAATAAATTAGGAGTTCCTATGGCGATTCGCTCTTTTTCTTCTTGGCGTTTGTGCGCTGTTGCAGTAGCTGTGAGTCTGAGTTCGTTGGCTGCACACGCTGGCGAGCGGCTGGATGCCATCATGCAGGCCAAAGTACTGCGCGTGGGTACCCCGGGCGATTACCGCCCCTTCGCCATGAAAGTTGATGGCCAGTACGTAGGGCACGATATTGATGTGGTTGAAGCCATGGCCAAGGAGCTGGGCGTGAAAGTGGTGTACGTGGATACATCGTGGCCCAAGCTGATGGAGGACTTGCAAAGCAACCAATTTGATGTGGCTGTTGGCGGTATTACCCGCAATGTGGCGCGTATCAGCAAGGTGCAAATGCTGCCGGGGTATGCGCCTTTTGGCAAAGTGGCGTTGGTGCGTGCGGCAGACAAAGACCAGTTCACCAAGCCTGAGGACCTCAATCGCGCTTCAGTGCGCGTCATCAAAAATCCTGGTGGTACCAATGAGGCTTACGTGTTGCAGCACATGACTAATGCACAAATCAGCACGCATGAGAAAAACGCAGAAATCCCCGGCTTGATTGCAGAAGGAAAAGGGGATGTGATGATCACTGAAACCTACGAGGCGTTGCACTACAGCAAGGCAGATCCACGCTTGCATGCCGCTTACTTGGACAAAACCTTGACGCCGGTGAACCAGTTGGGTTTTATGCTGCCAGTGGATGACGCGGATTACGTGCGTGTGATGGAGTTCACCTGGGATGTATTGAGTTTGCGCGGCGAACTCAAAAAAGAAGCCCTGCAATGGTTGCAGTAACAAGGGCGGGTGGCTGACCGTTTAGACCTGACCGTTTAGACGGCCACGAAGCCATGAATGCGGCAGCCGTGCCAATGCGCCGACAAAGCGGCGCATGTTGCCACAATCCGTTGGTGGCGCGTTTGTGTTGCGCGCCTTGGTTGCAGCCTACGGTCACTGCGCGTCCACCAGTTCGACGTCGAATTTCAAGGTGGCATTGGGAGGAATTACGCCGCCAGCACCCCGCGCGCCATAGCCCAATTCCGCAGGAATCAGCAAAGTGCGCTTGCCACCGATTTTGATTCCTGCAATGCCTTCGTCCCAACCTTTGATCACTTGGCCAACGCCTAACGAAAAGGCAATAGGTTGGCCACGGTCATGGCTGGAGTCAAACTTCGCGCCTTGTTGACCGTCTGCAAATAACCAGCCGGTGTAGTGCACATGCACGTGCTGGCCAGGCTTGGCTTCAGCGCCAGTGCCCACTTCGGTGTCTTCGTATTGCAGGCCGGATGCGGTGGTGATGAAAGGCATAACAATTCCTTGAATGGGTTGATAAAGGCGAAAGTGTAATAGGGTGGTGTGGTCAGTGCGGTCTTCGTGCCGTGAAGAGCGTGTTGAGGATCTTCACGCAGTCGAGCAAGACTCAAAAAAATAGGAAACGCTGCCATGCGCTTTTGAGGGCCTTGCCTTTCGGGGGGAGTCCAAAAGGCGCGCTGCTTTTTTAAAAATACTGCGCCGTGCAGATAGCCCGACTGCGGTTTTTGCCGCGCATCGCTGCTGGCCGCTGTTCATGCTTTGCGCCGTTTGCCAAGCTTGGGCCATGCCGAAACGATGGCGCTGAAGTGGTGACCTCCGTAAAACCTACCTTCTATTGCTTGGTACTGCCATGCATTGCCTCAGTTGTTTGACACAAATTTGGCATCAATCAATGCACTGCAAGGCACCTATTCAGATACACCCCATAATCTTTAAAATCCTGCGATCATAGGATAATTTAAATATTTTGCTTGGATTTTTAAAAAATACCTGCGATCATAGGAATATTGATTCCAAGCCTCTTTGGATATTAATAAATCCTACGATCAAAGGAATTATGAAATACCACTTAAGCTCAGCCAAAGACATTGGCCAACTCGTCAAAGCGGTTCGCAAGCAGTCCAACATCCGTCAAGACGACTTGGCTGGTTTGGTGGGTGTCAGTCGTCAATTTGCGACTGATCTGGAAAAAGGCAAACCGACCCTGCAACTCGAAAAGGTGCTGTTGGTCTTGGCCGAGTTGGGTATTCGACTGGAAGTCGAGGTGCCAGAGCCAGTGCTGGAGAAATTAGCCGACATCCAAGCAGCGCAGGCAACAAAGGCAGAGAACGCCATAAAGCAGACAGATACCACTGAAACGGCAAAGGCCCAACCATGAGCCGAAGTTTGAATGTCTACACGAATGATGTACTCATCGGTCAGTTGCACGAGCGCTCGGACATTTGGTGTTTTGAGTACGCTGCGTCATGGATCGAATCGGGCACGTTCGACTTATCGCCGTTCATCACCTGACAGCAACAGCGCGTGGAAGACGGCAGCACCCATCGGCATGTGCAGTGGTTCTTCGATAACTTACTGCCCGAAGAGCAACTGCGCAGCTTGATGGCCAAGGAAGCGCGCATTCCAGAGGCCGATGCCTTTGCGCTGCTGGCTTATCTGGGCTCGGAATCGGCCGGGGCACTCAGTTTGCTGCCACCCGATGCACCATTGCCACACGCCCATTCCAAGCGGCTTCTGACGGATGACGCACTCAGTGCCCGCATCCGCAACCTGCCGCGCATCTCCTTGACTGCCGAATCGCCCAAGCGCATGTCCCTCGCAGGGGCGCAGCACAAACTGCTGGTGATTCAGGAAGGAGAGCAGTTGTTTGAGCCCGAAGGCGCCACCGCTTCCACCGCGATTCTCAAGCCCGAACATGACAACCAGCAGCACTACGCCTGCTCCGTCATCAACGGATACGTGACGATGCGCATCGCCCAAACGGTTGGCTTGCAGGTGCCCAACGTGTATGTGCGTTATGTGCCAGAGCCGGTTTACCTGATCGAACGGTTTGACCGCAACGGCTCCCAATCGCGCCTGCACACCATCGATGCCAGTCAGTTGCTGGGGCAAAGCCGCTCGTACAAATACACCGAAGCCTCGCTCAGCACCTTGGTCAAAATCGCATCCGCCTGCGCTGCACCGGCTATTGCACGTCAGCGGCTTTTCTTGTGGTTGGTGTTCAACACCTTGATGGGCAATAACGACGCCCATTTGAAAAACCTGTCGTTCATGGTGTCTCCACAAGGCTTTCACCTGAGCCCGCATTACGACTTGCTTTGCACTGCCGCTTACGAAACCAAAGCCTTGAGCGAGTACGCCGCCCACTGGCCCCAATCCTTATTGACCATTGCACTGCCAGGCGCCAGCACGTTTGCCGACGTGCGCATGGCGAACTTACTGGCCGCAGGCGAGGTGCTGGGCATCAAGCCCGTCACCGCCAAACGCATGGTGCAACAACTGGCCAATGCTTTGCCAGTGGCTTTTACGAAAGAAAAACAAGCTTGGGTCGAGCGCCACCAAACATTGAATTTGCCTTCCACCCAAGCGGCAGAACACCGCGTGCTCAACGTCATGGAACACATGGTGTTGCAAGAAATGCTGCAGCAAATCACGTAAGGTGGGTAACTCGTTACCCACGCCAGCGGAAGTGAAAAAAGAGTGCGTTGCGCAAAGCCCGTGATACGAGGTTGACTTGGTGTCCGATGCCCCTTAGATGTTTCGCACTACGCCATCCGCATGGGTAACAAGTTATCCATCCTACCCGCGCTATCTGCTATCCATAGTGCAGCCGACATTGCAGGATGACCAAGGCATCATCCGTTGCACGGTAGACCAAGCGGTGGGTTTGGTCGATGCGCCGTGACCAGTAACCCGAAAGATTGCCTACCAGAGGCTCTGGCTTGCCCGTGCCGGTGAAGGGGTCTCGGCTGGCTTCGGTGATCAACAGGTTGATGCGTTTGAGCGTTTTCTTATCTTGACCTTGCCAATACAGATAGTCGTCCCAAGCGTCGGGCAGGAATTGAATCGAACGGCTCATTCGTCAAGCAGTGCGCGCTGAACTGCTTGGCCTTGTTGGTCTTGTTCGACAGCGCGCATCAGGCGCGCAGCGTTGGCAGAGGTGGAGAGCAAATGCAGCGTCTCGACCATGCTGTTATAGGTCGACTCCGACATCACCACCGCATTCTCCCCATCGCGGCGGAGGATCAGCGTGGTATCGCTATCCGCCACCACACGGTCGATCACTCTTTTCAACTGGCTACGCGCTTGACTGAAACTGATGACTTGCATAACACCTCCTGACATGTGCCGTAAGTTGTACAAGTTTGGATGATGCAAAGCAATACGCACCATCCAGTGATGGAGAGATCACACAGGGCGGGTGTAAGGTGGGTAGACAGTGGCCCACCTCATGCTAGCTGCAATATTACCGCTTAGCTACAGGTATTTATGCAATAAAGCCGTTATGTTTGTATTTGATTTTTGAAAATCATTTATTTGTATTTAAATAATTTCTAAAGCTTGAATTAATAACCCATTTTATTTTATTTTCGCAATTGTCATTAGAGTCGTAGAGTGTTGGATTATCTTCATATGTCATGTTTAAATTTTTATTCATTGGAGTGGCAAATATAAAATCAATCTCAAAAAGAAATGCAGCTAATTGAGCGTTGCTTGTAAATGGATATCCATTTACATCTGGAATTGATTTGAATTTGCTTGTGAAATTTTGCTCTATGTGTTTTTCAATTGAAAATTTATTGTAATCATTTTTTTTTTGATCGGAAGCTATTTATAAGTTTTTCTATTTCACTAAATTGATGAATGTGCTCTTTTGTTATGTCGGATATCTTATCACGACCAAAAACATCCATTGCATGAATTATATTTTCAAATCTTATGATTCTGCCTTCTGATTTTTCACCAGCTATTTTGCAAAGTTGACCTATCCATCTTGGTCTATGACCAGCAAGAGTCCTTAATACAAGCAAGCATTTGTCGGTGCCTCCATTCCAGCGCATCGGGTCTTCAAAAACGATTTTTGAAATTTCATGAGGATTTCTATCTATAATTTTTTTTCCAGAAATTAGAACTTTTTTCCTCTCAATGTAACTGGAAATTCTTTTTGAAACCAGTTGATCAAGTTCATTTTGAGTGTATTTAATATTAATCAAGAATTCTCTCAGTTTGTCTTGATCTTCCATACTTCTAAGATTGCTCCATACATCTGAGCGAATGCTGGTTCTAATAATAAGACCTGAAACAGAATTTGCCAGATTGAATGTTGCTGTAAAAAATGCGGAAACCCTATCTTGAAATTCAGCTGTATTTTTGAATTTCGCATCTATATCATCAACAATTAACCAAATGGTATATGAATTTTTTTCTTGCTTTCTTTTTAGAAGTGGATAGTAATTATTTATTTCTAATTTTTTGGCTTCAGGATTTATTCCAGTTAAATTTGAAATTAAATCTCCAAGTCTATTTGCTATTGATGAAAATAAGTTTTTGTCCTTGAAATTTTCAATTTCCGCATTCTCGACTAAATAAATATCATCATCATTTATGGCAAGTTTTATAGTGCTACCAATATGCATGCATATTTTTTTGCATATTACTTTTTTCCAGTGATTTTCAAGATATATGTGCGACTTGTCTTTAATCTCAGTGAGACCAAGAAGCTCATTGCCTTTTATCGATATAACAATATTTTTTTCATTTTCTTTGGCGGTATGTTCAGTTATTTTTAGAAGTGCCGACTTTCCCATTCCTTTTCGACCACTGGCTATGAGAAAGTTGTTATTTTCGTTGATGAATTTGCTGAAACTTCTTTGCTTTAAAAAGTAGCTTTTTAAGTTCTCAATTTTTTCAGTTTCGCCTGCATCTCTACCAAACATTTCATCAAAGTCAAAGATCATAGATATCCAATTGGTTTTTGAGTTTTTGATATTAAAATTTAATTTTATATCAAAAATAATTGCTAAACAAAAGATGCCTAATAAATTTTCTTTTTAAAAATTTATTAGGTATGAGATTTTACTTAAATATTCCGTTGATATCGCTGCATCAATTAAAATAAGTAAAATTACTGATGCTAGAGAAAATACAAGCTATTGAAGCAAGTTTTCGTTTTTATGTAAATTCAGCAACGGCGCAATCGCCACGCCCGTAAACGTCCCTTCCTTCACCACATCCTCCGGCGTCCCAGCAGCCACAATCTGACCGCCGTTTTTCCCGCCATCGGGGCCGAGGTCAATGATCCAGTCGGCTTCGGCAATCACATCCAAATCGTGTTCAATGACGATTACGCTGTGCCCGCCGTTCACCAGTCGGTGGAGCACGTGGATGAGTTTTTCCACATCGGCCATGTGCAGGCCGACGGTGGGTTCGTCCAGCACATACAAAGTATGCAACATTTTGTTGCCGCGTTTGGTGATGTCGTCGCGCACTTTGGTGAGTTCGGTCACGAGCTTGATGCGCTGGGCTTCGCCACCCGATAGCGTGGGGCTTGGCTGGCCGAGGGTGAGGTAGCCCAAGCCCACGTCTTTGAGCAGTTGCAGCGGGTGCGCGATGGTGGGCATGCTGGCGAAGAAGGTGACGGCATCGTCCACCTCCATTTGCAGCACGTCACCAATGGTTTTGCCGCGCCAGGTGACGGAGAGCGTTTCGGGGTTGAAGCGCGCGCCGTGGCAGGTTTCACAAGGCACTTTCACATCGGGCAGGAAGCTCATTTCAATGGTGCGCATGCCTTGGCCTTCGCAGGCGGGGCAGCGGCCTTCGCCGGTGTTGAAGCTGAAACGGCTGGCGCTGTAGCCACGGGCTTTGGCTTCCAGCGTGTCGGCAAAGAGCTTGCGCACGGTATCCCAAAAGCCGATGTAGGTGGCTGGGCAGCTGCGCGGGGTTTTGCCGATGGGGGTTTGGTCCACCTCCAACACGCGGTCAATGCCCTCAAACCCTTGCAGGCCCTTGAGGTGCTGCAGGTGCGGGGTGGGGCCCGTTTGCTCCAAGGCTTCGCGGCCGGCTTTGGTGGATTGCTGGCTGACGACGCGCGCCACATTGGCCAGCAGCACATCGCGGGCGAGGGTGGATTTGCCGGAACCCGAAACGCCGGTGATGGCCACCAAACGCTGCAGCGGCACCCAACTGCCGACGTTTTGCAGGTTGTGCAAAGTTGCGCCTTGCAGGGTGAGGGCAGGCATGCCAAGTTGAACTTCGCGGCGCGGGCTGAAGGGGTGGCGCATGGCATCGCGCAGGTATTTGCCGGTGATGGAGTCTGGGTTTTGCGCGACTTCCTCGGGCTTGCCTTCGGCGACGATGGTGCCACCGCGCACGCCTGCGCCGGGGCCGACGTCGATCAAATAATCGGCGTGGCGAATGGTGTCTTCGTCGTGTTCCACCACCACCAAGGTGTTGCCCTTGTCGCTCAGGCTTTGCAGCGCGCCCAGCAGAATTTGGTTGTCCCGCGCGTGCAAGCCGATGGTGGGTTCGTCCAGCACGTAACACACGCCTTGCAGGTTGCTGCCCAATTGCGCCGCGAGGCGAATGCGCTGTGCTTCGCCGCCCGACAGCGTGGGCGCTCCGCGATCAAGGGTGAGGTAGCCGAGGCCGACTTGCTCTAAAAACGCGAGGCGCGAGCGGATTTCCGGCAGCAGGTCGCGGGCAATATCGGCTTCGCGGCTGTTCATCTGGCCGCTGCTGGTGAGGGCTTCGACCCATTGGCGAATGTCGCTGACGGAGAGTTGCGCGATGTCGGTAATCGCTTGGCCGTGGAAGCGCACTTTGCGCGCGGTGGCGTTCAAGCGCGTGCCGTGGCAGGTGGGGCAGGCGGCATCGCCCATGTCTTCGGCGTCCGGCTCTTCAAAGCTGCGCTCTCGGCCGCGGTTGTCGTCTTGCGGGCCGGAGTCGTCCAAGGCTTTACGCTGTTCTTTCGTCAGCGCCACGCCGGTGCCCACGCAATCGGGGCACCAGCCGTGCTTGCTGTTGTACGAGAACAGACGCGGGTCCAGCTCGGGGTAGGAGGTGCAGCACACCGGGCAAGCGCGCAAAGTGGAGTAGGCCGTCACCTCGCCAATGCCGAGGGTAGAGCTGCCGTTTTCCAGCGCAGCGCTCAAACCGTCCAGCTGGCTGATGACTTGCATCACGCCCTTGCCATGTTCCAAGGCTTTGGCGATTTGCGTGCGCAGCTCGGCTTCGTTCTCGGGCGTGATGTCCAAGCTGAAAACGGGCAGCTCAATGCTGTGCTCTTTGAAGCGATCGAGTTTGGGGAAGGGCGCGGTGGGCACAAAGGCACCGTCCACGCGCAAATGCGTGTGGCCGCGCAGGCGTGCCCAATCGGCCAGATCGGTGTAAATGCCTTTGCGGTTGACCACCAGCGGCGCCAGCAAGCCAATGTGCTGCCCACGGAATTGCCGCAGGATGTGGGCGACGATGCTGTCTTGTGACTGGGGCTGCACGGCGGCATCATCGTTCACGCAGTGCTGGGTGCCCAGCTTTACGTAGAGCAGGCGCAGGTAGTGCCAAATCTCGGTGGCGGTGCCCACGGTACTCTTGCGACCGCCGCGAGAAAGGCGCTGCTCAATTGCCACCGTGGGCGGAATGCCGTGCACGGCATCCACATCGGGGCGCGAAGCGGGCTGCACGATGGAGCGCGCATAGGCGTTGAGGGATTCCAAATAGCGGCGCTGGCCTTCGCTGAACAGAATGTCAAAGGCCAAGGTGGATTTGCCCGAGCCTGACACGCCGGTGATGACGTTGAACTTGCCGCGCGGGATGTTGACGGAGAGATTCTTGAGATTGTGCTCGCGGGCGTGGACGATTTGAATCGCCTCGATTTGGCTGCTGGCATTCGCCTTGCGATCCGCAGCGGCATAGGCCACAGCAGCTTCGTGCACGGCGTGCTCTTGCTTGGCTGCCGCAATCGGCTGCCCCATGGTGGCCTCGTACTCGCGCAAGGCCGCAGCGGTGAACGAGGTGGGGTGCTTCGCCACTTCTTGCGGTGTGCCTTGCACGACGATGTGACCACCTTGGTCGCCTGCATCGGGGCCGAGGTCGATCAGCCAATCGGAGGAGCGCATCACGTCCAGATTGTGCTCAATGATGATGAGCGAATGCCCAGCCGCCAGCAGCTTGCGCAGCGCGCGCATGAGCTTGGCGATGTCGTCAAAGTGCAGGCCGGTGGTTGGCTCATCAAACAGGAACAGCGTACCTTTGCGCGCCAAAGTCTGGCGGCTTTTGCTGGCCGATTGCGCGGCTTCAGCCAAGAAACCGGCGAGCTTGAGGCGCTGTGCCTCACCACCGGAAAGCGTGGGCACCGGTTGCCCTAAGCGCAGGTATTCCAGCCCAACATCGGCAATGGGTTGCAGGGCGCGCACCACATCGCGGTCTTGGGCGAAGACTTGTAGGGCTTGTTCGACAGTGAGTTCGAGGATGTCAGCGACACTGTAAGCGTGATTTTTTGCAAGCGAACTTGTCTTGCTCCGTTCAGGCTGAGCCTGTCGAAGCCGGTTCACAGATGCATCGGCGTCATGCTCATGCACTTCGACAAGCTCAGGGCGAACGGTGGGGTGCGAGGTTTCTCCAACAAAGGAGGCTGTCGCTGCTGGCCGTTCAATTTTGACCTCCAAAATCTCGGGCCGATACCGGCTGCCATCGCATTCGGGGCAGCGCAGGTAGACGTCGGAGAGGAACTGCATCTCCACATGTTCAAAACCACTGCCGCCGCAAACCGGACAGCGCCCATCGCCGCTGTTGAAGCTGAACTTTGACGCGGTGTAGCCGCGCTGGTTGGCCATCGGTGTTTGCGCAAACAGGGTGCGAATGGCATCCCACGCGCCCACGTAACTGGCGGGGTTGGAGCGGGCAGTTTTGCCAATGGGCGATTGGTCCACGAACACCGCATCGGCCAGAAAATCCGTGCCCAGCAAGGCGTCATGCGCTCCGGGTGCATCGGTGGCTTTGCCAAAGGCGCGCATCAGTGCCGGGGCGAGCACGTCTTGAATCAACGTGGATTTGCCGGAGCCGGAGACACCGGTCACGCAGACCATGCGTTCCAGCGGGAACTCCACATCCACGTTCTGAAGATTGTTGGCGCGCGCGCCTTGCAACAGCAGGCGCGGTGTGTTGGCCAGCACCGGGCGTTGGGCGGGGTTTTCGATGCGCAGGCGCGCACCCAGGTAATCGCCGGTCAGCGTGTGGGCGCTGCGCAGCGCCTCGGGCGTGCCGTCAAACACGATCTGGCCGCCGCCGCTACCGGGTTTGGGGCCCATGTCGATGATGCGATCAGCCGCCAGCATCACGGCAGGGTCGTGCTCCACCACCACCAGCGTGTTACCCGCATCGCGCAGGCGCAGCATGGCTTGGTTGATGCGCTGCATGTCGCGCGGGTGCAGGCCAATGCTGGGCTCGTCCAGCACAAACAAAGTATTGACCAGCGAGGTGCCCAGCGCAGTCGTGAGGTTGATGCGCTGCACTTCGCCGCCCGACAAGGTGCGGCTTTGCCGATCCAGCG
This sequence comes from Lampropedia puyangensis, assembly GCF_004833285.1. Taxonomy (GTDB): domain Bacteria; phylum Pseudomonadota; class Gammaproteobacteria; order Burkholderiales; family Burkholderiaceae_C; genus Lampropedia; species Lampropedia puyangensis. The sequence goes on from NZ_STFG01000013.1 coordinate 44,728, forward strand.
TGAGGTAGCCAATGCCCACTTCGTTTAGGAATTTCAGGCGGGTGTTGATCTCTTCCAGCAACATGCGCGTGGCTTGCGCCTCGGCATCGTGTTCGTCGGCTTCGGGCTGCAGCGATTGCGTGAAAGCATAGAGGTCACGCAGCGGCAATTGCATCAAGTCGTGCAGACACAGGCCGGGCAGGGCGGCCAGTTGCGCATCGCTCCATTGCACGCCGGTAGGTTTGAAGCGTTTGGCTGATGGCATGGCCGCATCGGCTGCGGCTCGGGTGCCAATGCGCCAGAGCAGGCTTTCGGTTTTCAAGCGCGCACCGGCGCAGGTGGGGCAGGTGGTGTAGCTGCGATATTTGGAGAGCAGCACGCGGATGTGCATCTTGTAAGCTTTGCTCTCTAAATACTCAAAAAAGCGGGCGATGCCGTACCACGTCTGGTTCCACTTGCCATTCCACTTGGGGCTGCCGTGGATGACCCAGTCTTTTTGCTCCTGCGTGAGCTGGTTCCAGGCGGTATCGCGCGGAATGCCTTCTTCACCGGCGTGGCGCATCAGGTCGTCTTGGATTTCCTTCCAAGCCGGTGTTTGAATGGCTTTGATGGCGCCTTTGCGCAGCGTGAGTTTTTCATCGGGGATGACGAGGCCCCAATCCACCCCAATGACGCGGCCAAACCCGCGGCAGGCTTCACACGCACCTGCGGGCGAGTTGAAGGAGAACATCGACGGCGTCGGCTCTTGGTAGCGAATGTTGCTGGCAGGGCTGTGCAGGCCTTGGGAGAAGGAGAGGGTCAGTTCGCTTCCTTCTGCAGGACTCACACTCCGTTCAGGCTGAGCCTGTCGAAGTCGGGTTACGTCCTCGGAGTCATCCGGCTGCACGTACACCGCCAAGCGGCCATTGCCGCGTTTGAAAGCGACTTCCAACGCTTCGACAAAGCGGCCTTGCTCCACGCGGCTGGCGCGGAAGCGATCGGCCACGACGTCCAGCACTTTGCGCTGCTCGGGCGCTGCCGGTTTTTTGGTTTTAGGCGCTTTGGTTTTGCTGGATTTTTTCGGATCTACGCTGGCCGCATCGACCACTACATCCACCATGCGCTCGGCCTGCACTTTGGTAAAGCCGCTGGCGGATAACCACTGCTGCATTTGCTCTTCCGTGGTATTGGCCGGCAACTCCACGGCAAAAGTGATGATCAGGCGCGCGTCGCCGCCGGGTTTGCCTTCGCCGTATTGCGCCGTCAAACGACGGTACACGCTCTCGGGCGTGTCGTGCTGCACGGGCTCGGCTGTCACGCGGTCGTACAAGTGCGCGGTGCGGGCGAACAAGAGCTTCAAATGGTCGTTGAGCTCCGTCATCGTGCCCACGGTGGAGCGGCTGTTGCGCACCGGATTGGTCTGATCAATCGCAATCGCGGGCGGCACGCCTTCGATCTTGTCAACGGCCGGTTTGTCCATGCGGTCCAGAAACTGGCGTGCATAGGCAGAGAAGGTCTCCACATAGCGGCGCTGGCCTTCGGCATAAAGCGTGTCAAACACCAAAGAAGACTTGCCGCTACCGCTAGGGCCGGTGAACACCGTTAGCTCGCCGGTTTGGATGTCGATATCCAGATTCTTCAGATTGTGCTGGCGCGCACCGCGAATGCGGATGGTGCTGTCTGGTTTTGCGGTTTCATCTGTTTCGATGGCCCGGATTTCAGAGGTGTTTTCTGGGGTATTCATAGAGAGTGCAGGCGAGGTTCATGCTGCATTGCATCAGCGAAACAAAGGGCTGAATGCCAAATTTAGAGAGGCATGCATGAAGGTATGGTCTTTATTTTGGGGCATTTCACAGAAACCAAGTGCCTTGCCTGGGATGCAGATATGGCAAATGAGGTTTGAGATGTCTTAGTGGTAAACCCTTGTTTTCTTGGGGTGGCAAAGTTTTTTTTTGCGTATGTGAATACGCAGATTTTGTATGGATATGACGTGAGTTTGCTTTTTATCTACAATTGTCGGTTCGCTTGACTTCGCTCAAGTATCCTTTGTAAACCTGATTCTTTTACACCGAGTTGAATCATTTATATATTTCTTCGGGCACCTGACTACTCCAATGAACCACGGTCAAAGCTTACTCAAAATCGCCGTCATTTATGACGGCAGTTTTTTCTGGCGCATCAGCAATTTCTATCGTTTTACGCACGAGCGCCAAAGCCATCTAAACATCAGTGCGCTGCACAACTATTTGCGCCACCATATTGCCGCCATCGAAAAAGATGGCATTGCAACACTGTGCCAGATTAGTGAGGCGCATTTTTTTCGCGGACGGTTTTCGCTCAAGGCAGTGCAAGCGACGCGTGATCCGTTAAAGCAACTGGAGACGGACCGCTTTCAGGACCAGGTCTTGATGTGGGCTGGCGTGGTGGCGCATTACCAGCCAATGAATGAAGCGGCCAATCCGCCTGAGGAAAAAGGCGTAGATATCAGCCTAGCGCTGGAAACCTATGACCTGACTGTGAATCGCCAGTTTGATGTGGTTGTATTGTTTACCGGAGCGGCTGATTTTTCGCCTTTGGTGCGCAAGTTGCAAAGCATTGGAACCCGCGTGATGGTACCCGCATTTGATTTGCCCAACTACGCCAAAACTTCACAACGCTTGCTGGAAGAGGCTACATACTCCTTGCCGCTGTCTGAATTGATTGATGGCACTGTTGATGATGAGTATGAGCATTTGCTGGGCGATCTGTTTCATTGATAGTGCGCAAACCACAGACGATAGAAAAAGGCTCCCAATGGGAGCCTTTTGTATGGTATTGGCAAGCGTGGAGAATGAAAAGTGTCACTGCCGTGCAGTGCGAATGTTGGCAGGCAGCGCGTGTGGCTTGCTGCTTCGCAATGGGTTGATATCTAGCCCGCCACGGCGGGTGTAGCGCGCCTGAACGCTCAACTCCAAGGGAGCGCAGCGTTGCCATATGTCGATGAATATTTGCTCCACACAGTTTTCATGGAAACCAGTGTGGTTGCGAAAGCTCACGATATATTGCAATAAGCCAGCTTGATCAATCGGGTGGCCACTGTAGCTGATTTGAAGGCTGGCCCAATCGGGTTGACCTGTGACAGGACAATTGCTTTTGAGCAAGCGGCTTGTCAGTGTTTCTGTGGTGTGTGACTGCTCTTGTTGGCTAAAGAGCAGATTGGGTTGCGGGGTGTAATGGGAGCACTCCACATCCAAACGATCCAGATCCAAGCCGCTGAGTTCGTGAATAGGCTCCGCATCGAAAGATGCAGGTTCAATGATCCGAACGCCAATGCTGCCTGTTGGTAATGGACTGCCACGCCAAGCGGCTTCACTTAAATCTTTACGAATGCAATCACGCACAGCAGCCTTATCCGCAAAAACGCTGTTATTGAGACTATTCAAGTAGAGCTTAAGGGATTTGCTTTCCACAATATTGGGTGTTTCGCACGGGAACGTCAGATGCGCAATGGCTACCTGCGGCTTGCCGCGCGCATTCAGCCAACTCAACTCAAACGCAGTCCATACATCAGCACCCATGAATGGCAGGCGATCAAGGCCTATGCCTAAAGCTTGACGCTGCGCCAACCTTGGAATGGGGCACAGCAGTTGCGGCTGGTAGGTTTGTGGATACGCCACCTCTTTGCCCAAAGGCAGATCAGTGGCTGTAACCGGCATGTGCTGGTGCGCCATTATTTAATAGTGCGTACCCAGCCGCGTGTGTCGGCAATTTTGCCGCGCTGCAGGCCAGAGAGCTCGTCGCGCAACGCGTTAGTGATGGGACCACTTTCACCATTGCCGATGGTGAAGGAACCACCGTCGAATTTGACTTCACCGATAGAGGCGACCACAGCGGCAGTACCACAAGCAAAGGTTTCTTTGACTTTGCCGCTTGCCACATCGGCTTGCCATTGGGCGAAAGAGTATTTCCGCTCTTCTACGGTAATGCCTTTGCTGCGGGCCAGTTCAATCAAGGAGGCGCGGGTGATGCCGGGCAGGATGGTACCCAGTGGGGTCGTGAAAATATGCCCATCGTCTTGGACGAAGAAAATATTCATGCCGCCCAACTCTTCAATCCATTGGTGTTCTGCGGCATCCAGGAAAACGACTTGTTCACAACCATTTTCATAAGCTTGCGCTTGTGCAACTAAGCTGGCTGCGTAGTTGCCCCCACATTTGGCAGCGCCTGTGCCGCCAACAGCTGCGCGCGTGTATTCCTTCGAAACCCAGACCTTCACGGGTTTAGGGCCGCTTTTGAAATAGTCGCCCACAGGCGATGCAATCACGCAGAAGACGAAGTGATGCGCTGGGCGCACGCCCAAGAAGGGCTCGTCCGCAAACATGAAGGGACGCATGTACAAGCTGCCATTGCCGCCAGGAATCCATTCCTTGTCAATGCGCACCAACTGCTCTACTGCTTCAACAAACACTTCTTGTGGCAGTGTGGGCATTGCCATGCGGGTGGCTGAAGCATTGAAACGGTCGGCGTTTTGGTCTGCACGGAACAGGGTGACGGTGTCCCCTTCACCGCGATAGGCTTTCATGCCTTCGAAAATTTCCTGTGCGTAATGCAACACTGCTGCGGCAGGGTCGATTTTGAATGCTTCACGTTTGCGAATTTGTGCGTCATGCCAGCCGCGCCCCTCCGTCCATTCGATAGTGACCATGTGGTCGGAGAATGCCGTACCAAAGCCACCTTTGGCCAGAATCGCTTCGCGATCGGCTGCCGAGGTAGGGGTATCTGTAGGAATATGGCTGAATTTCAGTGCATTGGACATAGTGGCTCCAGCAAGGCTTTCGTCAACAAATAGCGAAAAAAAGAAATGAGTGCTGCCTGTGGGCTGAGGGCGAGTCCCCCGGTCATGCGCACATCAGGCATAGCCTTGCATGATAACGATTGTGGCGAGCCTTGGCACCCAAAGTGACAGGAAAGCCTGCTTCATTCGTGTTTCTAATTGAAGAGTGCTGCCATCGGTGAATATTGGCTTGGTCGTGTGTGCCTTGTTGAAGCGATTAGCCTAATCGAATAGTTAGATTGCGCCAAGGGTTAACCAGAGTGTGGGGCGTGCCAAGGGAGAAACAATCGCCCTGACAATAGCGCCCATGATGATGTTGACTCCTGATGATTTCATTCGTGCCCTGGATTGGATGGGGACGGTGGTGTTTGCGCTCAGCGGTGTGTTGATAGCACGGCGCTTGCAGATGGATGGTTTTGGTTTATTGGTTCTGGCAAGTGTGACGGCGATAGGTGGGGGCACGATTCGAGATCTGGTATTGGGGATTCGCCCGGTCTTTTGGGTTACCCAATCGCATTACTTGGTTCTGATTGTGGTGACTTGTGCGCTGGCTATTCCGTTGGCTCGGTTACTTTCACGGGCCAAAGTCGCGTGGCTGCTGCTGCATGCGGATGCTTTAGGGCTGGCCACGTTTACTGCGATCGGGGCAAACAAGGCGCTGTCAGTGGGCGCTCCTGCGATTGTTGCGGTGGGGATGGGCGTGCTGACTGGCGTTGGTGGCGGAGTGATTCGAGACGTGTTAGCCCGTGAAGTCCCCATGGTGCTGTGCCGAGAGGTTTATGCGACAGCCTGTATAGCAGGGGGCATTGTATTAACGGCGGTGCATGCTTGGACAGGGCAATCTTTGCCAGCCATGCTTGGGGGTATGTTGACGACTTGGTTGATCCGCTTGGCTGCACTGCGCTGGCACTGGCACTTGCCAACATTTGGCGGTTTGGACCCTGATGAGTCGCGCTAGATGCGCCACAGCACAACTAAATCGGCGCTCTCCATGACAAGGCGATGAAGTGTCATTTTTCCTTGTTTTTTACACGGGTATCGAATCGCATTTTGGCAAGTGAATGCATTGCCTGATTTACGATGCGCGCATGGCTTTACTTGGCTTTCTATTTTTACAAATTCTTGGCATAGCCGCAGCCTGGTGGCTTGGCGTGCATGGGTGGCAAATTGTGCTGGGCGCATTGGCTGGAGCTTGGCTTTGGTGGTTGCTTGCGGCGTGGCAAAGTGCGCGGTTTTACCATTGGGCGAAAGGAGAAGGCCAAGCATCTAATCGTTTTTGGGGGTATTGGGCGAACTTACAGTATTTTTGGCGTAAGTTGCAGCGAAAACACCAGTATCGAGAGGAGCGCCAAGAGCGTAATTTGCAAGAATTGCGTATGGCGATTCAGGCTTCCCCAAATGGTGTGATGTTGCTGGATCATGAATGGTCTATTGTTTGGCTCAACCATATGGCGTGTGAACATTTTGGTCTCAATGTAGACCAAGACATGGGGCAAAACTTGCTGACCTTGGTGCGAGACCCTGAGTTCGCCAGTTATTGCGCTGTCGGAGATTTTCGCGAAACTCTTGAAATGGATGGGCGTGGCGTTGGATCTGTTGTGGGAGATCGACGCCGACTTTCGATCCAGGTTTTTCCGTATGGCGATGATAAACAGCTGATGCTTTCGCGGGATGTGACACATGTTCAGCGCACTGAAGCGATGCGCCGGGATTTCATTGCCAACGTATCGCACGAAATTCGCACTCCGCTGACGATTTTTTCTGGTTATGTTGAAACCTTGCAAACCTTGCCTTTGGAGCAGGCCGATCGTGAGCGCTACTACCAGCGCATGCATCAGCAAGCCACGCGTATGCAGGTATTGGTTGAGGATTTGCTGACCTTGTCTCGATTGGAAGGCAGTCCTCTGCCCAATCTCAGTGAGTTTGTGGAAATCAAGCCTTTGCTTTTACGTTGTCTGGATGAAGCCGCTGCGTTATCTGTTTCATTGGCACCGCAAGCGAATGAGCCGGTGCACCAACTCTCGCTGAAATATGCGGATGAACATGGCCAAGAGCAGCTCTTGAAAGGCTCATCCATGTCTAGTACAAGACACGATCCGCGCATGCCACCTGACACCACGGATGCGCTTAATTCTGCGGGGATGAATACCACATGGCCTGGTACGATGGGGCGTTTGGCTGGTGTGGACAAGGAAATTTACAGCGCATTTTCCAATCTGGTGGCCAATGCTGTGCGCTATACGCCTGCCGGAGGTTCGATCACGCTGGTTTGGTCGTGGCATACAGATGGCAGTGCCAGTTTCAGTGTGCGAGATACTGGACCGGGCATTGCGGCTGAACATATTCCGCGTTTGACAGAGCGCTTTTACCGGGTAGATAGAAGCCGCTCGCGTGAAACGGGTGGTACTGGTTTAGGCTTGGCCATCGTCAAGCATGTCGCGCAGCGCCATGGCGGGCATTTACAGATTCAGAGTGTGGTCGGGCAGGGGTCTTGTTTTCAAATAGATTTACCGCTCACTCGCTTGCAGACCCCAGCAGCCGTTCAAGCTGCAGAGCAAGAAAAACTGCGCCGTGAACGCATGCTGGCTGCTTGAGTGGGGTTGAGAATGGCTCTATTTAATGATCGTAAAAAAAGCCCTTAATCAGGACTTTTTTTACTAATATTTCTCAATGGACTAAGAAAATCGAGAGACGTTCTTATTTTTCAACCTGACCGGGGCGATTGGTTCTTTTCTGCATCACCGGCGGATGTCGGTGTTGAAGCTTCTGTTTCGGTTTGCCACTCAGTTTCAGAGGGGGCCCCTTCTTCATCATCGTCTTTTTCTGGTGCCATTTTTGGGGTTGCCAACTGCAGCATATTGACGCTGCGAGGCACATTCTCACCCCGTTGGCGAGATCTGAATAAGGCCGCACGCATCAGGAAAATGGTGGTCACAGGGGAGGTAATGGCAATGAATACCCCCAGCAATAAAATATTGAGCGCTGGCTTGCCTGTTTGAAATGAAAAATAGGTGATTGTGGCGAGCATGAGGCACCAGATGCCTGCCGTGGTGATCAAAGCTGGAGCATGAATGCGTGAAAAAAACGTTTTCAAGCGTAGTACACCTGAAGCCCCCAAAAGCGCAATGAGCCCCCCACACAAGGCAAAAAAGGCCACGGCGATTTCAGCCCACAATGGGAGAATGAAACTCGGTGCTTCGGTCATTCGATAACCTCCCCACGCAGCAGAAACTTGGCCATGGCCGTACTACTGACAAAGCCCAGCAAAGCGATCAATAGCGCAGCTTCAAAGTAAGCGGTACTTTCGTAGTACATCGAAAGACTCAGCATGACGTACATGCCTAAAACAAAGACGCAGTCGAGCGCCAAAATGCGGTCTTGGGCAGATGGGCCAATCAACAGGCGAATGATGACCATCAACATGGCAATGGCCAGCATGGCCAGCGTGATGGGTAAAGCCCAGGCGAGAATTTGTCCATTCATTCGAAAATCTCCATCAAAGGGCGTTCATAACGTTCTTTGACTGTTTTGATGACTTCGTCCTGGTTGACGTTGCCATCAAAGACATGCAGCAGAAGGGTGCTGCGGTCCATTGATAGTTCTGCCCAAGCATTGCCCGGCGTAATGGTGGTAATAACGGCCAGTACAGCCAATGCATTCGGATCGCGCATTTCCAGAGGAATACGGATGAAGATCGATGTGTCTTCCTTGGTGGCATTTTTTTTGAACAAAATCCGAATCACCATCAGGTTGGAGTGCCACGCATCGATCATGACGGTGAAGGCCAGTTTCACAATGGTGATTGGATGGCGCACTCGCACGTAGCGGGGCCGCAATGCATCACTGAAAATGGGAATTGCTAAGCCCAGTACCAAAGCCAATACGAAATTGGCCAGGCTGTAGCTTTGGGTCATTACCATCCACAAAGCAATCAGCAGTGTGGAGAGTAATGGGGCTGGAAAAATGGTACGCAACAATCGCTTCATGGTTGCGCTCCTTCATCGGTTTCGCTATCGCCAGCACCCGTTAGCGACGACCCAACAGGTGTTTGGCTTGGGTAGGGTTTGGGTTGCATTTGCAGCACGGACTGGATGTAGTCGTCAGGCGCATACAAACTGTTGGCAGTAGTTTGCATGTAGCGCATGATGCTGTCAGCCTGAATGGTGATGGCCACACAGGCTCCGAGCAGAATCACGAGGGGGATGCCTTCAACCACTTTGACTACTGGCGGAGACCGGTCATGCGATGCCCAGAAATGGCGAATACCGGCACGAGAAAATGCAATCAGTGCCAATAAACCAGAAGCGATCAGCAGCGCCAACAGGAACCAACCATCTGTTCCGGGCGATTGTCCTGAAGACGCGCCCATTCCCAATGGATTGAGCATGGCGGAGAGCATAGCGAATTTGCCGATGAAACCAGATAGCGGAGGCAAGCCTGCAATCAAGAGTGTGCAAGCCATAAAACACATACCCAGCAGTGCAACGGCCGCCGGCATGGCTCGCCCGACTAGGGCTTGCTCTTTCTCATCCAGATTGAATGCATCTTGCTTGCCTTCAAGGTCCGGGGTAAGGAAGGGGGCTTCGTCTTCTTCTTCATAAGGAGCGTAGTCTTTGCCGTCATTGCGCCAGCGGTCCATCAGGTCCGCCAGCAGGAAGCAGGCGCTAACGGCCAAGGTAGAACTGACCAAGTAATAAAGCAGGCCCGCAGTGAGTAAGTTCTGACCAAACCCGAGCGCGGCCAGTAAAGTGCCTGAGGAGACAATGGCACTGTAGCCTGCCAGATGGCCTAATTTTTGGGAACTGAGTACACCAATGGAGCCAACAGCGATCGTTGCCATTCCCGCATAAGTAAGCCACTGCCCACCATACAAGGCAGAGGCCCCAGCGTCATAGCCAAAGAGCAAAGTCCATAAGCGCAAAATCATGTAGATGCCGACTTTGGTCATGATGGCAAATAAAGCGCCAGCAGGGGCGGTGGCAGCGCTATAAGCTCGCGTGAGCCAGAAATTCATGGGCCAAACCGCGGCTTTGATCAGGATGGCGACGGCCAAGATGCCCGCGGCGACATGCAGTAACGCACGGTCCTCATCGGCAATGTTGGGGATGATGCTGGCTAGACTGGCCAGATTGAGCGTGCCAGTGATGCCATAAAACATGGAGATGCTGATGAGCAACAATGACGATGCCAGTAAGTTGATGGCAATGTAGTGCAGCCCTGACTGAACGCGCACACGTCCCGAGCCGTGCAGCAGCAAACCGTAAGAGGCAGCCAAGAGAATTTCGATGAATACAAAGAGGTTGAATAAATCCCCTGTGAGAAACACCCCGTTCAGCCCCATTAACTGCAACAAGAACATGGGATGAAAGTGGACACCAGCACGGTGCCAGTGCGCGGCTGAATACACCACACTGGCCAATGCCAGAATGGAGGTCAGTGTGAGCATCAGTGCCGAGAGGCGGTCCAACACCAAGACAATGCCAAACTCAGAAGGCCAGTTGCCCGTCATGTAGACGCCCATTGAGGTGGACGACGATTGCTGATGACTCCATTGCAGCAAGAAGATCGACAATACAAGCAGGATTAAGCACGCAAAGACATTGACGATTAATTTGATACGTTGGCGTTCTTCACCTAGAAACAAGATGATGGCTGCTGCAGCCATAGGCACCAAGATGGGGGCCAAAATGAGATGCGGCATCAATGCACTTAACCACTCTCTCATGATGCCTCGCCCTTCTCAGCGGCCAAACTGCCGTCTACGTGATCGGTGCCAGACATGCCGCGCAAAGCCAGCAATACGACCAAGAAGAGGGCGGTAGTCGCAAAACCAATCACAATCGCCGTCAATACCAATGCCTGCGGCAAAGGATCGGCGTAGTGCTGCAAATCGGTAGGAATGCCCGGGCGCAAGACGGGTTCTTTGTCAATGGCCAAGCCCAGCCTGCCCATTGAAAAAATAAACAAATTCACCGCGTAGCTGAGCAATGCCAGTCCAATAATGACTTGGAAGGTGCGCGGGCGCAGCAGCAGCCACACGCCTGCGCTTGTTAACACACCAATGGCAATGGCCAAAACAATCTCCATGCGCTTGTACTTTCAGGGTTTTTGGTGAATATTGAAAAGGGCAACCTTGTCGTAGGCTGCTTGAATGCGGGCAAAGTTACTTTCACGCGTTTGGGTTTCTTTGGCCTCGGCTTCGTCCTCCAGCATGCGAGCGTGGTAACGGTGTGCACGAGTTGATTGGTGAGCCAAAGCAGTAAGAATCAATAGCGTGGAGCCCACGACAACGGTAAAGACCCCCAAATCAAAGAACATGGCGCTGGCAATATGCATCTCACCCAGATAAGGCAATGTGAGGTGTGCGGTGTGCGTGGTCATGAATGGATAGCCCCAATAGAAGGAGCCTGCGCCGGTGGCAATGGCACATACCAAACCAAATGCAATCCACCGGCGTGGGAAGAGGGTCAAGTTGGCTTCCACCCATTGCGTGCCCGAAACAATGTATTGCAGCAGCAGGCCCACAGAGAAAATTAAGCCTGCTACAAAGCCCCCGCCAGGTTCATTGTGCCCGCGTAGGAAGAAGTAAATCGAGACGAGCGTGGTGACTGGCAGCAACAAACGCACCAAGACAGCTGGAACCGTGAGGTAACCAATCGCCGTATCTTTGGCTTGACGGGGATTGAACAAGTCCGTAATCAAATCGCTGGGCAATACACGCTGCTGCATTGGCAAATCCATGGTTTCACGCGCAGGACGGAAACGCCGCAGCAATGCATAGATGGTCAATCCCACAATGGCCAGCACTACGATTTCGCCAAACGTGTCGAATGCGCGGAAATCCACCAACATCACGTTGACCACATTGGTGCCGCCTCCTTCTTGTTGGGCTCGTTCCAGGTAGAAAGTTGAGGCACTATTGTCGAATGGGCGACTGAGCATTGCATAAGTGAGCAGGGCGATGCCAATGCCTGCGATCAGTGCAATGATCAAGTCACGGGCGCGGCGCGCTTGTGCGACGCTCTGATCGATCACCCAGGACGCTGGGCGGATCGATTTATCGCGTTGTGGCAACCAGCGCAGCCCAAGCAGCAGCAAGATAGTGGTGACAACCTCTACGGAAAGTTGAGTCAAGCCCAAGTCCGGCGCAGAAAACCACAGGAATGTCAGTACCACGCAGAGACCAGTGGCGCCTAACATGATCATGGCAGCCAGGCGGTGGAATTTGGCTTGCCATGCAGCTGCAATGGCACAAATAGAGCCAATGAACCAGATGACACCGAATGCTGGTGAAAGTGGTTGTGTGGGTCTGTCTCCAATTGTTAAGCCGCCGTACCAGAGTGGCAGCCCAACGGCCAAGAACGTGACCATGAGTACCCAGAACATTTGCCACTGCAGGCGGTGCGTTGTCAAGCGCAGGCGTAAACTGCGGCTGGTTCTGGTTAAGGAGGCCAAGGCGTATTCAAAAATGCGCTGGCCTGTGAGAGACCATGAGAAGGCATAGTCGGCCAAATAGTCTTTGCCACGGATGTACTTGATGACAAAGAAAAACAGGAATGTGCCTGTGCAAAGCGCGATGACACTCATGATCAAAGGCTTGTTCACTCCATGCCATACAGCGAGGCTGTAATAGGGTAAGTCGCCACCAACTACGGGGGTTGCTGCGGCGGCCAAGAAGGGGCCCACAATCACGTTAGGCAAGACGCCAACCAATACGCACAATACGACCAAAAAGCCGACCGGAACATTCATCCAAATCGGAGGATCATGGGGTTTTTTGGGCAGGTCATCGGCTTTGGGTCCAAAAAAGACGTCATAGGCAAAATGCAGCGAATAAATGGCGCTAAAAATACCGAAAATAACTGCAATTACGGGCAAACTAGCCTGAATGTAGGCGGGGGCATGCACCAAAACGGTTTCGGCAAAGAACATTTCTTTGGAAAGAAAACCGTTGAAGAAAGGCACTCCGGCCATGGCAGCTGTGGCCACTACGGCAAGTCCAAAAGTGACCGGCATCAACTTGCGCAGACCTGATAAGCGGCTGATATCGCGTGTTCCTGCTTCATGGTCGACAATGCCGACGACCATGAATAAGGAGGCCTTGAAAGTGGCATGATTCATGATGTGGAATACTGCCGCAACAGCTGCCAACTCGCGGTTAAGACCGAAGAGCAGGGTAATCAAGCCCAAATGTGAGATGGTTGAATACGCCAGAAGCCCTTTGAGGTCATTTTGGAACATGGCCACGCACGAACCAAAGAGAAGCGTTGTCGCGCCAACTCCACTGACAATCCAAAACCATTCCTCCGTCCCACTCAAAACAGGCCAAAAGCGACCCAGCAGGAAAACGCCTGCCTTGACCATGGTTGCAGAATGCAAATACGCGGAGACTGGCGTGGGCGCAGCCATGGCGTTAGGGAGCCAGAAATGAAAAGGAAATTGTGCACTTTTGGTGAACACGCCCAGCAAGATAAGCACCAAAACAATGGTGTACGAGCTGTGGTTGCGAATTTGTGAACCCGCTGCCAGCACGTTGTCAAGGTTGTAACTGCCCACAATGTGGCCCAACATCAGCACGCCAGCAAATAAACAAAGGCCTCCTGCGCCAGTGATTGTTAAGGCCATGCGAGCACCGCGCCGTGCATCTTTGCGGTGGTGCCAATAACCAATAAGCAAAAAAGAAAAAATACTGGTTAATTCCCAGAAAAATGCCAGCTGAATGATGTTGCCTGACAGCACCACCCCTGCCATAGACCCCATAAAGGCCTGGAGGAAGGAGAAAAAACGCGGCACAGGATCCTGGGGGGACATGTAGTAGCGCGCATAGAGGACCACTAGCGCACCAATGCCGTAGACCATCATGGCAAACATCCATGCATAGCCATCTAATCGTAACGACAGGTTCAGACCAAAAGAGGCAAGCCAAGTGAACTCTTCTCGATAAATTTCACCTTGCGAAATTCCGGGAAAATACAGGGCCAACTGAACCGCACCGAAGAGGGCGATCGCTCCTGCTAATGTGGATTCCAAGTTTCGGGCATTGGATGGCAATGCGCTGGCGAGCAAACTGCCGATAAAAGGCAGCAAAACGATGGTACTGAGGGCAACTGGATCCATTCCCGAATTCTATGGGCATTGGGCTTTCTGTGCGAGAGAAAACCTTAGAAGATTGACTTCAATTTCAAAGGGTTGTGGCGTTCTCTTACGCTATAAGAATCGATGCTTATTAGGCATTTTGTTTTAAAACAAAGACTTGCATAGTGTCTTGTAAGTGTTCCGTGCTTTTGTGGTGCTTGATTGAACACTGGCGGTAAATTTTATTTTTTATAAAAGTCTTTATTTGTCGCTATTTTCCTTCAATTTGAGTATTTTTTTGCGTGTGCCTGATGTTCTTTGCTTAGATTTTATTTTTCTATTTTGTTAATTTTTGTATTGTTTGTGAGTGGATTGGGGCAGGGTGACTCTATGTACCGTTCAGGGAATACATGTATTAGGGCAGCCCCTCTCTTCATTAGTCATTGAGACAAGTAAGATCATCGCCGCTTCATGGTGCGGTGCAGTATTTTGACAATTTGCAGTGCTGTTTACGCAGTGAAGGCGCCAACGCACAATGGTCTGGCGTGTATGCAACAAGACTCCGATTAATCCCAACAGTCACTCAAAAGACAGGCCATGGACGAACCTATTCTTACCATGCAGGAACGTGAAGCGATCAACACTGGTCGCTGGTTCAGCACTTTATCTCCTTCGCTTCGACACGATATTTTGCGATGTGCACATGTCAAACGGTTCAAAGACGGCGCCCTGATCTGCGCGCGTGGCGACACTCCAGAGGAGTGGATCGCCTGCGCCAAGGGGGCCGTGCGCGTGAGTTCAACCTCGCTGACCGGCAAACAGATCACGCTCACGTATGTGGAGCCGGGGGTTTGGTTTGGCGATGTGGCGCTGCTCGATGGAGACAAACGCACACACGATGCTTACGCACATGGGGATACCACCATCGTGATGGTGAGCAAGCCCGATTTTTTCAAAATTCTCGAGACGCATGTGGAGTTCTATCAGGCCATTTTGCGCATGCATGCGCGGCGCATTCGAGGGTTGTACGGTTTGGTGGAGGACCTCAATACGCTGCCATTGCGCGCAAGGCTGGCCAAGCAGTTACTGCATTTGGCGCGCAGTTATGGCATTGCCGATTTGAATGGCGGCAACAATATTCGCATTGGTTTGCAGTTGGCGCAAGAGGAATTGGCGCAGCTGTTGGGCGCGTCGCGTCAGCGCGTAAACCAAGAGCTCAAGGGTATGGAGCGCGAAGAAATTATCCGTATCGAGACTGGTGGGCTGGTTATTCTCAGTCGCGAGGGATTGTTGAAAATTGCAGAAGCAGGCGACTGAGCTCGTCAGTATTAAAGGGCGATGGCTTTGCGCCATCATGGTTTGTGCCGTCACAGCAGCATGTAACAGACTTTTCGAGTCTGTGGTGCGGCTGTGGCGGTTTTGTTTTTCCGGAGAGCTTATGAGCGAGTTTGAGCACTTTGTGGGCACGCGGGCGGTTGCCGCTGAACATGCATTTGACGTGTCGGCGTTGACGGTATGGATGCAGGCCCATGTTGAGGGATTTGAGGGACCTTTAACTGTAGAGATGTTTAAAGGCGGGCAATCTAACCCAACCTATAAGCTCAACACCCCCGCATCCAGTTATGTGATGCGCTCCAAACCTGGGCCGGTAGCCAAGTTGCTGCCGTCGGCGCATGCGATTGAGCGCGAATTTACCGTCATGCGAGGCCTGGCTGGTACAGATGTCCCAGTGCCGCATATGTATGCGCTTTGTGAGGATGAATCTGTTATTGGCCGTGCGTTCTACATCATGGAGTTTAAGCAAGGGCGTGTGCTTTGGGATCAGGCTCTGCCAGGCATGACCCATGCGGAGCGACGCGATATCTACACCGAAATGAACCGAGTGATTGCTGCGCTACACACGGTGGACTACAAGGGCAAAGGTCTGGAAAACTACGGTAAGCCGGGTAATTACTTTGAGCGCCAGATTGGCCGCTGGAGCAAGCAGTATCGAGCTTCACAAACGCAACCGATTGCAGCCATGGATCGCCTCATGGAGTGGTTGCCTGCACATATTCCTGCCTCAGCCCGCGATGAAAGCCTGAGTTCCATCGTGCACGGAGATTTTCGCCTCGATAACTTGATGTTTGCCAATGACAGCACGCAAGCCATTGCGGTGCTTGATTGGGAGTTGTCCACTATCGGCCACCCGTTTGCTGACTTCAGTTACCACTGCATGAGCTGGCACATTCCAAGCGGTGTGTTCAGAGGCATTGCCGATATTGATTACCTCCAGCTCGGAATTCCCTCTGAAGAAGAGTACATCCGTTTGTATTGCGAGCGCACTGGCTTTGCGACCGCAGAGCAATTGCATGCCGATTGGAACTTCTATTTGGCATACAACATGTTTCGTTTGGCGGCCATTTTGCAAGGCATTGCCAAACGTGCACAGGAAGGCCTGGCCAGCAGTGCGAGGGCTAAAGTGCAAGGCGAGAACGCCAAGCCCTTGGCAGAAATGGCCTGGTCGAAAGCACTGCAAGCATAAGAACGCTTTGGGATACGCCAGAGAAGGCAATCCTTCAACCCCATAAACACCACAACAAGGAGCAATATATGGATTTTGACTATTCGCCGAAAACCAAGGAGCTGCAGCAAAAACTGCTGGCTTTCATGGATGAGCATATCTATCCCAATGAAAAGGCCTACAAAGAAGAGTTGGAAGCCAATACGGCGGCAGGCAAGCGTTGGTCGCCGCTGCAAACGATTGAAAAACTCAAGCCCATCGCTCGAAAAAAAGGGCTTTGGAATTTGTTTTTGCCTGTTGATACAGCGGATGCCTCTGGTTATACCGGTGCGGGTTTAACCAACCAAGAGTACGCGCCGCTGGCCGAAATCATGGGCCGTGTCGTTTGGGCGCCTGAAGTATTCAACTGCTCTGCACCCGATACCGGCAACATGGAAACCTTGGCACGTTATGGCAGTGACGATGTGAAAGAGCGCTGGCTCAAGCCTTTGCTTGAGGGCGAGATTCGCTCTGCCTTTGCAATGACGGAGCCTGCTGTTGCCTCCAGTGATGCAACCAACATTGAAACGCGTATTGAGCGCGATGGTGATGAGTATGTCATCAATGGTCGCAAATGGTGGATTTCTGGTGCGGGGGATCCGCGTTGCAAGGTCTACATCACCATGGGGAAGACAGATCCTGAGGCGCCGCGACATTCTCAGCAAAGCATGATTGTTGTGCCTGCCGATACCCCGGGTATTACTGTGGTGCGTCCCTTGAGTGTATTTGGGTACGACGATGCGCCGCATGGTCACATGGAGATTCTGTTTGACAACGTGCGCGTGCCTGCAGGGAATATTTTGCTGGGTGAAGGCCGTGGCTTTGAAATTGCCCAAGGTCGCTTAGGCCCAGGACGTATTCACCACTGTATGCGTTTGATTGGACAGGCAGAGCGGGCGCTCGAATTCATGTGCCGCCGTGCCTTGACGCGTACCCCATTTGGTAAAACCATTGCACAGCAAACGGTAACGCAAGAACGTATAGCAGAGGCTCGTTGCCGAATCGATATGGCTCGTTTGCTTACGCTGAAGGCTGCTTGGATGATGGACACAGTGGGCAACAAAATTGCCAAAACTGAAATTGCCATGATCAAAGTGGTCGCGCCTTCGATGGCATGTCAAGTGCTGGATTGGGCCATGCAAGTACATGGTGCAGGCGGGCTGTCCGAAGACTTTCCGTTGGCCTACCACTACGCCAATGCCCGTACGTTGCGTTTTGCAGACGGTCCCGATGAGGTACACCGCAACGCCATCGCAAAATGGGAGTTGGGGCGCTATGCAGACACGCCGGGTAGCAAAGACTATGACCCTCCAGTCACGCGTGGTTTCTGATTGGCCTGCGTAGCAGGGTGAAAACCCAAAAAGACCGTTATCGCAACGGTCTTTTTTGTATTTGGAGAAATCAGGAAAATGATCAAGCGCTCGCTGGATTGATTGCTTGATCAAGTTTTTATGGTATGTGTGCTGGCCGCATTCTGTTTCAGCATCCGCACAATCGCGGCCAGAGCCAAGCCATACGCAGGAACAAAAAACAGCACACTGATGACGAGTTTGATCACGTAATCGACAGTGGCTATTTCTACCCAGTTGGCAGCCATGAAAGGATCGTTGCTGCGCCAGAAAGCGATGGAAAAGAACGCCAGCGTATCCAATGCCTGACCCAATACCGCTGAGGCTGTTGGTGCTAACCACCAAAGCGACCATCCGCGTCGAATCCGGTCGAATACTTGAATGTCCAACAACTGCCCCAGCGCGTAGGCGGCAAAGCTTGCCAAGGCAATGCGAAAAACAAAGCTGTTGAACGCTAAGAGGGAGTTCAAGCCGTTGAACTGGCCTTCATGAAACAAGACCGAGACGATGTAAGAGGCAATCAAGGCAGGCACCATAACGCGCGCAATCACGGCGCGGGCTTCGCGCTTGCCTATGAGTCTGACGGTTAAATCTGTGGCCAGAAAGATGAACGGGAAACTGAAAGCCCCCCACGTACTGTGAAAGCCCAAAAGATCAATGGGAATTTGCACTAAGTAATTACTGGCAATGATGATGAAAATGTGAAAAATCACCAAGATAGCCAGAAACAAAGGCACCTGCTCAGATGGTGCGCGAAGCTGTTGTTGCATAGAAACCTTTTTGTTGAATGGGGGTGAGGGAACCCATCGTGAATTGTCTGGAAAAGCCACGCATGCAAAGCATGACCGTTTCATGTCGAGGGCGCTATTGTAGCGACCTTCGCTATGGTTGCTGTTTGCGGGTCAGTACCAAAGACAGCGCCAGCAGTGCGGAAAGTAGAGCCAGCAAGCTGTACCAGCCGCCGTGCTGCCACAAATAGCCGCCAACATAGCCAACAGTACTTGATCCGAGGTAGTAAAAGCACAAGTACAGGGATGAAGCCTGTGCTTTGGCAGAGGGCGCTGTACTGCCCACTTGTGCGCTGATCAATGAATGCGCAGCAAAAAAAGAAAATGTAAACAGCCCAACGCCAACAGTAAGCGCATAGAGCGAAGGGAGGGCGCACAGACTCAGACTGGCTAGCATGGTCACAACCGAGCATTGCAATGCGCGCATTTGCCCCAGTCGCGCACGCAAGGGGGCTGCTAAACGAGCGCTAAAAATACCGCCTAAGTAGGTGAGAAATAGTAGGCCCGCAACAGTTGAAGATAGTGAAAACGGTGGCCCTTCGAGGCGAAAGCTGACGTAATTGAACATCGCCACAAAGCACCCCATCAGAAGAAAGCCCATCATGAACAGCGAACGTAGTTCAGGCGTGCGCAAGTGCGATAAAAAATTTCCGATCAGTTTGCGGATGTTGAGTGACTGTGGCTTAAACGCTTTGGCTGGCGGCAGAAGTATCACAAAGACAATGAGGGCAAATAGTGCTAGGCCAGCCATGATGCCCATTGCCCAGCGCCAGCCAAGCACATCAGCCAAAATGGCCGAAAAAGTACGCCCCAGCATGCCACCAAGCACGGTACCGCTGATATACAAGCCCATCGCTGCAGGAAGTGTGGGTTTATCAAATTCTTCACTCACATAGGCCATTGCAAGTGCGGGCAAACCACTTAAGGCAAAACCAAGGACCAAGCGTGATGCGAGTAATGCTGACCAATGCGGCACGACAGCGCTTAACAAGGCTGCAGCACCTGCAATGCTCAAAGCCAGTAGCATCATGCGTTTACGGCTGACCACCTCTGCCAATGCGCCTGCTGGCAACAAGCCAAAGGCGAGTGCCAATGTGCTTAGTGACAGGGTCAGGCTGCTACTGGCCGCAGAGACATTGAAGCTGCGCGCAAGAGCTGGCAGCAAGGGCTGGACACAATACAGAAGGGAGAATGTGGCGTAGCCTGCACAGAATAACGCCAATGAGGCACGCCAATAGTCTGGAGTGTGTTGGCGTATGCCTGTTTCTTGCGTAGTAAATGCGCCAAGGCTTTTGTGTTCAGGCAAGGACATGGCTCTGCAGCATCGATCGCATCACAAGGCAGTAAGGAAATTGCCGCCAACGCGGCTTAGATAATCAGCGCAAATCAATAATGTAGGCGATAGGAAGAGTGCGTAATTTTTGACATGGTCATGGGATGCGAGTTTTTTATGGCCGGCCACAGCATGCAGGCACGCATATATTGCGCGGTATCTGCATACATTAATTTACCAATGAATTAGCATTATTCAATGCAATCTGCCTCAAGGCTTTGTCCGGTCTGGGAGTGTATAGCTTGACATTTGCAGATCGACGGCATCACGATCATCTTCGAAGTGGATGCGCACGGGCAGGTATCCGATGGCTGGTGAGAGCCAAATTTCAGCAGCTTGGTCATCGGGCTTTCTCGGCAACCGCTTGAGCTTAATGGCTGGAATTTGTCCTGCGGGCAGCGATATGGTGCTGAGATTTTCGACTTCAAATACCCATGCCTCTTGTTTGTTGCTAGCCACTGTCCAAATGGGAATTTGCTTGCCTGTGGCTCTAAGGTCGGGGTTCCCAGCCAGCACGCCTGAGAGCTGGAAAAAGACGCTTAAGCGATCTTGAGCCCCTTCGGGGATGCTCTGTTCAATTTGTGTGGCAGGAATGGTGACGGTGCCCTTACTCGGGGTAAAACGCAGGTTGCGTTTGCTGCGCGAAGAATCTTCAAAAGCGTGTGGCTGCAAATAATGCGAGTCAATACTTCCTTGGCTGCGTTGTGAGCGAGTTCCAATGATTGGCGCTTTAATGCTTTGCTCCACTTGGTAGCTATTGGTGCTATTGAGCCAGTCTAATTTGGCCGATGCACTGTAGCCAAAGCCACTGACTTTACCTTTGACATCAAACTGCAGGCGGGCCGATGGGGGGGCTGCAAAAGGGCGATTTAACTGCTCGTGAGTTGGCATGTTGGTATCGCTGGCCTGCACCAAACTGCAGATGGACAAGGACAAAGCTCCAAGCCAATAGGGCATGGCACATCTGGATTTGTTGGTTGTATCTCGCTCTTGAATGGAGTTTGTTGAGGTGAGTTCTCTGTGCATGGATAGGACGTATTCTGTGCTGAGGTAAGGGAGCCACACGGAGCCGATGCTCAAAGACGCGGTGCGCCTATATTCATTTCACTGAATGGGGCCCCTGTGAAACTGGTGCTGATGTGTGAGGAACTGAAGTTTCCATCCTAGCTGCTTGATTGTGGGTGCGAGCGAGAGCTCCCACTTCTTGCAGGGCGTTAGACCTCTATCTGCACGCAGGCAGGAAAGAATTGGCACAATGCGCATCTTACTCTTTGCCCATGCGAGAGACCTTTGCAGCACAGCTGCATGGGGTTACATCTGTGGGCTCAGCAAGCCTGTTGCATAAAGGATTATTCGTTTGAGTTCAAACCATTCCCACCTTGTTTCGTCTGAAGGCGCAAGCTTGCCCGAAGGGCTTGAGCAGTTGTTGCAGAGGCGATCTGCCTGGCCATTGGGCTTGCCTGCTCCAAATGGACAAGAGTTCTCGGCTATTTTGCAGGCTGCAGCATGCGCACCCGATCACGCCGGTTTAACACCATGGCGCTTCAAGTTTGTGCGTGGTGGCCAGCGACACGTGTTGCTTGAACGCGTGCTTAGCCATTCGGATGCACAAACGGATGAAGCAAAAACAATGCATGGCAAGTACACGGCTAAATTGACGACTGCGCCGTTGGTTGTTGTATTAGCTGCACGTCTCAAAGAGCATCCTAAGGCACCCGGATTTGAACAGATGCTCACCTGTGGTGCTGCGGTCATGAACATGCTTAATGCTGCCCACTTGCTTGGTTACCATGGCTTCTGGTCGAGTACGCCTGGTGCTTTGGGAGATATCTTGAAAGACGTGATGGGCTTTGAGGAACAGGACCAAATGCTAGGCCTGTTGAATTTGGGGACACCAGCACATACACCGACAACACCGCCGAGGGTGAGTGCTGAAGTGTTTGCCCAAGAATGGGTGTGAGCATCTGAGTACTGCAGCTTCGGTATAAAAAAAACGCGCTATTGAATAGCGCGTTTTTTTTATGGAGAACCTTCAATCGAGTCTTCGATTAATAGCTGTTGCGTGAAGGTGCTTTCTTGTTGCGAGCAGGGCCTGTATTGGAGGGCTTGCCAAAGCCTGAGTGGTTGTTGCGTCCCTCAGGGCGGCTGCTATTGAAGCGATCGCCGCCACGTGGGCTATTGTTACCGCGAGGAGCTTGGTCGTTGCGGTCGAAACGGCGTTCACGGCCTTCCCAATGCTCAGACGCGCCGCCACGTTGGCCTTCGCGCTGGAATGGCTTGTTATCACGGCCTTTGGTGAAGTCGCGTTGGCCTTCGTTGCCGCCGAATGGGCGTTTGCCTGCATGCTGACGTTCCCCGTGTTCGACGCGATCCCCATGTTGTGGGCGGCCTTGTGCAAAACCGCCGCGATCACGGTCTTGCGAAAAATGACCGCGGTCATTGCCGCGATCGAACCGGTCATTGCGTTGGTTGGGGCGGTTACCTTCGAAGCGGTCACCAAAGCGTGGTTCGCCAAAGGATTGGCGTGGTTCTTGACGCCCCCCGCGATCACCGCCACGCCCACCACCTGAGAATCCGTCGGAGCGGCGACCATGGCCACCTCCGCCGAAACCTCGACGATCACCACCGCGGTCATTGCGTCCGCCGCGACCTGCTGGATTTGGGCGCCATGCGGTAATGCGCTGTTGCGGCTCTAGTCCAGGCAATACGTCAATCTCGAACTCTTGACGCGTGAATTGTTCGATGTCGAAAATTTTACGACGGTCTTTGAATTCAGCAAACGTCACGGCCAAGCCATCGCGGCCAGCACGGCCAGTACGGCCAATGCGGTGGGTGTAGTCTTCTGACTTCATGGGCAAGCCATAGTTGAAAACGTGCGTAATGGTCGGTACGTCAATGCCGCGTGCAGCCACATCGGTTGCGACCAGAATTTGTACGCGTCCATCACGCAAGGCTGATAAGCGGCGATTGCGCAAGCCTTGGCTCAAAGCGCCATGCAAGGCTACGGCGCTGAAGTTAGCCTGTTGGAGGTCTTCGGCCAGTGCATCACACTCAATTTGCGTGCTGGCAAACACAATCGCTTGGTCGATTTGTGTATCGCGCAACCATGTATCGAGCAGTTCGCGCTTGTGTTCACCACTGTCCGCCCAGAACAATTTTTGGGTGATGTTGGCGTGCTTTTCTTGCGCGCTGGCCACTTCAATGCGCTGCACGTGTTTGCCGCCATCGTGCATCACGCGCATGCCCAATTGCTGGATGCGTGGCGCAAATGTTGCACTGAACATCATGGTTTGTTGGCGTTGCTCAGTCAGTTGGTGAATGGCGGCAAGGTCTTCTGAAAAGCCAAGGTCCAACATACGATCGGCTTCGTCGACCACCAAAAACTGTACTTTGTCCAGAATCAGTTGGCCACTGCGCTGCAAATCCAGCAGGCGACCGGGAGTCGCAACCACCAAAGATGCATTTTGCAGTTGTGCAATTTGTTTGGGGTAAGGCAGGCCACCAATTACGTTGGCAATGCGAACACCGCGGCAATGGCTCATCAAGTCAATTGCGTCACGGGCAACCTGCATGGCCAATTCGCGTGTGGGGCAAAGCACCAACGCACCTGGCACTGCAGGCTCAAAGCGGCGATTCAGCGGATTCTTGCGTTTTGGCTTTTTGGGCGCAGGCAGGCCTTGGGCCAGAGCTTCGGCGACCTGTTGGTCAAAGGCTGCGCATTCGGCTGCTTTGCCGTCTTCATAGGCACGGATTAATGTGTCCAGCACAGGGAGTAGAAAGGCTGCGGTTTTGCCGCTGCCTGTCTGGCTGGAGACCATCAGATCGGTAAAGTTGCTGCCTTGTGGGCCTACGCCTTGGCCACGCATGGCGAGTGGGACTGCGCGCTTTTGCACTTCAGTAGGCGTGGTGTAGCCCATGTCAGTAACGGCTTGTACGAGCGCTGGCGCAAGGCCGAGCAGTTCAAAGGCGTTGGGTGTGGATGGGGTCGCAGTCGCAGGCGCGCTGTTGGTTTCCAGCGACGGCAATTCCGTGCTGTTGATTTCAGTAGTAGACATGAAAAATGAAAAAACAAAGTCCGTTAAACACCGGGCAGGAAGCCGGTGTGTGGACGGATGCATTAAAAAACATCATCCATCCAACGAAACGGGTACGCTACTCAAGGCGAGCGGAACAATGAATGTCGCTCATGCGTACCTGGGGAAGTCCTTATCCGGAAACTAAGCTCTTGTTAGAGCAATAAGTTACCGCTGTCAGCCCAGTGAGATAGAAAGATGTGCAAGCTCTTCAATGTCGGCTTGGTAGTGTGCCGGGTATTGGTTTATTCACGCTGTTGGCGTTGAACTTAAACCACACCTTTGAAGAGAGGACGTATTATCAGGGTTTTTGCTGATTATTTCAAGTGACAATTGCGAATGTTTTCGCGGCATGTGCCGAGTCGGTGGCTATATTAGCCAAACAGTGGGCTGAGTTCTGCAAGAGTTGCTTGACAGTGCTATGATCGCGTTTTTGCAAAAATGGCTAAACAGCCGTTAAATTTTACTTAATCATCATGAGCAAAACATCTCTGGATAAAAGCAAGATCAAATTTCTTCTGCTTGAGGGCATCCATCCATCTGCTGTGGATGTGCTTAAAAATGCCGGTTACACCAATATCGAGTCATTGCCAGGTGCTTTGCAGGGTGATGAGTTGAAGGAAAAGATTGCTGATGTGCACTTTTTGGGCATTCGCTCACGCACACAGCTGAATGCAGAAGCTTTGGCGGCAGCACAAAAATTAGTGGCTGTTGGTGCGTTTTGCATCGGAACCAATCAGATTGATTTGCAAGCTGCACGCCAAAAAGGGGTGGCAGTATTCAATGCGCCTTACTCCAACACGCGCTCTGTAGCTGAATTGGTGTTGGGTGAAATTATTTTGCTGTTGCGCGGCATTCCCGAAAAGAATGCCGCAAGCCACCGTGGCGGTTGGATTAAATCGGCTAACAATTCGTTTGAAACCCGTGGGAAAACCTTGGGTATCGTGGGTTACGGCTCTATCGGTTCACAGCTCTCGGTGTTGGCGGAGTCGCTGGGCATGCATGTGGTGTTCTACGATGTGGTGACCAAGCTGCCTTTGGGCAATGCCCATCAGGTGGGGAGTTTGCCTGACTTGTTGGCGCAAAGCGATATCGTGACCTTGCATGTACCTGAATTGGCATCCACAAAGTGGATGATTGGCGCCAAAGAGATCGCCAGCATGAAAGATGGTGCGATTTTGATCAATGCGTCGCGCGGGACTGTGGTCGAAATCGATCCGCTGGCTGAAGCGATCAAATCGAAAAAGCTGCTGGGTGCCGCTATAGACGTGTTCCCCGTTGAGCCAAAATCCAATAAAGACGAGTTTCAATCGCCTTTGCGTGGCTTGGATAACGTGATTTTGACCCCGCACGTAGGGGGCTCCACCATGGAGGCGCAAGCCAATATCGGTTTGGAAGTGGCAGAGAAATTAGCCAAGTATTCAGACAATGGCACGACCACCACGTCGGTGAACTTCCCAGAGGCGGCTTTGCCTGCTCACCCAGGGCGCGATCGTATCTTGCATATCCACAAGAACGTTCCTGGTGTGATGTCTGCTATCAACCAGATCTTTACTGATGCCAAGCTCAATATTGCAGCGCAGTATCTGCAAACCGATGATGCGGTAGGTTATGTGGTGATTGATACCGAAGCTGGCGGTGCAGCTAAAGTGATTGAGCAACTGCGCGATGTGCCAGGCACTGTTCGCACGCGTGTATTGTTTTAATCATGTGCTGATGGGGCTATGGCAGGGCTGTTCAAGTAACTACTGGTAGCTCTGGCAGCCACAGCGCAACAACAAACGCCCGATGCCATTTGCGTCGGGCGTTTTTGCATGGGTTTGCAATCCCTGATGAGTGGGTTTTGTTGAGTAGGCCAAAAGCCTTGGCCCATAATGCGCGAGTTGGCGTTGTTAGCAGGTCTGCCAGTTGTGGCCTCACAAAGGTTCCGCAAGCAACAGGAAAACGTTGAATTTGATTTTCAATGCAGCAGGCTTCACGCAGACACTTTCCCCACCGGCTTGGCCATTTGGAACGTACATGAACGACTCACAAGCTCGTCCACCTTCTCCATCTTCCCCTAATGGCATGCGCCGCAAGGGGATTTATATGTTGCCTAATTCAGTGACTTTGGCAGCACTTTTCTGCGGTTTTTATGCCATTGTGATGGCCATGAACAAGCGGTTTGATTTGGCAACATTGGCCATTTTTGCGGCCATGGTCCTCGATAGCCTTGACGGGCGAGTTGCGCGCATGACCAAAACGCAGAGTGCATTTGGTGAGCAGATGGACTCCCTTTCAGACATGGTGTCGTTTGGTGTTGCCCCAGCTTTGGTGGCGCTTGAGTGGGCCATGCAAGGTATTGGCCGATGGGGCTGGATTGCGGCCTTTATTTACTGTGCTTGCGCTGCGCTGCGCTTGGCACGCTTTAATGTCAATACTTCAGTTGTCGATAAGCGGTGGTTTCAAGGCCTGCCATCACCTTCTGCGGCCGCACTGGTGGCGGGCTTCATTTGGCTAATGACGGATGAGGGGCGGGGCTACGATGCGTATGTATCGACGAATACTGTGGCTTGGATTATGTTTGCCATCACTTTATACGCAGGCATTACCATGGTCACGAACTTGCCTTTTTACAGTTTCAAGGACTTGCGCGCACGGCGTTCGGTGCCGTTTGTGAGTGTGGTGTTGGTGGTACTTGTGATCGCGATCATCAACATTGATCCACCGTTGGTGCTTTTTGGCGTTTTTGTGGCCTATGCCTTCAGTGGTTTTGTTGTTTACATTTATCGTCGGGCCAAGGGCCATCCTGTCAGCGTCATCAGTACATCAACCAATGAGCCTGATGAAAAAGGCCTGCACGAGTGAGGGATGCACTTTTGTGCGTTGAGTCAACAAAAAATATACGGGCACTGTTTGCCTTGATGCAGGCCTGTGTTATATTGGCGCGATGCAGAAATTCTCCCTAGCACTACTAGCAACGTCCAACGGGCGAGATAAGTAGTGCGCGCATAGTTTTTCTACTTTCAAACGGCCCGTAAGCTCACAAAGCGACGGGCCGTTTTGCATTTGCATCCAACAGACCTCGCCGCTCATAGGCTTGACTGGCAGCATTCAACCCAACTGCAACTGGAATCTGACCATGATGTTGAAGAACCCTTCCTCAAAATACCGTGCATTTACTCCTATCAAGTTGAAAGACCGCACCTGGCCTGATGCTGTGATTACCAAAGCGCCGATCTGGTGCAGCGTAGATTTGCGCGACGGCAACCAAGCCTTGATTGAGCCGATGGATGTAGATCGCAAGCTGCGTATGTTTAAAACTTTGGTTGAGATCGGTTTCAAGGAAATTGAAATTGGTTTTCCATCGGCGTCGCAAGTTGAGTTTGATTTCACACGACGCTTGATTGATGAGAACTTGATTCCAGATGATGTGACTGTGCAAGTGCTTACTCAAGCGCGCGACCACTTGATTCACCGGACTTTTGAAGCACTGCAGGGCGTTCCCAAGGCGATTGTTCACCTCTACAACGCCACTGCTCCTGTCATGCGCAAGGTTGTGTTGGGCATGTCTGAAGATGAAATTGTGCAGTTGGCAACCAAGAATGCCCAGTTGTTCAAGGAGCTTGCAGCCAAGCAGCCAGAGACGCAGTGGACATTTCAGTATTCGCCGGAGATGTATTCCGATACGGAGTTGGAATTCAGTAAGCGCGTGGTCGATGCCGTGACTGCCGTATGGCAACCAACGCCAGAGAACAAGTGCATCATCAATTTGCCCACAACGGTGGAGCACTCGACCCCCAATATTTTTGCAGACATGATTGAATGGTCGCATCGCCATTTGGAGCGCCGTGACTCGATCGTTTTATCCGTACATCCACATAACGATCGCGGTACAGGCACTGCCACTGCTGAGTTGGCTTTGATGGCCGGAGCCGATCGTTTGGAAGGTTGCCTGTTTGGCAATGGTGAACGCACAGGCAATCTTGATATCGTGAATGTGGCTTTGAATATGTACATTCAAGGTGTTGACCCCGAGTTGGACTTTTCCAATATTGATGAAATCAAGCGCACCGTGGAGCACTGTAACCAATTGCCGGTACATCCGCGCCACCCGTATGTCGGTGAGTTGGTCTTCACATCGTTCTCTGGCTCGCACCAAGACGCGATCAAAAAAGCTTTCAATGCACGTCAAGAAGGCGAGATTTGGGACATGCCTTATTTGCCAATCGACCCGAAAGATCTGGGGCGCAGCTACGAGGCGGTGATTCGAGTCAACAGCCAGTCTGGTAAAGGCGGTATTTCCTATTTGCTCGAGAGTGAATACAAAGTTGCATTGCCGCGCAAATTGCAAATTGAATTCAGCCAAGTAGTGCAAAAAGCCATGGATGCAGAAGGTGCCGAGATGAGCGCCAAGGACATTTGGGCTATTTTCCAGCAGGAATACCACTTGGATGAGGCCGCTCCTGCATACCAACTTGGTGGTGATGGCGCAACCACAACCATTGAGGCCACCATCCGCAAGGGGACTGCCGGCGCTGCTGTGCAAGGGCAGGGTTCTGGGCCCATCGAGGCGTTCATTGATGCGATGACAAAAGCCACCGGAAAATCTGTACAAGTGCTCGACTATGCAGAGCATGCCATTGGCGGCGGTGCAGGCGCGCAGGCGATGGCCTATGTCGAGGTTGATGTTGATGGCGCCCGTGTGTGGGGCGTGGGCCAAAACCCCAACATCGTGACGGCATCCATCAAGGCCATTCTTTCAGGTATTGAGCGCGCTGGCGTTGATTTGGCTCAACTGACAATCGTGCAAGAACCAGCTGCAACAGCGTAATTTATACTCTCCCAATGCTTGGCAAAACTGCGTCAATAGGCAGTTTGCCAAGCATTCGTTTTTTGTGTTGTGCGCTTTTAGTTTCCATTGAAAAAGATCCAAGATGACAAATTCCAATCACACTCTGTCTGATGCAGAACAAGCGCTACGCGCTGCTGCCAGGGAATACCATGCCTTTCCCAGCAAGGGGAAGATATCTGTCAAACCGACGAAACCACTGTCAAACCAACGTGATTTGTCTTTGGCGTATTCACCAGGGGTTGCCTACCCTTGTCTCGATATTCAGGCTGACCCATCCAAGGCGGCTGAATACACTTCGCGCGGTAACTTGGTAGGGGTGATTACCAATGGTACGGCTGTGCTTGGTTTGGGGGACATCGGCCCACTGGCAGGTAAACCCGTTATGGAAGGCAAAGGCTGCCTGTTCAAAAAATTCGCTGGCGTTGATGTGTTTGACATTGAACTGGCTGAGCGCGACCCGGATAAGCTCGTTGAGATCATTGCAGCCCTTGAACCAACGTTGGGGGGGATCAACCTCGAGGACATTAAGGCGCCTGAGTGTTTTTATATTGAGCAAGAGCTCTCCAAGCGCATGAACATCCCGGTGTTCCACGACGACCAGCACGGCACAGCCATTATTTCTTCTGCTGCGTTGATCAATGGTTTGGAGTTGGTTGGCAAGCAAATTGACCAGGTCAAAGTGGCCGTATCCGGTGCTGGTGCTGCTGCCATTGCGTGTATCAATGTCATGATCGGTTTGGGGGTGCGCCATGAAAATGTATTCGTAGCTGATTCCAAAGGCGTGATCCATTCCGGGCGCGAGAACCTTGATCCATCCAAAGCACGTTTTGCCCATACTACAGAGGCCCGTACGTTGGCTGACATTGTCAATGGTGCTGACGTGTTCCTCGGTTGCTCGGCGCCAGGTGTCTTGACAGCCGATATGCTCAAAACCATGGCTGACAAGCCAATTGTGTTGGCTCTGGCGAACCCGGAACCTGAAATTCGACCAGAGCTGGCCAAAGCGGTTCGCCCTGACGTGATCATTGCCACTGGACGTTCTGACTACCCCAATCAGGTCAATAACGTGCTGTGCTTCCCCTACATTTTCCGTGGTGCACTCGATTGTGGTGCCACCAAAATCACAGAGGAAATGAAGCTGGCCTGCGTGCATGAAATTGCCGCATTGGCCAAAGAGGAGGCCAGTGATGAAGTGGCCGCCGCGTACGCAGGCAAAGAGCTGAGCTTTGGCCCTGATTACCTGATCCCTACGCCGTTTGATGGCCGCTTGATTTTGCGCATTGCCCCTGCTGTGGCAGAAGCTGCCGCCAAGTCAGGCGCTG
This sequence comes from Lampropedia puyangensis, assembly GCF_004833285.1. Lineage (GTDB taxonomy): Bacteria > Pseudomonadota > Gammaproteobacteria > Burkholderiales > Burkholderiaceae_C > Lampropedia > Lampropedia puyangensis. The sequence goes on from NZ_STFG01000013.1 coordinate 74,815, forward strand.
CAACTCGGCCAATTGAAGACATTGCAGCCTATCGCGATAGTTTGCAACGCTTTGTCTACCAAACCGGCATGTTCATGAAGCCGGTGTTCCAAGCGGCCAAGGCCAATTTACGCCGCATTGCGTATGCAGAAGGCGAAGATGAGCGCGTGTTGCGCGCTGTTCAGGCGGTGGTTGACGATGGCTTGGCCAAGCCGATTCTGATTGGCCGTCCCGCTGTTATTGCAGAGCGGATTAAACGTGCAGGATTGCGTATTCAATTGGGCAAAGACGTAGAAAATGTCAACCCAGAAGACGATCCGCGTTTTCGCCAGTATTGGGAGGCCTACCACAAGCTGATGGGCCGTAATGGCGTGACGCCTGAAGCGGCTAAAACAGCAGTTCGCCGCTCCAACACCATCATTGCGGCGCTGATGATTCATCTGGGAGATGCTGATGCTATGTTGTGCGGCATGATTGGTCGTTTCGATAATCACCTGCGCCGTATCAATGACATCATCGGTATCCAGAATGACTCAGAAGGTTTGGCCACCATCAATGCTCTGATTTTGGATGAACGTACGCTGTTTGTTGCAGATACATACATCCACGAAGATCCTGATCCAGAGGGTTTGGTGTCGATTGCACAAATGGCGGTGCGTGAAGTCCAGCGTTTTGGTTTGCCTCCTAAAGTAGCATTTCTTTCGCATTCAAACTTCGGCTCATCCAGCCGGCCTAGCGCGCTGAAAATGCGCCGAGCTACAGAGTTGTTCAAGGAGCGCTTCCCTGAAATCGAATGTGATGGTGAAATGCACGGCGATGCTGCTTTGTCTGCAGATGTCCGCAACCGCAATCTATTGGACAACGCACTGAGCGATGATGCCAACATTCTGATCTGCCCGAATCTGGACTCTGCCAACATTCTCTTCAATGTATTGAAAGAAGTCAGTGCACACGGCACGACCATTGGCCCGATTTTGATGGGAGCAGCCGCATCTGCCCATATCCTGACGCCATCAGCAACTGTGCGCCGCATTGTCAATATGTCGGCGTTAGCCGCTGCCAATGTCAGTACGGGCAATGCCGTTTAAGCATTGCTGGTTGTATCACTGCCTACGATTCGGTTAATGAACGCAGAGTAGGCGGATGCCATATTTCAGCATGGGCAAAAAAAACGCCTCAAGCAATTCAGTTCGATTGCTTGAGGCGTTCAACAATGCAAATGATTCGTTGTGGATCAGTTATTTTTTTGTAGCAGCTTGATGACGCTGGAGAAGTCTTCACCACCACGGCCGCTCAGGCTATGCGCAGCGTAGATGCTGCGAGCCAAGGCGCCTAATGGGGTAGAGGCTTTCGCAGTCACCGCATTTTCCAGCGCTAACCCTAAGTCTTTGAGCATCAAGTCGGTACCGAAACCACCGGTGTAGCCGCGAGTGGCAGCAGAGGCTTCTTGTACGCCTGGCACGGGGTTGTAAACCTCCAAAGTCCAGTTGCCGCCGGAGCTGCGACGCATGATTTCGGACAGCACTTTGGGATCCAAACCATTGGCAATACCGAGCGCTAAGGCTTCGCTGGTGCCGATCATTTGAATGCCCAGCAGCATGTTGTTGCAGATTTTTGCGGTTTGCCCTGCGCCGACATCGCCTGCGTGGAAGATGTTTTTGCCCATTTTCTCGAGCAAGGGTTTGGCCCGGGCTAAAGCCGCATCGCTACCGCCGACCATGAAGGTCAATGTGCCAGCGGCCGCACCTGCTGTGCCGCCTGAGACTGGCGCATCAATAAAGTCCACGCCTTTGGCTGCTGCTGCTGCGCCGACTTTGCGTGCGGTATCTGCGGCAATGGTGGAGCTATCAATAATCAAAGTGCCAGCAGGTAACTGTTCTAGTACGCCGGGGTGCTCTGCGGTGCCGATGAACAAGCCTTCTACGTGTTGACTGGCGGGCAACATGGTCACGATGACTTCTGCGCCTTGCGCAGCTTCATGTGCAGAAGCTGCGATCCGAATGCCTTGTTCTGCATGGTGCTTTTTGGCCGCTTCTGACAAGTCAAAGCCCGTGACTTCGTGCCCCGCTTTATGCAGGTTCAAAGCCATACCGCTGCCCATGTTGCCCAAGCCGATAAATGCGATTTTCATGAATGTCTCCTGATAGGAATGGTGTTTGTAATGAGGGAAAGAGATTCAACGCTGCAGAGATAAGCTGCCAGAGCTGAGAAAAAGACCAATAGCGACTGCCAGCACACCCAGAACCACGCTGCTGAGCGTGTAGGCCAGTGCCGTGCTCCAGTGTTTCTGCAGTACCAGATCCAGTGCTTCCAGGCCAAACGCAGAGAAGGTGGTGAAGCCGCCCATCAAGCCGGTCATCAGAAGCAGGCGCATGGATTGGTTGAGCCAGTCATGGCGCAAGGCAAAGCCAGCCATCACGCCCATGATCAAGCACCCCAGCAAATTAATGGACCACGTGTGCCAGGGAAAGCGTGTGGCAGGAGCGATCGTTTGCAGCCACTGGGTTACCGTGCCGCTTATGGCGTAACGAGCCACGGAGCCAAAGGCACCACCTATCGCGACCAATGCCACACCAGTGAACGTGATCGGGATGCTCATTCGATCCCTTTCTGCGCAGTTGCTGATTGACGCTGTGGCGTGGGGGTGTCGTCCACGGGTTTCGCGGCCATGTTTTTCTTGCGTTTGGGGCTGGCTTTGGCTAACGGATTAAATGCCAAGGCGCTGCCAATCCAGTGTTGCCATGCCGTGCGTGTGGCATACGCCACGGGGCTGATGAAGAAGTAGCCATCCATCCCTCCTTTGCTCGATAGTGGGCGCACACCGGCGGTTTCGGCCACTTCGGCATGGGTGGAGGGCGGGAGGCGCACCAGCAGTTCATCATTTTCTACACCCAAGCACAGCTTGCCGTTGACCATAAACACATAGCAGCCGAACATGGATTTTTCTTCCACGTCGGTATAGTCGATCAAGGCATCGCGCACTGCATCAATCAAGTGCAGCGTTTCGGGGGCAAGTGGGCGGGCGGGCATAGCGGGTGCTGATTGAGCTGGGGGGTTAACGAATCACATCCGGCGCATCACCATCGAGCATGCGGCGCGCAATGATGACGCGCATGATTTCGTTCGTGCCTTCCAGAATTTGGTGCACGCGGGCATCGCGCAGCAGTCGCTCCAGCGGGTATTCTTTGATGTAGCCGTAACCGCCGTGTAGTTGCAGCGCCTCATTGCAGACTTGAAAGCCCAAGTCGGTGGCCAAGCGTTTGGCCATTGCGCAGTAAGTGGTGGCGTTGGGGTCTTGGCGATCGAGCTTGCTGGCGGCCAAGCGCACCATTTGGCGGGCGGCGACCAGTTCGGTGGCCATGTCCGCCAATTTGAATTGCAGGGCTTGGAACGTGGCAATTGCTTTGCCGAATTGCTGGCGCTCTTGGATATAGCGTTGTGCCTGTGCTAATGCGCCTTGCGCAGCACCCACTGAGCACGTGGCGATATTGATGCGGCCACCATCCAAGCCTTTCATGGCGATTTTGAAACCTTCGCCTTCTTGGCCCAACAGGTTGTGTGCGGGAATGCGCACATTGTCAAAGCTGATGGTGCGGGTGGGCTGGCTGTTCCAGCCCATTTTTTGTTCTTTCTTGCCGTAGGTGATGCCTTCGGCATTGGCAGGGACAACAAAGGCCGAAACGCCAGAGGCCCCAGCACCGCCTGATCGAGCCATGACCACCAATACGTCGGTGCTGCCTGCGCCTGAGATAAAGGCTTTGCTGCCATTGAGCACGTATTCGTTGCCTTGCAGCTCTGCGCGGGTTTTGAGTGAGGCTGCGTCTGAGCCAGCGCCCGGTTCTGTCAAACAATAGGAGGCCAGTTTTTTCCCACTGGTCAGGGCTTCGCCCCATTCGGCTTTGACGGCATCGCCGCCCCAAGTGCCAATCATCCACGTCGCCATATTGTGGATGGTGATGAAAGCGGTGGTGGATGGGTCAATCGCGGCCAACTCTTCAAATACAAAAGTGGCATCGAGTCGCGGCAGCGCCAAACCGCCAATATCTTCTGGCGAATACAACCCGCAAAAGCCCAGTTCCCCCGCTTTGGCAATGGTTTCTTTGGGGAAGTGGCCTTCTTCATCCCATTGCGCAGCGAATGGTGCCAGTTCGGCTTGCGCGAATGCACGGGCGGTTTCAGCAAACGCTAGTTGGTCTTCGGTGGGCTCAAAATTCACGGGTGTCTCCTGTTATTTCCTGTTGTATCTGTGGTGACGGGGCAAGATCAGTCAACGCTGTAACCATTCATCAGCCAATGTCTGATTTGTTGGCGGCGCTGCATATCTTGCGCAATCATGCAGGCGTGGTGCGCACTGGCATTCGTTGCTTGCAAATCGGCACCTGCAGGCGCGGTTTGGTTGCAGTGCGCACGCGCTGCGCGGCGCCATTCATTTTGATTGCTGCGCAAGGCAGGGCGTTCGTGGGCAGAGAGAACCAACAACACATCGCCGTACATGACTTCTGTGGCATCGCGCACCGCTTCAAAGTCCTGCAAGGTACAAGTCTGCGCCGTGCAGTGGGCGGTTGATGGCGGCTGTGCATGCACCCAGCCGATGGCACATAAAACGAAGAGCAGGGTAGCCGCTTTAATCGTCTGTGAGGATTTCATGCGTCCCATTGTCCACCAGCACAGGGGTGTTGAAATAGACCACTTGCGGCTCAGTCTGGTATTTCTCACGTACGAACGCGCGCCAAGCATCGGTATACATCGCCTCAGCATCTTCGCGGCGCTGCCAGAGGTAAACGCCGCCAGCGGTTTGGCCATCTTCAGACAACACATAGCACTTGCGCAGCAAGCCGGGGACGGCTTGGTACTTCGGTGCCGTGCTGAGGAAGATGGCTTTGGCCTCTTGCAAGGCGATGGGCTTGGGCAACACAAACGTGGTGATTGTGGTGATCATGCGCAACTCCTTGTGCAAAAGGGTATTCGACGCTTATTTCAAGCTGATGGTGGTGTTCAGCGTACCGGTGGAGTTGTCGTCAAACCAGCGTGATGTCACGGTTTTGGTTTGGGTGTAGAACAACACCACTTGCTTGCCGTAAGGGCCCAGATCGCCGAGTTTGGAAGCGCGTGAACCACTGAAAGAGAACAAAGGCACTGGCACAGGAATTGGCACGTTGATCCCGACCTGACCCACGTCAATATCCTCTTGGAACTTGTGCGCAGCGGCCCCTGATTGGGTGAAGATGGCCGTGCCGTTGCCGTTCGGGTTGTCGTTGATGAAGGAGATCGCTTCGTCCAGATCGGCAGCAGGCACCAAGGCCAACACAGGGCCGAAAATCTCGATGTCGTAAATCGACATGCCGGGCTTCACACCCGAGAAAATGGTTGGGCCTACGAAGTTGCCTTTTGCGTAATCACCAGCCAACTGTGGTTTGCGGCCGTCGAGTTCCAGTTTGGCGCCATCGGCAATGCCACGCTCAATCAGGCTTTCCACACGCTCACGCGCTGCGCAAGAAATCAGCGGACCGACATCCGTGCCTTTTTCAGTACCTCCGCCCACTTTCAATGTTTTGGCTTTGGCAACCAGATCAGGAATCCACTTTTGCGCTTCGCCCACCAGAACGACGACTGGTAAGGCCATGCAACGCTGACCAGCGGCACCAAAAGAGGCACCGGCAATCGCGTTCAGGGTTTGTTCTTTGTTCGCATCTGGCAAGACGATGGCGTGGTTTTTCGCGCCCATCATGCACTGCACGCGCTTGCCGGCCAGTGAGGCACGGTTGTACACGTGTGTGCCCACTTTAGTGGAGCCCACAAACGAAATCGCTTTGATGTCTTTGTGGTCGCAAATGGCATTCACGGCGTTTTCACCACCGTGAATCACGTTCAGCACACCGGCCGGGATACCGGCTTCTAATGCCAGTTCACACAGGCGCATCGTCACGATCGGGTCTTGCTCAGAAGGCTTGAGCACGAAGGTGTTGCCGGTGGCAATCGCCATAGGGAACATCCACAGCGGGATCATCGCAGGGAAGTTGAAAGGTGTAATGCCTGCGCAAACGCCCAGCGGTTGCAGCAGCGTGTATGTGTCGACACCGTTGGCCACGTTGTTGGCCAGCTCACCTAATTGCAGGTTGCCGATGGAGGCAGCGTGCTCCACCACTTCCAAACCACGGAACACATCGCCTTCGGCATCCGGCAATGTTTTGCCTTGCTCGGCCGTCAGCAGCGCAGCCAACTCGCCCATGTTTTCACGGATGAGCTGTTGCAGTTTCAAGAAAATGCGGGCACGCGCACCAATGGGGGTTTTCTTCCACGTTTTGAATGCTTCTTTGGCGCTGGCCACCGCTGCATCGATTTCTTCTTGCGTCGCAAACGGCACACGGGCCAACACTTCTTGCGTAGCAGGGTTGATGACTTCACGCCATTCGGTGGTTTTGGATTCGATGAACTGGCCGTTAATGAGCAGTTTGACGGTAGGCGCTTTGAGGCCTTGTTCGCTGATGGCGTTCATGTTTGTCTCCTGAAGTTGAATGTCATGTTTGAGCGGCCATATGGCTGCCTTGTTTAGTGCGTAGCGTGCATTGTTGGTGCACGTGAGCCAATTTTCCCCTTATCTTACTGTGCAAATTTATTGCGTAAATAGGGTTTGATGCAGCATGTCTTTGTATTTTTGCAGATTAATGGGCATGGATAGGCATGGTGTACCTATGCGTTGAGCCCAACTTTGGTGTTGAGAAAACTGGCTGCAGTGTGGCATGTAGTTTGCATACAGTTTTATCTCCAATGTGTATGAGCTAATGCCATGCACATCTATCAATGTGCGCAAAATAGCTTGTTTGCGCTTTGGAGATTAAGGCATGCAAAGACGAACATTTCTATCATTGACGGCCCTGTCTTTTGCAGGGCCATGGGCTTATGCAGGCGAAGCCAATTGGCCAGATGCGCCTATTCGTTTAGTGGTCACGTTTCCGCCTGGGGGCTCCAGCGATGTGGCTGCGCGGTTGCTGGCTCCTCATGTGGCCACCATATTGGGGCAGTCCGTGGTCATTGATAACAAGCCCGGAGGTGCATCAGTCATTGGGGCTCGGCATGTCGCAGAAGCCAAAGCCGATGGCTACACCTTGCTCATGTCCAATTCTGCGCCGCTGAGTATTTCGCCCACCTTGATGCAAGCGCCTCCATATGATCCGGTCAAAAGCTTCTCCCATCTAGCCTATGTGGGCGCTGTACCGACTGTATTTGCCGTACACCCCTCGGTTCCTGTAGAGAATTTTGCGCAATTGCTCGATTGGTTGCGCTCGCAAAAAGGTCCAACACCATTTGGCAGTGGCGGATCGGCATCAGTAGCGCACATCGTGGGCGAACAATTTGCTAAGTCTACAGGCACCGATTTGCTGCATGTACCCTACAAAGGGGCGGGGCAAATGCGTTCAGATTTGCTGGGCGGGCAGATTTTGTTTGCGATTGACGCTTTGCCCCAAAATCTACCTTTGGCTAAGGATGGTCGCGTGCGGCTGCTGGCTGTCACTTCCAAAGACCGTGTAGCACAGGCCCCAGACTTGCCGACTGTGGTGGAATTGGGCTATCCACAGTTGGTGGCAGACAACTATGTTGGCGTGTCGGCCCCTGCAGGGTTGCCTGAGGCTATCGCCGTGCGTTTGCACCAAGCATTCACACAAGCCTTGGCCATACCAGAGGTGCAAGAGCAATTGCAGGCGCAAGGCTTTGTGCTGGAGGAGCAAACTCGGGCGCAGTTTGCTGAATTTGTGCGGCAACAATACGAAGCTTGGGCCCCCGTGGTGCGAGCCACAGGGGCAACGATTTAATAGTGAATGGGCAGGGTTGACGATGAAACAAGTAGTTGTTGGAGACATGTATGGCTGCTACGCAAGCTGAAGTGGTGTTGTTTGGCCCTCCAGGTCAAGGGGGCTTTAACGGCGCGGCCTTGGACGGTGTTGCGCGGGCTCAGGCATTAGGCCATGCAGCACAGGTTCACTGGGTGCAGGGCGATGCAGCAGCAAGAGCGGCTCAGTTACGCCAGATTGCCTTGGATGCGCATGGTGTAGTTGTTCTGCATGGGGGGCAAGGTGTTGCGCCGTTAACTGCGGTGTTGGCCGATGTGTCACATGTGCCATTTGCCATCACACAAGGCCATGTGCAAGCTCCCAATGTGGCCGGCTATGAAGTGCTGCAGGAACACAGTGCTTTTTTGGCTGGGGTTTTGGCTGCGCATACCACGCGTTCTGCAAAAGTAGCCCATCTTTCAGGCGAGAAAGTGCTTCCTGGCCTGAAAGGGCGTGCTGCATTTTTGCATGGCTACCAAACAGCAGGGGGGCGAGACTATGTAACGACCTTCACAGGGGATCAGCACGACGCAGCATTGACTGAACGGTATGCAGATGCCCTGTTTGCGAGTGGTGCCGATGTTGTGTTTGCCATGATTGATGGTGGACGTGCTGGCTTGGTGCGTGCATGTGCGCGATGGGGCGCTGCGCATATTGGCAACGTGTTTGACTGGGTGGAGCGCAGTCCTGGGCAGTTTCTCGCCTCAGCAGTGGCCGATTCTGGCCGTTTGGTGCAGCAAGCGATTGAAGATTATGCCAACGACAACTTGCCGCTAGGGCAGCAGGTCAGAGTGGGGTTAGAGCAGCCGCAATGGGTGCGGCTTGCGCTGGCAAGCTCAGTTGCTCCGCCTGCTCGCGAGGCCATAGACTACTGGCATGCGCAGATCACCTCAGGAGCGTTACAAGTGCAGACCGACTGGCAAGGCGACGAATTGCTGCTGGATTGACGGACAGAGAATTGGTAGACGCATTCTAAGTAGGGGCCAATTAACTTGCCGCAGGCAAAGCTGCTTGAATGCGCTGGGCATAGTCTAAAAGAGCCTGGGCCCCAGGCTCCTTGCGCGGCCAAGTCAAATGAATGCCATCATCAGCATGGCGCGGCACTACGTGCATGTGGAAGTGGAATACGGTTTGTCCGCCATCGTGGCCATTGGCTTGCAGAAGCGTCAAGCCAGAGGGGGCAAAAACTTGTTGCTGCGCGGTTGCGATCATTTGGCTTACCTGCATGACTCGTGCGCATTCTTGTGGCGTGAGTTCAAACAAGTCTTGTGCATGGCGCTTGCTGGCGACCAAAACATGCCCCGGTGTGACTTGGCCTAAATCCATAAAAGCCACAACCAGATCATCCTCGTACACTTTTGCAGAAGGGATCTCTCCAGCGACCAGTTTGCAGAAAATGCAAACGCCCGGTGGTGAGGTATCAACAAATGCGGGCATATCAACGCGTTCCTTATTCAGGGTGAAGATAAAGCATGCATTGTGCGCTAATGGCATTCGTGGGGGCTGATAAGGCCGTCACCTACTGGACTGGCATGCCCACAAGATCAACTATCAGACAGAGGGCTGCAAAGATGGGCGTTGCCCTAAACGGTCAAACAGCAGGTACACCACTGGCGTGGTAAAGAGGGTGAGCAATTGGCTCATGATCAAGCCGCCCACCATCACGATGCCAAGGGGTTGACGCAACTCGGCTCCAGAGCCACTGGCCAGCATCAAAGGAATAGCACCGAACAATGCGGCCAAGGTGGTCATCAAGATGGGGCGAAACCGCAATAGCGCTGCCCGGTGGATGGCTTGCTGTGGGGTTAAGCCCTGATGCCGCTGGGCCTGCAGCGCGAAGTCAACCATCATGATGCCGTTTTTCTTGACTAACCCAATCAGCAGCACGATGCCGATGACAGCAATCAAGTCCAATGGCCGTTGCGCAATGAATAAGGCCAACAGCGCACCCACAGTGGCAGAAGGCAGGGTCGAGAGAATGGTGATGGGGTGAATGGCACTTTCATAGAGCATTCCCAGCACCAGGTACATCACGACCACGGCAGCAAAAACCAGCCATAAGGTGTTGGCCAATGAGGCGCGAAATGCTTGTGTTGCGCCTTGCAACTGCAATTCAACGGAGGCGGGCATGGCCATGGTTACTGGAGCTTGTTCCAGTGCTGCGACGGCTTGGCCAAGTGAGTAGCCTGGCGCTAAATTGAATGACAGCGTTGCAGCAGGAAATTGCCCTTGTTGTTCAATAGTCAAGGGAGCTTTGCGCTGCTCCATACGCACAACGGATGCCAGTGGCACAGGTTGCGCAGTCCCATCGAGCCCGATGCTGGAGGCTACGTACAAGTTGCCGAGCACCTGCAGCACATCATTGGGGGCCCCTGCGGTTGCGGCATCGGTGTCAGCCTCTAACACGATGCGGTATTGGCTGGCATGGGTAAACAGGCTGCTGATCTGGCGCTGACCAAATGCATTTTGCAGTGCCGTTGCAATATCGCCTACTTGAACGCCTAAGCGCGCTGCGGCATCGCGGTCAATGTCTAGCCATGCTTGTTGACCGGCGCTTTGCAGGCTGCTGGCCACGTCACGAAAGGCAGGTTGTTCGCGCAAATAGGCCAGTAGGCGGTCATTCCATTCCTGTAACGTGGCCTGGTCTGGTGTACTGAGGCTCGCTTGGTATTGTGTGCCACTGATGCGGTCTTCCAGGCTCAACTCTTGCACAGGCTGAAACCATGCAGTGATCCCTTCAACCGCAGCGGCCTTGTCCCTCAGGCGTTCGATCACGTCATGGCTGCTGCTGCGGCTGCCATGGGCAGTTAGGTTCAGCAGCATACGGCCATTGCTGAGGCTGGCGTTGTTGCCGTCGACCCCGATATGAGAAGACAAGCTGGCGATATCGGTATCGTTTAACAACACATTTGCCAGCGCTTGCTGGCGCTGCGCCATGGCCGCAAAGGAGATGTTTTGCGGTGCCTCTGTCACGACTTGGATCACGCCACTGTCTTGCACGGGGAAGAAACCTTTGGGCACGGCCACATATAACGCTGCTGTAGCCACCAAGGTGGCCAGCATGGCGGCAATGGCCCATGGCTGGCGTGCCAGTACCCATTGCAATAAACGGTCGTAGCGGGCAATCGTGCCGTCTAGCCAATCGCCTTGCTGGTGCTGGTCATGCTGTACGCTGCTGGCAGGGGCTTTGAGCATGCGCGCAGCCATCATGGGGGTGAGCGTGAGCGAGACGACCAATGAGATACCAATGGCCACAGCAAGGGTTACGGCGAATTCATGAAACAACCGTCCAACCACATCGCCCATGAACAACAGGGGAATCAAGACGGCCACCAGTGACACCGTGAGTGAGACAAGCGTGAAGCCGATTTCCTGTGCGCCTTTGAGGGCGGCCTGTAGAGGCTGCTCACCCATTTCACGGTGGCGGGCAATGTTCTCCAGCATCACAATGGCGTCATCCACGACAAAACCTGTTGCAATGGTCAGTGCCATCAAACTGAGGTTGTTCAGAGAGTAGCCCAGCCAGGCCATGACGGCGAACGTTCCCACTAACGACAGCGGCACCGCAATGCTTGGAATAATGGTGGCTGATGGCGTGCGCAGAAATACAAAGGTGACCAGTACGACCAGCGCAATAGCGAACACCAATTCGATTTGTACGCCGCGAACCGATGCACGGATGCTCTCGGTACGGTCGGTCAGGACTTGTATCTCCACACTGGCGGGCATGGTGGCCGTCAATTCAGGCAGCATGGCTCGTACGCTATCGGCTACGGCAATCACATTCGCACCCGGTTGGCGCTGGACATTGATCAGCACAGCAGGCTGAACTTGGCAGGACGCACTGCTGTCTGAACTCGTTTTTGGTGTTTGTACGGGCAGTGTCTGCGGTTGGCCTTGGCCATCGCTGAGTTGAACTGGGCTAGCGACACATTTGCTGCCAGCCCAAGCAGCCAAGAACGGGTCTTCAGCGCCTTGTTCAATACTGGCCACCTCTTTGAGGCGCAGTGGCGCGCCATCGCGCCAAGCCACAATCAGTTGCTCATATTCCTGCACCGTGCGAATCTGGTCATTGGCATCAAGCATGGTTGAGCGGGTTGCACCGTCAAAGCTGCCTTTGGGCTGGTTGACGTTGGCCGCGACAATGGCTGTGCGCACTTCCTCCATGGTCAAACCATGGTTGGCCAATGCACCCGCATTGGCTTTGATGCGAATGGCAGGGCGTTGCCCGCCGGCCAGGCTGACCATCCCCACACCGGGCAGTCGGGCGATTTTTTGTGCCATACGGGTCTCAACCATGTCCACCACAGAAGGCAGAGGCAAGGTGTCAGAGCGGATGGCCAGCGTCAGAATGGGTGTATCGGCAGGGTTGACTTTGCGGTAAATAGGCGGTGCAGGCAAGTCGCTGGGCAAGTTGTTGGAGGCGGTGTTTATGGCTGCCTGCACTTCTTGCTCTGCCACGCCCATGTCAATGTCCAAGGCAAAGCGCAATGTCAGTACCGATGCCCCCGCAGAGCTGGTCGATGACATGTGTTGCAGGCCCGGGATTTGCCCGAGTGTGCGCTCTAGCGGGGCGGTGATGGTGCGGGCCGTGACATCAGGGCTGGCACCGGGATAGAACGTGTAGACCTGAATGACCGGGTAGTCCACCTGTGGTAATGCTGCAACCGGCAGTTGTCGCCAAGCCATCAGGCCCGCCATCAAAATAGCCAGCATCAGCAACGATGTGGCAACAGGGCGAAGGATGAACGGGCGCGAGAGATTCATGAGGGCTCAACTGGCAAGGGCAGTGAAAAGATGAGGCAATAGGCCTATGTGGTTGTGGCTGCGGTTAGCGGTTGGTAGAGAGTGCTGCGGGAGTAGATGCGGCTTCGGTCGCTGCATCAAGCGTCGAGCTCTGGCTCTCGTCAACCACGATGACTGACCGGCCTTCGCGTAATCGGTCCAAGCCTTCAAGCACCACGCTGGAGCTGCCCTCCAAGCCTTTGAGTACTACGGTGCGACCGCCGCTGCTTGGGCCAAGTTCAAGCACCCGTACATGGGATTTACCGTTATCGACGACATACACATAACTGCCTTGTGATCCATGCTGAATGGCATCTGAAGGTATGGTTGTTGCCTCGTTCAATGTGGACAGTGTGAGACGAATATTGACGAACTGATTGGGAAAGAGAACGTCATCGGTATTGCCAAATTGCGCCTTGATACGCAAGGTACCCGTGGTGATATCGATTTGGTTGTCGATTGAATCCAATGCGCCAGTCGCCAGCAATTGGCGGTTGTCGCGGTCCCAGGCCTGCACAGTAGCCCCTTCCTTTGGTCCGCGCTGTGCCGCGCGCACCGCCGCGACTTGCGATTCTGGAACGGTGAACAGCACATGAATCGGCTGGGTTTGCACAATCGTGAATAAACCATCGGCTTCGTTGGCGGCAATCAGGTTGCCTGCATCTACGCGGCGCATACCGACTTGTCCACTGATGGGAGCCGTGATGCGCGTGTAGGACAGCTGCAGCTGCGCTTCGTCGACTTGGGCTTGGTCGGCCAGTTGAGTGCCCTCCAGTTGCTGCACCAAGGCTTCTTGCCGCTCCAGTTGCAATCGCGCAATAGAGTCCTGTTCAAACAATTGGCGGTAGCGTGCCAGTTCGCTGCGGGCATTCTTCAGTTGGGCCTGGTTTTGCCGCTGTTGTCCACGAGCCTGTGCCAATGCGACTTCATAGGGCTTGGAATCAATTTCTGCCAGCAATTGGCCTGTTTTGATGGATTGACCTTCGGTGACATGGACTTTCAACAAGGTGCCGGCAACGCGGCTGCGCACTGTAACCGCGTTAAATGGGGTAACCGTGCCAATGGATTGGGCTTGCACCGTGAAATCGTGTCGTGTGACGGGAGCTACCCGCACTGCAACTGGCGCGGCCCATTGGTTGGGTCCTTTAGGGGGCTCTGGCTGGGTGTTGCGCAGCAAGAAAAACCACAACGCTGCCAGAAAGAGGCCAACCACCAGTAGCCAAGCAAGCAAGCGTGCGGTGCTGATCGACGTTGGCGTGGGCGGTGCTGCAGGGGCTGTTTCGGGCAAAGAGTGGTCAGGAGCGGCAGGCATACAAAGCAGTGGCAAGAATCAGTACACATTCGCTAATTTTGCTTTTATGCAAGTTCATAGCGGCAAGCAACACGTAGGTGTTGAGGTTGTGCTGAAACAGATGGGAGGGGGGCGTATTGGCTACTACGGCGAGCAGTACAACCAAGGTATTTTCAAACAGACCGGATGATAACGATTATCAATTTTCTTTGTCACGAGAAAGGCGATGAAACAAGGTATTTACCTTGGCTTTACATGATGGCATGGAGCACGCACACTGGCGTTGCAGCGCTGTCAGGGAGGCGTATTCAAAAAATAAAGGGCACACATGAGCAAGAAAGACACAGCACATGCGAGGCAAGCAAAGTTAGCGGTGACGCAAAACGTTCAGGCTTTGCTCGCTTTTTTGCGGCAGTACCCGCCGTTTGATGCGATGGCACAAAGCCATGTTCTGGAGTTACTGCATAGCAGTCGTTTGGTATTTTTTGCACAGGGGCAGATAGTACTGGGCCCTGATGATGGCCCCGTCGCACATTGTTATGTACTGAGGCAAGGCGCGATCGTTGGCAAGCGGGAGCCTCGGCCAGAAATGCCAGAGGCAGACGATGTGGCTGTTCACATACACCCCGGTGATGGCTTCCCGTATGGTGCGCTTCTGGCTGAGCGCGCCTCGCGCAGAACCTACACGGCGCAACAAGACAGCTTTTGTCTCCAATTGCCGCAGGCAGATTTCGCCAGATTGCTGGAGCGCTCGGTAGCGTTTCGGCAGTTTGCCTTACAAGGGCTCAGCGGGCTACTTGGGCGAATCGGCTTGCAGATGCAAGCGCAGGCGGCCCAAAGTTTCAGCGGCGCTTCGCTGTTGGCAACGCCTTTGGCGCAACTGCTTGGGCCACACCCCGTTGCATGCGCCGCGCAGACAACGGTGCGTGATGCCGTGGCTTGTATGGAGGAATGCCACAGCACCAGCATCGGTGTGGTGGATGCCCAATCCCATTTGCTGGGCATTTTCACTTTGCGCGATTTACGAGCCCTAGTGGCTGAGCCTGGCGCCGATTTGGCAATTCCTATTGCCGATGTAATGGCCGCTGACCCGAAAGCGTTGGCGAGCAGTGCAACCGCATTTGATGCGACCATCCTCATGACGCAGCACCACTTTGGGCATGTGTGCGTATTGGATGAGCATGGCCGATTTAAAGGGGTGGTCTCTGAACGCGATTTACTGGCATTGCAGCGTGTGGATGTGGTGCAGTTGGCACGTTTGATTCGTAGAGCCTCTTCGGTCGAGGATCTGGCCTTGGTACGGGGCAGTATCACCAAACTCGTCGCTGATATGCTTGCACAAGGGGGCAGCGCTGAACAGGTGTTGCGGCTGGTGACGCAGCTCAACGACCATACGGTTGAACGCGTGATTGAGTTGATGCTTCACAAATATGGCGACCCAGGCATTGAGTTTGGTTGGATTGCCTTTGGCAGTGAAGCGCGCGGCGAGCAAACCTTGCTGACTGACCAAGATAACGGGCTGATTTTTCAGGCACAAGATCAAGCCCAGGCGCGCGTCTTTCAAGCACGGTTGCTGCCTCTGGCGCAGGCGATTAATCAAGGTCTGGACGCCTGTGGCTTAGCTTGGTGCAAAGGCAATGTCATGGCCAGCAATCCTGACCTGTGTTTGGCAGACTTTCAATGGGCGAGTTTCATGGCACGCATGATGCGCAGCGGTAGTCCGCAAGACTTATTGCATGCGGTGATTTTTTTGGATGCACGATTGGTGTGGGGCGCTGATGCGGGCTTTTCTCAGATGCGCAGGCAAACCATTGAAATTTTGCAGCACGATAGTGCATTTCAGCGCCTGATGGCCGATTTGGCACTTCAGCGTGAACCCGCAGGAACCAGCCAATGGAGCCAGTGGACGCACAAACTGGCGCATGCGCTGGGCAAGTCAGAAGCACGCCTGGACCTCAAGACGCAGGCGTTGGCCTTGTTTGTGGATGCCATTCGTATACTGGCTTTGGCGCATGGCATTGACGTGGCCAGCACGGTGCTGCGCTTGCGGCGATTGGTAGAAATTGGTGTGCTGGAGCCGCAGCGGGCGCAGGCCTACGAACATGCCTTCAGCTATTTGCAGCAATTGCGCTTGGCTCACCACCAAGCGCAGTTACAAGAAGGTATACCTCTGGATAATGCATTGCCTTTGAGCAGTCTCAACACTTTGGATCAGCGAGTGCTGCGCGGCGTCTTGCTAGAGGCTGAGCGCCTTCAGCAGCATTTGCGTGTGCGCTACCAGTTGTGAGATGACCATCCTAAGGATTACCCATGTGGGCACGTTTTCAACAATGGTTTAAACCACAAGCGGGTTTAGCGCGTGCGGCAAATCAGGCTCAACCGGCACTGGCTCAGGCGCAGCAGCACCGTATCGATGAGCGCATGCAGGCGTGGCTAAGTCGCATGCAAACCGCAACGCTTGTTTCAGAAGACGAATCACGTCTTTCAACACAAACCGTGGTCGTGGTGGATGTGGAGTCCACAGGCTTGAATCATGAAAAAGATGCCATTCTCTCGATTGGTGGCGTGCGAATCGTGCGCCAGGGAATTGATTTAGGCTGCAGCTTTGAGCGCGTCATGAATGTGCAGATTCCATTGACGGGCGTAAGCCAACTCTTTCATGGGCTGACGCAGCAAGACTTGGCCGCAGGCGATGACCCGCGGTTGGTGCTGATGGACTTGCTGGAATGGGGGCAGGGGGCTGTATGGCTGGCTTGGCATGCTTGGTTTGACCAAGCTTTGCTCCATAAAGCTTTGACGTTGTGGTTTGACGCACCGCGGCTCAAAACTGAAGATTGGGCCAAACGCTTGCCCGTGTATGACTTGGCGCATGCGATGCCTGCATTGTTTCCTCAGTACCAAAGTGCGGGCGCTGATTTAGATGCATGGTTGCAGCGGTTGGGATTGACCCACTCACAACGACACAACGCTGTGGCCGATGCGATGGCTACAGCAGAGCTGGCTTTAATCGCCATGCATCAGGCACAGCGGCAAGGCATCGAGACGTGGACGCAATGGCATGCCATGGCAGCAAAATACCAGAAAGCCAAAGTGCCTATAGGTCTGTAAGAACGTGTTTTGAGTGCGCGTGGCGTTGGGGTAGACGGTGCTGGCTTACTGGTTGGCAATGTGGCCATCAGCAGAGATGCTGGCCGCGCCGCTGGCAACCAGTTGCAGGGTCAATTGGTCGAGCCAATCGGTCATGGGCATGGTGCTTTGGCCCATCAGGTGGCGCAAGCGCTCTAGATAAGGGGTGACCAGCCCCCATTGGTGTAAGGCTTGGCGTGAAATGTGCTGCCACTCCAACAGCTTGAATTTGACCAGCACTTTAGCTGCATAGTGTGCATGTTTGACGGGGTGATTGGCAAACTGCTCTAGGCGAGAACGTGCTGCTTTGAGGGCTGCAGCTGTGTCGTCAAAAGGCTTGCCATGACCAGGAATAATGTGCCGCGGTTTGAGTTGCTCGATGGTGTCC
This sequence comes from Lampropedia puyangensis, assembly GCF_004833285.1. Classification (GTDB taxonomy): domain Bacteria; phylum Pseudomonadota; class Gammaproteobacteria; order Burkholderiales; family Burkholderiaceae_C; genus Lampropedia; species Lampropedia puyangensis. The sequence goes on from NZ_STFG01000013.1 coordinate 92,213, forward strand.
AACGTTTTGGCCATTACGTCGAAGGCCTCAATGCCTTCAATTTCAGGGAAAATCACGCCAAAGCCGTTTTCCCACAAGGCATCTGCAGAGATCAGCGTAGCTGACTGCGGCTCAAACAAAATGACCATGTCAGGGTCATGGCCAGCTGCGCCATGCACTTGCCAGTGTGCATCCCCCAATGGACGGACATCGCCAATGCGCAGCGCTCCTGTAGCTTCAAATCGTGGGCATTGCTGGCCAGTAGCATGAAAACTGAGTTTGTCTTCATCCCACGCTTGTACCAGTGGCAAGCACCCGTTGGGTACCCATGTTTGCAGCGTTGCCCAGTGCTGCTGCAAAGCGGCATTGCCGCCACAATGGTCGCTGTGCAGATGGGTATTGATGACGTGCTGTAAGGGGGCGCCTGCCAATGCGTGCGCAACCAAATCAACCGTTTGTTGCGCGTGGGTGGCGTAGCCCGTGTCTACCAAAGCATTGCCATAGCGGCCTTGCAATAAAACGCAGTTAGAGGATAGCCATCCCCTCTCAAACACAGTCAGGTTCGCTTGCATAGCGGGCTCCAGGGTGAATGTGATGTGCCCAAGGCGGTGTTATGGTTTTAATGCTTGTACAGCCAAACTAGGACGCATTTGCTTGGCGATGAATGGTCTCTAGCGCTTGGGCCAGGTCTGCTTGCAAGTCATCTGGATTTTCGAGGCCAATGCAAAGCCGCAGCAGACGTTTTGAAGGCGCACTTTCCATGCTGACGGCCAAATCACGGTCTCCGCGCAAATCATAGGCCATCACCAGACTGACCGGGCCGCCCCAGCTGTAGCCGATTTTGAACCATTGCAAGGCTTCGCAAAAGGCATCGACTTGCGCGTCGCTCCAACTGGCATGCGGAAAAAATGAGACAAGGCCTGCTGCCTGGCTGTGCGGCTTGTGGCCACACAAACGTTGCCAATACACATGGCCAGGGCTGCAGGGCAGAGCAGGGTGGCGCACTTGTGCCACTGCAGGGTGTTGCGCCAGGAAACGTGCCAACTGCTGCGCACTGCGGTCTTGCGCGGTGTAGCGCAGTTCAATGCTGGGCAGCGCACGCAAAATAGCTTCTACGTCATTCATCCCAACGCCAAAGCCCAGTTGCATGTGGCAGCGTTTGAGTGTTTTGTGCAGTTCGGGATTTTGGGTGCATACGCTGCCCATCAGGACGTCGCCTCCTCCACTAGGGTATTTGGTCAGTGCGTGAACGCTGATATCCAATTGCAGCGCGCATCCATCTTGGTCGCGCAAGTCAAATGGAGAAAATGCCAATCCAGCCCCCCAAGTATTGTCAAGTGCACAAGGCACCTTGGCTTGATTACAAACACGAATCAAACCTTGCAGATCAGGGAACTCTAGTGTCACAGACCCTGCTGCTTCAAGCCATACGAGCTGGGTATTGGGCGTGAGTTTTTGTGCTAAATCTTGTGCATCCAAGGGGTCATAAACCGCATGCTCTATGCCATAGGACTGTAAAAAATGCTCGGCAAAGTACTTGTTAGGGCCATACACGTTGTCTGGTAGCAATACTCGTCCGCCCGGTTTGAGTAGCGCCAAGTTCACCATATTCAGGGCAGCCAGCCCACTAGGCGCCAGAATGCAATGCTTGGCCCCTTCTAGGGCCGCCAATCGCTCTTCTAAAACAAAGCTGGTTGGTGTGCCATGCAGACCATAGGTATAGGTGGTTTTAAAGGCCCAGTCCCGTTGGCGTACTGCTTCCATGGAGGGGAAAAAGATGGTCGAGCCTTTAGCCACTGGCGTTGCTGGCGACGCAAACCCTTCTGGCGGGGTATAGGGGTGATGGATCAACTGGGTTGATGGGGAGCGGCTGGGGCGCAGTGGTTTTGAAGATTCATCCATGGCAGGAGGCTAAAGATAGGAATACACTGATTGGCACGCCGGTTCAGCGTTGCCTGCAGGCTAACACCATAGCAAATTGCGAGGGCGCTGCAACGGGAGTTGTTCAATTAAATCGGGTGTATGCGGACAAGATGCCTGTGAAGGCTACCCGATGAGTACAACATGTTTACTTTCAACATAAGGAATCGCGTATGAGCAAGACAATTGCAGTGATCGTGGGGAGTTTGAGTGTGAAATCCATCAACCGCCGCTTCGCGCAAGCCTTGATTAAGCTAGCGCCTGCCGATGTTGCGTTTGAGTTTGTAGAGATCGGCGACTTGCCGCTGTACAACTACGATGACGACGCCAACCAGGCCGCATCAGTCAAACGTGTCAAGGCACAAATTCAAGCAGCGGATGGTGTGTTGGTGGTTACGCCAGAGTACAACCGCTCCATTCCTGCTGCATTGAAAAACGTTATTGACCACGCCTCTCGCCCTTACGGTGACAACACTTGGAACAACAAGGTTGGCGCCATTATCGGCACATCGCCTGGTGGTGTGGCCACTGCACTGGCTCAAAACCATTTGCGTGCTATTTTGTCTGCACAAGGAACGATCTTGATGCAAGGTCCTGATGCGTTTGTTCAGTTCACAGAAGGGCTCGTGACCGAACAGGGCACGATTGGCGAGAAAAGCCATGCGTATTTGCAAGGCTGGCTCAATAAATTTTTGGCGTGGGTGGAGACTAACGCCGCGAAAGCATGACCAGCGTGCGTCATCGGTTCTGGCGAACGGACGTTCAGTTCTGATGCATGAAAAGCCGCGCCATCCAATAAGGATGGCGCGGCTTTTAGTAGATATGCTGAAGCTCGATGCTTACTGTTCGGCTTGCAACATTTGTTGAAGGCTGTCGCGTTGGCGAATGACCCGGGCATTAGTGCCGTCCACAAGGATTTCTGCCGCCCTTGGACGCGTGTTGTAGTTGCTGGCCATGCTCATAGAGTAAGCGCCAGCTGAGTAGACGGCCAATAAATCACCTTGTTGCACATGGAGATGGCGATCTCGCCCTAGCCAGTCACCGCTTTCACAGACGGGGCCCACTACATCGTAGAGCGGGGCCGTATCAGGGTTGTGCGTGGCTGTTTCCTGGACTCCGGTGATGGTGTGGTAGGCCTGGTACATGGCCGGGCGTGGCAGGTCGTTCATGGCTGCATCCACAATGCAGAAGTGCTTTTCTTCGCCGGGCTTTAAATACAACACTTCCGTCAAGCAAATCCCCGCGTTGCCCACGAGCGAGCGACCTGGTTCAATCATAAAGTGGCGCTGCCCGTATCCACGAGCATCTGCACGGGCAAACATCTTGGCCCACAAATCGCTTGCCACTGGTGGCTTCTCGTTTTGGTATTGAATGCCTAAACCGCCGCCGCAATCAATGTGCGACAAAGCAATACCACAAGCTTCAACGGCTTCGACCAAATCGAGCAGGCGATCCAGAGCATCAAGGTAAGGCGCTTCAGTGGTAATTTGTGAGCCGATATGGCAATCAATGCCTTTGACCTCAATATGAGGCAATGCTGCAGCATGTTTGAACACTGTGAGCGCACGTTCATGCGCGATGCCGAATTTATTGCTCTTGAGCCCGGTCGAAATATAAGGATGGGTTTGTGCATCGACATCGGGATTGACGCGCAGGCTGATCGGGGCGCGCACGTTGAGTCCTTGGGCTACGCTGTTGAGCACCTCCAGCTCGGCCTCACTTTCAATGTTGAAGCAGCCAATGCGCTTTTGCAGAGCCAACTGCATTTCTTGGCGCGTTTTTCCTACGCCTGAAAATACGATGGTTTCAGGCGCCGCACCTGCTACCAATGCGCGCTCTAGTTCCCCTGCGGACACGATGTCAAAACCACATCCATGTTGAGCAAAAAAACGCAAAATCGACAAGTTCGAATTGGCCTTGACCGCATAGTGGATCGAGACATGACGGCCTTTGAATCCGTCTTGGTATGCCGTCAATGCGGCAGCCAATGCGGCTTGCGAATACACAAACAGTGGGGTGCCATGCTCTTTGGCCAGAGCGTCTACGCTGACATGTTCAGCATGCAATTGCCCATTTTTAAAGTGAAAAAATGGAGAGCCAGGAAGAGCGGATTGCGAAGACATGGATAGGAATGGAATGAGAGGGGACGGAGAGAATAGATACTGATGGACGACGCGCTCGTCCAGACGGGCTCAATAAAGGCAGCAGAGCTGCTTGAATTCATTTGGTCGCCAAGACTTCAACACATGAAGTGCATGGAGTGACGTAGTATGGCTTGTTGCTCGGAATCTGCCAACAGACAGGCTTTAAGGACAATAAAGCCGGCAGAGCAATGCTTATTGCGCTGCCCCAGTGTTGGTCGTCAAAACTCCATTTTCATTGGCAGAGGCATCAGGAGCGGGGACATTAGGATTTTGCTCGTTGGGCAAATACAGTGGCCCGGTTTGGCCGCAGCCTGCCAAGGCTGATGCGACTAAAACAGCGAGCCCAATAGGTTTTGCTGCGCGGATTACAATTTTGACAGTTTTGAGCATGATGGAATTGTAATGACAGACTTGGAATACGCCGACCACGCTGATGCTTTGTTACTGCAAATTGAGCAGGCATGTGATCGAATCACTGAAGAAACCGATGTGGATCTGGACGCCCAACGCGTGGGCGGTATGGTGACCATTATTTTCCCCAATCGCACGCAGATTGTGGTGAACCAGCAAAAACCTCTGCATGAAATATGGCTGGCCGCAAAGGCCGGTGGCTTTCATTTCAAATTTGATGGGCAAGTGTGGCAAGACACTAAGGGCGAAGGGGAGTTTATTTCCATGCTCAATCAGTTCGCCTCAGAGCAAGCTGGTGAAGCATTGAGTTTCTCTTGACCCACCAGGGGTGACTGCACAGCATTCAACTTCGAACTGCGTTCTCCTGCTTACTTGCGTTCGGTGTCTGATGTGATGTGTGGCGTGGCGCGTTTCACGGGGGTAACACTCACCGCGCTCGATGCAGCAGGTTTGGGTGTCACCTCAACTGGTTTTTCTGGTGGATTGGGCTTCACATGAGGGGGGCGGTCAGGCCTGTGTGGTGGCCTAGGGCGCACTTCTGGTGGTGCAGATGGGGTGTGGGGCAGTAGCGAAGTTGGGTTACCTGTGCTAGGCCGTGCAAGTTGGCCTTGTTGCGGATAAACCGGCGGCACAACCACAATAGTGGTGGTAGGGCGCGTATTTCGATCGCGTTGCAGGTTGGCGTAATCTTGTGGGCTTAAGCATGCGCGATCAGCCGCATCCTGTGCTTCGTACTGGCGATTGAGGTCGTTGCTACTGAAGCTTCCATTGATTGTCCGAACTCGATCGAGCTGTCGCATGGCTTCGCGACATGCTGCCGTTTCAGCGTAGTTGAAGGCCTGAGCGCGCGAGGCTGCTTCGGCGGCTGCGCTCGCTTTGGCGGACGCTTCTAGCGCATCGGTTTCTGCCTTGAGTCTGCGTTCTTCTTGCCATTGGAGGCGCTGTTGGGCTTGGAGTTGCCGAGCATCTTCTGCGCGCTGTTTGTCTGCAGCCACTTCTTCGGGTGATTTGGCCGCCTCAATCTCCACGGCCTGGAACCCAGCAGGGCATGCGGCATCGGTGTAGACCGTTGCGCCATCCGTGTTCGTACAGCGATGGACTTGCGCGTTGGCTTGCGTAAAGGGTAAACATAGTGCAAGCACAGCGCCCGTGATCAGAATTTGATGGACTAAGGGACGTCGTGCGCTGGGTAAGAGCCGCATTGCGGAATGCATGGTGGCACCTTTCTGGTTTATTGCGCAGGAAGAGGTCCCGTGCGAATAGTCACCCCTGTTGAGCTAGGGCCACTTGGCGTAAGCCATGGGCGATTGTTGCCATTGGGCTGTTGCGTTGATGGTGCGCTCTGAAATGGTCGGTCTAGCCGAGGTGGTTGGGGCTGCTGCGGCCGCACAGGTGGGCGACGCCCATGGTGCCCCTGCGATCCGTCGCTGTATTGCGGTGGGCGCGGAGCATAGTTAGCGGGCGGTCTTGGAAGATAGCCTGGCGAGTAATGCGGGCGCGGCCCGGCTGGGTACACTGGGTAGTCTGGGCCGTAATAAGCAGGCTGGCGCGGATAGTACACATCGTTTTGGTAGTAATACACCGTTGCAGGCGCTGATGGTACATAGACCGTGCCGCTTTGCACGCTAGGGTAGGCGCCATAGTTGGGGTATCCGTAACTGGCGTCGCCGTAATAGCCAGTGTCATACACCGCGCAACCGCTAGCCAGCAAAGCACCACCACCAGCCAAAAGCCAGCAGGCGAGACGGGGAGCAATGCGAGTCATAAAAAATCCTTGTCAATGATTGCTGGACGTATGGAGAAAGGTGAATGTGTCTACCTATCACACTCAACAGAATTGGCTGATTTTGCGCAAGGCTTTTCAAGCAGGCAAGAGTGGCAATCAACGTACAGCATGGGCCAATGTTGTGCAATACCTTGCATGTTGCCGCGCCCTTGAATGGGGCTGCGTCTTGGTGTTGCTATCGTCAAGTCTGCATTGAAATGAACGATTGCGATGGCCATTGGGTTGACTGCAGCAGTGTTCATTAAGCGCCGATCCCGCAGTTTTGCTGATTACCAATCAAATTTGGTGAGTGCAACGCGAAGCGACTGATACCTTGACGTTATCGCGATTCGACGTGATGTGCTTGCCTTTGCTTGCGAACCATATTGGTGCATTTAAATATGCACTATTTCTGTGCGCATTCAGTTTTGGTGCATTTATGTGGCGACTACGCTTTGAAGCAAATAGCGCAGACTGCCTCGCTTATGATGTGCGCAACTTGTGCGACTGCATTTCATAGGCGCATTGTGCGAATGAAAAAGTGTGGCACATGTTTTGCTTAAAACTCAAGGTACGAATAACCTCACACTAACCCTTAGCAGGAGTGCCCAATGGCAAAGACCGTAGATGACGTGATGGCCCTTATCAAAGAAAACGAAGTCAAATTTGTTGACTTCCGTTTCACCGATACACGCGGCAAGGAGCAACACGTCACTGTTCCAATTTCAGCTTTTGATGAAGACAAGTTTCAAAGCGGCCAAGCGTTCGATGGTTCTTCCATTGCCGGTTGGAAAGGAATTGAAGCATCCGACATGCTGCTGATTCCTGATCCTGATACAGCCAATATCGATCCTTTCTTTCAAGAGCCAACTCTGCTCTTGACTTGTGATGTGGTTGATCCAGCTGACGGGACAAACTATGAGCGCGATCCTCGCTCCATTGCTCGTCGTGCAGAAGCTTATTTGAAGGCCTCTGGCTTGGGCGATACAGCTTACTTCGGTCCTGAACCAGAATTCTTCATCTTTGATGGCGTGCGCTGGGAAAACTCCATGGGCAAGACCTTCTTTGAAGTGGAAGAGTATGAAGCACCTTGGAATTCTGGTGCCAAACTTGAAGGCGGCAACCGCGGCCATCGCCCCACTGTCAAAGGCGGCTATTTCCCAGTTCCTCCAGTGGACAGCACGCAAGACATGCGCGCTGAAATGTCTTTGGTGCTTGAATCCTTGGGCATCCCTGTTGAAGTGTTCCACCACGAAGTGGCAGGAGCAGGTCAAAACGAAATCGGTACACAGTTCAGCACCTTGGTCAAACGTGCCGACTGGACTCAGACCTTGAAGTATGTGGTGCAAAACGTAGCCAATATGTATGGCAAAACAGCCACGTTCATGCCTAAACCACTGGTCGGTGACAATGGCTCCGGTATGCACGTGCACCAATCTGTCTGGAAAGATGGGAAAAACCTGTTTGCTGGCGACGGCTATGCGGGCCTGTCTGAGTTTGCGCTGTACTACATTGGCGGCATCATCAAGCATGCTCGCGCGTTGAATGCGATCACAAACCCAGGCACTAACAGCTACAAGCGTTTGGTTCCAGGTTTCGAAGCACCAGTGAAATTGGCTTACTCAGCGAAAAACCGCTCTGCATCGATTCGTGTGCCGTTTGTTTCCAATCCGAAAGCACGTCGCATTGAAGCGCGCTTTCCTGATCCACTGATGAACCCATACTTGGGCTTCTCAGCACTGCTGATGGCTGGTTTGGATGGCGTGGAAAACAAAATCCACCCAGGTGAAGCTGCAACGAAGGATCTCTACCATCTGCCTCCAGAGGAAGACGCATTGATCCCAACCGTTTGCCACAGCTTGGATCAAGCACTTGAAGCTTTGGATGCAGATCGTGCATTCTTGACCAAAGGTGGCGTGTTCACTGATTCCATGCTGGATGCATACATTGAACTGAAGATGGGTGAAGTCACTCGCTTCCGCCAAGCTGTGCATCCTATCGAATACGAGATGTATTACTCACTGTAATCAGCATCGTATCGATAAAAAAGCCACCCTTTGGGGTGGCTTTTTGTATAGAGCGCAACTGCGCGTGCGCTTTCGTACTGCATCGCGTGTCAACCATGTTCAATACTTGATGGTGTCACTGTATGAGAGGGGGCGATAGCGAAGCATTGTGTGCACTGTCGTTTAGAATTTTCCGCGAGCGATCAGTTTTCGTCTTGTTCCGGCCATATAAGACGTTGCGGCAACCATTAAAAATTTCTTGCGCAGTGTTGAACCAACGCAAGACAATCCAATCAGCCTGTGCATGTTGTTGGAGTGGTTGCTTACTTCGCTCGGGGGGGGGGGCGGTCTGCGTTCTATGCGATGCAATGTTTATTGCAATCAAAAAGTGAGTTGTTTGCAGTGCGGCTTTATTAGCCTGTTGGAAAGGTGTTTACCCATGAAAAAAATCAGTCTTGGTATTCTTTTCTTGGCCACATGGTGTGCCTCTGTTGGCCATGCGCAAGAGAAGGTGTACCGATGCGGCAATGAGTACACCAATGCGACTGGTGCGGCCAAGCGGCAGGGCTGCCGCGCAGTTGAGGGTGGGAATGTCACGGTCATCCAAGGCTCCTCTCCTGCACCAGTCTCGCGTGCGCCAGCCAATAGTACGGCACCGAAGCAAGCCTCCTCGGCAACGGCAGCGCCACGTGTAGCCAATACAGCACAACGTGACCGTGATGCTGATGCGCGTACGATTCTTGAGGCCGAGCTGCGTAAATCGCAGGAGCGATTAACGGCTTTGCAGGAAGAATACAACGGGGGCACTCCAGTCAGAACAGCGTTGGAGCTGCGTAACCCACAAGGGTATGCGGAACGTACGGCGGAAATCAAAGCGAATATGGAGCGCGCCGAGGCCGACATTGAAGGAATTCAGCGCGAAATCAATCGCCTTCGATGAAAGACGCAATGGAGGGCATTGCATTGCGCTAATGAATGGCTATTGAGTACTTCTGGATTGAACCCGCAGTGATGGCTGCGGGTTTTTTTATACCTGTGCACGAAGATTGCTAGTTAGGATGCTTTGGCTCAAAGCGCATGGTCAGTGCGAACTACTTTTCAAGCGTTTTGCACTTAATCTGGAACGATTCCGGCAACGAGACTACCAAATCGGCGGTAGTTAAACGTTTTTCAATCGAATGCCGCTAGTGGTTTTTAACAGCAGTTGGAATGCACGACATGATGCAAAGCAGTATGCAATCGGACTTTGATTTACTGGCGACCTTGGTGGTTACCTTGGACAGCAACCAGCGTGTGACAAGCGCTAATGCTGCATTAGAAGGGTTGCTGGGCTTGTCCCGGCGCAAACTGTTTGGTTTGCCGTTCGGGCATTTCATGCAAGACAGCGATGCACTGGATTTGGCCTTTGCAAAGGGCCTCAAAACACCAGAACAGTCCATTTTCCGCTTCGAAGCGACTTTGCAAGGCTTGGGACATGAAGAAGTGATCGTGCAAGTGCAGGCCAACTTGACCAAGATTGACCAAGATGGCCAGTGGTTACTGGAGATGTGGCCCCAGAGTGAGCAGGCCAAATACCACCAGGACGCACAACTGCAGGAATTGGCCGAAACCAACAAAATGCTGCTGCGAAATTTGGCGCATGAAGTCAAAAATCCACTCGGTGGTATTCGGGGGGCCGCCCAGTTGCTCGGCATGGAGATCATGGAGCCTGAGCTGCATGAGTACACACAGGTGATCATGCATGAGGCCGACCGACTGCAGGCGTTGGTTGATCGGTTGCTGGAGCCGCATCGGCATCCGCAAAGTGTTGAGCCCGTCAATATCCATGAGGTCTGTGAGCATGTGCGCTCCCTAGTATTGATGGAGTATCCAAAAGGGCTGACGATTGAGCAGAACTACGATATCTCATTGCCAGATCTGTTGGGTGACAGAAATCAGCTAATTCAGGCATTGCTTAATATTGTGCAAAACGCCGCATTGGTGTTGCGGCCGCAAATTGCCCAAGGTAGGGCGCGAATTGAACTGCGCACCCGCGTTGCTAGGCAGGTACATATTGGGAAAAAGTTACACAAGCTGGCACTGGAATTGCATGTGATTGACAACGGACCAGGGGTGGCTCCAGAAATTCGAGAAAGAATTTTTCACCCTCTTGTGACTGGGCGAGATGATGGGACCGGCTTAGGTTTGAGTTTGGCGCAAACGTTTGTACAGCGACACCATGGAATGATTGAGTGTGAAAGTACTCCTGGTAAAACAAGCTTTGTGATCACCATCCCTTTGCCATAACTATTCTCAAATACATTTGATTTAAAGGAACACGCGTATGGATCCGGTCTGGATCGTTGATGATGACCCCTCGATTCGCTTCGTGCTGGAAAAAGCGCTGGCGCGTGAAAATTTGGCAACGCGCAGCTTTACACAAGCCGCTGAAGTAACGGAAGCCTTGGCAGAAGCTGTGAGCGATGGGCAGGCATTGCCTAGAGTGCTGGTGAGTGACATCCGCATGCCAGGCGGATCGGGTTTGCAGCTTCTTGAAAAACTGCATGCGGAGTACCCGCAATTGGCCATCATCATCATGACGGCCTATTCCGATCTCGACAGTGCCGTTTCTGCATTTCAGCGCGGAGCTTTCGAGTATTTGCCAAAACCCTTTGATGTGACTAAGGCGATTGAGTTGATTCGCCGTGCATTGCAAGAAAGCGAAGGGGAAAAAACGCCTGCCAATGGAGAGGGGGAGTTGGCCGCGCCAGAGATTTTGGGCCAAGCTCCTGCCATGCAAGATGTTTTCCGCATGATTGGGCGTTTGAGTCAAAGCTTGGTCACCGTTTTGGTAACAGGCGAATCTGGTACTGGCAAAGAGCTGGTGGCACGTGCTTTGCACAAGCATTCACCAGCAGCACAAGGGCCTTTTGTGGCCATCAATACCGCAGCGATTCCTCAAGAGCTGCTGGAATCCGAGTTGTTCGGCCATGAGCGCGGCTCTTTCACGGGCGCGCAAACTCAGCGTCGTGGTCGTTTTGAGCAAGCCGATGGAGGCACGCTGTTTCTTGATGAAATTGGCGATATGCCCTTTGACCTCCAAACCCGTTTGCTGCGGGTGTTGTCTGAAGGTCAGTTTTATCGCGTTGGTGGTCACAGCTCTGTCAAAGTCAAGGTACGGGTAATCGCGGCTACCCACCAGAATTTGGAAGAACGCGTTGCGAAAGGCTTGTTCCGTGAAGACTTGTTCCATCGCTTGAATGTGATTCGAGTGCGGTTGCCCGCGTTGCGTGAGCGTTCAGAAGATATTGCCGTATTGACCAAGTATTTTTTGAAAAATAGTGCGCAGCAACTGGGGGTCGAACCCAAGCGCATTTCCAACGATGCATTGGCAATATTGAGCCAATTTCCTTTTCCCGGCAACGTACGGCAATTGGAAAACACCTGCCATTGGTTGACTGTGATGGCGCCTTCGCAGCTCATTTCCAGTCATGACCTGCCACCTGAAATCTTGGAGAAAGTTGCTGCAGCACATGCGCCAGGCCATGCAGCGCATGTCGGCCTTCCGCATGCAATACAAGACACCGCTGCTGCGCAACTTGATGCCGAGCCTTCTGCGTTATCCAGTGCGGCAAGCGGTATGGGGGGCGGTTTTCTAAGCAATAGCCATGCATCGCCAGCTGCGCCAGCAATGGCTTTTCCTGATGTTGCACGCGTGCATATGGCAGATGCAGGACAAGAGGACTGGACTGTTGGTCTGGTCAAAGAGGCTCAAAAACTTCTGGAAACCCAGTCTGGTGCCGTATGGGATGTTCTGAGTCAAAAATTTGAAAGTCACTTGATTCGCGCTGCGTTGGCCAACACAGCCGGCCGTCGGATTGAAGCAGCGCAGCGGCTGGGTATTGGACGCAATACGATCACCCGGAAAATTCAAGAATTGCATCTTGATGATGGAGCTCGCTCGGGCAGTGAGCACGACACCGTCTAACAACAAGCAGTTTGCTACGCTATTCATAACCGCGCTGAGCATAGGCTGGCGCGGTTTTTCTTACGCTGATTTTTTTGTGTGCCCGAAATCCGTAAGGCTACTGTATTGCGGTTAATCTGTGCGGTAAGGCGTTCCTGCTTACCGTGGGCCGTTGAATGCTTTCTTGATTGACCGATTACGTGGTGATAACGATGTCTTTTCCGATTCAAAAAACTGATGCGCAATGGCAAGAAGTACTGAGCCAAAAAGAGGGGGCTGAACCCTTGGCTTACCAAGTCACCCGGCATGCAGCCACAGAGAGACCCTTCACAGGAAAGTACGAGCAGTTCTGGCAAAAGGGGCAATACAACTGCATCGCCTGTGATGCCCCCTTGTTTGATTCATCGACCAAATTTGATGCCGGCTGTGGTTGGCCTAGTTTTGATGAAGCGTTGCCAGGCGCCATTGAAGAACGAGCCGACCATAGCCTAGGCAGAACGCGCACTGAGATTTTGTGCGCGCAATGCGGCGCACACTTGGGCCATGTGTTTCCAGATGGGCCTACTGAAACAGGCTTGCGCTATTGCATGAACTCCGCCGCGATGGATTTTGAGTCTGACCAATAAGCTATATCGACGCCTGCTGTTCACGATTCACCGATTTACAGATTCATCCAAACACTAACGTCCATCGATGGTGGTTGGACTGTTGTTCCTGCTTTTAGAACGTTTAGAGTGGCGGCCTCGTAAAATCGGCGCTTATTTTTGTTTTTACTGCCGCGCCATTGTGCTGCGCGAGCACCAGTTCCCATTATGAAATTTCTTTTTGACGTTCTTCCCTTTGCCTTATTTTTTGTCTCTTACAGAATGTGGGACATATATGTGGCAACTGGCGTCGCCATTGCAGCCTCCGTTCTACAAATAATCGTTACTTATATAAGTGGCCGCAAAGTCGAAACCATGCAGTGGGTGAGTATGGGGTTGATTGGCGTATTTGGTGGCATGACCTTGGTGCTGCAAAACCCGATTTTTGTGATGTGGCGCTCCTCCATCGTCAATTGGCTTTTGGCTGCTGTATTGCTGGTTTCCTTGGTGGTATTGCGTAAAAATCCACTCAAAGCCTTGATGGGGGCGCAGCTGCAAATGCCTGATTTTGCGTGGCGGATCATGACTTGGAGCATGATCGCGCTGTTCACCTTCATGGGAGTTTTGAATATTGTTGTGGCCAAGAATTTCAGTGAATCCATGTGGGTGAACTACAAAACTTTTGGTAGTCCTTTGATTACCTTTGCTTTTTTTATTGTCTTGATGTTGGCATTGAGCAAGCACATCACTGTGCCAGGGCAGGATGAACCAGTCAAAAACGACACGCCTAAACCATGAATACAGCCCAAACTAAGGCATTGTCAGTACAAGTGACTGCCCAAACGATTGATGCGCGATTGCGTGATCTGTTACAACCAAGGGAACTTCTGGTAATCGATGAGAGTCAGCAGCATGCAGGGCACGCAGGCTCCAATGGGAGTGGCTTTGGAACTCATTTCAGGGTTCACATTGCTTCACCCTTATTTGATGGAAAGAGTCGCGTAGCAGCACATCGTCTTGTGTATGATTCGCTGCGTGATTTTTTTGATGCAGGTTTGCATGCATTGGCTATTGAAGTGAAGCAATCGAGTTGATTGTGCTTTAGTGGCCAGTTTGAAAACTTGCGGCGATGTAGCCCGATTTTTAGAAAACCCTAAAAGGAATCGATATTCCATGAAAAAACAATTGCTTTCCGTTTTATTGGCTAGCGCTTTCTTGGGTGCTGCATTGCCAGCATCTGCACAGACTTTGGCAACCGTCAATGGCGTGGCCATTCCAGAGGCGCGCTACAACTTCTTCATCGAGCAGTTTGAGCAATCAGGCCGCCCTAAAACTCCAGAGTTAGAAGCTCAGGTCAAGGAAGAGTTGATTCGCCGCGCTGTGTTTGAGCAAGCAGCCAGCAAGCTGAAGCTGGAAGATTCCAAAGAATTCAAGGAAGAAATGGATCTGGCGCGACAAACCTTTTTGATCCGTGCCTTGTTCCAGAAGTATCAGAAAGACCATCCAGTCACAGAAGCGGCGATCAAGGCTGAGTACGACAAGTTCGTGGCTGCAAACAAAGGCCAAGAATACAACTCTGCCCATATCTTGGTGGATAAAGAAGACGATGCCAAAGCCATCATTGCTGAGTTGAAGAAAGATCCAAAGAAATTTGAATCGATCGCCAAGGAAAAATCCAAAGATCCAGGTTCGGGCGCCAAAGGTGGTGAATTGGGCTGGTCACGCCCTGATGCCTATGTGCCAGAGTTTGCCGATGCGCTCAAAAAGCTGAAAAAAGGCGAAATTACGCAAGAGCCTGTGAAAACGCAGTTCGGCTATCACATTCTGCAACTCAAAGATCTGCGTGACTCTAAACCACCAGAGTTGTCTGCTGTGAAGTCACAAATTGAAGAAACATTGGCGCAACAACAACTTACTGAGTACCAAGAGAAACTGTACAAAGAAGCCAAAATTGAAAAATAATTTTTTTGATTGAGCACTCAAAAAGAGCCGAAAGGCTCTTTTTTTTATGCGTGTAAGGCTGCCGTTGCGATTGTGCAAATGCACATAGAATGGACGATTGTTTATGTGCAAGATGCCATGGTGTTGTAGCGCTCGGTTTCTGCCACCTGTTGATTTAGATTCATTTTCTGCATGTCCCTTTTTCTGCAAAAAATCGCGCCTCGGCAAACCCTCACGCAATGTGCGGGCGTATTGGCCGCCAGCCGTCAAGCGTGGATTGCCCAGCCTTTCATTCGCTGGTTTATCAACCGTTATGGCGTGGACATGAGCCAGGCTCTGCACCCTGATCCAGCAGACTATGCATGCTTTAACGATTTTTTTACTCGCGCCCTTCAACCTGGTGTGCGGCCTTTGGCTCATGCCGATTGGATCAGCCCGGTAGATGGTGCGGTCAGCCAACTTGGTCGTATTCAGCAAGGTCAGATTGTGCAAGCCAAAGGGCGCAGCTATACCGCTGCGCAATTATTGGCTGATGAGCAACGTGCATCTGCTTATGCAGATGGTTTTTTTGCCACGCTGTATTTGAGCCCACGCGACTACCACCGCATCCATATGCCTTGCGATGCGCAACTGGTTCGAATGAGCCATGTGCCAGGGGATTTGTATTCCGTCAATCAAGCAACAGCCGCAGGCATTGATCGCTTGTTTGCGCGTAATGAACGCCTGGTCTGCTGGTTTGAAGGCCCGCATGGACCGTTTGTCATGGTTTTGGTTGGCGCCACCATTGTGGGCAGCATTGCAACCAGTTGGCATGGCGTGGTGACTCCTCCTCGCACGGGGGCTATTCGCCATTGGGTATACGGCCAAACAGGCTCAGATCGTGTGAGTTTGCATAAGGGTGAGGAAATGGGGCGCTTTTTGCTCGGCTCTACAGTCATCATGCTCATGCCTCCTGAAGCTGGCGTTCACTGGAATACGCAGTGGCAGCCGGGCAGTGCTATTCAAATGGGACAGGAAATGGCACGTTCGATTCTGGCGTGATGCTGGCAATGGGGGCGCACTGCTGCGTTTGCAGATAACGTGCGGACCACCAATTGGCCGAGATGCATACGCTGTATGCCTTTGATGTTTTTGGAATAAATGGATTCTCTAATGAAGTCAACGCCTCCTCAAATTTCACAAACTCTGACGCATTCGATTGACGAGATTGATGCGGATGCACTCAACCCTCAAACGTTGCAGCCGCAGTCTTATCGCCTGGCGTTTGATGATCCAGAGTTTTTGACGCGTAAAGAAACACGCGGCATTCGTTTTCAACTGGAGTTGCTTAAACCTGAGTTGGAACAAGAAGAGCGTGGTGTTCACCAAACCGTGGTTGTCTATGGCAGCGCGCGTATCGTAGATGCTGAGCAGGCGGCAGCGCAGTTGGTGCAGGCGCAAACACTTGGCGATGCGCACGCCATCGCTTTGGCAGAACGTGCGGTGCGCAATGCGACTTATTATGAAAAGGCGCGAGCTTTTGCCAACTTGGTTGCACGAGACTGTGAGTCTGAGCCGGTTGAGAAGCGATTCGTCATTTGTACAGGTGGAGGCCCCGGCATCATGGAGGCGGCTAATCGAGGCGCCTACGAGGCCGGTGCCTTGAATGTGGGCCTGAACATCACTTTGCCCCATGAACAAAGTGGCAACCGTTACATTACGCCGGGCTTGAGCTTCAAGTTTCATTATTTTGCTCTGCGCAAAATGCATTTCTTGATTCGCGCCAAAGCATTGGTTGTGTTCCCCGGTGGGTTTGGAACTCTGGACGAATTGTTTGAGGTACTCACGCTTGTGCAGACAGGCAAAGCACGGCGCTTACCTATCGTGCTGTTTGGTTCAAGTTACTGGAAACGGCTATTGAACCTTGATGCGTTGGTGGAAGAAGGCATGATTTCCGCTCAGGACTTGCACTTGCTGCATTACTGTGATGAGCCACAACAAGCATGGGATGTGATTCGAGGGTTTTACGCGGCCGCGGCTGCGTAAGCCATGTAGAGCTTGCACACGAAAACAGTGATAAGAAAGAGTTGGACTGCGTCGCATGGAATTGGCTGATATTTTGTTTTCCCAGGGCTTTGGTACACGCCGCGTGTGTTACGGGCTTGTCCAGTCGGGGTTGGTGCAATGGGCGTTTGCGGGTCAAAACTGGCAGGAAACGCTGGATGCCTCGCTCTGGTTTGATGACTTGCAGGGGTTGCAACTTCAGGTGCAGGGCCAGCTTTGGCCTTACCAGGAAAAAGCGTATCTGATGCTCTACAAGCCGGCAGGTTATGAGTGCTCGCAAAAGCCTTCTGCCTACCCCAGCATTTACACCTTATTGCCTGGACCGTTGCGCCAGCGGCCTGTTAAAGGCGGTCAGACCGGGGTTCAGGCAATAGGTCGTCTAGATCAAGACACGACAGGTTTATTGCTCTTAACTGATGATGGTGCATTTATTCATCGCCTGAGTTCTCCAAAACACATGGTGCCCAAGGTGTATGAGGTGCATGCCTGTCATGAGGTAACTTCCAAGCAAATTCAAGCTTTGCTGGCGGGTGTTGTTTTGCACGATTCGAATGAGCAAGTCAAAGCGGATGCGGTTGAGCAACATACTCCCACGCACATCAGCTTGACCCTGCATGCAGGCAAGTACCACCAAGTCAAGCGCATGTTGGCTGCCGTCGGCAATCGGGTTGAGACCTTGCATCGCAGCCGCATCGGTTCATTGACAATTCCAGATGACCTCAAACCAGGTCAATGGCTTTGGCTTACCCCCGATCAGGTCACTGCTTTGTATAGCAAGCAAGCTGCCACTTAAATATTGTAAGGCCTCACATTGAAGGTCATCGTGGTTTTTTTGAAGCCAATCGAGGCCTTATTTAAACCTGTAGATGCTGGGTGGCAAGAGAATAACTTGCCGGATAATTGCAACATGACAGACGTGCACTTTTACTTCAATGTGCCAGACAAGCTTAACCTTGCCTGCCGTTTGGCACGTAAAGCGTTCATGCAAGAGTCGGGCATGGTCTTGACGGGCAATGCAGCAGTTTTAGCGCAGCTTGACGACATGCTATGGCAGATGACTGCTAGCGATTTTGTGGCCCATGATTTAGAGACTTCTACTGCCTCGCCCACGTTGGTCGCGCCCGTGCAATTGCGTGAAGCAATCTCTGCTGAATCACTTGCGCAACAGGAGGGCGTTTTCAAGCCAACGCTACTGCTGTCGCTCTGGGATGAGGTGCCTGCTGCTTTTAGCCATTTTGAGCATGTGTATGAGTTGGTCAGCGCGCAGGATGGAGCAGACCGCGAGCGTGCACGCATGCGCTGGCGTTATTACCAACAGCGCGGCTATGCCATCCACCGCCATGATTTGGCGCAAAGGAATGCCTGATGGAGACCTCTGATTTACCAACTCCTGCACGTTTTGTTCCCACGCTGACCGAAGTCGTTGACGCACAGGATGCGACTACTGACACAACAGCAAGCGATATGCTTGACTTGGGGACGGGGGATGAACGCAACCTTCAAGTTCTGGACTCTGGCGAGCTGATTCAGGGGCCTTTAGAGGCATCCGAGCACACGGTGATTGATTCTGAAACGGATTCTCTCGCGGCAGACCAAGTGACACAGGATCCCGCTATTGTTGCTATGCCTGATGCACAGGAAACGCTGAGTGCATTAGATCCAGTGGTCTCACTTGATAAAACGGCAGAGCAGGTTGCTGATGAGGCTGAGAATGGCTTGCGGCCTGAGCACATTCCTGTTTTAACTGATGCCATGCAACCGGATGTGGCGTTTTTACCTGCGCATGAAGCGCCTGTACTTGAGGTGAGCCAAACACCTCAGACCAAGTTGGTGCGAGGAGATCTACCCCTTGAATTTGAAGAGCAACTGGTACACCGTGTGATGCAGCGCGTGGATGCAGTGCTGGCTGAGCGAATCAGTCAAGCGATTGCCAGCGTGATTGAGGCTCAGACACGTTCATTGCTACCCAGCATGCGTGAAGAGCTTGAGTTTGCTGTTCGTACCAGTGTCTATGAGGCCATGGCTGACGAACTGACACAGATAGCCGAGCAAAGTAATCCTAGGGAAAATGGTGCGAGCGGGGAATGAGCTCGTTGATACGGATGAATCGACCAGGGTTTAGTAGATAATTTTGAGCCTCCTATTTCAGTTTTAATAGGAGCCCAAATGAAAGCACAACGTTACCCCGAAGAATTCAGGATTGAAGCAGTCAAGCAAAGCCTTGAACATGGCCACAAGGCACCTCTCTTAGCCCATCCAAAATCTGCACACTTCAGAGCCAAGCAGGGTTTGTTGGTAATCCCCCCGCAAAACCATCATTTTGAGAAGT
>NZ_STFG01000014.1 GCF_004833285.1 Lampropedia puyangensis
ATTGTGCAGTAGTCGATTGATGATTCCGGGTTGTTTGCGAGAGCGGCTCGCTTCAGTGCGCAGCCAGCCCGATAACTTCTGGGTAAATGGCTCAAGCTTGCTGCAAGCCTTGGCTTGCACGACATCTGCGCGTAAGTACTTGCGGATGGTGTTATGAGAAAGCCCTGTGCGCCGAGCAATCTCACGAATCGATAGGTGCTCTCGAAGAGCCCAGCGGCGGATGGCACTCAAAGTGGCCACGTCAATCACTCCTGATCTCCTGCTGCTCACAAAAACAGCAGGTTAGGGTTAATACGTGGGTCAGTTTGAGATGGAAATCAACAGACAGCCTAATCATCGATGGGCGCTTCCGCCCCACGGCTCTGCCGGACGGAGACTAAAGCTATTCGCCGGATTCACGCCATTGAAACAGTTTTAATAGAGTACAAGATTACGCCACGCACTGAATGTGGCGCTAAAACCGTAAGCTGAACAAACATGTGCCTTGGATGGTATTGCCACTAAACATCTGCAGGCCATAACCGTATAGCTCTACTTCTCAACGCTAGGGGTGTGGGGCTTACCTTTTCAGTGGCTCCCTATGGCAACATAGCTTTTACAAATGAGCCAATGGATGCGCGAGTCTAGGCCATGGAGAGTTAAAAAAAGCATTCACCTCGTTTTGGTCTACATCTTCAATTTTTGACGGCGTCCACTGAGGTTGATGGTCCTTGTCGATGGCTAGTGCACGGATCCCTTCAATAGTTTCGCTGTTTTCCTGGCGGTTAGGACGCAGATAGAAACAATTTCTTACCATGTCTCTTTCCATGCGCAAATCATCTGCAAGAGACAGATCTCGCCCCTTACGTATTTGCTCAAGAACAACATGCAGCATCAGTGGGGAGCGCTTACGAAGCGTACTGGCCGTCTCTTGCTCCCAAGCTTCTGTTGATTGTTCAAGGCGATCAACAATTGTTTTAACTAAAGGTAAGCCAAAATAGTGGTTAATACGATCAATGTGATTGTTAGGTAAAGCCGTTTTGGCATCGAAAAAATCTCGGACATATTCTTCGATTACTTGTGGGCTTGCAAAATGGCCTTCTTCAAGACCCTTCCACAGATTTGGAAGTTTTTCTGCTTGAATACAGCCATCTGCTAGGCCAAACGCAATAGCTTCACATGCCTGAATTACGTTACCTGTTAACGCAAGGTATTCGCCAACATGTCCAGGCGCGCGACTAAGAAAATATCCCCCGCCCACATCAGGGAAGAGACCGATAGCAGTTTCTGGCATTGCCATCTTGGTGCGCTCTGTCACAACGCGCAGACTGGCTCCTTGGGAAACACCCATTCCGCCCCCCATCACAATGCCATCCATGAAGGCTATATATGGCTTACCAAGATGGTGCGTGAGGTGGTTAAGAGCATATTCTTCCGTAAAAAAGTCTTCCAATTCTGGATTTCCATCCACGGCTGATTGGTGGAGAAACCGGATATCGCCGCCTGCACAAAAAGCGCCAAAAGCACCCTCTCGGCTATTCCCGCGAATGGCTATGGCAAGCACTTGAGGATTGTTTTTCCAACTTAGCAAAATGCGGTTGAGCTCCCTAACCATCGGGAGAGAGAGCGCATTGAGGGCTTTGGGGCGATTGAGGGTAATGAAGCCGACTTGGCCACGGACTTCAGACAAAACCTCTGTTGAATTGCTCAAGATGTGCTCCTATTTTTTCTAATAAAACGATGCCTGCAAAAGCAGCTAGGCATTTGAGAGGCCACTGCTAATTAAGCAGGCGTGTTTGCAATGCGAGTCAATGTGAAGTTGTGTGTTTTTTTTACAAAAAAGACATGATGTTCGCCTTTTCTCGCCAAAAAACTACCTTTCGTCACTTCGCTGCGCATCGGGATGTTAGCGGTTTTTAGCATCTAGGGCATGAAGAAGTTTGTTTTAGAGCACCCCGTCGAATGTAGAGAGCATGGTTTCACGATGATTGAGCTGCTGGTGGTCATCACCATTGCGGCGGTCTTGGCCGCTTTAGCCCTACCAAGTTTTGACAGCATGGTCAAACGCTGGCGTGTGAGATCTGCTGCGGAAAATGTTGTTTCAGCCATTTATTTAGCACGCAGTGAAGCTGCTCGTCTGGGGGGGGTCAAGTTTGTGCGTGAAACACCACAAGGTTGTGCGATTGGCAATGGGCAATGGCAATGTGGCTGGCGTGTTGAAAGCATGGAAGCGACACCGCAAGTACTGCAACAGGCGGAGCCTAGTAAGGGCATTCTCATTAAAAGGAGCCAAAATGGAAACGAAATAACTTTCAATCAGTATGGACAGCCTAGTGGGCTTGGAGCTTATAGCTTTGTGATTATTCCTGTGGCTGATGATCAAAAAAATGATAAATCGCGCGCGATGGTGGTTTGTGCCTCATCTGGCGGTCGTGTCCGTACTTTAACTGGCGTCGATGCCTGCTCGTGAGCACGATATGAGAAATAAAAAATATTTCAGCATAAAAGATCAGCGGGGCGTATCTTTATTTGAGGCGTTGATAGCTGTTCTTATACTCGCCTTTGGGATTCTCGGAATGCTGGGCATGCAGTTGGGTATTCTGGCTGAAACAAGAAATAGTACGCAAAGATCCCAAGCAATAAAAATAATTGGAGACCTTTCTGAAAGAATTAAAAGCAATCCAGATCGATTTAGGGTTATTTCTAATTACGCATTGAATAACTGGGCTGTGCCAGGAGTGATAACAGCCTTTGATTGCGATGCTGCCAGTTGTACCTCAGAGCAACAAGCACAATGGGATCTTAATGCGTGGAGGCGTAGCGTTAATAGTTATGTGAATGGTTTTCAGGCGAATACTTTTTTTTCATTCAATGAAACTGATGATGGAAATAGAAGGCAAATTGGCGTCATGATTGCATGGCGTTTGAATAGCAGGTCAAATAATGCATCTGATAATAATTTTTCGTCGCCATTTTCTATTTCTTTAGGCAGTGGTTCCAATGCGATTGATTGTCCTGAAAATATGATTTGCCATTTGGCTTATATACAGCCTTGACGTTTCTTTTTAGGTTATTTTTATGAATAAGTCAAGAAATATTTCCCTGCAAAAAGGGATGACGCTCCTTGAGCTTTTGGTTGGCATCACTTTAGGTGCAATGGTGATTGCTGCAGCATTGGGAACACTGGTCATGTCTAAGTCGATTACCAGTACGACCGATGAACTGGCAACGATGGAGCAAGACGCTACTTTTGCACTGAATTTGATGGGGCGTTTGATCAGCCAAGCTGGCTCCTTGGAACCGAATCAAAAAACCAGTGATTTTGGGATTCCAATGATCTCTTTCAGAGAAAGAGCGATGGTTGTTATTAATGGTACTAACAACACCGATTCACCAGATGTTTTGACTGTGGGGACACAGTCTGGGTCTAGTGTGGGTGTGAATGTTGATTGTTTCGGAAATAGCGTGGAGGCTTCTGAATATACATCAACATTTGATGTTGGTGGGAATAATGAATTGAGATGTACACCAAGTACTGCTGGCAGTACCACGACAACTTCGGCGCAGGCTATTATTCCAAATGTTTATGATTTACAAGTTCATTATAGAGTTGCACAGCAAGATGCGGCAGGTAATGTGAGATTGAGGTTGGAAAATAATCCTCCAGCAGCTTCATTAAATACTATGGATCCCTACGTTACGGCCGTGCATGTTTGTTTAGAGATGCGTGGCTCTGAGATTATTAATAATGCTAATGCACAATATACAAACTGTCGTGGTGGAGATTCAACTGTGCAGCAGCGTATGGTGAAGGTCTTTCGCCATGTTTTTTATGTGCGTGTGTCATAGTTTGGTTTTATTTGGATGTTGAGATGAAAATATTATTTGGGAGCAATGTTCCAGAATATAAATCCATCCCGAATGGTAAGCAGCATGGTGTGGCTGTTTTTATAGTGATGGTTGTCATGCTGCTCGGCGCTTTGTTGGTTGTTTGGTCTAGTCGTGTTACTTTGTTTAATGAGCGCGTGACAGGGAATAATGCAGATTATTTGTTGGCTTATGAAGCTGCGCAAGCGCTATTGGCTGATGCAGAGCTTGATATTCTTGGGATGATGGCGGATGGGAGCGATTGTTCATCTCCGTGTCGAAATAAAAATAATGGGGTACTGCAGATTCCAGATAATTTGACTGTTCTTGAAGACGATGGTGG
The DNA here is from genome assembly GCF_004833285.1 of Lampropedia puyangensis. Lineage (GTDB taxonomy): Bacteria > Pseudomonadota > Gammaproteobacteria > Burkholderiales > Burkholderiaceae_C > Lampropedia > Lampropedia puyangensis. Next base: position 4,190 of record NZ_STFG01000014.1, read on the forward strand.
GGCAATGGTTCTTTTGGCGAATAAAGTCAAAGATAGAGCGGTGCCTTGCATGCAAGGCTTGTGCTTTGATAATGGAAATCTAAAGACAGAATTTTGGTCTGAATCAGATGTTTTGAATAATATGATAGGTGATTCTGCGTTGTATGGTGAATATACAGGTGCAGTTAATGATGCGACGATGGGAAATCCAAGGTTAATTGTCAATGACGGTATGATTAATAATCGCGCATTAGCTAGTGCTTGGTATTGGATAGAGCCTATTGAGTTCAATGCCGATACTCCCATAGGACGAAAATATGCAGGGATGGGGGCGGACGTCGCAATGGGAACAACTAACGGGATAGTTTATAGGGTCACCGCCATCGCCAATGGGCGCAAGCCAGGAACTAGAGCCATTATTCAGTCAATTGTTTCGCCGAAAATTGTTCCTGTAAATTTTATAAATCCACCTGTCTGAGATTGCAGATTTTTTGCGTAAAAATAATTAAGTGAGAGAGGAAAGCATCTATGTCAAAGAAAATAAATAATAAACGCATTGAAGGAAAATACGTCGTCATGGCGGCTATTTCCTGTTTGTCATTCAATGTAGAGTTGTTTGCAGCACCACTTCATTTGGTTCAAGCACCAGTGGTGAATGTGAGTAAACCTCCTGCCCCAAATGTAATTGTTTCTGTTGATGATTCTGGAAGTATGAATAGTGGGGGGAAGAGGGATGCATTGAGTAATGCGCTAAAGGAAACATTTAAAGAGGAAAATGTGCCGGATGGTGCAATTCGGCTTGGCTGGCAAAGTATGAATGCCTGTCCGAGCATTAAGAATAATTCTGGTTGTCAGGATGATAATAGGATAAAGGTGCTGGATTCTGGTCATAGAGATAGTTTTTATAGGTGGATTGATTGGATTAATAGTTATACTTCAAAAGGTAATAAAGGTACACCTTCACACGGAATGTTGAATCAGGCTGGTCAATATTTGAGCTCGGATTTGAACTCTAATAGTCCTTGGGCACATATTCCTGGTGAAAAATTGAATCCAGTTCAGGCCTGTCGGCGTTCTTATACCATTTTTCTTTCCGATGGAGAGTGGAATGGATCAACTAGTACTGCTAAAAATGAAGATAATACGGTGATTACGTTTCCGGATAATGTGAAGTATGATCCTAAAGCTGATCAATCTCGTGTTTATAGAGGCTCAGATGAAAAAATGCTTGCGGATTTGGCTTTTAAATATTGGGCAAATGATCTGCAACCGAATATTCCTAATAAAGTTCAACCAAAAATGGCGGTTAGAACGGACGAAAAAGGGCTTACACCTTACTGGAATCCAAGAAATGATCCTGCAACTTGGCAGCATTTAACGATGTATGCCATTGGTTTTGGTGCAGGTGCAGCTACGTGGCGTGATGCTCCTTTATGGGGCACTGACACATGGACAGGGACAGACTATGATCAGATTTTGTCTGGGAAATTAAGTTGGGGAAAGGCGGTTCTACCTGATCAATGGCACGCTGCAATCAATTCGCGAGGTCGTTTTGTTCCTGTATTGCAGCCTGTCGATTTAGTTGAGGCATTCAAGAGTATTCTCAATGAGATTCTTTCGGATAACAATAAACCTGTCTCCTCCATTTCTTTAAGTGCGACCACCACCCGTACAGATTCTTTCATGTTTTCTGCTACTTACGACCCTATGACATGGTCGGGGAGCGTTTCAGCACAGAAAATCAAAGCAGGAGATGCAACGGTCGATACGGTGAATTTTCCTTGGGGAGGTAAAAATACCGCAGAAATTATGGCTGCTAAGCCAGAAAATTGGTATTTGAATCGAAAAATTATTGGTAGCCAATCCGATGGTTCGGCTATTGACTGGACATGGACAAATTTGGATGATATTCAAAAGAGACTCTTGAATGCTAGTGATAACCTGGGTGAAAGTCGAATCAAATATATTCGAGGCGATCAATCAAAAGAAATTGGAAAGACGGGAGGGGTATTTCGCCAGCGTGAATCTATTCATGGAGATATTGTGAATTCGAATATATGGTATATGTCTGGAAATAATTACCGGACAAAAACCAAGAGTGTTGATCGCCCTAATATGGTCTATGTGGGGGGCAATGATGGTATGTTGCACGCGTTTAATGGGGCTGATGGACAAGAATTACTGGCTTATATTCCCAAAGGCGTTGTGGGTCATTTGCCTGCATTGACTGATCCGAACTACCAAAACCAACATCGCTATTACGTGGATGGATCCCCCTTTACAGGTGATGTGTTTACCCATTCCAAAAATTTTGATGGGACAGATAACACGGATTCGGCGAAAAGCTATTTAGCAGGATTTTTGGGGGCAGGTGGCCGCGGTTATTTCCTCTTGGATGTCACAGCGCCACAGAATTTTTCGAATGCCCGCGCATCGGATGTGTTGGTCATGGATAAAACGATCGGTGCTTCAGAAGTATTTGATGCGACTGATGCCAGGGCCTTTGTGGGGCACATTACCAGCGAGCCCGTCACTGATCAGGTGGACACACGCGTTTCCAACCAATTGGTTCGCATGAATGATGGACGCTGGGCGCTGGTTATGGGCAATGGCTACAACAGCCAGAATGAGCAAGCTGCATTGCTGATCCAATTCTTAGAGGGCAGTAAAGAGCTGAAAGTGCTGAAAGCCAGTAGCACAGAAGCAATTGGCAATGCGAACGGTTTAGCTGCGCCGCGTTTGCTTGATTTGAACAATGATGGCGCCATGGATGTGGCCTATGCTGGTGATTTGCACGGCAACCTGTGGAAGTTTGATTTGACTTCATCTAATCCTGCTCAGTGGAAAACATCTTTTGCTGGACAGCCTTTGTTCCAAGCACGCAAGAGCACCACTTCTGGTGCCGTGGTTCGTCCAATTACCGCCGCGCCTGCATTTGCTTTTCACCCCGATGGCGGCGTGATATTGATGGCTGGTACGGGAAGGTTGTTGACGGAATCTGATCGCAGCAGTATCGACAGGGAATATATTTTTGCTGTTCGTGATGCTTCGAGCATTTCTATTGAAATTACTCAAGATGCAAAAACAAGTCTGGGCGCTGTACGCATAGGAGAGGCTTCCAGTGATCGTGCGGCATGGGGTGACTTGGTTGAACTGACAACGACTGCTAAAGGAGATAGTTGGAATCTTTCTGGTGATTCTATTGATTACAAGAACAAGAAAGGGTGGATTGTTCAACTGCCTGTGGCTGGATCGCGTGTGGTGCAAAACAGCCAGTGGGTGATTGGTGAGCGATTCCGCGTGCCTTTTGTGTTGCCAGCCCAAGGTGGTGGTGTGCTCAATGAGGAGACCTGTGATCCACAGTATGCGGCCAGCAAACATTATCTGGCGACCGTGGAAATCAGGACCGCAACCCAAGCTTTGCCACCAAAGAAGTGTGATGCACAGGGTAATTGTAAAGAGTGGACGCGAGAACCTGAACTCACCCCGGTCATTAAAGATCCAGGAGGAGTCCCAGCACGTTTATTGGGCCCAGATGGTTCAGAGCACCTATTACCAGATGGCGAGGTGAAGAAAATTTTTGACACCAATCCTCTTTACCCTTCGTGGCGCCCGATTCAGTAACTGATTGGCATCGGGCCTTACGGCCCGACGATCAATGGCGTAGAGGAATGAACCATTCCATTTGCTGTTAAACCACGGATGCACAGAGTGCCCATTGTGGATGGGCGCGCTCTCTACGCAATACAAAGAGCAAGGAACAACGCATGTGTATGCAAAAAAACTATAGCCAGCATGGTTTCACCTTGATTGAGGTGATGATTGTGGTTGCCATTGTGGGGATTTTGGCAGCCATTGCTTACCCTAGTTATGAGGAGTATGTGAAGCGTGGGCGGCGTGCCGAGGCCCGTGCGGCGTTGTTGGAAGGGGCGCAATGGCTGGAGCGGGTGGCCACGGCCAGTGGTTCCTATCCTGCGGCTGCTTCTTATCCGACATCCCTGCAGACAGTGCCTTCAGGTGGATACGCTATTGCCTATGCGCCTAGTAATGACAGCATGACTTATACCTTGACCGCAACGGCGCAAGGGGGCCAAGCCAAGGACAAGTGCGGTAACCTGACCTTTACCCAAAGCGGGCAAAAGGGGGTGAGCGGCGCCCTTTCTGTAAACGAGTGCTGGAACCGCTAAGGCGGAAAGTAAGCCTTTAGTGCTATGTCCTACCCATATTGCAGAGGCTGTTTCAGTTCCATTCAGCAGTATCTACCAATACGATTTCGGCATCTTCACTGGCTGCAATGTGAATGTTGCTTTCCCCGTGGATGGCTGCGCCATCGCGCTGGGACAAGGCGACGCCGTTGACGGTCGCACTGCCTTTGGCCAGCACCAAATAGCCATAGCGCTCGGGTGAGGAAAACGCATACTCCACACTTTCCCCAGCTTTGACTGTGGCGCCTAGCACCCGTGCGTTGGCGCGAATCGGTAGAGCATCCGTATCGCCTTCCACGCCGCTGGCCAGCGTCATAAATTTTCCACTGCGATCGCCTTTGGGGAAGGGCTTGGTTCCCCAGCTGGGTTGGTGCCCTTGGCGGTCAGGCATGATCCAGATTTGGAAGATTTGGGTTGCTGTGGACTCTAGGTTGTATTCGGAGTGCCGAATACCAGTACCCGCACTCATGACCTGCACGTCACCGGCGACGGTGCGCCCTTTATTGCCTAAGTTGTCTTGGTGGGTTATGGCGCCTTCACGCACATAGGTGATGATTTCCATGTTGGCGTGGGGGTGGGGTGGAAAACCCGTTTGTGATGCGATCGTGTCGTCATTCCATACCCGCAAAGCGCCCCAGTTCACGCGGTTGGGGTCATGGTATTCAGCAAAAGAGAAATGGTGTTTGGCATTGAGCCAGCCGTGGTTGGCACCGCCCAAGCCGTCAAAGCTGCGTCGTTCAATCATGTCAGAACTCCTTCAATGGTGTGTCGATGGAGTGAATGTAGGGCTTCTTTGAGATAAATTAAATAGAAAAAATAGAAAGGTATCATTTCTATTCTTGATGTAATCACCTCCAGCTAGACATGAGTAAACTCCCCGATTTGGAGGCATGGGCCATTTTTGCCAAGGTCGCAGAAACAGGCTCTTTCGCCCGCACTGCTAATGATTTGGTATTGTCACAAGCTACCGTCTCAAAAGCCATTACGCGGCTGGAAGCGCGTATGAAAACCAATTTATTCCACCGTACATCGCGCAGGGTGATGCTGACAGAAGCAGGTAAGGGAGCGCTTGAGCGTGCTGCGCGCATCTTGCATGAAGGGGAGGCGGTGGAGGCTGATATCACCGAGCAATCGACAAGTTTGCGGGGTCTGATCAGAGTGGCTGCTCCCATGTCTTTTGGAATTGCACGTGTCGCTACCATCTTGCCGCAATTCATGGCCAGCCACCCTGAGGTGGCAATTGAGTTGCATCTAGCTGATGAGCAGGTGGATTTGATTGGTGAGCGTTTTGATGTGGCGCTTCGCATTGCCAATATGAACGACTCCAGCTTGATTGCACGCCAGTTGTGCAAAGTCAAACTGCTGTTGGTGGGCGCGCCTGGTTATTTTGAGCGCTATGGCCGCCCCCAGCACCCGAAGGATTTGGCTCACCACAAAGGCTTGCAGTACAGTCTGGCGCGCGACGGTTTAAGCTGGAAGTTCCGCCATCCAGAACACGGTGAATTCACACAGGTGATGGCCGCGCAGCTGCAAGTCAACAATGCAGAAGCTCTCGAGCCTGTGCTATTGGCTGGAATGGGGCTTGCAGTGCAGCCTGCTTTTTTGGTGTGGGAAGCTGTGCGTGATGGGCTCTTGCAAGTGGCGATGCCGCAATGGGACGCAGGCATGTTGTCTTTAAATATTGTGACGCCGCCCGGCCGGTTGCGGCCAGCGCGGGTGCGTGCGTTCATTGACTATGCCGCGCAGCAATTTCGCCATGAACCTTGGGCGCATTGGTCAGAGGGCATGGACGAGTCTATGTGAAGGAGGTGGCAAGGGGCTTTTGCGTTGCGCTGATGTTCACCGACCTACGTACCGGCCTGGTTTGTGACTCATCCACAAAAATACGCCCATGACCACCGCCGCCAAAATGGAATACAGAACGCGGTCAATGGGCACAATCAACAAGGCAAATGCGACGACTGTGCAATCAATGATGAGCTGTACTTTGCCCGCAGGAATGCCATAGCGCTCTTGCAAATACAGCGACAAAATCGTGGCGCCGCCTAGACTGGCGCGGTGTCGTGCCAAGAACAAACAGCCGGTGCCTAACAACAAACCGCCTAGCACAGCAGCAAATAACGGATTGAGGTAATCGACGTGAATGACTTTGGGGCCCAAGTCAGTCAGCAGCGACAGAAAGCCGACCGAAATGAACGTCTTAATCGTGAATTCTGCGCCCATGCGTTTCCATGCGAACCAGTAAAACGGCAGGTTGAGTGCAAAGAAAACGCCGCCCAAAGGAAGGCCTGACCAGTAATGGATCAAGAATGCAATGCCAGCCGTACTGCCGGTGAGCAGACCTGCCTGCGCAAACAACATCAAGGTGATGGAGACAAACAGCGTGCCTGTGAACAGGGCTTGAAAATCTTCATAGCGCCCATGGCGAAGCCCATTTTGCAATAGCGCTGGTGCGGTCGCAGGCTGGCCCCCGGGGGTGGTAGGGATCGGCATAACGAGAAGTCCTTTAAGCCTCATCAGGCTTGAGTGGGCATCTTTAGGTATGGATGCAGGTCAAAGCAAATAAGCAAAAAATGCGCCAGATAGACTTATGGTTTACCCGTGCATGCAGCGTTATTGTGCTTGAGATTGATGGCTTGGAATAGAGGGCCGTGCAGATTTATTTGCACTCACGTGTGAGGTGTTTTGTTTGCGGCCATGCCATTGAGATTGCAGCGATTGAATGGAGGCTGCATGGTCCAAAAGAGCGCATGGCGCGCTCTTTGAAAGGGATGGGGGTCGTTCTTATTCTGACCAAGGATAGCTTTATTCCACCTTGATGTTGCGCCGATCGGCCACCGTTTTCCAGCGCTCGATTTCGCTCTTGATTTGCGCCTGCATCGCCTCTGGCGTGCTGGGCGCGGCCATGCTGCCGACTTGGGCCAGGGCTTTTTGCGTGTCTTCCTGCGCCAGAATCGCGTGCAGCTTCTGGTTGATGTCTTGCACGATGGCGTTTGGCGTGCCTTTGGGTGCGGCCAGACCCAGCCAGGAGCGCACTTCAAAGTCCGGCAGGGTTTTGGCGGCAGGCGCAATCGCAGGCGTCAGCGGCCAGGTTTCTGCGCTGGTCACTGCCAGTGCGCGCAAGCTGCCGCTTTGCAAATGCGGTGCGGCCACGGTCAAGGTGTCCGACAGCATGTCCACATCGCCTGACAAGACCGCCAGCGCAGGCGCGCCGCCGCCACGAAATGGAATGTGCAGGAACTCGCCGCCACTTTCAGCGGCCAGCAATTCGCCCACCATGTGCTGGGTCGAGCCCACGCCCACCGAGCTGAACGACACGCCCTTGGTTTTGCTCATCGCAATCAAATCCGCCAGGTTTTTGGCCGGGTGGTCGGCTTTGACCGCAACCACAAACGGGAACGACGAGACGGTCGAGATAAAGGCAAAGTCATTCACCGAATCGTAAGGCAGATTCTGGCGCAAGGCGCCGGAGACCGTGTGCGCGCCGGTTAGCATTATGAGCGTATAGCCATCGGGCTTGGCGTGGGCCACATTGGCCGAGGCAATCGCGCCGCCTGCGCCGCTTTTGATGTCGACCACCACCGGCTGACCCAGCGCTTCGCCGAGTTTTTGCGCGACCAGCCGCGCCACCACATCGGCATTGCCGCCCGCGCCAAAGCCGTGCACCAGCTGGATCGGGCGCGACGGGTAGGCATCGGCGGCCAAGGCCGAAGCGGCATTCAGCCACAGGCTGGTGCCCAGGGCCAGGCTGGCCAGTGCCTGGAGGCTGCGGCCAATGAATCTGCGTGTCATCATGTTTGTCTCCTTGGAATTATGGTGGGCGGCTGAGCGCTTTGGCTAGTGGCCTTATGCATCGGCGGTTGGGCGGCTATAACCGGTCTGGCTGCCAAAGACTTTGGCGCGTTGCGACCAGTCGCGGGTTTCATTCCACAGCGCCAGTACTTTGGGCGCTTCTTCTTCGTAGGCGCGCAATTGCACCGGGTCCAGGCAGGTGCGCACTGTCAGTTCCAGGCGGTGGCCGCTGGGGTCAAAAAAGTAGATCGAGCTGATGAAGTCGTCGTGGTTGGTCACGCCCACCACTTTCAGGCCCTTGGCTTCCATGTCCTGTTTGGCTGCCAGCAAGGTCTCCATGCTGTCGACTTCAAAGGCGAAATGCTGAATCCAGCCGGGTGTGGCCGGGTCGCGCCCGGAGGTCTCACCGGGGTCTTTCGGGCACTCGAAAAAGGCGATATGGCTGCCGTCTTCCATCTCGAAAAAGATGTGCACATGCGGGCTGTACTTGCCGGTCGAAGGCACATGGTCCTCGCCCATTGCATGGGTGAACTTGAGGCCGAGCATCTCGGTGTAGAACTTGACGGTTTCTGCCGCGTCGCGGCAACGAAAAGCGGCGTGGTGAAGTTTTTTGCACAGCATGGCAAGAGCTCCTGTGGTGAAAAAGAAGGGGGATTAATCACTGGCCAGCGGGCAGCTGCCACTGGGGTTGAAAAAACGGCGCTGGCACCAGAATGCGCGACTCCTGCTTTTGCAACAGCGGCAGCATCTCGTGGACATAAGCGCGAAAGTCCGGGTCAGCCAATAGCTGGCCGCGCCGCTGGCTGCGCTCGTTCAGGTCTTCGTAGGCCCACAGGTGCACGATCTGGTTCATCTCGCCGATGTCGCAGTGGTAGTAGCCGACCATGCGGCCCAGAATGCGCTGCTGAATCGCCAGGCCCTTGGCCTCGTACAGCGCCAGGTACGCGCGCCATTGGCCGGGGTGGGTGGTGTAGGTGCGTTGCTCGACGATCATGGCTGGGCTGCAAGGATGGTGGCGCGGCATTCGCCAAAGCCAATGCGGACAAAGCCTGCGCGCTCGCAATGGCCGCGCAGGATGATTTCGTCGCCGTCTTGCAAGAAGCTGCGCTCCTCGCCGCTCGGCAAAGTAAAGCGCTGGCTGCCGCCGCGCGTGATCTCCAAAAGGCTGCCAAGGGCGCTGTCGCCCTCGCCCGAGATCGTGCCGCTGCCCAGCAAATCGGCCGTGTCCAGCGCGCTGCCATTGCAGGTGTGGTGGGCCAGCATTTGTGCCACGGTCCAGTACAGGCTGCGGGCGTTGGAGCGCGACAGCGTATGCGCCGCTATGCCTTCGGCACGCATCCGGGCGGTGCTCAGCGCCGCATCCAGCGTAATCGCGATGCCGCCGCTGGCCATGTCCTGGTCATCGAGTAAGTGCGGCAATACGGCCGGATCGCCTGCGCTGCGTGGTGCTGCCGGGCAGTGGAAGGGCGCGAGCGCCTCGGCCGTGATCACCCAGGGCGCAATGCTGGTCGCAAAGCTTTTGGCCAGAAACGGCCCCAGCGGCTGGTATTCCCAGGCCTGGATGTCGCGCGCCGACCAGTCGTTGAGCAAGCAAAAACCAAACACATGCTGCCAGGCCGCACCGGGCGCAATCGGCTGGCCCCGCGTCGAGGCTTGGCCAATCACGATGCCCAGCTCGACCTCGTGGTCCAGCCGTGCCGAGGGCGCAAAAGCAGGCGCGGCCAACTCCGCAGCCGGGCGCAGCTGGCCTTTGGGGCGGGTGACTTTATCGCCGCTGACTTGCACGCTGTTGGCGCGGCCGTTGTAGGCAATGGGCACGTATTTGTAATTGGGCAGCAGCGGCTGATCGGGTCGAAACAGCTGCCCGGCGTTGGTCGCGTGGTGGATGGAGGCGAAAAAGTCCGTGTAGCCCGAAACCTTGAAGGGCAGATGCAGCTGCACATCGGCCTGCGCCACCAAGGCGGGGCGAATGCGTGCTTGCACGGCGGCGTCTTGGCTGCACAGCAGCTGGCTCAATTGCTGGCGCAGCAAGCTGAGCTGGCTGCTTGGAAAAGCCATCAAGGCATTGAGCTGCGGCTGGCGGCAGGCGTGCGCAGCGGCTTGGGCTTCGCCCTCGAACAGTTCTTCAATCGCGCTGATATCCAGAATCCAGTGGCCAATGCCAACCCCGCAGCGCGGCGCGGTTTGTGGTTCAGCCAGTTTGGAAAAACTGGCGAACGGCAGGTTTTGGACTGGAAAGTCGCTGCCTGCGTCGTGGGCCGATTCGACCCAGCATTGCAGGCTCGCATCGTGCGTGGCGTTGATGGCCGTGGCGGTGTGGGCGGCGTAATCGGCGTTGTGGGCGTGTTCGGCGCTCATAGCACATGGCCTCCATCAATCACAATGCGCGTGCCGGTGGCGGTGCGCAAATGCGTCGCGCAGGCCTGCACCGCATCGGCGACATCCTCGGGGCTGACAATGCGGCCCAGCGGGGTTTTGGCGGCTTTGCTTTGCAACTCTTCGCGGCTGCGACCGGCGACAAATTCTGTGTCGACCGAGGCGGGCGATACGCTCAAAAAACGCACCGGGCCAAAGGCCCGCGCCAGCGACTGGGTCATCGTGTCCAGCGCCGCTTTGGCTGCGCAGTAAGCGATATTGCTGCCAAGGCCGGTAAAGGCCGAGACCGAAGAAATATTCACCACCAGGCCGTTGCTGCTTTGCTGCAGCAGCGGCAGCAAGGCGCGCGTGATCGCGTAGGGGCCAGTCACATTGGCGCTGAGAATCTGGTCAAACAAGGCGGGCTCCAGGGCCGCCGTGTCGCGGTGGGCAATGCGCTGGGTAAAACCGGCGGAGTTGATCAGGAGGTCGACGCGGCTATAGGCCTGCTGCAGTTCTTTGGCCAGCGCGGCGTGGCTGGCTGCGTCTTGCAGTGCAATGGCGGCGATGCGGTGGCCGTGGCCGGGCAATTGCTCCAGCAGGGCCTGGGCGCGGGCTTGGCCGCTGTGGTAGCCCAATACGATGGTCGCGCCTTGCGCGGCCAGGGCTTTGGCGCAGGCCGCGCCGATGCCGCTGCTGGCTCCGGTGATGACGGCAATGTGTTGGTCGAGTGCGTTCATGGCAAGGGTCGGTCGTGCAAGCTGCTGGTAGCTTGCGGTGTGCGTGGCAGGTTCAATAAAGAAGAGCTGCAGGTTATCGCTGGGGCCTGCATGCCGTCCTTGCTTTGTCCATTTATCGAACAGCATTTATTGCGCACAAACCCTAGTTCTCATGCGTGGCGGTATGCAGAAAAATGGCCATCCCGCAAAGCACTTCGATCAGTATTTCGATATATGAACAAAACAACCGAGGCCGCCGCAGGCTCGCTCAGCCGCGGCGTGGTCTTGCTCAAATTGCTGGCCACTGCCGGGGTGCGCGGCATGGCGCTGACTGACTTGGCCAGCAAAGCGCAGATTCCGCATCCAACCGTGCACCGGGTCTTGCAGCAACTGGTGGCCGAGCGCCTGGTCGATCGCCACCCCGAGTTGCGGCGCTACCGCCTCGGGCCTTTGGCGTTTGAATTGGGCATTGCGAGTGCGACCTTCTACGACATCCGCGATCTGTGCAATGCGGCGATGGCCAACTTGGCTGGCGCTTCAGAAGACACGACCTACCTGGTCGTGCGCAGCGGCTTTGACGCCGTGTGCATGCACCGGCGCGAAGGCTCGTTCCCGATCCGCACCCTGATTCTGGATGTCGGCAGCCGCCGCCCCTTGGGCGTCGGCGCGGGCGGCTTGGCATTGCTGTCGGCGATGGAGCAGGACGAGCGCGAGACCATCATCGAGCGCGTCGCGCCAGCCTTGTCGGCGTTTGAGGGGCTGAACGCAACAGTGCTGACCGAAGCCTGCGCGCAGACCCGCAAGCGCGGTTTCTCGTTGATCAAAAGCACGATCAATCTGGGCGTGACGGCGGTTGGCCAGGTCTTTTACAGCAGCATGGGCCAGCCGATGGGGGCCTTGAGTGTGGCGGCCTTGTCGCAGCGTATGACACCCCAGCGCATTGAGGGCGCGGCAGCGATGCTGGATGTGGCTTGCAAGGAATTGGGCCGCCAATTGCGCGAGCGCCAAATGGTCGACTGGTCGATTAAGTACTGAGCGCTGCGCTAATCATCGATTTTCCACAGCTCTTTGAGCAGCGAAATCGCGGCAATCAACAGCGGCTGCGCTTCGGTCTCGGACGGGTAAATAAAGCCCAGGGTCGCATTGATGCGCACATTGCCCCACAGGCTAAAGGCCTGGCGTTTAAAGCCTTCAAGCGCGACTTCTTCCCGCAACAAGGCGCAGCCGGTCTTGGCCATCACCAAGGTGTCGATATTGGCCAGATCGTCGATTTGCAACACGATGCGCGGGCTTTGGCCGCGTTTTTCAAACATATCGCGCAGCAGCCAGTGGCTGTGGCTGCCCGATGGCCCATCCAGCCAGGGCAGGGCGGCCAATTCGCGCCAGTTGGCCGCTTGCAATTGCTCGTGCAAGCCATTGGGCACGGCGATGCGGTAGATCACGCTGCGCAGCGGCAGCCACTGCACATCGCGCGGCGGGTGGGCGGCAATCGCAAAGGCGGCGGTCAAGCGGCCGGTGCTGACGTACTCGCTCAATTGTTCGGCGGGCAAGACGCGGGTTTGCAAATGCACCAAGGGCAAGCTGTTGGTAATGGCTTGGGTGAATGGCCCCAGGCGCAAAAAATCCATGCGTTCGCTGGGAATGCCCAGCTCAAACTGGCCTTGCAATTGGCCATGCAAACGCGTGGCCTGGGATTTGAGTTCCGAGCCCAGCTTGAGCAGGGCTTCTGCGGTGGGCAATAGCGACTCGCCCGCTTTGTCCAGGGTCATTTTGCCGGCGCTGCGCAAAAACAGGCTCACGCCCAGGCTTTGCTCCAGCGCCTTGATTTGCGCGGTCACGGCGGGCTGGGTCAGGTGCAGGGCTTCGGCCGCGCGCGTCAGGTGGCCCAAGCGGGCCACCGTGACAAAGGCGCGAATCTGGTAGATCTCCATGGCGCGAGCTTATCCCTGGCAAGGGCCGCGCACAAGGCGGTCGGGCACGGTGATCTGCATCTTATTGCGGCAACAGGCGAATTTGCGAGGGCTCCAGGCCCACGCTGACGCCCGCGCCACGCGGAAAGGTGCTCAAACCAGCAAAGTGCGACTGGTCGGCAGTGACCATCAACTCGCCCACGCGCACTTCGTAGCGCGTGAATTCGCCCAGAAATTCGCTGCGCTCAACCACGCCTGGAATCCACAGATAGCGCTGATCGACCTGGTCGCCCTCGGGCTGGATCAGCACTGAGTGCGGGCGGAAACTCAGCACCAGGTTGTTTTGCTCAGGCGTGTCGCTGGCTGCGGGCAAATCCACTTCGCCCAGGCCATCGACGGCCAGGGTGACCAGGCCCGCTTCGCGGCACTTGACCTGGCCGGGCAGCACATTCATCGTGCCGACAAAATCGGCCACAAAGCGGTTGACCGGGAAGTCGTACAAGGTCGACGGGCTGCCCACTTGCTGCACCACGCCCTGGTCCATCACGGCCATGCGGTCGGCGGTGGTCATCGCTTCTTCCTGGTCGTGGGTGACGAAAATGGTCGTGATGCCCAGGCGGCGCTGCAAGGACAGAAGTTCCTGGCGCATTTGCACGCGCAGGTTTTTGTCCAGGTTTGACAAGGGCTCATCCAGCAGCAAGACCTGCGGCTCAATCACGATGGTGCGCGCCAGTGCGACGCGCTGCTGCTGGCCGCCCGAGAGCTCGTTGGGGCGGCGTTTGGCCAGGTGCGCCAGACCCACGGTTTCCAGCGCCTGCGTGACTTTCTGGCGGATTTCATCGCGACTGGCGCGGCGCTCAACCAGGCCAAAGGCGACGTTGTCCCACACCGTCATATGCGGCCACAGCGCATAGCTCTGGAACACCATGCCGATATTGCGCTTGTGCGGCGGCACGCGGCTGATGTCCTGGCCGTCGACCAAGAGCTGGCCGCTTTGGTGCTCGTTAAAGCCCGCAATCAGGCGCAATAGCGTGGACTTGCCCGAGCCCGAGGGCCCCAGCAGGGCAAAGAATTCGCCTGGCTCAATGCTGATATTGATGTCTTTGAGCACCTCGGTCTTGCCGTAGGACAGACGGATATTGCGGCATTCGACACTGACTTTTTTCATGGTTTTTATTCCTTACTGCGCACAGGACGAAAACGTGACGATGTGCGCTCCACAATCACATGCGATACATAGGTGCCAATGGCGACGGCGACCACCGCCAGCACGCCCAAGGCCGCGCCAGGGCCACGGCCAGACGCGCTTTGCATATACAGATAAATGCCATAACTCATCGGTGCGTCGCTGTCGCGCGTCACCAGCATGATGGTGGCCGACAACTCCACCGCAGCGGTGATGAAGCTGGTGACAAAACCGGCCAGAATCCCGCCTGCCATCAAGGGCACGACCACGCGCTGGATCGTGCGAATGCGGTTGGCCCCGACCGAGGCGGCCGCTTCTTCCAGCGAGATATGCACTTGCTGCAGTGCCGCCACGCAAGAGCGCAGCGCATACGGCAAGCGCCGCACTGCGTAGGCAATCATGATCAGCAGCCAGGTGCTGGTGATGCCGATGTCGGTAAACGGAATATTCACGTCGCGGAAAGTGCGCATATAGCCAATCGCCAGCACGATGCCGGGCACGGCCAGCGCGGCCGAGGCAATCCAGTCCAGCCACTGGCGCGCGCGCAGCGAAGAGCGCAGCATGATGTAGGCAATCGCGGTGCCCAAAATCACATCCAGGCCTGCAGCCAAGCCGCAGTACAGCAAGGTATTGCCAATCATGCCTTTGGATTCGTCAAACACGGCTGCGTAGTGCGCCAGGGTGTAGGCGTCGGGCAGCGGGGCGTAGCTCCACACGGTGGCAAACGACAGCAGCAACACGCCAATATGCGGTGTCAGCACCAACAGCAAGACCAGCGCAATCCACACATACGCGCCAATGCTTTGCCATTTGCTGAGCGTGCGTTGCTGGATCGAGCTGCCGCCTTTTTGCAAAGTGGAGTAGTC
The DNA here is from genome assembly GCF_004833285.1 of Lampropedia puyangensis. Classification (GTDB taxonomy): domain Bacteria; phylum Pseudomonadota; class Gammaproteobacteria; order Burkholderiales; family Burkholderiaceae_C; genus Lampropedia; species Lampropedia puyangensis. The sequence goes on from NZ_STFG01000014.1 coordinate 19,202, forward strand.
GCGCCCCTTCATCACGCGGGCCGAGAGCCACAGCGCCAGAATCGAGAAGGCAATCATGATCACGCTGATCACATAGCCCAGCGGGTCATCGAGGCCCACCTGCGTGATGCGCAAATACGCCTGCGGCGCGAGCATATTGGTCACGCCCATCACCAGCGGCGTGCCCAGGTCATCAAAGACCTTGACGAACACCAGCGAAGCCCCGGCGATATAGCCCGGCAAACCCAGCGGGAAAATCACCCGCCAGAACAAACGCCAGCCTTTGGCGCCCAGGTTCACGGCGGCTTCTTCCATCGCCCCGTCGATGTTGCGCAGCGCCATCGTCAGGTTCATCAAAATGAAGGGGAAGTAGTGCAGCGACTCGACAAAGATAATGCCGTTGAGCCCCTCCATCACCGGAATGGTGAAGCCAAAGTGCTGGTCCAGCAGCAGGTTGACGCTGCCGGCACGGCCAAAAATCAGCTGCATCGCCACCGCGCCGACAAAGGGCGGCATGATCAGCGGCAAGATGCCCAGGGTCTGAATCAGCAAAGCGCCCTTGAAGCGAAAGCGCACGGTGAAATACGCCAGCGGCACGGCAATCAAGGACGACACCAGGGTCGACATCAAGGCCACGTACAAGCTGTTGAAAAAGGCTTCCTTGAGCAGCGGCTGCTGCAGGAAGGCGCTGAAGTGGCCCAAGGTCGGCGTGCCGTCGTTGTTGACGAAGGCGGTGTAGAACACCGCGGCGACGGGAATCACCAGAAACAGGGTCAAAAACGCCAGCACCAATAAGGCCACTAGCGCCAGCCCTTTGGGAAAGGATCGTGAGGCAGAGAAAGACATGAAGAACCTTGTTCAGGCATCGCCACAGCCGGTGCAATTGCCGGTGTGCATTGCCAATGCGTTTGCTGGTTATTGAGCGTGCGCAAGGCACGGCAGCGCCAGGCTTGCAAAGCGGCTCTGACTCCCCCGTGCGAAACGAGGTGTCAAAGCCCTTGCAGCAGCGCTGGCGCGCTGTGGCCGGGGCGGTGTGACGATGCGATTACTGGGCGCCCGCTTGTTTGGCCAGGGCAATGGCTTTTTCGTAATTGGCCTTGGCCAGGCTGTTCCACTCGCCTTGCAGTTTGGAGAGCTGCTGGTTCACGGCCGAGTCCTTTTTGTCCGCCGCAAACAGCGCCTGCAAGTCGGCTGAGGCCGCTTGCTCAGCCGTCAACACCGGCGACCAGGCCAGTTGCTTGGCTTCATCGAGCAGGGCCTGGCCTTTGGCATTGGGTTTCTTGGCCAGCTTGGCTTCGGCCTCAAAAATCGCTTTGGTGGCGGCGCGCAAATCGTCTAAGCGGAAAGTGATGGTCTGGTCAAACAGCGACTGCACGATGAAGTAGCGGTTTTTCGAGACATCGACATCAAACGCGACCTTGCTGCGCGCGGCAATCGCTTGCGGGTCTGGGTAGCCTTCTGGCACGCCGCTGAGCTTGTCATACGGCAGCACTGGCAGGCGCGAGATGTCGTTCTTGAACAGCAATTCCTGGCCTTCTTTGGACAGCGAATAGGCAATGAATTTCTTGCCTTCTTCGGTATTGCCCGCGCCCTTGATCAGGCCGATATTGGCCGGCACGATCGAGGTTTCTTCCGGGTAGACAAACTCGACCGGGAATTTGGAGTACTTGCTCGACAGGCCAAAGAAGTCAATCACCGGGCCTGCGCCAAACTGGCCGTTGTTCACGCCATCGGGCACGCCAAACGACCGGTCGGTCATCGCGGCGGCATTGCCGCTCATGCGCAGCATGGTGTTCCAGCCCTTGTCCCAGCCTTCGCCCTGCAAAATGGTCTCCACCGTCAAATGCGTGGTGCCCGAGCGCGAGGGCGAGGTCAGACCCACATTGCCAAACCATTCGGGTTTGAGCAAGTCGGCCCAGGTGGTTGGAGCTTCGAGCTTTTTGGCCTTGATCACGCGGGTGTTGTACATGATGCCGTAGCCCGCCAGTGCCTGGCCTAGGAACAGGCCTTCGGGGTTGTTGACCGGGAACGAGCCAATCGTGGCGGGCACATCGGGGTTGGCAATGTCGCTAATCGGTTCGAGCAACTGGTTTTGCGCCAATACTTCAAACGCATCCGGGGCGCTGGCCCAGAACACTTCCGGGCGCTTGCCTTCGGACGATTCGCGCACATAGGCAATGCCAGCGACGGTGTTCTTGTTCAGAATTTCCAGCGTGATGCCGGGATGGGCTTTTTCAAACGCCGTTTTGTAAGCGCTGGTCAGCTCTTTCGGGAAGGAGGTGATGACCGTGACGGTGCCCGCTTGTGCGGCCACGCCCCAGGCACAAGCTGCCAGCAGCAAGGCTTGCGCACTGCGTGCCAGTGTGTGGCGAACCGCAGGGCGGCGCGACGATGCGAATGACGATGCCATGGTGCTCAACATAAGTGTCTCCTAGCGTTGTAATAGTTTTGTCACAATACCAAGCGCCGTCTGCCTGACCCAATCATATTTTCTGATGTGGCACATCAGCCTGAGCGTGCTGTTCGCCGTGGGTTTTTGCAACTTATTGTTTTTGAATGTTTTATTTTTAAATTAAGGGGCTCGGCACGCAGTGCCTGCAGGCTGGGCGCTAGGGTAAACCTGAGGCGCGGGGTGGCTGGCACACAGCTGTCATCTGCGCGATATCTAGGGAAGCTCTGCAAAACTCCCTGTTGTGGTCTGAGCGCGTTATCAGGTGATCCGCTTCGTTGTCTTTCTTGTCCATAGCGACGGCTATTGATCCAAAAGACGCCTTGCGGCTCATCCTGATACCGCACTCATTCCAGCAACGAGGGTTTTGCAGAGCTTCCCTAGTCTTGCGGGGGACAGAAATTGTGCCGGCGGCTCTGCACAATAGCTGCATGGGAACCATTTATTTAGTGCGGCATGGTCAGGCATCGTTTGGTGCTGCCGATTACGACCAACTCAGCAACAAAGGATTTCGCCAGGCTGAGCTGCTTGGCGCATATTGGCGCGAGCAGGGGCTGGTTTTTGATGCCGTCTACAGCGGCACTTTGCGCCGCCATCAGCAAACCATGGCGGGTTTGCTCAAAGGTTTGGGGCTGGCCGAGCCGGGCCTTGCGGCTGCGTATACCCATACGTACACGCAAAGCGCCAAGCTCAATGAATACGACTCTGATGCGCTGCTGGCGACCCTAGAGACGCACCTGCCCAAGCCCGATTCACCAGAGGCGATTCGGCTGCACTTTCGCGCCTTGTGCTCGGCGATGGAGCAATGGCAACATGGCTCCAGCCAGCCAGTAGGCATGCCCGCATGGCGTGACTTTCAAGCCGGGGTGATGGAGGTACTGCACGAAATTCGGGTCAAGCATCTGGGCCAGCATGTTTTGCTGGTGTCCAGCGGCGGGCCGATTGCCACGGCGGTGGCCGCGGTGATGGGCGCGCCTGATGCGCAAATGATTGGCCTGAATATGCGCATCCGCAATACGGCCGTGACCGAGCTGGGCGTGACAGCTAAGCGCATCAACCTGCACAGTTTCAACACCACGCCGCATTTGGTGGCCTTGGCCCAACGTGAGTTGGTGACGATGACTTAAAAACGTGAAAACGTTCTGAGCGTCACCCTCTGCGCGCCGCAGTTTGGCAGCCGCTGGCGTAGCAACAGGCCATCAACTTGCGTCTGGCGCAGGCAGGTTTGTATCGGCCCAAGCCCCTGCACGGGCCATGCGTTTTCTCAGTTTCAGGACTTGCTTGTCTTTGGATAGCAGCATTCCCTGGTGGGCCACGGCCAGGTCAATGAACATTTGGTCGTCGCTGTCTCTGCAGTACAGGGTGCAAGCTATAGCGGGCTCGACTAGGGTCGTGCGCTGGTCAAACTGCGCCAAAATCGTCTCTGGCGTGTGCTGGTAGTGGGCAAGCATCGGTTGCAAATGCGGATACAGCAGCACATGGGCTAATTCATCGCGCATGCGCTGCGTGGCAATCCAACGCCATTGCGTGGCGTCCGCCAGCGCCGCATTGACCTGCGCTTGCAAGCGCAGCGCCGATGGATCACCAAACAGCAGGTAGTCCAGCACGATGTTGGTGTCAAGAATCAGTGCGCGAGGGACCGCAGCGGTCGCTGCCATGTTGTCGGTGCTCATCAGGTGGATTACAGGTTGCGTAGCAAGGGCATCAGAATAGATTGCAACGCCTCTTGCCCATTCGATTGCGTCAGCCAGCCCATGAGCAGCACGTTGCCCACTACAGTCAGCCAGAACACCGCTTGAAAGCTGGACTTGCTTGATTTGTGGCGCAGGCGGCGCTGGGCCAACAGGGCCGCAGGCCAACCACCCAGCAGAGACAAAATGTGCAGCGTATTTTCCTTGGTGCGCCACGCGCCTTGTTTGGCCGCAGATTTGTCCATAGCGTAGACAACAAAGGTGATCACGTTGATCACGGGCAGCCACAGCCCCAGTAGGCTGGGCAGCACTTTGAAGGCGGCCAAACCCAAACCGGTCAGCAACGCCACCATGGCCAAGCCCAAAGGCCAACCCCACACAGGCAAAGCACCGTGCTTGTTGTGAATGACTTTGGTCGAACCTGCGCGGACCGTTTTATCCATCAACAACACATGCGTGGCCTGCCAGCGGCCTTGCGCATCGCGCTCTAAGTTGTAAGAGATACGGTCGCCCATCACAGGGCGTCGTGGGCGCGTCTCAAACGCTTTGATGTGTACAAATGCCTTGGGGCCGCCACCTTCTGCAATGACGAAACCAAAGCCTTTGTCGTCATTCCATTGTTCTAGCGTGCCTTGCTGGCGCTGTGTGTTGGTTTGGGCTTTCATGTGAGGGGCACTGCATTCTCTGCGTTAGGGCTTTGCGGGCGGCTGCAGCTGCGGGACTATTTGTGCCAGCAGCGTGCCAAGGTTTTGGTGCTTGATCTTCGTGATGAATTGCACCGGCACGTTGCGCGCCTGCAAGGCATGGAAGAAGTGCTTGGCGCTTTCAATCTTGCCGCGTTCTTCTGGAGCGATCTGATTCAGGCTGTCATAGCCTTTGGTCTCCACCACCAAATACAAAGCCTGCGCTTGGCCTTGCTGTTGCAACACGTAACCAAAGTCTGGGTTGTAATTGCCCAGCGGGGTGGGAATGTTGATGCGCGGCAGCTTGGCAAACACGGTCACGCTGCTTTGGTTGGACTCGTCTACCGTTTCACGCTCAATCTGGCTATCAACCGGCATGAGCGGTTCCTCATACAGCGAACGTTGGCGCACCGCAGGGTTGCTGATAGTGTGCGTCTCGGCCCCGCACAGTGCCACCGGAATGGTTTTGAGCAATTGGCCCGCTTTGTCGGTCAAGGCCGTCTCAATGCGCACTTCACGCAACTCATACGCAATGGTATTGATGACCAACGCGTGCACGCAGCGCACAATCAGCGCTTGCAGCGTCAGCAACGCGCGTTGCTCGTTCTGCGCGATTTGCGCAAATTTCTCCGCAGGCATGCGCCGCAAAATATCGCTGATGGTGTGTACCGACAAGCGCGTGGTATTCGCCAGCTCACGCACAAAACCGACCAGCGTGAACACCGATTGCGGCACCACCTTGTAATCCTGTTGCTGTTCTTGGCTGGTGCGTTGCGCATCTTGCGCGTTGGTGGTGCGGGTCGTAGTGATCGTCAGCGGTTTGACATCAAAATTTTCCGCAATGGCTTGCAGCACGTTGGTCACCAGTTGTTCGGTGTCAATGGCGTAGCGCAGCACCGCATCGCGGTTGAGGTTTTCCCACAAATTGCGAAACTGCTGGTAGTGCAGAGCATTGATGGTGAGCGTGGGCTTGATGCGGTCCTGCTTGCTTTTCACATGGCCTGCCCCCTCGTAATACGTATCCAAATAGCGCAGCATATTGCTGGCGCTCTCAGGGGGTAAGTTGGGCACTTGCGCCAGCGCAGCCACCACTTGGGGGCGCTGCGCTTGGTAGTGCGCCGCTTGCCATTGCAAGGTGGCCATGCCACTGTCTTCATCCAGCGTAATTAAGCCTGTTGCCACCAACGCATCCAGCACCTTATAGGCTTGGCGCGTGCTTTTGGTCACATCGTTAGCCACCAGCACCGCATCGTCAAACGTGGCGGCTACGCGTTGCACGCTCTGCGCAGTGATTTCGCCTTGAATGGCAGCTACGAAATCGCCTTCGCTCGCTGGCACCACCACCGTCAAATCGTTGATGGAGTCAAATTCCGCATCGTCGGCAGAAATACGCTGCAACTGTTGGTTCACCGCCAAGCGCAAGCCACGGCCAATTTGCTGCAGCTTGGTGATTTTGCTATTGCTGGGCGCCAGTTTGCACAGCGTGAAGACGTTGGGGTTGTCCCAGCCTTCTTGCAGCGCCCACATCGAGAAGATAAAACGCAAATCGGTATCGAAGGACAGCAGCCGCTCCTTGTCCTGCAAGATCAGCTTGATCGCCTCTTCCTCGCCCTTTTCACTGCGCGAACGGGCAAAGTAGCCCTTGTGTACTTTGGTAATGTCTTGCGCACTGCGCTCCAAATATGTGCGGTAGTTTGCATCCACATCACCGCGTGCCAACACTGCGTTCAATTGCTCGCGGTAATGCCGCTCAAACAAGTCACGCAGAATGGCGGGTTGCTGGCCATCGGGCAAATACTTGTGCACGGCATCAATGAAGAACAGGCTAATGGCCTTGATGCCGCGCACAAACAGCGCTTCTTCACGCTCAAAATGGTTGGCAATCGTGCGGCGCACCAGTTCAGACTGCACCTCCTCGGCCAGCATGCCGTAACCCATGGGCTGCTCCAGTGGCAAGGCAAACCCATTGGTGAACAACAACTCGCGTTGGGTAATTTTTTCTACCACGTGCCCGTCTAAAAACGGCAGTCCGGTTGCCGCGCCCAAATTGTCTTTGGCCTGCAATTGCACACTGGCGTTTTTGCCATTGGCCGTTTGGTAGCGCACTGTGCCACTGCGCTCCTTGGTTGTTCCGCTCACTTCGGTGAGCGTGAGCGACTGCGCCATGTCTGCACCCGCGCCCACAGTATCGACCGTGATGCTTTTGACCAAGCGCTGGCGAAATGCTTCCAAACTGTCCAGCGTGTAGACCAAGTTGCGGAACTCGTCGCGCTTGAACGTTGCGCCAAAACGTAGCGTCAAGAGTGGGTTAAAGCGCGTCAAATACTCCTGCGTTTGCTTGCCCTCAAAGCGGTGCGGCTCGTCAATGATGAGCACCGGGCGAATGGCTGCCAAAGCCTCCATATAGCTTTTGGCGCGGCCAAAAAGGTTAGCCTCCACCCCGCGCTTGTTGATGAGCTTGCTGTCCCCCGCAAACGATTGGTACGTAGCCACCATCACCGTGATGCCTTGGTTGGCCGCGTGGATGAAGCCGCCCACTGTTTTGTCGGAATAGTTGATAACGCGGATTTTCTGGTTGTCGTACTCGCGCGCAAAAAAATCTGCCGTCGTTTGCAGGCTGCGCAACGTGCCTTGGCGAATCGCATTGCTGGGCACCAGCACAATGAACCTGGCCATGCGGTGATCGCGGTAGAGGCGGTGCATCGTCTCAATGAACGTGAAGGTCTTGCCCGTGCCCGTCTCCATCAGCACATCCAGCGACAAAGCTGGCGTAGCCGTGCTGGCTACCTGCACGCTGCCAGCGCTTACGTGGTTGTCGGCCCGAATGCGCTCAATGTTTGCCTTTAACGTGGCCTGTGCCTCGGCGGGCGAAAAGGTCGGGTTGGCCTGCGCATGGCTGGGCGCAATGAAGCGCACATCGGCAAACGCCTGCGCCACGCTCTCAACCGCCTGCGCTTGGTAGGCCAGCCGCGTGTATTGGAATTGGGGCGATACAGCCATTGGCGCTTACCCCCGCAGCCGCAACTTGTCTTGCGACAAGTCCAGCGATTGCAGCAAGGTTTTAAGGCCCAGCAGCAAGTTGTTGTCACTCACCCACGGGGCGTACACGCTGATGTGGGTAATGGGGTTTTCTGCGGCGGTGAGCAATGGGCGCGCGGCCTCGCTATCGATATTGCCGGTGATGAACAAGGTGCTGCCTGCGCGGTAGAGCCGCCCCTCTTGTACGCCTTGCACAGCTTCGATGCGGGTTGTCAGCGGCAGCCCTTCGGCCAGCAACAGGTTGTAGAGCACGCGCGGCAATTGCGTCGGTTGCGGCGTGGCAATGGTCTCTTGAAACGTGGCCAAATCCGCTTGCGTGGCCTGCGCCAAGGGCTTTTGCACAACCAAGGCATCGGCATCTTCAGCAATTTCAAAAATGCGAAAACCCGTATCTACGTCTGGCTTGTCGGCGTTGATCTTCGCACCCGCGCGGCGCAACCGTTCAGCGGTGATTTCAAAAATCGTGGCCTCCGGTTTGCCCAAAGTTTCGGTCACAAAGCAGTGCGCTTCTTTTTGCTTTTTGGCATCAATGGGCTGCGGAATTTGCACTAAGATGAATTGGCGATTGCCGCCGTCTTCGGCATTGAGGCGCATCACCGCTTCGCCGGTGGTGCCGCTGCCTGCGAAGAAGTCGAGAGCAATATCGCAGTTATTAAATGCAGTCGCAGCATCAATTATGTTTTTCAATAAATTGATGGGCTTGGAATGAACAAAAACTTTGGGAACACCAAAAATTTCTGTGATTTCCGCCGTCCCTTCAGAGTTCAATCCGTGCTTATCCCACCAACTCTCAATAACATCTCGCTTACCTTCCCTATCTTTTAGAAATACTTTTTGAGTGGGGCCTGCAGTGCCAGATCGTCCAAAAATAATTCGACCATCTTCAATTCTTCGAATCACTTCTGTCTCATTGAAAACCCAATACCTACCAGATGGGGGATTGAATATCTCGCCATTTAGTGGATTAGTAATTGGAAATGTTGGCCCTTCGTGGTTTGCAGAAAGGTCCATTGTTGTCCATGGTCCACGGGGATCATTGTCTGGATTTTTGTATGTTCTTGCTATTACTTCGGGGCTTGGAGGTTTTCCGAAATTTCTTTGGTTAATAGATGAAGAATTCTTTGAAAAAACCAATACATGGTCATGCACAGCTGGAATTATTCCTGTGTTGTTTCCATTGGTTTTCTTTTTCCACTCTATTTGACCTAAAAAATTTTCGGGGCCAAACACCTCATCGCACAGCAGCTTCAATTGCGCCTGTTCGTTGTCGTCGATGGAGATGAAAATCACGCCATCGTCGCGCAGCAAATCTTTCGCCAGCAGCAGGCGCGGGTACATGAAGCTGAGCCAGCCGCTGTGTGTGCGGGCACCGTAGATGTTTTGGATGTATTCCACATCCTCGGCCTTGTAGCCCAGTTGCGCCAATACCTCGGTTTGTTTGGCGCTGAAATCATCGTTGTAGATGAAGGCGTCGCTTTGGGTGTTGTAAGGCGGGTCGATGTAGATGAGCTTGATGGCGCCAAAGTAACTCTCGCGCAGCAGCTTGAGCGCATCGAGGTTATCGCCTTTGAGCAAGAGGTTGCCGGTGGCATCCCAGTTTTTGCTCTCCTCAGGACGCGGCTGCACGATTTTTTGCGGCGGTACAAAGGCGCTGTGGTACGCCTCGCGCTTGCCCACCCAGCGCAGCTCGTAGCCATCTTCCTCCACCCGAATGCCTGCGGGGTTGGCGGGGTCCAGCGCTTGCTGGATGGCGGCGGCGTCGACCCGAATGCGCCCATCGGCATCGCTTTGCACCGCAGTAGGGAACAGCTCACGCAATAACTCCAGCTTTTGGCTGGCGGGGCTGGGGGCGGTGAAAAACGCTTGGGAGGTGGGTTTGGTCATAGCGCAATAGCCGTATCAAATGCGGCGGTCGGTGTTGGGGTGTTGGCCGCACCTTTTGCAAAAACGGCACTTCTGTGTGCCTTGTTGTACCGGGCGCGGGGTGGGTAACGAATGGCCCACCTTACTTATCTTCTTATCTTCGCTGGCTTAACCCAACTTTGCCAACTGCTCGCGCAAGCGTGCCAACGTGGCGCCAAAACCGGCGACGCGCTCTTTTTCTTGCTCAATGACGGCTGGCGGGGCTTTGGCCACAAAGGCCTCGTTGCTGAGTTTGCTTTCGGCTTTTTTGACTTCGCCTTCTAATTTGGCGATTTCTTTGGCCAGACGTGCTTTCTCAGCGGCTACGTCAATTTCCACAAATAAGCACAGGCGCGCATCGCCGATCACGGCTACGGGCGCGGCGGCGGCGGCTTGGCTCCATGCGGTTTCGTCGGCAAACACTTGCACTTCGCTCAATTTTGCCAAGGCTTTGAGCGCAGGCGCTGCCGCCTGCAGGCGCGCCAGCGTGGCGGCGTCACTTGCGGTGGCGTACAACGGCACGCGCTGGGCGGGGCTGATGGCCATTTCGCCGCGCAGATTGCGGCAGGCGTCGACCAGGGCTTTGATTTGCGCGACTTCGGCCTCGGCCGCTTCGTTGATGTTCTCGGCCTGGCTTTCTGGGTAGACGGCAATCGCAACCGATGCGCCGGTTTTGCCTGCCACTGGGGCCACTACTTGCCACAACGATTCGGTCACGAATGGAATCAGTGGGTGGGCCAAGCGCAAGATGGCTTCGAGCACGCGGATCAGCGTGGCGCGGGTGGCGCGTTGCTGGGCTTCGGTGCCGGTTTGCAGTTGGGTTTTGGCGATTTCCAAATACCAGTCGCAGAACTCGTTCCAGACGAATTCGTAAATGGTGTTGGCGACGTTATCCAAACGGTATTCGGCAAAGCCTTGCGCGACGGCCGCTTCTGCCTTTTGCAGGATGGAGATGATCCACTGGTCGGCGCTGCTGCGGGCGGCGGCAATGTCAGCGGCATCAGCACCCACGCCGCAGTCGTAGCCTTCGCAGTTCATCAGCACGAAGCGGCTGGCGTTCCAGAGCTTGTTGCAGAAGTTGCGGTAGCCTTCGCAGCGTTTGGAGTCGAAGTTGATGTTGCGGCCCAGCGATGCCAGTGCGGCAAAGGTAAAGCGCAGCGCGTCCGCACCGTAAGCAGGGATACCTTCAGGGAATTCTTTCTTCGTGTCTTTGATGACTTTGGGTGCTGTTTCGGGTTTGCGCAGGCCAGTGGTGCGTTTTTCCAGCAATGGCTCAAGCGTGATGCCGTCGATCAGATCGACCGGGTCCAGCACATTGCCCTCCGACTTGGACATTTTTTTGCCCTGCGAATCGCGCACCAGGCCGTGCATGTACACGTCTTTGAAGGGCTCTTTCCCCGCAAATTGCTCGGTCATCATGATCATGCGGGCAACCCAGAAGAAGATGATGTCATAACCGGTCACCAGCACTGATGAGGGCAGGTACAGGTTGTAATCTGACAGCGGATCGTCTTTGGCTTCGTTACCCGGCCAGCCCATTGTTGAGAACGGCACGAGCGCGGAGGAGAACCATGTGTCCAGCACATCGGGGTCGCGGCGCAAAGTTTTGCCCGGCGCTTGGGCTTGAGCGTCGGCCTCGTTTTTGGCGACGTAGACATTGCCTGCTTCGTCGTACCACGCGGGGATTTGGTGGCCCCACCAGAGCTGGCGCGAAATCGTCCAGTCTTGGATGTTGTTCATCCATTGGTTGTAGGTGTTGATCCAGTTCTCGGGTACGAAGCTGGTGCGGCCGGAGTGCACGGCATCAATGGCTTTTTCGGTGATGCTCTTGCCATTCGCATCTGCCTTAGACATGGCGACAAACCACTGGTCGGTCAGCATCGGCTCCACCACTTGGCCGGTGCGGGCGCAGATGGGCAGCATCATTTTGTGCGGTTTGATTTCTACCAAGAAGCCGCCAGCCTCCAAGTCACGCACCACGGCTTTGCGGGCTTCAAAACGGTCCATGCCTTGGTAGGCGGCGGGGCCGTTTTCGTTGACGTGCGCATCCAACGTGAAGATGGTGATCAGCGGCAAGTCATGGCGCAGTGCGCAGGCATAGTCGTTGAAGTCGTGCGCGCCGGTGATTTTCACCACGCCAGAGCCGAAGTCGCGCTCCACAAAATCATCGGCAATGATGGGGATGTTGCGGTCCATCAGCGGCAATTGCACCAGCTTGCCCACGAGGTGTTTGTAACGCTCGTCTTCAGGATGCACGGCCAGTGCGCCATCGGCCATCATGGTTTCGGGGCGGGTGGTGGCAATCGTCATGCCGCGCTGCAGGGTGCCATCGATCAACTGCGGGCCGTCGGCGAACGGGTAGGTGATGTAGTGCATCTTGCCGTCCGATTCGACGCTTTCCACCTCCAGATCGGACACGGCGGTTTTGAGTTGTGGGTCCCAATTCACCAAGCGCTTGCCACGGTAGATCAGGCCTTGTTTATAGAGGTCGATAAATACTTCCACCACGGTTTTGGAGCGCGGCTCGTCCATGGTGAAGTATTCACGACTCCAATCCACCGTGGCGCCAATGCGGCGCATTTGGTTGGTGATGGTGTTGCCCGATTGTTCTTTCCACTCCCACACTTTTGCGATGAAGTTTTTGCGCGCTTCTTCAGGCGTGGGGCCCATATCGTGGCGACTGATGCCTTGGCCTTGCAACTGGCGCTCCACCACGATTTGCGTGGCGATGCCGGCGTGGTCGGTGCCTGGAATCCACGCGGTGTTGTAGCCGCGCATGCGGTGGTAGCGCGTCAATGCATCCATCACCGTTTGGTTGAAAGCGTGCCCCATGTGCAAGGTGCCCGTCACGTTCGGTGGCGGCAACTGGATGGAGAAGTTTTTACCGGCCGCTGCGGCCTCTGCATTGGGCTGGCCTGTGCCACGGTAGCCTGCACGGCCATAGCCGCGCTTTTCCCACTCAGGACCCCATTGGGCTTCGATGGCGGCAGGTTCAAAGGATTTGGCCAGGCTTTCTAGGCCGGGTTGGGCGGGGGCTTGAGTGCTCATAAATGAAGTCAACGAATGGAAAACGGCATTTCGCTGCAATGCGCCAAGGCAGAGCGAAATGCCGCTGATCAGTGAGTGGCAGTAGCCGCTATTCTAATGGCGCCTCAATAGTCCCGGCGGTAGCGCTTGCACCCCTATGTTTGTTGCATGACAGCGCATGGTAGAGCGAGACATGCCGAAACTGTGGTGATTCGTCCAAGTCGGGGCAGGTGGTGGCTTCGTGTTGGGCTATGCGCTGGTAGTGGGGGTGGTGGAAGTCGCGTACGCGTGAGTCGGCCACCAGCACTTGGCTGGCCGCTTCGCTGAAGGTACTGAGCCAGCGTAAATTGCTGCGCTCGTACAGTACATCTGCAGCGAGTATCCAGTCATAAGGCGTTGCAGGTATCGCAAAGCGCTCCGTGATTTCGAGCGAGATGCCATTGGCTGCGGCATTGGCCAGACACGCTTGCCGGGCCAGTGGGTCGATATCGCAAGCGACGACTTTTGCTGCGCCTGCGTAGGCTGCAGCAATGGCCACCACGCCTGAGCCAGCGCCAAAGTCCAGCACGGTTTTGCCCTGTACACGCTCAGGATGATTGAGCAGCCATTGCGCCATGACCAAGCCGCTGGCCCAACAAAAACACCAATACAAGGGTTCCTGCTGAATGCGCTGAACCTCTTCGTCGGTAAAAGCACGGCGCATGGGTGCAGGGTCGAGCAACCACAGCTGCAGTGGCGTGCCCGGCAAAGGGGTCAGTTTGAGCTGCGCATCGTGCAGTTGGGCACTCAAAGTGGCTTGCAGCGGTGCGATGGTTTGCTGGGCGCGATGGGGAAAAGAAGTCATGAAAGTCTCTTGCATGAATGCGCATGCGTGAAGGGGTGCAAAAAAAGCAGCGCGCCCACCCGGTGGGGATGGCTGGCACAATCTGCCGCGTTGCACCCACCGCATTTCACCACGTTCACGCCATGCCTCAAACGTCATTTACTTCTTCCGAGCGCACCTTGTTGTGGTTGGTCGCTATGGGTTTTTTCATGCAGTCGCTTGATGGCACGATCGTGAATACGGCGCTGCCTTCGATTGCAGCCAGTATGCAAGAGAGCCCGTTGCGTATGCAGACGGCGGTGGTGGCCTATGCATTGACGATGGCTGCGGTGATTCCAGCTTCAGGCTGGCTGGCCGATCGCTTCGGCACGCGGCGTATTTTTATGACCGCTGCGGCCGTGTTTGCATTGGGCTCGCTCGCTTGTGCGCTATCGACCAATTTGGGCATGCTGATTGGTGCGCGTGTTTTGCAGGGGCTTGGGGGCGCACTGCTGCTGCCCGTGGGGCGGTTGGCGGTGCTACGCAGCTTTCCAAAAGGCAAGTTTTTGGAAGCCATGAGTTTTGTGGCCATTCCCGGTTTGATGGGACAGTTGATTGGCCCCACATTGGGGGGCGTTTTGGTGCAGGTGGCTAGTTGGCACTGGATTTTTTTGATCAATGTGCCAGTGGGCTTGCTGGGGGCATTGGCGGCTTTGCGCTGGATGCCTGATTTGCGCGATGCCAAGGTGGGGCCACTGGATGGCGCAGGTTTTTTGATGCTGACCATGGCCATGGTGTGCATGTCTTTGTCGCTCGATGGATTGGGTGGGCTGGGGTTTCGCCATGTCACCGTGTTGGTATTGTTGATTGCCGGTTTGGCGGCATTGACGGCGTATTGGTTGCATGCCCATAAAGTGGCGAAGCCGCTGTTTCACCCGCAGTTGTTTTCTGTGCAGAGTTTTCGCGTCGGTATTTTGGGCAATCTCTTTGCGCGCATAGGCTCAGGGGCTATGCCGTACATGATTCCGCTGTTGATGCAGTTGAGCATGGGCTTTAGCCCTGCCCAGGCAGGCATGATGATGTTGCCTATGGCGCTGGCTAGCATGGGCATCAAACCACTGGCTACGCGTTTGATTCATCACTTTGGCTATCGGTGGGTGTTGACTGGAAATACCCTGGTTCTGGGCGCCATGATCATGGGTTTCGCCTTGATGACACAAGGCCAGCCGCTGTGGCTGCGCATTGTGCAGATGGCATTGTTTGGCGCAGTCAATTCGGTTCAGTTCACCTGCATGAACACCGTCACCTTGAAAGACCTGGAGCCGCATCAGGCCAGCAGCGGCAACAGCATGCTGTCGATGGTGCAAATGCTTGCGATGGGTATGGGCGTGGCCGTAGCGGCTGCTTTGATTGCAGGCTTTCAGCAATGGTTGGGCGTGGCTGATGTGCATGCCAGTTCCGATGCTTTCCGTGGTGCATTTGTGTGCATCGGCATCATCACAATGCTTTCGGCGTGGGTGTTCTGGCAGCTGGAATCAGACCGTGCGCAGCTTGACCCGTCTGCGGTTGAGCCCGATAGAGAAGACCATTGATGGTGTTTTGCGCAGGTGTTTTTCAACTTGTTGGGTGTGCATGCTAGAGGTTCCCCTTACGGGGCATCCCTTACAACTAAAGTCGTCTGGTGGGGATGGCGTGGTCTCGGTAAATTGTAGGTATCGGTATCTGTTTGCTGGCGCTTTGTGGGCGCTGGTTTGGCGGGCCGAGCCAATAACAAGGAGACACCAACATGAGCCAGACGAGCCAGACCACCGCAACGGATCAAGCGGTCCAGCGGATACAAAACAACCCCGCTTACCAGCGCTTGCGCAGCAAGCGCAACGCCTTTGCTTGGGTACTCACCATTTTGATGTTGGTGGTGTATTACGGCTACGTGGGCTTGATTGCCTTTGACAAAGAGTTGCTGGCCAAGCCCATTGGCACTGGCGTGACGACCTTGGGCATGCCCATCGGGCTGGGTGTGATTCTCTTTACGGTGGTGATTACCGGCATTTACGTCTACCGCGCCAATACGGAGTTTGATGCGATCACAGAACGAATCTTGAAGGATGCCGCCCAATGAAAACTCGTAGCTCTATTCCTTATGCTGCTATTTTGGCTTTGGCCACGGCCGCCATTGCAGGCAGCGCTTTTGCTGCTGGCGGTGATTTGGGTGAATTGAAAAAGCAAGCCACCAATTGGACTGCCATCACGATGTTTGCCGCTTTTGTGATCGGCACCTTGTGGATCACCAAGTGGGCAGCAGGCCGCACCAAGTCTGCCGCTGATTTCTACACGGCAGGTGGAGGTATCACTGGGTTTCAGAATGGTTTGGCGATTGCCGGAGACTACATGTCTGCCGCCTCGTTTCTGGGTATTTCTGCTGCGGTCATGGCCAATGGTTATGACGGTTTGATTTACTCCATCGGTTTCTTGGTGGGGTGGCCCATCATCACGTTCTTGATGGCTGAAAAATTGCGCAACTTGGGCAAGTTCACGTTTGCCGATGTGGCTGGTTACCGCTTTCAGCCTGGGCCTATCCGCGCTTTTGCGGCGTCAGGCACATTGGTTGTTGTTGCGTTTTATTTGATTGCACAAATGGTTGGCGCGGGGCAGTTGATCAAACTGCTGTTTGGCTTGGACTACCTGTATGCTGTGATCATCGTGGGTATTTTGATGATGGTCTATGTGCTTTTTGGTGGCATGACCGCTACCACTTGGGTGCAAATCATCAAAGCGTGTTTGTTGCTCTCTGGCGCCAGCTTTATGGCTTTTATGGTGATGAAAAGCTACGGGTTCAGCTTTGAAAAACTGTTCCAGGCTTCAGTGGAGGTCAAAGGCTCGAATTCCATCATGGGCCCCGGTAACTTCATCAAAGACCCGATTTCTGCCATCAGTTTTGGCATGGCCTTGATGTTTGGTACGGCGGGTTTGCCGCACGTGTTGATGCGTTTTTTCACTGTGCCGAATGCTAAAGAAGCGCGCAAGTCCGTGTTTTGGGCGACCACATGGATTGGTTATTTCTACATCTTGACCTTCATCATCGGCTTTGGCGCGATTGTGTTTGTGAGCACTAACCCACAATTCCTGGATGCCACTTCAGGCACATTGGTTGGCGGCAGCAACATGGCTGCGGTGCATTTGGCATCTGCTGTGGGCGGTAACGTGTTCTTGGGCTTTATTTCTGCTGTGGCTTTTGCCACGATCTTGGCGGTGGTGGCAGGCTTGACGTTGTCAGGCGCGTCTGCGGTCTCGCACGACTTGTATGCCACTGTGTTCAAGAAAGGCAAGGCCGATAGCGCTGCAGAATTGAAAGTCTCGCGCATCACCACCGTGGTCTTGGGCATTGTGGCTGTGCTGCTGGGCATCGTGTTTGAGAAGCAAAACATTGCGTTCATGGTGTCACTGGCGTTTGCGGTGGCGGCATCGGCTAACTTCCCGGTGTTGTTCCTGTCGATTTTGTGGAAAGATATGACGACCCGTGGTGCTGTGATCGGTGGTTTCCTGGGGCTGATTTCTTCTGTGCTGCTGACGATTCTCTCGCCATCAGTTTGGGAAGCCGTGTTCCATAATCCTGTTGGCTCAGCGCCATTCCCTTATGCTTCCCCAACCGTGTTCTCGATGACACTGGCTTTTGTTGGAATCTGGTTTTTCTCGATTACTGACAAGAGCGCACGTGCTGTTAAAGACCGTGCGGCTTATCCAGCCCAGTTGGTGCGTTCTGAAACTGGTTTGGGCGCATCCAAAGCATCGTCGCACTGATGTTGTTGCGCGCTTGCCTTTGCGGCAAGCGTAGCCACATCGTTGGTCACGGGTGGTTTAGCGCCACCCGTTTGTTTTCATCATGATGAGAGAGACAAAACCATGTCCCAAGAACTGTATCCCGTGAACCCCGCACAGGCTGGCCCCAACACCATCACGCCAGAAAAATACCAACAAATGTATGAGGAGTCGGTCAAAGACCCGAATGCATTCTGGGGCAAGGTTGCCAAGCGCTTGCAGTGGTTTAAAGAGCCGACCGTGATCAAAGACACCAGTTTTGATCCGAACAATTTTCATACCCGCTGGTTTGCTGATGGCGAGATCAACGTCAGTGTCAACTGCCTTGATCGTCATCTGGAAACGCGCGGTGACAAAGTCGCGATTTTGTGGGAGCCAGACGACCCGAACACGCCTGCACAAAAGATCACCTATCGCCAGCTTTATGAGCGTGTGTGCAAATTAGGCAATGCCTTGCGTAAACTGGGCGTGGGCAAGGGCGATCGTGTCACGGTTTATTTGCCCATGGTGCCTGATGCGGCCGTGGCTTTATTGGCTTGCGCACGCATTGGTGCGATTCACAACGTGGTGTTTGGCGGTTTTTCACCTGGCTCAGTGGCCGATCGTGTGCGCGACAGCAACGCTAAAGTGGTCATTACTGCTGATGAAGGCTTACGTGCAGGGCGCAAGGTGCCGCTTAAAGCCAATGTGGATGCGGCGCTCAAGAGCGAGGGAACTGACACCGTGACCAGTGTCATCGTGCTCAAGCATACCGGCGGCGCAGTGGAGATGACTGCGGGTCGCGATGTGTGGTTGCATGACGTGACAGCCAATGAGCCTGCGCAGTGTGAGCCTGAACGTATGCAGGCAGAAGACCCACTGTTCATTCTCTACACCTCTGGCTCAACCGGGAAACCCAAAGGCGTGGTGCACTCCACGGCAGGTTATTTGGTGCATGCCAGTTTCAGCCATGAGACCGTATTTGACTTGCGCGAAGATGATATTTACTGGTGCACAGCCGATGTGGGCTGGGTGACTGGGCATAGCTACATCGTTTATGGGCCATTGGCCAATGGTGCCACTTCTGTGATGTTTGAAGGTGTGCCGAGCTACCCTGATGCATCGCGTTTCTGGCAAGTAGTAGACAAGCACCAAGTCACTATTTTTTATACTGCCCCAACGGCTATTCGTGCGTTGATGCGCGATGGTGATGAATGGGTGAAGAAAACCTCGCGCACTTCTTTGCGCGTGCTCGGCTCGGTCGGTGAGCCGATTAACCCTGAGGCATGGCGCTGGTACCACGAGGTGGTTGGTGGCGGAAAATTGCCAATCGTTGATACCTGGTGGCAAACCGAGACTGGCGGCTTCATGATTACGCCCCTGCCTGGCGCCATTGCGTTGAAGCCAGGCTCTGCGACCAAGCCATTCTTTGGCGTTCAGCCTGCACTGGTTGATGCAGAGGGCAAGTTTATAGAGGGGGAGGGAGAGGGCAACCTGGTGATCGTAGATTCCTGGCCAGGCCAGGCGCGTACGGTTTTTGGTGACCACCAACGTTTTATTGACACCTACTTCAAAGCCTATCCAGGCATGTACTTCACCGGTGACGGCTGCCGTCGGGATGCTGACGGGTACTACTGGATTACTGGCCGCGTTGACGATGTCATCAACGTCAGTGGCCACCGTATCGGCACCGCTGAGCTGGAGAGTGCGCTGGTATTGCATGAAAAAGTGGCCGAAGCCGCTGCCGTGGGTTACCCGCATGATCTCAAAGGCCAGGGTATTTATGTGTACGTCACATTAGTGGCGGGGTTAGAGGGCTCTGATGAGCTCAAGAAAGAGCTGATCGCCCATGTCCGCAAGGTCATTGGGCCGATCGCCACACCGGATCACTTGCAATGGGCGCCTGCCTTGCCTAAAACCCGCTCTGGCAAAATCATGCGCCGCATTTTGCGCAAAATTGCTGAGAACGCACCAGACCAGTTGGGCGATACCAGCACTTTGGCGGATCCGGCTGTGGTGGACACGCTGGTGGTTGAGCGCCTCAACACCTGAGCGCGGTCATCGGCGGCCATCCAATAGGCGGCTGATGGCTCGTTAGCGCGGTATTGCACTACTGCACTACTGCAAAGCCCCAGGAGGCACATGCCGATTGGGGTTTTTTCATGCTTGTTGAACAGGTTTTTTGTCTGGGTGGCGGTAGATCGATAATCAAAAGGCTTGTACTTAAGGAAACGCTGATCAGTTCAGTCTGGTCCGCGTATCCCTGTTGCGGGCGATCTGGTGTGTTGTCATTTGACGTTAATAGTGTCGCTATTGCTGCCAAATGCCGCCTTCCAGTTCATCCTGATACAAGGTTTGCAGGTTCGGGGAGTTAATCAGCGTTTCCCAAGCGCTATAAGCTACCGCTATGATGGTTGCCGCGATAAAAAGCGGCCCTGTTGTGGTGTTTCATGGTGCGATCGCATCCATCATGGAATAGTCAAACGCGGACAGGCGCGGCCTACCGACCACCATGATTCGAATACCTTATGCCCACATTGTTGATTGCTGATGACCATCCCCTCTTTCGCGATGCCTTGCGCACGGCGGTGTTGCGGGTTTGGCCTGATGCAGTGATTCATGAGGCTGAACATGTGGATGGGGTGTATCAACTCATCGAGCAGTGCGCTGAAGCTGATTTGCTGTTGCTCGACTTGAGCATGCCTGGTAGTACGGGTTTTGATCCCTTGGTGCATATTCGCGCGCGTCACCCTCAGTTACCGGTGGTGATTGTTTCGGGCCATGATGATTTGCACACCATGCGCCGGGCGATGGACCATGGTGCCATGGGCTATATCCCCAAATCCTCTGATCTGGCCACGATCGGTCAGGCCTTGCAGGCGGTTTTGGATGGTGACCCTTGGTTTCTACCTCAGGCACTCGAGAGCAGTGTGGCCAGTGCCAATCAGCAAGAACAGGACGTGGCTGCGCGCATGGCGGAGTTAACGCCCCAGCAAGCCAAGGTGCTTCAAATGGCTGTTGCTGGGCGTTTGAATAAGCAAATTGCACACGATTTGGGCACGTCCGAGGCGACGGTGAAAGCGCATATGTCTGCAATTTTGCGTAAGCTCGGAGCGACCAACCGCACCGAGGCAGTGTCTATGGCCCATCGCTTGGGTGTTCGGTGAGTTTTTGACCCGCTTCGTCTTTTGGCGATGAACGTGCAGCCGCCGCCATTAAAAACGCGCGCAACGCGGCAGGTTTGATGGGTTTGGTCAGCACGGTGACGGTTTGTGCTGCTGCCATTTTTTTGAGTGCATCGCTGCCGTCAGCTGTGACCAGCGCTGCAGGCGTGTGTGGTCGCAATTCATGCAGCGCGGCCAGTGCTTGCAAGCCGTCCATGCGGTCTTGTAGGTGGTAATCGACCAACAGACAGTCAAGGCGTGGCATGTGCTGGGCATGCTCCAATGCTTCATCAACTTGGGTGGTGGTTACGCAGGAGATGTTCCAGCGCGTCAGCAATACGTTCATGCCTTGCAAAATGTCGGGGTCATTATCCAGGCACAGCACCGCCATGGCGTTGAGGGGATTGGCCACTGGTTGCGCATATGAGCCCACTGGAGTGCTGTTAGGAGCCAGGATTGCAGGAGGGCTTGATGGACACCTATCGTGTGGGGTGGTTCTGGCACGTATGACCGCACGGTCTTCACTGGCTTGTACTGATACGGCAAACCTACTGCCTTTGCCAATGGCTGAATGGGCCTGCAGGCTGTGCCCCAGCAGGCGGGCGATGCGCTGGCAGATGGATAGGCCTAGGCCGAGACCGCGACCGTCCCAGTCAAACACTTGTTGGTAGCGGTGAAACTCTTCATAGATGCGCGCCAGATGGATCTCCGGAATACCGGGCCCGGTATCCCATATCTGCACGACGATTTGGCCTTTGCGTTGCCTTGCGGCAATCAATACCCCGCCTGTTTGTGTATAGCGCAAGGCATTGGCGACAAAGTTTTGCAGCACGCGGCGTAGTAAGCGCGGGTCGCTGCGCACCCATAGCGCTGGCGCATAGCGCGGGGCGGCCAGACGCCATTGCAGCTGGCGCTTGGCCGCTATGGGGGCGTATTGGGCATGCAGTTCTTCCAGAATCGGGCGAATGTCAAAGGTTTGGATGTTGGGTTGCAGCGCACCCGCATCTAGGCGTGAGAGATCCAGGATGCCGTCTAACAAGTCTTCCGCTGCGTTCAGTGCGCTGTCTACACGTTCGGCCAGGTATTGCAGTTGTTGGGGCCGGGTTTCGTCTTGCAAGGCTGTGGCAAACAGGCGTGCGGCGTGAATGGGCTGCAATACATCGTGGCTAATAGCCGTGAGGTAGCGCGAGCGCGATTCTTGTGCGGCGGCTACTTCATGTGAACGTTCTGCCACGCGTTGCTCCAGCGTTTCATTGATATTGCGTAACTCACGTTCAGCCTGTTTGAGTTCGCTGATGTCGCTGTAGCTGGTGACGTAGCCGCCGTGTGGCAGAGGATGGCCGCGCATTTCAATGACGCGACCATCAAGCAACTCTCGCACATAGGTGTAGCTGCGGCCTGCACGCATGATGGTGATGCGTTTTTCAACCTCGGCGTCGATACGCTCGGGGGATAACGGCGCTGAGGGCAGGCCCAGTGGATTGTGTTGCAGGTTGTGGCGAATCAGACTGGCGACGTCTCGCCCCACGTACAACATACCGGCCGGGTAATGAAACAGTTGCTGGTAGCGCTGGTTCCAGGCCACCATGCGCATTTCGGCATCGATCACGCTGACGCCCGGATCGATGTTTTCCAATGTGGCTAACAGAATGTCGCGGTTGAATCGCAACTCTTGGCCTGCTTCATCGAGAACAGAGACCACGGCAGCCAACTCCATGCCTGAGCCTTGTAAGGCCCGTGTCATGACCAGTCGTGCGGAGGCCGCTCCAACGGCACCTACTAGCAACAGTTCTGTGAAGTGCACCCACTTGCGGTCAGCTGGCATTTCCGCATGAAGGCTTTGCCCCAGCTTGTGGGCGTGTTGATTGAAGGCGCGCGTGGCGGTGTCGTGACCCACGATGTGGCTGGCGACCATTTGCAGGTCTTGGATGCGCAGGCGGTTGAGTCTGGGGAGACGCTCATTGAGTGATGAATCTCGTGTAATAGGGGCGAGAAAAGGCTGTGCCTGCATCTGCTCACTCAAACCAGGACGCCAGCGCAGAGAGACGAAAACCAGCGCTGTGATGTTGGCCGCGAGCGACCAAAATGTGCCGTGGGTAAGCGAGTCCCAACCGACACTGCCAAAAAGCTGGTAGGGCCGCAGCCAGGCCATGTCCCATGGGCCATGGGCAATCCAATCGGCCCGAATCCACCCCACTTCCGCCAAGTTGGGCAGCATTAAGGTGTAGGCCCACACGGCAAATCCGGCCAGCACACCAGCCTCAACACCTTTGCGGCTGGCTGCTTGCCAGTACAGGCCTGCAATCAGTGCGGGAGCGAACTGGGCCACGGCGGCAAATGCCATCAAACCGAAACTGGCCAGTTGCACTTGATCGCTCACGCCACGAGAGTAGCTATAAGCGAGTAGGCCTAAAAGCACGATTACCGTGCGGCGCACCCACAGCACCAAGGCAGCAGTGTGTTCAATGGCCGTTTGTGAGGCGGCATTGGCAGCTGGGGCCCTGTTCCAACGCCAACGCAGCAGCAGCGGCATGACCAAGTCGTTACTGACCATGTTCGAAAGTGCAACGCTGACCACAATCACCATTCCTGTGGCGGCTGAAAACCCCCCAATGTAAGCCAGCAGGGCAAGCGTGTTGTAGTTCAGTGCCAGCGGCAAGGCCAGGACGTAGCTGTCCGGGGCAACAGCACTTTGTTGGCCGAACTGGGCCAGGCCCGCAGCGGCAATGGGCAAAACCATGGCACAAATAATGACCAGATAGGTGCCAAACAGCCAGCGCGCACGGCGAATGTCGCGCACATCGCCGCATTCCACTACGGCCACATGAAACTGGCGTGGCAGGCAAATGATGGCGGCAAATGCCAACAAGGTTTGCGCGACGAAACCAACGGGTGCGGTGTTCTCAATCAGGTGGGCAATGGCTTGCGGCGCGGTGGTGGGTGTGGTTCGTTGTGATAGCCACAGGTAGGCAAAAATGCCCACAGCTACCAAGGCGATCAGCTTGACGATGGATTCCAGCGCTACGGCCAGCATTAAGCCGGGGCGGTGTTCGGTCGCGTTGACTTGGCGTGTGCCAAACAAAATGGCAAACAGCGCCATGATGGCTGCGACGTAAAAAGCCGGGTCGCCCCAGGTGTCGCGGTTGATGTCCACGCCCGCAAGAATCCCCAGGCTGGAAACCACGGCCTTGTATTGCAGCGCCAGGTAAGGCACGGCAGCAACCAGGGCAATCAAGGTGACGAGTGCTGCCAAGCGCTGCGACCTGCCAAAACGTGAACCGAGGAAATCGGCAATGGAGACGGTGTTTTGGCTGCGCGCGATAGA
The DNA here is from genome assembly GCF_004833285.1 of Lampropedia puyangensis. Lineage (GTDB taxonomy): Bacteria > Pseudomonadota > Gammaproteobacteria > Burkholderiales > Burkholderiaceae_C > Lampropedia > Lampropedia puyangensis. The sequence goes on from NZ_STFG01000014.1 coordinate 43,058, forward strand.
AGCCAGTCGTTCCAGCATCCGCCAGCCGAGCAGGAACATCAGCAAAGGGCCTAAATAAATCGGCAGGTAGCCCAAGCCGTAACGGGCGGCAGTGCCGACTGCACCATAAAAAGTCCATGATGAACAGTACACCGCCAGAGCCAGGCTGTAGATGATGGGGCGGACGCTATCGCGTTGCATGAAATGCGCATAGCGGTCGCCCAGCCATGCCACCGTAAATAGCATGACGGCATAGAGCAGCGAAACAAGAATGACACCAATGGGCGACATAAATGGCAAAGGCTCCAAACAGTGGTGGTGGGCAAGGCAACGCGACGTTGTGCCGGTAGGGTGGGCTGCGCATATGAAATTGATGGCGCTACCGCATCGTACTACGTGAATCTGGTGCGAATACACGGGTTCACCAACGTCTTGCAGGATTAGATCGACTAACACAATCCTTGATACGTCGTTGCACAACCTTGTCGTACTACTCGTACTGCCTGCGGTTTTGCGTCTAGTCTCAACCGCAAANTAGTCGTGGGCGCAGTTGGTGGTGTTATCCTGCAGCCCGCGCGTGAACTGGCCTCACTTCTGAAGGGCAGGATGCAGCGCCGCTCCGATCACTGCGGAAGTTGGGCCGCATGGTGTTGACGGGGTAGACATAAAGGTGTCGCAGATGTCGTTTCTTGATCCTGTTGTATTGGTGTTGCTGGGCACAGCGGTGCTGGGCATCGTCAGCCATAACACGGCGGTGACCGTGGCGATGGTGATTTTGCTGGCGGTGCGCTTGACACCGCTGCATCAATTCTTTCCTTGGATTGAGAAGAATGGCTTGACGGTCGGTATTATTTTGTTGCTTGTTGGCGTGATGGCGCCGATTGCCAGCGGAAAGATTCCTGCTGAAGATTTGTTGCGCTCCTTGACGCAATGGAAATCGCTATTGGCTATTGTTGTTGGGATTGGTGTGGCTTGGTTGGGGGGGCGGGGCGTTCCCCTGATGATGAGTCAGCCGGGTTTGGTGCCGGGTTTGATGATTGGGACCGTGATCGGGGTAGCTTTTTTCAAAGGGGTTCCTGTGGGGCCCTTGATTGCTGCCGGCATCTTGGCCGTATTCATGGGCAAGTGGTAGTACGCGGGCCATTGCGTTAACGGGGGCCATGAAGTGGGCGCGGTGTGAAGGATTCGTTGTAATCTGAGCCAACTGCGGTGACAATCATGGGTTGCCGTTGTCTGTGGCTGCCAAGTGGTTTGAGAGGCAGCGAGCAGGGTGGCAGCAGATGCCGTTTGGTATGCTAGGTTGGAATTTTTGTGGGCGTGGCATGGATTGTGCTCGTTCCATCATTTCATCTCACCATCACACTAATAGGAAAATAGGAACGCACATGTTCAAAATCAAAAATCTCTTGCTCGCCCCCGTTGTGGTTGCCATGGTCGCTTCTGCACATGCCCAGACTGCAGCGCCCGCGCAAGATGCCAAGGCCGCGACGACGATTGTGGTCGGTCTGGACGACAACTTCCCACCCATGGGCTTTCGTGACGAGAAAAACGAGATCGTAGGCTTTGACATTGACATGGCCCGTGAGGTGGCCAAACGTCTGAACATCAATGCGCAATTCCGCCCAATCGACTGGAGCGCCAAAGAGGCCGAGCTCAACAGCAAGCGCGTGGATGTGCTATGGAATGGTTTGACGATCACGGAAGAGCGCAAAAAGCACATTGGCTTTACGGCGCCCTACATGGAAAACCACCAAATCATTGTGGTGTCGGCCAAGTCTGATATCACCAATAAAGCCGGTTTGGCAGGCAAAGTGGTGGGTGCCCAAGAAGGCAGCAGCGCCGTTGACGCCATCAACAAAGACGAGGCTGCTAAAACGTTCAAGCAACTCAAAACGTTTGGCGACAACATCACCGCGATGATGGATTTAGGCACAGGGCGTTTGGATGCTGTGGTGCTTGATGAAGTGGTGGGCCGTTACTACGTGGCCAAGCGCGCCAGCGAATTCAAGGTGTTGCAAGACCACTTCGGTACGGAAGAGTATGGTGTGGGCACGCGCAAAGATGATGCAGAGCTGTTGAAAAAACTTGACGACACGCTCGCGGGCATGAAAAAAGATGGCACTGCTCAGAAAATTTCTGAGCAGTGGTTTGGTGCCAATGTGATCAAGTAATCCGTGTGCCTACTGCGCCTTGTCTATGGGGCGCAGCAGTGGCCCATGCCATTGACAATGCCGAGGTGGGGCCTGCTTCACCACGGCATTTGCCTTTTTTATCTGTTGGCCTTTTTTAGTATTTTTATGCTGTGATGTGGGGCTGCTGCGCACATCACTTTTGAAGTTTCTGTCATGAACTACGTCCTCTCCATGCTGCCCGCGCTCTGGCAGGGCTTGCAGGTGACGCTGACTCTGTTCGCTATCACCTTGTCGCTGGCTATTCCGCTCGGATTGCTGCTGGCGTTGGCGCGCATTTCGCGCTTCGGGTTGCTGAGCGGTTTGGTCAACGGCTACATCTGGTTGATGCGTGGCACGCCGCTGCTGTTGCAAATCTTTTTTATCTATTTTGCGCTGCCCGGTATCGGCATCACCTTGCCCGATTTTCCGACCGCTGTTGTGGCCTTTGTGCTCAATTACGCCGCCTACTTTGCCGAGATTTTCCGCTCCGGCATTCAGTCCGTTGACCGGGGCCAGTACGAAGGCGCCAAGGTTTTGGGCCTGACCTATCCGCAAACCATGCGCCGCATTGTGATGCCGCAAATGGTGCGGCAAATTCTGCCGCCGATGAGCAACGAGACCATCACCCTGGTCAAGGACACCTCGCTGATTTATGTGCTGGCGCTCAACGACTTGTTACGTGCAGCACGCCAGATTGTGCAGCGTGATTTTGAGATCACCGCGTTTGTGGTGGCCGCCGCGTTTTATCTGCTGATGACGCTGGTGCTGACCTGGATTTTCCAGCGCTTGGAGCGACACTATGCCCGATACGACCAGTAATACCCCAGCCGCAGCGCAAGCCGCGCGCTGGATGATTCAAGCTCAGGGCGTGGGTAAATCCTTTGGTGCGCACCGTGTACTGAACCAGGTGTCGCTGGACTTGGCCCAGGGCGAAGTGGTGGCGGTGATTGGTCCTTCTGGCTCAGGCAAAAGCACATTTTTGCGCTGCCTGAACCACTTGGAAACGATTGACGAAGGCAGCATCCAGATCGAAGGCGAAGCCTTGGCCCAGCCTGATGCGACTGGCCGCAGCGCCTATGTGCCTGAGCGCGAAGTGCGCCGCATCTGCCGCAAAATGGGCATGGTGTTCCAGTCCTTCAATTTGTTTCCGCACATGACGGTGCTGCAAAACATCATTGAAGCGCCAATGACCGTCAAGGGCATCAGCCGCGACGAGATCATCCCCAAAGCCGAGCGTTTGCTCGACAAGGTGGGCTTGCTGGCCAAGCGTGACAACTACCCAGGTCGCCTCTCGGGCGGGCAAAAGCAGCGCGTGGCGATTGCGCGGGCTTTGGCGATGGAGCCCGAGATCATGCTGTTTGACGAGCCCACCTCGGCGCTGGATCCGGAATTGACCGTGGAGGTCTTGCACACCATGCGCGATCTGGCCCGCGAGCACATGACCATGCTGGTCGTGACCCACGAAATGGGCTTTGCCCGTGAAGTCGCCAACCGCGTGGCTTTCATGGACCAGGGCCAGTTGATTGAGATTGCGCCTGCGGCCAATTTCTTCACCAGCCCGCAGCATGAGCGCACGAAGGCGTTTTTGCGCCAGATGCTGTAAGCGCCTCAACGCATTTGAGCCTATCGCCATACGAACAAAGCGCCTGTTTCCAGGCACTTTGTTGTTTCTACGGTGAGGAGCAAACCCTGCTGCAGGACTGGCTCCTACCTATCGACCATGCAGATCATTCGCTGATGCTGCTGGTACGCAAGCTAGGGGCTTGGGCAATTTCCGCTTCACTGAATGGCAGGCGCACCCATTGCTGCTGGCTATAGGCCTGGCTGTAGTCGCCGTAATGCGGCGAGGCTGGGTCGTCAGAGAGCGAGAAGGTCAGGAACGAATAGGCCTCGACCCCGCTGGATGGGAAGCTCACTACTTGCATGTAGGAGTTGCCGTGTGGTTGGCCATCCATGCTGAAACCGGTCGAAGTTAGGCGCAATTCCGAGCAGTTAATGGTGAAGTAACCCACGCCACCGCAACCGCCGTACAAAGGCAGGCGCTCGCCACTGCGCGTCAGGTATAGCACTTCACCACGCGGTGCATCCAGCGCAAAACCGGAGGCTTGCACGGTCGCGACGGCCGTATCAAAGGCTTGCGCCAACTGCGCCCGTGTTGCGGGGTTGATGTCGCGCGGTGTGTTCAGCGGATCTTGGGCATCGAACGGCGTCAGGTACAAGGTGCTGCTGGCCACGCTGCCCAGGTTCATCCAGAACTCGTCCCAGAGGTGCGAGCCGCGTGAGCTGGCCGTGCCCCGGTTGTCCCAGGCTGCGAGCACTGCGCAAGCATTGGCACGCGAGGCTGCGTCATCGCCTTCGCAGACCAGGTCCAGAATTTCGTCCTTGAAACGTGTCGACTCGATGCGACTGTCCAACACCATCTGCCGCACGATGCTGCTGGTAGCCAGATTGCTGCCATAGCTATCGGTGCCTGCCAAACGCTCCAGTGCCATGCGGTGGCCCAAGCGGGTGCGCAGGGTTTGGGCTTGTGTTCCGGCTGGGCCAAAAATGCTGGGGAAACCGGTCAATGGCGCGTTGGCATTGGTCAGCCAATAGCTGTCGTTCATGTTGCCGACGTAGTCGCTGCGGCGCAGGCTCGGCATGCGCGCTGGGCCAATGGCCCCGGCTTGCACCGAGTCTGCATCGCTTTGCCAGTTGCAGGCGCTGCGCGAGCCGTCGAGCACTGGCACACCGGGCAAGGCCACAGCAGCTGCGGCCGAGAAGGGCGTGCCGCAACTGGCCAGCAGGCTTTCAGGTGCATTGGGCACGGCGCCAATATCCGCATACCAGACCTGCTCGGAGCCACGGCCTGCGGCGATGGTGTTGACCCATGGAATGGCTGATTCTTCGCGTTGGATGTTGGCAAATTCATCGAGCGAGCCGGCTTGGCTCCAGCGCATCCAATTGCGCACGGTGCGGTAGTTCAGCGCATTCACATCGCGAATCACCACGGCACTTTGCGCATTCCAGCCCAGCGCAGGATGTAGGGCACTCAGGTTGATAACCGGGCCTTGTTCGGTTGCGTACAAGGTGCGTTTGACGGTGGTTTGCCCGCCATCAACACCTTTGACGCTGACTTCGATATCACGCGCAATAAACGGTTTGGCTTGGCCATCCAAGACGTAGCGGGTTGGATCATTGGGGTCCAGAGTCATGCCAAAGAAACCAAAGCGGCGTGCGGTCGAGACCGTGTGGCTCCAGGCCACGTCGTTGTTAAAGCCAATTTGCGGAATCGGAAAACCCAGAAACGATGCACCACTGACGTTGACTTGGCCGTCGATGGTCAACTGCATCTGGTAGAAGCGGTCTACGCCTTTCCAGTACCAGTGTGGGTTGCCAAACAACACGGCGCTGCTGCCCGTGGCTTGCGGCCCAAAACCGTACATATTGCTGCCAATACCGGCATTGCCTCCAACTTGCAAGTCGGGTGTTTTCATGCTGCCGGGCGCTATCTCCATAGGAGTTGCTTGGGCTGCCGACTTGGCTGAAGATTGAGTTGCAGACGCGGCTGGCGGCTGGGCATTGGCGATCATCGCAACAAAATTGCTGTAGCCACCCGCCAGGTTGGCACCCATCACGCGACGCCACATGTCAAGCGCGGTGATCGGCTGCACCCATTCGGCGCTGCGGCAAGCGCTGTTGGCGTTGGCTTGACTGGATTTGGCTTCGGTGATGTAGCGGTTGTAGCCAGCGGCAAAGCCTTCCATCGCCTCAAGCGCATCGTTGGTTTGCGCCGCCATCATGGCTTTGACGGCCTCGTCATTGGCTACATGTTTGAAGAACAGGTCTGAGTCCAGATTGCGTGGTCGGCCAATGGTGGACGAGTAGGCCGCCAGCGCATCTGCGCCGAAATATTTGGAGCGCTCGCCCCGAAAGGTCAGGAAACCGTCGGCCAAGGTACACAGATCGTCGCTGGCTTGCGCGTAGCCCGCGCCGTAGCCCAAACCTGCCCAGTTACTGGCCTTGATGTGGGGGATGCTCATCTCGGTACGGCGAATTTCGGCGCTGTAAGTAGTGGGGTCGGGCGGTGTGCCGCCATTGTCGTCGTTGTCTGAGCCGCCGCAGGCGGCCAAGGCCAGCACGGCACCGATGGGTAAACACCATCGTGGTATGTGATGTTGTGGAAATGGCATGGTTTGTCTCCTATTTTGGTGGTTGTCGTCTCTACTGCAGGGGCTTGTTCAGTGCGCGATAGGCATCTCTGCACTCTGGTTTTAGCCCATGCAAAGTGTAGGAGTGCCAAAGTACACGCGCATGCGCGTAAACCCGCGGGAAATGGGGCGCAACAATCGCTGGGGCAAACAACCATTGTGAGCGTATGGCGCAGCGCTCAATGTTCGGCGTAATGAGGCCTGATTCTGTAGGCCTATCCCATCAAAACAGGTTTCAGCCCAATGCGGGCAGTTTCGCTTTGAGTGCCCTGGCCGCTTCGGCGGGGTCAGCTGCATGGGTAATAGCACGAACAACCACTACCCGTGTCGCACCTGCTTGCACGACGCTTTCAATGGTCTCCAGATCAACGCCACCAATCGCAAACCACGGCTTGCTTGTCGCTTGTGCCGCTTGTGCGACTTGGCGGACAACGTCCAAGCCCGTGGCGGGTCTGCCGGGCTTGGTCGGTGTGGGCCAGACAGGGCCAATGCAATAGTAGTCAGCCACGCTTTGCATCGCTTGTTGCGCTTGTTCCACGCTGTGGGTGGATTGCCCAAGCAGCACGTCTTTCCCCAGTAGTTGGCGTGCTGCGGGCAATGGTATGTCGCCTTGCCCCAAGTGCAGGATAGGGGCATGTGCCAGCAGGGCCATATCGGCGCGGTCATTGGCAGAAAATAGCTTGCCATGGCGAGCGGCTGCAGCACGCAATGCAGCAAAATAATCAAGCTCTTGCGCCGCCTCCATGCGTTTGTCACGCAATTGGATGATGTCTACGCCAGCATCAAAGACCATGCTGGCCCAGTCCTCAAACGCCTTGAGCGAAAGCCCTTGCGCATCGGTGCAGACATAAAGCTGGGCTTGGGAGAGAGGGGAGGGGATGGCGGTCATGGTGTGGTGTAAGGCATAAAAAGCCATTCTTGGTGTAGACTTGCCAGCTGATTGTAGGGGTGTTTTTCGGCCCCCTGCGCACCTCTTGTTAATGCACGGGAGCCAGTGTGACTGGCTGAGAGGGCAATGGCAGTGTCAAACACACACTGCAGCTTGCTGACCGTTGAACCTGATCCGGCTTACACCGGCGTAGGAAGCCATGCCCCATTCTGAACCTCCCCGTTGTTGTGCTCGTGTGCTGCTGGTTTCAAACCTGCGGCAGCACTGCTGCGCGTGCGTTTTGCGAGCAGGGGGCCTTTGGCGCCTTGGTCGGCATCTTCTCTTCCCCTTATTTGCCCAAGAGTTTCACTATGCCTATTGATCCTGCTGGTGTTTCTGCCAGCCTGTCCATTTCACTCAACGGTCAAGCGTACACCACACAGGCGCGCACGGTGGGCGCGCTTGTTGAAGAGATGACCGGGAGTTCAGTGAATGCCCAAGGCCTGGCTGCAGATGGCAAACGGCTGGGGATTGCCGTTGCAGTCGACAGCGCCGTGGTGCCCCGCGGCCAATGGCATACCCATGCGTTGCTCAATGGCGCAAAGGTTGAGGTGGTGACTGCCAAGCAAGGTGGCTGAACCAATACAGATCAGATGCATGGCTGCATGCAAGGCGCGGCAGCCTCATGAATTTTATACACAAGGAGATACGCTATGGCAACCCCTATCGAGAATGGCAATAGCCTGGATCAACCCCTGCAGATTGCAGGGCGCACCTTTTCTTCGCGCTTGATTACCGGTACCGGTGGTGCTACAGATTTGCAGGTGCTGGAGAAGGCGTTGTTGGCTTCGGGCACCGAGATGACCACGGTTGCTTTACGGCGCCTGGACCCGCGAGGCGATGGCGCAGCCGTTTACCAATTGATTGAGCGCTTGCAGTTGCAGGTTCTGCCGAATACCGCAGCGTGTTTCACCGCCCGTGAAGCTGTAACTACGGCAGAGCTGGCACGCGAAGCGTTGGAGACCGACTGGATTAAGCTGGAGGTGATTGCCGACGAGAAAACATTGCTGCCTGATGTGGTGCAAACCTTGGATGCGGCCAAGCAATTGGTTGCCAAGGGTTTTATTGTGATGGCCTATACGAATGACGATCCGATCGTGGCCAAACAGCTTGAAGAGCTGGGGGTGGCTGCTGTCATGCCTTTGGGCGCACCGATTGGTACGGGCTTGGGCATTTTGAATCCGCACAATATCGCCACCATTGTGGCGCGTGCCAATGTGCCCATTGTGCTGGATGCAGGTTTGGGTACAGCGTCTGACGCGGCTTTTGCGATGGAGTTGGGCTGCTCAGCCGTGCTGTTGGCCACTGCTGTGAATCGCGCCAAACACCCTGTGGTCATGGCCGAAGCGTTCCGCCATGCGGTGGTTGGTGGGCGTTTAGCATCGTTGGGGGGGCGTGTGCCGCGCCGCCACCATGCGCTGGCTTCATCCTCGCTTGAAGGGCGGGCTTATTTATGAAGGATTGGGCATGATCCCTTTGGTTGCGCCGGCGCTTACTTTGAGCCCACAAGAGCAGGCCCGCTATGCCCGCCATTTGGAGCTGCAAGGGTTTGGTATGCAGGCCCAGTTGTGCTTGAAAAATGCCCGAATCTTAGTTGTTGGGGCTGGTGGTTTGGGCTCTGCTATCGTGCCGTATTTGGCCGCAGCAGGTGTGGGGACACTGGGGATTGTGGACGATGATGTGGTGGATTTGTCCAATCTGCAGCGCCAAATCATGCACCGCGAAGCGGACATCGGATTGGCTAAAACGGCATCGGCGCGCAGGCATGTGCTCGCTTTGAATCCCCATGTCGAGGTGATTGAGCATGCGATACGACTGACGGCTACCAATGCCTTGGAGATATTGAGCCACTACGACGTGGTGCTTGACGGAGCAGACAATTTCGCCACGCGCTATTTGGTCAGCGATGCGGCTGCGTTGCTTGGTATGCCGTGTGTGTGGGGTAGTATTTTGCAGTTTGAGGGACAGGTGAGCGTGTTTTGGCGCGGCCATGGTCCTACTTACCGCGATGTGTTTCCAGAGCCGCCAGAGCCAGGTGAGGTTCCCTCTTGTGCGCAAGCGGGGGTTCTGGGTGTTTTGCCGGGGCAGATTGGGGTCTTGATGGCCGCTGAAGCGATCAAGCTGGTGACTGGTGTGGGAGAGCCGTTGCTGGGGCGGATGCTGGTCTTTGATGCGTTGCGTACCCAATGGCGCGACATGCGGGTGCAAGCTGATCCCAGTGTGCCAGCCGTTACTGCGCTGCTGCCTGACTACCCTGCGTTTTGTGGTGTGGCAACAGACCGTGAAGCGGCAATGCCGCGTTTATCGGTGCACGCCTTGCACACAGCGATGGCCGAACACGTGTCCGGCCAAGTCTGGCTGGTTGATGTGCGCGAGTCCTCAGAGTGGAACTTGGGCGCTATTGATGGTGCGCGGCATGCACCATTGGCAACGTTGTTGCAGGCAGTAAGCCTCGCGACCTTGCCTTCAGCCTTGTTGGGAATAGAGGACGCGAGCCAAGTTGTCCTGTATTGCCAATCAGGTCAGCGCGCTGCCGCTGCTGCGGCGCATTTGGCTGAACTGGGGCTGGAGCGGGTTAGTGTGCTCGATGGGAATGTGGCGACTTGGCGCGTTTTAATGGCGCAATAACCGCCTGGCTTGCGCTGGATTGGCGCTTAATGCTCTTGCAATTGCGCTTGTGACGAATGCCAATTAGTGACTAGTTCGTGCAACTCGTGTGCGTCAGTGGAACTGATCATCGCATCACGCAGATCGACATTGCTGAGCAACTCGGCGATTTCAGAGAGAATTTCCAAATGTTTTTCTGTTGCTGCTTCAGGAACCAGCAGAAAAATCATCAGGCTGACAGGCAGATCATCTGGCGCATCGAAACCAATGGGGTGTGCCAATTGAAAAATGGCAGCCATTGGCGCTCGCAAGCCTTTGATGCGGCCATGTGGAATGGAGACACGGTGCCCCAAGCCAGTAGAGCCCAATCGTTCGCGTGCAAACAAGCTGTCAGTGACTACAGCTCGAGACAGGCCATGCAGGCTCTCAAACAGCAGGCCTGCTTCTTCAAATGCGCGCTTCTTGCTGGTGACTTCAACGTTCACCAGCACGCGCTCGGGGGGAAGAATGGAAGCTAAACGGTTCATAAGTGGGCTCCCATTATGCATGGATGAACAAAGATTAACAGTAAATTGTCGGTATTTCCCCTAAGACCGACGCAAAAAGAGGTAGTAATTAGACAGGAAAAATGCCATTTGAAACAGCGCTCAAATGGCATTTTTTGTGAAAAGGCGGTTTTCAATAGGCAAAAGACGGATTTCTCAAATGTTGCGTGAGTGCACCGCTCTGTGCAAGCCACGCTCAAGCAGAGATGGTCTTTTTATGTGCTTGGTGGTCGTGTTCTTTTTGCTTGTCTTTAAAGCGTACCACTTGGCGGTCTAGTTTATCCACCATCTCATCAATGGCAGCGTACAGGTCTTCATGGCTGGACTTCACATGCAAATCACCGCCCTTGAGCAAAACGGTGGTTTCGGCGCTTTGGCGGCCTTCTTTCTCTTTGGTGTTTTCCAGCGTAAGCAGCACCCGCACATCAATCACTTGGTCAAATCGTTTCACAACGCGTGCCAATTTGTTGGTCACGAATTCCCGCAGTGCAGGGGTTACTTCCAAGTGGTGTCCGCTAATGGTCAGATTCATAAGGCATGCTCCTTGTCATTTACCGAATGCGACGCAGCATATAGGGCCCGTTGTGTCTCTTGAAGGTCGTGTGCTGCGCCCTACCTACTACAGAGTTGGGTGGACTGAAAAGACGGCAGGAGGTTCCTCCTGTATGCCCTTTTCCGACACCGCTGTCTGTGTCCACACTATGCGCGTCCAGTGGCATTTCTGCAAGCGAACATATATGCAGTCGGGTTTCTTACGGTAACTTTGCTCTAGCGATTTTTGTGCGTCACAATGCCAGATGGTATGGGGCCATTGCAGTTGGCCACCGGTGCGCTGAGTGCGCAAACAAGGTTGCCGATTCTGCCAAAGCGCGGCGTTGCTTTCGCTACTCCTTCAAGGCCATGCACAATGTGCCGCAGACAGGAAAGTTAGTGGTTTTGACTAGTCCAATAAAAGAGCTATGTGTGGCACTTTTGGGGTCAGGAGGCCGGACCACCTCCTAGTTTTATTGCAGGTCGCCGTGAACTGAAGATGGGTTTGCGCGCTAGACTGAAGTGCATACCATTTGAGCAGCGTTTGAGGAGACATGTATGAGTAACTTGCCAGGCCTGAACTACCAATTGGGCGAAGACATTGACGCACTGCGTGATGCTGTGCGTGATTTTGCGCAGGCAGAGATTGCCCCATTGGCCGCAGAGGTTGATCGCTCAGACCAGTTCCCCATGCACTTGTGGCAGAAAATGGGGGCATTGGGCGTTTTGGGCATCACGGTGCCAGAAGCTTATGGCGGCGCCAATATGGGTTATTTGGCGCACATGATTGCGATGGAGGAAATCTCCCGCGCTTCTGCCTCTATTGGGCTTTCTTATGGTGCGCACAGCAATTTGTGCGTGAACCAGATCAAGCGCAATGGCAGTGAAGCGCAAAAGCAAAAATACTTGCCGAAACTGATTTCCGGCGAGCATGTGGGCGCGTTGGCCATGAGCGAACCTGGCGCGGGATCCGACGTCATCAGCATGAAGCTCAAGGCTGAAGACAAGGGCGGGTACTACCTGCTCAACGGCAGCAAGATGTGGATTACCAACGGCCCGGATGCAGACACCATGGTGGTGTATGCCAAAACCGAGCCGGAGTTGGGCGCGCGTGGCGTAACGGCCTTCATTGTGGAAAAGGGCATGAAGGGTTTTTCCACGGCACAAAAGCTCGACAAGTTGGGCATGCGTGGCAGCCATACGGGCGAGATGGTGTTTCAGGACGTCGAGGTGCCTGAGGCCAACATTTTGGGGGGCTTGAACCAAGGCGCCAAAGTTTTGATGAGCGGCCTCGATTACGAACGTGCCGTGCTGGCTGCAGGCCCGATTGGCATCATGCAGGCCGTGATGGATAACGTGGTGCCGTATATCCATGACCGTAAACAGTTTGGCCAAAGCATTGGAGAATTTCAGCTCATTCAGGGCAAGGTGGCAGATATGTATACCGTGCTGCAGGCCGGGCGCGCCTTCCTCTACACCATTGGCAAGAACCTGGATGTTCTCGGCACGGACCATGTACGCCAAGTTCGTAAAGACTGCGCCTCGGTGATTTTGTGGTGTGCGGAGCAGGCCACCAAAATGGCGGGCGACGGTGTACAGATTTTCGGCGGCAATGGCTATATCAATGAATATCCGTTGGGTCGTTTGTGGCGCGATGCGAAGCTGTATGAAATTGGTGCAGGCACCAGTGAGATTCGTCGCATGCTGATTGGACGCGAGCTTTTTGCAGAAACCATGTAAATGTGAAGGGCTTGTTGCCGCATTGGCCGATGTGATGGCTGCTTGGCTTCCTCTGGGGCATGAATTCCATTTCACGTTGAAGCTGCAGCAGCCCTGTGGTCGTTCGCTGGACTTCGCTGCAGAGGCGATGTTGCAGTGCGACAATACGCTTCGTTAACAGTTACGAAAGCAACAATGCCATCACTGAAACAACTGTTTGAAAACAACCGCCAATGGGCCGCCAGCATGGAGCGTGAGCGCCCAGGTTTTTTCACCCGTTTGCAAGAGCAGCAGCATCCCAAATACATGTGGATTGGATGCTCTGATAGCCGTGTTCCGGCCAACCAGATCACTGGCCTGGATCCGGGAGAGGTTTTCGTGCACCGTAACGTGGCTAATGTGGTGGTGCCTTCGGACCTCAATTGCCTCTCCACCATTCAATATGCTGTGGACCAGTTGCATGTTGAGCACCTGATGGTGGTGGGGCACTATGGCTGTGGTGGCGTGTATGCTGGGCTCACAGACCACCGTGTGGGTTTGGCCGACAATTGGTTGCGTCATGTTAAAGATGTGCGTGACAAGCATTGGGGCATCTTGGAGCCCATTGCTGAGAGTCGCCGCCATGAGGCCTTGTGTGAACTCAATGCGATTGAACAAGTGCTCAATGTGGCCCACACCACGGTTGTTAAAGATGCGTGGGCCAATGGCCAGAAATTGGTGCTGCATGGCTGGTGCTATCACCTGACCAATGGTCTGATTACAGATTTGGAAATGACCGTTGTTGGGCAAGATGATTTGCAGCCGGCGTACAGCAGGGCTTTGCAGTTGGTGTGCGAGCGTTACAAGGATGGCGCAACGCAAGCCTCGGGCAGTTTGACCGCCCAATAAACGTTTTGCTCTTTGGTATGGCGAGTTGGGGCGCTCGCCATCACTATCGCCACCCCTGTTTAGAACGTGCTTAGGGTGCTGAAGTCGGTTGTGGCGGCGGTGGCCCGTGTTCCCATGGCTCCAGCGGGTTGGCCTGACCATTGTTTTGCGGTCTTTGTAAAAATGGCAAAACTGCAGAAGGCAAGACTACATCTTCCACGCGCCGTGGCGTGCCAATGGGGGGACCGGAAGCATTGCCGTTTTGTACTGCTGCAATGTCCTCTGGGCTGGGGTATTGGCCTGCGAGCCAATAGTCCATCACGCGCCTGACGATGGGCGCTGCCGCGGCGGCACCAAAGCCCGCATTCTCCACAATCGCTACTACAGCAATTTGCGGATTTTCGATCGGAGCAAACGCGGCATACAAGGAGTGGTCGCGCTGGTGTTCAGCCAATTTGGCCGCGTTATAGCGCTCTCTCTGTCCTACGGTGGCGGCTTGGGCTGTGCCGGTTTTTCCTGCGGAACGGTACGGTGCATTGGCGAAGATTCGCCTGGATGTGCCCCGGATGGTCACGCCTTCCATGCCATCAAAAATCACTTGGATGTTTTCTTTGCGAAAGCCTAAATTAACCCCTGCTGGCTGGGGGAAGCCCAGCAATTCATTGCGCATGGAGTCCAGGCGGCCCTTTGCCAAGTGGGGCGTATAGCTTGTGCCTCCATTAGCCAGCGTAGCCATGGCATGGGTTAACTGCAGCATGGTGAAGCTGTTGTAGCCTTGACCAATGCCGAGTGAGACGGTGTCACCAGGAATCCAAGTCTTGCGCCGCGGGTCAGAAAATGTATTGCGTTTCCACTCTCTGCTGGGCAATATGCCGCGGCCTTCCCCGTTGAGGTCAATGCCGGTGAGTTGGCCAAAACCCAGCGGTGCCATGAAGTCGTGGATTTTGTCCACGCCCATCTCATAGGCCAGCGAATAAAAGTACACGTTGCTTGAGCGCTCAATACTGCGGCGCATGTCCACAGGGCCCAGCGCATGGCCGCTGCGGTAGTTGTGGCCTGCCAATGTCCAAGTGCCGCTGTCTTGCACCACCATGTTGGGGCTGCGTGCTCCAGTCTCCAGCGCCGCTAAGGCCATGAATGGTTTGTAGGTGGAGCCAGGCGGGTAGGTGCCACGCAGGGCGCGGTTGAACAAGGGGCGATCGATGGATTCGTTTAGTGCCTGCCAATTCTCATGGTCAATGCCTTCGACGAAGAGGTTCGGGTCGTAGGTGGGCATACTGACCATAGCCAGAATTTCACCGTTGTTCGGGTCAATGGCCACGAGCGCCCCGCGGCGGTTGCCGTACAACTCCTCCACTAGCTTTTGCAGTTTCACGTCCAGCGACAACACCACTGTATTGCCTGAGCGCGCGGGCGAGGTGTCCATGACACGAATCGGGCGACCAGCCGACGACTTCTCCAGCTCTTCAACCCCGGTAATGCCATGTAATTCGCTTTCGTAGCGGTCTTCAATGCCTGTTTTGCCAATATGGGTGGAGCCGCGGTAGTTGGCTTCCTCTCCGCGTTCTTCTATCCGCTCTTCGTCACGTTGGTTGATGCGTCCGATGTAGCCCACGATGTGGCTGGCCGTCGTGCCCATGGGATAAGAGCGGAACAGGCGCGCGGCAATTTGAACGCCAGGGAAGCGATAGCTTTGCGAGGTGAAGCGCGCCACTTCTTCGTCGGTCAATTGGGTGCGTATGGGCAGCGAATCGTAGGGCCCGGCCTCGCTGCGCAAGCGGTCGAAACGGCGGCGGTGAATCGGTTGGATATCGACGATTTTGGCTAATTCGTTGATGGTGTTTTCCAGATTGCGCACGCGTGAGGGCCAAATCTCCAGCGTATAGGCGGAATAATTGCTGGCCAACAACACACCATTGCGGTCCACGATATTGCCGCGGTAGGGAATGATGGGCACCACTGCTGTGCGGTTGCTTTCAGCCCTTTGCATGAAGTCGTCGTGGCGAATGACTTGTAGGTAATAGGCGCGAATACCTAGCAAGCTAAGGCACAGTGCCACTGCCAAGGCAATCACCCATACGCGGGTCGTGAAGCGGTTGGCGCCGTGTTTGACCTCTTCAAAATCCGTCATAACGGACGCCGCTCTTTTTCAGTCAAGGCACTCAATTGGGGGGCCAGTAGCAACCGGCGCACAAAGGGCCATAAAACGGCCTGCAAAATCAGTGCGAAGACCGTGGTGACTTGCGGCAATACATGGCTGCTCAGCCAGCCTGTGAGGGCTTGCAGGGCAGCTGCGATGGCAAAGGGCACTAACAACAAAATGGCTTGCTGGATGCTGGATGGATACCACAGCAAACGGTTGCGCGCGCCTTGAATCCAGTAGACCGCCACTATGTAGGCCAGAGCATGCTGGCCAAGCAGGCTGGCTGCGTGCACATCCATGGCCAAACCTAGCAAAAAGGCTACCGTGATGCCCATCCGCTGGGGTTGGTAGAGTGCCCAGAATGCGATGACCACCAGCAGCACATCAGGGCGCCAGGGTAAGGGCCCCAGCGGCACTAGCTCAATGCAAAGTGCAAGCACCAAACTCATCACCATGAAACTGGTCTTGGCGGGGCGCAGGATTTGTTCGGTATGGCGGATGGTGACCATTAGCGACCTCGCGACAGGGCGGCCTCGGTGGCCGGTGTGCTTGATGGGGGCACAAAACGGTTGGTTGATGATGGCGTTTCTTGTGGCAATTCAGGTCCGTTTTCGCCGCGCAATCCTACGGGATCGAGCACCATCACGTAACGGGCGCTGTGTACTTGCGCCACGGGGCGCGCCAAAATACGGATAAAAGGCGCATCGTTATGCGCTTCGACAAAACTGATTTCTGCCACAGGAATGCCTTGTGGGTAGTAGCCATCAATGCCACTGGTGATGAGCATGTCGCCTTCTTGCACGTCCGAGCCCGCAGGCACAAAGCGCAGTTCCAGTCCATTTCCGGTGCGGTTGGAGGCTTCACCAAAAGCCACCATACGCAGCCCTGTTCGCAAGTTCATCACGGGTACAGATTGGTCGCGATCAGTCACGATGCGCACTTCGCTGGACAGCGGATAAACCTGCGTGACCTGCCCAAGAACACCAAACGAGTCGAGTACGGGCGCTCCTTCGCGCACTCCTGCAGCCATGCCCTTGTCAATAACCAGGCGGTTCGTAAAAGGATCGGGTGCTTCGTAGGCAATTTCGGCCGAGAGCGCATTGGTGGATACCCGTTCGCGCAATCCAAGCATGGCGCGCAGGCTATCGTTTTCGCGCTCCAGTGCTTCCATGTGGTTGATGCGTTCGGCCATGGTCACCACTTGGCGCTGTGCTTCTTGCGCAGCACTTTGGGCGTCTTGCACGTCGCGGGTATAGGTTTGGGCGATGTGCCAGCCTCGCACGGGCTGCCACATCAGCCATTGCAGCGGGTAGATGGCGCTGGCCAGGGTTTGCCGCACGGGCCCAGTGACCTGAAAGCGGGCGTCAACCACCATGAGCAGCAACGCCAGCGCGCCGAACACCAGAAGTTTGGCTACCGGCGATGGGCCTTGGGCGAAGATGTGGGGCGTGCGGCGCTCAAACATCAGATGCCCGTGGTTGCAAAGTTAAGTTAAGAAAGAGAGGGAGAGAGTCTGGACGAGCACATGGAAAAAATGTTGCGCGGTGCATTCCCATGTGCGGCAGGGCCTATCAACCTTCGTCAGTGAAAATGCTGGCCATATCGTCAAGGCGGTCCAGCGCCATGCCGCAGCCGCGCACCACACAGGCCAGCGGGGTTTCGGCCACCAACACTGGCAAGCCAGTCTCTTCGGCCAGCAAACGATCCAAGTCACGCAGCAGCGCGCCACCGCCGGTGAGCATCATGCCGCGCTCGGCAATGTCTGCGCCCAGCTCTGGCGGGGTTTGCTCAAGGGCAGTCTTGACGGCCGAAACGATTTGGTTGAGTGGCTCTGTCAAGGCTTCCAGCACTTCGTTGCTTGAGATGGTGAAGCTGCGTGGCACACCTTCACTGAGGTTGCGCCCCTTGACTTCCATCTCCAGCACTTCGCCACCGGGGAAGGCCGAACCAATGTTCTTTTTGATGGCCTCAGCGGTTTGCTCGCCAATCAACATGCCGTAATTGCGGCGAATGTAGTTGACGATCCCTTCGTCGAACTTATCGCCACCGACACGCACACTGCCTTTGTAGACCATACCACCCAGCGAAATCACGCCCACTTCAGTGGTGCCACCACCGATATCGACGACCATGGAACCCCGTGCTTCTGACACGGGCAGACCTGCGCCAATGCCCGCGGCCATGGGCTCTTCAATCAAATACACCTTGGAGGCACCAGCCTTGAGCGCGGCATCTTTAATTGCGCGGCGCTCGACCGGTGTGGAGCCACAGGGCACACAAATGATGATGCGTGGTTGCGGCGCCAGCATGGAGCGTGGGTGCACCATGCGGATGAATTGTTTAATCATCTGCTCGGTGATCACGAAGTCGGCAATCACGCCGTCCTTCATGGGGCGAATGGCCTCAATATTGCCGGGCACTTTACCCAGCATGGCCTTGGCTTCATGGCCAACGGCTTGAATCACCTTTTTGCCATTGGCGCCTGCGCCGTGGCGAATAGCAACAACCGAAGGCTCATCGAGCACAACCCCTTTGCCGCGGGCAAAAATCAGGGTGTTGGCAGTGCCCAAGTCAATGGCCAGATCGGTGGAAAAATAACGACGCAGTGGTCCGATCATCAAAAAATCCTTTGCCAGCTTCGGCATGCTGCGATAGCTTGGCGTGCGCAAATACGTTTAGAGGGGTTGTTCGCCAGCAGCCAGTATCTAGCAACAAAGTTACCAGTCTGCGCCACGAACAAGCCCTCAAATGTTCTGAAAATGCATTAAAGGGCAGATAATACCCCATCCCTTGATCCTTTTGGCCCTTTGCCGGGGATTTCAATCGCCTACCTGATCAAATTTACATCCTGTTGATTTGTCAGAGATTTGTCAAAATTCACCATGTCTTTATCTCTCGAAGAAATCCAGCGTATTGCCAACCTTTCCAAGCTCTCGTTTGATGAGCCGCAAAGCATTGCCATGCAGGGCAAAATCAATAGCTTTTTCAAGCTTGTAGAGCAAATGGATTCGGTGGACACCGAAGGTGTCGAGCCGCTGTTTCACCCCGTCTCTGTGGTGCAGGACATTACCTTGCGCTTGCAAGACGATGTAGCCGATACCGGCAATCACCGCGAAGGCAATATGCAAAATGCTCCTGCTGCACAGGGCGGTTATTTCTTGGTGCCCAAGGTCATTGAATAAGCGCCAACACCTGCCATGAACAGGTGAAGCTCTTTTGTTGCCGCTTGCCTGATCAGGCGGATGATTTGTTTTCTCTTTGTTTTTGAGCGATCTGGCACAAGCTTGCACTGGCCGCACGTACCACACGTATGACTGGCGAGCCTGTTCAAGCCTCGGATTGCATGGATTGACTATGAGCCAAGCTCCTTTGCACCACCAAAGCGTACGCGCGTTAACCACCGCTTTGCGCCAGCGCGATGTTTCCGCCACTGAAGTGGCGCAGCACTTTCTTGCCCGCAGCCAAGCCCATCCAGAACTGGGCGCCTATTTGGCGATTGATGAAGACGCGACACTGGCGCAGGCCAAAGCCGCCGATATGCGCTTGGCCGCAGGTACCGCGGGCGCTTTGGAAGGTCTGCCATTGGCGCACAAAGACATCTTTGTAACCAAGGACTTTCCATCGACTGCGGCATCCAAAATGCTCGCCGGTTATCGCTCGCCATTTGATGCCACCGTGGTCAGTAAACTCGCTGATGCTGGTGTGGTCACACTGGGAAAACTCAGTTGCGATGAGTTCGCCATGGGCTCTGGCAATGAGAACACTGCGGTTGCACCAGTCGGTGCCGAAGCGGCTGCGCCAGTACGCAACCCGTGGGATACCAGCCGCGTGCCTGGTGGCTCATCCGGCGGCAGTGCTGCTGCTATTGCGGCCGGTTTGGCCCCTGCGGCCACGGGCACCGATACCGGCGGCTCCATCCGCCAGCCTGCTGCGTTTTGCGGCATTACCGGTATCAAGCCGACATACGGCCGCATCAGCCGCCACGGCATGATTGCTTTTGCATCCAGCCTCGACCAAGCAGGCCCAATGGCGCGCAGTGCTGAAGACTGCGCTTTGCTGCTGTCGGCGATGGCAGGGCCTGATCCTGAGCGCGATTCCACCAGCCTGAGCGCACCGGCCGAAGACTTCAGCTTGCAACTGAACCAGTCGCTCGAAGGCCTGCGCATTGGTGTGCCCGCCGAGTTTTTTGGCGATGGCATTGAAGCTGATGTGCGCACGGCGATTGATGCGGCCTTGAAAGAATACGAAAAACTCGGCGCGAAGCTCGTGCCCGTGGCCTTGCCGCGCACCGAATTGTCGATTCCGGTCTACTACATCATTGCGCCCGCCGAAGCCTCTTCTAACCTCAGCCGTTTCGATGGCGTGAAGTTTGGCCACCGCGCCAAAGAATATGCAGATCTGCAGGAGATGTACACCAACACCCGCACCGAAGGCTTTGGTGACGAGGTCAAACGCCGCATCATGGTGGGCGCGTATGTGCTCTCGCACGGCTACTACGACGCTTACTATCTGAAGGCCTTGAAAATCCGCCGCATCATTGCCAACGATTTCCAGCAAGCCTTCAAGGACTGCGATGTGATCGCCGGCCCTGTGGCCCCGAGCGTGGCCTGGAAAATCGGTGAGAAAGCCGATGACCCGGTGGCGAACTACCTGGCCGACATCTTCACCTTGCCAGCCTCTTTGGCTGGTTTGCCAGGCATGAGCCTGCCGGTGGGCTTTGGCGCAGGCGGCATGCCGGTGGGCCTGCAGCTCATTGGCAATTACCTGCAAGAGTCCAAGCTGCTGAATGTGGCGCACCGCTTCCAGCAAGCCACAGACTTCCATCTGCAACGTCCAAAGGGATTTTGAATGGGAAAAGGCATGATGGCTTTGCCAAGTTTGCTAACCCCATATGCCTGCCCACACCGTTCGGACTGAGCTTGTCGAAGTCCACTCTTAACAACCACCGCCTGAGCCCTTCGACAGGCTCAGGGCGAACGGAGTCAATCACTTGCACAGACCTCAGTTGTGACGCAATTAGATGACCCCGTTCCAAAAACTGTATGACCTGAGAGGCCACCGACCATGACTGCAAAACTCATCAACGGCTACGAAGTCGTCATCGGCTTTGAAACCCACGCCCAACTGGCCACCAACAGTAAAATTTTCAGCCGCGCCGCCATCGGTTTTGGTGCCGAGCCCAATACCCACACCAGCGTGCTCGACTGCGCCTTGCCCGGCACCTTGCCGGTGATGAACAAGCACGCAGTGGCCCATGCCATTCGCTTAGGCCTAGCGCTGGGAAGCCACGTCGCGCCCGTGAGTATTTTTGCGCGCAAAAACTACTTCTACCCTGATTTGCCCAAGGGCTACCAGATCAGCCAGTTTGAAATTCCCGTCGTGCAAGGCGGCGAGGTCAGCTTCTTCTTGGGCGATGAGAAGAAAACCGTGCGCCTGGTGCGCGCCCACCTGGAAGAAGATGCGGGCAAATCCGTGCACGACCAATTCCCCGGCGAGTCTGGCATTGACCTGAACCGCGCTGGCACGCCGCTGTTGGAAATCGTCACCGAGCCCGATATCCGCTCGACCGAAGAAGCCGTGGCCTACGCGAAAGAACTGCACAAAATCGTCACCTGGATTGGCATTTGCGACGGCAATATGCAAGAGGGCAATTTCCGCTGCGACGCCAACGTCTCGGTGCGCAAACCGGGCCAGCCACTGGGCACGCGCCGCGAGATCAAAAACCTCAACAGCTTTCGCAATATGCAAATTGCGATCGACTACGAAATCCGCTGGCAGATCGAGCAAATCGAAGACGGCTACGACATTCAACAAGCCACTGTCTTGTTCAACCCCGACACGGGCGAAACCCGCGCCATGCGCACCAAGGAAGACAGCGCAGATTACCGCTACTTCCCCGACCCGGATCTGCCCCCACTGGTGATCGCGCCGGAATGGGTTGAACAAGTCAAGGCCGAGATGCCCGAATTGCCACGTCAAATGGCCGAGCGGTTTGTGCGTGACTTTGGCTTGCCGGAATACGACGCCACCACGCTTACCCAAAGCCGCGCCATGGGCGCGTATTTTGAAGAAGCCGCCAAACTCAGCGGCCAAGCCAAACTGGTCAGCAATTGGATCATGGGTGAAGTTTCACGTCGTTTGAACAGCGAAGAAGTCGCCATCGAAACCGCACCAGTCCAACCCCCACAATTGGCCGCCTTGATTGGCCGCATCGTCGACAACACCATCAGCAACAACGCCGCCAAACAGGTGTTTGATGAGTTCTGGGTGACTGGAAACGTGTCCCTCGGACAAATAATTGTGTCTGGCAGTATTGAAGTTGATGCACAAAAGCAGGTCGATGCCATCATCGAAGCCAAAGGCCTCAAGCAAATGAACGACACCGGCGCGCTGGAGGCCATCATCGACGAAGTGATCGCCAACAACGCCGCCAACGTCGAACAATACCGCGCAGGCAAAGACAAAGCCTTCAACGCGTTGGTGGGTCAGGTGATGAAAGCCAGCAAAGGCAAGGCCAATCCGGCGCAGGTGAATGAGTTGTTGAAGAAAAAATTAGGTTGATTTTTTATGAAAATCCAAGAGTTTCTCGGAAGATATAAAAACCATCCGATTATTTTCATTGGAAGCGGTATGAGTCAGCGCTATCTAACTGGTTCGTATGGTTGGTATGCATTGCTGGAAAAAGTAGCACTAGACGTCTTTCCTAATGACGAACCTTTTTTAGACCTTAAAGCGCAATGCACAACAGGAGATGATGTTGATTTGCCGTTGCTTGCTGAGAAGCTAGAAAAAGCTTTTGACGATGTTCTTAGTAAGGATAGGAATGGTGCATTCTCAAATATCAATGAAAAATTTTATGGCCTACAGAGAAATGGAGTTTCGACGACTAGATTTAAAATATACATAGCTCATTTATTGTCTGACTGTAATTTTATTGAAGGTAAAGAACAAGAACTGGCAGAGCTTAGAGGGGCCTTGAAAAATATATCGGCAGTCATAACAACAAATTACGACATTTTGTGTGAAAAAATATTTGATTTCCAGCCTCTTGTTGGGAATGAAATCCTTTTGAGTAACCCTTATGGGTCAATATACAAAATTCATGGAAGCATAGAGAGGCCGGAGTCAATAATAATTACAAAAAGAGATTACGATAAATTCAAAAATAAGTATGAGCTAATAAGGGCGCAGCTGTTATCTTTATTCATACATAATCCAATTATATTTTTCGGATACTCTATTGGAGATGAAAACATTAGGGCAATATTGACAACAATATTTTCTTATATACCTGCAAAATCAGATGAGGCTGAAAAAATTCGCGCTAATTTTTTATTGGTTGAACGCGCTAGCGGTGGGGCTTCTGATATCGTTTTGGATCATGATGTTGTTATAGATGGCGGCATTAATGTAAAAATCAATAAAATTAGAACTGATAATTTTACAAAGATATATCAATCCATCGGATCTCTGCAGCTTCCAGTTTCTGCCATGGATATTAGAAAAGTTCAGAATATAGTAAAAGAGATTATTGCAGGTGGCGATATAAAAGTCAGCGTAGCTGATGATATTGATGAAATTAAAAATGGAGACAAAATAGTCGCAATAGGTTCGGTTCATAAAATAAAATATGAATACCATAATGAGACTGATCTTATTTCTAATTATTTCAGTATAATTTCATCGAAAAATATGGCGATCGTTGGCATCTTGGATAAATTAACCATTCCAAAAACCAGATGGTTTCCTGCGTTTGGGTTTTCCAATCTAAATAACAGTATTGAATGCAGCGAAAAACTAAAGAGAAATATTTTTAACAAAATAGAAAGTCACTACAATTCCATCGTTCCATCTTCCAAAAAATCATTTAAATCAATTTCAGCAATAATAGCAAATCAATCCATCTCAGATACAAATAAAGCTGACTGTATATTTTATAATTTTTACAAGGGTGCAATTAATATAAATGATCTAGAGGTTTATTTGAAAACCGGAGGCCTTTCAGGAACAAAATACAAGATGTTGCTGTGTATTTATGACTACAAAAAATATGGAGTCGGGTACTCATGATCAATATCAATGTTATTGACGTAGAGTCTGTTAGCAAACGCTTCGATCTCCCCGATGGCCGCACTTTTGATGCCGTCAAATCCGTGTCTCTACAAATCCCCAAAGGCAGCATTTACGGCCTGATTGGCCAAAGCGGCGCAGGCAAATCGACTCTCTTGCGCATCATCAATTTGCTAGAGCGCCCTGACAGCGGGCGTGTGGTGGTGGATGGGCAGGATTTAACGGCTTTGCCCAAATCGCAACTGCGCCAGGCGCGGCAGAACATCGGCATGATTTTTCAGCAGTTCAATTTGCTGCAAAACGCCACGGTGTTTGAGAACGTCGCCTTTCCGCTGAGTCTGCATGGCAAGCGCAGCAAGCAAGACATTGCGGTGCGCGTGGCCGAGTGCTTGGCCTTGGTGGGCTTGACAGAGAAAGCGCAAAGCTACCCCGCGCAGCTCTCGGGTGGACAAAAGCAGCGCGTGGCGATTGCGCGTGCTTTGGCGCCGCGCCCACAGGTGATGCTGTGCGATGAACCCACGTCTGCCTTGGATACCGGCACCACACGCACGGTGTTGCAAACGCTGCGCGAAATCAATGAAAAGCTGGGCGTGACGATTGTGATCGTGACCCATGAATTGGCGGTGGTGCAAGACCTGTGCGACCGCGTGGCAGTGGTGGAAGGCGGTGAAGTGGTAGAAGAATTTGCCGTAGCCGATGAAACTACCCCGCGCCATAGTGCATTGGGCAAAGAACTGCTTTTAGAGCAGCAGCGCCAGCATGTGTTGCGTGATTGGGAGGCGCAGCAGCCAGTGGTTTGATGGCTTTTTGAATGGTGGCTGGTTTTTTTGCAGGTGATGATAGAGAAATGGTTTGGTGTAATCCGGCTTCGACAGGCTCAGCCTGAACGGTCTTGGACGAGTCAGGCAAATCTAGGCGTTGTATTTGTCATATTCCGAGCACCTGCGGAGATTTAATTCTTCAAGAGAGCCTCCCAAAACCGTTCGGACTGAGCCCTTCGATAAACTCAGGACAGGCCTGTCGAAGCCCAATTCAGCCGCAACCCACTTGCCTCTGATTCGACCTTCCCCATGCCCTCACTCTTATTTTGATTCTCGATATGTCTGAAAACTTGATTGCGTTAATGCCCGAATTGTGGATCGCCCTAGGCCAAACCGGCTTGATGCTGGGCATTGGCTTGGCTGCTGCGATTGTGATTGGCGGGCCTTTGGGTGTGTTGTTGTTCTTGCTAAGTCCCGGCCAGTCGATGGCGCACCGTGGGTTTTATGTGGCGCTGAGCTGGGTGGTGAACACGGTGCGTTCATTCCCTTTCATCATTTTGTTGGTGGCTTTGGTGCCGTTTACACGTATCGTCGCAGGCACCTCCATCGGGCCATTGGCGGCGGCGGTGCCATTGTCGGTCGCGGCGATTCCCTACTTCGCGCGCTTGGTGGAACAAAGCATTCGCGAAGTGCCGCGCGGCGTGATTGAGGCGGCGCATGCCATGGGCGCATCTGAGCTGCAAATCGTCTGGCGCGTGTTGGTGCGCGAAGCACGCTCGGGCCTGATTCTGGCGCTGACGGTGCTGGCTGTGAGCTTTTTGTCGTACTCGGCGATTGCCGGTGTGGTCGGCGGAGGCGGCATTGGTGATTTGGCCATTCGTTATGGCTATTACCGCTTTCAAACCGATGTGATGCTGCTGACCGTGGGCTTGTTGATTGTGTTGGTGCAAATCATCCAGTTCGGGGGCAATGCGCTGGCTGCGCGTTTGGATAAGCGTTAAAACCCTGTTGACGTGCTGTGGGGCGGCATGCTTTTCTCAATCAGATGGGGTTTGGTGTCAACCAATGCATCAATCTGGCATTGAAAATGAGGTGCTTGCCCCTAGATAGGGAAGCTCGCCCTGTAAGCGAGCGCCCTGCAGTCTTTATTTGAAACCAGCGTGGCATGGTGAGATGCCATTTGAGGAGTATGTATGTCTTTTCTTCGTCGTCAATTGTTGTTGGCTGCTGCGGCTACGGCCTTCGGTTTGGCTTCCAGCGCCTATGCCGCTGACCCTGCTAAAACCAACCTGACTTTGGGCGCAACAGCCGGCTACAACTACGATGTGCTCAAGCTCGCCATCGCTCCGCAGCTCGAAAAAGAGGGCTACAAAGTCCGCTTGGTCGAATTCAACGACTATGTGCAGCCCAATATGGCGCTGGCACAAGGCTCTTTGGATGCCAACCTGTTCCAGCACATTGCTTATTTGAACCGCTTCAAAGAAGACCAGAAGCTCGATTTGATTAACCTGGTGCAAAGCACGACAGCGCCCATGGGCGTGTATTCGGAAAGCGTGAAAAGTCTGGCCGAACTGCCCGATGGCGCCCGCGTGACCTTGCCCAATGACCCCAGCAACCTGGCCCGTGCTTTGCAATTGTTGGTGCAACAAAAGCTCATTACCGTCAAAGCTGACGTGGACCCGCTGCGCGTGAGCGAGCGTGATGTTGAGCAAAACACCAAAAACCTTAAATTCGTGCCGATTGAGGCAGCCCAGTTGCCACGTACCTTGGGCGATGCCGCTATTGCCATCGTGCCAGGCAACTTCGCGACTTCTGCAGGGCTGAAATTCACCAGTGCACTGGCGCTGGAAGTGCCTCCTGTGAACTACCAACAAGTGGTGGCAGTGCGCACAGCAGATGCCAACAAGCCTTGGGCGCAAGATGTGAAGGCGGCGTTCCAGTCACCGTTTTTCAAACAGGTGTTGGACAAGGAGTTTCCTGGTTACACCCGCCCTGCTGGTTTGTGATTGCAAGGATTTTGATTGCGACGAAGCGGTGCTGATGCACCGCTTTTTTTATGTTTGATCAACGGGCTGAGGCCGGTGGATTTTGCTTAATCAATGGTATAGGGTTAACCCCATGTATTGGTCTTTTTGAGCTATCGTTATGGTATTGCAGCGTTGTGCTGTGCATTCGATGATGGCGTTTATGGGTATTCGCACTTTTTTCACTGAAGCTTGGCGCGCGGCGCCATTTAGAACTGTTCCGGCGTTGATTACTACGGCTGTTCTGGTTGTCTTGTTGTGCCTTCCTACCCCTGAAGGTTTGAGCGACCAAGGTTGGCAGATGCTGGCCATTTTTTTGACCACGATTGTGGCCATCATCTCCAAGGTCATGCCGATTGGGGTGATGGCGTTGATGTCGCTGGTGATTGTGGCGTTTTCGAAAGTCACCTCGAATACCTCTAAAGGCGCGGTCACGGATGTGCTGGCCAGCATGGCCAACCCGCTCATTTGGTTGATTGTGGTGGCTATTTTGATCTCGCTGGGGTTGAAAAACACAGGGCTGGGGCGACGACTTGGCATGCTGTTTATTGCGGCATTGGGTAAACGCACGATTGGTATTGGCTATGGGTTGGCCTTGTGCGAGTTGCTGTTGGCGCCTGTCACCCCTTCGAATACCGCACGGGGCGGCGGCATCATGCACCCGATCATGAAGTCGATTGCTGTGGGGTTTGATTCAGATCCGGCCAAAGGCACTGAGCGCAAGGTGGGCACGTATTTAGCGCTGGTCAATTACCACGCCAACCCCATTACCTCTGCGATGTTTTTAACGGCAACGGCCCCCAATCCGCTGGTGCAGAGCTTTGTGAGCAAAGCCACTGGCGGAGCCATTACCTTGACGTGGACCAGCTGGGCATTGGCCATGCTGATGCCGGGGGTGGTGGCGCTGCTGCTGATGCCGTTGGTGATTTATTTGCTGGCGCCTCCAGAGCTCAAACACACGCCTGATGCGGTGACCATGGCCAAGCACGAGCTCAAAACCATGGGGCCATTGTCAACGCCTGAAATCGTGATGTTGGGCACTTTCATTTTGCTGCTGGTGTTGTGGGCGAATCTTCCCGCGATGGTCTTTGGCCCTGCGTTCACGCTGGACCCGACTGCTGTGGCGTTGTTGGGGCTGTTCATCTTGGTGATCAGCGGTACAGTCCAATGGAGTCAGGTATTGGCTGAGAAAAGCGCTTGGGATACGCTGATCTGGTTTGGTGCGTTGGTGATGATGGCCGAGCAGCTCAACAAGCTCGGTGTGATCAGCTGGTTCTCCAAACTGATGGAGAACGGCATTGTGTCTTCAGGCCTGCCTTGGGAAGCCGCAGCGCTGGTGCTGGTCTTGGTGTTCGCCTTGAGTCACTATGCTTTTGCCTCGACCACTGCGCACATCAGCGCGATGATGCTGGCCTTTCTTACTGTTGGACTGGCGTTGGTGCCGGCCCCATACCAAGGCTTGTTTGTGCTGATGATGGTGGCAGCTTCGGCCATCATGATGACACTGACACACTATGCAACTGGCACATCACCCATTATTTTTGGCAGTGGCTATGTGACCATGGGCCATTGGTGGGGTGTTGGCTTGGTGATGTGTGTAGTGGAACTGCTGGTGTTTGCTGTGGTGGGTGGACTTTGGTGGAAGGCGCTGGGTTATTGGTAAGGCTGATGGTGTTAAGGCTGATGGGGTGGCGCTGGTTTGTGGCGTGGTCAGCACCATAACCCCATTAGCGCAGCACTTTGGAAGGCACTTCGTGCGTGAGTTGCAGCATGCCGTCGAGGATGAAGAAGTGGTCATCAAAAAAGCGCTCTGGCATGTCGCCCAACTCGCTGATGGGCACCCACAAAGCGGCTTTGGCATCGTCTGCGCCCAGCACTTTGGGCAAGGCGCCGTAGCCTAAATCAAAGTGAAAGACGTGTGTGACCGTGCGCCCGCGCAGGCTGCGGTCGGGGTGGTCAAATACGCGGCTGGTGCGCAGCGCTTGGCGCCAGGTGTCGTCGCTGATGTCCAGAGAAGTTTCTTCACGCAGCTCGCGCAGGCATGACTGCCACAGCGTATCGCGTGGTTCCAGATAGCCGCCAGGCAAGGCATACAAGCCTTTGCCAGGCATTTGCCCGCGCTCGACCAGCAGCACATGCCCCTGGCATTGCACCAATGCGTCAACCGTGATGAACATCGGCGGGTAGGGGGCACTGGCCCATGACTGGTGGTAGCTTTTAAGCATGTGCCATTCTTGTTGCAACTGCACAAAATTCGGATCTTGGCGCCATTGCAGCAGCCACTGCGCGACGGCTGCAGGCACATGCTCGAGCAGGATGGATTGCAGGCGGTCGAGCTCAGCGGTTGTGGCGTATTGTGGTGTAGCAAAGCACGCTTCGCGCACGACCGTGGCATCGGTGCCGCCTTGGCGGGGGTAGTTGAGCAATTCCCAATTGGGAAACTGGGCCAGATAGGCGCTACTGGCATCTTTGAAATGGCCAACCAAGGCCACGCGGGCGGCAGCGTCGGCATTGGCTTGCTGTGCCAACAGTCCATCGACCCCATTGCGCACGGCCTGAACCCAGCGTGCGTCATCGTAAAAATCGCGCATGGCAATGCATTGCACGCGTGCACGATCGGCCTCGGGTAAAGCCGCTAGCAGCATGTCGCGGCGTTCTTGCCAAGTGAATGGGTTTTTGGGTGTACGCGATTGGAAGGCAGAACCCAGCACAATGATGACGCGTTTGGCCGCATCAAGTGCATGCTGCACCATCGCCAAATGGCCTGAATGTGGCGGTTGAAAGCGGCCAATGAAAATAGCAGCGTCAAAAGGGTGTGGCATGCAAATGTCCCTGAATATTTTTGTGCGCCACGGGTTCAGTGAGTTCCTGACTCATTGTGGCGTGCGGCAGTCGATTGTGCATGCGAAAACCCGCTATGGGTTGCTTCTTGGTTGACGGCACAGCATATCCACATGGGGAATGCCGTCCTCCAGGTATTCAGGGCTGTCAGCGACAAATCCCAAAGAACCGTAAAACCCTTGTAAATGGCTTTGCGCACTGAGGCGAATGGGCTGACCAGGGTAGGTTCGCATAGTCAGGTCAATGGCCTCTTGCATCAGTGCGCGGCCATATTGGTGGGCACGAAAGGCGTGCGCGACCATGACGCGACCGATGGAGGGTTCGGCAAACTTCAGGTTGGGGCCAATGATGCGTGCGTAAGCAGCCAGCGCGCTGCCTTGCCAACCGAACAGGTGCAATGCACTGGCATCGTACGCATCGACTTCTTGATAGGGGCAGTTTTGCTCAACGACAAAGACGGCAATGCGTGCGCTAACCATTTCCAGCACTTGCGCAGGGGTGAGTTGCGCAAGTGGTGACCACGTAAAGTGCAGGGTGGGAGCGTTCATGGGCGTTTGACCTGAAAGACCTGCGTCAAGTAGTTGAGGAAGGTTTGGTCATCGCACAGCAATTTGCCGGGGGAATCGGAAATTTTGGCCACGGGCTGGCCATTGGCACTGGTGAGCTTCATCACAATCGATAGCGGTTGCAGGCCCATGTCGTTGGTTAGCTGCGTGCCGATACCGAAGCCGCATTGCGTGCGGTCAGCAAAGTGGTGGTAAATGCGTAGCGCTTCGGGCACGTTGAGCCCATCTGAGAACACCAAGCGTTTGGTGTGTGCGTCAATGCGCAGCTTGGCGTAATGGGCCAAGGCTTTTTCGCCCCACGCAATCGGGTCGCCGGAGTCGTGGCGCAAACCATCGAACAGTTTGGCAAAGTATAGGTCGAAGTCTGCGATAAAAGCATCCATGCCGATGGTATCGGTCAAGGCAATACCCAAGTCGCCACGGTACTCTTGTACCCAGCTCTCCAGTGCCGCTTTTTGGAAGTTGCGCAACTGCACTACGCCCAGCGCCTGGTAGGTCTGAAAGTATTCGTGCGCCATGGTGCCAATGGGCACAATGTCTAAATCCATTGCCAAGAGCACGTTCGAGGTGCCTTTGAACCATTGCGGAGTTTCTTGTGCGAATGTCTTGACGACATGGTGTTGCCACTGGCGCGAATAACGCCGGCGCACACCAAAATCAAACAACTCAAACGGGTGGCGCAGTGCGGCTTCGCGGCCAAGGGTTTTCAGTTCTTCGACCTTGATGGCAAGGCGCTTTTTACCTTCGGCAAGGGCAGCCTGTGCGTCGTATTGGCGGAAGTACAGCTCGTTGACGATGGCCAGCACAAAAATCTCGAACCCCATGACATGCACTTGTGGCCCTTTGGCCTCAATGTGCAACTCATCGCCTTCTGCATAGGCCTGAATAAAAGCCCGTTGGAATTGGAAGATGCGCAGGAAATCAATGAAGTCCGATTTGATAAAGCGCAACGCCCCCAAGTAGCGGAGTTCTTTTTCCGTAAACCGCAATTGGCACAAATGGTCCAGTTCCCGGTTGACGGCATCGAGCAGGCTGCTGAGTGGGAACTCGGGTTTTTTGCGGCAAACAAAACGGTACTCCGCCTGCGTTTGCGGATGGCGATGCAGCATGGCCTGCCACATGGTGAATTTGTAGAGGTCAGTATCGAGCAGGCTGGTGATGATGGGTTCGTCAAACTGCTGGGCGCTTACTGTGTTCATGGTGTCTCCGGCTTCCCCGGATGCATGCATGTTGATGGCGTAGTCCATACGTTTTGCATGCGGGAAAGAACAATGGTGTCAATCGTGCGCCGCTAGTGTAGCCCGCAAGCGCGCAGCCGTTGGCCACGCGTGCCGATGGCTGGGCTGCAAAAGTGGCCGTTGTGGTAGCACTGCCCACTGGATCGGCTTGGCGTGCCCTGGCCGCAACGTGGTCACCTCTTGGGCTGGGGCATACCAGCATGGCTGCGCCTATAATTGGCGGTTTATCTGCGTTTTACTCTTTCTGTGTGGTTGAACTCGCATGCCGATCTATGCTTACCAATGCAGCCAATGCCACTTTCGCAAAGATGTGCTGCAAAAAATCTCAGATGCGCCTTTGACCGTGTGCCCGGAATGTGGCGCTAGTGCATTTGGAAAGCAACTCTCCGCCCCTAGCTTTCAGCTCAAAGGAACAGGCTGGTACGCTACTGACTTTAAAAACAGCGGCAAACCTGCAAGCCAGAGTGCGAGTGGTGCGGCCAGCGCGTCGAATGACGCCAAGAGCGAAGGTGGTGCCGCTGCGGAAACAGCGGCCAGTGCTCCTGCTCCTGCTGCAGAGAAAGCCAGCACTGCGCCTGCGAGCAAAGCTGCGGCATAAGCTGGGCTGCTTTTTTGCGTTTTAGGCACACGTTTTCACACAGTACATCTACCAAGGCTGCAAACCAGCCAGAAACGGATTTCATTATGGCAATGCGCACCCAATACTGTGGCTTGGTCACAGAAGAATTGATTGGCCAGACCGTCACCCTGTGCGGCTGGGTTAACCGCCGCCGGGACCACGGTGGCGTGATTTTTATCGACCTGCGCGACCGCGAAGGCTATGTGCAAGTGGTGTGCGATCCTGATCGCCCAGAGATGTTTGCCGTCGCCGAGTCCGTGCGCAACGAGTTCTGTCTGCAAATCAAAGGCGTGGTGCGTGCGCGCCCTGAAGGCACGACCAACGACAGTTTGGTTAGCGGCAAGATTGAAGTGCTCGCGCATGAAGTGGCCGTGCTCAACGCCTCGGTCACGCCACCATTTCAGCTCGATGACGACAACCTGAGCGAAAACGTGCGCCTGACCCACCGCGTGCTGGACTTGCGCCGTCCTTACATGCAGAAAAACCTGATGCTGCGCTACAAAACCTCGATCCAGGTGCGCAACTACCTGGACGCACTGGGCTTTGTGGACATCGAAACCCCAATGCTGGGCAAAAGCACACCTGAAGGCGCGCGCGACTACCTCGTGCCATCGCGTGTGCATGACGGCCATTTCTATGCGCTGCCCCAGTCGCCCCAGCTGTACAAGCAAATGCTGATGGTGGCCGGCTACGACCGTTATTACCAGATCACCAAGTGCTTCCGCGACGAAGACTTGCGCGCTGACCGCCAGCCTGAATTCACCCAGATCGATTGCGAGACCTCGTTTCTGAACGAAGAAGAAATTCGCGCGATCTTCCAGCAAATGGTCGTTGAAGTGTTCAAGAAGCAATTGAACGTCGACCTGGGCGAATTCCCCATGATGACGTACCAAGAAGCGGCCTTCCGCTTTGGCTCGGACAAGCCGGACTTGCGCGTCAAGCTCGAATTCACTGAGCTGACCGATGTGATGGCCGATGTGGACTTCAAAGTGTTCTCTACCCCCGCGACCACCAAAGGAGGCCGTGTGGTGGCTATGCGTGTGCCAGGCGGCGCGGCCATCAGCCGTGGTGAGATCGACCAGTACACCGAATTCGTCAAAATCTACGGCGCCAAAGGTTTGGCCTGGATCAAGGTCAACGAAGTGGCCAAAGGCCGCGATGGCCTGCAGTCGCCCATCGTCAAGAACTTGCACGATGCTGCATTGGCAGAAATCCTCAAACGCACCCAGGCTCAGGACGGCGACTTGCTGTTCTTTGGTGCGGACAAGGAAAAAATCGTCAACGACGCCATTGGTGCCTTGCGCCTGAAAGTCGGCCACAGCGAATTTGGCAAGGCCAACGGCTTGTTTGAAGACCGCTGGGCACCGCTGTGGGTGGTGGACTTCCCGATGTTCGAATACGACGAGGAAAATGACCGCTGGGCGGCCGTGCACCATCCATTCACATCGCCAAAAGACGGCCATGAAGAGTTGATGACCTCCGACCCTGCCAACTGTCTGGCTAAAGCCTACGATATGGTGCTCAACGGCTGGGAACTGGGCGGTGGCTCGGTGCGTATCCACCGCGCGGACGTGCAAAGCAAGGTGTTTGACGCACTGAAAATCGGCCCTGAAGAAGCCCGTGCCAAGTTCGGTTACCTGCTCGACGCGCTGCAATACGGCGCGCCGCCACATGGTGGTTTGGCCTTCGGTCTGGACCGCTTGATCACTTTGATGACCGGTGCAGAGTCGATCCGCGACGTGATTGCGTTCCCGAAAACACAGCGCGCACAAGATTTGCTCACGCAAGCCCCATCGCCCGTGGACGAGAAACAATTGCGCGAGTTGCACATTCGCTTGCGTAACACACAAGCGGCTGCGCAATAAGCCCCAGAGGGCAAAGCGTTGTGGTTTTCCGCAACGCTTTGCTGTACCAATACAAAAGCCACCTACTACAGGTGGCTTTTGTATTGGTAGCGCCCAGTGGGTGCGGGGATGTATGCAGGTCGGGCTATGGGGCTACACGCCCTTTGATGGCGTTGGCGCGGGCACTGTATGTAATGCGGCCGTCCGCATCGGCAGGCAGGCGGGCGAAGACGCGTTCACGCACAAGCGTGCGGTCTGCATCAGACAGTGCGGCAAGTGTTTGTCCAACACTTGGGGCGCCAAGAGCCGTACTCCAGAAATCCTCGAAATCATCAAATACGCGGTAGACCGTAATGGCACGTGCTTGAACGTCTTGCAGGCCTGCTTCACTCCACAGGCGCTGCATGACTTCCATGCGGGAGGCGTCAGGGCTGGAAGGTTCAGGAATGGTGATGCCCAAGGCGCGAATTTCTGACAGCAGAATTTCATACGGAAAACCGCCGCCGACCATGTCCCATGCATAAGCACTGACCGTGCCACCGGGGCGAACTACGCGCTTCATTTCAGCCACACCTTGTTCGGGCTTGGGGACAAAGAAGATCACCAAAGGCATTACGGCGGCGTCGAAGCGATCATCAGGGTAGGGCAGGGCCATGGCATCGGCCTGTTCCAGCACAACATGGGCCAACGCTGGGCGCTGGCGCGCGTAGGCCAGTTGTGGCTCCGATGGGTCAATGCCGTGCACGGATGCAGGTTGGCATTGGTTAATGAGCATTTCGGTGAATGCCCCGTTGCCACAGCCGACATCGAGCCATTGCAATTGGGCTGGAGCGGCCAACCAGTCCAGAAAGCGTTGCCCAACCAGTTGGCTCCATTTACCCATATAACGTTCATAAGAGGCGCCGTTCTGAAAGCGGATGGAGGCGGTGGTTTGCATGCAATGTTCTCAGTTGGGGAATGGGGCTGGGGGCGTGATTGTCGGTCGTGTTCAGTGGCCTTGTGGCAGTAAAGGCTTCTGCGCTTCGGTGAGTTGCTCGCGGGCTTCTTGTAGCTTGGCTCTGCGTTTAGCCATTTTTTCTGCATCGCCTTTCGCCTGCGCTTCGCTCAGCTCTTGTTCACGCTCTGCGACTTTCTGTAGTGCTTGCTGAATGTCCTTGTCACGTTCAGCCGCCAATTGCGCATCGGTGCAATGCGCTTTGTTGGCTGCTAGGGCTTTTTCGAGTCCTGCCACTTGCTGAGTGCGGCCTTGGGCGTTGGCCTGTGTTATTTGCGCCTCAATGGCTGCGCGTTTGGCTTCGCATGCGGGCGAAGCTTGTGCAAGCGCAGCAGAAGTTGCTGCGCTTGCGATGAACAGGGCAAAAATCTGTGCGGTGTGTTTCATCAAGGCTCCTGAAAAGGGATGGGTGTACAGCGTAGAGTGTCGCACGCTATGGCTTGGGTTCCTGACCCTCCTGTGATGCAAGGGCTGCAGAGCATTGGGATGGGTGATGCACTTCGCGTCAGTGCAAATGGGGAAATGCCTATGCGTTTTGCAGTGCGTGATGGTGAATGCGGTTTTTTCCAATAGGTACGAAGCAACCATGACGAGGTTTTGGTGGCATACAAGCCCGCTGACATGGATGTAAACGGAAGGTGTTCCTGCTAAAAATTCCTTCTAAATCAATTGCTTGTATTTGATTTGCTGATGAGTTATTACTTCGGGTTGATGCTTGAAACGTCAATATAGGGTAAACACTAACAAGAAAAAAAGGCGTGGTGGCCATGGAATTTATATCGTTTTGAGCAAGGGCGGAGCCTGCCGTTTAATGACGCCTGTCTTCAACGCAGCAGGTTTGCTTCTTGTCCCATGAGCACTTTTGGATTCAGAATTTTCCCCAGCCCCATTGCTGAACAGGATGCGCAGATCCTGGCAGAGTTTGCCCAGATCGGCGTGGCCCAGATCAGCGATTGCATGCAACGTTTATACGGCATTGTTGGCCTGCGACCGTTGCACGCTTGCCGTACGCGGATGGTTGGGTTTGCGGTCACCGTCAAGGCACGTCCGGGCGATAACTTGATGATTCACAAAGCCATTTCATTGGCTGGTGAGGGCCAGGTCATCGTCGTCGATGGCAAGGGCGAGACCAGCAATGCGCTGGTTGGCGAGCTGATGATGCTTGACGCGCAACGCCGTGGCATTCGCGGTTTTGTGATTGATGGCGCTGTGCGCGATTCAGATGTGTTCGCAGCCAACGATTTCGGCTGCTTTGCTCGTGGCATTTCGCACCTTGGGCCATACAAAGACGGTCCCGGCGAGATCAATGTGCCCGTCAGCATTGGTGGTCAGGTGGTGCAGCCGGGCGACATTTTGGTAGGGGATGCCGATGGCGTGATCGCTATTCCGTATGCAGCAGCAGCAGAGGTGCTGAAACTGGCGCAAGCCAAAGAAGCCGCTGAAGCAGTGGCCAAAGAAAAAATTGCCAATGGCACATACGCCAAACCCTGGATGGACAAGACCATCACAGAAAAGTCGGGAGCCTGACATGTCAATCATTGCCCAACGTATTCAACGCATCAAACTGTCCCCCAGTGTTGCGGCACGCACCATCATTGCTGAGCTGCGTGAGCAAGGCCGTGAAATCATTGACCTGACGATTGGTGAACCAGATTTCACAACGCCACTGCACATCCGTGAGGCGGCCAAACGCGCCATCGACCAAGGCCAAACCAAATACCCGCCGGCGCAGGGTGTCGTAGCACTGCGCCGCGCCATTGCTGCGCGGTTGCAGCAGGAAAACGGCATTGACTACCCGGTCAAGCAAATCATTGTGAGCACGGGTGGGAAACAGGTTTTGTTCAATGGGTTGGCTGCGACCTTGAACGATGGCGATGAGGTCATCGTGCCCGCACCTTACTGGGTGTCCTATCCGGATATGGTGTTGGTCAATGGTGGTGTGCCGGTGATTGCGAAGACTACGGTTGAGTCCCAGTACAAACTTACGCCTGAAATTCTTGAAGCCAGTATTACGCCTCGAACCAAATGGTTGTTGTTCAACGCCCCCAGCAATCCGACAGGTGCGGTATACAGTGGCGAAGAGTTGCGCGCCTTGGCTGATGTGTTGCTGCGCCACCCGCATGTGTGGGTGATGACCGATGACATGTATGCCCGGCTGAACTTCACAGATGCACCGCCACGCTATATTCTTGAAGTAGCGCCAGAGCTGGCGCCGAGAACTTTGCTGGTCAATGGTGTCTCCAAGGCCTATGCCATGACGGGCTGGCGCATCGGTTATGGTGCGGGTCCTGCCGAGTTGATTGCCGCTATGGCGATTCTGCAGTCGCAAAGCACCTCGGGTGCGTCGTCGATCAGTCAGGCCGCAGCATTAGAGGCGTTGACGGCTTCGCAGGATTGCGTTGAGCAATTCAGTGCCATTTTCAAGCAGCGTTGTGAACTGGCATTTGGCTTGCTTAGCCAAGTGCCTGGCCTGAAGCTGGTCAAGCCTGACGGCGCGTTCTATGTTTTCCCGGATTGTTCTGGTTTGATTGGCAAACGCACACCCTACGGTGATGTGATCGCTAATGATGGCGACCTGGTTTTGTACTTCCTGAAACAGGCCGGCGTAGCTGTGATTGGCGGAGATGCCTATGGTGCGCCGGGGACATTCCGCCTGTCCTTTGCTGCGTCACTTGACGATATTCGCGCAGGTTGCGAAGGTATTCGAGCCGCCTGCGATGCATTGAAGTGACTGTATTGCTGTCATCAGGCGCCTATTGGCGAATTTGGTGGCAGCCCTTAACACTGAACCCACACACTTTCTTTAGAGGTAAACAATGAAGCAAACCATCATCGCTCCTGTTTTCTTGGCCTTGGCAGCATTGGCCGCGACCACAGCCCGTGCCGATCAATTGGCCGATATCCAGGCCAATAACAAGTTGGTGTGTGGAACGTTGGGTACTTCCCAGCCTTTCAGTTTTCAGGATGCGTCCACACGCACTTTGGTGGGCTACGACGTTGATGTTTGTAAGCTCGTTGCTGACAAATTGGGCGTGCCGGTGGAGTACAAGCTGCTGTCCGTGGCTGCGCGCGTGCCCGAGCTCAATGAAGGCCGTGTTGATATCTTGGCGGCTAACTTGGGCTATTCGCCCGAGCGCGCCGAACAGATTGCTTTTAGCCATGCGTATTACGTGAGCCCGCAAAAATTGCTGGTCCGCAAGGATGCCGGACTCGACACCATTGCCCAAGTGGATGGGCGTCGTGTTGGGGCTACTAAAGGCTCCAGCTCAGAGCGTGAAATCAAGCGCA
Organism: Lampropedia puyangensis; assembly: GCF_004833285.1. Taxonomy (GTDB): domain Bacteria; phylum Pseudomonadota; class Gammaproteobacteria; order Burkholderiales; family Burkholderiaceae_C; genus Lampropedia; species Lampropedia puyangensis. The sequence goes on from NZ_STFG01000014.1 coordinate 80,983, forward strand.
TTCTGGCCAAATCGAATGTGATTGGCTATGCCGACAGCTCGGCTGCTTATTTGGCGCTGCAGCAGAAAAAAGTGGATGCCCAGTTCGCTTCTGAATTGGTGCTGGCGCGTTTGATGCTGCAAAGCCCACCTACGGCACCTGTGTCGATCATCAAAGAGCCTGTATTCATGGAATATTGGGGCTTGGGCATGCGCAAGGATGAGACGGCCTTCATCGCCAAGGTCAATGGCATCCTGGACGAAGCCGAGAAAGATGGCGCAGCTGCGGCGTTGTTTGACAAATGGTTTGGCGCACAGACGCCTTACAAGCTCGAGCGCGGTTTCACCATCGCGCCCATTGCTGAGTAATGAGTAAGCCAGTCTGTTGGACACACTGATGCTTCAATCTGTTTACTTGCTGCAACTGCTTGACGGCGTGGCGACAACACTCAAGTTGTTCGCAATTGGCTGGGTCATGGCCTTTTCACTGGCCGTGATTCTGGTGATTGTGCGAACAACCAATGTGGCTGTTTGCCGCTGGTTTGTTGATATTTACGTGGAATACCACCGCAATGTTCCATTAATGGTGCAAGTGCTGTTCTGGTATTTCGGCATGCCCGAATTGCTGCCCGAGAGTGTGCGTACCTGGCTTTATGCGCACAATGCGGAGTTGTCGCTGGCTGCCATTGCGCTGGGGTTGGGCTCTGCGGCCTATATCGCTGAAGATATTCGCAGCGGCCTGCGTGCTATTCCCGCCACGCAATTCGAGGCTGCTCGTGCACTGGGCTCAAGCTACATCCAGTGCATGCGTTACATCATCGTGCCGCAAGCGCTGCGCATTGCCATTGCTCCCCTTGTCAGCCGCGCCCTGTTGCTGTTTAAAAACACGAGTGTGGCCATGGCCATTGGTGTGGTCGAACTGACCTACCAGACCCGTGAGATTGAGAACGAGACATACCGTACGTTTGCCACATTTGGTGCTGCCACCATTCTCTATTTGTGCGGCTCGTTCCTGATCATGTTCATCGGATCGCGCGTTTATGCGCATTTCGCTTTGAACAAGGAGGTGCGTCGTGCTTGAAATTCTGGCGCAATACTGGCCCACTTTGCTGGTGGGCCAATACCCCAACGGCCCACTAGGCGGCTTGGCCCTGACGCTGATTCTGGCGGCATGCGGGTTGTTGATGTCGTTTCCGTTGGCGATTCTTCTGGCTATTGGCAGTGTCAGCCCGTATCGGGCGGTGCAGCGTTGCTCGCGTGCTTTTGTCAATGTGGTGCGGGGGATGCCCCTGCTGATGCTGATTTTCTGGGCGTACTTCGTGGTGCCCAAAATTACAGGCCATTCCATCAGCGGATTCTGGACCTTGATTTGCGCGCTGGTTGTTTATGAAAGTGCGTATTTGTGCGAGGTCATTCGTGCTGGGATTGAGGCCATTCCCAAAGGTCAGATTGAAGCATCGCGCTCTTTGGGGGTCGGATACTGGACCACGATGCGCAAGGTGATTTTGCCGCAAGCGCTGTTTAACGTGCTGCCCGGCATGACCAGTCAGTTTGTCTCGACCATCAAGGAAACGTCACTGGGTTACGTCATCAGCGTCAACGAGCTGACTTTCTCGGCCAACCAGGTGAACAACATGGTGCTGACGCAGCCTTTGCAGGTCTTTGGCATTCTCGCGATCATCTACTTCATCGTCTGCTTCAGCTTGAGCCGTGGCGTTAGCTGGATGGAGCGTCGCATCCGCCGCAGCCGACAGATGGTGCTGGCGTGACCACCGCCACGTTCAATTCATAGGGATAGGGATTCATGATCCAATTCGATAAAGTCAATAAATGGTATGGCGAGCATCATGTCTTGACCGACATTGATCTGCACGTCAACAAAGGTGAGGTGGTGGTGGTGTGTGGGCCATCCGGGTCAGGCAAGTCCACGATGATTCGCACCATCAATCGCCTGGAAGAGATTCAGCAAGGCACCATTACCGTGAATGGCCAAGATGTGCATGCCAGAGGCGTCAACATCAACCATTTGCGTCAGGGCATCGGGTTTGTGTTTCAACAGTTCAACCTGTTCCCGCACATGAGCGCGATCGACAACGTCATGTATGCGCCGGTGCAGATTCAAAAGCAAAGCAAAGCACAGGCGCGAGCACTGGCTGAGCAACTGCTCGAGCGCGTGGGCCTTGCACACAAGGCTGATGCGTATCCAGGCTCCTTGTCAGGCGGGCAGCAGCAGCGTGTGGCCATTGCCCGTGCATTGGCACTCAAGCCTCCTGTGATGCTGTTTGATGAGCCTACGTCAGCGTTGGATCCGGAAATGGTGGGCGAGGTGTTGCAGGTGATGAAGTCATTGGCTCGCGATGGCATGACCATGATTTGCGTGACGCACGAAATGGGTTTTGCCCGCGAGGTGTCCGATCGCGTGGTGTTTATGGATGCTGGCAAGATCATTGAGGTGGATACGCCTGACGCATTCTTCAGTAATCCCAAACACCCGCGTGCGCAGAAGTTCCTCGCAGACGTGGTGCGTGCGCATTGAGCCGTGTTTGGCCAGAGACACGCTTGTTTGCATGGCAGCAAGGAGTATGGCTGGGGATAGTGCATAGCTTGGTGTGATAATGACCAGTCGTCCTCACTACACCTCTACTGCCGCTATGTACACCCTCAAGCAAATGGAGGCTTTTCATTGGAGCGCCGTGCTGGGTAGTTTCAATGCAGCATCCAAGCGGCTCTACACCACCCAGTCTGCTATTTCCAAGCGCGTAAGCGAGTTGGAGTCTTTTGCTGGCGCCCCATTGTTTGAGCGCGACAGCCGCAAACTGGTCTTGACGCAGCATGGTAGGCGGTTGTTTGAAATGTCCACCCAGTTGCTGGCATTGAACAACCGCATCGTGCGCGACATGGCTGATTCTTCGCGCTTCGAGGGGACCGTGCGCCTTGGCGTGACGGAGTTGAGTGGTCTGACTTGGCTGGCGCGTTTGATTCGCGACATGGGGCGGCGTTTCCCCAATATCCAATTGCTGCCTGAGATCGACGGCGGCATTACGTTGTATGAACGTCTGGAACATGACAGCTTGGATTTGGCCATCATGCCGGGCCCGTTCTGGAGTTACGAGTACGAAAGCGTGCCGCTAGGGTTCGTTACGAACGCATGGATGGCCAGCCCCGATCTGGACATAGATTTTGAGGCCCGACTCACACCCCAAGATCTGGAGCCATTCCCGGTGATTTCGCAGCCCACAACCTCAGCCCTGTCGCATCTGTACGATGCTTGGTTTGCCGAGCAGGGCCTTGCACTCAAACGCGTACTCACGTGCAATAGTCTGGACATGATGGCGCGTTTGACCGTGATGCGCCAAGGCATCAGCCACCTGCCGCGGGGGTATTTTGGCCCCTTGGTTGAGCGCGGTATTTTGCGCGAGCTCGAAGTCTCGCCAGCCTTGCCGCAAATTCAGTATTACGCCGTATTCAAGCGCAGCCTTATCAGCCACCAAGTCTCGCTGGTGGTCGATATGATCCGGGAAAATTGCGATTTCGAAGCGGGCGACACCTTGCTGACTTTCTTGCAAGCTTGATGGTTTGCGCGCCATGATGCGCTCTTGGCTTCAGGGCGTGTGGTGCAGGTTGGCTGGGGCACAAGCGCGTAGTGCTTGAACGTCGCCAGCGACAATATCCGCAAGGTGCGCAGTAATCGTTTCAATGGGCCAATCCCACCATGCAATGGCATTGAGGGTGTCCACTACCTCAGGCGCAAAGCGCTGCTTGAGCGGTTTGGCCGGGTTGCCGCCGACGATGGTGTAGGGCTCCACATCCGCAGTAACCACTGAGCGCGAGGAAATAATCGCGCCATTGCCAATTTTGATGCCAGGCATGATCAATGCTTGGTAGCCAATCCAGACGTCATGGCCAATCACGGTATCGCCTTTGTAGGGCAAATCGCCGGGTGCGGGCATGGCCTTTTCCCAGCCGTTGCCAAAAATCTGGAACGGGTAGGTCGAGATGCCCGACATTTTGTGGTTCGCCCCATTCATGATGAATTGCGCGCCCCGCGCAATCGCGCAGAACTTGCCAATCACCAGCTTGTCGCCAATAAAAGGAAAGTGGTAGAGCACATTGCGCTCGAAATCCTCGGAGTTCTCCGGATCGTCGTAGTACGTGTAGTCGCCGACGATGATGTTGGGATTGTCGATGGTGTTTTTGATGAAACACACCTGTGGAAAGCCCGCCATTGGGTGTTTGTTTTTCGGTTCTGGTCCGTGCATTCATCTCTCCTGTTTTTTTATGGGAACGCCGTGCACTTGCGAGTGTCAGCGCGTAAAGGGGGCGCTTCAATAAGCGCGCATATTGCGCGCTTGGGCCTTGATGCATTCCTTGAAGCTGGCTACAACTGCTGGCGCTTGCACGCCTTGGCGCACCACCATTCCGTAAGGCTCGGCGTTGGAATGAATCGTCAGATTCAAGCGTCGCAAGCTGCCAGTTTTTTCAAAAAACTCGACGGTTTCGCGCGATAGCAAGGCCACCAAGTCCGGGCTTTTATTGAGCAATAAGGCGGTCGCAAAGGTGGACGAGGTTTCAATGGCTTTGCGTTGAAAGCTCACATTCAGGCTGGCCGCTTCGCGCTCCAGCAAGGTGCGCAAAGGCATATGGCCGGGAAACAGAATCCATGGGTATTGTGCCGCTTGCGCCAGCGTCACCTTGGCCTGCCCGGCCAAGGGGTGCACGGGCGAGACGGCCACGTAAGCTTCTTCGTCACTGATCCATTCAAAGTGGAACAGCTCGGACTGCGTCGCCACCGAAGTGCGGCACAGCGCAATGTCCAGGGTGCCGCTTTGCAAGCCTTCGAGCAAATGCGCGCTGGTGCCTTCGTGCAAATCCACCACCACCTCGGGGTGCTGTTTTTGGAATGTCAGCAGCGCATCGGCTACGACGGCGGCCAGGGCCCCGGCAATCGTGCCGACCGATATACGCACACCTGCGGCACGCGAGAGCGCAGCCATTTCATTGTGCATATGCGCCAGACTCGACAGCATCAGCCGCGCATGGCGAATCACGCACTGGCCCATGTCGGTGGCCACCAGCCCTTGCGGTGTGCGGGCAAACAGCACCACGCCCAGTGTTTCTTCAATTTCTTTGAGGGCCTTGCTGACACCGGGTTGGGACATGTGCAATAGCGCCGCCGCCTGGTGCACCGAGCCCATGTCCTGCACGGCAATCAAGAGCTTGAAATGGCGAAACTTCAGGCGCGAATTGACGGCGTGCAAGGTGGCTAACTGAGGGTTTTCCTGAGCGGGTTTTTCCGGAGATTCCATTTTGGTGATTGCCTGCGAACAAGTCGCATAGGTGCAGGGCCTGAAAGTTTCTACACTGCCCAGACTGTTTTAACGATAGCAAAAGGTAGCCATGAAGTTCTTGAGATACGGGCCCGCAGGCCAAGAAAAACCCGCTGTGTTGGATGCACAAGGCCAGTTGCGCGACCTCAGCGCCTGGACCCAGGATATTGATGGCGCTTTCCTGTCCGGCCCGCTGGTCGCTGCGCTCAAAAGCCAAGACTTGACTGCGCTGCCATTGGTTGAAGGCCAGCCACGCCTGGGCGCTTGCGTGGGCCGCATTGGTAAGTTTATCTGCATTGGCCTGAACTATGCAGACCACGCTGCAGAATCGAATATGGCCATCCCAACCGAGCCGGTGGTGTTCTCCAAATGGACTTCGGCTGTCGTGGGCCCGAACGACGATGTCAAAATCCCGCGCGGCTCGCTCAAGACCGACTGGGAAGTCGAGCTGGGTGTGGTGATTGGCAAGCAAGCCTCGTATGTCGAAGAAAGCGACGCCATGGACTATGTGGCCGGCTATTGCGTGGTCAATGACGTGTCTGAACGCGCCTACCAAATCGAGCGTGGCGGCACCTGGGACAAGGGCAAGGGCTGCGACACCTTTGGCCCCACCGGCCCCTGGCTGGTGACAGCCGATGAAGTGGCTGATCCGCACCAACTCAATCTGTGGCTGGAAGTCGATGGCAAGCGCTACCAGAACGGCAACACCGCGACGATGATTTTCAAGGTGCCAGAAATCATTGCCTACCTGAGCCAGTTCATGACCCTGAATCCGGGGGATGTGATCTCGACCGGCACGCCACCGGGCGTGGGCATGGGCATCAAGCCTGAACCCGTGTTCCTGCGCGCTGGCCAAACTATGCGTTTGGGCATTGATGGTTTGGGCGAACAACAACAAAAAGTCGTGGCCGCGTAAGGAGTACCCGCATGAATACATACGATTACAAGGGGCAAGTGGCCGTCGTGACCGGTGGCGCACAAGGCATTGGTTTGGCCGTGGTCGAGCGCCTGCTCGAAGGCGGAGCGACTGTGGCAATTTGGGACTTTGATGTGCAAGCCTTGGCTGCCGCGCAGCAGCACTTGGCGGGCAAAGGCCAAGTAGCCGTTTACCAGGCCAATATTGCCGAGCTGGCCTCGGTGCAGCAAGCGCACCAGCAGACCGTCGATGAGTTGGGCCCGATTGCCATTCTAGTCAACAGCGCAGGCATTGCCGGTGCCAATGCACCCGTGGTGGGTTATCCGGCTGCCGAGTGGAACCGCGTTATTGATGTGAACCTGAATGGCACCTTCCACGTCAACCAGGAAGTGGTCAAAGGCATGATCGCCAGCGGCTATGGTCGGGTGGTGAATGTGGCCTCGATTGCAGGCAAGGAAGGCAACCCGAATGCTTCGGCCTACAGCGCCTCCAAAGCCGCGGTGATTGCCTTGACCAAGAGCCTGGGCAAGGAAACTGCGGGCCTCAACATCGCCGTCAATGCGATCACACCAGCAGCGGCCAAAACCAAGATTTTTGAGCAAATGGCCCAGCAGCACATCGACTACATGCTGTCTAAAATCCCGCGCGGGCGTTTTGTGCTGGTCAATGAAATCGCGGCCATGGTCGCCTGGTTGGTGAGCGAGGAAAACTCGTTTACTACCGGCGCGGTGTTCGATCTCTCGGGTGGTCGGGCGACTTACTAAGAGCAATTAACACAACCCTTGATACGTCGTTGCAAAACCTTGTCGTACTACTCGTACTACCTGCGGTTTTGCGCCTAGTCTTAACTGCAAACCTTCGGTTTGCTGGGTTGTGTTGGCTGCCCTAAAGCAGCAAAAAAATGGCCCATGCGCCCATAGACGGCGCAGGCGCAAATCAATTCACGGAGACAGTTCATGAGTGTCAACACAAGCATCGGCGGTGCATCTGCCGCAAATGCCGCTAGTGCAGCGAATGCCGCCGCGTCCGCTTCGCGTGAGCAAGAGGTCTACAGCAAAGTTTTCTGGCGCTTTATCCCCTTGCTGGTGGTGTGCTGGGTGGTGGCGTATCTGGATCGCGTTAACATCAGTTTTGCCAAGCTGCAAATGCAAAGTGAGCTGGGTTTTTCGGATGCGGTCTATGGCCTGGGCGCCAGCGTGTTTTTCATTGGCTACTTCTTGTTTGAAGTGCCCAGCAACATGATCTTGCACCGCGTCGGCGCACGGGTGTGGATCATGCGCATCATGGTCACTTGGGGCATTGCGTCGGCCTGCACGATGTTTGTGACCAGCGAGATGGGTTTCTACATCATCCGCTTTCTGGTCGGTGCACTGGAAGCCGGTTTTGTGCCTGGTGCCTTGTACTTCTTCACCAAGTGGTTTCCAGCGACTCGCAGGGCGCGCATCAATACCATCTTCATGTCCGGTATCGCGTTTTGCGGCATCATCGGCGGCCCGATCTCGGGCGGCATCATGAAGTTCAGCGATGGCTGGCTCAACCTGTCGGGCTGGCAATGGCTGTTCTTGCTCGAAGGCATTCCTTCGGTGATTTTGGGCGTGGTGGTGTGGAAGTTCCTCGACGATGAAATCGCCGATGCCCGCTGGCTCAGCAAAGACGACAAAGCCTTTTGGCATGCCGAAGTCAACCGCGATGCCAAGGAAGCGCAAGCGCACAACTTCCTGGCCGCTTTGAAAGAGCCTGCAACCTACACCTTGTCCTTCATTTACATGTGCCTGGCTGGCGGTATTTACGGCCTGGTGTTCTGGATGCCGCAGCTGATCCGTTCGGCAGGCACTGAAGACACCTTCGTGATCGGTTTGATTTCTGCGCTGCCGTATTTGGTGGCCGGTATCTCGATGATCCTGCTGGGCAAAAACTCCGACCGCACCGGCGAGCGCCGCTGGCACCTGGCCTTGACCGTGCTGGCTGGCGGCATCGGCTACTTCTTGTGCGGCGCGTTCAGCACTAACACCGTCGCCTTGTTGTTCGGTTTGACGGTGGCTGCTACCGGCATCATCTCGGCGATTGGCCTGTTCTGGGTTTTCCCACAGCGCTTCTTGACCGGCATGGCCGCGGCTGCAGGCATTGCCTTGATCAACTCGATTGGCCAGCTCGGCGGCATCATCAGCCCCTACATGGTGGGCAAGGTGCGCGATCTGACTGGCAGTGCGACGCTGGGCTTGTACGCGCTGGCCGCAGCCTGTTTGGTTGCTTTTGTGCTGGTCGCCTGGGGCTTGCCAAAACGCTTTTACCAAAAAGTCTGAAACGACAGAGTCTGGTGAGCAATTTTGTTTTTCAGGCTGGTATACCTTCTCCATTTATCGCGTTTGAATTTATTGAGAGCCGATTGGTGGTACGACCCACAGTGCCTTGCCAACTAAGTGGTCGGCGGGCACAAACCCCCAGACTCTGCTGTCGTAGCTATTGTCCCGATGATCCCCCAGCATGAAATAGTGGTCTGCAGGTACGGTGCAGGTCAGGCGGTCTGTCTCAAAAGTGCATTGGTTGCGATAAGGAAAATCCAGTGGCTGGGGCGGACTACGCTGCATATCTTCATTGATCAAAATGTCATGAGTCACCCCCATCAAATCTTCAGACCGAACCGATAGGCTCTGCATGCTGGTGTAGTCAAAGTACGCTTGCTGGTGGATTTTTTGGGGTATTGGCTGGTTGTTGATGATGAGTTGTTTGTGCTCATAGCGGATCGTGTCACCAGGCAAACCAACCAAACGAGCAATCAAAGGTACAGATCTCTTTGGAGGGAACTCAAAAACGACAATACTGCCGCGCTCCAATACGGCAGAAATGGGAGTTCGCGAGAGCGTGATGCCATAAGTGCCATAGTTGCCATACCCCCATTTCTGGACGATAACCGAGGAATGTGGGGCAATGGAGGGCAGCATCGAGCCTGATGGGATGCGGAAAGACTCTACGAAAAAAGAACGAACCCCGAAGAAAAGCAGAAATAAGCCAGCAGCAACTGCCAGCAGAACGTACCATCGGCTATAGGTAGGGCGCTGCAGAGCAGCGCGACGCGTGCGATGCGCCAAGCGAGCGGCATGCAAGGCACACAAGCCATGAAACAAAAGTGGAATAACAGGAGCCAGAGGAGATGCTGCGCTAAGGTACAGACCGTAGATTAGACCAATAGCTAACACCGCGATGAAATAGATACTTGCCCATTTGCGCTGACCGACATAGAGCATGCCGATGGGGGGCGCAATAAACCCCAGCACAGTTGCAATCCAAGTTTTTGGATAAGTGTTCATATGTGGTCTTGGTTGAATGGTCGTTTCAAAACCGAGATTACACATAAGGGTGTAGATGTGAATACACCCTCTTTGAATAAATTGTTTCTGTAGTACAGATGATGCGAGCAAGAAAAAAGGACTTAGTCTGTTCAGACTAAGTCCTTGTTCTATTTTGGTGGGCGGTACAAGGTTCGAACTTGTGACCCCTGCCGTGTGAAGGCAGTGCTCTACCACTGAGCTAACCGCCCAAAATTTTGACGGTTTGGAAATTCATTCCGATGAACGATTTCGCGAAGGGCTGAACTTTACCATTGTTTTTCGGTGTGAAAAGATAAAACGGTGCTTTTTTCAAATATTTGTGCTTCTGGCGCGCGCGTAGTCTTCAATGGTGTTCAGCGGGGTGGAGCATTGTGCGCACAATGCTCCACTCGTCAGAAACAGAAGTAAACTACATGTTTAATTACATGTGATAATTAAAACTTCTTTGAGGAGAAGACAATGTCGACTACTGCTATTGTTGTGATTGCTGTTTTGGTTGCGCTGGTGCTGTGGTACGTGGTGACGTACAACCGTTTTGTGGGGTTGCGAAATGAAGTGAAGAATGCGTTTGCCCAAATCGATGTGCAACTCAAGCGGCGCTACGACTTGATACCCAATTTGGTGGAGGTTGCGCGCGGTTATATGCAGCATGAGCGTGAAACGTTGGAGGCTGTTGCTGCCGCGCGCAGTAACGCCGTAACTGCCGCGCAGCAGGCGCGTGCCAATCCTGCTGATGGCGGTGCATTGATGGCGTTGGCTGGGGCTGAAGGAGTGTTGGGGGCAGGTTTAGGGCGTTTGATGGCATTGTCGGAAGCGTACCCTGAACTCAAAGCTGACCGCGAAATGCAGCGTTTATCAGAAGAAATTGCGAGCACGGAAAACCGCATTGGTTTCGCGCGTCAAGCGTACAACGATACGGTATTGGCTTTCAATACGGCTACGGAGGAATTTCCCTCGAACATCGTGGCAACGCTTAACCGTTTCCCCTCATTGCCGATGCTGCAATCGACGACGTCGGAGCAAGAGCGTCAGGCGCCGCAAGTGCGCTTTGGGCAATAAGCGCTGCGCGCTGGTATTGACTGCATCGCACCAATTATGGGGTTTCGTAAACAGCAGCAGCAAGCGCGCCAAACCACCTGGATTTTGCGTTTAGGGTTTTGGTTGATGGTGCCCTTGGTGGCGTTGAGTGTGCATGGGATGCTCAGTATTCCGTTGTGGTTGGCGCATTGGTTTTTTGGTGTCGATGGGCTGCCTAGAGGTTTTTTCTGGGCAAATGTCGGCACGGCCATGTTTTTGATGATCGGGGGATGGTGGTTGGAGTCCAGCCATTTGCACCAGGGCGGTGGTATTGCCTTGGCGAAACGGCTGGGGGCACGCCTAGCGAAGCCTGACGTGACTAGCGAAAAGGTCTATATCAACGTGGTGCAGGAGCTGTGTATTTCGGCCCGCATGCCAGTTCCAGCCATCATGGTCAAAGATCGTGGGGAGCAAATCAATGCGCTGGCTGCTGGGTGGGAGCGTGGGGATAGGGCGGTGGTCGTGACAGCGCAGGCTATTGCGCAGCTCAGCCGTGATGAGTTGCAAGCTGTAATGGCGCATGAGCTTAGCCACATTCGTGAGGGGGATACCTATCTGAACATGCAATTGGCCGCTATGGTCTATGGTCTGCAAATGATTTTTGGCTATGGTCGCAGTCTGGCGGGTACAGAGTTGGTGCTGCTGCGTGTATTTGGTGGTTTGGTGATGTATGCGGGCTTGGTAGGCTGGTTTGCGGGATGCTTGTTGCAAGCGGCTATTTCGCGTCAACGTGAATTTCTGGCTGATGCGCGGGCTGTGGAATGGACACGCCAAACCGATGGATTGACCGGTGCATTAGAGAAGATCGATGCCCAGGCGATGCCTTCATTCCAAGCGCGAATGGTCATGGATGATCTGGAATTGATGGGCAACCGTACGGAATGCAGTGCGATATCACACCTGTGGATGGCACCGCCCCTTGATACCTTGAACCTTTTTGGGCAGTGGCTTGATAGCCACCCAAGTGTGGATGAGCGGCTCAGGCGCTTGCGTCGCACAATCTCTTTTTAGCGCGTGGTTTTGTATTTGGGGTGCAGATGGAAAGCGTCCCGATGCATATGGAGCATCTCTCTCGTTTTTAGTGCTGTGCAGGGGGCGCCTTCGCGAGAGTTGCAGCTATGCCCGTGTTTTTCTTTTTGCCGTGCATTAGGCATAAAAAAAGCGCTGCAACGGTTTGCAGCGCTTTTTGTACTTTCAAAGTACCTGGTTATTTCTTGATTTCAGCCGGGGCTTTTGATGTTGGATCGGCAGCATCAGCTGCAGCTTTGCCTTCTGCGTTGGCGACTTTTTCCGTGTTTTTGGCTACTTGAACGGGCTGCCCTTTGAGCTGCCTGATCGCTTGTTGCAGCTGGAAATCCTCAGCAGTACCAAATTGAGGCAGGCGGCGTGCAACCTGCCCTTCGTTGGCTTTGGTTTCGTCCTGCAGGCGTTTGAGGGCTTCTTCACGCTCTTTCTCTTTACGTGCTATTTCCTCTGGCGTTTCATCCTTGCCTAAGTGTTTGGCCAAATCCGCCTCGCGCACGCGCAATGAAGCGTAGGGGCTGCCATCGGCGGTTTCATCCAGAGTAATATCTGGTTCAATGCCCTTGGCTTGGATGGAGCGGCCATTGGGTGTGTAATACAGCGCAGTGGTCAGCTTGATGCCGGTGTCTGGGCCCAGTGGGCGCACGGTTTGCACAGAGCCTTTGCCAAAAGTCTGGCTGCCCATGATGGTGGCGCGTTTGTGGTCTTGCAGGGCGCCAGCCACAATCTCGCTGGCTGATGCGGAGCCCTCGTTGACCAGAACCACCAGCGGCACGTCTTTCAGACCTGCAGGCAGGCGGCGCAGCGGATCACCCCCGCCGATGGGGAGGCGGCGCGGCATATAGTCAGCCGCATTGGCGGAGAACAAGGCCTTGCTTTCTGGCAGTTGACCATCTGTGGTAACGACAACCGAGTCTTTAGGCAAGAAGGCTGCAGAGATAGCTACAGCCGCATCGAGCAAACCACCTGGGTCATTGCGCAAATCCAGCACCAAGCCTTTGAGCTTGGGTTCTTTGGCATAAATCTCGATGGCCTTGTTGACGAAATCATCGACCGTGCGGTCTTGGAATTGCGATAGGCGCAGCCATGCGTAGCCCGGCTCAATCACCTCGCCCTTGACCGAGCGGGTTTTGATTTCTTCACGCGTGATATTGACGGTAAAGGTGCGGCTTTCGTCTTTGCGGAACACAGTCAGCACCACTTGGGTGTTGGGTTCACCGCGCATGCGCTTGACAGCTTCAGTCAAGCTCAACCCTTTGACGGCTGCATCATCAATCTTGGTGATCAAGTCGTTGGGCATCAGGCCTGCGCGGTCTGCGGGGGAACCTTCGATGGGGGAGACAATGCGAATGAGCCCATCTTCCTGGGAAATTTCAATACCAACGCCGACAAAACGTCCTGTTGTGCCTTCGCGGAATTCGGCGAAACTGGTTTTGTCGAAATATTGCGAGTGAGGATCGAGACTGGAAACCATTCCTGAGATGGCATCAGTAATGAGTTTTTTGTCGTCCACCGGCTCCACATAGTCGGTCTTGATCAGGCCGTATACCGCAGCCAGTTGCTGCAGTTCTTCCAGTGGCAGCGGTGCAACCGTATTGCGTGCGATGGTTTGCACCGAAAAGGTAGCCAGCGCGCCGGCTAGCACCCCTGCGCTGACCCATCCAACGGTTTGCATTTTGTTTCCCATATACCCAGCCAATCTAAAAATGTTCCAGTAATTGATGGCGCTTATGCGCGCATGCAAAGCTGCGCGCCTATTCCCTCGGCCATCGGGTGGTTGATCAAGACTCTAAATAGTAACTGCGAATGGGTTTGAGCGCTTCGTCCAACTCATAAACCAAAGGCGTACCGTTGGGGATATTGAGCGAGACGATGGCTTCATCCGAGATGCCATCCAAGTATTTGACCAGCGCACGCAGCGAGTTGCCATGCGCTGCAATCACTACACGCTTGCCTGAACGAATATCGGGTGCAATGTGGCTTTCCCAGTAAGGCAAGACGCGTGCCACAGTGTCCTTGAGACATTCGGTCAGAGGAATTTGTTCCGCTGCCAAGCCTTGGTAGCGGCGATCGCCACGTTCACTGCGAGGGTCATTGGCCTGCAATGCTGGAGGTGGTGTGTCATAGCTGCGACGCCACACCAGCACTTGCTCATCGCCATATTCTTTGGCGGTTTCTGCTTTGTTTAGGCCTTGCAAACCGCCGTAATGGCGTTCGTTGAGGCGCCATGATTTTTCAACCGGCAACCATGTGCTGTCCATGCCATCCAAGCAATGCCACAGCGTATGAATGGCGCGCTTGAGCACACTGGTGTATGCCTTGTCGAATTCAAAACCCGCAGCCTTGAGGCGTTGACCAGCTTGTTGTGCCTGGGCAATGCCGGTGGCGGTCAATTCCACATCGGTCCAACCGGTAAAACGGTTTTCCAAATTCCAGGTCGATTCACCGTGACGGATCAAAACGAGTTTGTACATGGGTGGGCAGTTCTCAACAGAAGATGTGGATCAAAAAGCAGCCTGCAATGCCCCTTAGGGGGCCATCACAGTGGGTGCTTACGCAATACAGCCGCTTATTTTAGTGGCGATGATGCGGGCTTTTCTCTCAGGCATTGCGCTCTTGGTGTCTTGGCACCGTAAAATGCGTGCCTTTGCTCGCTCTGGGTGCTGCGTGTCCCCTCTCTGACTGGCGAGTTGTAGGTGTTTTTGTCGTTGTGGCTGCCTGTGAATAGGGCCTTGCCTTGGTGTGCCCTTTGACTGCCGCAGGGATGCTGGCGTTGCCTTTGCGACGCAGCCTTTTTGCATTTTTCTGAACTTTACTTTGCGAGCGACGTTGTGAACTTCCTTCTTGAGAACTGGTATCTGTTTGTGGTGGCCCTGGTATCTGGAGCCATGCTGTTTGTTCCCGCGCTGAGCAAAAGTGGCTCAGCCAGCGTGACGCCTGCGCAGGCGGTGCAGAAAATGAATAGTGAAAAAGCTGCTGTGGTGGATATTCGCTCAAGCGAGGACTATGCCGCAGGCCATATCAAAGGCGCCAAGCATGTCAGCCTTGATCAAGTGGAGCAGCAACTGGGCAATGTGGCGAAAAACAAAGCCACGCCCGTGCTGTTTGTGTGTGCAACAGGCACGCGTGCTGGCAAAGCTGTTGCTGCGGCGAAAAAACTCGGTTACGAGCAGGCGCAAGTGGTTTCTGGTGGAATGAAGGCTTGGAAAGAAGCGGGCCTGCCACTCACCACGGGTGCGAAGGCATAACAGCGTGCATTTGAAGGAGAGCCCTTATGCAAACGGTCACCATGTACACCACTGCAGTTTGCCCTTACTGCATTCGCGCAAAACAGTTGCTCAAAGCGCGTGGGGTTGAGGCAGTTGACGAAATTCGCATCGATCAGAACCCCGATGAGCGCGATGCCATGATGGCGAAAACCGGACGGCGTACTGTGCCCCAAATTTATATCGGCCAGACGCATGTTGGTGGCTTTGATGATTTGGCCGCGCTTGATGCCCAAGGCGGCTTGATGCCGCTGCTTGGACAAACCAGCTGAGTCCACCATCCTCAGGCTTGCCTTTGCGCACTGTGGGTCTTGATCTGGCGCAGTATTGTGCATGGGCCATGCAATAGCCATAAATAAAAAAAAGCCGCCACATTGTGCCTGTGAGCGGCTTTTTTATTGGGATGCATTCACATAAGAGAGTGATCGACGGTGTTGATCAGCATCCCATTTGGGAGAACATGGGCGTGAGTTGCTGCTCCACTTGCGTGCAGGCTTGAGCCATTTTCTCCAGCTCTTCTTTGCTGGCTTTTTTCAACTGCTCAGTCATTTGTTTGGCTTGCTCTTCCATTTGCTTTTCCATGGCGGCCATGGCTTCGTTGCCGCTCATCTTTTTGACACAGGCCTGGGTTTTCTCCAAATACGTTTTGCAGGCAGGTGGCATGGCATTCATGGCCTGCTCCATCGCGGTCTCTTTTTTGCCGCAACCGGCAGCAGCCACAACGCACGCCAAAAATATGGTAGTGCGAACGGTTTTTACAGCAAAAGAATGCATGGTTTTCCCTCTGGTTTATGGTTGATTTTTTTAATGGGCACGGCCTGAATGCACTGAATAAGTGCGGGCATGCACAGTCGGCGCAAGTGTAGGTGCGCCATTAGGTTTCGGCAAGCATCAAAGTGGGCTGTTTATGACGAGAAGCCTGTATGGACACGCTGACTCAGGGTTTGTGTTTACGACTATCAGCCAATTGTTCTGCTTGAGCAGATGCGGTACAACGACCGCCAGTTGTCTATTCATGAAAATCAGGAGATAAGCGCGATGAACCCCTACAGCCAGCATCTGGATCGCAATGCGGCGAATTTTTCGGCCATCACTCCACTGGACTTTATTCGTCGCAGCGCCGAGGTGTATCCCACACGCTTGGCGGTGGTGCATGGTGATATCCGGCGCAATTGGCAACAGACGTATCAACGCAGCCGCCAATTGGCCAGCGCATTGCAGCGTGCAGGTGTAGAGAAAAACGATACCGTGGCCGTTATCTTGCCCAATACCCCGCCCATGGTCGAAGCCCACTTTGGTGTGCCTATGGCTGGTGCGGTGCTGAATGCGCTCAACACTCGGCTTGACCCGGAAACCATTGCTTTCATGCTCGACCATGGCGAGGCCAAAGTCTTGGTGGTTGACCCCGAGTTCGCCAAGCTGATTGCACAAGCGTTGCCATTACGCAAAACCCAGCATTTGCGCACCATCATCACTGTTGAAGACGCGCTGTATGGTCCAGCCCCGGTGCAGCTTGAAGGTGCAATCGATTACGAAGCCTTCATTGCACAGGGCGATGCGCAATTTGACTGGCAACGCCCTGCGGACGAGTGGGATGCCATTGCCTTGAACTACACCAGTGGCACCACAGGCGATCCCAAAGGCGTGGTTTACCACCACCGGGGGGCAGCACTCAATGCCATTTCCGCCATTCTTGAATGGGACATGCCCAAGCACGCCGTGTATTTGTGGACTTTGCCCATGTTCCATTGCAATGGCTGGTGTTTCCCTTGGGCCGTGGCTGCGCGCGCAGGCGTGAACGTGTGTTTGCGCCGCGTGGAGCCAGCGGCCGTATTCAATGCCATGCGTGAGCACGGCGTTACGCATTATTGCGGCGCACCGATTGTGCATGGCATGTTGGTCAACGCCCCTGTCGCTCTGAAAGAAGGCGTGCCTGCAGGCGTGAAAGCCATGGTGGCTGGGGCTGCTCCGCCTGCCTCCATGATTGAAGGCATGGAAGAAATGGGCTTTGACCTCACCCACGTTTATGGTTTGACCGAGGTATACGGCCCCGCCACCGTTTGCGCTAAGCACGATGCGTGGCAAACACTCGATATTGGCGAGCGCGCCCAGCTCAATGCCCGCCAAGGCGTGCGCTACCACTTAGAGCAAGATGCTCAAGTGCTCGATCCAGAAACCATGCAGCCTGTGCCCTGGGATGGTGAAACCATGGGCGAGATCATGTTCCGTGGCAATATCGCCATGAAAGGCTATTTGAAAAATCCGGCAGCGACAGAAAAAGCCTTTGCGGGTGGCTGGTTTCACTCTGGCGATCTGGCCGTGCAATACCCAGACGGATACATCAAAATCAAAGACCGTAGCAAAGACATCATCATCTCCGGGGGCGAGAATATTTCGTCTATTGAAGTGGAAGACGCTCTTTACCGCCACCCCGCTGTTCTCGCCGCAGCCGTGGTGGCCAAACCCGATCCCAAGTGGGGCGAGACACCATGTGCTTTTGTTGAACTCAAAGATGGCGCTGACGTCACCCCGGAAGACATCGTGCTCCACTGCAAGAAGCACTTGGCGGGTTTCAAGGTCCCTCGTGCGGTGGTGTTTGGTCCCTTGCCAAAAACCAGCACCGGCAAAATCCAGAAATTTGAATTGCGCAAGCAAGTGGGCTCAGCGCAGGCCATTGATGTGTGAGGGGCGTTGTCTCGGTTATGGAGCTGAATTTTGGTTGAAGTTTTGCTCTTCCAGCCAGAAGGTATAAGAACATAACTATTCTGGCGAATGCGGGACACACCCAACGCCGCGTTGCACACTAAGATGCACTTTCTCAGTGTCCACCTCGTGTGGACTTGTTGTATCTGAATACAGAAAGTGGAACATATGCGCAGTGAGATGTTGGCGCTGGCCTTGGTGGCAAGTTTTGGACTTGTTGGAACATCGCAGGCACGTGTAACCCAATGGGAAATGGTGCCCAAGGCCCTGCGTTTGACGGCCAAAGCTTTGGGGACATCGGTTCATATGTTTTGATTTTGATACTTTTGCAGAGCTTCCGTAGGGTAGCAGGTTCGATTCCTACCAGGCGCGCTAAATGTTCGATTAAGTAAGGCTAGACTCGGCAAAAGTTCTTGTGAATTGTGAAGATTTTTTTAATATTTAAATGTAGTTGGATTTTTTTGGTGTTATAGTAGCGGGCTTGGCTGATGAGGTGTTT